>CAJUFY010000022.1 GCA_910586245.1 uncultured Christensenella sp. | reverse complement strand
CTTGCCAAGCTCGGCGTACTCAAACTCATCGACGGATCTTCCTATCAGTTCATGATTATAGAAAAGAATAAGATCAACGACGATGACGTTCAAAAGTTTCGCAGAACGTATGCGGAACTGAACTGGCAGCACGGGGTAGACGATATCGACGTAACCCGTTTCTACAAAGTGGGTTGGGACGAAACGGAAGACGCCGCAACGGTATCCACTGCCGAGTTCAACCGCATTGTGTTGGGACAGATCGTCGCGACGAAGGACGAAGCAAAAACGACGGTGACGGAAGTTTTGGCGCAAATCGAGCCCGCACAGCACGAGATGCTGCATTTCTATAACGCAGACGGTGAGTTGGTGTACGAAAACGGCAATTATACGTCGGCGGTTACGATCGAGGACGACAAACAGGTTGCAACGGGTTGGAGAGTGGAGTTCGGCGCAGGAGACGATGCCGACGTTGTGTATCTCTCCGTACTCGGCGACGTAGACGGCGACAGCTACGTCAATACGGGGGATTCCTCTCTCGTAAACGGTTACTTCGTAAATCCCTCTTCCATGGCAATGTTTGCAAATGCGGAAGTGCTTATGGCGGCAATGATCATGAACGACGGATATATCGATACCGGCGACTCTTCGATCATCAACTCTATCTTTATCGGCGCAGCTTCCACGAGCGATTATTTCTATCAGGGAAGTTCGGCACAGTAAAAATTACACTTATGGCGAAAGCCATATCCTAAGAGGATAAATTATGTTAAAAAACAATCATAACAGTTCGAAACGGAAAATCATTGCCGCAATTACGGTTGCGTTGTTTTTGCTGTGCTCTTTCTTCGGCGGACTGTTTTTGAATCACGGCAGCCGCGTATCGGCGGCAACGCCGGGCGCAACGTTAAATTTTACGATTGCGGACTTGTCGGGAAAAGCGATTACGAAAGCCGAACCCGGCAGCATCGTGATCGTGACGGGAAAAATGACGATTACGAGCCCTTCCGCAGACAAGGGCTGGGTTGCGAACGGGATCAATCTTTTGCCGCAGAACGACAGCGGTGAAAAGGTAACGAATATCGCATTGCCCGTCGTTATGGGTGCAGACAAGAACGTTAGCGACGAAGACGCGGTTGAACTGAAAAAGTTATTCACGTTCAACACCAGAACGGGGGTATTGCAGTACAAGCATCCGGAAGATTTGCTGGAAAACGACGATTACGGCGATAAAACCTTTTCTGATGCGACGTATACCTTGTCGTTCGGCGACAATATTTCGAAAGGAACGGGGATCGTCATCGGTCTCGGCACCGGTACCGATTTAACTTTCGGAACCGCGAGCAAGCATTCCTTCTTTATGCGCTTCCCGTTCGTAATCCCTGCGGATTACAGCGGAAATCTGACGTTCGCCGTGCCGAACAGCGGTGCGAACTACGTCAGCTTGGGCGTATTGAACGACGCGGGCGAAATTTCCACTTCGTCGCTTACGCGGTATTCCGCGGGCGACGGAACGCTCGCGATCAATTCCGTGTCCGTTCAAGTAGGGGAAGAAGTGAAGAGCAGCGAAGCACAGCTCACGAAACTGGGCGTAGGTCACGGAAATACGAATACGAACGTAGCGGTAACGACGGTAGCGAACGGCGGAACGGCGTCGAGCAGTCAGCACATGAGTTACACGAGCAATAACAGTACGTTGACGAATTTCATGGTGAGCGCGACGGCGAGTGCGAAGGCAACGATTTCGGTGAAGTTGGGAAGCCAGACGAAGCCGGTAGGGAACGGAAGCGGGAACAGCGGGAACATGACGCTGGCTGCGGGGAACCAGACGCTGGAGATCAAAGTCACGGCAGAAGACGGCGTAACGGTTACGACGTACTATCTGGATATAAAGATGGCGTACGTGAAGTTTGCGAGTATCGGTGTGAACACGACGCCTACGGTGAGCGGAGCGCGGAACGGATTGAGCGCGGCGTTCAACGAAAACACGACGTCGTACACGGCGCACGTGCCGTACGGGAGTACGGGAAGCATCACGACGACGGTGACGGCGAAGCTTGCGG
>CAJUFY010000021.1 GCA_910586245.1 uncultured Christensenella sp. | reverse complement strand
CTTGCCAAGCTCGGCGTACTCAAACTCATCGACGGATCTTCCTATCAGTTCATGACGATTCAGAAGAATAAAAAGTCTGATGACGATATCGAATATCATCGCAGAACGTATGCGGAACTGAACTGGCAGCACGGCGTAGACGATATCGACGTAACCCGCTTCTATCAGATTGGTTGGACGGAACAAAATTTCGCAGTGATTTCAGCAGATACGTTTGATCGTATCGTTCTCGGTGAAATCACCGGTTCGGACAGCACCGTTTCGACGACGGTGACGGAAGTTTTGGCGCAAATCGAGCCCGCTCAGCACGAGATGTTGCATTTCTATAACGCAAACGGAGAGCTGGTGTATGAAAACGGCAATTATACCTCCGTCGTACAGTACGATTCCGACAAACAGGTTGCAACGGGTTGGAGAGTGGAGTTCGGCGCAGGCGACGATGCCGACGTTGTATATCTCTCCGTACTCGGCGACGTAGACGGCGACAGCTACGTAACGACGAACGACGCATCGTACGTTAACAGTCACGCCGTCGGGTTGTCGACGGAAGACGCATACAGCACGATTGCCACGTTCAACAGAATCGAAGTCAGACTTGCGGGTATGGTATCCAATAACGGTTATATCACCACGCTCGACGCTTCTATCATGAATTCGGTTGCGGTTGGTTCGATCACTCTTATCGAAGGTTATTTCCATAAATCGTCGGTATAACAGTAAAAATTACACTTATGGCGAAAGCCATATCCTAAGAGGATAAATTATGTTAAAAAACAATCATAACAGTTCGAAACGGAAAATCATTGCCGCAATTACGGTTGCGTTGTTTTTGCTGTGCTCTTTCTTCGGCGGACTGTTTCTGAAACGCGGAGCGGTTGTTTCTGCCGACGAGGCGGGCGTGACGATTACCTTCGAATTGACCGATCCGATCAGCGGAGCGGCGGTTACGAAGGCGGAACCGGGCAGCGTTGTAATTTTAACGGGATGCGTTCACGTCTTAAATCCTGCCGATACCTTGGGCTGGATCGCCTATAATTTGGACATCAAATCAACCGACGCAAGCGGGGCTGCGCCGCAAGGCATTGCGATCGCAGTTGTCGATGATTACGGCGGACCGGAAAACGTTACCGATCAAGCCGTTCGCGAAAAATTGTTGGAAATGTTCGGCGATTTGTACGACGAAGGCTTCAATTACGGATATCAGAGCGATTTATATCCCGATCGCGACGATTTAAGACGAGAGAAGTTTAACACCACCACTTACGATTATTCTTTCGGCGATAAATTATCGGCGGACGGAACGGTTACGATCGGTTTGGGAACGAAAGGGAATACTTCTCGCGGTACGGCAAGTAAGCACGACAATTTGTTCCGCATGCCGTTTTTAATCCCCGCGGATTTCAACGGCAGTCTTACGTTCGATATCCTTAAAACCGGTAAAAATCAAGTCAATTTAGCCAGTTATAATTCTGCAACCGGGCAGCTTGATATTGCTACGGGCAAGCAGGCTTTTTATGCCGATCGCGGTTCTTTGGCAAGTACTCCGATTACGATTCAAGTAGGGGAAGAAGTGAAGAGCAGCGAAGCGCAGCTCACGAAACTGGGCGTAGGCCACGGAAATACGAATACGAACGTAACGGTTGCAACGGTGCCGAACGGCGGAACTGCGTCGAGCAGTCAGCACATGAGTTACACGAGCAATAACAGTACGTTGACGAATTTCATGGTAAGCGCGACGGCGAGTGCGAAGGCAACGATTTCGGTGAAGTTGGGAACCCAGACGAAGCCGGTAGGGAACGGAAGCGGGAACAGCGGGAACATGACGCTGGCAGCGGGGAACCAGACGCTGGAGATCAAAGTCACGGCGGAAGACGGCGTGACGGTTACGACGTACTATCTGGATATAAAGATGGCGTACGTGAAGTTTGCGAGCCTCGGTGTGAACACGACGCCTACGGTGAGCGGAGCGCGGAACGGGTTGAGCGCGGCGTTCAACGAAAACACGACGTCGTACACGGCGCATGTGCCGTACGGGAGTACGGGAAGCATCACGACGACGGTGACGGCGAAGCTTGCGG
>CAJUFY010000020.1 GCA_910586245.1 uncultured Christensenella sp. | reverse complement strand
AGGTAAGTACGGCAACAAGCCGTGAACGCGCCTGCGCGGCATTTTCCGCGTTAATTGATTCGTGTGCGGCGTTCATTTTACTTTTTCAAACCGACTCTGTTTACCTTTCTCACCTATGGTGAGAAAGGTCGGTGAAAAAGCGCCGCCCCGAACAAACAACGCGGACAGGGGCAACCAGGCGTGCATGGGCACGCAACGCGGAAATGGTGGCGCTACGGCGCACCGCACGACTATCTCGAAAAAATTTTTCGTTGCTTTGGAAAATTTTTTCGACGCCGATTTTCCCCTCAAAACAGGGGCTGCGCGGCGGGTTCGGGCGACGGATCGGCCGGAAGAGGGGATTGCGCGGGGACGTCGCAGAGCAAAAATAAGGGGGGTAAAATCAATGTGCGTGAAAGCGATCAAAATAGATCATGGTTCGCAAGAGTTGTTTTTTCGCGTTCTCGATTTGCTTACCGAAGAAAAGCGTTGCCGGGTGCGGATCGATTTGGAGCGAATTGCGGAAGAACTCGGTACGACGGTGAAGGTAGTAAGTTATAATATCGGAAAACTGATTAAATTGGGATATATCCGGCATTGCGGAATCAACGGTTACGAGCCTACGGAAAAAGTGTTGTTTTTGCAGAATCAAGAAGCATAGGAGCGGGGCATGGCGAACTCGGCAAGAAAACTGAATATCGGAAGCTTGCCGTATCTGACGGTATATTATGCCGGCTGTCGAAAGCTGCGGCTTCCGACGCCACGCAAGCGCGGATTGCGCGGCGAACACGAGCGCGGGCTTTCAGGTTTTGAAAACCTGGCATTTTCATTTTTTGCAGCGTTTTCTTCGCCGGGAGAAAGCGGGAAACAGTGTGCGGTTCGGCATGAGGATTTGAAACGGTTTTTTCATGCAGGTTCGGCAACGGTCAATTATGCGCTCAAAAATTTGATCGCTGCGGATATGATTGAACAGGATAAGACGGATCGGCGGGAAACGAAGTACCGTGTTAAAATAAAGATCAACAAAGAGAAGTACATATATATCGATTCCGAAAATATGCTGAATCGCGGGCTTGAAGTGAACGGCACGTTCTATCATTTAACGCGCCATGAAATTCTTGTATATTCACACATCATGACGGCGTGTTTGAATCCGGACGGGGAAGAAGTATTCCGCGGGAGTTATAACAAAATTGCAAATACGCTTGGAATGTCGGCGTCGAGTGCGGGAAAATGCGTACGGAAACTAATCAATATTAAAGCGGTGGAATGCACGCTTAGCGGTTTAAATAACGACGTTGAAAGCGAATATAAACTAAATCCCGATCTGTTACAAATCGGGAAAGCAAAGCGCGAGCTGTGGGAAGAGGATCGTCGCGAACGGAAAACGCGCCGGGAACAACGTAAACCGGAGTACTTGAAGCGGATCGAGGCGCAGGATCAAGAAGCAGCACGTCAAAGCGAGCTTGCGCGTCGGCGCGAGAAAGCGGAACGACATGCAAACTTTTATATGATGAAGTTGTCGCGGGATTCAAAATATCAATTGATCAATTCACGCTTGAAAGAGTTGGAGATCGAGATCGCAAAAGCGGAAGTATTTCGTCCGAACGACGTCGCTGCGCTTGTGAAGGAATATGAAGATCTTAGACAAGAATTAGATAAGCGCATGTCGAAAATCGGGATCACGCGACAAATGCTTACGCCGCAATGGCATTGCAGGAAGTGTAAAGATACGGGTTGGCGGCTTTCAGATCATAAAATATGCGACTGCTACAAACCGCCAACGAGGTGGAATCAATGAGCGGCGCTGTTTGTAACTTTGAGGAATCGAATAAAAACGGGAGCGTGGTTAAGCCGCGTTTTATTGCGTGTCAAAAAGCTTAAAAAATAGATGATCCAGGCGTCCCTCGCGGGTAGATCTCGCGAGGGACGTATTTTTTTCTTTTCCGCTTAACATAAATGAAAGTAACACGCTTTCAAATTTACGAGGTAAACAGCGATTTTATACTTTCATTTTTGCAGGGGTAATATAGATAATGTTTTCCAAAGAAAGTGAAACGCGCCGAAAGTGCAACGAGCCTTTCGACGCGGGAGTATGGTTGCGGCGCTTTCGCGCCGACGTCATAGAAATGAAAGAAGGAAGCCGCCCGAAAAGATT
>CAJUFY010000019.1 GCA_910586245.1 uncultured Christensenella sp. | reverse complement strand
TTCGGCACGCTCACGATGGACGGCTGCACGGTATCGAATAACGTCGCAACGGGAACGGATGCGAAAACGGCGGGCGGATTGCGCGTAGACGGCGTGGCAACCGTTCTGAATACGAATTTTACGGACAATCACGGCGCAACGGGCGCGATCTTCGTAAATTATACTTCCGCGACGGTGTACGGAACGCTCGAACTGGAAAACAGCGAAATCACGGGCAATACAGCTACCGCGTCGGACGGCGCGGCGGTAAGGCTCGGTTCGGTTGCGTCGTTCAAAAACGTGACCGTATCCGACAACACGGGGCGTTACGGCGTGCGCGTCTGCGAAAGCGCGACAACGCTTTCCATGGTCGGGAAGATCGTCTTTGACGAAAACTATACGAACGATCGCGAAGAGAGCAATCTCTATATTGCGAAAGCGGATTTCGTAATCGAAATCACTGGCGCGCTGACGGGCAGCAAGATTAACTTATCGGGCTTGATGATCGGCGTGTTTACCGACGGTTACGGTCGGTATCATACGCAATTGCCGGAAGAAGCGTTCTTCTTCGCGGATAACGATACCTGCGAAATTATTCACGAAGGCACGGGCACGTCGCTCGAGGCTTCGATGTTGCGTCAGGATAACCAGTCGCTGTGGACGTACGCGATCAAAACGAGCGTAAACAACGGCGGCATGCAAACGACGTTCACGCCGAAAGGCGACTGGATAGCAGACGGAAACGGCAGCTTCGGCGCGGGCGCGGTAAACGGCTACACGGGCACGGGCGGCTTGTTGGTGCCTGCGGGCGCGGACATCGTCATCGACTTAAAGAGTAAGACGATCGATCGTAACCTTGTGGCGCAGAATAAGGCAATCGTAAACGGCACAGTGATCGTAGTAGAAGGGAAACTTACCGTAACGGACACGAACGAAGTCGTGAACGACCGCGGCGAGGTTCTTTCGCCTGCCCGCGGCAAAATCACCGGCGGATATGCAAACGTTACGGCGTCCGCGCACTACCGTGCAGGCGGAATCCATGTTGCGTCCGGCGCGGAACTAACGCTTGAAACAGGCGCGATCACGGGCAACAAAGCGAAAGCAGCTTCGACTTTTTCCATCAGCGGCGGAATTTTCCTCTATCCTATCCTGAATGGCAGTGCTGTAACCCCCGCTAAGTTTACAATGAACGGCGGCGACGTTTCGGATAACTCCGCAACGAATACGGCGTCGAATGCTTATATGGTTGGCGGAGGGATCGGAAATAACGGCGGCGAAGTTATCATAAACAACGGTCGGATTCACGGAAATACGGCGAGCGTCGGAACGGCGAAGAATGACGACTCCCATGCAGGCGGTATTGCGGCAAGCAGTGCTGCCGTTACAACGTTGAACAACGGCGAAATTTACGAAAATACTTTGAGCGGAGCTTATGGCGCGGCCGGTATTGCGCTTAACTCTGCGGGTACAACATTTACCATGCACGGCGGCTCGATTCGTGATAACAGAGGAACAGGTTCAACTTGGTCTGTGGGTGCGGTGTTAGTGAATGCGAACAGCGCATTTACAGCGGAAAACGCTGAAATCATCGATAACAGCGGCTCTGTCGGTGGGGTCGGTTCTTTCGGCGGTACGGTTACGTTAAAGAACGTCGTAATATCAAACAATACGGGCACGACGATAGGCGGCATCGTTATGTCGCAAAAGGGAACTTTAACGTTAGACGGGGTTACCGTTGAAAATAATACCGGTTTGATTGGTGGTATCAGATTTGAGAATGGTGCCACTCTGGTTCTTGACGTAAAAAACAGTCATATTGTTAACAACACGAACACGGGAACAAACGGTTATGGCGCAGGTTTGGATATTTCGGTTGCGAAATCGGTAACGGTAGTAGACACGGAAATTTCGGGCAATAAATCGCCAAATGTATCAAGTAGTGCTGCGGCGGGCGTTACGATCAGAAAAGTAACCGATCCAATCGAATTTAACAACGTACGCATCGAAAACAACAGCGGTAAGTTTATGGGCGGCGTTTATATTACAAATGCGGCAAGCGAGGCGCATTTTACCGACTGTTATATTAACGGCAATACGGGCGGAAGCGGGCATACAAGCGGATTAAATTCTGACACGGATATTACTGTAACGGGCGGGGAAATTTCGAGAAACAACAGTACGAATGTATCGGCGATTTATTTAAATCCGGGTATAACGGCGCAATTCACAAACGTAAAGATCGACAGTAACGTAGTTAATGCAGCTTCGGCGACGGCGACGATTTATTCGTCTGCGACGACAACATTTATCAATTGCGAAATTACGAACAACCAAGCGACTGCGACGAACGGCGCGGGCGGCATTTTGGTGAACGGCGGAACGTTCACCTTTGACGGCGGCAGCATCAAGGGAAATACGAGTACGGGCGCAACGAGCGC
>CAJUFY010000018.1 GCA_910586245.1 uncultured Christensenella sp. | reverse complement strand
GTGCCGTACGGGAGTACGGGAAGCATCACGACGACGGTGACGGCGAAGCTTGCGGGCGGTTACGGAGCGGATACGATCACGGTAGAAAATGCGACGGGATGCACGCCGTCGAAGACGACGTTAACGAACGCGTCGAGCGGAAGCGGAGCGAGTTTTACGGTCACGCTGAGCGGAGCGACGGGCTCGTTGAAATTGAAGGCGGTCGCGGCGGACGGAACGACGTTCAAGGAATATACGATCAATTTCGTGAAGCAGTGCACGGACGTGGATTTGAGTAACGTAACGGTACTGGACGGCGGCGCGGGCGGAACGGCGCTTGCGAACGGCGGAAGCGGAAACAACTATTCGTACAGCTTAACGGCGGCGAACGGGAACAAAGCGCAGGTATCGTTTGCGATTCCGGGGACAGCGACGCTGAAAGTGGACAACGCGGCGGCAACGTCGCCGTTCACGAAGGAATATACGTTGACGGCGGATAAGACGATCAGCGTAAGCGTAACGGCAGAAGCGGGGAACGTAGGCGCGTACACAATCAAGCTGTTGCAGGAAGTGGTAGGCGTCGGATTTACCACGCTGGAATATTCTTTGGACGGAACGAGTTACACGACGATTACGCTGAGCGGCACGTCGTGGACGGAGACGCTGAAACTGGACGATTATGCGGTAGGCACGCAGATCTATTTCCGTGCGACGGTGCCTGCGGGCGCGAGCATCAGCGCGGGGACGGGACTTACTGGCAGCGGGCCGTACACGGGCACGCTGGCGTACGGAACGAACACGTATAAGCTTACGGTGCGCGGAACGAGCGCGAACAGAGACTACACGTTCACGGTGAAGCTGTTGGAGCAGAAGAACGGGATCGTGCAGGTGGTTTCGACGACGTTGGCAGACTACAACGGCGGGAACGCGACGTTGACGAGCGGACAGACGATAACGGTGCCGTACGGCGTGACGAGCGCGACGTTCGCGGTGACGACGGAAGGCACGCACGCGACGCTGAACGTAACGGGCGGAACGAAGACGGGCACGGCGCCGAATTTCACGGTAAACTGCACGTCGATGAGCGCGGGCGGAACGACGACGCTGACGTTTACGGCGACGGACGACAACAACAAAGCGGGAGCGCCGTTTACGGTGAAGATCGCGCGCACGGCAGCGGAGTCGACGAATACGCTTGCGAGTCTGGTGGTGAGAGACGGGAACGGAGCGGAACTGACGCTGAGCCCCGCGTTTTCGGCGGGCACGTCGAACTACCGCGTGACGCTGGACGATTTGAGCGGGGGAGTGAATATCGACGCAGTCGCGGCGGGCGCGCTGGCAAAGATAACGGGACTGCCTGCGGACGGGAATATCAACCTCGGAACGATTACCGCGGAAGCGGACGGAAGCAAGAAAGTGAGCTTCACGGTACAGGCGGAAAACGGAACGAGCAAAACGTATACGATCACGTTCGCAGAACCGGATTACGTGCCGGACAGCGATTACGAGATCACGGAGATCGTGATCACGGGCAGCGACGGAAAGGACTATTTCGCGGAATACGACCGCGACACGCACGCATATACCTTTGAAGTGCCGAACGGCGTGGACGCGGTGGATATCAAAGCGGAAACGGCGTCTGCGAAGGCAAACTTGGTCGGTACGGGGAACAAACCCGTGAGCGTGGGCGAGAACGTGTACGAAGTGTACGCGGTGGCGGAAGACGGAAGCAACCAGGACGGCGCGGTGAAGTATACGTTTACGGTAAACCGCGCGGCGCCGGTGGATCACGTATCGCTGATCGATTTGCAGGTCGAAAATCAGACGATCCCGAATTTCAATCCGGACGAACTGAACTATTCGTATTTCCTGCCGAGCGACGTGACGAAGGTGAAACTGTATGCGGAATCGGAAGAATACTTCGCAAGAGTGGAATTCTTCCGCGAAGGCGAACTGCTGGGCTTCGACCAGAACTTCGCAATGGCGTACGTGGAATTCGGCGCGGAAACGAAGAGCGTGACGGTATCGGTGCTGGTAACGCTGGGGGACGCGAAAACGATCTATACGCTGCGGTTGGTGCGGATGTCGGAGTATCCGGTGCTGTCGTATCTGAACGTGAGCAATTACGCGATCTACGATAAAGACGGAAATCTGCTGGACGGAACGGATCCGGCGTCGATCGGAACGATCGAAGGGAACGAATATTTCGTGGAAATCGAATCTGCGGACGTAGGCGTGAACATCGAAGCGAGAACGGAAGACGAAACGGCGGAAATCCGGATCCAGAACAACGGCATGTTCAGCGTGGCGGAACTGTTCGGGGAAGGAATCCATGCGCGGGTCCAGATTGCAATCGTGCCGGAAAGCGGAGAAGTGGCAACGTACTTCGTAAACCTGAAACGGAAACCCGCGCCGACGAGCAATACGAACGCGGGAATCACGATCGAAGAAATCGAAGACTTCAACCTGTCTTACGACAACGACAGCACGCTTCTGGGCTGGTACCACGTGAAGTACAGCGTATCGACGCTGACGATCGACGTGATACTGGAACAGTTGAGCGAAGCGGAAGCAATCGGAACGTATCAGATCTTCTACAACAAGCATCTTCAGAACGATAACGGCGAAGAGAACGCAGGCGTGAAGTTGGCGTACGGCCCGAATACGGTAAGCATCAATATCCAGTCGAGCGACAAACAGGCGAACAGAACGGTAACGGTGCTCGTCATGCGCGACGAGGCGAGCCTGGAAAGCGCGAACATCAAAGAGATCGTGGAGTTCAAGTCGGATTACAATGCCGAAACGACGGATTACTTCTATTCGGTAGGCTACAAGATCAAAGAGCTGAACATCGAAGTAACGGTCGGGAAGGGACTGAGCTATAAGATCGACGAGAACACGAAGCTGAAGCTGGGACAGAACACGGTACACATCTATATCTTCGATATCCAGGATACGGCGGTGAGCCCGGTATCGGCATCGGAGGACGGAAATCAAGCGGTGAGAGTGATCTCGGTGAACGTATACCGGGAAAACGACGGAGCATATATGGTTTGGCTGATATTATTTATCATTTTTATGATCATAGCGATACTGGAAGGAATCATCATCATATGTTTGTTGCTGAGACGCAGGAACAACGAAACGAACGTGACGGTGGCGTCGCAACCGATGCCTATGGTGCGGGTTCAGCCGGCACAGCCGCAGGTGCAGTACGTGGCGGTACAGCCGATGATGCAGCCGCAGCAGCCGCAGGTGCAGTACGTGCCGATGCAAGCGCAGCCGCAGATGAAACCGGAGCAGCCTGTGAACGTAGAGGTGAAGATAACGGGCTTTGGCGAGAGCGACGGTTCTTACAAAACACGGAAATAATTCCGTTATGAAACACGAAAAGGCTACGGGT
>CAJUFY010000017.1 GCA_910586245.1 uncultured Christensenella sp. | reverse complement strand
GGTTCTTACAAAACACGGAAATAATTCCGTTATGAAACACGAAAAGGCTACGGGTTCTTCCCGCAGCCTTTTTTTCTTTTTGATTTTTAAAACTTGGATTATATTTACCTTTTCGGGAAAACTATTGACAATGATATGTTGAACTTTTATAATACGAATGGTTACTGAGTATAAGAGTACGCGGATTGTGAAGATTCGCATTCGGAACGATATCCCGAAAATGAAGTGGCTTTGACGGGGGATTTTATGAGTAAACTGACGTTTGAATTTCATGATGAAACGTGTGAATTCGAGCTTTTGCGCGTAGGGCAGGAGCATTGTTTGCCTCGTAAATTGCATGAAAAACAGAAGGCAAGAAAATATTCGTTGCACTGTATTATTTACGGCTACGGTACGTTGATCAAAAACGGAAAAGAAATCAGTTTGACCAAAGGCAATATGTTTTTGCTTTACGAAAACGACGAACACGAATATTTTCCCGATCCGATGGCGCCATGGGCGTATTTTTGGATGGATTTCAGCGGCGAAGGTCTTGAAAACTTGCTTAACGCCTGCGGATTTTCAAGGGAAAAACCTTATATTTATTTAGGGGATAACGCGAATAATATCTGTAATTTATTTCAATTGCTGGCGGAAGAGTATGACGGCAGTGCGCTGAAATCGCTCAGCTGTTTGGGGTATACGCTTCAGCTGTTTCAGCGTTTGATTCAATTTTGTAATTTGTATCAAAAAACGTTTGTGGTAAAATCGGCGCGTTTCAAAGTATTTCGGGATATTCTCATATTTCTCAATAGTAATTACCGTATGAATTTTACACTCGACGAAATTGCGGAAAAAATGAACGTTACAAAAAAACAGCTCATTACGATGTTTCACGATTTTGCGGGAATGACGCCTGTCAACTATATTAACCGATTCCGCATTTCCACGGCTTGCGTTATTTTGTCGGAATCTTCAGTCGGGATTAAAGCGGTTGCTCAAATGGTGGGTGTTGAGGACGAGGCGTATTTTACAAGAATGTTTACGAAGTGGAAGGGGATGAGCCCGCGCGAGTATCAGAAATCGCAGATTCGGGAAAATCCCTACGAATGGTTAAAGGAAAAAGAACTTGATTTCTGTTAAGGCAACTTGTTGGAATTTGGGAAAAAATTTGATAAGGAGATATACTATATGCTTTTATCGTCGGACGGAATCCATCCGAAATTGGAAACTTACAGCGTGTTTTCGGGCGCGTTTGCAGATATCAAAAACGAAATGGAAACAAAATGAATAGGCGTAAATGTGGGTTGGTGAAAAGCGGTCAACATCAAAGCGGCGAACAGAAAGGCTATTACTGCACATGGCTTGCGCAAAATTTTATTGCGTCGGAAGCGGGTGCGGAACGTGCTGCCGTGCGCCCCGAATTTACGGGTGATCAGGGCGCGAATTGCGCGCGCGACAAGGTAAACGAGCAGACGGTTTTCGGAAAAAACGGCATGGCGGAAAAAAATTCCGTGGTATTGCGCAAAGAACTCTATCTCGTACTTGATGATGGCTGGGACGTAGTGTATAATATAGATCTCTCAGTACATAAACGTTGTTTCGGTTCGCTTGAAGTCAACGAACTTCGGTTTCCCTGCGCCAAGGGCAGCCCGGCGGAGCGATTGAAAATTCTCAACGACAGAGCAAAGAACTTGGGTTGGAAAGGGCTCGGCATTTGGGTTGCGGCGCAAAAGTGCGGCGAGGATTACGGTTTTCCTTTTTCCGAAAACGACGGAGAATATTGGCGCGAGCGCATATTATGGTGCAAACAGGCAGGCGTTGCATATTGGAAGGTAGACTGGGGCACGCACGAACACGATAACGCGTTCCGCCGCTTTTTAACCGAAACCGCGCGGAAACTCTATCCCGAACTGACGGTAGAGCACGCGATCTGTTGTCCGCCCGTAAACGGCGTGACCGAAGCATTGCAGCGCGGAGCGGTCGGCAGATTTCAGGACGAAGAAAAACTCAGCGGACTTTCAAAGGAAGCCGTTTCGTACAGCGAGGTGTTCCGCACTTATGACGTAACACCGCAGTTATCGGTATCGAGTACGTTGGACAGAGCGGGATACTTATTGCCGTTTGCAAAAGGCTGTCTGAACGTGGAGGACGAACTGTATCTTGCGGCGGCGCTGGGGTGCCAGATGGGCGTCATGCGTTCGGTGTTCGGGAAAGGCTTGGATGATTGGGACGACAGCGACAGATTGAAAGAAGCGGACGCCGCGCTTGCATGGCAGAAGATCGCCCCGCCGTTTGCGGGCGGGGAAGTTGAGGTCAGTGAAGAAATTCTTGCGGACGAATGGACGTTTCGGGAAAACGAGTTTTGGTATCAACCGATCAACGGACGGACGATCCGTCAGGGCGCGCCGGCAGCCGTATCACGCAACGCGCGGTTGCCCGAAGTGAAAGCGAGGGGAACGGGCGCAAAGCCGTTCGTCGTTAGTTCGCTCAATCCGCACGGCGCGTATTCCGTCGCCGTACTTCCCCGAACGTTGAACGGCAAACGGGGATACGTGGGGGGAAGCGTTGCTTGTTCTTTGCAAAAAATGCCGAAGCATATTGCGCTGTTCGGTTATGCCGACTGCTTTGAATTTCAATGGAAACATGGCAAAGCGTTACGCGTTACGGCGGCGAGTCTGCTCGGCGGAAACGAAGTCGAAATCCCGCTGTCCGAATCGGGTAACTGCTTTCGGATGAGCGCGGAGCAAATGAAAAAAATATGGAATGCCGACGACGGATCTGCGGCGGCAATTCAATTAACGATATGCAGTCGTTGATTGCGTAAGGAGAAAAAAGTGGGTAAAAAAATTTATTTGGGCGCAGCGTACTATCCCGAACTGTGGGACGAGAGCGAAATCGTCAAAGACATCGCGCGATGCAAGGAAACGGGTGTGAACTGCCTGCGCGTGGGTGAATTTTCCTGGGGCAAAATGGAACCTAGGGAGGGCGCATACGATTTCGGTTGGTTGTTGCGCGTGGTGGAACGGCTGCATGAAAACGGCATCGATACCGTGATGTGTACGCCTACCTGCACGCCGCCGCGGTGGATGCTCGATCGGTATCCCGAAATGCGGAGGATCATGCCCGATCTGATCAAATCGGACGTATCGTCGCGCTGCCACGTGTGCAAATCGTCGCCCGTTGCGCGGGAGAAAAACAGACGGATCGTTACCGAAATGGCAAAGGCGTTTTCCGGCGTAAAGGGGATCGTCGGCTGGCAGATCGACAACGAACTGTTTCCGTACGGGGACGGTTGCTTTTGCGATAACTGCAAAAAGGGATTCCGTTCGTACTTAAAAGAGAAATTCGGAACGACGGAAAAACTCAACAAGGCGTGGGGCATGGCGCGTTGGTCGTTAAATTACGATTCCTTCGAGGAAGTCGAACCGCCCTATCCCGCGCAGTGGCGGCATCCGTCGCTTCGCAAAGCATGGCACGATTATCAATGCGGTTTAATCAAATCGTTCAGCGACGAACAGGCGGAAATTTTACATAACTACGGCTGTGAAAACGTCGGCACGGATATGATGGCGCAGAATTATCTGGATTATTATTCGTTGAACGAGAAGTTGGACGTCGTACAGTATAACCATTACGACACGGCGGACAGACTCTATACGAACGCGTTCGCCTACGACTTTCTGCGTTGCGTAAAGGATAAACCGTTTTGGGTGACGGAAACGCAGGTCGGCTGGAACGGCAGCGAGTTTGCGGAAAGCGGTTATCGCCCCGTAGGCGCTTGCTATGCGAATACCTGGCTCCCGATCGCCAAGGGCGCGGAAATGAACTTGTACTGGCTGTTCCGCGCGCACCCGAACGGACACGAGATCGGACACGGCGCGCTGTATTCCGCGGCAAGCAGATGTTATCGCGTAAGCGAGGAAGTCAAACGCGCAAGCGAAGATTTCAAAAAGTGCGAAGAATTTTTAACCGCAACGGAGATCAAGAGCAAGATTGCGTTGCATTATTCCAACACGGCGATGAATGCCTTTGCCGCCGCGCCGCTCTTAAAAAATTTGGATTATCGCGAAACGCTGATCAACAAATATTATGCGGCGTTCCGTCACTATAACGTAGACGTAATCGACACGCCGCACGGCTTGGAAAACTACGAGGTAATCGTATCGCCGTTCTTGGCGTGCGCAGATGAAAACGGATTCAAAGAACGCATTGTCGAGTGGGTAAAGCAGGGCGGCACGTGGATCGTAGGGCCGATGAGCGACATCATGGACGGCAACGTTTCGAAATATACGCAAGCGCCGTATTCATTCCTCGAAGACCTTGCGGGCGTTTATACGAAGTATCAGAAGCCCGTTGCGAACGAGGTGTTCCAAGCGCAGTGGACGAACAGCGGCGACTGCGGCATTTCTACGTGTTACGACGCTTACGAATGTCACGAAGGGACAACGAGCCTTGCAAACTACGTTGCGGGCGAGTTCGCGCCGCTGTCCGTTGTCGCCGAGCGGAAAGTGGGTAAGGGAAAGGTCGTACTTGTAGGCAGCGTGCTTTCTCACGAGGATATCTTGCGCCTTGTCAATAAAACGCCCGTCGCCGAAGCAAGCG
>CAJUFY010000016.1 GCA_910586245.1 uncultured Christensenella sp. | reverse complement strand
TGTGAAATCTCGCGTCCTCAAAGAATTGAGGAAACACTTTCTTCACTAACTCGACCGCTCCACTTATATGATCGCCGAAGCAGGCGAAAACAAGGCGAAGAAAGTCGAAGCCGAATACGATTTCGAAGCGAATAAGAACGGCGGCGAATGGGTGCCTTACCTCACGCAGTTCGGCGGAAGCATTTCCCAAAGACCGCTCAACGTGGAAACGAAGCGCACCGAGGGCGAAAAGATTGAAATTGACTTCGCTTCTTACGTGATGAACAACGACGGCTACAAAGTGACCTGGAACAAAGTTTCGGGTAAGGGCACGCTCGGCGCAGACGGGAAATATACGCTTGACGCGTTGACTGC
Source organism: uncultured Christensenella sp. (assembly GCA_910586245.1). Classification (GTDB taxonomy): domain Bacteria; phylum Bacillota; class Clostridia; order Christensenellales; family Borkfalkiaceae; genus Gallimonas. The sequence continues at coordinate 7,541 of CAJUFY010000016.1, read as the reverse complement.
GGAAGGCGACGTCATTGAGATTGAAGTTTACAGCGCGTTCGATAAGCTCAGCTTCAAATTGACGCTTACCGCCACTTCCGAGGGCGATGACAACCCCGATCCCACTCCCGACGACGGCGATGAAAACGGTGATAAAGACAAAGGCGGACTGAGCGCGGGCGCGATCGCGGGCATCTGCGTCGGCGGCGCGGTTGTGTTGGGCGGCATCGGAGCAGGCGCATACTTCCTCGTTAAGAAAAGGAAAAAATAAGATGTTGGATCTGATTCACAATTCCGTACGGAAGGGCGAAAGCCCTTCCGCGGCGGAACTTCGCCAGAAGAGTTTATATCAAACGATGCGGAAACGGGTTGCGCTCTTTGCGGATACGCTGAAAGACGAAAAAGTAAAGCGTATGTTTGAAAAGTGCTTTTTCTCGTCGCTCGATACCGCGTCCGAAACGCTCGAAGACGGAAGCGTGTTTATGCTCACAGGTGATATTCCCGCGATGTGGCTGCGCGATTCTTCGGTGCAGGTTACGGGGTATCTTCCCTATGCCGCCGAGGACGGCGACGTAAGGGATCTGATACGCGGGCTTTTGAAACGGCAGTTCTTTTATATCACGATCGATCCGTACGCGAATGCTTTCAACCGCGACGATAACCATCGCGGGCATAAAGACGACGTCACCGACTTCGACAGTCCCTGGGTGTGGGAACGGAAGTTCGAAATCGATTCGCTCTGTTATCCCTTGTGGCTCGCGCAGAAATATGCGGAAGAAACGGGCGATTATTCGGTCTACGACGAAGGCTTCAAACAGGCGTTTTCCCGCATTCTCGATACCTTCGAAACGGAGCAGTTCCACGGCGAGCGGTCTACGTACGTTCACAGCCGCCCGCTCTATCCGCAGTTTCCTTCTTTGCCGAACGGCGGGAAGGGAATGCCCGTCGGTTATACGGGGCTCATATGGAACGGTTACCGCCCCAGCGACGACGTCTGCGATTACGGGTATTTGATTCCTTCGAATATGTTTGCAACCGTCGTGTTGGATTGGCTCGGCGCGCATGCCGAACAGACGGGCACGCAGTGCGAGCGCGAACGGATCGCGAGAATCAACGATCGCGTGAAAGAGGGTTTGAAACAATATGCCGTGACGGAACATCCCGAATTCGGTAAGATATACGCGTTCGAAACGGACGGTCTTGGGCACTATAACCTGATGGACGACGCGAACGTTCCGAGTCTTCTGAGCCTGCCATACCTCGGCTACTGCGAAAAGGACGACCCCCTCTATCTCAATACGCGGAAATTCGTTTTAAGCCGACACAACCCTTACTATTACAGCGGAGCCGCAGCGTGCGGCGTGGGAAGTCCGCACACGCCCGAAAATTATATCTGGCATATCGGCGTCGTCATTCAGCTGTTGACCTCTTCGGATCGGAAGGAGCGCAAACGCTGTTTTGAAACGCTGGTGAATACCGACGCGGACTCGTTTGTGATGCACGAAGGATTCCATTGCGATAATCCCGCCGAGTTTACCCGCCCGTGGTTCTGTTGGGCAAACACGCTGTTTGCGTTGGCGGTGAGGGAAATGAAGGCGGAGGGAGAAATTCTATGAAAAAGAAAATTGCACTGCTTTCGGCTTCCGCATTGATGCTTTCCGCATTCGGCGGTTTGGCGGGTTGTTCGGGCGATCCGTACAAAGGATTTCACGAAAAGGCGCGTTTGTATGCGGAAAGAAGCGTTCTTCTGAACGATTCCGTTCGGGAAAAATATTGGTGGGGAGACGAGACTCTGTTCATGTTTCACGCTTACCCGAACGAAACGGGCGGCGGATCCATGAGCGCCGCGTTCGCATGGCCGTATACCGAAACGGTTGCGGCGAACTGGCGCATTGCAACGCTGAGCGCCGGCGCGAAAAAGCAAATCGGGGATTATTACAAAAAGACGCTCGAAGGATTCGAGTATTACCGCGCTTTCCGGAAAGACAATCACGCCTATTGCGCGTCGCGCGCAGGGAACGTCGGCTTTGCCTCGGGCGACACCTATTACGACGACAACGTCTGGATCAGCAGAGAATTCCTCAATGCTTACGAAATTTTCGGCAGCGAGGAATATCTCAAAACTTCTGAAAACGTCGCAAAATACGTTTGGAGCGGTTGGGCGGACGACGAACTCGGCGGTATCTATTGGTGCGAACAGAAAAAGAATTCGCGCAATACGTGTTCCAACGCGCCCGCGTCGTTGCTGTTTGCCCGTCTTTACGAAACGACGCAGAACATGGAGTGGCTCGAACGCGCAAAACGCGTTTACGACTGGACGTACGACACGCTTTTGGATCCCTCCGACAACGTCTACTGGGATAATATCAGCAATAGCGGGCACATTACCACCTGGAAGTTTACTTACAATACGGGCAGTATGATTTCCGCAGGCGTAAAACTCTACGAAATCACAAAGGAAGAGCGCTATCTCGACGAAGCGAAGGCAAGCGCCAAGGGCGCGTTCGACTATTGGTTCAAAACGAAAGAGGGAAGGGATTACAAAGTGATCACTTCCGACAATCCGTGGTTCAACGTGCTTCTGCTTGCGGCGTGGACGGAGCTTTATCCCTACGACAAGGAGGCGACGCTTCCCTATATCGAAGCGTACGAAGCGAACCTCAATTACGCTTACGGCGAACTGTACGACGGGCTTATGCCTCCCGATTGGGCGAACGGCTGGAAGGCGAAGGACGAAAACGGGAAAGTTGATTTCGGCGCCTACGGCGGCGATTACGGCAACGGCGTCAACGTACTCGACATGGCGGCGAACGCCGAAAACTTCGGCACGCTCGCATATTTTTATCAATATATGAAGGAATGAAAATTATGAAAGCATTCAAAAAAGCATTTGCGGTAACCGTTGCGGCGGCACTCGTGTGCGCTACGTTTGCAGCTTGCGGGGAAAACGTTCCCGCGGATCCCGTAACGTACACCGTAACTTACGATGCGAACGGCGGAACGCTCGCGTCCGACGCGTCCGCATCCGTCACCGTGAAAGAGGGCGAAAGCGTTACGCTTCCCGCCGTCGCGCAGGATAACTATACGTTTAACGGCTGGTATCTCGGGACGCAGGCGGTTGGCGTTGCGGGGGACACTTACACTCCTACGGCAAGCGTCACCTTAAAGGCGGAGTGGGAAGAAGCTGTAACCGTAGATTACGCTTTGGTGAACGGGGAAAGAGCGGCAGAGTATGCGAAGATTATTAAGAATCTCTATTGGAATTCGGATACGCACCTTTCGAAATTTTCGCCGAAGGATCCTTCGGCGCCCTACCTTTGGCCGTATACAGAGCAGGTTGCTATGGCAAACGGCATTCTTTCCAATCTGGACGAGAGCGACGAAGATTACGGCTTTTTTGCGGAATATCTCGAAGAGCTTCTCGACGGATTGCGTTTTTACCGCATGAAAGAAGTCGTGGGGAACGTAATTTGGCAGAATGCAGACCATAAGCTGGTAGCGTTCGGCGAAACGGACGGTACGGTGAATTCGTACGCCATTTACAATTCGGGCAGAGACAGCAGCAAGAAGGATAACGTCATCCGCGATATGGGCGGCATTTTCTTCGACGACAATATCTGGGTAGCAAAGGAATTCTATTACGCCTATCTGAACCTCGGCAAGGAAGCGTATCTTAACGAAGCGATCAGCATTGTAAACTGGATCATCGGCGAGGGCTACGAGACGGCAAAGGGACTCAACGGCATCTACTGGAACTGGGCGGCAAGATATCGGTTCGATTACAAAAACGGAACCGGTCTCGACGACAATATTCACGCTTCGCTGAACGCTTGTTCTTCCGCGCCGACCGCAATGATGCTTGCAAAACTGTATCAAACGTTGAACGCGGGCGAGTTCAGCTCGGGCATTGCCTCGTTGGCGGACGAATTTTTTGCAAAAGCAGGGAAGCTCTACGAATTCTGTTATCTCACGTTGCGCAATCCCGATAACGGATGCCTGCGCGATAAAATTTTCCTCAGAGAGGGCTTCGAGACGCTCACGGGCGACGCGCGAATCGAATTGGTCGACGAGCAGATCCTTCCCTACAACACGGGAACGCTCATGACGGCGGGCGCGGAACTCTACAAAATTTATTCGGCGCAGGGAAAGACGGCTGTTGCCGCCGTGTATGAAAAGCGCAATCAAGCCATTGTCAAAGACGCGGATAGGGTTTTTGCCAACACGCAAGTTATGCCGGGGCAGTATTCCTATCATGAAAACAGTTGGTTTACCTCGTTCATTCTCGAAGGTTTCATCGACATCGAGGAAACAGGGATCGATTGCAGCGAGTACGTGGAACACATGCGCAGTGCGCTCGACTATGCTTGGGAAAATTACCGCTCGGAAGAGGATCAGCTCGTCTGCCCCGCTTGGATCGAGGGTTGGAGCAAATTCTCCAAACACGAGGGCGAAGGCAGTTCCCGTGAAATTCTGCTTCAAGCGGCAAATGCGCATTGCTACGCAATGCTCGTAAGATATTACAGCGCACAGAACGCGGAGTAATATGAACGCAATCAAATTAAATCCCGCGCTCAAATCGTATCTTTGGGGCGGGACGCGCTTGAAGGAATTGTTCGGACGGCAGAACGGAAACGGAACGCTCGCAGAGAGCTGGGAAGTTTCCGTTCACCCGGACGGGCTCAGCGGCTGTGAGGGCGGGACGCTCGCACGGTATCTGAAAGAGAATCCGCAAGCGGTCGATCGCGCGGGGAGCGATTTTCCCGTTCTGATCAAGTATATCGACGCCAAGCGAAATCTTTCGGTACAGGTTCATCCGGACGACGCGTACGCGCAAAGGGTGGAAGGCGACAACGGCAAGACGGAAGCATGGTATATCGTGCAAGCGGACGAAGGCGTAGGCATTTACTGCGGATTCAAGCAAGACACTTCGAAGGAAGTATTTTTGCGCAAAGTGCAGGACGGCACGGTGGAGGAACTGCTCAATTTTATCCCCGTGAAGGCTGGGGACTGTTACCTGATCGAAGCAGGCACGGTGCATGCGATCGGCGCGGGGTGCGTGATCTGCGAAGTGCAGCAGAGCAGCAACGTAACGTATCGGGCGTACGATTATAACAGGAAGGACGCAAACGGCAATCTGCGTACGCTACATATTGAAAAAGCAACCGAAGTAATGAACTTCCGTGCGTTTGAAGATCGCACGGGCGGAGGCGCGTACGAAGCGGTCGAAGGCGGGCAAATGCGTCTTCTGACCGAGTGCAAGTATTTCCGTTGTCGCGAATTGCTACTTGACGGAGCTTATACCGAAAAGAATTTGCGTTCGTTCGTTGCGGTCAACGTGATAGAGGGAAGCGGCGAAATCGACGGAAAAGCGTTTGCAAGCGGCGACAGTTTTTTCGTTTCCTGCGGCAATCGCTTCACGTTGCGCGGAAAGGCAAAACTCATTCTTACGGACGAGGGCGCGGTATGAAATATTATGCGGGAATCGATCTCGGCGGAACGTTTATCAAATGCGGAATTGTAGACGGTGCGGGGAATCTTATCGTAAAAGATCAAATTCCAACAGGCAAGGAACGCTCTTATGCGGAAATCGCGCAGGACATGGCAAATCTTGCAAAAGAGCTTGCAAAAAAAGCATGTGCGGAACTGACTGCGGTCGGAATCGGTTCTCCCGGCACGGTAGACAGTTCAAACGGGATCATCGTTTACAGCAACAATATCGCGTGGAAAAACGTCCCTCTCGGCGAGCTGGTTCGAAAAATTTTAAACGTGCCCGTCGCCGTTACGAACGACGCAAATGCGGCGGCACTCGGCGAGAGCTGGCGCGGCGCGGGAAAAGATTATGAAACTATCGTTCTCGTCACGCTCGGTACGGGCGTTGGCGGGGGAATCGTATTAAACGGAAAACTGTACGAGGGGAACCGATCCGCGGGCGCGGAAATCGGACACACGGTGATCAAGCTGAACGGTGAAAAATGCACTTGCGGAAGGCGGGGCTGTTTCGAGGCGTATGCCTCTGCGACTGCGCTCATTCGGCAGACCCGACGGGCGATGGCGCACAATTCAAATAGTACGCTGTGGAAACTGTGCGGCGGCAATGCGGAAAATGCCGACGGTAAAACGGCGTTCGATGGAATGCGTGCAGGGGATAAAACGGCTGCGAAGATCGTAAACGATTATATCCGCTATCTTGCGGAGGGGATTGCAAACCTTGCGAATATCTTCCGCCCCGAAGCGGTTTTGCTTGGCGGCGGGATCTGTGCCGAGGGGGAAACGCTTTTGCTTCCTCTTCAAAAACAGGTCAATAAAATACTGTTCGGCGGAGCGCAGTACGCACCCGTAAAAGTATTGCGGGCGAACCTCGGGAACGACGCGGGACTTTACGGCGCCGTCCGTCTTGCAATTCAAGTAAGCGAATAAAATTGAAGAAAAAGCTTTCCGACTTTATTTTTCGCTTTTAGTTGCTCAAATTTGATTTCATGATTATTACAAATACACAAAAAAAGCGGTTTTCGGAGCATATGCCCGCAAAAATCGCTTAAAATGGCTGGGGTAGCTGGATTTGACCAACGAATGACGGAGTCAGAGGCTTAAATAAAGCCCGAAAAAACTCCGTTTTTACATAGATTTACCCCGATTTCAGCGCAATTTTACATACAAGTCCCCAAAAAGTCCCCAAATCTTCGGGGGCTTTTTTGCGTTTAAGGTGACGCATTTTGCGCGGCTGGTCGCTCAGAGTATTGACCTCAGTCGTTGACATCAAGCGCGGGCGACGTCGGCTGACCAGGTACATTGACCCCCGAATGTGACCATTCACTTTGACATTTTTGGCATAAAACTATTGACAAGGTGCATATTATGTAGTACAATTGTATTACGATCGAGGAGGTGAAAATATGTCTATTTCGTTACGGGTAACCGAAAAGGAAAATGAACTCATCAAGAACTTCGCAAAGCTGTACGGCGAATCGGTATCGGAATATATCCGCAGAACGGTTTTAGAACGTATTGAAGATGAATTTGATATTCAATGCTATAACGAAGCCAAAGCAGAGTATGAAGAAAATCCCGCAACCTGCACGACCGAAGAGCTTGCAAAGGAATTAGGGATTGATTTATGAGTTTGTACAAAGTTGCGTGGTCGGCAAAAGCGCAGAAGCAAATGCGAAAGTTCAATAAAACGATTTCCGAAATGCTTTTGCGCTGGGTACATAAAAATCTTGATCTTTGCACGAATCCGCGCCAGCACGGAAAAGCATTAACGGCAAATCATGCGGGGCAGTGGCGATACAGGGTAGGCGATTATCGCCTTATTGCCGAAATCCGTGAAAGCGAAATTGTTATTTTAATTCTATCGGTCGGACACCGAGAGGAAGTGTACAACGATTAAAACCAAACTTAACCCCGCCGAATACTCGGCGGGGTTTTGCATTCTCAGTAACGCATTTTGCGCGGCTGGTCACTCAAAACGTTGACTACGTTCGCAGACGCTACACGTTGGCTCAGAGCGTTGACCCCAGTCGTTGACTTCGAGCATAGGCGACGTCGGTTGGCACTGTTCGCTG
>CAJUFY010000015.1 GCA_910586245.1 uncultured Christensenella sp. | reverse complement strand
CTTACCCTTTCTTTTACTTTATCAAAATACACACCAAGACCGTTCCGATAATCCCGATTGCTTCCGTAAAGATGACGAAAAACATCTGTTTCCAAAAAGCGCGTCGAGCTTCCCGTTCTTGTTTTGTAAGTTTTTGCCGTTTCTTTTTAACCTGCGACATCGTTTCGTCCCCCTGTCTATCCGTCCGCGCTGCCATTCCCGCGCGGACGGCACAGTTTTACGTTAAGTTTTTACCGTGAGCTTCTTCACGGGCGTTTCGTTCATCACTTTGGATAACGCCTGCATATTTTCCGGCGTTTTCGGATAGTATTTCCGCGTTTCTTCTTTCACAAAGCAACCGTTTTTGCTTTGCGACATTTTACGCGTCACCGCGATCCTGTTCTTCGTCACGGAAATTTCCGCCGCGCCCGAAAAAATATTCTTGCCCGTGCTTACAATACCGTTTTTTTGCGGTTGAGCGCCCATCTTGGGCTTTTTCCGCGTCCGCGCCGTCGTGCAATTCTTGTTTTTACTTTTCCCCTTCACAAACGTTTCTGTTTTTCTTTTCATGACTTATTCCTCCGAATCTTTTTTATTCTTTTCTGTTTTTGCTTTCGCGTTCTCATTCTTTAACATGATCAGAATGAACGCGGAGAATACGACGCCGAGAACGCCGGTAATTACGTACAAAGGAATCATAAACGTTTCCAAGACCGGATATCGCACTTTCATGTAATACGCAAGGATTGTGAGCGCAAGCGCGATAAAAAACATAAATCCGCTTCTCAACATACGCGCCCCCTCAACCGTTCGGCAGGATCACGTGATCCTTATCCAACTCAATTCCCGTTACGCTGTCATAACCGGAAATTCCTGCCCATACGATGTCGCTTTCTATGTAGTGCGTGCCGTATGTACCCGTTACGTTTACGGAAACTTGCCATATGATTGCGCCCTTCGTTTCCGTTTCATACAGATTCTTAATCCACTCCGTAGTTTGTTCTGCCCAATATTCGGATTCTTCCTGATAATTCGTGCCTTGCCTTCTGGCGTCGTAATCCCGGAAACCGTAATCTGAAAACAGCCGCAAATCGAAATACATTTCTTCGCTCAGCGGATCGTACAACGCGCTGTATGTTCTGCCTTCGCCTGCGCCGTATTTTCCGCCGTACGAACTACTCCACGCAATACCGCCGTTTTCCCGTGTGATGTCGTTAGAAAATACGACGTTTTCCGTAATGCTATCTGCAAGCGTGTAAGTTTCGGAAACTTTCTTCACCAAACGGATCTTTCCGCCCCGTCCTGCCGTCGCGCTCCCGATATTCACCGTTACGTTGGTGTCGCCGTTCGGATTCAAAAGTACGTCGCCGATATATAACTCTACGCTCTCCACGTGTTGCGCATAATCCACCTTGCACGTCGCCGTAATTTCCGGGTTCGCACGCGACGCTGCGGTAATTATGATCGGCTCGCCGAACGCTTTACTGCATACTACCTGCGCCTGGCTCGACCCGTCCGCCGCTTGCGTGAGTTTCAAATAATCCGTTACTTCTTTCCCGCGCGCCCACGTAGAATTTGCATTTTCAAATTCCATTGCATAATCCACTCGTTTATCCGCTGCAAGCGCCGGCTGTACCGTTGCGCGAATCGTGATTCCCTTGCCCGCCGTTTCCGATTCCGCGGACAACAAGCTGTAAACCATTGCCTTAGGCATTTCATATACCTTACCGCTTTCCAGTTCATTCCCCTGTTCGTCCGCTACCCCCGAATTATTCAAATCCGTACCCGCCTGTGCAGGGGGCTTGCCGAGCCAGCCGTACTTATTCCAGTTCGTAAAGCCGTTCGTGTTCGCTGCCGCGCAAAAAAATCCAAGCACAAGGATCGATATTCCTGCTACCAAATGTCTTGCTTTCATTTCCCTTCTCCTTACTCGTTCATTAGATAAATCATGATTGTTACTTCGTGTTCCGGCATTTGAAACGTATACACGCCGTCTTTCGGCGTAAGCGTTTCTTCTTCCGTTTCGCTTTCCAATAACACATTTACAACCGTTAATTCCGATTCGATTAACGTGATCGTAAACGTCACAGTTTCCCCTGCCGCCGCTTTCTCTTTGCACTCTAACCGTATGGAATTTACCGAGCCGCTGCCGAGCATATCGTACCAAATTTTATATTCCGTCGGTTCTTCCAAAGGCGGTTTTTCGTCCGGCGCTGGATCCGTCGGCTTTGTTTGATCAGGTCCGAATATGATGTGATCCGGATCAAGCACGATCCCACCGACCCTTACCCCTACACCGAACGATAGCGCAATCGAATCTTGAACGTTTCCGTCATGAATGATTGTAAGTAGGAATATGTCTTTTCCGACCGCCGCAGCTTCGTCTACCGTTACACCTCTTCCGCCGAACGCTTTTTCGATAATGTCCGTAAGCGATTCATATTCGATCTTGAATCCGCCTGTTACTTCCGTAATCGTAAATCCCTTCGTAAACGATTGCTTTTCCATTTGCGACCATTTCCAAGGTTCTTCGCCTAATTTTAAATCAAAATCATTTCCCGAAGTTACGTTCGCCGTAACCCCTACGCTGTAAACGCTCGCTCCGGTTTGAATGTCGATCTTGATTTCATCGCCCGAATAGATCAGTAGCCCGAACGCGTCTTTTTCGTACGTCTTGCCGTTATGCGTGACTGTAAACCCCTTCTGTTGCGGGATATCAGAACTTGCGCCCGTTACGTATCGTACAAGCGAATACCCGCCGAATCCTGCCAACGCAAACACAACTAACGCAAAAATTCCGATCAGGATCCCCGACAAAATTTTTGTCGCTTTCCCCTGCTTTTTCTTTGTTTTCTTCTTTGCCATATCAGTCCCCGATTATTTTTTTGATTATGTCCGAACCTTCCTTCGTTCCTGCCGTCAGTTTCTGCGGCATTTCTTCCAAAGCTTCCGTTTCCGTTCGTTCGTACCGTACCTGCGGCGAAATCGTTAATGGCGTCAGCCATTCCTCTTCTAAACGCTTCTTTAACTTTTCCCGCGCTACGAATTGCTTGATTTGTTCTTCCTGCGCATACGCGCATTCACATATCTCGCCGTTCGGCTTGATTCCCGTATCATTGCATGCCCGACATACTTCTTCTTTCCGAAAAAGATTCGGATCGATCCCCTGCTTCTCTATGAACGCTTTTCGCTCCGCGCACAGGCTCGCATAGCATGTCCGAAGTTCTTCCGTTACCATACCGTTGCGCGCAAGATCTTCCGCTATCATTGCGACAAGTTTATTCACCCGCTCTATAATGTTCCGATACGCTTCCGATCCGCCGTTCCATTTCAACTTACCGTTCTTATCCCGGTTTTGCTTTTTCGTTTTGCTGTCCGTATCCGGTTCGCCGTACAAGATTCGTACAGCGGTTTCCAGTTCTTGCTTTTTTACCTTTTTTCGCACCGAATAGTACCAGGTCACTTCCGCTTGTATGAGCGGCAACTCTTTCGCGATCCCCGCTTCCAATTCTTCCGCATTCCCTGCGGTAAGCATTGTTTCCAGCTCTTCCAGGGAATACTCCTTCGTCTTTCCTGTACTTTCAAACAGCACTTCGTATAACTCCGTTTCGTCTTTTGACAATCTGCAGTTCTCGATTCGGATCCTTTGGATCGGCTCTCCGTGCCCACCGCCATACGTACGGCGTTTCAATTCGTATTCCGTCATTATCCCGTATCGGAAATAATATCTTCCGTCCGCGCCTTCTATCGGTTTATACCGCGTTACCCGCTCTCGCTTCTTACTCATGCGTTTGACCTCTGTTTTCGATCACGATCGACACGCATAGCCCAACCGCAAGTGCGCCGATCACGCCGCTCATGATCCACACGAATTTCCAAAAATCCGATTTCAGATATATTTCGATATCGTCGATTATATTGATCGGTGATTGCACTACGGGTATGATCGTCATTTTTCCGCGGTTGTTGTACGTGACCGATATCATTTCAAAGCCAAGAAACACCGCTTCCTGGGCACGGGAAATCGGCTCGTTTACCGTACTGTTTGTTGCGCCTTTCCGATAGTCCTGTACCATTAGCACGTCTTGCGTGTAATCCGTTACCGCAAAACGAAATAGGTATACTTTCTTTCCGTTCTTTATTTCGGCTTCCGCCCAATTCCGAAACTCCGGTACCGTTCGCTGATTGATTTTCAAATGCTCCGAAAGCTCGGCGTCCGTATACCACGACGATAGATCCCGCGCTGTTACTTCCGCGATCGGGCGCATGCCCTCGATCGACCACGGATCATCGTCGATACCTTCCCCGCGTCCGTACCATTTATCCAGAAACTTTTGCCAACCGCTCGTATACCGATCGTAATCCCGCAAATCAAACGTCGCGTCCGTATCGAACTCCAACACATTTTCCCCGCGCTTTACCGTCTTTCCGTCACCGTGTACAGCAGTTGTGTCCGTAAAAAGCTTATCGCTCATTCCGAACATGGCAAGTTCCGTATCCGTCGTACTCGTGCCGAACCGTTCCGAATAATTTTCCGCATATGACACTAACTCCGTTTGTGGAATCACGACTTCTCCTGCATAATCCGTTTTAAAAAACCAGTCTATTTGATTGATTTTTTTCGTTACGTGATTGTAATACGTAACGTCCTGGAACAATCCCGTCACGCGGTTTGCATACGGTAGCGCATACCCGCTTTCCCAGTAGAACGATTCCGTGTCAATGCCCGCTGTAAATCCGTTGTATACGCCGAATCCGTACCCGAAATTTCGGTATAATTCCTGCCCGCTCATCGATCCGATATCGATTCCGATATACGGTCTGTATATCGAATCCAACTTGCTGCTCGACGTTACGTAAATCGGCTGCGTTTGATACTCGTACCATTTCGCCTTGATCTTCTGCAAAATTCCGATTTCCTCTTGCGTCGGCTTTAACAGCGCGGTTTCGTCAATCGAAAAATATACCGTATCGATCTGCCACTGATGATTTGCGCCGAGCGATGATTTTCCCGTTCGGTAGAAGGTCTGATTCGCTACCTTTTCGCCCGTTGCATTTTTGTGATGTAGCGGAATATCCAGCGTAATTAAATCATTCGTCGAGCATTGCAGCGTGCCCGCGGCGTTCGGATCGGCGCCGCAGCCTTTCGCAAATCCCGTGTATATAAACGTTTTCCCTTCTTTGCTTTCGGTTGCGTTTGATTCTCCCGCATACCATAACTGAATCCCGGCAACGTCGTATCTGCGTTTCCCCGCATGCGCTTCCGCATATGCCCGCATTCGCGCATACAGCGCCGCCGAATCCGTTAGCCGCAATTTATAAAATCGCTTATTCTCCGTATGTCCTAACACAGTCAGCGGAAGATTTACATATTCCGAAGGCATGCCCGCGGCGGTATACGTTACCGCCATGTTTACTGCGTTTGCTCCCGTTCGTTCGCTCAATTCCTTTTCCGTGGGATTATATATGTAAAAATATACGCCATAGTGCCTTGAAAGCGATTCCCGCGCCGTATATCCATATTCCATGAATCCCGCTTCCGTAAGCATTTCATGCCGTCCCGATTCGTTCTTCACGTACCCGCTCAAATCAAGCTCTTTCAGATCGTCCTCAATGGTCGTCCTGTCGTATGCGGTGACTGCTTCCGCACGGCTTACCCCCGTCGTGACCGGAATGATCGATTGCGATCCGATAAGCGTCAACGTCGCCATAATCGCCACTTTTCTTATTATTCTCACCGCGACACCTCGTTTTTAGATACTCGGGCCGAATGTGATCGTATCGTCGCTCAGCGTGTTGTCTGTTGCCAGCGTACCCGTTACTTCGAATGTGACGGGCATACGAAAGACTGATCTGTTCGAAAATTTTATTTCAAATTCAAACATTTGCGCTTGCGGGGTTTGCAAAAATACGGTTTTAATCTTAGGAAGATTTCGGGATAGATACAGAATGTCGTTCATAGAATCTCCGTTTTCTACTGCGGATACAATAAATGCTTTTTCACTTGCATTCCACGGACATCTTCCATGATTAAAAATGCTCCTTCCCGCTGCTACGGCTTCATCATTCCCGCTACGGATTCCGTTATCCGTAATAAATTTCACGTATTCTGCCGTAGGATACGACTTGAAATATAGCGGCGCGCCCTTCTGAGTTTCGTTCCCTTCGAGGAGTTGATTCGTATATACCGCCGTAAATACAGGTTTGACCGTTATGCTCTTCTTTAACGTTTTCAGCGCCTGAAACGTTGCGTCCGAAGGAAATTCAAACTTTGTTACGCCTTGCGTTTTTGTACTTAGTGTCCAACTACCTTCCGTTACCGTCGGCGTAGCGGGTAACGACCACGAAAAATTGATTTCCGCACTTTCTACGCCCTGGTTATAGCCGATTGTACAGGTTTTGGTCAAACTCGTATTGCCCAGTACGCTTGCCGTTATAACCGCTTTCGTTCCGAACGGTTTTAAACACGTCACTTCATTTACCAGCGTCGTAGAATCCGGGTTCATTCGCAAATATTCCGTGACTGCGCCTTTCGTCATATTTCCCCAACTGCCCGTTTCTTCGCCCCACGCGATCGTCCACTCAATATGCGCATTTACCGCGTCTGCGGGAGTAACCGTCGCCGTGATCCGCTGCACCGTTTGATTGTTTTCACCCACGACGGCTTCCGAAGATAATCGCATCGCTCCACCAGGCTCTTCCGATTCAAACGTCATATTATCGCCGAAATTCTCTTCCTTTTCCGCTGCACCCGGTCTTTTGAAACCGTTCGACGGCTTGTACGGCGTTATGTATTCAAACACCGCCAGTGTAGAAAACGCTGCGATTATTAACGCCATTACTACCACCGCAATCTTTAATCTTCGATTGCTCTTTTTTCCATTACTCTTTGCCATGTCCTTCTCCCTCTTTTTTTATTTTTTCTATCCCCGCCAATGCCAACAAAGGCGGCTGATAATTCATATAAATTTTTTCCGTTCGCGACAAGCCCATTTGTGCCGTCGTTTTCAACTCCGACGTTTCCCAGTTCTTTAATGCTTCGTCGTACTTTGCATTTCCGTATGACGATATCATAATCTTTGACTTGCTCTTTAAAATCGCTTCCAAGAGCTCGTCGTGCTGTTCGCTCGTCATTTCATGTTTGTACATAGATCGCTTCCGTATTTCCTGCGGATACGGTGGATCTAAATACAACAACGTATTCGGATCATCGTATCGTCTGATTAACTCGATTGCGTCGACGTTCTCGATCTGGGCTTCTTTTAGTCGGCCGCATGTTTTCTGAATCGCTTCCGGCAAATAGTTCCACATCGTCGCACAGCGCGGGCCGCCCGACGACTGAACGTTCCGCCAGCTCCGCTTGCTGCTGTTACTCGCTCCGAATGATTGATGATACCGCACTACCGTGCGCCGGGCGCGTTCGATATGATCTGCTATTTCCAAATCTTCGCATTTTTCAAACTCTTCCCGCGACCATGGCGTGTATTCGATGAGTCGTGCAAGCTCTTCCGGGTAATCCCTGCATATCTCGAATAAATTTACCACGTTACCGTCTACGTCGTTGATCGTTTCTATCGGCGTGGGCGGTTTCGTGAAAAACACTGCACCGCTACCGAAATACGGTTCGCAATATACTTTGTGCGGCGGAAAATGATTTATAATCCATTCCGCAATCCGCCACTTCCCGCCCGGATATTTTAATATCGCGTTCATTCGTTGCTTCCCTTTCCTTCCGTTTCCATGAAAATTCCATGTTTCTGCGCGTTGTGTTGCAATTCCGCATAACATATCGAACCGGGAACTCCAACCAACGGACATGCAAAACAATTCTTTCCGTTATCATGCGCGTGAATTGCTTTTTCGATCACTCTTTTACTGATTTCAATTTTCATTCTTCACCGTCCCTGCAACAGGCGCTGCAACTCTTCTGTTTCCGATCGGTATTCGATCTCGATATAAACCCGAAAAAGCGTATTACTGCCTCTGTTCGGATACATATGCGATACGCTTACAAATTTCACGTTTTCCTGACGTTCTAATGCTTTATAATACTCTTACGCAAGAACGCACTCGTCCTTCGTTCCCATTACTCGAAGTTTCATCTTTTGTACCTTCCTGCACGTTCGCGGGCGTATGCGATCATGCCTTTGATGCAGTCTTCTTTGGTGATCGTTTCAAATTGTTTGCTTTGTTCCATTCCTTTGCATTTTTCCGAATAAACGCATTTATCGC
>CAJUFY010000014.1:14527-15611 GCA_910586245.1 uncultured Christensenella sp. | reverse complement strand
TCATGAACTGATAGGAAGATCCGTCGATGAGTTTGAGTACGCCGAGCTTGGCAAGAATGAACTTGTATTCTACCGTGTTTCCCGCTTCCGCAACCGCTTTTACGACGTACGTCCCTTCCCCGTAGTTCACGGGCGTTGCAGGCGGATTCTTCGAATCGTACACTTCCGTTTCGCTTCCGTCTTCTTCGATCTTCACGACCGTGTAGTCCGCCGCATTTCCCGCGCTCGTCGCAGTCACTTCCACCGTCGCCTGCGCGGGGCTTTCCGTGATCGTGTAATATCCGTCCACTCCGTTTTCCGTCGCTTTCCCCGCGTCGTTCTCGTAGCTCTTCGTTGCGTCCGCTACGCTCTTCACCGCAAGGCTGATTTCCGCTTCCGTACTCACCGCCTCGAACGTGATCACGTACTCTTTGTACGCCTGCGAGCCATCGTCTATCCCCGCAACGCCGTACGCCATCGACAGCAGTTTCAACGTTACCGTCGCTCCGTCCGTGATCCCCGTCACCTCGATGTTTCCGCCGTTCGTCAGCGTCGCAGGCGCCGCGCAGCCCACTCCCGTCGCTACGATGTCCGTCGCCGTGTTGTAGCCTTCCACCAGCGTCGCGCCGATCACGGCTTTCGTGGCGTCGCTCGGATACTGCACCGTGTATGCCAACGTATCTACCGTATAGTTTTCGATCAGCTCGCAATCCGTTCCGATCGCCGCCGAATCGCTCTTCACCGAAAGTTCGTTCAACCGCGCGTACGAGAAATACACCGTAACGTAATATTCTTTGATATTCGCCGTATTTCCGTTTTCGGGCGTCACCTGAAGATACACCACGTGTTTATCGTCCGTAACGGGGATATTGATATCCGAACTTCCCGAAGGCGTTAAATCCGCTTCCGCAGGAGCATTGCCTGCGACGTCCGTCGTTCCCACTTTCACCGTTGCACCCGTACTGTCGGCAGGGAAGTTGATATTCTGCACGTGCACGATCTTTTCCGGCTTATCCGGCAACATCAGCACCGAGCTTGCGGGGTCGTTCGGATCCACCGTGATCGGCGGCAACGGATTCCCTTCTTCGTCCTCGCCCGGATCCAC
>CAJUFY010000014.1:0-14427 GCA_910586245.1 uncultured Christensenella sp. | reverse complement strand
TACGCCGCCGCAAACCGCGCTCCCAGCCATTACCGAGGCTATCCCCACCGCCAACGCGGTCTTTTTGATTCCTGTTTTCATAAATTCTCCTTAAATCCTACCAACTACCGTCGGGGGATTACTCCCCCTCCGGTATATAGTAGTATTTCGTAATACCTGTAATGTCCGATACGGCTATGCTATTGATAATCGAAGAATCCAACGTCGTAATATAACCGTTGTTCTTCACATAGCCCGCCAAACGCACTTCTACGTTTGCGAAAACACTGCTTGCGCCTCCGACTGCGTAACTGTTGATCAACGAAGAATCGTTTGTCGTCACGTAGCCGTCGCCGTCGATATCGCCGAGTACGGAAAGATAAACGAGATCCGCAATCGTTCCGTTGCTTGCCACAAGCTCCAGCTTCCAGCCCGTTCCGATCAGTTTATCGGAATCGTACAATCCTTCGGTTACCGTACCGCAGTCGTAAATCAGATCTCCGTCTTTGTTGTAAAGCCGGATCTTGCCCGCCTGCTCTTCGCCGAAGTTCGTGAGGAACGTTTCAATTCCTGTTTCGGGAACGATCTGCCCCAACACGATTCTCTCGAGCTCGTTGTCGTCTTCGCCGTGTACCCAACCAATCTCGCCGTAAGCGCGACGGAAGTTTTTCACGTCGTACTCCGTCCCGCCGGACTCTTCCATGAGGAATTGATACTTTGAATCGAGCTTGAGTTTGAGCGATTCATCGGAAGTAATCGTAAGTTTTCCGTAGGGGGTTCCCGCCACGACCGTTGCGGTATAGTTCCCCGAATTACACTGTACGTTCCCGTCGTGCACGTAAGGCCGGATCTCGTATTCGCCCAACGCCGTCGGCTGCACCTGTACGCCGTTCTGGTAATAGTACGGCAGCACGGGCAGCGTTTGAAGGTTGAACAGATCTCCCATCGGCACTTCTTCGTCCGCTTCCACGATCCCCGGCGTTTCCAGTCTGTACCAGTCTTTCCAGCCGCTGATCAGTTGCATCATCGAATCCGCATCTCCCGTCCAGCGTGCCACGCGGTCGTTCGCCCGTACCGTAATCATGATCGGTTTCGGTTTGATCTCGTAACGTTTATACGCGTCCTCGTCCTTCAGCACGTAATTGTAGCCGCTGTTTCCGGACACTTTCACGTCCAGGAAATGGACCCCTGCGTTTTTCCCCACGCCCGTGATCGTCACCTTCACGTTATCGCCGGGGATTGCGTTCAGGATCGTGTAGTTCGGGCGTTGGTAATTCCCGTCGTATTCGAGTTCCGTATCCGTCCACTCGATCTGGAGTTCGCGGGGCGTGATATCGAAGTTTTCGGGATCGAGACCTGCGGGCAGCGCATAGTTGTCGTTAGACAAATCGGTTGCCGTTACCACGTAGTGGTTTACTTCGACCGGTCCGCCGGTAATCACGCCTGCGCGCGCCGCTCTCACGCGGGTTTGCGCGTTCGCGTAATCGAAGTCGAATTCCACGTCGCACACGTCGAGCAGGTTACTGTTCTCGTTCACGCACAGGTTCTTGATTTCCACCGTCGGCTTCTGTTGCTGGCCGTTGTACTCTTTCCGCATTTCCTTCCATTCCAGATCTGCTTCCAGAGGTTTGATGCTGAACTCGATTTCCGCGGCGTCCGCATTTTCGAGCGTAAAGTTTCTGTCGTCCGTCAGCGCGATTGCGCGTGCGATCAGATTTTCGCCCGCATCCACCGAGCCCTGTACCAGTACGTTGCAATTTTCCAGTTGCACGCGTTCCCCGTTCAGCGTTGCCCACACCGTTGCTTCCGGCGCCTGCATTTTGCCGTTATATACGAGTTCGGTATCGTTGTTCCATTCCAGTTCCACGGGCAACGGTTTGATCGTGTAGACCGTTTCGCGATCCTTTTGCGCCGCGCCTTCGAGCGTGTAGTTTTCGTTCGAGAGCCGGATCGCGGTTGCAAGGATCAGTTCGCCCGCATCGGCGGAGCCCTGTACCGTAACCACGCATCTGTCGCCTTCCACCAGGTTGCTTACTTTTGCATACGGCGTTTGCACCTGTCCGTTATACACGAAGTAGCTTTCGCCCGGTTTGTAGTCGAACGTCCAGTCGATCGTAACCACGCGCGGTTTAATCATTACCGTTTGCGCGATCGTCGTATCCGCATAGTCGTCCAACCCGGAGACTTTAATCGTGACCGTTACTTCGCCGATATGCGTCGGCGTCAGAACGCCGTGTCCGTCCACCGTTGCCGTTCCGTCGTGGTTTGCGACCTCGTACGTGATCGTCGGGTTCGCGCCTTCGGGCAGACCGCCGATTTCCAGTTGCAGCGGCGTACCGTATTCCGCTTCCGTCGTGAGCAGTTCAAGCGGCGCGTCCTGCAACAGCACCGTAATCTTCTGCGTCGTCGTCGCTTCCGACGTGCTTGCCGTCTTCGCCACCGTCGCCGTTACGAACACGTATCCCACTCCGTCCGCCGTCAACGTTTTTCCCGTCAGTTTTGCCGTCGTTGTGCCCGCGTCCGCATGCAAAGTATACGTTACGTTGCCGCGTCCCACGTTCCCGCTGACTTCCAGCTGCAGCGGTACGCCTACGTACGCCGTGGTCGTCGTGATCTCGATCTCGATGTCCACGCTGTTAATCGTGTACTGTGCCGTCGGGTTCGCCGCGTTGGTCAGCGTATAGTTCGGATTCGTAAGCGTAGCGCCTTTTGCCGTATACGTTCCCGCGTTCACCTGTCCGCCCAGCACGATCACTTCGCATTCGTCGCCGTTGATCAGATCGGTAATGACCGCTGTCGGCGTATGCGGCGTGCCGTCGTAATCGTACACGTACATTCCGCGGTCTTCGTTCCACGGCCCGCTCCATTCCAGCGTCACCGGACGCGGCGATATCGTGACTACCGCGCGGATCGTCGTCGCCTGATGGTTTTCCGTTTCGCCCACTTCGATCACCAGCGTCACCGTGCCCGCCTTCAACGGCCGGAGCATTTCTCCCGATACCGTTGCCGAGCCCGTTCCGTCTTCCACGCTGTACACCACGTCACCGTTTTCGTCGTTCCCCGTGATCACGATCGGCATATCGTTCCCGTACACCGTTTTGTTATTCACGAGTTTCACGGGCGAATAACTCTTTTCGATCGTCACCAATACGGAGACCGTATCGCCGAGATAGTTCTTCGTTTCCGCCACTTCCGCGGTGACCAGCACAGTGCCCATCGTTTCGGGCGTTAACACCCCCGACGAAGAGATCGTTGCCGAGCCGCTCAGGTTATCCACCGTCCACGTCACCGCGCCGTTCCCCGAGTTCCCCTTCAGCTTCATTGCCAAAGGCGTTCCCATCGCCGCTTTGTTCGGCGTCAGGCTCAGCTTGATCGGCGCGCGGTTGATCGTGAACAACGTCGACGTCTGTACCCCGCTCAACGTGTAATGATCCCAGTAATTGCCGTAAATATAGTTTACCGTAGCAGTGTAGGTCCCGACGTTCACCTGCTCGTATACGACTTTCAAATCCCGTCCCGTATCTCCGAACGCGTAATTATTGATTGTCGCCCACGGAACGTGGCTGTTTCCGTCGTATACGAATTCCGTCGTGCCCCATCTGATCTGGATCGGGCGGGGTCCGAGGTTCACCACCACGTCCGCCGTTTTCGCATTGTAGAATTCCGTTGCCGCAACGCTGATCCGAACCTTCACCCAACCGTTATAATGCGGTAACAGGCTGTACTGTCCGTTGCTGTACGACAGCGACGCCATCGTCGTAGGAGGTCCATAAGGATAGGAATCCACCATGGATATCGAAACTGCTCCGTCACCGTCGTTGCCCGTTACCACGAGCGGCAGCCAGGTGCCGTATACGCCGTACGTATTTTCCAGTCCGAGCGTGAGGTTCCCTTTCAGTACGGTTACTTCGATCGAAACCGTCGCGCCGTACGTCTGGTTCGTTTCCGCGACTTGCGCCGTGATCGTCACTTTCCCGAGCGCCGACGGCGTAAATAAGCCGTTTGCCGTGATCGAACCTTTCGCCGCGTCGTCTACCGTCCACATCACCGCGCCGTTTCCGATGTTCCCTTCCAGCACCATTTGCAGATCCTGACCGTAGTACGCCGTATCCGGCGTCAGGCTCAGTTCGGGTACCGACTTCACGATGCTGAATTCCACTTCATATTCCGTTCCGTCTTCCAGCGTGTAGTTCGGATTGCTCAGTCCCGTTACGATCGCCTTATAGCCCGTTCCGCAGTTCGTCCGTTCGCCGCTTACCAGCACCGTGCAGACATCGTCCCCGAACAGCGGTTCTACCGTCGCTTTCGGAGCCTGCGGCTTGCCCGTGAACGGCAGCACCGTATCTCCCCATACGATCGTGACCACCGCCGGCAGGATCGTGAATTCCGGCGACGTTACGTTCTTCCCGTTCTCCAACGTGTAATTCTTGTTGGACAGGCTTACCGCTTTCGCCTTCAGATTCTTGCCCGCGTTTACAGCGCCTTCCACCGTCACTTCGCATACGTCCGGCGCGAACAGATTCGTCACCGTCGCCGTAGGAGCCTGTTCTTCGCCGTTATACGTGAATTCGAAGTTCTCCCACGCCAGTTCTACCGCGTACGGTTTGATCGTCACTTTGACCCGTACCGTCGTCTCGTTGTAGTGATCCGTTTCCGATACCGTGATCACGACCGTGACAGTGCCTGCCAACACCGGCGTGAGCACGCCGTCCGCAATCGTCGCTTCGCCGTCGTCACCTTCGCCGATTTCCACTTCGAAGCTGACGTTCCCGCCTTCTTCGTTACCCGTCACGTTCAATTCCAGCGTCGATCCGTATTCGACTTCCGTCTTTTCCAGATCCAACGGCATCGTGCCTTTTTCGATCGTGATCTCGTCCGTGACCGTGCCCGCATGCGTGTTCCGCGTTTCCGCCACGTCGATCTTCACCGTGATCTTGCCCAGATCCTTCGGCGTCAGTTTCCCGTCCGCGGAGATGTCCGCGATCTGCGACGGATCCACTGCGTTTCCGTTTCTGTCTACCGCGCTCAGGATCGTGTACGTCACAGCGCCGTTCCCGATGTTCCCGCCGATTTCGATCGGAAGCACCCTTCCGTAATACGCCGTCTTCGTCAGAAGCGTCACGTCGATATCCGCCACCAGAATCGTGAAATCCTTGAGCGTCGCGATATTGATCAGCCCCGTTTCATCGTCGTACGCTTCCGGCAACGCATAGTTCGTGTTCGTGAGCCGCGCCGCAGTCGCCTGATAATCGCCTGCGTTCACCTGCGCGCCCGTTACCACCACTTCGCATGCGTCGCCTTCCAGCACGCCCGTCGCCTTCGCTTCCGGCGCCTGCGGTTTACCCGTGAAGTAGAACACGTTGTTGCCCCAATCCAGTCCGACCACGATCGGCTTGACCGTAAACTCGACGTCTACGTTCGTTCCGCCCGTCAGCGTATAGTTGTCGTCGGACAGCGCCGTCGCCTTTGCAACGTGGTCGCCCGCGTCGACTGCGCCTTCCACCGTGACTACTACGTCCGCATCACCCGCTATCAGGTTCGTTACCTTTGCGACAGGCTTATGCTCCGTCTTGTCGTACGTGTACTCGCCTACCGCCCAGTCCAAAACCACCGGTCGGGGCAGAATCGTAATCACTTCCGTGAACACGCTTTCTTCGTGCGTGTTCGTCGCTGCGACCGTTACCTTCACCCGTACCGAACCGACGTGCCCCGGAATCAGTTTGCCGTCCTGTATATCCGCGCTTCCCGTTCCGCCGTCTAAAATTTCGTACGTTGCCTGATAACTTTCTTCGCTGCCCTGCACTTCGAGTTCCAGTTCGTCGCCGTATACCACTTCCGTATTTTCCAACGACAGTTCTTCGCTCGCGCGCAGGATCGTAACCGTGAACGTATTTTGATACGCTTCGTAGTTCTCCGTTTCCGCGATATAC
The DNA here is from genome assembly GCA_910586245.1 of uncultured Christensenella sp. GTDB lineage: Bacteria > Bacillota > Clostridia > Christensenellales > Borkfalkiaceae > Gallimonas. The sequence continues at coordinate 8,518 of CAJUFY010000014.1, read as the reverse complement.
ACGTCCACGTAAATCTGTCCCGCCGTCTTGGGTACCAGCACGTTTCCGTCTTTCAGATCCGCGCTGCCCGTGTCGTCTACGACCGTGTACGTCACTTCCCCGTTCTCGAGATTCCCGACCACGTTCAGCGTTTCGGTCGTTCCGTACAGCACGCTGTCCGGCTGAAGCATGATTTCCAGCGCTTTCTTTTTGATTTCGAACCCGATCTGCGCGTCCGCTTCCGCCACCGCGTAATTCTTGTTCGTAAGCTCGTCGATCGTCGCCGTATACCGTCCTGCCGCCGTCGCCGCGCCCGTTACCACCGCTTCGCAGGCGTCGCCTTCCAGCATTCCGCTGATTTCCGCCTCAGGTACGTGCGACCTACCGTCGTATTCGAAGACCGTCTCGCCCCACGTCACCGTCACCGGTCGAGGCTTCACCGTCACCTCGATTTCCTTATACGTATCGAGGAACTTATCCGTACCAGCCATGGCGAGAATGATCTTCACCGTGCCCGCTTCCGTACCGCGCAGCGTCGTTCCGTTCAGTTCCGCTCTTCCGCTGTCGTTCTGGACGCGGATCGTGACCGCGCCGCCTTCGATATTGCCCAGGATCACCAGATCCAGTTCGTCGCCGTAATACAGCTCTTTTTCTTCCAGATCCAGCGGTACCTGACCTTTCACGATTTCAAACACTGCCGTGATCGTATTCCCGTAAGTGTTCGCCGTCGCGCCGACCGTCGCCGTGATGCGCACCGTGCCGAAGTCGATCGCCGTCAACAGTCCGTCCTTCGTCAGCGTCGCTCTGCCCGTCAGCTCCTGCATCGTATACTCTACTTTTCCGTTCCCGACGTTGCCCTTCAGCTGAATCTGCAACGGCGTTCCGTAGTATACCGTCGTCGTTTCGAACGACAGCGTGATCGGGGATTTGATGATCTCGAACGGCATCGTTAGGTTATCCGCGTCTTCCACCGTGTAGTTCGGATTGTCGACGCCCGTTACCGTTGCCGTATAATTCCCTACCGTGAGTCCCTTGCCTTCGATCGTCAGATTGCACTCGTCGCTTCCGCAAAGGTTGTTCACCGTCACCAACGGCGCTTGTTCTTCGCCCGTGAACAGCAACGTCGTTCCGCCCCACGTCAGCGAGACCTTTAACGGCTTGATATCGAACGTGCCCGTGATCGGGTTCGAGTTCTGCGGCAATACGTAGTTCGGGTTTTCGATCCCCGTCACCGTCGCCGTGTAGCCCGTTCCCGCGTTCACCGCGCCCGACACCGTTACCACCGCGTCGTCGCCCGCTACCAGATTCCTGATCCGCGCTTCCGGCGCCTGTTCCGTGCCGTTGTACACCAGATCGCTGTCCAGCAGATACACTTCCGCCTCGCGCGGGTTCACCTTTACCGTAAATTCCGCGCTCGTGTTCGAATAGAATTCCGTCTGCGGCACCGTCACGCGGATCACCGCGTTCCCGACGTATTTCCCCGTCGCCTGCTTGCCGTTGATTTCCACTACGCCCGTATCGTTCGTGCCGAGGTACGTGTAGATCACCGTCTTTGCAGGGTTCTGGGCAAGTTCCGCTTCGATCTCTTCGTTCAGAGATACTTCCAGTTCTACCGTGTCGCCGTACGTCACTTCCTGCGTCACGAGATCGATCGTCGCTTCCGCTCTTACGATTTCGATGAAATCCACCGCCGCGTTTCCGTTCCGCGTTCCGAAGTAGTTATCCGATTCTTCGATTTCCGCTTTTACGACCAGCTTCCCGATCCGAACCGGCGTGAGTACGTCGCCGTTGAACGTGCCTTCGCCCGTCGTGCCCTGTACCATGATCGTGAACACGACGTTCCCGTTCCCCAGGTTTCCGCTCACTTCGATCTTCGTCGGCTTGCCGTAGACCACTTCTTTCGTTATGATCTCGATCTGCGGCAATTCCGCCTTCCCGATCTCATACTCCTGCGTTACGTTCCCGCCGTTCGTAAGCGTGTAGTTCTTGTTCGTCAAAAGGAATCCGTATGCTTCGTATACGCCTGCGTCCGTCTGGCCGCCTGCGACTACGACGTCGCACTCGTCGCCTTCCAACAGGTTCAATAGCTCTTTTACCTTCGGCGTATGCAACTTCCCGTCGTACGTGTACTTCAGCGTCGTTTCATCCCACACCAGCGTCACCGGTCTCGGATTCACTACCACTGCGATACGGACTTCCGTCGTTTCGAAATGGTCGCTCTCGGGGACGCTCAGGATGAAGTATACCGTGCCCGCTTTCGTCGGCATGAACTTCTTGCCGTCTTCCAGCCATTCCCCTGCGCCCGTGCCCGCTTCGTAGTCTACCGTCAGCTGCACGCCGTCCAGATTCCCCAAAACGTTCAGTTCGTATTCCGTTCCGTACTCCGCTTCCTTCGTTTCGATATCCAACGGCGCTTCGCCCTTTAAAATATCGATCACTTCCGTCGTCGCTCCGGCATAACTGTTCACCGTCGCTTCCACGTACGCCTGTACTTCGACTCTGCCAAGCTCCTTCGGCGTCAAGATCTCGCCGTTGATGCTCGCCAACTCGTCGCCCGTCACTTCCGTGCCGTCCGCCAGCCAACCCCGCAGTACCGTATACGTCACCGCGCCTCCGCCGATGTTCCCTTTCAGGATCAGTTTCAGATCCCGCCCGTAATACGCCGTCTTCGTCGTGATTTCCAGTTCCGGATCCGCCTGCACGATATCGTACTGCGTTTCTTCCGAAGCGTCGCCCGTCAACGTATAGTTCTTGTTCGACAGCAACGCCGCTTTCGCCGTGTGCCGCCCCGCTACCGTCTGGCCGCCCGATACCGTTACTTCGCACTTGTCGCTCCCGATCAGATTCCCTACGGTCGCTACAGGCTTCTGTTCTCTGCCGTTATACACCAGCGTCAGCGTATCCGGATCCCACTCGATCGTTACCGCCAACGGTTTGATTTCTCCCGTCACCGACTGCGGCCGACTCGATCCGTCCGCCCAGCAATAGCCCGCCTTCGGCGTGAACGCGATCGTGTACTGCTTCGCGTCTACCGCCGTGAACGTTCCGTCGCCTTCGTATTTCACGCCCGCAGGCAGCGTTCCGTATTCCATGATCTCGCTGTCGTAGTTCGTGATGATGACCTGCCGCTCGCCGTTATATACCGGCGCTTCCGCCGCTTCCGGCTTCTCTAACGGGAATCCCATCGTCGCTTCCGTGACCGTGCTCCCGTCTTCCTTCGTGATGTCCGTCATCGATACCGAGAACTCGGCGTTGTTCGAGAAGAAGTACAGCGACGGCGGATACGTCGTGTTCTCGCCGTAGCCGTTCGTGAACACGCCCGCTTGATCACGGTATACGCCGATGTGCGCGTCTTCCGTCAACTCTTCTACGATGTTCAGCTTCTGCGCGTGTACCGTAAAGTACAAGTCGCTCGCTTCGTCTTTCGCCGTAACGTTGTTCTCGATCCGCGCGCTTCCGCCTACGTTCACCACTGCCGAAGAGTATGCGCGTACGCCGTTCATTCCGACGTTCCCGCTGATCAACCCGCCCAGCATCGTGAACGAGCCCGTACTCGGCAAGTATACGCCGCTTCCGCCTCCCGTCGACGCCGAATTACCGGTCGCGCGGTTCCCGCTGATCTCGCCGTTTTGCATTTCGAAGTGCCCCGACGTATACACGCCGCCCGCGCTCTTACCCGCGTTGTCCAGCACTTTCCCGCCTTCCATCACGACTTCCGCTTTCGCGCTGTTCGGCACGAAAATGCCGCCCACGCTTACGCCTTCGTTCCCGCGGATCTCGCCGTCTTTGAACGTGAACTTACCCGCGCTTCCCACGTACACGCCGCCCGACACGCCGTAGTTCTTATCCCCCGGCTGCGTCCCGCCGATCGTGCCGCCCGTCATCGTGAATTCGCCGCCTGCGTATACGCCGCCTGCGCTCGATCCGTTCGCGCTGTTCCCTTTGATGAAACCGCTCTCGAACGTCAATTTCCCTTCCGCTCCTACGAAGACGCCGCCCGCCGTGCCCGACGTATTGCTGTAACCGCCCGTCACCGCGCCGTCCGGTTCGTCCGAATAATCCCGGATGATCAACTCTCCGTCTACTCGGATCACGTATCCGTTCGCACGCGCCGACGTCAGCTTCCGGTCTACGTTATAACTCCGTAAATCCAGTATGATGCTCGCGCCCTTCGGCACGTACAACGCGCCGTTGATAAAGCCCGTGCCGCTTCCGAATACGCCGCTTTCCGCTTCCCAGTCGCTGTACAGCGTGAACACTTCCGTCCGGCCGCCGTTTTCCAAACTCGTCTTTACCGCGTGTACCCAGTTCGTCAGATTGTCGAACGTGATGATATACGCTTCTCTGTCCGCTCCCACGCCCAGATAGGATACCGAATACGTTTCCGATTCCGATACGAACGTCACGTTCGTCGTCGGATTGCATGCTCCAAGCCCTGCCGTAAGCACGCCCAGACCCGGACGCAGAATACCGAATTCTACGTCACTCGTAAAGCCCGAAACGATCTCCAAAATCCCCGTAGGCGATGCGAACACGATGTTCGACGCCGTCGCTCCGTCCGGCTTCGTATTCCCGTGAATCCGCGCGTCACCGCCAAGCCCGATCTTTCCGCTCGTCGCGATATACACGCCGCCTGCGCCACTGCCTACGTTCTCTTTTACCGTGCCGCCCGTCATACGCAATTCGCCCAACACCGCGATTCCGCCCGCGCCGTTGATCCCCGTTGCCGTATTCCCCGTCAACACGCCGCCTTCCATCTGCAGCGTCGCGTCCTTTGCGACCACGATTCCGCCCGCGCCGTTCGCGCTGCCGTTGTTCCCGCCCGTGATCTCGGATGCCGTGCCGTTCGTCGTATCCATGATCGTAAGCTCGCCTTCTACGTTAAACACGTATCCGTTCGCGATCGCTTCCGCCAACGCGCGGTCTATCTTATATCCCTTCAAATCCAGCACGATGCTCGCGCCCGCCGGAACGTGCAGCCCGCCGTTGATAAAGCCCTTGTTCGTGCCTTCGTTTACTCCGAAGCTTCCCTCTTCCGCCGTCCAATCGCTGCACAGCGTCACCAACTGCGTCGTTCCGCCTTCGTGGTAACTCTTCGTCACAAAGTATTCCCAGTTCGTCGCATTGTCCAAACTGTAGAACTCGCCTTCCAACGTGTTCCCGGCTCCGCTCCCGCGGATCAGATACTTATCGCTGTCCGTCTTGAACACGTCCGTCGGGTCAACTCCGCCGTTCATCACGCCGTAGCCCGCCGTGAAGTTCCCCAGCCCTTCCCGCGATAAATGAATTTCTGCGTTCGGCGAGAACGGCGCTACCACGTCGATCCCAGATTCGTTCAATACGTTGTCCGCCAACGGATCCGGCGGCAAATACAAGTTGCTCGCTTCCCCAGCTTCGTTCGTATTGTTCAGTATCCGCGCTTCGCCGCCAAGTTCGATCCGCCCCGCGTACGTGCTGTATACTCCGGCGCCTTCCGTTCCCGTGTTACCCGAGATCTCGCCCGCCGTCATGTTGAACAAGCCGTTGTTGTACACGCCCGCGCTGTTGCTCGCACCGCTCGTGCTGTTCCCCGTTATCTTGCCGCCCGATAATACGAACGTACCTTCGTTGAACACCGCACCCGTTCCCGTGCTCTTGCCGCCCGTGATTATGCCCGTCTGACCCGCGCTGCTGTCGATGATCGTCAACGACCCGCCTTTCACTACGTAGATCAACCCGCCGTCCGCAATCGCGTTCTGCAGATTACGGTCAAGCCTATATCCGTTCAGATCCAGAATCATGTTCGCACCGTACGGTACGTGCAATCTCCCGTACGAATACGCGTATGCGTCCGAGCCGAACGACGTCGTATACGTTGCGTCCGGTTCCGCTATCCAGTCGCGGAACAACGTTACCGTCTGCTGCGTGCCCGTCGTACGACTCAAATTTACGTAGTACGCCCAGTTCGTCGCACCGTCGTAGCACAGGATCGCCGCTTCCAGCGTATCCCCCGATCCACGCGTTTCCATATAGTAGTCGTCGTCGTCCAAATGGAAGTACGAATCAGGCGATACGGGATAGTTGTTCCTTCCGTATCCTTCCGTGAATACTCCCACCGTCGTCTTCGTGATCCAAAGCTCTGCCCCGCTCGTAAACGGTTCTACACAGTTCACCACGCCCGTCGGCGATACGATATACAAATTGCTCTTCACCGCCGTTCCGTCGTCGTTCTTCTGGCTGTTGATGTTGTTCTTGATCTTTGCCTCGCCGCCGACGTTGATCTTGCCGCTCAGCTCGATCCGCACGCCGCCCGTTGCGCCCGTCGTACTCTTGTTCCCCGACACTTCGCCGCCCAACATCGTGAATTCACCCTTCGCTACTTCTACCCCGCCTGCCGTGAATCCGTTGTTCCCGACGATCTCGCCGCCTTCCATCGTGAACTTGCCTTGCGTGTACACGCCGCCCGCGCTGTTCGTCATCGTTCCGTTGTTGTTCGTGATCGTTCCGCCGCTCAACGTTACGTCGCCGCTCGCAAGAATATACAAGCCTCCGCCCTGGGCAGAACTGCTCGTATACCCGCCCGTGATCTTGCCCGTCTGCGCGTCGCTGCTATCTATGATCTGCAACACTCCGCCGATCTGCATCACGTATCCGTTCGCGTGAGGTCCCGACAGGTTCCGCGATAACGTATAGCCGTTCAAATCCAATATGATGTCCGCGCCCGCAGGCACCAACAACGCGCCGTTCACGAACGCGTTCTGCGTCGTTCCGAACGACGTCCCGTACGTCGCGTGCCCTTCTTTCGCCAGCCAGTTGTCCGGCATCACGAACGTCTGCTGCTTCTGCGACGATAAGCTCAGGTTCACTACGTACGCCCAGTTCTTCCCGAAATCCGAACAGAAAATTACTACTTCGTAACCGCTTTCCGTTGCCTGCGTACGCACAAAGTATTCAGGATCGTCCGCAAAGAAGTATTTCTCGGAATCCGCTTCCGCGTGATAACGGTAGAATCCGTCCGTAAATACCCCCGGATTCGTTCTCGTTATCCCGATCTTCGCGTTGCCCGTGAGCGCCGACGTCAACTCGATCCGCCCGTTCTCGGAAAGGAAATAGACGTTGTTCTGCGGCGGATTTTCTCCCGAATTCACAACGTTATCCTGAATGATTACCTGCTTCCCGACTTTTAATTTGCCTGTTTTGCCCGTCTTCGTGTCCGCATTCACGTAAACGCCTGCGCCCGCGCCACTCGTCCGCGACACCACGTTTCCGGATATTTCAGCGTTTTCCAGCGTTACTTCCGAGCCGTATCCGATCATTAGTCCGCCCGCAAGTACGCCCGAGTTGTTTGTGATCTTCCCGCCCAACATCGTGAACGTGCCAACACGCAAACCGCCGATACCGCCGGCATAACTGCCCGCCGTACTCGTCGCCTTGTTCCCCGTAACCTCGCCGCCGTACATGTTAAACGGCGTTTCGGTGTTATTCTTTATAATTCCGCCCGCCTGATTGTCACTGTTTGTGTTTCCGCCCGTGATCTTACCGGGTCCGCGCGGCGTGATATGTCCCTGATACCCCTTCGCGTCCGCAGGAAGATTCGGGTCCGCCATATTTTGGTCATCATACAGCTCGAACGGACCCACGAGATTCATGACGTAACCGTTCGCGCGCGCCGCGCTTAAATTACGGTCTACTTTGTAGCCGTTTAAATTCAACGTAATATTCGCCGTGGAAGGCACGTACAGCGCGCCGTTGCTATACGCCTTCGTGTCCGTTCCGAACGACGTCGTCGTGCTCGTGCTCGTTCCCGCAATCCAGTCCTGATACAGCGTTACCGTGTAGTGCGCTCCGCCTTCCGACACCGATTTGTTTACGTAGTACGTCCAGTTTACTTCGTTGTCGTAACTGATCGTGCTCCCTTCCATGTCCGTACCCGAAGAGTACGTCACCACTTCCGAAAGCACCGTATCCGAATAGAATACCTCCGGCGGCAATATCGTATTGTCCGTGCCGTAGCCCGCCGTGAAGATCCCGATGCTGCGCTTCGTGATCCCCACTTTCGAGCCCGCCAACAATTCGCCCGTAATATTGATGAGGTTGGTTTCGTTCGCCATGCGAACGTTGCGTTCTACCGTCTTTTCGCTGCCGTCTTCGTTCGTGCCCACGACCGCGTCGTTGAGCGTGATGCTCACCTGTCCCGAAAGGTTGAACTTGCCGCGCGTGTATACGAACACGCCGCCCGCGCTCCCCACTTTCGCTTCCGCCAACGCGCGGTTTGCCGTGATCGTGCCGCCCGTCATGTTGAATACGGAGTTCGCGTTGTCGTACACGTATACGCCGCCTGCCGCGCCGTAGATATTCGTGCCCGTCGCCACGTTGTTTGCCACCGTGCCGCCTTGCATGTTGATGGTCGTGTTCGCGTACATGCCGCCTGCGGTTGCACCCGTATTTCCTTCGATGATACCGCGCACGAAATTGAACGTGCCCGACGTTACGAATACGCCGCCCGCGCTCGTTGCGCCCGTACTCGTATTTCCCTTGATGCTGCCGCCGTCAAAGGTGA
>CAJUFY010000013.1 GCA_910586245.1 uncultured Christensenella sp. | reverse complement strand
ACTGGGTTTGTAGCCACTTTTTGATTTCACAAGTGTCAAACTCGGGATTATAGCAGAAAGGACGCGATAATGCAAAACAATAATTTCCCAAAGCGCAGATATTACACCGAAGCGGACGCGCAAGCCCGCGCCGACGAAATAGTCGCGGAACGGTTAGCAGAAATAATTGATAAATGTAACAGAATGTTGCAAGGCTTCCTTTCGGCTAATGAAACGAATAGCCGTCTTAATAGGGAATTGAGGATTGCACAGGAAAGCGCGGAGAAAATGACGCGGGCGGCGATATGCTACGAAGAAACATATAGCCGCTTGCCCGCAGAAATGCGGGAAGAATTTAAGAAGATAAATAATGAGGTAATGAAAGAATATGCAATACGACATTGAAAGGCGAAGACGCGAGAACCTACGCAGGAAACGGCGCAGGGCGCGGCAGATAAGGCGGCGCGTCTGCTTCATAGGGGTTATTTGTATAATCGCACTTGTGGGCGCGATCGCGGGCGTGGCGCAGTCAAACAAGAGGGCGACTGATCTTGACAAGCATTGCGCACGGGTAGAAACGGGCGCGGTATTGATAGTCACTTCCGACAATCAGAAAAACGCCCCGCTTTTGCAGATCGCGGAAACATCGGACGAAGCGGCGGCAGCAGTACCGCACGCCCCCGTTTTCGTATGTTTGCCCGTTCCAATAAGCGAAGAAGAGCAGCACATCATATTTAATATATGCACGGATAACGGCGTCGCTTTTTCTTTTATTATGGCAATCATAGGGGAAGAAAGCGAGTTTGAAAGGGAAGCGCGGAGCGCGACAGGCGATAGCGGATATATGCAAATAAACGATTGCAACGCGGCGGCAATGGCTGAACGCGGGTTTGTGGATATGTACGACACGGCGCAGAACGTCGGCGCGGGCGTTTCTATATTATGTGATCTGTTTGATACATACGGGGACGATGAAGTACACCGCGTCTTAATGGCTTATAACATGGGGACAAGCAACGCCGCCGAATTATGGGCGCAGGGCATAGAGACGTCGGCATATTCACGCGAAGTAGTGGAGCGTGAAGCGGAATATAGCCGCTATATGGACGAGTATTTGAAAGGAAAATGAGATTATGAAGAAAGTAAAAATAGAAATTCCTATTGAAACGTATAGAGGTAAAATAGCGCGCGTTATTTTATATGCAGATATGGACGGAAGCATAGAAGATAAGGACACCGTAAAAAAGATATTGCCGCCGATAGTCGAAGTCGTAGAAACGCCCGAGACGGCAGCAGGGGAAGAAACATAAAGGCAGTTTCTTCCTATTATATGTAAAACAGAGGGCGACCGACCTTGTAATGGGTATTAAGAAGTCGTAAATATTATGTAATATGTAGAAAGATAGATATATTATGCAATATGTAAGAGGGTAAGAAAGAGGGTGTATATATTGTGTAATATGTTAGAGGATATGGCGGGAGCATGGGAAAGAAAAAAAGGCTATATGACGACTACGACTACGAAGAAGCATATAACGAACAGCGGTTAAAACTGGAAGAGTGGGAAGTAGAGCAGATTGCGAAGCAGGGGAAGCAGGGCGCAGCATATCGGACAACCACAACGGAAGCGGGAAAGCAGATCGAGATTGATATATACCCGTCGTTTGGTTCCCGTCACGACATGCCACGCACGAAGCGAAAGAGGGAAAGCAAACCGTCCCAAAAGAACCTAAACGAGAAACGGGCGCGTCGTTATCTGAATAATTTGGCAGCGGCAAACTTCGGCAAGGGGGATTTGTGGGGGACATTCACATATAGGGCAGGGGAAGAACCCGAAAGCGTAGAAGACGCCGAAAGGATTTTCGGGAATTTCATAAAACGCATAAACAGGCGCAGGAAGAAGCAGGGAAAACCGAATTTGCGTTACATATACGTCACAGAATGGAGCGACGACCCCCAAAAGGGAATAAGGGTACATCATCACATGATATTCAGCGGGGATTGTGACCGCGACGAGATAGAAAAATTATGGTATCACGGCGATCGGACAGAAACGAAACGTCTTGCGCCAGACCCCGACACACATATAACGGGGCTTGTAAATTACATTGCGAAAGACCCGAAAGGGTGTAAGCGGTGGAAATCATCGAAGGGGCTGAAAAAGCCAACCGTAACGCGAAGCTATTCAAAATTCAGCAAGAATAAAGTCCGCAATATGGCTTTCGATCACGCTCTACTTGAAAAAGAGTTGACAAAGAAATATAAAAACGCCCGTTTCATCGACGCAAGTATTTTCGTGAATGAAATAAACGGCGGCTTTTATATATATGCCCGCATGGTACGGGATTGAAGAAAGGGGGTTGCAAAATGAGATTGCAAAACATGAAAGCAGCGGAAACGACGGAACAAATCAAGTTATTTAATTGGGCGAAGTCACGGGAAAACATAGTTCCCGAATTACGCTTGATGTATCACATCCCAAACGAGGGGAAGAGATCAAAGAGCGGCGGGGAGATATTAAAAGCGGCAGGATTGCGGGCGGGCGTTCCCGATATATGTTTACCCGTGGCACGAATGGGGTATAACGCGTTATACATCGAAATGAAATTCGGGGATAACAAGCCGACAAAAGCGCAGCGCGAATATATGGCAGCGTTGGAAGCAGCGGGCGCAAAAGTGACCGTCTGTTATTCGGCAGAAACCGCACGCGAAGTAATACGGCATTATTTATCGCCCGCCGAGGGTTTTAATCTTGTGAATTGCGAAGAAGCGGTTAAAACGGTCAACGGGTGCGAGGGTTACGATCTGCCTTTCGCGCCTTGCGATAAATGCAAAAAGCACATAAACCACACACCGAAAGGAGAAACAAGAAAATGTTGACAATCACAACGAACAAAGACGAAATAGCGGGAATCGTAGCGGGAACGATCAGAGAAAAGCCCTTGCCGCTTTCCGACTTTTGGGAAAAGCGCATACTTAACCTTTTAGGTTTTTCGGACACAGAACGCCGCGAGATCATTAACAATTTACGCAAAGACAGGAAAGGAACGACCGACGCAAGGCGCGAAGTGCGTTTCACGGCGGGCGGCGCGGCTACGGTTCGCATTATGGCAACGTTCAAGATCGGGCGTATCAATCCCGACGCGGCAGAAACCTTTATTTTGACGGTCGTCGAAATACTGGAAGCGACGGGGCTTGAAACAATCGGGACAGCAATACAGAAAGTCGACGGCGAAATCGTGGACGGAGAAGCGGCAGCAGGGCAGGAAGAAGAAGCGGCAGCAGTCGGCGGCGGTATGCCGAACGCGCCCGCATTGCGTACAGTCTCAACACATACGGGCTTTTGCCGTTTCTGCAATCAGGCGCACATGTTTGAAGCACCCGACAACTTATCGCCCGAAGACTACAACGAATTAGCGACGCAGGAGTGTAATTGTACCGAAGCGTCAAACGAACGCGCAAGGCGGGCGAAAATGGAAGCGGCGGGGCAATGGGCGAAGAATATCTTTTCACAGAACGACGGGCAGTTGCAGCTTGTATTATGCGCTATCCGCGCCACGTTCGCGGGCAGCGTAGATTATGCCACTATCAAGATCGGCAAGCATACGCATAAAATCGACGTGGACGGCGACGGTATGATACGCATTAAAACATCATACAGAGACAGCAATGAAGAAACATTTTGACGGGGGCGCGCAGCGTTGGGGCGTTATTATTTGGACGCAGATGAAAAAAGAATAGTGCGGTCACTGATACGCCTTGACGATAAGCGCAAGCGCGGGAAGTTAAAGCGACGGGCGACGGCTTATGACCGCAGGGTCGGGGCGGCGATAGAACGGGCAGGGCGTGAAGTGGATTTAGGCGGGGCGAAAGAAGCGGCGCACGACGAAATATTGGCGAAGATACAACAACACATAATCACTAATACACCGTGGGAACGTATCGGCGACACATATTGCGGGCGCGGCACATTCTACACATACGCCCGCCGCTATATGCTTCTTGTGGCGCAGTATGTCGGATTGATTGAGGACGGAAGCAGGAAAGGGGAAATTTAAGCATGGCGAAAGAATATGCAAAAGACTTTTATAATTCTTCGGCATGGAAGAAGACACGCAATACCTATTATCTTTATAGGCGCGGACAGTGTGAGCGTTGCGCCCGTGAGTTTGAAGCGGGAACGCGGCGGCTTGAAGATATAAACGCGGGCGCGGTCGTACACCACAAAGAATATATCACGCCCGACAATCTTCACGATAACGCGGTCGCTTTATGCTTCGACAATTTGGAGTTGCTTTGCGAAGAACATCACAACAAAGAGCATAAAAGCAAAGCAAAAAGATATAGATTTGACAGCAAAGGGCGCGTTATCAGAGCATAACGAGAAAAAATGATTTTGAAACGAAAAATATTTACATATTGCGCATAAATGGCGGGGAATACCCCCCACGGTCGGCAAAAATGAACGCCGACAAAGAACCGAGGGAGCCCCATAAAAAAAACGCTACGCGCGCGCGCGCGTAAAGGGGGTTATAGGAAATGGCAAAAAAAGAAGATCATAGCGCGGACATGGGAAGGAATGGCGAGACATTGAAAGAGCTGCGCGAACTTTTAGCAATTTATGAGAATATCCAGAAAGAAAGACGGGCGGCTCTGCTTGAGGCGGCAAAACGGGAAGCGGCGGGCGATATATTGACAGACGAAAAAATCGAAGAGGAAAGAAAAGCGATCATGCGATTCTTTTCGGGGGTAAAGGACAACAGAAAAAAGAAGATGATCGCACGGAAGGTAAACGAGGTCGCATTTCAAGCGGTCACGATACGACAGGCAAAAAGAAGCCTTATCGTAGATGGATTGCAAGCCGAGGTTGTGAACGGAAAACAGAGATACCCGAAAGAAAACCCCGCTGTCGCAATCTATGACAAGTATTGCCGGGCGTACCAGTCAAACATTGATAAGCTGATCGAACTTTTACCGCCGAAAGAAGTAAAAGCAAAGTCGGCGTTGGCGTCCATGCGTGACGAGATAGAAAAGGAGTAGAAGAACATGAAAATAGAGAAATTGAGGGGAAAGACAAACAGCGGCAGCATCGCAGGAAATTATATTTTTGAGTATTACAACGCGATACAAACGGGCAAGGTGTGCGCCGGAAAGAACATAAAGAAAATATATAAAATCCTAACGGACGGCATCAAAAGCGGGGAGTACATTTACAAAGACAAAAAAGCCAAAAAGGCAATCTGCTTTATCGAAAACTTTTGCCACCATTCCGAGGGGCGGTCTGATCTGTTAAAGTTGGAGTTATGGCAGAAAGCTATTGTTTCGGCAATATTCGGGATCATAGACCCAGAGACAGGATACCGACAGTTTCGGGAAGTTTTCCTTCTGGTCGCAAGAAAGAACGGGAAGACTCTTTTCGCCGCCGCGATCATGGCATACATGGCATATATCGACGGGGAGTACGGCGCGAAACTGTATTGCCTTGCGCCGAAATTAGATCAAGCCGACCTATGTTATGACGCGTTTTACCAGATCGTGCAGTCGGAAGAAGAACTTGACCGTATTACAAAAAAGCGGCGGGCAGATATTTATATCAAAGAATTTAACACCACGATAAAGAAGATCGCCTTTAACTCAAAAAAATCGGACGGATTCAACCCGCATTTCGTGTTAAATGACGAGATGGAAGCATGGAACGGAGACCAAGGGTTGAAGCAGTACGAAGTTATGACGTCCGCAATCGGCAGCAGGAGACAGCCCGTAATATTATCAACATCAACAGCGGGATATATCAACGACGGGGTCTTTGATGAACTTACGCGCAGATCATCGGCGTTTTTGAAAGGGCGCAGCGAAGAAAAAAGGCTTTTGCCGTTCCTCTACACCGTGGACGATCCAGAATTGTGGGACACCCGCGAGGAACTGGAGAAGTCAAACCCGAATTTAGACATATCCGTATCATGGGAATTTTACAAAGAGCAGATAGCGATTGCACGCGCTTCCTTACCGAAAAAAGCGGAATTTTTAACGAAATACTGCAACATAAAGCAAAATTCGGCGGTTGCGTGGCTTGAATTTGCCGACGTGGAAAAGGCGGTCGGGAAAGATGAACACGGCGAACCTGTGCGGCTATCCCTTGAAGATTTTCGCGGCTGCTATTGCGTTGGCGGTATCGACCTATCGCGCACGACAGACTTAACGGCGGCTTGTATCATCATAGAGCGCGACGGGATAAACTACGTTTTTTGTAATTTTTATATGCCCGCCGAAAGGTACAAGACCGCAATAAACGAGGAAAACAGACCCTATAATATTTTCGTCGAAAAAGGGTTTTTGCAGTTATCGGGCGATCACGTCGTCGATTATAAAGACGTGCATAAATGGTTTTTGGATTTAGTGAAAGTATACAAAATATTGCCGCTAAAAGTGGGCTATGACCGATATATGGCAGATTACTTGATACAAGAAATGCGGGAAGACGGCTTTCACATGGACGACGTATATCAAGGCACAAACTTAACGCCCGTGCTTCACAATTTCGAGGGCGATCTAAAAGACGGGCGGTACAATATCGGCGACAACGCCCTTTTACAGTCGCATTTGCTGAATGTGGCAATAGATATAAACTTGAAAGATAGCCGCATGAAACCCGTAAAAATTGAGAAGCGGGAACACATAGACGGCGCGGCGGCAATCTTCGACGCGTTGGCGGTAAAAATGAAATATCACGACGAAGTCGGCAGACAATTAAAAAATGAGCATAAACCCGCATAAACAGCGGCTTTGGCAAGGTTTAGAAACGTCCGAAAGTTTGGCACAATCGGACGTTTTTTATGTGTAATATGTGCTTAGACTGAGCAAGGAAAGGGGCGCGGGCGTTGGGAATCATAAAAGATTTATTGAGTTTAAGGCGTTATAAATTCGCGCCCGTCTTCGCATTTCGCGGGGAGTATCAAGGGTCAAGCGACCTTTATTCGTCCGATGTGGTGGGAAGTATCGCGCACGCGATCGGGTCGAATCTGGGGAAACTGACGCCGCAGGTCGTGAGGAAAGACGGTGGCGGGCTGACCGTGAAAGACGATTACCTTTCGCGGCTTTTGTCGCTTCGTTGGTCGGCAGAAATAACGCCCTTTGACGGGCTTTACAAAATGGCGTCTGATTTGGTTTATAAATCAAACGCCTTTGCGGTTATATTCTACACACCCGACTTTTCTAAAGTGCAGTCGATCGTCCCCGTAACGGCGCGGTCTTTCCGTATTTGGGAAGACGACGAAACGGGCAATATATTTTTTCGCTTTATATGGGATTATGACGGCAAAGAATACACATTACCCTATCAATCAGTTATCCACATCAAAAGCCGCTACAACAAAAAGCGATTTTTGGGAACGCCGCCCGACGCGCAGTTAAAGACAACGCTTGAACTGTTAGACACCACGGGCGAAAACTTGCGCAATACCGTAAGAAATAGCGCGAATTTGAAAGGGTATTTGCAATATAAAAACCTTTCCAACGAAGAAGATTTGAAAAAGAAAGTGCGGGAGTTTCAAGACGCATATATGACAGCGGAAAACGACGGCGGCATCGCGGGGCTTGACTCAACTATAGAATTTCACGAAGTAACGCAGAAAACGCCGATAATTCCCGTCGCACAATCGCAGTTTTTACGCGAAAACATATACCGCTATTACAATCTCAACGAGAAGATACTAAACGGGTCGTATACGGAAAGTGAATGGAACGCATTTTATGAAGCGGTCATTGAACCGATCGCAATTCAGCTTTCACTTGAATTTACATTCAAATTATTGTCGGAGCGCGAACGCGGTTTCGGCAACAAGATCATATTTACCGCTAACCGCTTACAGTATGCCACATTACAGACCCGCGTCGCGTTGGGGGCGCAATTATTCGACCGTGGCATTATCACGATCAACGAATACCGTGAAATGATGTATTTTGAACCGATCGAGGACGGCGACGTGCGCATGGTATCGCTGAATTACGTCAAGGTAGACGACCAAAGCATATACCAGATCGGGGAAGATAACGGAAGCGGGCAGCAGGACGGCACGGATGCGGGAGACGGAAACGCAGACGCGGCAGCAGGGGCGCAGAACAGGCAAAAAATAATTGCCTTATGTATTCCGGCGACAAAGGCGAAAGCAAAGGGGGTGTGAATGTGCCTAAAATATTAAATTGTTTCGAGGTCAAAAACGAAACCGAACAGAGCGCGGACTTGTATTTTTACGGCGACATTGTTTCGGACTGGTGGGGAGCGTGGGACGAAGCGGATCAGTACCCCGACGCGGTCAAAAATTTTTTGGCAGCGCAGGACGGCAAAGACTTAACGGTCTACATCAACAGCGGCGGCGGTTCGGTTTTCGCGGGCATCGCAATATACAACATGATTAAACGCCACGCGGCAAAGAACAAAGTGCAGGTGATAGTAGACGGTTTAGCGGGGTCTATTGCGTCAGTAATAGCGTTTGCAGGAAGCGAACCGCCCAAAATACCGTCCAACGCCTTTTTGATGATCCATAACCCGTGGACGAGCAGCGAGGGCAACGCCGCAGAACTTCGCAAAATGGCGGACGCATTGGACGAAGTAGCGGTCGGAATGCTGAACATATACGACAAGCATTTGCGCGAGGGAGTAACAGCCGAAGATGTGAAAAAACTCATGGACGCGGAAAGTTGGCTAAACGGCGAAAAGGCAGCGGAGTATTTCGACATCGAAGTAACGGACGCGGTAGAGATTGCCGCCGCCTGCAGCGACTATATATTAAATCGCGCGGATAAATCAAAAGTACCGAAAGGGCTTTTTGAGAAGAAACAGCCGCAGGGGGCAGGAAAGCCGGACGCGGGCGTGGAAAAAGCAAAACGCGAAACGGCAAAAGCCCGCGACGCGGTTATGCGCAATTACTTATCAATGCTTAAACCATAAGAAAGGGGCAAAAAAATGAGATTGAAACACGAAGACTTAGTCAAAATGAGCGTAAAAGAACTCGAAAAGCACGTCGCAAAACTTGTAGACGAGAGCAAGACCGCAGAGGGTAACGCACTTGCGGAGATCGTCGCGGAAGTTGAGGACGCAAGGGCGATCATTGAGGACGCGAAAACACGCGCCCGCATTGCAGGAATGGCAGCAGTCGCAGAACCCGACGAGGGAGACGGCGACGAGGGGAAGCAGGGCGAGAGCGGAGAAGCAAACAGCAAGGCCAAGGCGTTTGAGGAACGCGGAAAGGCAATCAAGGCAGGGAAAGAAGTCAAGTTTTCGGCGCGGGCAATTTCGACCCGTTTAAAAGCGACTCTTTCCGTATCGCAGACCGCGCCCGTTACCCACACGGCAAACGATTTGAAACCCACATTCAACAATGTTTCTTCGCTGCTTGACCGTGTAAAAGCGGTATCTTTAAACGGCGGCGAGACATACGAACGGGGATTCGTGAAAGGTTACGGAGAAGGCGCAGGAACGACCAAAGAGGGCGCGGACTACAACACAACCGAACCCGTTTTTGGTTATGTAACGATCGAAAAGCAGAAAATCACAGCTTACACGGAAGAACCCGAAGAAATGGCTAAATTGCCGTCCGCAGATTATGACGGCGTGGTAGAGGAAAGTATTACCCGTGCGGTGCGCAGCTATATTACCCGTCAAATTCTGATCGGGGACGGCAGCACAAACAAGATCAAAGGAATTTTCTACAACCCGCCCAAAGCAGCGGACGACGTGATTGACCGCAATAAAGATATTGAGTTGGATAAGATCGACGACGGAACGCTTGACGAGATCATTTACTCATACGGCGGCGACGAAGATGTGGAAGCAATCGCAACGCTCATTCTCAATAAAGCGGACTTAAAGGCTTTTGCGAAGTTGCGGGATAAGCAGGGGCGCAAGGTTTACACGATCGTCAACAACGGAAACACGGGAACGATCGACGGCGTTCCGTTTATCATCAATTCGGCTTGCGCGGCAGTATCGGCGACTGCAACCGAAGACGCGCCCTACGCTATGGCTTACGGCGTACTTGATAATTACGAACTTGCGATTTTTTCCGACATCGACACCAAAAAAAGCACAGACTTCAAATTCAAGTCGGGGCAGATCGCATACCGCGCGTCGATCTTTATCGGCGGGGCGGTTGTGGCATATAACGGCTTTACCCGCGTAAAGAGAAAAGCAAAAGCGGCAGCGGGCGCGTAATATCGTAGGGGGCAAGGGTTAAATGACAAAAGCGGAGTTATTAGACGCGGCAAGATTAAGAGTGAGGAAAACGGCAAAAGATGGGCTTGACGCAGATGTGCAAAGGCTTGTCGAAACGGCGTTGTCGGATCTGGAAAGAATCGGCGTTCATTCTTCATGGCTTGCCGCGCCCACCGACCCGCTTATCATCGAAGCGGTTTTATCCTATGTGAAAGCAAATTACAGTATTTCGGGAAATTACGAAACGCTGATCGGAATTTACAACATGGTTTTGACAAAAATCAAGATCGTATCGAAGTATAGAGCCGAAATGCCGCCAGAGGAAAAAGAAACGGACGAAGAAGCAGAAAGCGGCGAAAATACGGACACAAATTTGATACTTATAAGCGTTGGCAGCAGCGCAGACGAAGACGTAAGGACGGCGGTCTTTGCCGAGGTCGACCCCGTGGGGCGCGACGAGTACGAAGCAGCGGGGCAGCAGGGCATGAAAGCGGAATATAAATTCACGGTTTGGGCGGCTGAATACGACGGGCAGGAAGAAGTCGAGTATAACGGGCGGCGGCTTTCCATTTATCGGACATACGGCGCACGAAGCGACGACAAGACCGAACTTTACGCAGCGGAAAGGGCGGGAAATGGTAGTTAAAATTGCATACGACCAACTTGCGGAAGCGTTGAAAAATCAGCTTTCGGAATATAGCACGGCATTAACGGAAGAATTAAATGCGGCTTACAAGGAACTTGCGGACGCAGGGGTGGACGAATTGAAGCGGGTACACCCGTACCACGACCGCACGGGGCAATATTCAAAGAATTTTGCCGTAAAACAGCGCAAGAATGCGCAAAGCATAGTCGGCGCACAAAGTTACACGATATACAACAAAAAACGTTATCAGATCACGCACTTACTCGAACACGGACATTTAACGAGGGACGGCAAGCGAAAAACGCGGGCTTTCCCGCATTGGTCGGACGCGGAAAACAAGATTGAACGCGAAGCGGTAAGAAAGATTGAAGAAGCGGTCAGAACAGTAAATAACAAAGGTTAGGGGGGCGCGATATGCCAACATTTGACGAGATCATAAAACGGGCGGCGGAGTGCGGCTACCCGATAGCCGAAAACGAATTTGTCATAACGAAACAGAACCCCGCGCCGACATTGCCTTTCGTGTGTTATACGCGGATTGAGCATTTCACAGGTTCAGACGACGCGGTGCGGTTGAAGACAACGGACGGAGCGATTGAATTATACACCGATCGAAAGCCAAGCGCGGCAGATTTGGAAGCGATTGCGCAATTTGAAAAAAAAGTATTCTTCGATGTGGACTACACCAAAAGTCAAAACTTTATCCGCGAAGAGAATATGACGCAGACGGCTTATGATTTTACGATCAAAGAAAAAGTAAGAAAGGGGTAAATGAGAAATGGCAGCAGAAGCAGAAAGGATTATCTTGGGGTCGGGCTATATTCACGTTGCGACGTTCACAAAAGGACAGGCAATCCCGAACCCCGAAGACTTTTGTAAAGACGACACGCTTTTCGCCTACATCAAGGGCGGCGCGACGATCGAATACGCGCCCGAGTTTTACGAAGCCAAAGACGATATGGGAAAGGTCGCAAAGACGGTTGTCACGGACGAAGAAGTAACATTGAAATCGGGCATTATGACCTTTACGGGAAACACGCTTGCGAAGCTGTGCGACACCGCCCGCGTATCAGAGCGTGAAACCGCAGACAAAGGGAAGAAATACCGCGTAGTAAAGGTCGGCGGCGCAGGAAACGCGAGGGGCGCAAAATATGTTATTTGCTTCCACCACGTCGACGCAGCAGACGGCGATATTTACTTAATGATTATCGGGCAGAATCAGGCGGGCTTTTCGCTTTCATTCGCCAAAGACACCGAAACCGTCGTCGACGCGGAATTTCACGCGCTGCCTATGGACGGCGAGGGAACACTGATTGTCTACACCGAGGAAATTGTCGAGGTCGGCGGACAGCAGGACAGCGGCGACAACGGCGGTAGCGGCGGCAATGAGGGCGGCGAAGAAAGCGGCGCGGACGACACGGCGGGCGATTAAAAAAGACGCCGTATAGCCCGAATAAACCACGACAAACGGTAGCGGCGGGGCGGGCAGACATAAACCCGCGCCGCCGTTAGTTTTTCAGAGAAAAAACACGAAGAAAGGGGTCACAACATGGCTAATGTATCATTTGACTTTAACAAAATTAAGAGATCGTTTTTTAACGTCAAATTAAAGGACGGACGCAAATTACAGGTAAAAATGCCGATGAAGAAAACCTTCGACAAATTATCGGCGTTACAGAATTTGGATCAGAACGAAGTGGAAATAAATGACGTAATGGACACATACGGCGCATTGTGCGCGGAAACATTGTCCCACAATTTGAACAAAGAAACGGTAACAACAGAATACATGGTTGGCAATTACGACATTGAGGAAATGACGGAGTTTATAAAGCAGTTTTATATTTTTGTGGGCGGGGTAACGGAAGACCCAAACTGAAATTGCCCTACTACGCAGGGGGCGAAAAGCAAAAATATTATTACAAACCAGAAACCGAAAGTGAACATTTAGTCATTTCTTATACGGGGCTGAATTATTGGCAGGTAGAAGAAATGGACTTTGACGAATATCTTTTCTTCGTCCGCGAAGCGTATATTTTCAACCTAAATCAGACTGAGGACGGGCGAAAATACCTTGAAAACTGTTGGAGAATGACACAGACGAAATCAGACAGAAACGCGTTACGGGATAAGTTCGGGAAAGGCGCGAAACATGGGAAATAATATCAAGGGAATAACGATAGAGATCGGCGGGTCAACACAAAAACTTGACCAAGCGTTAAAGGGCAACGAAAAGATCGCTAAATCGCTGCAAGAACAGCTAAAAGCGGTAAACACAGCCCTTAAACTCGACCCGACAAACATGGAAGCGGCGAGGAAAAAGCAGGAATTACTATCGGATGCGGTAGAGAATACAAAAGAGAAATTAACGACCCTAAAGGAAGCGCAGGAAAAGGCGAAAGAAGCGTTTGACAAGGGGGAAATGAGCGCGGAACAATACCGCGCAATAGAAACGGAGATAATTAGTACCGAAAACGAGTTAAAACGCCTTGAAGATGAATTAAAGAACGTACACGGCGCAGCGGACGCAGTAGGGGCAAAATTCGAGGAAATAGGCGGGAAGGTTTCGGGCATAGGCGACAAGATCACGGGCGCAGGAAAAGCATTTGCGCCCGTATCGGCGGCGGCAACGGCATTAGGCGCGGCGTCGGTCGCTTCGCTTATGGAAATGGACAAGGGTTACGACATTGTCATAACCAAAACGGGCGCAACGGGCGAAGCGTTAGAAGATTTAACCGAGCAAGTAGACGACGTATTTTCTTCTTTGCCGACATCGGCAGAGGACGCGGGAATTGCAATCGGGGAAGTAAATACGCGTTTTGGGCTTACGGGTGACGCGTGCGAAGAACTTTCTAAAGATTTTATCCGTTTTGCGGAAATAAACGGCACAGACCTAAACACGGCGATTGACAGCGTAGACGCGATTATGACAAAATTCGGCGTTGATAGCAAAGACGCGACCGCCGTATTAGGTCTTATGACGAAAGCGGGGCAGGACACGGGGCTTTCTATGGAAGTATTAGAAAACGCCCTAAACACAAACGGCGCAACACTTAAAGAAATGGGGCTTGACCTTACGGAGTCCGTAAATCTGCTTGCGCAGTTTGAAGCGTCGGGAGTTGACACCACAACTGCACTTGCAGGGCTGAAAAAGGCACAGCAGAACGCGACGGCAGAAGGAAAAACCCTTGACGAAGCATTAACGGAAACAATAGCGGATATAAAGAACGCGTCGAGCGAGACGGAAGCGCTGCAGATTGCGACGGAACTTTTCGGAAAAAAAGGCGCGGCAGAAATGACACAGGCAATCCGCGAGGGGCGTTTCTCGCTTGAAGACCTTACGGGGTCTTTATCAGATTATGGGACGGTCGTAGAAGATACGTTTAACGCGACGCTCGACCCGTGGGACGAAGCGAAAGTCGCAGTAAACAATTTGAAGGTCGCAGGCGCGGATTTGGCGGGCGAGCTTATGAAATCGCTACAGCCGATCATAAGCGGAATTATTACGAAAATAAAAAACTTTACTTCGTGGTTTAAGAATCTGGACGACGGGGCTAAACAGATGATAATAAGGATCGGGGCGATCATTGCAGCGGTATCCCCCGTACTTATGACTATAGGCAAACTAACAAGCGGATTTGGCGGGCTTATATCAAAAATCGGCGGCGTTATCCCGAAGTTAGGCGGGTTAAAAGGTGCAATCGCGGCGATCGCTTCCCCCGTAGGAATTGTCGTCGCGGCGATCGGCGCACTTGTGGCGGCGTTTGTGTATTTCTACAAGACGAACGACGAATTTAGGGAAAAAGTCAATAGTGCCGTCGAGAAGGTCAAAGAGTCCTTCCAGTCGATGATCGAAAAAGTAAAACCGCTGCTCGAACAATTCAAAGTAGCTTTCGACAATCTAATGATAGCGTTACAACCCGTTTTTCAGTTTATCATAGACGGAATTTTGAAAATCGTAGACGGGATAATGGCAGCAATGCCGTCTATCATCAGCGCAATAACAAACGCGGTCGATTTTGTGACAAATATCGTAAACGCCGTAATAGCGTTACTTCACGGCGACTTTGACGGTTTTTTCTCATACATAAGCGCAGCGCTTCAAAACGCGGTCGACTTCGTTATGAATATCTTAACGGCGTTAGGAACGTTTCTTTCTTCGTTATTTTCGGGGATCTGGGAAACGATCGTCGGAATTTTTCAAGGGGTCGGACAATGGTTTTCTGATCGGTTTAATGAAGCATACACGGGAATTTGCAATATTTTTTCCACAATCGGTCAGTGGTTTGCCGCGCGTTGGACAGACATACAAAATGCCCTTGCAAACGTGGCAACGTGGTTTTCAACCATGTTCACAAACGCAGTAACGGCAGTATACAACGCTTTTTCCACAATCGGTCAGTGGTTTGCCGCGCGTTGGATGGACATACAGAACGCCCTTGCTACCGTGGCGACGTGGTTCGGCACGATGTTCACAAGCGCAGTAACGGCAGTACATAATGCTTTTTCTGCAATCGGTCAATGGTTCGGGGCGAGGTGGACGGAAATAAAAAACGTGTTTTCGACCGTGGCTTCGTTCTTCCGGGAAAAATTTAATGCGGCGGCGGCAGCAGTAAAAAACGCGTTTTCGTCAATTCCGCAGTTCTTTTCTGATTTGTGGCAGAAAATAACGGCGATTTTCGTAGACGCGGGGCAAAAGGTAGCAGACGGCGTTATGGGCGCATTCAAGTCCGCATGCAATGCGGTATTCGGTACGATCGAGAATATCGTAAACGGGTTCGTAGATGCAATAAACAGCGTTATAGGAGTGATTAACGAAATCCCCGGCGTAAGCATCGGGAATTTGTCGGGCGTATCACTCCCGAGACTCGCAAAGGGTGGTGTATTGAGCAGGGGACAGGCAATCGTCGGAGAAGCGGGCGCGGAACTTCTCACAATGACGGGTGGCGGGGCGATCGTAACGCCGCTATCAGACAAAAACAGAAGCGAAACGCTGTCGGCAGCAGGAGCGAAGCAGGGCGGCGACTTTATACAGAATATCAACATACAAAGCCCGAAAGAATTATCGCCCTATGAAATTGCGCGGCAGGCAAGAAACCAGACACAAAACATGGTATTAAGGATGCGGAGGGCAAGGGCGTAAATGAGCGCAGACAGGACAGTTTATTGCAGAAATGAAGACGGGGTCGAAGTTTATTTCGATTATGGAGAAGAAAGCCCGTTCTTTTTGGAAAAGATCGACGGGGTTATGAAAGTATCAAACAAAGTAACCTCGTCAGAAAATACCATGATCGACGGGGAAACATACCAAGGAAGCGTGACAAAGGCAAGAAATATCGTCATTACGGCGCATATTTCAGAAAACCACGTTTACAACAGGAACTTGCTTTATAAATGCTTCAAGCCAAAAACAAGCGGGCTTTTAACCTATGTCGAAGAAGACGAACGGCGAGTCATTAACTACATAGTCGAAGACGTGGACGTAGACCCCGATGGCGTTATAAGGTACGCCACCATTTCACTGAAATGTCACGACCCGTTTTTCAAAGACGAAGAAGACACAATCGTTACTATGGCAGGTTGGCGTCCGTGCTTCGAGTGGGCGCATGAATTTAAGGAAGAAAAAGAGCCATTCGGGGAGCGCGTCGCAGAAATCACAAAAGCAATCGAAAACGACAGCGCAGCGGATTATATAGGTATAGAAATTTTGATCGAAGCAACGGGCGCGGTCGTAAATCCCGCGATATACCACGCCGAGCAGGGCGAATATATAAAGATCGGGACGGAAGACACACCGCTTGTACTCGGAAGCGGCGAAGCGGTGCGTATTACGACGCACACAGACAAAAAAGACGTTTATCTGATAAAGGACGGGGAAGAAACAGAAATAAATCAATATTTAGATGAAGGGTCGGACTTTATTCAGTTAGTGCATGGGAAGAATACCCTTACATACGCCGCCGACAACGGGCGCGATTACATGAATGTGACGATAACATATCGTTTTCAGTATTTGGGGGTCTGATATGGAAATACGGGTATACAGCGCGGATTTGTACCGCATAGGGCAGATCGAAAACCAGACATCCATCCAGTGGACGAGGAAATTCTTTGAAGCGGGTGATTTTGAGATACACGCGCCGATTACAGAAAAAAACCTTAAATTATTACATCAAAATGGTTGATTATCTCAAAAAAGCCTTGATTTACGGGCATACAAGCAGGATTT
>CAJUFY010000012.1 GCA_910586245.1 uncultured Christensenella sp. | reverse complement strand
ACCATATGTTTTTGAGCTTTTTTTAGTTTATAGCCTTTTCGTACTACAAATATGGCGCAGAAGACGAGATTCGAACTCGTGCTGCCGTTTCCAGCACTACTCCCTTAGCAGGGGAGCCCCTTGAGCCTCTTGGGTACTTCTGCACGGCGCAAGCACGGTGTGATTGCAGAGTTAAATATAGCATAAAATATGAAACTTGTCAAAGTTTATTTCCGTAAAACCAAAAAAAATGCAAAAAAATTTTTGAATCGCCTTGCGGGCGGGGCGCAAGTATGTTACAATTGTTTACGGAAACCAACCTCGGCGAGGTATAATATGAATATTTGGCACGACATCGATCCCAAACGGATTACGCCCAACGATTTCGAAGTTCTGATCGAAATTCCGCGCGGGTGCAAAGCAAAGTACGAACTTGATAAGGAAACGGGACTTTTGAAGCTGGACCGCGTTCTGTATACGTCTACCGTGTATCCCGCAAATTACGGGTTTATTCCCCGTACGTTTGCCGACGACGGCGATCCTTTGGACGTGCTCGTGCTGTGCAACGAAGTCATTTATCCGATGACGCTGATCCGCTGTTATCCGATCGGTGTGATCAAGATGATCGACAGCGGCGCGATGGACGAGAAAATTATTGCGATTCCCGTAAAAGATCCCAACTATAACGAATATTACGATATCCACGAACTGCCCCAGCACGTATTCAGCGAAATGATGCATTTCTTTGAAGTGTATAAATCGCTCGAACACAAAAAGACGGCGGTTAAAGAGATCGCCCACCGCGACGAAGCGGTGGAAATCATCAGAAACAGCATTCGGGCATACCGCGAAAAATTCGGCGGGGAGAAACTGTCATGAAGCGTTTGCTCGTCGTGGTGGATATGCAGAACGATTTCGTTTCCGGTGCGCTCGGCTCCGGACGGGCGCGGAAGATCGTTTCCGCAGTGTGCGGCTTGATTGCGAAAGAGCGCGCCGCGGGAACGGACGTCGTGTTTACGCAGGATACGCACGGCGCGGACTATCTGCAATCGCAGGAGGGGAAATTGCTTCCCGTAAAGCACTGCGTAAGGGGAACGGAGGGCTGGAAGCTGATTCCAGAACTCACGCCGTCTGCCGAGGGCGCCAAAGTGTTTGAAAAAGATACGTTCGGCAGTACGGGCGTTGCGAGTTTCGCGCGTTCGGGCGGATACGGCGAAATATTGCTCTGCGGCGTATGTACGGATATCTGCGTGATCGGCAACGCGTTTTTGCTGAAAGCGTACTGCCCCGAAGCGGTGGTGCGCGTATGCGCTGCCGCCTGCGCGGGGAGCTCGCCCGCCGGACATCGCGACGCATTGAAGGCGATGAAGCGGAGTCAGATTTATATCGATTGAAAAACGCCCCGCGCGGTTTTCCCGCGCGGGGCGTTTTTTTGCGTTATGCCGATTGCATCAGTTTTACGGTGAGCACGGTCATGTCGTCTTCGGCTTTTCCGCCGTACTTGCCCAGTGCGGTCGCAAGAATTTCTTCGGCAAGCGATTGCGGATTGAGCGGCCTGAGCGCACTCAGATAGGCGCATAGCTCGGCAGAGGAGCCGAACGCCGAAGTGACGCCGTCGCTCATAAAAATGAGGAAGTCGCCTTCCTGCATGGCAACGCGCATGGTGGCGGGGTGTACGGCTTCGAGCATGCCGATCGGGAGCGATTCGCCCTCTAAAATTTTAAGTTCTTCGCCCGAAAGGAGGAATCCGACGGGCGATCCGATTTTTACGATGTCCGCGCAGCCCGTATCGAGATTGACGGCAGCGAGATCGAGGCAGGAAAAGGTTTCGTCCGCAGAATAGGCGATCAGGCGGTTGACGGTGGAAAGCACCGTTTCGGAGGGCATTTTCGCCTTGTAAAAGCTTTCGAGCAGGGAAAGGGTACGGTCGGAAACATCGCGCGCTTCTTCGCCGCTTCCCATGCCGTCGGATAATGCGGCGAGAAAGCGCCGTTCGTCAATCTTTAAAATGGAATGCGTGTCGCCGCTGGCAAGCTGACCGTCTTTGGAGCGGGAGGCGATGCCGAACGCGGCGTCGTAATTCGCTTTGCGTTTCAGTACGAAGCAGGCGCGGTCGTTGGTGAGCGGAATTTTTTCGGCAAGGGAGAGGGGCGCGCCCAGCGCGGCGCCCGCAATACGGCACAGTTTTTTGCCGTTCGTCGCGTTATCCAGCGTCAGGCTCACGGTGAGCGAATTTCCCTCGCCGTACAAAAAGATTTCCGAACTCAAGATTCCCGCCGCGGCAAGCGCGGAAGAGAGCGTTTTTTCTTCGTCGGAGAAGACGTATTCTTCGCTCTGTTCGAGTGCGATTCCGCGCAGGATTTCGCTCACGCCGTGCGCCTGTTCGGCAAGCAGTCTGCGCCCTTCGCGCGCGGATTCCAGTTCCGCGGTGTATCGGCGGTATTCGGCAAGATGTTTGTTGAGCGCGAACAGCAGTCCCGCAGTGTTTCCGCACAGGGAGGCAAGTTCGCCCGGTACGTCGATCAGATTCACTCTGCCTTTGGCTTTCCCCACGGCGATCAGTTTATCGAGGTTGTCGCGCATGTGCGCTTCCTCGCAACGGCGGCGGTTGGCGCAGGTGGCGCACAGCGTGGCGATTAAGTTTTCGCGGAGCTGTTCGCCCGAACGGTCGGGCTGTTCCTTTTCGAGGAAGGAATTTTCGATTTCGCGGAAGAGCGCCGAAACTTCGTACAGCTGTTCGCCTACGGCGCGGCGATTTCGGTTGATGGCGATGCGCGGCAGGGCGCGTTCGCGGTAAAAAAGCAAACTGCTTTTCGCTTTGCGGAAGGCTTTTTCGGGAATACAGCACACGGCGATCGCGGGGATCACGCACGCAAGGGAAGTCAGCACGATTTCTAGCACGCCGCGCACGTAGAGATTTTCGAAGAACATTGCGCCGAAAAAGCTTGCCGTAAGCGCCAGCGCGGACACGGGTTTGCCGTACGGCGCAAAGAGCAGCGCGAAACAGGCGTAAACCGCGTATTCGGCGAGCGGAACGGGGCTTACGCGGACTGCGCACAGCGGCAAGGAAAGCACCAGCGCAAAGGGGACGGCGGAAGCGTTTTTCAAGAGCGCGACGGCGAGCAGAATGAAAAACAGGGAAAGGAACAGCCAGGCGATTTCGCCGAACGCGGCGATGATTCCCGTGCCGAGGAAAAGTCCCGCCAGCGTGAGTTCGGCAAGCTCTCCCGCCGAAAGACGGCAGCGGAACGCGCGGCGGAGCAGCGCGTGCAATCCTCCCTCGAATACGAGACACAGCGCGAATATAAACGCGGCAAGTACGACTTTTTGATAAACGAGCGGAAAGGGGAAGAGCGCGTATCCCGCATGCGGATAGAGAAAGACGAAGGGAAGCTGCGCAACGGCAGCGTATACGATGCGTTCGAAACGCATCTTGCGGCGAAAGCGTTGGTACAGGACGAACACGAGCAGCAAAAAGGCGGTTTGTACGGCGCAGGATAAAAATGCGGAAACGGAGAGCGCGGCGGCGGAAGAAAGGATGAACCCCGCGCTGCAAACGAACGGGTTGAGCCTGCAGCACAGCGCGGCGTAGTACAGGGGAAGGGCGAGCGGTTCCCGCTGGGGCAATGCAAAGTTCAAAAGCGCCATCGCGGCAAACAGCGCCGCGTATAGGGCGATTTTTTTTGCGGGAATCCGCGGCGGGCGGAAACGGATTTTCGGGCGTTTTACGGTAGATTTTCGCACAGGATCACCTCGTGGTTTTTTTCACCATTATAATGGAAACGCGAAGGCAAACCGCGCGGAATCGGGTCTTTCTTTGTCGAAGAAAGAAAAAAGCGGATTTTTTTATCCGCTCATAAAAAAGTAACTCCCGCGCAACCGCACGGGAGACGTTTTTCAATTGATTCAGTTGTACGGGCAGACTCCGTTCTGCGGGGTCTTTACCGACTTCCTTTTGTTTCGGGTTATCATTCCCTGATCGGACGAACTCCCGTTCCGGATTCGATCGTTCGTTCCGTAATTTTCGTGTTCAGTCGGCTATCTATCCGCCCTCATTGTGTGCTGGTACATCGGTCTATCCTCCCGTTATGCAATTTTCAAGCCTTGCAGAACTTTTTTCATATCGTCGTACCTCCCGATATGGAATTTTTTTGAAGACCTTGCCTTCCTCTTTCTCAGTCTCCCTGCGATATCGGACTTTTCCGTCCGTCTTCTCAGTTTTGCGCCGAATCAGTTAGTGCATTGGTCTTACCGCCTTTTTGTTGTTGAATAACATTTCATGAAAGTTATTTTCTTTTTGTACCTTCATTATAGCATGAATTTTTGAGTTGTCAATACTTTTTTAAAAAATTTTTTTAATTTTTTTCGATTGATAAATTCGTAATTGTTTCATGATGTTTTTGTACGGGTACATAAAAATGTGTTAGAATTTTTTTGAGGATTAAAATGAAAAAATACGGGGAAGAATTAAAATTCCATAGACAAAAATCGCAGTTGAGCCAGATTGCGTTGGCGAAACTGGTCAACACTTCGCAACAAAATATCAGCAGGTGGGAGTAGAACGAAGTGGAACCGAGTATATCGTTTTGTGTTGCGTTGGCAGACTATTACGGGATTACGCTCGACGAATTGATCGGAAGAGATTGCCGGAAGTAAAATTGAAAACGTAAAAAAATCCATCCGCCGAGCGGATGGATTTTGATTATTGAATGCTTTTTACATTGGGCTTTATTTCCACGTCGGCAGTCGTCAGAAGGGTGTCTTTCCACTCCCCGTATTTTTTCGGGGAAGAACGGTAAAGTTCGCGTTTCAGCTGGAACAGGTCGCATCCGGAAGTCTTGCAGTTTTCCCACAGTTCGTGCATAAACGTTCCGATTCTTTCCTGCGCCGCCTGTTGCACTTCGTCCGAAACTTTTTCGTTTGCAACGTCTTCGATCGGGGAGGGGACCCCGCGGTTGTGCAGGCGGATTTTCAGATCGACCGAGAGCGTGATTTTGGGTTTGTTCTTCGTATCGAGCTTGACCCCGCCCTTATTTTTGAGCACCGTCACGGATACGGGCTTTCCGTCCTCTTCCGAAAGGAAAGTTCCCGAAAACACGTTGCCCTTTAATAAGCTGAACGTAAAGGTCTGTTCGGGGGGGAGCATGCCCACCATTTTACCGTTCGAAAAGATTGCCGTTTCCTCGGCGGAATATATTTTTTTCTGTTCTTCGCCCTGCGCGCTCGAAGAACTCTGCGAACCGCCTCCGCTGCCCGAAGCGTCCGATCCCGCACCGCCGCCCGATTCCGAACCGCAATCCTGATCTTTTGCACGGATGAACGGCATAAAGCCGCTGCCCGATTCGCCGTAGTAACCGATCGCAAATTCTTTGAGCGTGTTCTTCATGACTTTGCCCGATTTCCCCGCGGCGTCCGAGAACAATTTTTCCATGGCGAGCGAGGTTGTGTCCTCGGTGGCGGATTTGGTCGTAAGCATGCCGTTTGCGGAGCCTTCGCTCACGGCGACGAAGCAGTTGTCCTGCATATATTCGTTGCGCAGGAAATAGTCCATACAACCGATCACGTCCTGCTCTGCGGTTTCTTCGCCGAACAGCAGAAGATTGCAGAAAATGAGTTTGGGCACCCAGCCCGTTTTGGAATAGATTTGCGAAACGCACTCGGCAACCGTTTTGCCTTCGCCTTCCACGTCGATGCTCGCCGTTCCGCACGAACTGCGTTCCGTGCCTTTGGGAACGGCGATCTGCGCCGTGAGCAAAAATCCCTCTTCCGTTCTGTCGACGCCCGCCGCAAGAATGACCGCCGTCTTCTGAATGTCCACGAGCCCGAAGTCGTTGGAAAAGAACGCGAAGATCAAAAGCACGGCGATG
Organism: uncultured Christensenella sp.; assembly: GCA_910586245.1. Classification (GTDB taxonomy): domain Bacteria; phylum Bacillota; class Clostridia; order Christensenellales; family Borkfalkiaceae; genus Gallimonas. The sequence goes on along the minus strand of CAJUFY010000012.1, from coordinate 15,436 downwards.
AGAATATACAGCTTCATCGGAATCGTTTTAACAAATCGGTCAAACTTTTTCACGGGGTTTCCTCCTCAACAAGAGCGCAAGCAAGGGCATTAACACGGAGAACGCGGGGAAGATCCAGAACAGGGTTTTCGTAATCGTGTCGTTCAGCACGCCGAAGCGGTAGTCGAGCACGAAGGAAAGCACGAGCAGAATTCCGTTGATCGCGACGGAAAAGATGACGGGCTTCACGCCGTCGTTGCCGTATGCCTGCGTTAAACAGTCCACCCCCGCGTGCACGGGCAGGGCGCAGAAGTACGCCATGACGAGCGCGAGCGAATAGATGAACAGGTAGTCGATTCTTCCCAGCACGGTCATGCCGGAAAAGTACTTGGAAATTTTGGAAAACGCGAAGAACTGCCGTTCCGCGATATCCGAAAAAATTCCGTAGAATACCGCGAGGAACACGAGCACCGCCGCCGCGCCGATCAGGTAACTGACCGCGCTCTTCCACGCCATGCCCTTTTTGTATTCGAATTTTCCGATCAGGACGAGGAGCAGGGCGGAATCGAAGAACCAACTCATCGTGTAAGCGGTGCCGCCGAAGAAACCGCCCGCGCCGTTCACGCCCACGGGCGCAAGCGCCGAAAATTCCGCGTTCGAAACGGAAAGCAGCATGATTCCGAAGAAGCCGACGATGGAGATCGGCGCGATGATATCCCACGCCCGCCCGAAGTTGCAGAGCGGTTTCGCGCAGAGGTACGCGCTGAACAGGTAAAAGGGCGCGAACGCAACGATGGAGGGGAGGGTGTCGTAAAAGACGCTCTGCACCATCAGCTTCTGTTCGAACAACGGCAGGAGCGCCGCAAAGAACAGGAACAGCGCCAACGAGGAAAGTACGATCTTCGCTGCGATCTTTCCGAAGGTGTAGCACAGCATGTCGTAAAAGGTGCGGTTGCTGCGCGAGAGCAGCATGATCAGAAAGATGATTCCCGCCTGCAATAAAAAGTTGGCGGCGGCGGGGAAGAGCAGGTCGTTCTTCGCATAATAAGCGAGCTGCGTGGGCATTAAAATGAGTTTCCCCACGGGCATGACCGCGGCAAGCAGGAAATACAGCTGTCTGGGGGCGATTTTATTCATGCGTTTTTAACCTCCGTTTGTTTTTGCTTTTAAACGCTTTGGGTCTGGTGGGCAGGGAGGCAAGGTTGTATTTCACGATGGAATCGCGCAAGTCCCTTCCGATCATCGGCGAGAAGGGCGCGAGAACGGGCACGCCGAAGTTTTCCGAAGTTACCAGATAGAGCAGGATGAACGCCGTAAGAAGAATAATGCCGTACGTGCCAACGCTCCCCGCAACGAGCAGCATGGCAAGCCGCACCATCGAAGTCTGTTCGATCAGATTGGGCACGGCGTAAAGTCCGATTCCGCTGAACGCGATAATGATGATCGCGGGCGTGGAAACGAAGCCCGCGTTCACCGCCGTTTCGCCCAGTACCAGCGCGCCCACGACGGACAGCGCCATGCCCACGTACTTCGGCATTCGGATGCTGGCTTCGTTCAGCACTTCCAGTACGAACAGCACGAGCAGCATTTCGAGCGAGGGGGACAGCGGGATGTCGCGGATGCTGCCCGAAATTGTGAGCAGCAGTTTGATCGGGAAGAGCTGCAGTTTGAACAGCTGCGCCGAAATATAAAAGGCGGGGCCGTAAATGGCGACGATGAGGGAAAGCACGCGCAGAATGCGCGTGAATGTCGCGCGGTACGAAGGAACGTAATAATCTTCGCTCGCCTGAAAATCTTCCACGAGCAGATAGGGCACCGTAAGCGCGATCGGCGATCCGTCCACCAGAATGCCCACTCTTCCTTCGGCGATCTTTGCGCAAAAGATGTCCGGCTTTTCCGTCGTGCCGGATTGCTTCATCAGCGAGTAGGGGCGCGTGGAAAGGAAGTGCGTTAAATAAGAACTGTCGGGCACGACGTCGATGTCGATGCTCTGCAATTTCTTTTTCACTTCGTCGATCGTTTTTTGCGGCGTCGTACCTTCGAGGTAGCACATCGCCACGAAGGTCTGTGATCTTCTGCCCACTTTCAGCATTTCGATTTTCAGATCGGGCGTTTTCAGTCTGCGCCGCACGAGCGAAGTGTTGATTTTTACGTCTTCGATAAATCCCTCGCGCGGACCTTTGATGACGACGTCGGTCGGAGGTTCGGACACGGCGCGCACGAACACCTTTTTCGTGCCCGCGATAATGCCCTCGTCCGCGCCTTCGAACAGCAGCACTGGGTTGCCCGCAAGCACTTCTTCCGCAAGCTTCGTCAGGCTCTTTTCTTTGCGCAATTCCGGACTCGTCACGAATTCGCCGATCGCTTGCGCCGTCGCTTCGCCTTCGTAGCGTTTCAACGGAAGAATGATTTGTTCGCCGAGCAATTCCTTGTCGGTTACCGCGTCCGCGAACACGCACGTGAACGCCAGCCCTTTTTCCGATTGAAATTCAAAGGTCAGAATATCTTCGGCGGGCAAGATTTTTTTGAGTTCGGCTAAGTCTTTTTCCAGACTTCCCGTAATATTTTTCATAAAAAAAGTATGAAACGCCGAAAAGTTTTTATGCGGTTCCGTTTGTCTTTCTCCAAAAAAGAAACCCCCTCGGATTCCGAGGGGGAAAAGACGGGTTAAGGATTCGTCTTGCGCAAAAATTCCGTCACCGTGCGCGCGCACAGAAACAGTTCCGCTTCGGTCACGCTTTCGTCCGCGCGGGCTTCCAGCGTTTCTTCCACGAACGCGCACAGCGTTTCGTCCGTTTTTTCGCGCGCGCGCGCAATCAGCGTTTCCGCCGTTTCGGCGATCGCTTCTTCGGACACGATCCCTTCGATCAACGCGGCAACGGGCGGCAGCGGCTCTTTCGCACGGAAGATTCGTACACGACGTAGTACAACGTGGCGGCGCAGCCGCAGGCGAACCCGCCTTCGAACGTGGCGGCAAGCCCGCTCGTAAAGGGTTCGGCGCTCAGGGTAACGAGCGCGCGGTACGCCGCGTAAAACACGAGCCCTACCGCAAAGGGCAGGAACACGCACGCTTTTTTGAGGCAGTGTTTGAAAACCGTCTTTTTGAGCAGGGAGGTTACAAGCGTAACTCCCAGCGCGAGAAGAAGCACGTCCGCGCCGTAGACGCGGAACGCGTTCAGGTATTGAATTGCAGTCATATTCACCTCTTTCCCGCCGCAAAATCATTATAGCACGGCGCGGGGCGGAATCAGAGGATAGGCGACAAAAAACGTCTCTCCGTTAAGAGAGACGTCCGTTTTCGATTTTACTGTAACCGTACGAATTGATGAGCGCTTCCACTTTCACGCCCGCCCTGCACAGCGGGCAGTCGGTGGGCGGGTAAGAGGCGTAATCGGAAAGGTCTTCCACGCTCACGAGTTTTACGACGGGAAGCCCCGCGATTTCGAAATTGCCGCCGAATACCGTTGCAAGTCCTACCGGTTCGCCGCCGTAATAGCGCACGCCTTCGAGCGTGCCCGCGGCGGTAAGCCCCGTCGTGGAAGTCGCGCAGAGTACGAGCACCCGTTTCCCTTTGACGTAGGGCAGAAAATTATCGCGCAGAATCAATTGATCGTTCGTCACTTCGGGCGAGATTACGTTCACGTCCTGATTCAGATTGACGCCCGCGTGCGAGAGTTCGTTTGCGAGAAACGCGCCCACCATTTTGGTGCGTTCGAGCGTAATGATCGTTTCGATCGGCGTATTGCAGAATTTTTCGGCGAACAGCTTCGCCGCCGCTTTCGCGGTGAACATCTGCGATTTCACCTGCGTCATGTCGATGCAGTAATTGACGTGGGAATGCTTTGTGGCAAAATGTCCTTCCATTACGCGAATGACGACCGCGCTGTTGCGTTTTGCTCTGAGTTCTACCGCTCTCGTTTCCATATGAAAAATCCTTTTTCTTTCATTTTAAAGCATTGCGCGCGGAATGTAAAGTGCGAAATAAAAAATTTTTTCCGAAATTTGCGATTTTTTTCGAAAATTCGTTTAAGCGGAGCGAATTTACATTATATTAAAAGTGACTAAAACAAAAACGGCGGGTGTGAAGTGAGTCAGGAAGAAAAGACTGAGGTCGTGGAGGAAACGGCGGAAGCGGTATCCGAAACGCCCGAACAAAGCGCGGAAGAGAGCGCGCTCGCAAAGGCGGTTGCCGATGCGGAAGATTTTAAGCGCAAGTGGTATTCGGTTACGGCGGAATACGAAAATTACCGCAAACGCACGGCGGCGACCCGTTCGCAGGCATATGCGGAGGGCAGGGCGGACGTCGTAAAAGGGCTGTTCCCGATTGCGGACAACCTCGATCTCGCGATTGCGAGCTGTGCGGACGAAAAGACGTTGCAGGGCATTCAGATGATCGCAAAGGCGTTTGAAAAACTGCTGGAAGAAGAAAAGATTTCGGTGATCTGTCCCGTAGGCGAAGAATTCAATCCGGAAACGAGCGAAGCGGTGTTCGCCGTAGACGCGGCGGAAGGGGAACGGAGCGGGTTCGTAAAACAGGTATTCCGCAAGGGATACGAGCAAAACGGTAAAATCCTGCGGTTCGCGCAGGTTTCGGTCGTCAAATAAAAAAAGTAAATTCGTGGTTTAAGGAGAGAAAATAAAATGGCAAAAGTAATCGGTATCGATTTGGGCACGACCAATTCGTGCGTAGCGGTCATGGAAGGCGGCGAGCCCGTCGTAATTGCAAACGCGGAAGGCGCGCGTACGACCCCTTCGGTCGTGGCGTTCCAGAAAGACGGTTCCCGCATCGTCGGGCAGGTGGCGAAGCGTCAGGCGGTTGCCAACCCCGATAAGACGGTGATTTCGATTAAGCGGAACATGGGTTCCGACTATAAAGTGAAGATCGACGAAAAGTCGTATTCCCCGCAGGAAATTTCCGCGATGATTTTAAGCAAACTCAAAGCGGACGCGGAAGCGTACCTCGGCGGCAAAGTGACGGACGCGGTAATTACTTGCCCCGCATACTTTACCGACGCGCAGCGCCAGGCGACCAAAGACGCGGGCAAGATCGCGGGGCTCAACGTGCTCCGTATCATCAACGAGCCGACGGCGGCGGCGCTGTCGTACGGGCTCGATAAAGAAAAAGAAAACAGCAAAGTCATGATCTACGACTTGGGCGGCGGCACGTTCGACGTTTCCATTCTCGAAATTTCGGACGGCGTGTTCGAAGTGCTTGCGACCAACGGCAACAACATGCTGGGCGGCGACGACTTTGATAAACGCATTATGGACTACATGGTGGAAGAGTTCAAAAAGAGCCACGGCGTAGACCTTTCCAAAGACAAAATGGCGATGCAGCGCTTGAAAGAAGCGGCGGAAAAGGCGAAGATCGAGCTTTCGGGCATGACTTCCACTTCCGTTTCCCTGCCCTTCATTTCGATGACGGAAGCGGGACCCGCGCACCTCGACGTGGAAATTACCCGTCAGAAGTTCGAAGCGCTCGTTGCCGACCTCGTGGAAAAGACGGCGGATCCGATGCGCCAGGCGATGAAAGACGCGGGGCTTTCGTATAACGACCTCGACAAAGTGATCATGGTGGGCGGTTCCACCCGCGTGCCTGCGGTCGTCGCGAAAGTCAAGGAAATCACGGGCAAAGAACCGTTCAAGGGGATCAATCCCGACGAGTGCGTCGCAGTCGGCGCGGCGATCCAGGGCGGCGTTTTGACGGGCGAAGTAAAGGACGTGCTTTTGCTCGACGTTATGCCCCTTTCCCTCGGTATCGAAACGCTGGGCGGCGTGTTCACCCGTCTGATCGACAGAAACACGACCATTCCCGTCAAGAAGAGCCAGGTGTTCTCCACTGCGGCGGATAACCAGACGAGCGTGGAAATTCATATTCTGCAAGGCGAACGCGAATTCTGCCGCGACAACAAGACGATGGGCAGATTCATGCTCACGGGCATTGCGCCCGCGCCCCGCGGAATCCCGCAGATCGAAGTCACGTTCGACGTGGACGCGAACGGCATCGTGCACGTAGAGGCGAAAGACCTCGGTACGGGCAAGAGCACGGATATTACGATTACTTCCTCGACCAACCTTTCGGAAGACGAAATCAACAAGGCGGTCAAGGACGCCGAACAGTACGCGGAAGAGGACAAGAAGCGCAAATCGAAGGTGGAGGCGCGCAACAAGCTGGACGGTCTTATCTTCTCGGTCGAGCAGACGCTCAAAGACAGCGGCGATAAGCTTTCGGAAGAGGATAAGGCGACGTTGCAGTCGGCTGTGGACGAAGCGAAGAAAGAGCTGGAAGCGGACGACGAAGAAAAGTTCAACGCCGCTGCGGAAGAGCTTTCGAAGAAGGTTCAGCCGATCTTCATGAAGATGTATCAGCAGACGCAGGGCGGCGCGCAACCGGAAGGGGAAACTCCCGCGGACGGCGGCGAAGAGTTCCACCAGTAAAACATCATCGGTACGGTAAAGTTCGTAAGAAGGCGCAACCGCCTTCTTTCGGCATTCTTAAGAGATGATCCGAATTTGATTGACAGGATAAATTATGGCAGAAAAAAAGAATTATTACGAAGTGCTCGGCGTAGGGAAAAACGCTTCGGAAGAGGAAATCAAAGCGGCGTACAAAAAGCTCGTGAAGCAGTACCACCCCGATCTTCATCCCAACGATAAACTCGCCGCCGAAAAGTTCAAAGAGATCAACGAAGCCAACGAGGTGCTTTCCGATAAACAAAAACGCGCCGCGTACGATTACGAACAGGAGCATCCCGGCATGGGCGGCTTCGGCGGCGGCGCGGGCGGGTTTTCGGGCTTCGGCGGATTCAACGACATTTTCGACAGTATTTTTCAGGGCTTCGGCGGCGGAGCTTCGGTGCAGCGCGATACGACGGGCGACGACATTCAGCTCAACGTTTCCCTTTCGTTTATGGACGCGGCAAAGGGTTGCAACAAAGAAATCACCTATTCTCGCAACGAGCCGTGCCCCGCTTGCCACGGCACGGGCGCGAAAAACGGCACGGCGTATAAAATGTGCAACAAGTGCGGCGGCAAAGGGCAGGTGCGCTTCACGCAGGACACCATGTTCGGCAGAACGGTGCGCGTGGGGGCGTGTCCCGATTGCGGCGGCAGGGGAAAGACGATTACCGAAAAGTGCCCCGAATGCAAAGGGAAGGGATACAACCGCCGCGAAACGAAGATCACGCTCAATATTCCCGCAGGCGCGGATACCAACTCGTACATCCGCAAGCGCGGTTACGGGCAGGCGAGTGCGGAAGGCGGGGATTCGGGCGATCTGATCGCGGTGTTCCGCGTGGAGCCGCACAAGATATTCAAACGGAAAAATATGGATTTGTACGTCGATCTTCCCGTCCCGTTCCAAACGGCGGCGCTCGGCGGCACGGTGCGCGTGCCCGGGCTGGACGATACGTTCGATTATACGATCCCCGAGGGTACGCAGAACGGCACCACGTTCACGGTGCGCGGCAAGGGGATCCGTTCCCGCAGCGGTACGGGCAATTTGTATCTGCGCGTGTTCGTGGAAGTCCCTACGAAACTTTCCAAAGAACAGAAAAAGAAGATGCAGGAAGCCGGCGATTCGTTTACGATCAAACAGTTCGACCAGGCGAAAAAATATTCCGATCATCTTTCCGCGCTCTACGGAACGGACGCATACGAAAAATAAAAAAGCCCCGCAATTCTGCGGGTCTTTTTTTATCGTTTTTTCAAAGCGTAGTAATCGTGATACTTTTCTCCGCTTTCGCTTACCAGCGGATGCGGAATGCGTTTGAATCCCAGCGCTGCCGCCGCGTTCAGTCGTTCCGTCATAAACGGTTTGATTTTGGTTACGACTTTATCGCAGTCGAACAGATCGTAGGCGGGCTTGACGATCAGCGACAGAATCTCTTCGATTGTCTCCGCGGTTTCCGTTTCGCTTTTCAGATCGAGCCGCAGCAAACCGCAGTTGCCGTAAAATTCGTCGTTACCGTCGCGGTGAAACAGTTCGATCGTGCCGACCGCTTTGCCGCTTCGTGTTTCTTCTACCACCCAGCGGACGAAATAGCCGTGCGCGTAGCTGTATTGCCAGAAGTCGATCGCTTCTTTCATGCGTTCGGGGGTGGAATAATAAAAATCGTCGCCGTGGCAGTTGTCGCCGTTGAAAAAGGGAACGGCTTTTTCGTCGGAATAAACGTTGAACAGATCGGCGCAATCCGTTTCGCGCAGTTCCCGCAAGAAAAAATTTTTCCCTTTGAACGAGGGAAGCGTTTGATAGACGTTCATGGTTTCTCCTTTCGTCTGATACACGGATTATATCACGGAAAAAGGAGAAACGCAACAGGCGGCGGGAAAATTTTTCCCGCCGCACGGAGCGTAATTATTTTTCGATGAGCGTCGCTTTGATATACTTTGTGGGATCGACGTTCTTTCCGTCTTTGGCGACTTCGAAGTGCAGGTGCGTACCGTCTTTGTATTCCGAACCGTACGCTTTCGCGACCTTACCGATCACTTCGCCTTTCTTGACCTTCTGCTTTACGCCGAGCCCTTCCACGGGTTCTACGAAGCGGTAAAGGCTGGTCACGCCGTCGCTGTGTTCTACGGTGATATAGTTGCCCGTCTTTTCGTTGTAGCTCACCGCGGTCACGGTGCCGTCCGCCATTGCGTATACTTCTGCGTTCTCTTCTGCGGCGAAGTCGAGCGCGTTGTGGCGGTAAATCCAGCCGACCGTTTCGTTCTTATAGAATCCCGCGTATTCGAGCGAATATTTCGCGTCTTTTACGGGCGCGACGTAAGGATCGGAATCCACGTTGTCGCCGCCGGTAGGCTTGTCATCGTCGTTGTCGCCTGGTTTGTTGGTGTCGTCGTCGGGATTGCCGGGCTGGCTGGGGTTATTCGGATTATCGAGCACATTGTCGCCGCCTTTGCCCGAAACGAAATACACCGTGAGCACCGTTGCCGCCGCGAGCAGGAGCACGCAGATGGCAAGGACGCAGTAGTAAATAATTCTCTTTTTGCTTTTGGTCTTTTCTTCTTTCATACATTGCCTCCGAAAAAATTTGTATGTAGATCATTGACGCTTTGCACGCGTTTTATACGCGCCCTTTTAAAATCCGCCGAAGATGAGCGGGGTGCCCGCCGCAGTCTGGGTTTCGCTGACCGCAACGTGCAGGTTGACCGAGTATCCCGCAAGCGCTACGCCGCTGCCGAGCAGAGGGGAGTACAGGTAGTAGTTGGTAACGCCTGCGGCTTCTTCGGTAAAGAGCAGACGGGCGCGGAAGCGGGTTTTCAGCGCTTCGTAGCGGTTGCCCATATAGCGCACGCTCTCGCCGGCAAGACTTTGGAACAGCAGTTTGTCGTAAACGGGCCGATCGGTCACCGTAAGCAGCGACGAGCTGTTTGCTCCGTGATACAGTTCGTAGCTTTCACCGCGTTCGAACACGGGGGAGCGCGTCAACAAAAGCGAAAATACGGCGCATCCGAGCGCGAACGTCACGATGATTACCGCTTTGAATGCCTGTAAAAATTTCCGCATAAAAAATCCTCCCGCGAGTTCGGAAGGATTTTTGACAGGTTTTTTGAATTATATACTCGGCGTTTGGATTTTTTTGGAAGCGGTCAACCCCAGGGGAGCGTCTTTCCGCCCAGGAGATGCACGTGCAGATGCGGCACGGTCTGCCCCGCGTCGCCGCCCTGATTGACGATAAGGCGGTATCCGTTTTTCAGCCCGAGCGAATCTCGCAGGGAAGCGATTTTTTTCAGCATTCTGCCGAGCAGTTCCGCGCGCGCGTCGTCCGCTTCGCTCAGATCGGCGAAGTGGTCTTTGGGAACGCACAGAAGATGGACGGGCGCGATCGGCTCGATGTCTTTGAATACGAGCATCTCGTCGTCTTCGTACACTTTTGCCGAAGGAATTTCCCCCGCGATGATTTTGCAGAAAATGCAGTTTTCCATGTTATAACTCCTTTAACAGTTCGGCGCGCGCGCCGTCTTTTTCTTTTTTTACGAGCCGTACCCGATACGTGCCGCCCTCTTTGGTGTGATCGGCGTATACGCGCAAATAATTCGCGGTATAGCCGCCGTCCGTTTCGAACAGCGCGGTTTCTTCTTTCCCGATGAATCGGCCGAGATACGTATTTTCCGCTTCTGCGGCGGCGGACAGCATACGCGCCATGCGTTCCTTTTTTACTTCGGCAGGCAGATCGGGCAGTTTCGCCGCCTGCGTTCCCTCGCGCGGGGAAAATGGGAACGCGTGCACGCGCGCGAATCCCGCCTCTTTTACGATGGAGAGCGATTGCAGAAAATCCGATTCCGTTTCGGTGGGAAAGCCGACGATCAGGTCGGTCGTGATTGCGGCGTCGGGGAAATATCCGTAGATTTCGCGGCAGGCGTTTAAAAATTCTTCGCGGGTGTAGCGCCGGTTCATGGCGCGCAGCACGGCGTTCGATCCGCTTTGCAGCGAAAGGTGAAAATGCGGCGCAACGTTGCCCGCTTTCCGTACGGCGTTCAAAAGCTTCGTATCGACTGCGCCCTCTTCGAGCGAGCCGAGCCGGATCCGCGCGGGCACGGCGGAAAGTTTTAACAGCAGTTCCGCAAGGTCGGTATCACCGTCGCGGTACGAGGAAATGTCGATCCCGACGAGCACGATCTCTTTCGCCCCGCAGGCGTTCGCTTCCTTTAATATGTCGTCCGCGCTGCGCGAACGCGTTCTGCCCCGCAGATAGGGGATCAGACAATAGGAACAGAATCGGTTGCAACCGTCCTGTATGCGCAGATAGGCGCGCGTTCTGTTGCGTTTGGGTTCGGGCAGTTCGCAGAATGCGGTTTCCGTTTCGCGGATGATGCCGCAGCGGTCGAGCATGGTTAGGATTTTATCCTTCCGCATCGTGCCCGTAACGAGGGTTACCCCGTCGCGCGCGGCGAAGGCTTCCGCATTGTGTTCGGAGGCGCAGCCGCATACCAGTACGGGCGCGTTCGGGTTGAATTTGCGCAGACGGGCGACCGCCTGCCTGCTCTTTTTTTCGGCTTCCGCGGTGACCGCGCAGGTATTGATCAGGTAAAGATCGGCAAAGCAAGGGCGGTCGGTTACTTCGAACCCGCGGTCTTCGAGCCCGCGCATGAGCGAAGCGCTTTCCACCTCGTTCACCTTGCAGCCGAGGGTGAGTATGCACGCTTTCATTCGTTCCACCCGTAAACGAGGGCGTACCATTCTCCCCGTCCGCGGCAGGCGTGCTCTTTCAGCCCCGTCCGCTCAAAGGCTTCGCGCACTTTGGGGAGTCGGTCTTGAATGATCCCGCTCAGGATCAGCGTGCCGTCTTTCTTTAAGTATTCGGGGATTGCGGGCGCGAGCATGACGAGCACTTCCGCCGTGATGTTGGCAAGTACGATTTCGCCTTTGATTTTCGCTTCGTCCAACAGGTTGGAATGCGCGACGACGATGTTTTGCGAAACGCCGTTTTTCTGCGCGTTGTGCTTTGCGCTCTCCACCGCGATCGGATCGACGTCCGTCAGATAGCATTGCTTCGCGCCCAGCTTCGCCGCGGCGATCCCTAGGATTCCGCTTCCGCAGCCGACGTCGATGCAAACGTCCCCCGCGCGCAGATATTCCTGTAAAAATTCCAGACACATTGCCGTCGTTTCGTGTTCGCCCGTGCCGAACGCCATGTTCGAATCGAGCGTTACGATCACCTCGTCCGCATTCCGTTCGTAGCCGATCCATTCCGGAACGACGACGATCCGCTCGCCGACGTGCAGGGGGCGGAAGTGTTTTTTCCACACGTCGATCCAGTCGTCGCCCTCGATTTCGCGTTTGGTATCTTCGAGCGTGCCGAACGGAATTTCTTCGCCCGCAAGTTCTTTGCGCGCGTTGATTTGCGCGAGCACGCCGCGGATCGCGTCTTCTGCAAGTTCGGGTTCGAAAAAGCATTTTACGAGCACGTCGCGCTGCGGGGCGGCGGTCAGTTCGTCGTCCATATAGTCCCAGAATACGGTGCTGTCTTTTTGCAGTGCGACGATATCGTTTACGTCGCATACGGCAACGCCGTGCGGCGTGAATTCCCACATCGCGTCGGCGACCAGTTCGCTCGCCTCGGTCGTGGTATGCAGTGTCAATTCTACGTATTTCATAAATACATTATAGTTTCCCGTGCCGAAAAAGTCAAGGGGAATCGTACGCGCGGCAACGCATAAACGGACAATCCGTTTCATACAATATTCCGTCGGGTTCGGGCAAACCGAACCGCGGGAGGACGATATGAAAAAACTGACGGTCTGCGCGCTCGGCGCCGCGGTACTCTTATCTTCGCTCGGAATCACCGCCTGCGGAAAAGGCGGAACCGAACGGGGAAGCTATTCCATCGTTGCGGAATATTTTCCCGAAGAACGCAAACTTACGGCGGAAATGAACGTAACCGTTCCGAACGGTACGGAAAACGCGCTGGAAGAATTGAAGTTCGAACTCTGGGCGAACGCCTACCGCGAAGGCGCAAAATATTCGCCCGTTTCCGAACTGTACGCTCCGTCCGCTTATTACAACGGAATGAGCTACGGCGGAATCGAAGTCACCGCCGTGAACGGGGCGGAAAGTTTTTCCGTGTGCGGCGAGGATGAAAATATTTTGGGCGTCAAATTGAAAGAGCCGCTCTATCCCGACGAAACCGCAACGCTTTCCATGACGTTTACGGTGACGCTCGCCGAAATCAATCATCGGCTCGGCGTAGGGGAAAATACCGTCAACCTTGCGGCGTTCTATCCCGTGCTGTGCCATCTGGGGGAGAACGGATTTGCGGAGTACGTTTATTCCAGCAACGGCGATCCCTTCGTAAGCGAGTGCGCCGACTACGAAATCACGCTCACCGTGCCCGAAGCGTATACGGCGGCGTACGGCGGCACGGGGGAAGAAGTCGCAGAAAACGGAAAAAAGACATATCATGTAGTGGCAGAAAACGCGCGTGATACGGCGTTTGTGCTTGGTACCGAATTTAAAAAACTTACCCGCGCGGTCAACGGCGTCGCGGTAGAATATTATTATCTTTCGGATCTTTCGCCCGAAAAGACGCTTGCGACGGCGGCGGAAAGTCTGGAATTCTTTTCCGACCGCTTCGGGAAGTACGCTTCCCCGCGCTACGCGGTCGTGCAGACGGATTTCCCTTACGGCGGAATGGAATTTGCGGGACTTTCGATGATCAGCAATTCGTTGCGGGAAACGGAAATCGCGCACGTCGTCGTGCATGAAACGGCGCACCAGTGGTGGTACGCAACGGTGGGGAGCAACCAGTTCGAAAACGCGTGGCAGGACGAAGGACTTGCCGAATTTTCCACCGCGCTCTTCTTCGGCGCGTTCCCCGATTACGGCAAGTCGTATGCCGATCTCGTGAACGCGAGCGTAAAATCATACCGCGCTTTCTATTCCGTGCATTCGCAGGTAAGCGGGAATACGGATACTTCGATGAACCGTCCGCTCACCGCGTTTTCGGGCGATTACGAATACCGCAATATCGCCTACGACAAGGGCGTGATTTTGTTCGACAGAATCAAGAGCGAAACGGGGGATAAAAAATTCGACGCCGCGCTCCGCCGCTATTGCGAAAAGTTCCGCGGTAAGATCGCGCGATACGAGGATATGGTCGCCTGTTTCGAAGCTGCGGGCTGCAACGCCGCGGGCATCTTCGATTCCTTCGTGAAGGGACTGTGCGTAATCTGAAAAAGTTTTTTAAAAACAGTTGCCAAACGGGCAAACAAGTATTATAATGGTTGTATATTTTTTCGGAAGGAGAAGACATGGACGCTGCCCCACACAACCGATGCGTTGTCACAACGGAAAAGTTTCTGTGCGAAAGAAAATAGAAGCGCTGTTTCAGGGTGCGCCCTATTAAAGTGTTTCCGTAACGCACAGACTATTTTCTGTGCGTTTTTTGTTGCCACGAAAAGGTAAGGCTAAAAAAGGCGGAAATGCTTATGATTAAATTTTTCAAATCGGAAGGAACCGCTTCGACCGAACGCCTTGACGCGTTCGAAAAAGGCTGCTGGGTAGATCTCGTAAACCCCACCGACGACGAAGTGGAAGATATCTGCACCCTTACGGGGATTCCCGAAGAGATGCTCAAAGCCGCCCTCGACGAAGAGGAGACGGCGCGTTTCGAGCGCGACGACGGCGCCTTCATGTGCCTCGTCGATACGCCTACGATTACGGATACCGACGAAGGGGATATTTACGGCACCATTCCCGTCGCGATGATTTATAACGATCGTTGCATCGTAACCGTTTCGTTGCGCGGCAATCCCGTGCTCGGCGATTTCGTTTCCAACCGCGTCGCGATCGATACCGCTCAGCCGGTGCTGTTCATGCTCACGTTTATGCTCGGCAACGCAAAGCGTTTTCTTTCGGGTCTGCGGCAGATCGATAAAAAATCGCTGCGCGTGCAGGCGGAACTGCACCGTTCGATGAAGAACAAGGAGCTGATTCAGTTGCTCGAACTCGAAAATTCGCTCGTCTACTTTTCGACTTCGCTCAGCTCGAACATCGGCGTCTACAACAAACTGGGCAGACTTTCCATGATTACCCAGAACGAGGACTATCAGGACCTGTACGACGACGTCGTCGTCGAAACCCGTCAGGCTGTGGAAATGTGTACCATTTACCGCGACATTTTGTCGGGCACGATGGACGCGTACGCTTCGGTCATTTCCAACAACGTGAACACGGTCATGAAGTTGCTTGCCGTCATCACGCTCATCATTTCCATTCCCACGCTCATCGCGAGTTTGTGGGGAATGAACGTGCCCGTGCCGTTCGGGGAGCTTTCCTGGGGATTCTGGGTGATTATCGGCATCTGCATCGTCGTGACGGGCGTTCTGGCGTACTTTGTGATCCGCTCCACCAACTCCATTAAAATCAAAACGGCGCGCATTCAGAAGAAGCGCCGAAACCGCAGAGGAAGGGACTGATTTCCGAAATGCCGATTTTGCAATATACGTGTCCGCAGTGCGGAAAGAAATTCGAAGAACTTGTGAAAAATCACGATGAAGCGGTTGCGTGTCCGGATTGCGGAACGGCGGCGGCGCGCGACTGGGCGGGGTGTATGTACTCCGCCACGGGGAAACCGACAAAAAAATGTAGCGGCAACTGCAAAACCTGCGGGGGCTGTAAATAAAAAACGGCGATCGACGCCGTTTTTTCTTGCAAAAAAACGCATGGCGTTTCGGCCGAGTATTTGTCGGGATTTTCATAAAATCCTATATCTTGTGTTTTTGCACAAGATTTTTTCTATATATTAAGGTTATAAAAATTTATTAAAATTTCCGCAAAAAAATCGTAATTTTTTTCAAAAATTGCTTGACGAAAGGTATAATTCGTGATATTATGTGTAGGCTGTCTTTTGAGACAGCTTGCTTTTTCGTGAGAAAAGGCTCCTTCTTTTGAAGGAAAACCGAAGATTGACAACTGCATAGCAAGTAAAAGAAAAATTGTAAGGCAATAAGA
>CAJUFY010000011.1 GCA_910586245.1 uncultured Christensenella sp. | reverse complement strand
GCACCGTTAGCTAAGCTGGATATAGCGTCGGTCTACGGAACCGAAGGCCAGGAGTTCGAATCTCTTACGGTGCACCAAACGACTGCGGAAAAACCGCAGTCGTTTTCATTTTTATTTTAGGCAACTTTCGCGAAAATCCGACATATAATAAACCGTGGATACGAGTTTCAGAGAGTTGAAAAAGAAAGAAACGATAAATTTACTCGACGGTAAAAGACTGGGGAAGGTCTGCGACGTCGTGTTTACTTTTCCCGAAGGGCGCGTGCAGGGAATCGTCGTGCCGGGCGGTACGGGTTTCCGCTGGGGGAAAGGGGATTTGTTTATCGAATTTAAACAAATCAAAAAGATCGGCATAGATACCGTTTTGGTGGAAGTCAAGTGCGCGCCCAAAGCCGAAAAGAAAAAAGAAAAGTGGGAGGATTGTCCGCCTCCTCCGCGAAATTCCTGTCCTCCGCAGAACGTCCCGCCGCGGGGCGGTTATGACAGAAGGGATTACGGAGAATATGAATAAAATAAACGCGCCGCCCGTATCATTCGGGCGGCGCGTTTGTATTTAATTGCGATAACAATCGCACATTTTACCGTTTTTCAAAAAGCCCGTGTCCGAACATTTTACGCATTCGTAATGCGGGATCAGATCGTCGCTTTTCAAATTCAACCGCAAAAGGGCTTCCGCGCGTGATTTTTTGGCTTCTTTAATGCGTTCCTTGATTTCGGGAATTGCCGAGGGGGTGAAAATTTCCGCGCGGGCAAGTTCGATTTCGCCTTTTTTCAGTACGGTTTCCGCAGATTTGAATGCTTCGTCTTTTTCTGCGATTGCCCGCGCGCGTTCCGCGCGCTGCTGTGCGTTCTGTCTTAAAACGGCGTAATGATGTTCGCGGTCGCTCCGAAGATCGGCGGCAATCGCCGCTTCTTTGCGGTAATCGGATTTCGGCGAAGTGGAGGTTCTTTCGGGGATTTCGCTGACGGTGAATACGCCGAGCCGTTTCCATTCCGAAAGTAACTTATTGATGTAGGGAATCGGAGCGGAAGCGTTCGCGCTTCGCTGCGCCGCTTCCAAAATCATTTCGTCCGAAAAATTCCAACTTTGCCAGCTGGAGAGCATTTCCATCACCGATTGCGTTTTTTTAATCACGCCGCAATAACTTTGCATGCGCTGGATCAGACGTAGCTGTTTATCCTTTTCCGTGCAGTATTGTTTGATTCCCGCGCCGTCTACGATTCCCTGTGCGTAAAGCCGTTCGATCAACCCGTTCATTTCGGGGAATCCGTAATTCATTTTCCAGCAGACAGTGGCAAGGAGCGTAAGACCTTCTTCGTCGTAGCCGTGTTCCAGCCATCTTTCCGCATATTCTTCGCTGTATGCACGGGGATTTTGTACTTTCACGCCCAGTTTCCGTGCGACTTTAAATACGACGGAAGCAAGTTCTTCGCGTCTTTTCAAATATTCGCGCGCGGCTGGTTCGGAAAAAATTTCTTTTTCGCAGAGTTCTTCCGTCAGTTGGTCGAGGGTGGAGAGGGTGCCTTTTTTCAGAGTTTCTGCGCAGGCGTATACCGCGCCCGTTTCCAAACCGCGTTTCGACCATTTTTCAAGATATTCGTAATCGCCGTCCTGCGGTTTGCGGTAGATGCCCAAAAGTACGAAAATTTTGCTTAATTCTTTTTCGTGCACGTGATAATCTGCCAGATCTTGTTCTACCTGTTCGCAGGTGTATTTCCATTCCTTGCACAGTTTCGTAGCTTTGTTTAAAATATGGTTGGCGGTGAGTTTTTCCCCGTCTTTTTTTACGCAGTATTCCGCTACGAGCAGGAACGCCTGTTGTTCCATCGGATTGTTTTCGAGAAATTCTAAAATCCGTTGCATTTCGTACGGCTTGAAATCTTTTTTCGCGCGTTGCAAAATTTTATAAAATTCACGGTTGAACTGCGCGTATTTTTCGGGGCGGATTGTCTTCGGTTTGCCGACGGCGGCGTTTACGGGCAGATATTCCACGTAAAGAGGTCTTTTGGAAAGTACGCGCACGAGATCGCATTCTTCCCAGAACGAGAAGATATCGACGAGCTTTTCTGTCGGCATTTTCAAGAGCTTTGCCGCGCTGTCTGCATCGAAATCTTCGGCACATTGACACAAATACAATCCGAAAAGATAGGCGCGTACGGCGTCTCCGTCGGCATGCGGAAGATATTTCGTAATGAACTGATTTTCCACGACGGTGTACATATTCGCGTTGAAATCTTTGGAATAATTGCTGAACGACATAAGCCCTCTTCGGTGCGGTAAATTTTTCGAAATTTATGTGAACGGCTTGCTTTTTCAACCGATCCGTTGTATAATAGTATATCATACCATACGCCCGAATGCAACGCCTTTCTTTGCGGCACAGGGAAAATTTTTTTGGCAGTTAACGGAAAAGATGAACGTATTGCATACTTCCGATTGGCATATCGGAAAACGGCTGATGGACGAAGAGCGGCTGCCCGAACAGCGGGTTGTGCTCAACGAAATCGCTGAAATTTGTGAACGGGAAGAAGTGGAACTCGTACTCGTTGCGGGGGATATCTTCGATACCTATTTGCCTTCTGCGGAAGCGGAAGAGCTGTTTTTCTCTGCCGTAAAAAAGATTGCCGGAAAGTCCCGTGCGGTGGTCGTCGTAAGCGGAAATCACGACGACGGCGTGCGTCTTGCCGCCGCCGCCGAAATCGCCTGTGAAGAAGGGATTTATATTTTCGGAAACAGACGCGTCGTTTTTCCGTTGAACGGAAACAGAGCGGTGCGTCCGGTGGAGTCGGGCGAAAATTATTTGATTTTACAAAACGCAAAAGGTGAGCGGATTTATATTAACGCTTTGCCTTATCCCAACGAAGCGCGACTCAAAGAAGACAAAACGGAAGAAACGTACGCCGAAAAGACGGCGCGTTGGATTGCCCGCGGAAACGCCGCTTACAAACGGGATATGCCTTACGTGCTGTTGACGCATTTATTCGTTGCGGGCGGTAGCACGAGCGAGGGGGAACGCAATATCGATCTCGGCGGCGCGCGCGCCGTACCGCTTTCCTCGTTGCCCGAATTCGGTTACGTTGCGTTGGGGCATCTTCATAAAAAACAGCGGGTCGGAAAAAACGGAAGATACAGCGGTTCGCTTTTACAATATTCGTTCGACGAAGCGCATACCGAAAAATCGGTGGTGCTGTTAAAAACCGAGGGGAATGCGATTACGGTAGATCGGGAAATTCCGCTTTGTTCGGGGAAACGTTTGGTTCGTCTCGAAGCCCGCGGCGTAGAGAGCGCGCTTGCATTGCTCGGCGAATACGAAGGGTGCCTGATCGAGCTTACTTTGCATTTGACCGCACCGTTGACCGCGAAAGAAACGCAGGCTTTGCGAACGCGGAACGAGGGGCTCGTTTCGCTGATTGCCAGAGTGAATACCCAAGAAACCGTTTCCGCGCCCGTGCGTTCGCATATGTCGGCGGAAGAACTGTTTTGCGAATACTATCGATCCCGTTTCGGAGAGCAATCGCCCGACGATTTGAAATCGGCGTTTTTGTCGCTCTTGTTGGAGGACGCATGAAACCGGTATATTTGGAACTTTGCGGCGTGAACTCCTTTTCCGAACGAGTTGAGATCGATTTCAGGAAGTTGCTCGAATTCGGGATTTTCGGGATATTCGGGGATACAGGTTCCGGGAAAAGCACGATTTTGGATTGTATCGTGTTTGCGTTGTACGGAAAAGTTTCCCGCTTGGACGCCCGCGAAGCGGTTATGTCCAATTTGATCAATTACAATAGCGATCGCGCTTTCGTCAATTTTGAATTTGAAATCGAATACGAAAAAAAGCGGCGGATTTTTCGCGTCGAGCGGGAATTAAAACGCAAGAACGGCACGCAGAACGTGCGGGTATACGAGCGATCCGGAGAAACGCTTTCCGCGCTTGCCGAGGGCGCGCGGGACGGCAACGCATTGCTTGAAAAAGTGATCGGGCTGGAACAGAAGGATTTCGAGAAGTGCATTGCGCTTCCGCAAGGGGAATTTGCGCAATTCGTGAAGTCGCAGAAGTCCGACAGGCTCAAACTCGTTTCGCGTCTGTTCGACCTCGAACGGTACGGCGAAGGGCTTGTCAAACGCACGAATGCGCGTTATCAAAATGCTAAATCGCAAGCGGATATTTTGAAAGCGAAACTGGAACCTTATGAATCGGTGACGGAGGAAGCAATCAAACAGCTTTCGGCGCAGATCGTTTTGGCGGAACAGGCAGAAAAGACGGCGGGCGAAGCGCTCGTTTCGGCGCGCGAAAGCGAGAAACGTTTATCCGCGCTTGCGCAGCAACGCAGGGAAGCGGAAAAAACCGCGCGGGAAATGGAAAAACTCGAAGCGGTACGGGGCGAGATGGCTGCGCTCAACGCCGAACTTTCCCGTCTGGAAAAAGCGTCTGCAGTAATCTTCGCTGCGCGGGATTTGCGTTCGGGGCAAGAAAAAAAGTTGCAAGCGGAACAGGCTGCGCGAACGGCGGCGTTAAAACTGGAGCAGGCGGAAAAGGATTACCGCGAAGCTTCGGCTTGGGATTCCGAAAAGGCGAATCTGGAAATAACAAAATTGAACGCGTTGATTGCGGACGCAAAATTGCGGGAAGCGGATCGCCGCGTTTTACGGGACGCGCAGCAAAGATTGCAAGAAATACAAAACGAATTGTTGCAGGCGCA
This sequence comes from uncultured Christensenella sp., assembly GCA_910586245.1. Lineage (GTDB taxonomy): Bacteria > Bacillota > Clostridia > Christensenellales > Borkfalkiaceae > Gallimonas. The sequence goes on along the minus strand of CAJUFY010000011.1, from coordinate 16,821 downwards.
AAACGCGTTTCAGTCCTTTTCTTACGAAGCGGAAAAAGCAAATATCGAAGCGCGCTTAAAAACGATTGGGAACGGGGATTTTCTTTCTTATTGCGAAGTTCGCGGGAAAGCGGAACTGTTGCGGGAAGAATATGCGGTTTTTGCGGAAGAGTTAAAAGATTTGACCAGAAAATTTTCCGTCATATCGGAAGCAACCCGTCCGTTGATCGAAAAATACGTTGCGCTTTCGGTCGGGGAACGGAAGGACTACACCGCCTTGCGTCGGGAGTTCGAAGCGGCTGAACGGGATCGGGCGGATTTGAGAAATCAACTTGTGTTTCTTGAAAAAGAGAAAGGCAGATACGAAGTCCATCTTGCGAAAATCGCGCAGTTGGAGGCGGAGCAAAAAACGCTTCTGAAACGGATCGAAGAGATTGCGCCGAGGTTAAAGGCGGAAACCGTGTCGTCGGAAGAAGCCGAAGCGAATCTGGAACGGCTGTACGGCGAACAAAAGCGCAACGCCAAATTACGCGAACGTGCCTCGGAAGAGCTGACTGCAAGCAAGGCTGCGCATGCTGCGGCTTTGGAACGGGTGTCCTCTTTGTGCGAGCGGACGGCGGAATTGCAGAAAAGATACGCCGAAGCTTTGGAAGCGGGCGGTTTTGAAAGCGAAAAACAGGCGGCGGATTTGTGCGCGAAGTACGGCGATGCCGAAGAAGCCCGTCTGCGCGTAGAACGGTATAAAGAAAATTATGCAGCTGTGCGCGCGCGTTTCCGCGCGCTGAATGCGGAAGACTATTCTGCAGCAAGCGACGAGGCGGTAAAATTTGCGCGGCAAACGCTCGCCACTGCGGAAAACGAAGTAAAGGAATGCGCGAAGAAATCGGCGCTCGTCCGCGAAGCCAAGGTGCGGGCAGAACGCGACATCGAGCGCAAGAAAGCGATCACCAAGGAATACCGCGAAAAAAACAGAGAATCCGAGCTGTACGAACGGCTGAAAAAATTGCTCGACGGCAATAAATTTATGGAATTTGTCGCCGAGGAATATTTGCAGACGGTGGCGCAGAACGCGAGCAGCAGATTGCTTGCGCTTACGGACGGAAGATATTTTTTGCGTTACGACGGCAATTTCGTCGTAGGAGATAACTTCAACGGCGGCGCGCCGCGTGGGGTGTTTACCCTTTCGGGGGGAGAAACCTTTCTCGTTTCCCTTTCCCTAGCGTTGGCGTTGAGCGCGGAAATCTGCGCGCGATCGCTCCGTCCGATTGAATTTTTCTTTTTGGACGAAGGCTTCGGTACGCTCGACGAAAAACTCGTCGATACCGTAATGGACAGTCTTGAAAAACTGAAAGGCGAACATTTCTCGATCGGAATTATTTCCCACGTGGAAGAACTCCGTCACAGAATCGAGCGGAAACTTTCGGTGAAAAAAGCGACCGAATCCCGCGGTTCGCAAATTACTATGGAGTGAGGTAATATTTGCCTATGATTTTAACCCCCGTTACGTTGTGGAAAGATTTCGACGATACGCTTTTGTTCGAAGAAAAAGTATTATCCGAGCAGATCGAAAACGGCGTCGTAACCCGCGAATTGTTTTTCTCGGGCAGACAGACGAATAAGGGAAGAGTCAAAATTTACGCGAAATACGTCTTTCCGGAAGGCGCGGAAGAATTTCCCGCCGTTATGATTTTGTTCGAAGCGGGTTTCCCGTTCGACGAGAAGTTGTACCTGCGTTACGTAAAAAGCGGTTACGGCGTACTTTGCGTGGATTATTGCGGCGCGCGCGACGAAGGATATTTTACGGAATATCCGCAGGATATCGATTACGCGAATTACACGCGTGCGGGTGAAAAGCTGAAAAAAGCCGAACCTTCGGCAAAAGAAACTTCCTGGTACGAATGGGCAGCCGTCGCACGGTATGCCGCACGATATCTTTCCGAACGGAAGGAGGTAACGCGCGTCGGAGCGATCGGGCTTCGCACGGGCGGGGAAATTCTGTTTAAAATCGCGCCCTATGCGCCGATTTCCTGTATGATTTCCGTTTGTGCGGCGGGTTGGCTTGCTTACCGCGGCGTAGAAAAATTTGCGGATGGAAAAAAGGTCGTTTTCAGCGAAGAGCGCCACCGCTTTATCGCGGGCATCGATTCGCAGAGTTATGCGCCTTACGTAAAGTGTCCGCTTTTATTGATTTCCGCGATCAACGACAGAAAATACAATTACGACCGTGTTTACGATACTTTCGAAAAAATCAATCCGCAGGTAGAAAAAGCGTTGCTGTTTTCCGCGCACGGGAACGGTTTGATCGGATCGCATTCGCTGCACAACGTTGATTTGTTTTTGGATAAGTATTTGAAGGGCAGATCGGTATTTTTGAGCGAACCCGTTTCGATCTGCGTGGAAGAAGATGAAAACGGAAAGCTCGTCGTGCGGGGAAAATTCGACGCGCACGGGGAAATCAGCGAATACGGTATTTTCTTTACGGAAAAAGTAACCGATTCGGAATCGCGCGACTGGACGCGCGTTCTCGGACATGCGGAAGATCTGGAAGACAACGTGGGCACAGTTCCGCTCAATCTTTATGCGGGGACGAAGAAAGCGCTCGTTTATGCGTTCGTGAATTATTCGAATAATTTTTCCGTTACCTCTAAGATTCAGGAAGTCGTCGTGGAAAAACAGTACGCCAACGCGTGTCCCGCTTCCCGCGTGTTATACACGAGTACGGACGGCAGGAACGGATTTTCCGTATTTCGCAACCGCGCGCGTGCGATTGCGGATTGCTTTGTGGAAGGGGAGGACTCCAAGCCGAATCTTCTGCCCGGCTACGGCGGAATCGCGGGAATTACTTCCCGTGCGGACATTGTGTCTTACCGTGTCGGAGAACCGCGATATGAAGCGCCTGAAGGCGCGGCGTTTAGTTTCGACGCTTACGCAAAAGAAAAATCATCGGTAAAAGTTTCCTTTTACAGGGAAGAAGACGACGCCGTTTTTACCGCGGAAGCAAAGATCGAAGGCGGCGGCAAATGGAAGCGCGTGTTAATGAGCCCCGAAGATTTCATGTCTGAAACGGGTGCGCATCTTTCCGATTTTAAAGAAGTATCTTCTTTGTCCGTTTCTTTCGACGGTGAAGTTTTAATCAATAACGTAATATGGATATAAAAGATTTAAAACTCGGCGATAAACTCGAAACGAAAAAAACGCATCCGTGCGGCGGAAAAATATGGGAAATAACCCGTACAGGGGCTGATCTCAAAATTAAGTGCGCGACTTGCGGAAGGATCGTTATGCTTTCGCCCGACGAACTGAAAAAACGCGTGCGGCGCGTGTTGGGGGAGGAACGATGAATTATCCGAAGCGTCCCGCGATGCTCAATCAGAAAACGGAAAACCGCGCGCTGAACGTTTTGTTTTCGGTGCTTTCCGTTCTGCTTTGCGCGGTGCTTATCGCAAGCATCTGGTTTCATCAGACTTATTTTGTCGTTACGGTAGACGGCGCGTCTATGCTCGATACTTTGCAGAATCACGACCGTGTTTACGCGAATGCGCATGCCAAAGCCAAACGGGGGGATATCGTAATCATCGACGTAACGCCTTACCCCGATAAATATACGCCGAACGTCGGCGGGGGCGAAAAGTTAATTATCAAACGGTTGATCGCCACGGAAGGCGACAGTATTTACTGCGAGAACGGCACCGTTTATTGGAAGGAATCGGGAGGAGAATACCGCCCGCTTTCCGAACCGTATGCGCTTTCTTCCACGTTGGATTTTGAGGAAGTGACCGTGGGGGAAGACGAAATCTTCTTTCTCGGAGATAACCGTTCTCTGGGGAACAACAATCTCGATTCGCGGATCGTCGGTTGTCTTTCTTATAAAGACATCGTCGGCGTCGTGCCCGAATGGTCGATAAAACACAAAGACTGGATTACCCGTTGGGAAGGATTGCGCCGTTCGGCTCAACTTTCGTACGGAAATATATAAACAAATCAGGAGGAAATTATGATTCGCATTACCGCAGACAGTACTTGCGATCTCGGCAAACATGTTTCGGAGCGGAATATCGGTATTATGCCGCTTTCAGTCATATTGGGGGAAAACAGTTATTACGACGGGGTGGATATTGCACCTCAGGATATTTTCGATTACGTGGAAAAAACGGGTCAACTGCCCAAAACCGCCGCGCCGAGCATCGTCGATTACGAAGAGTTTTTCGGCAAATACGTTTCGGCGGGGGATACGGTGATTCACTTTAATATCTCTTCGAAATCGTCTTCGTCTTATAGCTATGCCGCCGAAGCGGCAAAGAGTTTTCCCGATAAAGTTTACGTGGTCGATACCCACGCGCTTTCTTCCGGACAGGGGCTTGTCGTGATGAAGGCATGCGATCTGCTTGAAGCGGGTTGCGATGCGGATCATATCGTCGGGGAAATCTTAAAATTGATCCCCAACGTAAATACTTCTTTCGTGCCCGATCGGCTTGATTATCTCTACAAAGGCGGTCGCTGTTCGCGCATGGCGCTCTACGGGGCGAATATTCTGAAAATTCATCCCTTAATCGAAATGGAAGAAGGTCAGCTTGTCGCACAGAAGAAATACCGCGGAAGCATGATGAAATGTATTTCCGCATACGTCGACGATCTGGCGGAAAAGTATCCCGCTTACGACAAAACGCGCTGTTTTATTACGCACAGCAGCGCGGATCCGGAGCTTGTGGAATTTGCCAAAAAGAAAGTGGAAGCGGTTTTCCGCTTTAACGAAATTTTAGAAACGGTTGCGGGCTCGGTGATTACGGGACATTGCGGCAGAAATACGCTCGGCGTACTGTTTATTGCCGAATAACGAACGGGAGCAGATATGACGAAAATTTATCAGGACAGAGATTTGTGGAACGCGGTCATGCAGCGCAGGAAGATTCTCGGTATTTTTATCGGGGTCAGCGTTGCCTGTTTTTTGGCGCTTGCGGGGTTCGTTGCTTATTACGTCATGCTGCCGTATCAGGATCCGAATACAACGTGGGTGACCGCCGTTTCCTGCGTCGTCGTGGGGTTATATCTGATGTTTGCGTTCCCCTATATGGGAATTTCCTTTAAGCGTTGCAACGCTTACTGTAAAATGCTCAAGTTTATTTCCGTCGGCAGAAAAGAAAGCGCAACGCTGCCCTTCGAGGGGATCGACGACTGGACGACGCACGACGGCGTAGACGTAAACGTGGGAATCTTTTCCGTACGGAACATCAAACGCGACGAAACCATGCGGCGGCAAATCTACGTGGACGGGGAAAAGGATTTTCCCGCATTCGAAGAAGGGAAGACCGCAAAACTCGTTTCGCAGGGCAATTTATTGATAGAATACGAATTATCGGAATAAAGGAGAAAAACAATATGCGCGCAGTCGTAACGGTTACCGGTTCGGACAGACGGGGTATTATCGCCAAAGTGAGCAACTTTTTGTTCGAACGCAACGTGAATATCGAAGACATTTCGCAGACGGTGTTGGGGGAACAGTTTGCCATGATTATGATGGTAGACGCTTCCGAAAGCGCGGCGGATTTTGCCGCGCTCGCCGAAGAGCTTGAAAATATGGGCAAGGAAATCGGCATGAACGTTCGTTTGCAGCATGCGGCGATTTTCGACGCCATGCATAACGTTTGACGGCGCGGAGGAAATATGTTCAATCAATTCGACGTACTCGAAACGATCGAGATGGTAGAAAAAGAGCATCTCGATATCCGCACGGTGACGATGGGGCTTTCCCTGCTTTCCTGTATCCGCGGCAACGCGGAACAAACAGCGCAGGCGGTTTACGACCTCGTCATGAAAAAAGCGGAAAATCTCGTAAAGACCGCGGAAGGACTTTCGCGGGAATACGGAATCCCGATTGTAAACAAGCGCGTTTCCGTTACGCCCGTTTCTTTGATTACCGCATCTTTTCCGCAGAAAAGCGCGCTCATCGGAACGGCGCTCGATCACGCGGCGAGAGAACTCGGAATCGATTTTTTGGGCGGTTATTCTGCGCTCGTCCATAAGGGAACGGCGGAATACGAACGGGAATTTATCAAAAGCATTCCGGAGGTGCTCGCACGCACCGAACGGCTTTGTTCGTCCGTCAACGTCGGCTCTTCGCGCTCGGGGATCAATATGGACGCCGTGCGCCAGATGGGCGAAATCGTAAAAGAAGCCGCCGCTTTGACGAAAGATCGCGACGGGCTCGGTTGCGCCAAACTCGTGATCTTCTGCAACGCCGTCGAGGACAACCCCTTTATGGCGGGCGCCTTCCACGGAATCGGCGAAGCGGATACCGTGATCAACGTCGGCGTGTCGGGTCCGGGCGTCGTACAGCATGCGTTGAAATTCGTGCCCGAAGCCGATCTGACGGATGCCGCGGAAGTGATTAAACGCACTGCGTTTAAAATTACCCGCGCCGGTCAGCTGATCGCCAAAGAAGCGGCAAGCCGTTTGGGCGCACGGTTCGGTATCGTCGATCTTTCGTTGGCGCCGACTCCGGCGCGCGGCGATTCGGTCGCGCATATCCTCGAAGAGCTCGGGCTCGAAGTCGTAGGCTGTCACGGTACGACCGCCGCGCTTGCCATGCTGAACGACGCCGTGAAAAAGGGGGGCGTTATGGCGTCTTCCCGTGTCGGCGGGCTTTCCGGCGCGTTTATTCCCGTTTCCGAAGATATCGGCATGATCGAATCGGCAACGGCGGGAAAAATTACGTTGGATAAGCTGGAAGCAATGACTTGCGTGTGTTCGGTGGGATTGGATATGATCGCAATTCCTGGTGATACGCCCGCTTCCACGATTTCGGCAATCATTGCCGACGAGGCGGCGATCGGCATGATCAACAATAAAACGACGGCTGTGCGCGTGATTCCCGCCCCCGGGAAAACCGTCGGCGACGAAGTCGAGTTCGGCGGATTGTTGGGGCGCGCGCCCGTTATGCCCGTGCATACGGGGGATGCTTCGAAATTTATCGGCAGGGGAGGCTTGATTCCCGCGCCGATTCACAGCTTTAAGAATTAAAGGAAGGAGTGAGTTATGAAAAGAAGCGAAGTAAACACGCAATACAAATGGAAAACGGAGGACGTGTTCGAAAACGACGAGGCTTGGGAACGCGCGTTTGCCGAGGTGGATGGAAAGATCGATTTCGAAAAGTACCGCGGAACGCTGAACACGGCGGAAAATATTCTTGCTTACTTTAAAGCGGAAGAGACCGTCAGTCTTAAATTGATGCGGTTATATCTGTATTCATTTTTGAAATCGGACGAGGACGTACGCGACACGAAATACAATTCATATACGGCGCGGGTTTTATCTTTAATGACGCAGCTCGGCGCGGAAACTTCGTTTGCAACGCCCGAATTGTCTGCGCTTCCCGAAGAGAAACTCAAATCGCTGGCGGAAGACGGTTTGCTAAAAGATTACGATTATCTGCTTTCCAGAATCGCTGCGGAAAAGAAATATATTCTTTCCGAAAAAGAGGAACGCATTCTTGCGCAGACGGGCGAGCCCCTCGGAACGGCTTACGACGTGTTCGGAATGCTTGATAACGCCGAACTCGATTTGCCCGAAATCGAATTCGAGGGCAAAAAACAACGCCTTTCGCACGGGCTTTATTCGGTTTTACTCAGCGGAACGGACGGCGCAAAACGCGAAGAAGCTTTCCGCCTTTACTATTCGGCGTATCGCAAGATTATCAATACGCTCGCCACGACTTATTACGGCAACGTGAAGAAGGATATTTTTTATAAAAACGTGCGCGGGTACGAGAGTTGTCTCGATATGGCGTTGTTCGAAGAGGACGTCGATCGGAAAGTCTACGAAAATCTCATCGGGGCAGTGAATACCGCGTCGCCGATCATGCACCGTTATATGGCGGTTCGCAAAAAGGTGCTCGGGCTGAAAGAGATGCACGTTTACGATCTGCACGTCCCGCTTGTGGAAAACGCGGATCTGAAGCTGGAATTCGACGAAGCGTTTGAACTCGTCTTAAAGGGGTTGGCACCGCTCGGCGACGAATATCTCGGACTGTTGAAAAAGGGGAAAGCTGATCGCTGGATCGACGTTTGCGAAACGGAAGGCAAGCGCAACGGCGCTTATTCCATCGGCGTGTACGGGCAGCACCCCTACGTGCTTTTGAATTATCAGAAGACGACGTTTGATATTTTTGCAATCGCGCACGAAATGGGGCACGCTTTGCACAGCTATTTTTCCAACGCGGCGCAACCGTACGCGAAATCGGAGTATAAAATTTTCGTTGCGGAAGTTGCAAGCACGGTCAACGAAGTGTTGCTGTTAAAGCATTTGTTAAATACGACGCAGGACGGCCGTCTGAAAAAATATTTGCTCAATTACTTCATGGATATGATCCGTACCACGCTGTTCCGTCAGACCCAGTTTGCCGAATTCGAAGAAAGAGCGCATGCGATGGCGGAATCTGGCGAACCGCTGAATAAGGACAATTTGTCCGAACTCTATTACGGACTGAACCGCAAGTACTACGGTGAAGCGGTTACGCATGATCGGGATATTGAAATCGAGTGGGCGCGCATTCCGCACTTCTATCGTTCGTTTTACGTTTATAAGTATGCGACGGGCATTACCGCGGCAATTTGTATCGCAAACCGCATATTAAACGAGGGCGCGCCCGCCGTTAAAAAATACTTTGAATTTTTATCGGGTGGCAGCAGTACCGACCCCGTATCGCTGTTGAAAATCGCAGGCGCCGATTTAACGGAAAAGAAAACGTTTGAAACCGCAATGAAGGAATTCGAAGAAGCGCTTGCCGAATTCGAATCGCTTTCTTAAAATAAAACGAAGGAAGAAATTACGATGGCTGCAAATCAGATGCCGCACAATTTAGATGCCGAGGCGGCGCTTCTCGGCTGTATTTTAATCGACGAATCCATTCAGTCCGAATTGCTGGAAACGCTCAAAGAGGACGAATTTTATCAGGAATCCCACCGTATCGTGCTGGGCGCGATGCGCGAGGTTTACGGCGCGCGCAAACCCGTCGATCTGGTGACGCTTACCGATCGTTTGGAGCGCGACGGCACGCTGGAACGCGCGGGCGGATTGCGCGGGGTGAGCGAATTGGCGGAACTTACGCCTTCCGCCGCGAATTATAAACAGTATTTCGAGATCGTTCGGCGGGATTCCGTCAATCGGTCGTTGATCCGCGCCGCAAAAGATATCATAGAAAACAGTATGAAGTCGAAAGAGGAACGCGAAGCGATTTCCTATGCGGAAAAACTCGTTTACGATATTTCGAAGCAGGAGGATTCTTCGGCACTTACAGGGTTGGAGGACGGAACGGTCATTCAGGAAGTGCTCCAAAAATTCGAAACGATACAATCGGATCCGAACTCCTGCCGCGGACTGGAAACGGGTTTCAAACATTTCGACCGTATCACGAACGGATTGCAGAAATCCGATCTGATCGTGGTCGCCGCCCGCCCGGGCGTCGGCAAAACGTCGTTTTCAATGAATATCGTAGAACACGCGTGTCTTGTAAAGGGCAAGACTGCGGCGGTTTTCTCTCTCGAAATGCCGCGCGTGCAGCTTGTTCAAAGATTATTATGCTCCTATGCGCGCGTGAGTATGGAAAACGCGCTTTCCGGCAAACTCGGTCAGAAAGACTGGAAAAATCTGATGCTGGCGAGCGACAAACTGCAAAAATCCAAAATTTTTATCGACGATTCCTCCCGCGTGACGCCTGCGGAAATTCTTTCGAAATGCCGTAGGCTTGCGGCGCAGGCAGGCGGTCTCGATCTGGTCATGATCGACTATATCCAGCTGATGAGCGGCGGCGGAAAATTCAATAATTCCGAAAACCGCCAGCAGGAAATTTCGAGCATTACGCGCGATCTGAAAATTATGGCGAAGGAACTCAACGTTCCCGTGATCGCGCTTTCGCAGTTGCGGCGGATTCAAACCAAAGAACCCCAACTTTCCGACTTGCGCGAATCGGGCGCAATCGAGCAGGACGCGGATATCGTTATGTTTATCAGCCGTCCGGAAGTAACGGCTTCGGCGGAAGAACTTGCCAAAGGCGGCGTCGTAAAAGGCGCGGCGGAAATCATCATTGCAAAGCACAGAAACGGTTCTCCCGGCAGAGTGCAGCTTCGCTTCCTCGGCGAATGTACCAAATTCGTAGACGTGGAGGATCAGGGACAGCCCGATGAAGAACCGCAATATCACCGCGCCGTGCAAAACTGGGATAATCCTGGAGCGGAAGACGTCTTCCCCGAACCGGAAGATACGGGGATTCCCGAAGAATGAAGACGCATATTTTAAGTGCGGACGGGGAATCCCTGTTGCAGGCAAAACAAATTATCGACGCGGGTGGCATCGTTGCGTTTCATACGGAAACGGTGTACGGACTCGGGGCGAACGCGTTCTGCGACGAAGCGGTGCAAAGTATTTTCGCATTAAAAGGAAGACCTGCGGACAATCCGCTGATTGCGCACGTGCATAAGGATTACGACGTGGGGAAGCTGGTTGATAAAATACCGCCGTATGCGGAAAAACTGGCGCGCGCGTATTTGCCTGGACCGCTTACGATGGTATATCCTTCGAAAGGCAAAGTGAGCCGATTCGTTTCGTGCGGGCTGGATACGCTTGCCGTGCGCGTTCCTTCTTCGGAAACGGCGCAGGTATTTTTAAAGGAAGTCGATCTTCCGATCGCGGCACCGAGCGCAAACCGTTCCAGACACGTTTCGCCCGTAACGGCGCGGCACGTTTACGACGATTTTGCGGGGGATATTCCGCTGATTCTCGACGGGGGAGCATGCAGCGGAGGAATCGAAAGTACCGTCCTCGATTGTACGGGAGAAATTCCGATGATTCTGCGCGCGGGTCTCGTGACCCGTGAAATGATTGCCGAAATTGCAGGCGATTGTCTGTTTTACGAAAAATGCGCAGGCGAACGCCCGAAAAGTCCTGGAATGGCTTATAAACATTATGCTCCGGGTTGCAGGACGGCGTATTTTACTTCGGACGAACTGCAAAATGCCGTACGCTGTTATTTGGAAGAGGAAGGACGCGGCGGACTTCCGTACTTTTTATGTCGGGAAGGGTTGTTATCGTCCGCGGAATACCGCGTGTTATCGTTGGGGGCTTGCGCCGAAGACATGGCTCGTACGCTCTATGCACGGCTTCGGGAAGGCGAACGGAAAGCCACGCTGCTCGTTGCGATCGAGCCCAAAGAGCGCGGCGGCGTGATGGACGGGGTTTTAAACCGATTTACCCGCGCATTTGGGAGGGAAACGGATGAAACATAAGAAGATCATATTCGTCTGCACGGGGAATACCTGCCGTTCGCCGATGGCGGAAGCGGTATTAAAAGCGGAATTGAAACGCAGAAAAATCAGCTGGTACAGCGTACAGTCGGCGGGCGTTCGCGCGCAGGCGGGCAGTCCGATTTCACAGGGCAGCGCTTACGTGTTGAAAGAACGCAATATTTCCGTTTCGCCAAAGTTTAAATCCCGTCAGTTAACCGAAAAAATGGTGTCGGAAGCGTATGCGGTGGTTTGCATGACGGAACCGCAGCGCAATCTTCTCGCACATTTTCATAACGTAACCAGTATGTATCAATTGTGCGGGCGGGAGATCCCCGATCCGTACGGACAGCCGATCGAAGTATACCGCGCGACGCTGCAAACGATTTTGCAGTGTATGCCGCAAATTATCAAAGGATTACGTATCCGTTCACAGGAGGAATAAAATGAAAATAGCTCTTTGTTGCGATCACGGCGGGCTTGCGTTGAAAAACGCGGTCGTAAAATATTTGAATGCAAACGGGTATACTCCCGTAGACTTCGGTACAACGACCGAAAATTCTTGCGACTATCCGGATTATGCGCTGAAAGCGGCCGAAGCGGTTGCGAAAGGGGAATGTGAACGCGGCATTTTCGTTTGCACGACGGGAATCGGGATCAGCATCGCGGCAAATAAGGTCCCCGGAATCCGCTGCGGGCTTTGTTCGGAGCCGCTTTCGGCTAAAATGACGCGGCTTCATAATGATGCAAACGTGTTGGCGTTGGGCGGCGGTCTGGTCGGCGTGAACCTCGCGCTCGAAATCGTGGAAACGTTTTTAAATACGCCGTTTTCCGCGGAAGAAAAACATTGCCGCAGAATCGACAAAATTACGGCAATCGAGCGGAAGTATTCGAAATAAGCAGACTGAGAGGAAGAAAGTTCTATGACCAAGGCGTTGAGAGATAAAATTATAGAATCGCTGACGTCGATTTTGCCGATTGCGCTGATCGTATTTGCACTTAGCATTACGTTTACGCCGCTTGATTCGGGCACGTTCGTGCTGTTTACGATCGGTGTATTTTTGCTGATCGTCGGAATGGGCTGTTTTACGTTGGGCGCAGATATGTCCATGCTTGTGATCGGTGAAAAAATCGGATCTTCCATGACGCGTTCCCGTAAAATCTGGCTGATTGCATTTCTTTCCTTCATCATCGGAATTATCGTGACGCTTGCCGAACCCGATTTGCAGATTCTTGCGGAGCAGGTAAAGGACGTTGCGGAAAAAACGATTCTGGGCAATTATCTTTTGATTATTACTGTTGCGGGCGGCGTCGGGATTTTTCTGACGATCGCCATGCTTCGTATCGTGTTCCGGATTCGGCTGTCCATTATTTTAATGGTATTTTACGTTGCGGCGTTTGTTCTTTGTTTTTGCTTCGTCGATCCCGGATTCTGGGCGGTTTCTTTCGATGCGGGCGGGGTCACTACGGGACCGATGACCGTACCGTTTATTATGTCGCTCGGCGTCGGTGTCGCATCGATCCGAAGCGATAAAAAAGGGCAGGACGACTCGTTCGGACTTGTGGCGCTTTCCAGCGTCGGTCCGATTATCGCGGTTCTCATTCTCGGGATCGTGTGCGGTGCGGAAAACGTTGAATACGTTGTCGAAGAGTTGACCGTTGTAAATACTACGCGTGACGTACTTTGGAATTATTTGCACGGTTTCGGGGATTATTCGATTGAAGTTGCAATTGCAATCAGCCCGATTATCGCGTTCTTTTTGATCTTTCAGCTTGCGACGCGCTCGTTTCATAAAAAGCAGCTCATGCGGATTTTATTCGGCTTCTTGTATACGTTCGTCGGGCTCGTCATGTTCTTATCGGGTGCAAACGTCGGATTTATGCCCGTCGGAAGACGGATCGGCGAAATTTTAGCCGAGCTTTGGGGCGGGTGGCTTCTGATTCCGATCGGCATGCTGATCGGTTACTTTGTCGTTGCGGCGGAACCTGCGGTACACGTTCTGAACAAACAGGTTGAGCGCATGTCTGCGGGTGCAATCAGTTCTTCTGCAATGAAAAAGGGGCTTTGTATCGGCGTATGTATTGCAATCGGTTTGGCAATGCTTCGCATTCTTACGGGAATCAATATCATGTGGATACTCGTGCCGGGTTACGTGATTGCGTTGGGACTCACCTTTTTTACGCCTCCGCTTTTTACGGGTATTGCGTTTGACTCGGGCGGTGTTGCGAGCGGCGCAATGGTTTCGTCTTTCGTATTGCCGATGGCGATTGGCGCATGCAATGCGTTGCTCGGCGGGGAAGCGATTATGACGCAGGCATTCGGTTGCGTCGCGTTTGTCGCCCTCGCGCCTTTAATTTCTATTCAGGTACTCGGAATTCGGTATAAACATAAGACGGGAAAAATCAAACGTAATTTCCTTGCAGTAGAGGATCGGATCTTAGAATATACGGTGGACTGACATGGCGGAAAAGAAACGGAAAGTGCAGCAAAAGTTGGCTGCCGAGTTGAAAACAAAACTGCAAGCCGCAGGCGAGAGAACGACGGCGCGGATCAGTGGAAAATCGACGGAACGGTCGTTGAACCGCAGTAAACTGTTGGTTAGTATCGTCAATCAGAAAGACGAAATCAAATTAAAATCGGTACTTGACGACGTTTCGGTTTCGCTTTCCATGACGTTTGCCGCAACCGGTACGGCGCATTCTACGGTACTCGATTATTTGGGAATCGGAGAAACGGAAAAATCCGTTGTTTTCTCTCTCATCCCCGAAAGCGACGAAGACACGATTATCCGTGAAATCCGCGGAAAAATGTCTTTGTATCTTGTCGGGAGAGGTATTTCTTTTACGATTCCGTTGAGCGGCGTTTCCGAAATTATCGCAAACGGGATTGCTTCCGCCGCAAGCATAAAAAACGTTGACAGGAGAAAGTTGATGAGTAGTGAAGATAGAAAATACGATTTGGTTTTGGTTTCGGTTGAAGCGAATCACGTGGACGAAGCGATGGAAGCCGCGCGCGCCTCAGGCGCCGCAGGCGGTACGGTTATCCGCGCGCGGAATCTGAATAATAAAAAAGCGGAGCAATTTATCGGAATTTCCCTCATGGAAGAGCGGGAGCTTTTGATGATTCTTACGAAAAAAGAGGGGAAGATTGCAATCATGGAGGCGCTTTCGGAAAAAGTAGGGTTAAAGACGGAAGCGGGCGGAATTATCTTTTCGATTCCGGTCGACCGTACGGCTGGAATTTCGGCAACGGATGAAGAAGACGGTGATGCGAAAAACGAGAAGACTGATCACGCCGTTGCAGAAGATTTGATTTCGGAAGAGAAGAATGGATAAAAGGATCATCGCGATCGGCGGTGGGGAATTAAAAAACCGCGAAACGTTGGAAATCGACGAATATATTGCTTCGGAAGCGAAAAAGATCGCGGGCGACCGCCGCGCCAACGGATTGTTTCTGCCGACTGCAAGCCACGATTGCATGCCGTATTACAATACGTTTCATAAAGTTTACACGGGATTGTTCGATATTAAAACGGACGTCGCGCTCATTTGTAATCGGGATATCGATTTGGATAAGTTGCGCGTAAAGTTTGAAAAAGCTGATTTTATTTACGTCGGAGGCGGCAATACCGTCTATATGCTGGAACAGTGGCGCAGTACGGGCGTGCTTGATCTGATTTTACAGGCTTACGAACGGGGAGTAATTCTTTGCGGATTATCCGCCGGAGCAATCTGTTGGTTTGAGGATATGTATTCCGATTCGGTTGTAGAAGGGGAATACGCTATGTATCGCGGGCTAGGCTGGATTTCAGGAAAAATTTCTCCGCACTATGACGAAAGAATGCTTGACTTTGATCAAATCGTGTTGTATAATAAGTATCGCGCTTGGGGATTGGAAAACAATTCCGCACTCGAATTTGTAAACGGTATACCGTTGAAAAGCATATCGGGGGGCGGGAGTGTTTATTATCTCGACGGCTCTTCTGGAAAAAAGTTGATAAAAACGCAGTTTCAGGCGTAGCGCATCGGCTTATGCCGAAACAATTTGATATGCGGACGTGGCGAAATTGGCAGACGCGCAGGTTTCAGGTTCCTGTGGGAGACCATGGGGGTTCGAGTCCCTTCGTCCGCACCAAGACAGACAGAGTTTGAACCTCAAATACGTATTTGTAAACGGGGTTGCGGGCTTTGTCGCAAAAAGGTAAAAGTAAAACGGCAATGAGTTTAGGCTCGTTGCCGTTTTACTATCTCCCACCCAAGAGAACCCACCCTAATGGTCGTAAATTAAGATAAATACATTTCGTCATAGATTTACAAGTTTCTACGTTTTTTACGCCAAAAGTGTTACAGTGTTACGGGGTGGACTGGTAATACTATGTCCACCCGCACACGGGCGGCAAGCCGCCCGTGTATTGCCGTGTTTGCTTTAATTGCGTTACACGTTACGGGGTGAACTGGTAATACTATGTCCACCCGCACACGGGCGGCAAGCCGCCCGTGTATTGCCGTGTTTGCTTTAATTGCGTTACACGTTACGGGGTGAACTGGTAATAGTATATATATTATACAAAATCACGTAATTGCTTTTGCAAATGTTTGCGTACTGTTGCCATTTGTTGAGATATGGACGAGTGAGAAACGCCGCGCTCACGCGCAATCGCCCGCATAGTCATTTCCTCGTAATAGAATTTATGCACCAATTCGCGCCGCTTGTCCGATAGCGTTAATAACGCTTTATGTACGCGCTCTATGTTTTCGCGCCGTATGATTATAGCAAGCGTATCAGCGGACTTGTCCTCAAAATCTATTCCGTTTTCAATTAAGTAGTTCAAAGAGGTATGCCGCCTTGTTTCCCGCCAATGGTTGCGTTTTTCCATTTGTACGAGTTGTAAGTGTATCAAATATAATTCGTCTGTAACTTCTATTTCATTTGTAGTGCCGTCAACAAATTTATAAATAATTACTTGCATATAGAAAGCCTCCAACTATAAGCACGGCAACGGCAAAGCGGTAAGGTTTTTTAGAAAATTACTTAAAAACAAAAAAGCCCGACAAACTTTCAGACTTTATAAGCCTTGAAAATCTGTCGGGTTTTACTCTTTCATAGAGAGCCTTAACACCTTTAACAAATGCCAGCCGTCCGCGAACGTGCGTGTGCTTACAGCCCAATATTAGTTTGTAGTGGGTTATGATTGCGTTTGTTATGAGGTGTCTATGTATAAAAAAAGAATTGAGTGCGCCATTTACTGCTCCCGAAAATAATTTTTTACTTTCGTACACTCAATTCTTTATTTGTTATAAAGATTTATTCGGTTGTTATGCTTTGTCAGATAGCATTTTTAATATTGTGATTTCGTCGCCCTTGATTTCTATTTGCAATTTCAGTTTGCATTTCGGGCAAAGTATTTCTACGTTTGAGCCGTCGCCTAACTTGAATAATTTATACCCACATTCGGGGCATACAATATAATTTGTCATAGACTGTATTTCTTTTTGTACTTTTATCGTTTAATCTTAAATTTTAACAATAAGGCAATAACGCTGCAAAGTAAAATAAATATACCGAACA
>CAJUFY010000010.1 GCA_910586245.1 uncultured Christensenella sp. | reverse complement strand
TGAAATCATTCAATGGAGTAAAAATAGGCAATAGCCTTTTCGTACAACAAAGACAAAAGCGCCGTGTTTCGTCGGTTGACGAAACACGGCGCTTTTATTTGGTAAAACGAAAATTTTAAAAAAATCCACTTGTAAACGTTTTATAAAAAACATCATATAATAAAACAAACAATTCCATCACATATTCCTTTTTGAAACGCTACATATTTATCTCCCGTAAGGGGGAAGGTATGTAGTATTTTTATTAAGGAATTACAAATTATGCTGATACCGAATCAATCACACGCAACTTACAACGCCGTTGCCCCCAACCAAGCCGGAATCCCCGGATCGATTGCAAGCAACACCGTAAACACGGAAGTACTGTCCGACGAAATCACGAAAGTAATCACCGTCGACAAAACTTATGCCAAAGAAGGCGAAACCGTTCACAATACGGTAACGATTACAAACAATTCATCTGCGGTTTTAACTCCGGCTTATATCATAAATCAGGCGCCCGAAGGAGCAAGCTTCGTTGACGGAAGCGTCAAACTAAACGGAGTCGCAGTCCCGGCAGATCCTGTATTAGGAATCACTCTTCCCGTATTAAACCCCGGCGAATCAATCACCGTAGAGTACGACATGAAAATCAACAGCCCTTCAACGGTAACCACTGTAACCAACTCTGCCGATTTTCGATACGACGTGGGAGACCCTGAAAGCGGCATCATTAGAACCTACACCGAACCCACCAACGCTGTTTCGGTAAACGTTTTTTCCGATAAACTCAGCGTGGTGAAAAGCGTTGACAAGGCGTTCGCGGTCAAAGGCGAAACGCTGACTTATACCGTGACGTTTACCAACGAGGGCAATATCAATATCAACGACATTTACTTTACCGACAATATTCCCCAAGGCACCACGTTTGTAGAAAAATCCGTCATGATCAACGGGCAGAACGTACCCGCCTACCGTCCCGATATCGGTTACAGCGTGGCGAATTTGCCTCCGAACGACAATGCAACGACGAGCTTCCAGGTAACGATAGATTAACGAAGGAGGTAAGCTATGTTGATCCCGAATCGATTGAACGTCACTTACAGCACCGTCATGCCGGACGGAAAAAGATTTTTGCAAAACAGGGAAAGCAACACCGTGAGTACGGAAGTTTTAACGGATTCCGTCTTGAAAACAATCGGTTGCGATAAAACAACGGTACGGATCGGAGAAAACGCTTGCAATACCGTAACGGTAACCAACCGTTCGTCAACCAAATTGTTCCGTAACTTCTTCAAGGTTCCGAAGCCCGACGGAGCAACTTACGTTGCAGGAAGCGTCAAAATAAACGGGATCGCTCAACCGGCTTACGACCCTTTCACGGGCTTTGTTTTACCCGACTTAAATCCCGGTGAAACGGCCGTCGTCGAATACGAATTGAAAGCGGAAGATTCGGCGGCGGAAACCCTCGATCACTGCGCAACGCTGCGGTATACCGTAAACGATCCGGTAAGAGGATACGTGGAATATACCGAAAACACCGAGTCCCTTTTGTTGAACGTTATCCGCGATCAAAGCAACGCGCAAAAACCCGCATATAAAACGGTTACCGTTTATGAAAAAATCGTTTGCGTTTGCTGTTGTCCTTGTTCGTTTTGCGACTGCGACTGTTGAATCAGAATGAAAAACAAAAAGTTCCTCCGAAACAAAGTTTCGGAGGAACTTTGTTAATTCGGTCAAAGTTTTTCGACGGTGATTCCGTCGGAAATATCCGCTTCGTAAAAGTCTGCGGTATATCCCGTCGCATCGCGGTACGCTTTCGCAACGTGCGCCTTAAAATCTTCGACGCAATCCTTTTTCACAAGGGAAATCGTACAGCCGCCGAAGCCGCCGCCCGTCATACGCGATCCCGCGCATGCGGGGTGCGACTGCGCCGCCGCGGCGAGC
Organism: uncultured Christensenella sp.; assembly: GCA_910586245.1. Taxonomy (GTDB): domain Bacteria; phylum Bacillota; class Clostridia; order Christensenellales; family Borkfalkiaceae; genus Gallimonas. The sequence continues at coordinate 33,296 of CAJUFY010000010.1, read as the reverse complement.
GCGTCCAACTCCTTTCCCGTTACTTCGTACAACTCTTTCAAAGATTCGTGGGAAGCGTTCAACAACTTGCCGAGCAATACCATGTCGCCGGTCTGCATTGCCTGCGCGGCTTCGCGCACGCGTACGCACTCGTGCACTACGTGGCGCGCGCGCCGTTCGATCACGGGGGAAAGCGCGCCCGCATGGCGCGCGAACTCTTCCGCCGAAAGATCCGCAAGACAAGTGATGTCCGTATGCTTTTGCAACACTTCCAACGCCTCTTCCGTTTGCGCGCGGCGCTCGTTATACTTGCTTTCGACCAGACTGTGCGGTTTGTTGCAGTTTGCGATCACGAACGCATAATCGCCGAGCACGACGGGCACGTATTCGCAATCGAGCGTTTTACAATCCAGAAGCATCGCGTGTCCTTTTTTGCCGCAAGCCGAAGCGTACTGATCCATAATCCCGCAGTTCACGCCCGCAAATTCGCGCTCCGCCTGTTGCGCCTTCAAAGCGGCTTCCACGGGATCGCACGTTTCGCCCGCGACTGCGCACAGCGCCGCGATCGTGGAAACTTCGATCGCCGCCGAAGAAGAAAGTCCGCTTCCGAAGGGCACGGTACAATCCATCAGCATATCGCAACCGAGTACTTTGTGCCCCGCGCGCTGCCACGTGAGTGCGCTGCCCGCCTGATAATTGCCGTATTTGAGCGATTTATAACGTTCAAGATTGTTGATATCCAGGCTCACTTTATCGGGCAGAGTTGTCCAACTGAGGTTGATTTTGTCCGTACCGTTCGCACGCACGTACACCGTGTTCTTCATCGAAAGCGCCGCAGGAAAAACCTTGCCGCCGCAATAGTCCACGTGTTCGCCGATGACGTTTACCCGCCCCGCCGCAGTTACTTTATAATCGTATAATTCTTTCATTTCACACACCCCAAATCCGTTAAAAATTCGACCGTTTTCGCCCTGTCTTTGAACACGGCGGTATTTTCGAGTATCCGATTGCAAATGCGCCCAAGCTCTTTTTGCATCGCCGCGTGCGCGCCCGCCGCGGGATTGTTGCGGAAGATTTCGCCCGCTTCTTCATAGACAAGACGGAACGCTTCGTACGCTTCGGGAAGCAGCTTGCCCCCTTCGATCAGCGCTTCGATTTCGGCAAGTTCGCTTTCCAGTCTGCCGGGAAGAATGAACAAGCCCTGCGCTTCGATCAGACCGATGGATTCCTTTTTGATAAAGTGATATTCGGGATGCGCGTGGAATATGCCGTCCGGATACCGCTCCGACGTAATATTGCTGCGCAGAATCAAACTCATCTCGTACCCGCGCGCCGTTTTGACCACCGTGGGACTGATCGCATTGTGCACGCCGTCGCCGTCTTCGGGAATAATTCCGATTGCGGGATCGCAATAGCTCACCCACTTCGCGCGGATCTTTTCGCACAGCGCCGAAATTTCGTTCCGATCCTTCGAAACCGCGCGCACCACGGTGCCCTGCCAGTCCACCACTTCCACCGTCGTATGCAGGTAATCGGGATGAGAGAGCGTAACCGCCGCCCCCGCCTTGTGCATCGGCAGAATTTCTCCGCCGCCCTGATAGTGGTCGTGCGCCAGCACGCTGCCGCCGATACGGGGCAGGGGCGCGTTGCAGCCGATAAAGTAATGCGGAAACTGATCGACGAAATCCATAAGCTTCCCGAACGTGGTATGATCGACGTGCATAGGCGTGTGCGTGCAATTAACCGCAATCCCGTGTTCGCGGAAGTAACCGTAAGGCGAATACTGCCAGAACCAATTCTCGCCGCCCATCGTCAAATCGACGGTGCGCAGCGTGCGCTTGCTTCTGCCGCCGTACCCCTCGTTCTCGCGGCAGATACTGCAAAGGGGATATCCCCCCGCAACCGCGTTTCCGCTCGCCGCCTTTTTGGGATCGCGGAATTCGGGTTTAGCTTTGTTGATGGTTACGATCAGCCCTTCCGATTCGAAACGGGGATTCTTGTCGAGCACCGCTTTTTTCACGTAATCGTTTTTCACGCAATAACCGTACAGCCAGTCGGTCGCAAGTTTTGCGTCCTCGTTTTTTTGCGCCTGAAAGCGCGAGTTCACTTGGGCGGGCATCAGACTGAGCGCCCCGTAAATCATATCCGCTTCGTCCGCGTCCGGTGTTTCCCCTTCGCACGAAGACAAAATTTCCAACACGCGGTTCTTCACGTAGTCCGCGTTCCTTTCCTCTAACTCCAGATGCTTTTTTGCGTACGCGACGTACTCGTCGGCAAGCGTCTGAACGTCCCTCATATTTTACCTCGCTTGACTGGAACGGATTTCCCGTTCCGTTTGTAATATCATACTATATTTATGCGCCGCCGTCAAGTATCAAACGAAAAGAAGAAAAATAAAAAAATCCGACCGTCAAACGGCGACTCTACCGAAAGTAGAACGAACGAATCGCTCGGTAGAGAAGCGCCGTTTCGCGGTGGAAAGACGCAAAAAAAGGGTAGGAAAGAAATCGGAAAAGATAGGTTTCCTTTTTGCCGGAAAATGGATATACTGAAAAGGTACACGACGGAGGTTTTATATGGAAGCAACCGCAAAGGGCGCAAAGACGCGCGCCCGCAATCAAAAACACAATGCGTTTTTTTACAGCAAAGGCGAAGAGATATTTAACGCGGTTTCGCACATCGTGGGCGGCGCGTTCGGGCTCGCCGCATGGATCGTACTTACCGTGCTTGCCGCGCCGGATATCGCCGCGGTAACGGCGGTTTCCGTCTTTTCCGCGAGCATCGTTTTGCTGTATACCATGAGCGCGCTGTACCATTTCCTGCCCGCGGGACGGGCGAAAGCCGTGTTTCGCATATTCGACCACTGCACGATCTTTCTGTTGATCGCAGGCACGTACACCCCTTTCTGCGTGATTGCGCTGGGCGGGACGACAGTCGGCGCGGTCATTTTACTCGTGGAATGGTTTTGCGCCCTTCTGGGCGTTACCATGAACGCGATCGCCATGAAGAACGGAGCGGTAAAGGGCATTTCGATGGCGCTGTACGTCGTTATGGGCTGGCTGATCATCGCGGGCGCGGGCGCGCTCGTAAAAAGCCTTCCCGCCGCAAGCTTATGGCTGTTGCTTGCGGGCGGGCTTGCCTACACGGGCGGAATCGTATTCTTCGCGCTCGGAAAAAAAGTCCCCTATTTCCACTCCGTATGGCATTTGTTCGATCTGGCGGGTACGGCGCTGCAATTTGCGAGCATCGTGCTGATGTTGCTGTAACCCTTGACTTTTTTCCCGCACGCTCTTATAATGATAAAAAGATAAGGACGGCAACCGAAATGAACGTCAAACAATCGCTCGCCGAACTGATCGGCAACACGCCGATCCTGCGGCTGAATCATTACGAACGGGAATGCGGACTCAACGCCGCGCTCGTTGCCAAGCTCGAATTTATGAACCCAGCAGGTTCCGTAAAAGACAGGGTCGCTCGGTCGATGATCGAAGCCGCCGAAAAAAGCGGCGCGCTGAAACAAGGCGCGGTGATCATAGAACCGACTTCGGGCAACACGGGAATCGGGCTGGCGGCGCTGGGCGCGGCGAAAGGTTACCGCGTAATCCTGACCATGCCCGAAACTATGAGCGTCGAACGCAGAAAACTGCTCGAAGCGTACGGAGCGGAAATCGTACTCACCGACGGCAAAAAAGGCATGAGCGGCGCGATCGAAAAGGCGCAAGAACTGCACGCAACCGTTGCAGGCAGCTTCCTTGCGGGGCAATTCGAAAATCCCGCGAACCCCGCGGCGCACTACGCAACCACGGGGCGGGAAATCTGGGAAGATACGGAAGGCGATCTCGATTTCTTCGTGGCGGGCGTCGGCACGGGCGGCACCCTTTCGGGCGCGGGTAAGTTTCTGAAAGAAAAAATTCCGCATTTGAAAATCATTGCCGTGGAACCACGCGGCTCCGCGGTGCTTTCTGGAAAAGCGGCGGGCATGCACGGGTTACAGGGGATCGGCGCGGGTTTCATCCCCGCAACGCTCGATACGGCGATTTACGACGAGGTGATCCCCACGTCCGAAGAAGACGCGTTCAAAGCCTGCCGTGCGCTCGCAAAGACGGAAGGCGTTCTTACAGGAATTTCATCGGGCGCGGCGCTGCACGCCGCGGCGACGATTGCGCGCCGAAGCGAAAACGCAGGTAAAAAAATCGCCGTCGTTTTTCCCGACGGCGGCGACAGATATCTTTCTACCGATTTATTTTCTTAAAATCAAAACGCCCCGCGGGGCGTTTTTTCACGCCTGCATTCCGTCCGCAACCGACTTAACGTACGCCTCCGCATTCAGGCTTACGACGATGAACGCAATCTGCATGAGGGCGATTCCCACGAAGACGCCCACCGGCATGTTCGCGACGAGCGCGATCAACGCCGTGCACGCCCACGCCGAAAGCAAAATCAGAACGTCGGTCAAAAACAGTTTCACGATATTCTGCGCATTGACGATGCGGCGGACGTCCACTTTTTTCCAGCCGTGCGCAAGATGCGCTTCAAAGAGCGCTATCCCGCCGAAAAGCAACAGCGACAGCACGGACGAAATCAAAATGCTCGGTTTCCAGATTGAAAACAGCCACACGCACAGCGCGACCAAGGTTGCCGTGATCAGCGAATCGACGAACGAAACCAAAAGATACTTCCGCACCGGCCGCTTTGCGATGTTCCTGCGGATGAGCCACTTGGTCAGAAAATATCCGCCGATCAGCCCGATCATCACGAACAGGACGAGCACGCAGAAATAAGTGACCGCCGCGCCCGCAAACGCGGCAACCGCTTCGCCGATCTGCGCGGTATATTCGGCAGAGCTTTCGATCAGCGCGTCGACACAGCCGTTCAGCGTGTCCGTCAGCCAGCCTGCGCTAAACATCGTACGCAGCGCGTCAAGCGGATCGTTCCAGTTCAAAGCGCGCACGGCTTGCGTCACGCTCTCTTGCAACGCCGAAAAATCAATACTCGATTCACTCAGCACTGCCCTAAGCCGTTCGGTGAAATCAGAAGCCGCCCCGCCGATTCCCGGGATGAGAACGGAAAGACCGATCACGAATCCCAAAGCGACCGTGCCGAGCGGCGTAAAGAAATATTTCAGATTTTTAAAATAGTTTAAAATTCCCTGCTTAATCATTGGTAACGCCGCCGCTTATTTGCGGAATACGAACACGAGCACGATCACCGCGATTGCAACCGCAAAACCGATCCCGTACGTAATCATACGGATTTTCTTCCGCTTCTCTTCGCTCATCGGGGAATAGCCTGCGGGCGTGATTTCCTTCCCGCACTTCGGGCACTTCGTCATATGATCCAGAGCGTCCGCGCCGCAATGCGGACATTTTACCACGTGCCGCTGCAAACGCGCGGCGTTTTTCTGCCTGCGCTTTTCTTCCTTTTCCGCTCTGTCTTCGTAAACCGTTTTTTTACTCATACGCAGATTATAACACACCCGACGGAAAAACGCAAGTTCCGTCGGGCAATCCTTTTACATGCTTTCGTGAATGGTGCGGGAGATGACGTCGTCCTGCTGTTCTTTGGTGAGCTTGATAAAGTTCACGGCGTAGCCGCTCACGCGGACGGTAAGCTGCGGATATTTTTCGGGGTGCGCCTGCGCGTCGAGCAGCGTATCGCGGTTGAACACGTTTACGTTGAGGTGATAACCGCCGTTGCCCACGTAGGCGTCGAGCATATTGACCAGATTCTGCGATTGTTGTTTCGACATGATTGTTTCCTCCTGAACTTAATCTTCGTCTTTCCCCAGCGAGTCGGGGGTAATGCTGAACGTATTCGAAATGCCGTCGCGGGCAAATTCGTAGGGAAGTTTTGCGACCGATTCGAGCGAAGCGAGCGCGCCGTGCGTATCCCGCCCGTGCATCGGGTTCGCGCCGGGCGCAAGCGGATCGCCCTCCCTTCTGCCGTCGGGCGTGTTGCCCGTGTTCTTGCCGTACACCACGTTGGACGTAATGGTAAGAATGGACATGGTGGGCACCGAGCCGCGATAGGTCTGGTGGCTCTTGATCTTATTCATAAACGTTTTCACCAGCCAGACTGCGATTTCGTCCACCCGATCGTCGTTATTGCCGTACTTCGGGTATTCCCCTTCGATTCTGAAATCGGTGACGATTCCGTACTCGTTGCGCACGGGGTATACCTTCGCGTACTTGATTGCGGAAAGGCTGTCCGCCGCGCAGGAGAGCCCCGCCACGCCCGTTGCGAAAAAGCGGCGCACCTCGGTATCGTGCAGCGCCATTTCGAGCGCTTCGTAACAGTACTTGTCGTGCATGTAGTGAATCACGTTGAGCGTGTTCACGTACAGCCCCGCGAGCCAGGTCATCATGTTGTCGTATTTCCGGATCACTTCGTCAAAGTCGAGCGCGCCGTCCCCCGTCACGGGAGCAAAGATCGGCGAAACCTGCAAGGGAAGCCCCGTCTTTTTATCTTTGACCAACTCGTCCTTGCCGCCGTTGATCGCGTACAGCAGGCACTTTGCAAGGTTGGCGCGCGCGCCGAAGAACTGCATATCCTTGCCCACGCGCATGCTCGAAACGCAGCACGCGATGCAATAGTCGTCGCCCATTTCGGGGCGCATGAGATCGTCGCTCTCGTACTGGATCGCCGACGTCTGAATGGAAACTTCCGCGCAGAAGCGCTTGAAGTTCGCAGGCAGATTTTTCGACCACAATACCGTGAGGTTGGGTTCGGGCGCGGGTCCCAGATTGATGAGCGTATGCAGAATCCGGAAGCTGTTTTTGGTTACGAGCGTGCGCCCGTCCATGCCCATGCCGCCGATGGATTCGGTCACCCAGGTGGGATCGCCGCTGAACAGCGCGTTGTATTCCCGCGTGCGCATGAATTTGACGACGCGCAGTTTCATCACGAAATGATCGATGAGCTCCTGCGCCTGCAATTCCGTGAGCGCGCCCTCTTTTAAATCGCGCTCAATATAAACGTCGAGGAAGGTCGAGTTTCTGCCGATGCTCATTGCCGCGCCGTTCTGATCCTTGACTGCCGCGAGATACCCGAAGTAGAGCCACTGCACCGCTTCTTTCGCGTCCGCCGCAGGAAGGGAAATATCGAAGCCGTATTCCGCCGCCATTTCTTTGAGCGCTTTGAGCGCCTTGATCTGTTCGGAAATTTCTTCGCGGTCGCGGATTTTATCGGGCGTCATGTCCCCGTCTAAAAAGCGCTTGTCCTCTTCCTTCTTGCGAATCAGAAAATCGACGCCGTAGAGCGCCACGCGGCGGTAATCCCCCACGATTCTGCCCCTGCCGTAGGTATCGGGCAAGCCCGTGAGAATGTGCGCCGTGCGGGCGCGCCGCATTTCGGGCGTGTAGGCGTCGTATACGCCGTCGTTGTGCGTCTTGCGGTATTTGGTGAAAATTTCCTTCACGCCGCCGTCGAGTTCGTACCCGTACATGTGCAGCGCCTCTTCCGCCATGCGGATTCCGCCGAACGGCTGCAACGCACGCTTGAACGGCGCGTCCGTCTGCAAGCCTACGATCTGTTCGAGATTCCGATCGAAATACCCCGCCTTGTGGCTGTTCACGCGCGATACGGTTTGGGTATCCGCGTCGTACACGCCGCCGCGTTCCCGCTCCGCTTTGGAAAGTTCGAGCACCTGCTCCCAAAGTTTTGCCGTCGCCTCGGTTGCGGGCGCAAGGAATGCGCCGTCCCCCTCGTAGGGCGTATAGTTGCGTTGAATAAAGTCGCGTACGTCGATCTCTTCCGTCCATTTCCCGCGTTCGAATCCGCGCCAAGCTTCTTTCATAAATCCTCTCCTTTCCTGCGTATGTATTCTTCCGTCTTCGCGTCCAGCCACAAGCCGAGGATTTCCTCGGGCTGATAGCCCGCGCATCTTGCAATTTCCAGATCGCCGTCCATCAGCAATACGGTCGGCACCCGTTCGATCTTCAGCCGCCGCGCCGCTTCATGCGTAGCGGCGGAAAGTTCCAGCCGTTCGAATCCCAGCCCCCGCTCCGCGGTCAGTTTTTTGAGAACGGGCAGGAGCGTAACGCAATTCGCGCAGCCCTCTCCGCTCACTTCGAGAACGTATAAATTCATGCGTATTTCCCCGCGCGCAATATCCGTTTCGCGCGCTCGATGATTTCCCGTTCGGGCGGAAGCACCCCTTCGAGCGGATAGGAAATGCCCATCGCGCGGTACTTTTCCACCCCCAGCGAGTGATAGGGCAGAACTTCCACCTTTTCCACCGTAGAGAGCGTATCGAGAAACTTCCGCAATTCGGTCAGCTGATCCTCGCCGTCGGTCACGCCCGGCACGAGTACGTGACGGATCCAGACGGGCGTTCCGCGTTCGCTCAAAAAGGTTGCAAACGCGCGCGGCGCCTCCCCCGAACGCCCCGTAAGCGAAACGTGTTCCGCTTCCCCGCTGTGTTTGAGATCGAGCAGCACCAGATCGCAAAGCTCGGCAAGCCGTAAATAGCGATAATCGTCTTTGCGGAAACAAATGCCAGAAGTATCCAAACAGGTATGCACGCCCCGCGCCTTTAACAGCGCGAACAGCTCGATCAAAAAATCGATTTGCAACAGAGGTTCCCCGCCCGAAACGGTCACCCCGCCGCCGCCCGTAAAATAACTGCGGTATTTCAGCGCTTCGGCGCAAACTTCTTCCGCCGTGAGTTCTCTTCCCGCGACCACGTCCCAGGTATCAGGATTATGGCAGTATTTGCACCGCATCGGGCAACCCTGCAAAAACACCACGAAGCGAATACCCGGTCCGTCTACCGTGCCGAACGATTCGAACGAATGAATTCTTGCCATACTTCCCTCCCGCAATACCCATAAGATAACAAAAGGACAGTTTTTCCGAAAAAAACTGCCCAGACGAACGGCGTAATGCACCCCGTACGGTTCCACGCGGTACTCCGCTTTGCTCGTCAGTCGCCGTACGGTTTTAAGTTGTACTTATCATAACACGCCGCCGCGCGTTTGTCAAGAGAAATTTTGCGGAAATTTACGGAAATCATCTTTTCGCAACACTAAATATTGTGTTTCGTTCAATTTATTACCACAAAATATAGAATCCGAACAAAATAAAAAAGCTTTCTCCTTTTCGGAAGAAAGCTTTTTCCACTCAGCGCAGTTCCGCGCCGAGATTGTGTTCGAGGTTAGAAAGGATTTTCCGGAAGAATCCGTCCACCGCATCGGGCGAAAGCGGCTTTTCCGCTTTCTCTTCCGCTTCGAACGTCAAACGGAACGCCATGCTCTTTTTGCCCGCGCCGATGTGCGCGCTGCGGTACACGTCGAACAGCTCCGCTTCTTTCACCGCCTTGCACGCCCGAAGGATACAGCTTTGCACCTGCGCGCAGGAAACCTCTTCGGCAACGACCACGGCAAGATCGCGCTGCACCGCGGGGAACGCGGGCAGTCCGTGGTAAACGATATCCCGCGCAAACTTCCGTTCGAGCAAACGATAGTCGAGTTCGCACAGGTATACGGGTTTTTCGAGCGCAAGCTCCGCCGCGATCGCGGGGTGCAATTCGCCCAGCCAGCCGACCGTCTTTTCGCCGAGTTTGATTTCCGCCGTCTTGCCCGAATGCAGGAAAGGTTTTTCCCCGCGCTCGAAAACCAAATTAAGATCGAACGCTTCTGCAACCGCTTCGACCGCGCCTTTCAAATCGAAAAAGTCGCCTTCGCCCCAAAGCGCGAGAATGCAGGTCTTGCGCTCTTCGGGAAGCGTTTGCAGGGGGAGCGTGTCCGCAACGTACACGTTGGCAAGTTCGAACAGCCTGCCAGCGTCGTTGCCGCGGCGGACGTTTCGCACGACGTTGCCCAGCATGGAAGCGGCGAGCGTGGTGCGCATCACGGAAAGGTCTTCGCCGATCGGGTTGCGGATCTGCACGGCGCGCCGCTCGGGCGCGTCGGCGGGGAGACGCAGCAAATCGAAATCTTTGGGCGAGCCGAACGAATAGTTGCACGCTTCCGAATAGCCCTCCGTCCGCAGTACGCTTTTGAATTTGTTTTCCAGTTTCTGCTCCGCCGTCAACCCGCCGCGTGTGACCGTCGCGTTCTGCAAAAACGCGGGCACGATATGCTCGTATCCGTAGGAACGGATCACTTCTTCGGCAAGGTCGGGATATCCTTCCACGTCCTCCCGCCAGAGCGGCACGCCCACGGTGAGTGCGTCGCCGTGCACTTCTACGGCGAATCCGAGACGAACGAGAATGGCGTTCACCTCTTCGCGGGGGACCTCGATCCCGAGCAGAGCGTTAATCTTTGCGTAGTCCGTCGTAATGATCTTCGGGTTAAGGTCGGCGGCGTTCACGTCCGTGCGGTACGCCGTGGGCACGCCGCAGCCGAGCGCTTCCACCAAATACAACGCGCGATTCATCGCAACGGCGGCAAGATAGGCGTCCACGCCCTTTTCGAACCGCGCGGAAGAATCGCTTCTCTGCCCGAGCGCGCGGGAAGTCTTGCGCACGCTGTCGCGCGCGAACTTCGCCGCTTCAAAAAATACTTCCTGCGTATCGGGCTTGATTTCACTGTCCAGTCCGCCCATAACGCCCGCGAGCGCTACGCCGCCCTCGCCGTCGCAGATGAGCAAATTCGAGGGATTGAGCGTAAATTCTTTTTTGTCGAGGGTTACGATCTTTTCCCCCTCTTTCGCACGGCGGACGACGATCTTCCCGCCGCGCAGGAAATTACGGTCGAACGCGTGCATCGGCTGCCCCAGTTCGAGCAATACGAAATTCGTGATATCCACGATATCCGAAACGGAGCGCAGCCCGCAAAGCGCCAAACGGCGGCGGAGCCAGCGGGGCGACGTTCCGATTTTAACGTCCTTCACGTAATGCCCTAAATATCGCGGGCAGAGCGCGGGCTCTTCCACCGTAACGGGAATCACCACGTCCGTTTCGGCGGCGGTATAGGTCAATTCGGGAAACTTCAACGGCTTTTTCAAAATTGCCGCGACCTCGCGCGCCATGCCCACGATGCTCTGGCAGTCGGGACGGTTGGCGGTAACGGCGATATCGAACAGCCAGTCGTCGATTCCGACGATCGGTCGGATATCCTCGCCCGGTTGCGCTTCGTCTAAAATGAGAATGCCGTTGACTTCCGCGCCCTCGTAATAATCGTCGTTGATCCCCAGTTCTTCACCCGAGCAGAACATGCCTTCGGAAAGCACGCCGCGCAGTTTGCCCGTTTTAATCTTTTGAATCCCTCCCTCGTGCAAAACGGTCGCGCCGTCTAAAGCGCAGGGCACGAGCGCACCCTCGAACACGTTGGTCGCGGCGGTACAGATCTGTTTCACGCCGTGCGCGCCGCAATCGACGGTGCATACGGTGAGCCTGTCCGCATCGGGGTGCTTTTCGCATTTGGTAATCTTCCCGACGACGACGTTGGTTACGTCCTTGCCGAGGTATTCGAGCGATTCCACTTCGAAGCCGCACGAAAATAATTTTTTCTGTAATTCATCTGCGGAAATATCGATTTCCACGTAATCTTTCAGCCAACTCAAAGGTGCTAACATATGTTTCCGTCTCCTGAACGTTCATTTCCCGAACAAGCGGGAGTCACTCCTGAAACTGCTTTAAAAAACGCACGTCGTTTTCGGTGAGCAGCTTGATGTTGTTGATTCCGTATTTGAGCATCGCGATCCGTTCGATCCCCATGCCGAACGCAAAACCCGTATACTCGTCGGGATCGACGCCGCAGTTTTCCAGCACGCGGCGGTTGACCATGCCCGCGCCGAGCACTTCGATCCAACCCGTGCCCTTGCAAAGCGAGCAGCCTTTCCCGCCGCACGCCGCGCACGAAACGTCCACTTCCACCGAAGGTTCGGTAAACGGGAAGTAGGAGGGACGGAGCCGCGTCTTACTCGAACGGGAAAACATCGCGCGGGCAAATTCGTCGAGCATGCCCTGCAAATCGCACAGCGTAACCCCCTTGTCCACGACGAGCCCTTCCATCTGGTGAAACATCGGCGAATGCGTCGCATCGTCGTCCGAACGGAACACTCTGCCGGGACAGAGCATCTTAATCGGCGGGCTCTTTTTTTCCATCATGCGGATCTGCCCCGCGCTCGTCTGCGTACGGAGCAAAAATTCGTCCGTCACGTAAAAGGTGTCCTGCATGTCGCGGGCGGGGTGATCGGCGGGCGTGTTGAGCGCAGTAAAATTATAGTATTCGCTTTCGATTTCGGTTCCCTCGAATACTTCGAATCCCATCCCCGCGAAAATGTCGATCAGCTGATTCTTCACCCGCGTCACGGGATGCTCCGCGCCCTTTTCTCTGCGTTTGCCCGGCATGGTTACGTCGATCCGTTCGCTCGCAAGTTTCCGCGCAAGTTCTTTCTGCTTCATTTTCTCTTCGAGCGCGGCAAAATGCGATTCGAGCTTTACGCGCAAATCGTTGATTCTCTTGCCGAACGCGGGACGCTCTTCCGCAGGGACTTCTTTCATGCGCTTCAACAGCCCCGTCACCTTACCCGCTTTGCCCAGATATTTCATTTTTACTTCGTAAAGGGAGCGGCTGTCCTGCGCGCCCTCCGCTTCCGACCGAGCCTCGGAAACGACGTCTTCGTTCTGCTCCATAAAATCCTCCGTTCCTGTTTGAATAAAAAACGCCCTATGTTTCCATAGGGCGAAAAATCCGCTGTACCACCTAATTTCACGCAAAAAAATTGCGTCTCGTTGCCTTTTAACGCAAGGAATACGGCTCCGCTTAAAGTTCCGTTCGGCGGGCGGCTGGCGGGGGAATACCGCGCGAATCCCGATGCAATTCTTTCAGCCTGCGAAATTGCTCTCTGTATTCGGAACGGCCGTGCGCGTCTCTTCCGCTTCGTTGCCTTTTGCAGTATTATAAAAGGTTTTTCGTAATTTGTCAACCACTTTTTATCCTGCAATCGTATCCCGCTGAAAAATCCGCCGATAAAAATGGTTTAACTATCTTACCCAATTTTTTTAAGCGCTTTCGTGCGATCAACTTATAGAAACTACATTATAAAGCCTATTCAGCTTATAAGGCTCTATCCAAAAACCGTCCGGCATTTCTGAATCGTAAATTTTGTCAATTCTTTTTTGATATCTGTCCTCTTTAAGAAGCTTTTCTTTTAATTGAACACATGTTTTTAAATCGCTTTGCGGCGAAAAAATATCGTAATATTCGACATAGCTACCATCAGAATCATTTTCTATAGAATACCCGTAACTTAATAAAAAAACATATTTCTGATGTTTTCTCAAATTGAGCGTATACGTCTGTATCCTCAAATCTTCTTTACTTATGCCTGAACTTATACATATTTCAATCGCTGAATCAAGCTCATTTTTACTAGAAAAAAAGCCTAATGTTAAACGATCTTCAACCCTCTCACCGTCTGAAACATCTGTATAGAAATATTTATATTTTTCCAAATGATATACTTGTATTTGCATAATTTATTTTTTCCACAATCTAATTATTCGATCAAACCATTTTTTCAGCGCATTATATTCAGTTCTTGAGCCTTTATCCCATTGCTTATATCCGTATTTTTTATTTAATAAAAATTCCGTAGCTTTATGTGAATCACCGCCAAATTCATTATAAACTTGTAAGCCTTCGTTAATGTTCGTCCAAAAAAACCGGAGGTTTGTTAGACATAATCGGATCTTTTTTGGAAAACAAAATATTCCCGCCGAATTTAAGGCTTTCAACAGCAAGAATACCGCCTAATGCAAGTTGTCCAACACTAACAAGCCCTGCGCTCAATGCGCCGCCTTCAGCCAGAGCAAATGCCCCGCCAACAGCAGACGCTCCGGTTCCAATCAAGGTAATTCCCGCTCCTACCCCCGCACCGGTCAATGCGCCGACAACCGTTCCGATCCCCACGCCTAACGCAACTTTCCCCGCTAATTCCCAACCACGAGCGCCGTTATTATATGCTTCTACTCCTTTCTTAAGCCCGCCAAGCAGCGCCCCCGTAATCATAAATGCGATCAAACAGAATAAAAATAAATGCCCTGTCGGATCAACGAACATAACGGGATTGTTGTTACAATAAGCGTATAAGTTTAATCCGTTGATTGTTTCGGGATCGGCGTAGTCGATATTGTCGATCGCAATAAATCTGCCAACTTCGGGATCGTAATACCGCGACTGCAAATAATAGAACCCCGTTTCGACGTCATAGTAATATCCGCGGTATCTGAACGGATTCTTTTCGCCGATTTTTACTTCCCCGGAATCATCCCGTACGATATGGTTCCCCCACGCATCGTAAAAATATTCTACCACAAGATGTCCCTGACTGTCAAGAAGCCCGACGATATTGCCTTGTAAGTCTTTTGCATACGTATAAACCGTTCCGCCGTATCGAACCGCCGTTAAGCCCGTGACGTCGTAAATAAATTCCAAACCGTCGCTACTCTTAATCAAACGCCCGCGGCTATCGTACGTATATACGATACTGTTTTTTTTCGTTCGTCTGCCTTGTCCGTCGTATTCGAGTCTTGCCGTTTTATATATGCTCAATTGTCTGCCACGTTTCCAAACAACGCGCATTTTTTTATAAGCAGTCGGATTTCCAACTTTATCGTAAGCGAGGTTTGTTCCATTGTATGAAATCAGCTTATCCCCTTCATACCCGTAAGCAATCACTTCGCCGCTTCCCGCAACGTGATCTCCCCACGTAATATATGCTGTTTCTTTGGTTAAAATATTTCCGTTGTCGTCGTAGGTAAAAAAGTAGCTCTTCCCGAAAAACGAATTGTCTTCCCGCGTCAATCTGCCCAGCTTATCGTACGAATACCGCACCATATGCGGATTACTTCCTTGCACCTGAATCGTCGATATATTACCGTTTGCGTCATACTGATAATAATATTTTTGCAATTCTCGTCCGTAAGGCGCGTTACGGGCGGCTGTATGACGGAAATCTTCACGATTCAACCGATATTTTTTTGCAAATATTGCGAGAAATTTTCAATTTGCTATTGATTTTTTCGAAATATAAGGTATAATGAAATCAGCGGGTTTTGCGCCCGCCGAATTTGAAACAGAGGTAAAATTATGAGTGTTTCGGCAAAAGATATCCGCAATATTGCCATAGTAGGGCACAGCGGCGAGGGAAAAACCACCCTTATGGAAGCCATTCTTTTTAACGGCGGTTCCGTGGAACGCATGGGCAGAACGGACAACGGGACGACCGTTTCCGACTTCGACGAGCAAGAAATCGCGCGGAAAATGTCTATTTCTCTCTCGCTCGCGTACACGACCTGGGGCGGAGTCAAACTCAACCTGTTAGACGTGCCCGGTTTTTACGACTTCGAAGGGGAATTCAACGAAGCCATGCGCGCGTGCGGCGCGGCGCTCGTCGTTACGGGGGCAAACGGTACGCTCACCGTGGGCGCGGAAAAAGCGATTTCGCAATGTCTGCGCGCGAAAAAGCCGCTCGTCGTTTTCATCAACGGCATGGACAAAGAAAACGCCGACTACCACAACACGGTGCGCGCCTTGCAGGAAGCATACAAAGGGAAAATCGCGCCGATTCAGATTCCGATGATGGAAGGAAATAAAATGACGGGCGTGGTAAACGCGCTCACGGGAAAAGCTTATCGCTTTACGGGCGTCGGTCCCGAAGAGATTCCCGTACCCGAAGCGTATCAGCGCGATCTGGACGTTATGCAGCATTCGCTGATGGAAACCGCCGCGGAAAACGACGAAGTGCTCTTGGAAAAATACTTCGAAGACGGATTCCTTTCCCGCGAAGACACCATACACGGCATTCGGAAAGGAATTTTCTCCATCAACGTAATCCCCGTTATGGCGGGTAGCGCGTTGCAGAATAAAGGCGTCATCAACTTGATGAACGAAATCGTAAAATACATGCCGGAAGCCGCCGAACGCCGCGAACTCCCCGCGATCGATTTGGCGAAGGACGCCGTCGTCGGCGTTTCCTGCGAGGAAAACGGCCCCTTCTGCGCGCAGGTATTTAAAACGGCAGTCGATCCGTTCGTGGGTAAAATGAACTATCTGCGCGTCTGCCGCGGCACGCTCGCCGCGGGCATGACCGTATTCAATCCCAACGCCAACGCACAGGAGCGGATCAACGCGCTGTATCTGGTCAGAGGGAAAAAACTCGAAGCGGTGAGCGCGGTCGGCGCGGGCGATCTGTGCGCCGTATCCAAACTTTCGGCAACCGGCACGGGCGACACGCTGTGCACCGAGGACGCGCCCGTAAAATTCGACGAAATCCTCTTCCCGAAACCCGTGCTACACATGGCGGTTTCGGCGGCGGTGCGCGGCACCGAAGACAAAGTGTTTACGGGGCTTGCACGCCTTGCCGAAGAAGACAAGAGTTTTGCCGTCACGAAAAATCCCGATACGGGCGAAACGCTCATCGGCGGACAGGGCGAAATCCACCTTGAAATCATCAAAAAGAAACTCAAAGCAAAATTCGGCGCGGAAGCCGAACTGCGCACGCCCGCCGTGGCTTACAAGGAAACCATTCGCAAAACCGCGACTGCCGAAGGAAAATATAAAAAGCAGACGGGCGGACACGGGCAGTACGGACACTGCAAAATGCGCTTCGAGCCGTGCGAAAAAGACTTTGAATTTGCCGAAGAGGTTGTGGGCGGCGCGGTACCCAAACAGTATATTCCCGCCGTAGAAAAAGGCATTCTCGAATGTCTGCCCACGGGCGTGCTGGCGGGCTATCCCGTCATCCGCGTGCGCGCGGTTCTGTACGACGGAAGCTACCACGACGTAGACTCTTCGGAAGCGGCGTTCAAATCGGCGGCGGAGATCGCCTTTAAAGAGGGAATGAAGAACGCTTCTCCCGTTTTGCTCGAACCGATCATGCGGCTGAGAATCGGCGTGCCCGATCAGTACGTGGGCGACGTGTTGGGAGATTTGAATAAACGCCGCGGCAGAATCATCGGCATGGACGTACAGGACGAAATGCAGATTATCACCGCCGAAGCGCCTCAGGGCGAAATTCTGACGTACGCAACTTCGCTGCGCTCCATGACGCAGGGCAGAGGTAAATTTACCGAAGCGTTCAACCGCTACGAACAGGCGCCCGACAGCGTACTGCAATCGCTTGCGAAATAAAGAACCAAACGCCCGCTATCAAACGATAGCGGGCTTTTTTTACTGTTTCAGAGCGTTGATCAGTGCGCGAACGTCTTCTTCTGCTTGCTCGAATCGTTGCAAAGACAAGTCGTATTCCGCTCTCTTCTTTTGCCAACACGTGCAGGTGTCATTCTCTTCTGCAACCGTTTTCCGTTTCGTACAATAAAAGACGTCGCTCTTGATCGGCAAATACTCGTAAATGACGAACGTGAGTTTGTAATGGTGACAAAATTTACATATTTTTTTGTTATTCACGTTCCGCCGCCTCGAAGATTTTTCGGATTTCCGAAATTTGAGTCAACAAACTATTCAAACAAACGCACAGTATTTTTTGATTTTTCTTCGGTTTCCGATATTCATAGTTTTCGCACGCTTTGCAACCGACGATGTTTTTTTCCTTTTTAAAACAAAATCCGAAATTTGTTTGATGAAATTCTTTTACCCCTCTCGTGTAATACCGGTTGTAATATCGACATGAATAACAATTTTTCTTTATATCCTGCATGATAACCTCCTGAAATTTTGTATTATAAAAATATCACACTCAATAGGTGTATGTCAAGCAAATCACACCTATAAGCTGTAAATTTATAATATAAATTTATGAGGTTAGAAATGATTATATTGAACCAAATTCAAAAAAGATTAGCAGAAGCTATCCAACAAAGCGGACTTACGCAAACGGCGATCGCAAAGGCAATCAACGTTCGACAACAAACCGTTTCGGGTTACGTAAACGGCACTAAAATGCCCGCACTCGATACACTTGCAAATCTTTGCAGATTGTTGGACGTAGATGCAAATTACATTTTATGTCAGGATATTGAAACAAAATGATCACATCGGAACAAATTCAAAAAAGATTAGCGGAAGCCATTCAACAAAGCGGTATTTCACAAACTGAAATCGCAAAAAAACTTAAAATAAACCAATCTAACATTTCGCGTTACATTACGGGTGACAAAATGCCCGCGCTTGATACGCTTGCAAATCTTTGCAGATTGTTGGACGTAGATACGAACTATATTTTATGTCAAGACAATTAAAGTTTCTTAAAAAAAGACCGACGCTTTTGCGTCGGTCTTTTTACTGTAATTTAATTTTTTTCAGTAACGCCTGATTCCCTACCGCTCTGCCGCCGCCCAGAACGACCGCCATCTGCGGATCGCCCGAAAGGTGCGTTTCCATTTGCAGCTTTTCGGCGACGTAATCGGCAATGCCCGCCAGATTGCACACGCCGCCCGAAAGGAACACGCCGTTTTTGCACATCGTAGCGGAAACTTCGGCGGGAAGTTTTTGCAGCAGCATTTCGGTATATTCGATGATCTTATCGATATACACGCGCACGGGGAACAACACGTCGCCCGAACTCACCGAAACGGAACGCGGTTTGCCCGTGGCAACGTCTCTTCCGTTTACGATCATACTTTGATTGTCGTGCTCGATCAGACTGCCTACCGTGTTCTTTAACTTTTCGCTCGTGAGCGAACCGATTTTCAGGTTGTACGTGTCGGCAATGTGGTCGATAATATGGATATCCATATTATTCCCGCCCACGTTCATGGTGAACCCCGCGATAATCCCGTCGAGCGAAAAGGTCGCCGCCGAGGTCTTGCCCGCGCCGATATCGAGCGCAAACACGGGGTTGGATTCGGAAAGCGGAACGTCCTGCCCGATCGCGACGAGATAAGGCGTTTCCACAAAGGTCACCCGCGAAATTCCCGCCGCCTTTGCGACGCGGTAATACTTTTCGCGCGACTGCACCGTGCACGCGCACGGCACGCAGAAGAGCGCTTCCACCGAAGCGCGGCGCACGATTTTGCCCAAAAAATATTCGAGCAGCGCGCCCGCGTGGCGTTCGTTTACGATCTCCCCTTCGAACACGGGGAAAGACACGTCGGTCAACTCCGCCGTTTTGCCGAGCAGACGTTTCGCCTCGTTGCCGAACGCACGGATTTCGCCCGTGTCCTTTTGCACGGTGACGCAAGTCGCCTCGGCAAGCACGATTCCGCTGCCGATGCGGTAAATTTTCGTTACGGACGTACCAAAGTCGATTGCAAGTTTCAGCATTCGTATTCTCCTGCTTCCTTAAAAAGCGTGCGTACCTCGTCGACGGGAAGCCCTACCACGTTGGTATAACTCCCCTCGTAGCGTTCCACGAGCGGATACCCGTCCTGAATGCCGTACGCGCCCGCTTTGTCGAGCGGAAGCCCGCTATTTACGTATCGTTGAATCAATTCTTCGCCGAGCGGATAAAAGGTGACTTTCGTTTCGACGGCGATCGTTTTTTCGAATCCCTTTCCGGCAAGGCAAACGCCCGTGATCACGGCGTGCGTATTCCCGCTCAGCCGCCGCAAGACGGATACCGCCTCCGCGGGGTCTTTGGGTTTGCCTAAAATTTCACCCCGAAAACTCACGACCGTATCCGCGCCCAGCACGAGCGCTTCGGGGAACCGCGCAAGCACTTCGAGCGCTTTGCCGCGGGCAAACGCCATCGCCGTTTCCCGTGCGAAAAGCCCTCCCGAACGTTCCTCGAACGCAGAGGGCTCCGTACGGAACGGCGCAATCCCGCCGAGCAGTTTTCGCCTGCGCGGGGAAGCGCTCGCCAGAATGAGTTGCCGCTTCATCAAAGAATTTCCAGATTTTTCTTGAACGCGCGCTTGAATTCGGCGCCCGCGTTCATCGCCTGACGGATTTCGAGCGTCGCGTCGCTCGTGATTTCCGTTTTCATGATCACGGAATCTCCGAGTACGTCGCAGTTGATCCCCTTTACGATGCCGAGCCCGCTCCGATCCAGCCCTTCGCCGATGCGGAGCAGCACGCCCAGTTTTTTCACGACGTCCAGATCCTCGTCCGATACGATGTCTTTATACTTCGCCCAGTCGGCGGGAGTGACGTCTTCCTTTCTGTGGCAGCCCGCCACGAAGGCCGCAAGCACGATTTCGCGGTGGGTTGCGCCGCCGATCGCAGAGTTCAGAATAATGTAACGGCTGTGCTGCTGATTGTTGTAATACCGCACGCGGAAGCCGCAGTCGTGCAGGCTCGCCGCAATTTTAAGCACTTTCAGATAGGAACGCGGGAATTTATGCAACACGCGCAATTGCTTGAACAGCTGAATGGAAAGATGCACCACGTGCTCCACGTGCGCTTCGTTGCAATCGTAAAACTTCACGAGCGTGTTGAGCGAATAGCCGAGCACGTCGGAAATCGGGCGTTCCACGGTGAGCGGCACCGCCTGGTTCACCATAATCCCCTCGCGCAGTCCGCAACCGCTGATCGCAAACGATTCCACGTGCATATAATCGGTAAACGATTTGATGATCGCAAGCGCGGCGGGCATGATGTCCGCGCGGGCGGGCGAAAGTCCGCGGATGCGCTTGCGCTTTTCCACATCGAGTTCGCGCACCATTTCGTAAATAAAACGGAAATCTTCCGTCATGAACGTATAATTGTGCACCACGTTGAGCGGATATTTGCGCACGATCCGGTTGATTTTGTACAGATTCCGGAAGGAGCCGCCCACGCCGATCATCGGCGTATCCGGTTCGACGTCCGCAAGCCATTCGATCTTCTTGAACTGTTCGGTAAAGAATTCCTCGATTTTCGCGGTCTGTTCTTTGGGCGACACGCCGTCGTCGTTAAACAGATCGGTCAGCGTGACCGCGCCGAAGCCGAGCGTCGCGTATTGCAGAATGGAACGGCGGTTATAATAAATAATCTTCGTACTGCCGCCGCCGATTTCCAGAATGATGCCTTTGGGCATGTCCATCGAATTGATCACGCCGCGGTAAACGAGCGTCGCCTCCTCCTCTTCGGAAAGCACGGTAACCTTGATTCCGCAGGTCGCCTGAATTTCGTCGAGGAAAGAGCGCTGATTTTTCGCGCGGCGAACCGCCGCGGTCGCAACCGCGATAATGCGCGCGACGCCGTTTGCGTCGCACAGCCGTTTAAACATTTTTAACGTTTTGATCGTTTCCGCAACCCGCTGCGGTTTCAAAAAGCCGTCGCGGTCCATGTCCTGCCCCAACCGCACGCTTTCTTTGAGCTCGTCCTCCACCATAAAATGAGTGTCGCCGAACAGCTTTACGATCACGAGCCGCGCGGAATTCGAACCCAAATCGATAATCCCTATTTTCTCCATGTTACAACCGATCCTTGCAATATATTTCATGAATGCCGCCCGCACGAAACGCCCTGAAAAAGCGGTAAATCCGGCGGCAAATTTGATACGATATCTAAATTCCCCCAATTATTACTTGACCATTTTAACACAGGGATCGGGTTTTGTCTATACCCTTTTTAAAAAAATTTTAATTTTTTGCGATCTTTTCGCGGCGTTTCCCGCTTTTTTCCTCCTTTTCGCCCGCATAAAACGCCGCTTTAAACTGGAAAAAAGAAAGCACGATTAAAAACACGCCGAATCCTTTGCCCAGCGCGTCGGAAGGGATCGCCGCCGCCAGCAGCGATCCGAGTACGGAAAACAGCAACGCGGGCAGCACGACGGGCAAAATGCCCGATTTGTTCAACAGCCCGTTGCGCGCGTGAATGGAGAGCGCAACCGCCGCCATCGGCAAAAACGAAAGCAGGTTCACGCCCTGCGCGGCGCTCTGTTCGACGCCGCAGAAGATCGTAAGCAGCGGAATGAGCGCGGTTCCGCCGCCCATGCCCATGCCGCCCAACAGCCCGCCCGCTACGCCGCAGAGAAAATAAATTAAAAAAGCCACGTCAAAGCACCATCCGTATGCCCGCGGCAAGCATGAGCGCGGCGAACAAAAACGTGACCGCGCGCGCCGAAATGCCCGGCAGTAGTTTCGCGCCCGCGATTCCGCCGCCGAGCACGCCCAGACTCACGGGCAGAAACAGATCGAGCGGCACCAGCCCGAACCAAAGATATACGAGCCCGCTCACGAGAGAAGCGGGCAAAATCACCGCAATCGCCGTCGCGTGCGAAGCGAGCGCCCCCAATCCGCCCGCGCGCTGCAAAAGCGGTACGGCAATCATGCCGCCCCCGCCGCCGAACAACCCGTTTGCGCCGCCGATGAGCACGCCGCCCAATCCCAACCGTATCGTTTTTGCCTGCATTTCAACCTCCGCGATATCTACGTGAAAAGTTTGTGCCGATTGTAAAAAAATTTTCCTTTTTTTCTCGTTTTCATTCGGAATTGCTTGCTTATCGCTCCGTTTTATATTAAAATAGAGAACGTATCGATAAAATAACGGACGTTTCCGCAACCGCGTTTGCGTCCGGAATAAGGATGTTTTATGGCTAAATTTTTTCTCGACGGAAAATGGAAAAAACGCACAATCACGGCGCTTTCGGTGGCGTTGTCGCTTTCCTTTTCCCTGGGCATTTTTGCGGCGTGCGGAAAAACGACCGATGAGGACGACGAAGACGAAGATTCTTCCGTCACCGAAACGGATACCCAGCTTTTAAAGAACGGCGACTTTGAATTTTATACGGGCAAGACGACCGAACAGGATAAAAAGCGCACCCTCATCTACTCGCCTTCGAGCTGGTCGTTTACTTCGGGTTCGCCCACTTCGGACACCGCTTCCGGTATCGTAAACGTAAAAGAGTGGGATTACCTCACGAAAGAAGGCAGAAAGTTTACGAGCATTTCCGACGCGGTTGCACACTGGAACGACGAAAAAGTCACCGTTTACGACCGTTTGAAATTCTACGACGAATTCAAAGACGAAATCAAAGAACTCGACAGCGGTTCGGAAGCGAAGAAGCTGTTTAATAAATACAATTATTCCAACGACTTCGAAGACGTGGAAAAACTGCGCGAGGAACTCGGCGAATCGCTGAGCACGCACCCCGTAAAAGAGGACGAAACCGTCGGCGACAATATGCTGATGATTCACAACTCGCGTACGTCGGACGGCGTGGTCGGCACGGCGCAGTATTACACTTCGAGCACGACGATCACGTTGGAAGCGGGAACTTCCGCCAAACTTTCCGTCTGGGTCAAAACGGACAAGCTCACCCACTACTATTCGTCTTCGAACGATACGCCCGTGGAAGTCACCCAAAACGCAGGCGCGTACGTGGGCGTTACGCACACGGTCGGCGGCACCACGCTCGATCCGATGCAGATCAAAAACATCAACACCGACGGCGAATGGCAGCAATACCACATGTACGTCCGCGCCAACACCTTTGCGAAGAGCACCTTTAAAATCGTACTCGGGCTCGGTCAGGGCGACACGAGCAACCGCTACGAACAGGTGAACGGCTACGCGTTCTTCGACGATCTGACCTGCGAAGTGATTCCCAACGCGGAATACGCGACGGCGACGGAAAACCTTTCCGAAGACTACAAGTGCGAAATCGGCGATCTGAAAGACGACAAAATTTTCGATACCGACGTGAAAACTTCGAAAACGTACGCGCTCGATCTGTATGCGGGCTTCGAAAAAGTAAAGGACTTCGGCATCGGCAACGTTTCGGTTGCGCTTACGCAGGAATTTTCCGGAACGCGCCCCTACGAATCGCTGAAAAAGACTGTGGAAGACGATATTTACGCACACCACAGATATTCCGAACTCAACGCGTTAAAGGCGGACAACCGTTACCTGCAAAATATTTTCGATCAGGACTTTGCCGATAAATTCCCCTTCGTGAACGCAGACGGAACGACGAATACCAACGCCGATATCGTAATGCTTCTTTCCGCAGGCGGCGCGGCATACACCGCAAAGGTGACGAACGACGCGTTCACCGTGCCCGCAAACAGCAGAATGCTCCTTTCCTTCTACGTGAAGACGAGCGAAATCCGCAGCGGCAAAACGGGTGCGAGCGCAATTCTCGTAGACGGAGAAAACGAAACGGAAATCGCGGCGTTCGATTCGACCACGATTGCAAAAATCGACGTCGACGACGACAACAAAGACATTCAGAACGGTTGGGTTCAGTGCTTCTTTTTCGTGGAAAACGATAACGACGACGAACGTTCCTTCTCTTTGAAACTCACCTACGGACCTAAGAACGTGGCGAGCGCAAAGGAAAGCGACTACTGCGACGGCTATGCGGCGTTCGCGAACTTCGAAGTCAAAGCGCTCTCCCGCACCGAATACGGCTATGCCTCCACGGGCGACCGCGCGGTAAAAGCTTCGCTCACGGGCACGGTAGACGCGTCTTCGAGCTTCGACGCGGCGGCAGTGACTTCGAATATCGAAAAAGATTTTGCAAAACCCGTCAACTTCAACGGCGTACAGAGCTGGACGAAGAACATGACCGCGGAAAGCGACAGAGTGAATCCCACGGTAACGCAACTCAACGAAAGCGGGCTTTACACGGGATTGCTCAACGCGAAATATGCTCAGGCTTACCGCGACACCCCTTGGGCGGCGGCGCTCGGCGCCACTTCCGACGACTGGTGGAATAAAACCTTCGGCGACCGCGCGCTTGCGGGCAGAGTCGCCAACCAGCCCCTCGTGATTTTGAACACGTCGAACTCCACCCTTCCCGCCTACGGATACTTTGCGGGCACCGCGAGCGTCACCGCAAACTCTTACCAGAAAATTACGATGCGCGTAAAACTTTCGCAGAACGCAAAAGCGTACGTGTATCTGATCGACACGTCCGACGTAAAGAAAGGCTTCAACGACGCGCTTGCGCCCGTGATGCCCAAAGTCACTTACTGGTACGACGACAACGGCAATATCTGCACGAAAGACCCTGCAAGCAAAGATTTCAAAGCGCGCGAGCATACGGCGTATTATCTCGAAAGCAACGGACTTTACACCAAAGCGAATGCAGACGACGGCAAATACTACGCGAACCTTTCGGCTTACGATACGGCGACGGACGGAAGCGGAAATTTGGTGACGGCAAACGATACGGTCGCTTTCTATAAGAACGGCGACGACTACTACGCTTACTACGATAAGAAAACGAAGAAATACAGCCAGATCGTTACGCCCCTTCCCACCGAAGGCGACATCGTGCGTTACGCCGCTCCCGCGGATATGAAGCAGTACGAAAACTGCATCGTTGTGGAAGGCACGGACGAAAACGCAGGCAAGTGGGTGGAAGTTTCCTTCTATCTGCACACGGGCACGCAGGCGAAGAGTTACCGTCTCGAAGTGTGGGCGGGCGAAAGAACGTGCAAGACGGACGAAAACGGAAACTGGATTTCGGGCGAAGGGATTCCGAAAAACAGCTACGTGATGTTCGACGCATACGCGTCTTCCAGCGCTTCTTCCGATTACGAGAACCTGCTCGGCGACATGGTGAAAGCGACGAAGGACGCGCTGAACGAAGGGAAAAACCCCGGCGACGAAGGCTACCTCGGCGAAGACGACAACCTTCCCGCAACGCACGCGCTGTACTACGCGTTCACGTTCTACGATTCGAAGAACTTCGTTCGTTACGACGAATCGCTCGACGAAGACAAACTGGGCAACCCCTTCGGTTCGTACAAACAGTCCGAACACGAAGAATTGCTCGTAGGATTCTCTTATAAGGATAACGGAACGCTCACGGGTTCGCCCGTAAACGCAAAGTTCGTCGATTATTCGGCATACGACGTAGACGTTCCCGAAGACGATTTGGGCGGCAACGACAAGGATGACGACAAAGACGATTCGACGCCTTCGAACACGAACTTCTGGCTGTTGCTCTCCTCCGGCATTCTCGTCGGCGCGCTGGTGTTCGCGATCGGTGCGGTGATCGTCCGCAGAATCGTGAAGAACAGAAAAAAGAACGCGGCGAATAAACCGATCAAACAAAAAGCGCCGAAACTGAAAATCGTAAAATCGGAAGAAGAACCCGAAGAACCGGAAGAAGCTCCCGCAGAGGATGAAAACGATCCTTACCACGATTAAATAAATGAAAAGCTCCGCTTCTACGGAGCTTTTTTTTACGAACTGCTTGCGTTTTTCCCGCGCCCGTGTTACAATATAGAAAAGTGCCACCGGGTACAGAGAATGCAACGGCATTCCGCTTCGCATCGATAGGTCTTGCAGATGCGAACGGAATGCCTTTTTTTTGGAGGATTTTCGTGCAGTATTTCAAAAATTTTTTCAAAAGCATTACGCCGTTCGAATACTGCCTTTGGGGCGGTTCCGTTTTGGCGACGGCGCTCGGCTTCGTTCTGTGCAAAAACAACAATTACGCTTCGCTCGCCGCCTCTCTGATCGGCGTTACCGCGCTCATCTTCGTTGCCAAGGGAAACGTAATCGGCGAAATTT
This sequence comes from uncultured Christensenella sp., assembly GCA_910586245.1. Classification (GTDB taxonomy): domain Bacteria; phylum Bacillota; class Clostridia; order Christensenellales; family Borkfalkiaceae; genus Gallimonas. The sequence continues at coordinate 7,017 of CAJUFY010000010.1, read as the reverse complement.
TGTCCGTCGTATTCGCCGCGTTTTACGGCGCGATTTCCTTTGCGTTCCGCTATTACGGGGAAATGATCACCTACCTCGGCATGACGGCGCCGATCGCAATCGCTACGGTCGTCGTCTGGTTGCGCCACCCTTTTCAGGGAAAGAAAACCGAAGTAAAAATCAACGACCTCAAAAGGAAAGAATATCTTTTTCTCGTATTCCTTTCCGCCGCGGTGACGGCAGCGTTTTACTTTATTCTGCAAGCGTTGAATACCGCAAACCTGATTGCGAGCACGCTTTCCGTACTTACGAGTTTTCTTGCCGCCTATCTGCAAATGCGGCGCAGTTCCTTTTACGCGCTCGCATACGCCGCCAACGACGTCGTTTTGATCGTATTATGGTCGCTCGCCGTGCGACAGAGCGCGGAATCCGTTTCGATGATCGTCTGTTTTTCGGCGTTTCTTCTGAACGATTTGTACGGCTTTTATAACTGGATGCGCATGCGGCGCAACCAGCGCGACAGCGGTTAATTTTTCCGCAACCCCTTCGGACAATGATTTTTTAAAACGCCGTTTACCGCTTTGCCGAGCCCGAGCGGGAAGTCTCCGAACCCGACGACGCACCAACCGTTTTCCAAGTGGGTTGCAAACGTTTCTCCGCGCAGGTATCGCTCGCCCTCTTCGCGCGAAAGCGAAACGAACTTTGCGCACTCCGCGCGTTGCAAGCTCATCGCAAGCGCGTGCGCAGGTTTGAAAATGCGCCCGTCAAACTCTCCCAGTTCGACGCCCAGCCGCAGAATGCGCGCGCCGATCGCGGGCATGCCCGCGGGTACGAGGTACATTCTGCCGTCGTCGAGCGTCGTGATCTCGCCTTTGATCTCTTTCTTGAAAAAGGTTTCCGCAAACGCGGCAAACGCGCGATTCGCCTGCAAGTTCCGCCGCACGGGATAAGGTTTGGCGTTACGCCGTTCGCCCTCCCGCTTTTCCAAGAGCGCCGCGAAATGCCCTTCCCCCGCGTGTTCGTGCGGATAAATTTTTTTCATTTCCGCCAACGCAAATTCGGGGTGATCCTTTAAAAACCGTTCGATCTGCCACTCGTCCTCTTCTTCGGCAAACGTGCAGGTGGAATAGAGCAACCGCCCGCCGCCCGCAACCGTCTTCGCCGCTTCTTCCAGAATTTCTTTCTGCCGCGCGGCGCACAGCGCAACGTTAGCAACGCTCCAGTGCGGAATCGCTTCCGGCTCCTTTAAGAACATGCCCTCGCCCGAACAGGGCGCGTCGACAAGCACGAGATCGAAATATTCGGGAAACTGCGCGGCGATCTGCGCGGGTTTCGCGTTCGTAACGGCGCAGTTTTTTACGCCCAGCCGTTCTACGTTCTGCGACAGAATCTTTGCCCTGCCCGCGTCGATTTCGTTGGCGATCAGAACGCCTTTGCCCGCCGTCTGCGCGGCGAGTTGCGTGGTCTTTCCTCCCGGCGCGGCGCACAGATCGAGCACGCGCTCCGTCTTGCAGGATCGTGCCAGCCCGACCGCAGAGGTTGCGGAAGGTTCCTGGCAGTAATACAGCCCCGCGGCATGTTCGAGCCAGCCGCCCGCTTTCGCCTCTTCGACGTAAAACGCGTTTTTCTCCCACGGAACGGGCGTAACCGGAAAAGGAGCCCCTTCCGCAAAGCGCTCCGCCGAAAGTTTGAGCGTATTTACGCGCACCCCTTTTACGGGGGTTCGGCGGTAAGACTGTAAAAAGGCGGGAAAGCTTTCTCCCAGCCTTTCCCGCATTCTGTTTAAAAATTCTTCGGGCAGATTCATACGCGCTCCAACGCCTGCGTGAGCATTTCCAACGGAACGAACGCCGCGCCGTTTTGAATCGCCGCTTTATAGCGTTCCCCGCTGTCGTCGCGGGCAATATAAACGTTGCACTCGGTCGGGTGGGAAGTATATTTCCCGCCCGATTCGAAAATGACGGATACGAGTTCGACGGACATCGGAACGTCGTCCTCGATATCCTTTGCAAAACAAAAAATTTTTCCGCTGAGCGAACCTTCTTTCCGCTTTCCGTTCATGTTTTTGTTCACGACGCGGTAGAACTGCGCGCGGGCTTTGGCGCGCGTTTCGCGCTGTTCGTCCCGCGCGGTAAAATACGCCTTCTGCCCTTTGGAAGAGAGCGGCACGATCCTCCCGTCCGCGGCGCGCCCCGCGCGGATTCCGTGGCGGGAAACGATCCCGTGCACGTCCGTATTTTCGCGCGCACAAATCGCCTGGCACACCCGCATGGTCGCGTACGCATCGTCCACGGCGCGGTGCGGCGTAAATTCCACGCCCAGCTCTTCCGCCATCGCGCCCAACCCGTACTGCCGTTTATAATCCCCGATCACGTTCATGTAAAAAAACTGCGTGCAGTAAAAAGAAAAGTTGATCGAAGGGAGCTTGTACCGTTTTGTTTCGAGGTTCAGATAATTGACGTCGTTGATCGTCGCATGCCCGAACACGATATTTTCTTTGTCTTCGAGCAGCGCTTTGATCCGCGGATATTCCTGCGGAAAAGTCGGATACTTTTTAAAATCTTCGTACTCGTAGGGCAGCACTAAGCCCTCCCGTCCCTTTCGGTCGGTCAGGCGAAACTTGCCTTTGGGATTGATCAGAATTTCTTCCCGCGCAAGCACCTGAAATTGATCGTCCGTAAGCACGTACCCGAACGCGCACATTTTCGCCACTTTTTTAAACACGCAGGCGCACTCGATATCGAAAAAAAGATACTTCATGCGTTCTTTACGTCGATTACCTCGAGCCCGCCCATGTAGGGACGCAACGCCGCAGGGATTTCCACACTGCCGTCCGCGCGCAAATGGTTTTCAAGGAACGCGATGAGCATGCGCGGCGGCGCCACCACGGTATTGTTGAGCGTATGCGCAAACGCGGTGCCCTTTTCCGATTTATAGCGGATGCCCAGACGGCGCGCCTGCGCGTCGGTCAGATTGGAACAGGAACCCACTTCGAAATATTTTTTCTGGCGGGGGCTCCACGCCTCCACGTCTACGCTACGGTATTTCAGATCGGCAAGATCGCCCGAGCAGCATTCCAGCGTACGCACGGGAATCCCCAGCGAAACGAAAAGTTCCACCGTGTAATTCCACATTTTTTCGTACCATGCTTCGCTGTCCTCAGGTTTGCAGACGACGATCATTTCCTGTTTTTCGAACTGATGAATGCGGTATATGCCCCGCTCTTCGATGCCGTGCGCGCCCTTTTCTTTGCGGAAGCAGGGGGAATAACTCGTTAACGTGAGCGGAAGCTTTTTTTCGTCCAGCGTGGTATTCATGAATCTGCCGATCATGGAATGCTCGCTCGTCCCGATCAGATACAGATCTTCCCCTTCGATCTTATACATCATGCCTTCCATTTCTTCGAAGCTCATCACGCCGGAAACGACGGAGGAACGGATCATGTACGGCGGAATGCAGTAAGTGAACCCCTTGTTGATCATGAAATCGCGCGCATAGGTCAGCACGGCGGAATGCAGGCGGGCAACGTCGCCCGTAAGATAGTAAAAGCCCTGTCCGCTCGTACGGCGTGCGCTGTCGATATCGATTCCGTCCAGCTTTTCGAGAATATCGAGATGATAGGGAATTTCAAACGCGGGAACCGCGGGCTCCAAAAAGCGTTTGCCTTCGACGTTCTGGGAATCGTCTTTGCCGATCGGCGTGTCTTGCGAAATGAAGTTGGGAATGCGCATCATAACCGCGTTCAGCTTTGCGGCGACTTCTTCCGTTTCTTTTTCGATTTCGGAAAGCCGCGCCGCGTCTGCATTGACCTGCGCTTTCGCTTCTTCCGCTTCCGCAAGTTTTTTCTCTTTCATGAACAGACCGATCTGTTTGCTCAGCGCGTTCCGCGCGGCGCGCAGCGCGTCCCCTTCCTGTTGCAGCGCGCGCTTTTTCGTATCCAGCGAAAGCGCTTCGTCTACGAGCGGCAGTTTCCCGTCCTGAAACTTTTTTTTCACGTTCGCGCGGACACGGTCGGGGTCTGCGCGGAGAATCGCGATATCGATCATAACGATTACCTCTGTTGCCTGTTTTTTCTTGATTATACAACTTTTCCCTTAAAATTGCAACGCTTTGCTTTGTCCTGATCGGTTTTCGCACGGAAAAAATTGATAAAGCAGGGCGGAAGTTTTGACATTTCACCGCCGCGCGTGTATAATAGAAAGCGAAACGACGATCGAAGGCGGAAAATATGAAAACGCATTTCAGAATCAAAAAGACGGACGAAGAACCCGCCGCCGCGCCCGCGGAAGAGCAGGAAGAAACGAAAGCGCAGGAAGAGAAGCGCTTTTCTTCACGCGTGCTCGAAGGCAAAGCGACGGCAACCCCTGCCGAAAACCCCAACCGCAAAAACGTGATGAAGCGTTTTAAAAAGGCGAAACATATTCCCTCGGAAGCGGAAGTGGAACGGTTTACCCCGGAGCTGGACGAAGGACTGAGCGAAGAGCAGGTCGACACGCGGTTCAACCAGTTCCTGTTCAACGACGTCAATAAAAAATACAGCAAATCGTACGTGAGCATCTTCGTAGGGAATTTGTGCACGTTCTTCAACTTGCTTTGTTTACTCGTCGCCGTGGCGCTCATCTACGCCAACGCGAGTATTTCCCAGTTCCTGTTCGTCGCCATTTTCGGCGCCAACCTGTTCATCGGGATTTTGCAGGAAATTCTCGCAAAGCGCAAAATCGACAAACTGTCCGTATTGATTTCTTCGACGGCGAAAGTCATTCGCGGGGGAATTAAAATGGAAATTCCCGTGCGCGAACTGGTGGTAGACGACGTCGTATTTTTGGAAGCGGGGCAACAAGTTCCCGCCGACTGCAAACTTGCCGACGGCAACGTCGAAGTCAACGAATCGCTTCTGACGGGCGAATCCGTCCCCGTGAAAAAAGCCGAAGACGAACTTCTGTACGCAGGCTCCTTTATCGCAAGCGGCGCGTGCCGCGTGCGCGTGGAAAAAGTGGGGAAGGCGACTTACCTCAACAGCCTCACTTCCAAAGCGAAAAAGTACAAAAAGCCGCGGTCGGAGATCATGAACTCCATCCGTCTGTTTATCCGCGTGATCGGCTGCTTGATTCCGCTCGTTGCGGCGGCGATGTTCTGGCGCAACTGGACGGCGCTCGACGGCAACATGTCCGAATCCATTCAGCTCACAGGCGCGGTCGTCATCGGCATGATCCCCTCCGGACTCTTACTGCTCACTTCGCTCGCAATGGCGATCGGCGTGCAACGGCTCGCGAAAAAGAATACGCTCGTACAGGATTTGTATTCCCTCGAAATGCTCGCGCGCGTCAACGTGCTCTGCCTCGATAAAACGGGTACGATTACCGACGGACGGATGACGGTGAACGACTGCATGATTTTAAACAGTTTCAGCGAACATTCGCTCGACGAAATCATGGGCAGCATGCTCTCCGCCCTCGACGATAACAACCAGACTTCGATCGCGCTGTACAATCGCTTCGGGCATTCGAACGCGCTGCAACCCACCGCAAAAATTCCCTTTTCAAGCAAGCGGAAGCTTTCCGCCGTATCGTTCGGGGAACTGGGCACTTACGCCATGGGCGCGCCCGAATTCGTGCTACGGCCTATGCCCCCGAAAATCGAAAAAATCGTAAAACAATACGCGCAGGCGGGGCTTCGCGTGCTTCTTCTCGCATACTCGCCCAGCCAGATTGCGGGCGACAGGCTCCCCTCCCTGTTCCGTCCCGCGGCGATCATTACGCTTGCAGACAACATCCGCAGCGACGCGATCGAAACCATTCAATGGTTCCGCGACAACGACGTGGACATTAAAATCATTTCGGGCGATAATCCCGTAACCGTTTCGGAAGTCGCGCGGCGGGTAGGCGTGAAAAACGCCGAAAAATTCATCTCGCTCGACGGACTGACCGACATCGAAGTGGAAAACGTCGCGGGACAGTACACCGTATTCGGACGGGTCACCCCCGAACAGAAAGCCATTCTCGTTAAAACGATCAAGAAGCAAGGCAATACCGTCGCCATGACGGGAGACGGCGTGAACGACATTCTTGCTTTGAAGGAAGCGGATTGCGCGGTTTCCGTCGCTTCGGGCAGCGAAGCGGCGCGCAACGTGTCGCACCTCGTTCTGATGGACAACAACTTCCTCAACCTTCCCTCCGTCGTGTACGAAGGGCGGCGGGTCATCAACAACATCAAATCGAGCGCTTCGCTCTACATTATGAAAACGCTGTTCGTGACCTTGCTTTCCATCTTCTGTTTCGCGGTAAACAGCCAGTACTTCTTCAAGACGAACAACATGCTTCTCTTCGAAGTACTGATCGCCGCGGTGCCCTCGTGTATTATCGCATTGCAGCCCAACACCGACCGCGTGCGCGGAAAATTTATTCCGTACGTCCTATCGCGATCGATTCCTGGCGCAATCACTTTGATTCTAAGCGTAATCGCCGTGTATTTGGGCGTGATCTTCCTGCCCGATCAGTTCGGCAGTCTGCGCATCGTTCTGGAAGAAGGCGGAGAGGCGCTGATCAACCCCCTGTTCGTGCTCGCCATGACGCTTGCGGGACTCGTAATGCTCTTCCGCGTCATGCAACCCTTCAACATCCTGCGCGGCGCGGTATACGCGTTTTCGCTGGGCGTTACGATCGTCGTACTGTGCATCCCCGTACTCGGCAATCTCGTGTACGATTCGTGGAACCACGTAGAATTTTCGTTCACGCAAATTCTGTATCTCGTTTGCATCGTGCTGGCGTCCTTCCCCGTTTCGAACGCGCTCATGCGATTGTGCGATCTGATGAATCCTTCCGATTAAAAAACGGTAAACAAAAAAGACCACTTATGCGGTCTTTTTTTATACGCCGTTAAACGTTGGAGGCGCCACCCGGATTTGAACCGGGGAGTCAGGGTTTTGCAGACCCTTGCCTTACCACTTGGCTATGGCGCCATAAAAAAACAGTGCGGAAGTTTGATTGGAGCGGGAAACGAGACTCGAACCCGCGACATTCACCTTGGCAAGGTGACGCT
>CAJUFY010000009.1 GCA_910586245.1 uncultured Christensenella sp. | reverse complement strand
TTGGAGCGGGAAACGAGACTCGAACCCGCGACATTCACCTTGGCAAGGTGACGCTCTACCACTGAGCTATTCCCGCATATAAACAAACCGCACTGTATTGGTGGAAGCTATAGGGATCGAACCTATGACCCTCTGCTTGTAAGGCAGATGCTCTCCCGGCTGAGCTAAGCTTCCGACTTGCTTGAATAATATAGCATATCCCGCGTAAAATAGCAAGCGTTTTTCTTTTGTTTCGGCAACTTTTTCAAAAAAATTTTTTCTGATTTATTCTATGCCCGAAGAAGGAAAAACGTTCCCTTTCGCACGATCCCGCCGCAAGAAAAAAAACGCGTTGCAAAAGCTTTTGCCTTTGCAACGCGCGTTCGTTCGTTTAATAAACGCTGACTTGTTTTTTGTCTCTTCCCTTGCGCTCGAACTTCACAACGCCGTCTTTCAGCGCGAAGAGCGTATCGTCTCCGCCGATGCCTACGTTGTTGCCGGGATGAATCTTCGTGCCTCTCTGGCGGACGATAATGCTACCTGCGAGCACAGCCTGCCCGTCCTGCCGTTTCACGCCGAGGCGCTTCGCCTCGCTGTCACGGCCGTTGTGAGAAGAACCCGTTCCCTTTTTATGAGCGAATAATCCAAGAAAAATCATATTCGTAACTCCTTATTCAAAATTCTTCGGGCGACGCTGCCCTTGCGGTCAAAGCGAAATCTTTTCGATCTTTACCGCGGTGAACGGCTGACGGTGGCCTTGCTTTTTGCGCACGTTCTTCTTCGCTTTATACTTGAAGACGATAATCTTCTTGAACTTATCCTGCGCCTGAACGGTAGCCGTAACCTTTGCCGATGCTGCCTCTTTGCCGACTTTCACTGCAGTACCGTCCGATACCAGAACGACGTTGAAAGAAACTTCTGCGCCCACTTCTGCGGGGAGTTTTTCTACCTTTACGACGTCGCCTTCGGAAACTTTATACTGCTTTCCGCCGTTTTCGATGATTGCGTACATTCGCACATACCTCCTGTTAGGTCTCGCAAGTTGCTTAGGCGATTCTTACCGAATACTTGGATGCCCGTCCTTAGCGGCTCAGCATTCAATTTATCATGCTTGCGGTAAAAAGTCAAGCGCTTTTCACGGTATTTTGCATATATTTGCGGAACTTTCGCATACTGCCGGAAAGGAGTTAATTTTTATGGAACTGAAAAAGAGCGAAGAAGTACTTGCAGAAGTACACCGTAACTGCCAGCTTGCGCTGCAATCGATTTCGGACATTCTGCCCGAAGCGGAAGATGCCGACGTGCGCGAAGAGCTTTTGCGCCAGCACGAAGAGTACGAACGGATCGGCGGAAGAGCGGCGATCCTCGCAAAAGATAAAAACATCGCGCTGAAAAATCCGAGCCCGATCAAAAAGGCAATGATGTGGAGCAGCATTAAAATGAACACGATGAAGGATAATTCCCGCGCGCACATTGCGGAAATGATGACGCAGGGCACGGTGATGGGCATTACCGCGCTGAAATCTTCGATCGGCGAAATGAGCCGTGACTGCGCCGATTGCGAAATCAAACAGCTTGCGGAAGAGCTGTTGCATTCGGAAGAAAAATTCGAAAAAACCTGGAAGGACATGATCGCGTAACAAAACGATAAAAAGCGCCCGACCGTTTCGGTCGGGCGCTTTGTTTTTAATACAGAATTTGCGCGTTGTCGGGCAAGGACAGCACCTCGGCATTGTCGCCGCGGATCGTAAATTTTTCGGTATGCCACGTCGAATGCGGCACCATATAAATGCGTTTGCCCTTCCACCTGCCGCGCACTTCCCGTTCGAAATAACGTTCGGCAAGCACGCTGTTCATGAGCGCGCGGTTGAGTTCGATGACGACCGCGTTGTATCCGCTCGCAAAGCGTTCCATGATTTCGCCGCGCAGGCGCATCGCCATATACCTGTCGGAGAGCACGAAGCCCTCGCGCGTGCAGTGCGGGCACGGTTTTAAGAGCAATTCCATTAAATCGTTATTCGTGCGTTTGCGCGTGAACAGCGTAACGCAGAGTTCGCCCATCGGCAGTACGCGGCACTTCGCCTTGTCGGAGGCAACCGCGCCCGCAAGTTCGGCGTCCACCGCCGTGCGGTGCGCCTCCTGCGTCATATCGATAAAATCCACCGCGACGATCCCCGCCAGATTCCGCAGACGCACCTGCCGCGCGACTTCGCGCGCCGCCTGCAAATTCGTTTCGAAAACCGTGCTTTCCAGATCGGAATCCCCCGTGAACTTGCCCGTGTTGACGTCGATCACCGTCATCGCCTCGGTACGGTTGATCACGAGATATCCGCCGTTGTCCAGCGGCACGCGCGCTTCCGCAAGGCGGTAAATCTGTTCGGAAAGACCGAACTGCGCGAACATGTGCCGCGCGCCCTCGTAAAGCACGATCTTGCGTTCGTTCAGATCGGGGCGCAGCCGCGCGAGCGCGCGCATTTTATCGTAAAGTTCTCGATCGCCCACGTAGATTCCCGAAACGTCGCCGCCGAGCGAATCGCGCATGACTTTTACGGCGAGTTCGCATTCACGGTAAACCGCCGTGCCGACGGGAGCGCGCTCCGCCGCTTCCAGCGTCGCTCGGTACACCCGCTTCAAATATTCCGATTCCTCTTTCAGCTTCTTTTTGGTCGCGTTCTCCGCTGCCGTGCGGATGATAAACCCCTGCCCCCGCTCCCGCAGCGCGTCGGCTTCCTTTAACAGCTTCGTGCGGACGGCCTCGTCGGTAATCTTTCGGGAAATCCCCAAAAAATCGGTGCGGGGCAAAAAGATGAGATTCTTCCCGACGAAGGAAAGATCGCAAGTGACCTTCGCGCCCTTGTTCCCGCGCGCGTTCTTTTCCACCTGCACGAGCACTTCGTCGCCCTCTTTCAAACAGAGCCCGCCGCCCCCGCCTTCGCCGTCGTAAGCGGAAAAGCGCGCCGCGCCCTCGTTGAGCGGAAGATAGCAGTTCTTATCCATTCCGCACGAAACGAACGCCGCCTGCATGCCGGCAACGACATTCGCCACCCTGCCCTTATAGATATTGCCGAGCGTTTCTCCCTCGGTTTCGTTTTCCACGCCGAGTTCGGCGAGCGCGCCGTCTTCCGCATACGCCACGACCGCGGCGCCGCAGAAACGGTCGAAAAACCATTCTTTCTTCATTTGTCCTTCCAACGCCCGACGAGGGCTTTTTTATTGTAACACAACGCGGCGCGTTTTTCAAGCCTCTTTGGCAAAGTCGGGCAAACAATCTTTGAGCGGAAGCGCGTAATCCCCTTTTTCGAGCGCGGCGAGATATTCCTCTTCGGTCAGCTCGCCCAGATAGTCGCCCTTTTCGTAGAGTACGAGAACGAGGTATTTTTCCTCCGTCATGTATTTTAGACAGTCGCGCAGACGGCGGTCGGCGGCAATGGCGACGCGCCGTTCTTCCACCCCGCGTTTAAAACTTTTTTCGCGCGAGAAGGTCATTCTGCCGTACCTGCCGCCCCCGAACGCGCCCGCACACAGCATGATCCCGAACGCGAGCGCCGTAAACGCGGGCTTGCGAAAACAGCTGTAAACGAAGTAACCGAGCACGCCCGCGGCGATTGCAAAGGTTACGATTCTGCATACGAGCATGGATTTTTTTTCGCCGAGCGGAGAGAGCAGGCGTTTTAAAATTCTGCCGCCGTCCAAGGGATAGGCGGGCAGCAGGTTGACGGCGAAGAGAGAAAAAGAGATGTACGCCGCAACGTCGGTATAAGGATACGTTTCGGGATACAGCCACCAGAGCGCGACGAAGAAGACGGCGGTCGCCGCATTTGCGAGCGGGCCCGCAAGCAAAACCCAAACTTCCTGCCGTTTCCCGATGCCCGAAATATCGCCCGAAACGACCGCCCCGTACGGCATGAGTACGAGAGAGTCGAGCGAAAACCCGTAGCGCCGCGCCGCAAAAGCGTGCGCGCATTCGTGCTGTACGGCGGCAAGCGCGGCGGCGAGAAAAAGCAGAAGCTCTCCCGTGAGCGCCGAGAGAACCCCGACGAGCAGGAAGAGCGGGTGGATGCGGAATTTGAATTTAGCTCCAGGAAATGCCGCCATCGCCGAGCGTATAGCAGTTTAACAGACTGTCGTTGGAATAGAACATCACGCGCACCGAGCTTTCGCCGTCCGAATAAGCAAGCGGAAGGTTGCTCTTCACCTTTTCGCCCACCGCGCAGTATACCGTGTCTACGCCGCTCACGATGCTGGTGAAGCTATCCGAATGTTTCAGAGAAACGGTGTAGCCCGTCGTTTCATTGCCGTTGACCGCGGTCACCGTGCCTTCGCAGGGAGGATAGACGGAGCATTTCGCCGTGAAGGAAAGCACGCCCGTTTCCGAAACGGTCATATCGGCGTCGACGTACGCGTTCACCACGGGGGAAAGTTTAAAGTCGGAATACGTTCTGGTGTCGGCTACGGAAGCGTTGCCCGCAAACAGACCGCGTACGAACGTGTTGATCGCGCTGTCCGTCATAAAGATGTTGGTTAAAAAGATGACGGCGCACAGCGCGCATACGGCGACGACTTCGCCGATTAAAAATCCCTTCGCGAATTTGGGTTTGCGCTTTTTGGGTTTCGCCTCGCGCTCGATCGTTCTGCTTTCGGCATAGGCGGGGTCGGCGTCCTCCATGCGGTCGTTCACCTGTTCCACGAGCTGTTCGCTCAGCTCCTGTTCGGGTTCCGGCTCCTGCGCGCGGCGCTTCTTCTCTTTGCGGTTGACCGTAACCGTTTCTACCGGAATTTCCAGCATTTCGGCATAATTGAGTTCTTCGTTCATAACACACCTCTTACTTATTGTAATTTTTTTACGCCGCCTTCCCGACGGACTACCATAACATATGCCGAAAATTTTGATTTTAGAAGAAAAAACCTTTGTCGAATGCACACGAAGTATGAAAAAAATCATATGATAACGGGCGGCTTTTTTCCGATCGAGGAAAAAAGCCGCCCGAATTTCAGTTTTTCGATTCCCGTAAAAGCGCAATCAGTTGCGCCGCCGCGTAACGGACTTCCTCTTCGCACGTTCGTTTGCCGAAGGAAAACCGCACCCCCTTCCCCGCCGCGCCGCCGCGGTTCATGGCAAGCATCACGTGCGAGGGGAGCGCGCTGTGCGCCGAACACGCCGCCCCGCCCGAACAGGCGATCCCGCACAGATCCAGCCTGTGCAGCAACCATTCGCCGCCCTGCCGAAAGGTGATATGCGATATATTGGGCGCGCGGTTTTCGCCGTCGATTTCCGCCGCTTCGCCGAGCGCCGAGCGGATTTCTTCTTCGAACAGCGTGCGGAGCGCAAGCGTTTTACGGCAAAATTCTTCGCGCGTGCGCTGCGCCGCTTCGAGCGCGTACGAAAAGCCGACGATCGCCGCAACGTTGAGCGTTCCGCCGCGCAAGCCCCGCTCCTGTTCGCCGCCCGTGAGCAAGGGGCGCAGTTTTACGCCCTGTTTTACGACGAGCGCGCCCGCGCCCTTGGGACCGTATATTTTGTGGGAAGAGAGCGAAACGCCGTCCGCACGGCGGCACAGCGCCTTTAAATCCTGCGTCGCCGCCGCCTGCACGCAATCGGAAAACAAGAGAACGCCGCGCGCCTTGCACAGCGCCGAAATTTCTTCGATCGGCTGAATACAGCCCGTTTCGTTGTTCACCGCCATCACGCACGCAAGCCCCGCTTGGGGCGCGCCTTCGAGCGCGGCGGCAACGTGATCCGCCGTAACGATTCCGTCTTCGCCGACCGCCGTAACGCAACTGCCGTGTACCGTGCCCGCGGTTTGCAGCACGGCGGCGTGTTCGATCGGAGAAGCGCATACGCCCCCTTCCGCCATACGGCGCACCGCCCAGTTGTCCGCTTCCGTTCCGCCCGAAGTGAAATAGACTTCGTTCGGCAGCACGCCGAGCGTTGCCGCAACGCGGTCGCGCGCACAAGCAACGGCGTAAGCCGCCCGCCGCCCGTATGCGTGCAGGGAGTCGGGATTGCCGAACTCTTCCCGCAGATAGGGCAGCATTTTTTCGAAGATTTCTTTGTCGAGCGGCGTCGTCGCCGCATAATCGAGATAGGCGTTCATGCCCTTATTATACCCGCAACAAAAAATAAAGTCAACGCTTTCGAAAAACCGTTGACGAAATACGAGCAATGCGCGAAAGATACGAGCCTACAAATTTGTTTACTATTATGGTGAGTAATTTAGAGAGGAACTCTATACAAAAAGCAAACCGTACCGTTCGCGCACGCCCACCCTCGCGGGCTATTTTGATGATAGTATGATTATAGTCTATATTTTATCATATGTCAAGCAAAAATTAGTCATTTCCTAATATTTATTTAAAATTAGTTAATATCTAATAATATATGGCTATGGAAAAGTCGCTTGACGAAAGAATCAGTGAGAATATTAAAAAAGAAATTAAGAGTTGAGGCAAAAAGCAAAACGAAATCGCAGCCGAAATCGGAATCAAACCGCCGACGCTTTCGCAATACTGTTCGGGGAAATCGCAACCGTCGCTGGCAAATTTTTCGCGGTTGTGTTCGGCGATCGGCGCTTCTGCAGACGAAATTTTAGAAGTGAAAAAAGACAAATAAAAAACGGGCGAACGCCCGTTTTTATATTTTAAGCGATTTACTGCCAGTCGCAAACGTTTACCCACTTGTTCAGGAATTCCTGTTCTTCGGGTTTGCGCTTGACCGACTGCGACGCCGCGACGATCGGCAAAATGCGCTGTACGTACTGAATCGCCGTATCCGTTTTCGCGCAGAAGAGTTTCATGTATTTTTCCGCGATCTCGTCCCTGCCCTGTAATTTGAAAATCAGATACGTGCGCGCCGCGTCCGCCGAACCGTTGCCCTGCGTGGCGTGCGACCAGTCGATGATATACGGCGTGCCGTCCTCTTTGATAATCACGTTGCTGGGCTGGAAATCGCCGTGGCACAACTTTTTGTGGCGGGGAAGCCCGTCGAGCCGCACGTGCAGATCGTAGCGCAGCGTCGCGGGGTACGAACTTGCCGAAATTTTCGCGTGCATTTTATCGCGCAGATGTCCCAAAAGCGGCACTTTTTCTTTGCTCATCTGAATTTGCAGTTCCACGAAGAAATCGAGATATTCGTCCGTTTTTTCGGGGTGCTTCGCCATGAGCGATTCGAGCGTTTCGCCCTCGATATACTCCCAGATGAGCGACCACTTCCCGTCCACGACCGAAACGCCGAGTACTTTGGGAATGTTCAGCGAAGTCGTTTCCACGCGCGCCTGATTGAGCGCTTCGTTCAGAATATCTGCCTTGGAGTACGTTTCGTCAAACGACTTTACAAGACGATCTTCGTCGCGGTACAGTTTTTTACCCGTGCCTGTGTGAATGAGTTCCATAATCTTTTTTCCTCCTATCCGCGGGGATTTATCCCGCAATCATTTTCCAACGCCATTATAACGCATAATTCCCGATAAGTAAATACCTTTTTGAAAAATCGGTTGTAAAAATTTTCCGCAAAAAAAAGCGCTCCCTGCGGGAGCGCCGTTTATTTTTATTCGCCTAAAATGATATCAAGGCAGCGAAGCCGTTCTTCTAAATATTCGAGCCGCGCGCCCGTTTCGGTGGAAGCGGGGCGTTCGTTTTCGCGGCACAGCCGCGAAGCCACGAGCAACTTGCGCGAAAACACGACGACGAATACGAGCGAAAGCGCCGCAGCCGCGCCGAACCCGCCCGTAAGCGCGACGGGCAGAATGCCGCGCGTGGAATAAATAAAGCTTGCGCTGATGCCCGCGCCGAGCACGAGCAGGGCGAACAGCCCCAGCCACGCGCCGAAGCGCACCAGATAATATTTTTTATGATCGGAAAAATATCCGCGACGGTAAGCGCGGCTTTCCTCTACTTCCGCTTTGAGCGGCGCGCACTCCGCGCGCAGCGTTTCGCGGTCGACCCGCAGCCGCTCGCCCGCCTGTTCCAAAACGTAAGCGCGCACTTCTTCGTTCGCCGCGTTCAGCTCCTCTGCGTTCGTATCCTGAAAAAACGCTTCGTCGTCGGTAAAGTTCTTCGTACGCGCAAGCCACAGCCCCTTGCCGGCTTCCGCGTTATCCGGATCGTACATCACCGCCTGAGCGAACAGATCTTCCGCCTCGCCGTACGCTTCCGCGCCCAGTTGTTCCGCGCCCGCGGCAGTAAGTTTTTTGCTCTCTTCGCGCGCTTCGCGCATCGCCTTTTCGCGGCGGGCGAGTTCCTCTTTGAGCTGCGACGGCGTGAGCCCCACCAAATCCTCGTCGTATTCCTCGCCTTCGGGCAATTCGAGAATGAGTTCCTCTTCGGGGATTTCTTCGGCGGCGCCGTCCTCTGCAAGCGCGTCTACGTAGTCCGCGCCCTCCCGCTTGCGTTTGATTTTGATTTCTCTTTCGTTATCGATGATGCGCTCTTCCATAATACTCCTTTATATACCTTCATCCTCGCGTAGGACGAACGGATTTCCGAAATTTTTTTTGCTTGCGGGATCGACCGCCGCGACCGTGTAAGCGCGGCATTTCCCCTTGTAACGGCTCTTCGCCCAGTCGCACAGTTCCGCAGTCGGAAACAGCGCGAAGCACGCGCTGCCCGAGCCCGTCATGCACGCGCCGCTCGGCGATAATTCTTTTAGGGACAGCAACGCTTCCCGCACCGCGGGTTCCAGCGTCGCCGCCGCTTCGTACAGATCGTTCCCGAACGCGCCCGCCGCCCACTGCGGATTGCCGCTTTGCAGGAGCTCGGCAACCTCTTGCGTACGGGGCGCGTAGCGTTTGCCCAAGCCGTCGTAAGCCGCGTAGCATTCCGCCGTGGAAACGCCGTTTTGGGGGCACAGAACGAGAAAATACATTTCGGGCACGGAATCAAACCGTTCCACCCGATCGCCCCGCCCGCGCATCCGCGCAAGCCCGCCGTGCAGAAGATACCCCGTATCGCTGCCCAGCTCGTCGGCAAGCGATTTGAGCGCCGCGCCGTCGGTTACGCCGTACAGTTTCGCCATGCCGTTGAGCACGCCCGCGGCGTCCGCCGAAGAGCCGCCCAGTCCCGCGCCGAGCGGAATATTTTTGTAAACCGTAACGTCCGCGCCCGCCGTACCGAACCGTTCGACGAATTTTTCGCCTGCGCGCTGCGCGTTGTTCCGTTCGGGGGGAATCCCCTCGCTGTTCATGCCGTGCATGGCGACGCTCACGAGTTGATCCTTGCGCTTTTTGATCACGATCCTGTCCGAAAGACCGATCGTCGTCACGAGCGAATCGAGTTGGTGATAGCCCCCTTCCGCGCCCGTGATATCGAGCGTGAGATTGAGTTTTGCGTAAGCGTTTCCCCGTACGGTATTCATTGTTGCCATTGTAGCATATTTTACGCGCGATTGCAAGTTTTTCGGAAAAGAAAACCCCGCCGAACGGCGGGGCGACTTCATCTTCGGCTTTCAGCCGTTGATTGTTTTTTTACGGTAAACGATCACCCGCTGACCTTCCTTTACGGGGAATTCGACGTCGGGATTGCTTGCCGAAACTTCTTCGGGCGATTTTTTCAGACTCTTCGAAAGCTCCCAGAGCCCGTCGCCCGCGCGGGGGATGTACACGCTCACCGCGCTGTCGTTTACGGGAAGCGCCGCGCCCTCTTCCGCAGAGGTCACGAATTTTGCCGTTACGAGCCGCTTTTCGTACACGGTGATCTTTAACGTAGCTTCGGCTTCGATTTCGCCTTCCTGCTTCTGCCGCGCGGACATGCCGCACACCAACACCGAAACGTTGCAATGTTCCGCCTGCGCCGCGACCGAGAACGGCAAACTCATTTCGATCCCGCGGTGCGCGCCGTCCGCGCCCAGCACGAGCAAGGTCGCCATCGCCACGCCTTCGATCCGCGTGCCGTCGTCCGCGCGCACCAGATTCGCTTCGGCGCGTTGCAGCGTGACCGCCTGGAACACGTCGGAAAAATCCACGGGCGAAGAGAGCGCGCACTTTCCGGAAATGCGTTCGGTCAGGCACTTCGTTTCGCCCGCGCCGCCGCACGCCGTTTCGGTAAACAGAAGGGACACTTCGCTCTGCGGCGAAAAGGCGTCCGCCACGGTATCCACCGTAACCTCTTCGTACACGCAGCCCTCGGCGGAAAGCGTGAACTCGGCGCGGAGTTTGCATTTGCCGCGCTCCTCGTCGGTATCGGCGTGAATGGAAACGTTCAGCACCGAAACGCGCGCTTCCGCGCCGCAGCACGACGACGCTTCGTCGCAGGGGATTTCGATGCGGAACGGCACGAGCCGTTCGAAGGAAACGAGCGCGTTTTCCCCTTTGAGCGCAAGCACGCACAAATTGATTTCGCCCTCGATATTCAGCAACCCAGTTTCGCATACGATGTCCGTCACGTTCACCGTTTCCGCGTGTTGCAGAATGTCGCCGATAAATTCCGTTTCAAATTCGTCTTCCGTTTCCGCCGCGCCGCCGCACAGGTGCGCGGTGATTACGTCGGAAGGTTCGCGGCGCATGATCAGATCGCCGCCCGCAAGATAATCGAAGTTCTGTTCGCCGAAAAACGTGATATCCGCGCCCAGCAGCGCGGCGACGTATACGCTCGCCCCCTCGCGGCGCACCGAAACGTTTTCCACCGAAAGCGCGGCGCGCGCCGTAAGCGCGGGAAAACACGCTTCGTTTTTGGCGGACGCGGTAAATTCCACCCCTTTTTCCGCACGGCAGACCCGCTTTTCCGCATCTTCGTACACGAGCGAAAAATGCGCCTTTCCGAAGTAGCGCACTTCGCCGTTCCCCGCTTCCGCGCCCGTGAGCACGGCGGACGTATGCACCGAAAGCACCGTTCCCACTTCCTGCCCGAAGCGGCATTCCACCGCCGTCTGGGCGTTCATCGTCCCCAGCTTTCCGTATCCGCGGAAAGTCTCCGTCTGCGTGTTTATCGCCATAAAATTCACTCTCCCGATTTTGGTTTCCCTGTATTCTATGCCGCCCGATTCGGGATTATGCGAATCTTTCTTTGTCGAAACGGAGTATTTTTTTCGGGAAATCGGTCAATCATGGAAATATGATCAAGACGAACAACAACATCACGCAAGTGAAAAAGACGATCGCGGAATATTTTCAACGGCAAGTGGACGTTACGGTGAATCTGGGCAGGAACAAAGTCATGCGCTTTTGCGGAGAACTTTCCGGCGTATACCCCGCGCTGTTTACCGTCCGCCCCAACGACAAAAGTTTTTTGGGCAAAACTTCCTATTCGTACGCCGAAGTGCTTTGCGGCAGCGTAAAAGTGAAACCCGCCAAAACGGCAGAATGAAAAAGCTCCGAAACGAACGTTTCGGAGCTTTTTTTATTTGATCAACTCATGCGCCGCCGCACGGATTTTGTATTTTCAACATTTCGAAGTTCTTTAATTTCACGCCGTCACGCTCGACTTCCTGCGCTTTCAGCACGAGGTAACCCCGCCGCTCGAAAAAGGGCTTTGCGGTAATCGAAGCGTGCGTTCTGACCGAAGGATATCCTTTTTCCAAAACGTTGCACAGCGCGGTTGCAATCCCCTGCCGCTGAAAATTTTTATGCACGAAAAGCAAATCGAGATATCCCGAACCGTCAATGCTCCCGAACCCCGAAATTTCGCCGTCCGTTTCGGCAACCACCGTATGCTGACGCAGTAAATCCTGCGACCGCCGCGTCAGACTGTCGGCATGCTTTGCCCAGGCACAGAGCTGCCGCGCAGTGTAGTCCACGGCATTGACCGTATGCACCGTTTCGTAAAACAGACGGGCAAGCGCTTCGCAATCTTCTTTTTGATAGTTTCGAATCGTTGTCACGGCAATTCACACCCAAAGAGAAATCAGATACAGCAGGACGAGGTGCGCGGGGTAAAAGACGTAGAAAAAATATTTGAGATTGTATTTTCCGCGCCGTCCGTTATACAACAGCAGGGGCGCAAGCGCAAGGAAAGAATACCAGTGGTTCAAGCGGCTTGTCGGGAACAGACACGTCAGCAACAGTCCGACGGCGAACGCCCCGACTTTTAAATAATAACCGTCGAGAAAACGCGCCTTTTCGGGCAGATCGATTCCGCGGAAATCAAACAGCGAAGCGAACACGGGCAGCATGCAGCCCCAGAAGCCGTAATCGATCGCAAACGGATTCCCGTTGATCCGCTTGATCGCGTTCACGAACCAAACGCCCGCTACGAGCGCGCAAAAGAGCAACCCCGAAAGAATTTTATCGAACAATTTCGCTTCCGCGTCGAACAGCTTTTTCTTGAAATATTGCAGCGAATAAATCAGAAGCACCGAAATCGAAAAGGTAAAAAGAATGGTCAGATAAAGGCGGCCTTCCGCAATATAATCGACGACCTGGCAGACGAACGCCAGCAAAAACAACATTGCAAAATGGCGGAACTTGTTTCTCGTATAACGGCAGCCTTCGGCAAGAAAGAACGCAAACAGCGGCATGGCGATTCTGCCGATTGCGCGCATCCCCGTTTCGTAAGGGAAAAACAAAAACCCCGCGTGGTCGAACACCATCGCCACGGCGGCAATCAGTTTGATGATATTTCCGTTTAAAACGCGGGATTTGTTTAGAAACTGCACCATGTTTTTATTGTACCACAGCCATGCCCGAAAATCAAGCGGAACGAAAAACAACCGTTAAAAAAAAGGATTTGCCAAAGCAAATCCTTTTTGATTTTTATTCTTCTTCGGAAAACGATTGGGTATCTTCTTCGATCTCTTCAGTCTGTTCGATTTCTTCGGGATCGGGCTGCGAAGCCAACTCTTCCGGCGAAAGATCCGCCGCCGTCTCTTCGGGCGCGGCGACCTCCGCTTCCTCGTCCTTTTCGGTAACGGCAACCGTTGCAACGACGCCGCCGCGCACGTTCATCAGCCGCACGCCGCGCGTGTTCCTGCCGATCTGCGAAATGGTTTCGGCGTGCATGCGAATGATGATTCCCGCCGAAGTGACGAGCATGACGTCGTTCTCGTCGGTCACGAGTTTCATGTTCACGAGCAGACCCGTCTTTTCGTTGAACACGCCCGCCTTGATGCCCATGCCGCCGCGCGATTGCAGGCGGTAATCGACGGGATCGGTGCGTTTGCCGTAACCGTTTTCGGAAACGGTAAGAATATCGAATCCCTCTTTAAGCACCAGCATGTCCACGACTCTGTCTCCGCCGCGCAGACGGATCGCGCGCACGCCGACGGTATCCCGCCCCATCGGGCGGACGTCGCTTTCTTTGAAGCGGATACATTTCCCGAAGCGGCTTGCCACGATGATCTCTTCGCCCGCCTTTGCAAAATGCACGGAAATCAGCTCGTCGTCTTCGTTGATCTTGATCGCGATTTTGCCGCTGCGCATGATACGGTCGAATTCTTTTTTCTTCGTCTTTTTGATCACGCCGTTCTTGGTTGCCATCACGAGATAGCCTTCCTCGTTATCGAGTACGGGCAAAATCGTGGTGATTTTTTCGCCGGGGTTAAGCTGCACGATGTTGACGATCGCACGCCCGCGCGCCGTACGGTTGGCTTCGGGAATTTCGTATCCCTTGATGGAATACACCTTCCCGAAGTTCGAAAACAGCAGAATCGGCTGATGCGTGGAGCAGACGAACATCTCTTCGATGAAATCGTCCTCTTTGGGACGGTGCGCGGTAATTCCCACGCCCCCGCGGTGTTGCGCGCGGTATTCGGCGACGGGATAGCGTTTGATGTATCCGCCGTGCGTCATCGAAATTACGACGTCCTCTTCGTCGATCAGATCCTCGTCTTCGATTGCGCCGTAATCTACGGAAATTTCCGTCCTGCGTTCGGAAGGATATTTTGCCTTAATGGCAATGAGGTCGTTTTTGATAATTTCCATCACACGCCATTCGTTGGCGAGAATATCTTTCAAATCGGCGATCGTCGCATGCAGCGCTTCGAGTTCGTCTTTGAGCTTTTCCACTTCGAGCGAAGTAAGCCGCTGCAACCGCATTTCGAGAATCGCGTTTGCCTGCTTTTCCGAAAGTTCGAACGCCTGCGTGAGTTTGGCGGTCGCTTCCACCTTGTCTTTGGAAATTTTGATGATCCGGATTACTTCATCAATATTCGCAAGCGCGAGCACGAGCCCTTCGATGATGTGCGCGCGTTCTTCCGTCTTTTGCAGTTCGAAGCGGGTGCGGCGCACGATGATTTCTTTTTGGTGCGCCAGATAATGCGTCAAGATTTCGCGCAGATTGAGCACCTTGGGTTCGGTACCGTTTTCGACGAGCGCAAGCAGAATGATCCCGTCGGAAATCTGCAGGTTGGTGTGCTTGTACAGCGAATTCAAAACGACCTGCGCGTTGGCGTCCTTCTTGCATTCGATGACGATGCGCAAGCCCTCTCTGCCCGATTCTTCGCGGATATCCGAAATGCCTTCCAGCCGTTTGTCGCGTACCATGTTCGCGATCGTTTCGATGAGCTGCGCTTTGTTGACCTGATAAGGGATTTCCGTAACCACGATGCGGGAACGCACGTTTCCGCCCGTGCCGTGTTCTTCGATCTCGCATTTGGAGCGGATCACGATACTGCCCTGCCCCGTGCGGTACGCCTTGCGGATTCCGCTTCTGCCCATGATGATTCCGCCCGTAGGGAAATCGGGCGCGGGAACGTACGCCATGAGTTCGTCCACCGAAATTTCGGGATTGTCGATCATGGCGATCGTGCCGTCGATCACTTCGGCAAGGTTGTGGGGCGGGATGTTCGTCGCCATACCGACGGCGATCCCATCCGAACCGTTTACGAGCAGGTTGGGGAAACGCGCCGGAAGAACGGCGGGCTCCGTTTCGTTGCCGTCGAAGTTGGGGAAGAAATCCACCGTCTCTTTATCGAGATCGCGCAACATTTCCGCCGCCAGCTTCGTCAGACGCGCTTCGGTATAACGCATTGCCGCGGGCGGATCGCCGTCCACCGAACCGAAGTTACCGTGCCCGTCTACAAGCGGGAAGTTGATCGAAAAGTCCTGCGCCAAACGCACGAGCGCGTCGTAGACCGAGGAGTCGCCGTGCGGGTGATATTTACCCAAAACGTCGCCGACGATACGCGCGCACTTGCGGTACGCCTTTTCGTTGTACAGACCCATTTCGTGCATCGCGAATAAAATTCTGCGGTGAACGGGCTTTAATCCGTCGCGCACGTCGGGAATGGCGCGCGATTTGTTGACCGCCATTGCATACGAGATGAAGGACTTCTTTAATTCGTCGTTTACCTCTACGTCGAGGATTTTGGTCATTGCAAGCGTTTTCTTAAATTCTTCGGTGAGCTCGGGGCTCGTTTCTTTTTTCGCCATTGCCGAATCCTCCTTATACGTCTAAATCTTTTACGAGCGTCGCGTTCTCTTCGATGAACTGACGGCGCAGCGCGGGGCTTTCGCCCATGAGAATGGTAAACATTTTGTCCGCTTCCACCGCGTCCTGCATGCGCACTTTGATGAGGGTGCGCGTCGCGGGATTCATGGTGGTTTCCCACAGCTGTTCGGTACTCATTTCGCCCAGACCTTTGTAGCGTTGGTATTCCACCTTGTTATTGTTCAGCGCGTCGTAGGCGACTTTTTCTTCCTCGGAATAGAGGTACACGTCCTCTTTGCCCTTCACGCTCGCCTTGTACAAGGGGGGCATGGCGGAGTATACGTGCCCGTGTTCGATGAGCGGACGCATATAACGGAACAGGAAGGTGAGCAAAAGGATACGGATGTGCGCGCCGTCTACGTCGGCATCCGTCATGGAAATGATGCGGTCGTAACGGAGTTTGCTCTCGTCGAAATCGTCGAGAATGCCGCAGCCGAACGCCGTGATCATCGCCTTGATTTCGTTGTTTTCGAGCACGCGGTTGAGCCGTACTTTTTCCACGTTAAGTATTTTACCGCGGAGCGGAAGGATCGCCTGGAATCTTCTGTCCCGTCCCTGCTTTGCGGTTCCGCCTGCCGAGTCGCCCTCTACGATGTAAATTTCGCAGAGTTCGGAACGCTTGTCCGAACAGTCGGCAAGTTTACCGGGGAGAGTGGTGCTTTCCAGAATTCCCTTGCGGCGGGTAAGTTCGCGCGCGCTGCGCGCCGCGTCGCGCGCCTTTTGCGCCGTAATGCAACGGAGCACCAGCTCGCGCGCCTCGGCGGGATGTTCTTCGATGTACGTGCCGAAGCGTTCGGATACGCACTTGCTCACGAAAGGGCGAATGAAACTGTTGTTGAGTTTGTCCTTCGTCTGCGATTCGAACTGCGCGTTTTCGAGTTTTACCGAAACGACCGCCGTAATTCCCTCGCGCACGTCCTCGCCCGTAAGTTTGTCGCTCTCCTTCAACACGTTGAGCCGTTTGCCCGCGTCGTTGATCACTTTGGTGAGCGCGAGTTTCAACCCGTCGATGTGCGTGCCGCCGTCGATCGTGTTTACGTTATTTGCGTACGAATAGATGACTTCGTTATAGCTCTCGTTATATTGCAAGGCAATTTCGCAGACCGTCGTTCCCTCCTGCGCCTCGAAATAAAGCGGTTCGGGGAAAAGCGTCTGATTGCCCTTGTTGATTTCCTCGACGAGTTCGCGGATACCGCCCTCGTAGCAGAAACTGTCGCGCCGTTCGCTTTCGCCGCGCAGATCGGTAAGGGTGATCGTAAGCCCCTTGTTGAGGAACGCAAGCTCTTTGAGCCGCACTTTGAGCGTTTCGTATTTAAAGACGATGGTTTCGAAGATTTCCGCGTCGGGGAAGAAAGTGACTTTCGTGCCCGTGCGATCGGTATCGCCGACGATCTGCAAAGCGCGCTGCGGCACGCCGCGGTTGTAAACCTGTTTGTATACGTGGCCGTTTTGCGACACTTCCGCTTCCAGCCATTCCGAAAGCGCGTTCACCGCCTTCACGCCCACGCCGTGCAAACCGCTCGAAACTTTATAGCCCGAATCGCCGCCGAACTTTCCGCCCGCGTTGACTTTGGTGAAAACGACTTCCACCGTCGAAACGCCCTCTTTGGGGTGAATCGCCGTGGGAATGCCGCGCCCGTTGTCTTCGACCGTGCAGGAGCCGTCTTTGTTCACGGTGACTTCGATGTGCGTACAATAGCCCGCCAAAGCTTCGTCGATCGAGTTATCCACGACCTCGCTTACGAGGTGGTGCAGTCCGCGCTCGTCCGTCGAGCTGATATACATGCCGGGACGCTTACGGATGTGTTCCAACCCGTCGAGAACCTGAATTTGTTCCGCGCCGTAAACGCCCTCTACTTTTTCCGCCATATTACCTCCACGCGCACGCGCGTGCGCGCACGACAAAATATATAGGTTTATTATACCACAGACGACAAAAAATGTACAGCGGATTTTTATGATTTCCTTGCAAAAAACGCAAAAAACGGCGCGTATTTTGCCGTACGCGCCGTTAAGATATTCCGAATCATTTAAGCGTCTTCCTTAAACGCTTCTTCGGCAAGCGCGGCAACCTCCGCCACCGTCTGCGCCGAAAAAAACTTCCGCTTCGATTCCGTTGCGCCCGTTTTCCCTTTCACGTAAAACGCCGCCATTTTGCGCATAAACACGAGCGCAAACCGTTCGCCGAGCAACGCCTGCGTTTCGCGCAATTGCCGCAGGAACAAATCTTTGATCGGAGGCGTTTCGATGCCAGCGCAGTCCGCAAAAATCTGCGGGCGGTAGAGCGCCGCGCGCGCGATCATCACCCCGTCGGCGCCCGTGCGGTCGAGCATTTCCTCCGCTTCGCGCGCAGACCAGATTCCGCCGTTTGCGATCACGGGAATTTGCACGGCGTTCTTCGCCGCGGCGATTTCGCGGCAGTCGGGCGCGCCCGCGTAAATCTTTTCGCGCGTTCTGCCGTGCACCGTTATCATGCAGGCGCCCGCCCCCTCGCACAGCTTCGCAAACTCTGCCGTAAACTTATGCGCTTCCGCAATGCCCGTGCGGAATTTGACGGAAATCCGCTTTCCGCTCTTCGCGCATTCCGCGATCACTTTTTCGGCAAGCGGAAGATTTTCCATGAGCGCGCTCCCCTCGCCGTTTTTTACGATTTTGGGCATCGGACAGCCCATATTGATATCGATGAGATCAAACGGCGCGAGCGCCTCTCCCTCGCACGCCGCGCGCATGATTGCGGGATCGTTCCCGAAGATCTGCGCCGCCTTCGGCGATTCGCTTCCGCAGTACAAGAGTTTCTTCGTTTCCTCGCTGCCGTACAAAAGCCCCTTGCAGCTCACCATTTCGGTAAACGTCAGCCCTGCGCCCAAACGACGGCACAGTTCGCGGAACGGGTAATTCGTATATCCCGCAAGCGGCGCCAGAAATACGTTATTCGGGCACACCATGCCCGCAATTTCAACTTTCGGAAACATGTTCTTTCGCCTTTTCGTAATAAAACTGCCGCTCTTCGGGCGAAAGCGCGTTGCCGTCTTTGCCGTCGGCAAGCACGAGTTCTTCCCAGGCGTTGAAGCGCGCCGTTGCTTTTTTCACGGCGTCGAGCAGAGCCTGTTCCGCATCCGCGCCGAGCAAACGCGCAAGCCGCACAACCGTCATAAGCACGCTGCCGAGTTCTTCCGCAATCCGCTTCCGATCCCCCCGTTCCTGCGCGGCGCGCAACGCTTTCAGCCCTTTCGAAAGTTTATTTTCAAGCGCTTCCCAGCCGTCGCCATTCCAGCCCCCTTTCGACATGCGCTTGCAGATTTTCTGCGCGCGAAGCAATGCGGGGAAACACTGCGGCACGTCGTTCACCGCATCCGAATAGGTCTGCTGGTGCTTTTCGGTCATCTTGTTCTTTTCCCAGACAGAGAGCGCGCCGTCCGCGCCCGCCGCCTTGTCCTGCCCGAACACGTGCGTGTGGCGGGTAATGAGTTTTTCGCACACGCCGCTGAGCACGTCCGTCAGCGTGAAGTTGCCCCGCTCCTCTTCGATCAGCGTATGAAACGCCGCCTGCATGATCACGTCGCCCGCCTCTTCGCACATCTTTTCGGGATCGTCGCAATCGATTGCGTCCACCAGTTCGTACGTTTCTTCGATCGCGTTGATGCGAATGCTTTCGTGCGTCTGCACCCTGTCCCAAGGACAGCCGTCGGGCGCGCGCAGACGGCGCAAAATTTCCATGAAATCTTCGAGGTCGAAGCGTTTGCGTTCCAACAGCGGCGCGTCGTACACGACGAGCGCGGTGCGTTCGCCGTAATCGTTCTGCCGATCCGCTTCGCAAAGCAAAATCCGCTTTGCCGTGCCGCCCGAAACGAAACACGCGGGCGCGCCGTCGCCGAACCGTTCGGTTAAAATCAATTTTACGTCGCTCATGAGCATGCGGTCGTCGATATCGTACACGACGAGGGGAAGCGTTAATTTTCGTTCGCCGACCTCGTAAGCCGAAATGGCGGCAAACGCGCAGGTAACGCCTGCTTTTGCCGCCGCCGTAGTACTCTTGCACGCGCCTTCGATCGCTTCCGCACCCTCCGCAAGCAGAATGCCCGCCACGCGATCCTCGCAAACGCCGCCGTCGACGCAATAGCAAAGATTCACGCCCTTTGCCCGCGCCTTGATTTCACGCACGGCGTTGCGCGTAAACGTATCCCAACTGCGGCTCTTTTCGTACAAGCCGTCGAGCGATTCGAAGGGAATCCCCGCTTGCGTTACGCTCTCAGCGGACGGAAGCTTCGCCGTGCGGAGCAATACTTTGTCCGCCCTCCGGATCGCCTCTTCTCCGCGCCGCGTTAAATCTCCTTTTTCCGTTCCCAAACCGACGATCGTGATCATGTTTCGCCCTCTTGCTTTTTTTCGTTCGTCTTACAGTATAAAACAAATCGAGGGAAAAAGCAACCAGATAACACGCGTTGGAGGCGATTGCCGCCCCACCGACGGAGAGCGCGGGATTGCTCACGAGCAGCCATTGCAGCGCAAACTTGACGAGCACGGCAAGCAGCATGGAAAACGCAGCGTATTTGGCGCGGTCCATGCCCGTAAGACACGCCGCGAGCGTATCCACGCCCGCAAGCGTCACCGCCGAAACGGAGGAAAGCCGAATGAGCCGTACGAGCAGCGCGGCGTCTTCCGCATTCAGCGACGAATACAGAATCGCCGTAATCGGGCGGGCAAAGAAAAACAAACCGAGCGCGCAGGGCAAAGCAAGCGCCAAGGTAAGAACGAGCGCGTACATCGCGCGGGTGCGCCCCTCCTCCTCTTCCCCGCGCGCAAAGCACGCGGAAACGGCGGGAACGGAAGCCGCCGCAAGCCCGTAACACAGCGAAGCGGGAAGATTGACGAGCGCCACCGCGCCCCCCGTAAACAGCCCGTATAAAGAGACCGCTCGCGTACTGTATCCCGAAAGCAAACGGACGATGAGCACGCTGTCTACCGTCTGCGAAAGGGGGAGCAACGCGGCGCTCACCATTACGGGAAACGCAGAATGCAGAATTTCGCCGCCGGAAGGACGGAACGCGCAAAGGCTTTTCCTGCGCGGTTCGCCGCGGTAACGAGCATACAGATATATCGCCGCGGCGGCTTCGCTTACCGTGACCGCAAGCAACGTATACATGACTGCGCGCGCGGGCTCGGCGGAAAACCTTATTGCGAAAAACAACCCCGCGCCCGCCTTGAAAATCTGTTCGACGACTTCCGAACACGCCGTGGGGAGCATGTCGTTTTTGCCCTGAAAATAGCCGCGGAACACGGCGATGAGCGAAACGAAAAATACCGACGGCGCCAGCGCGAGATAGCAGGGCAACAGATTTTCCTCCCCCTGCCAGCCGCTCATGTAGGGCGCGAACAGACACATGAGCAAAGTTCCGCACAGCCCCAGAAGCGCGAACATTTTCAGAGCGGTTTTTACCGTTTCCCCGCTCTGCCTGCCTTCGGCGGTTTCCTTTGCAATGATACGGGAAAACGCCGAGGGAATGCCCGCCGAAGAAAACGTGAGCACGACGCAAAAAAGCGGGTACGCCATCTGATACAAACCGATTCCGTACCCTCCCAAAAGCCCCACGAGGGGAATGCGGTACAGCGCGCCGAGCGCCTTTGCGGCAAGCCCGCCCGCGGAGATGACCGCCACGTTTTTCAAAAATTTCCCGTGCTTCATTATGTAGTCAGGCGGTCGCCTGACCGTAGCATGTCCGCAATCCGCTTATTCGAACTGGTTGGCAATGATGTCCGCCGTAAGACGGGCAAGCTTTACCGCCGAAGATTCGAGTACCGCGCCCTCTTCCGAAGAGAGCAGAATCACCGCGCCGAGACAGTCGCCGTTCGCCACGATCGGCACGACGATCTGCGCCGTGAACTCCCCTTCCGAATCTTCGGTCACGGGAAGCACGTCGCCGCTTTCCGCCTTGTTGGCAAGATAGCTTCGGCGGGAAGTCATTACTTCGCCGATCTTTGCGGATACCGTTTTGCCGAGCAGCGATTTTTTGCCCGTTCCGTACGCGCTGAGTACGGAATCGGTATCGCAGATCGCGGCAAGGCAGCCGCTCTGTTCGTTGAGCGATTTCGCCGTGCCTTCCGCAAACCGTTCGACCGAAGCGATCGGCGAATACTTTTTGAGCATCAGCTCGTCGCGGTCGGTAAAGAGTTCCAGCGGATCCCCCTCGCGGATGCGCAGCGTGCGTCTGATTTCTTTGGGAATTACCACTCTGCCGAGTTCGTCGATTCTTCTCACGATTCCCGTAGCTTTCATAAAAAATCCTCCGTATATTTTCATTATGCGGAGGTTGTTTTTTTCTATGCGCTTAAAGGAGCAATTTCGGCGAATATAACGTTTTTTGTTTTCCATAAGCGCTCTCCAAAAAAATTCCTTATTGCGAAACTTTTTAGCAGGTTTTTAATGTAAAATCAAATAAAAATATTCGTTATAAGGAATTTATCAGATATGCAAAATCCGCCCTGATCTCGATTTCGGCAAAAATATTCAAATGCTCCGAAGAGCAAAAAAGTACACGCAAAACGACGTTATCGCAAAACTGCAATTACTCGGCATTTCCATTTCCAAGTGTACGTACGCGAAAATAGAAACAAACCGTATGAACATAAAAGTCAGCGAATTGATTGCATTAAAAGATATTTTTGAAGTTTCTTTCGATGACTTTTTCGTTGATTTAACGTAATCATTGAAAATCCTGAAATTTCGCATTCCCGACGGCTGAAATAAAACAATTTTACGGAGAAAAAAGATGATTCAATCACACCAAATCAGAGAGCGTTTGGTTCACGAAATTCAAACAAGTCCGTTTACCCAAAAAGAACTTGCCGAACAAACAGGCGTCATTCAACAATCCATCGCGCAGTATATTTCGGGTCGGGCGATGCTCTCGTTCGAAACGTTTGCAAATCTTTGCGCGGTTTTAAACGCAGATCCCGCGTATATTCTCTGTTTGAAAGACGATTGAACCCACATAAAAAGACGCCGACGCAAATGTGCACTTCTCATAGGAAATTAAATACTAAATTTTTAAGAGTTATACTTTCAAGCGAGGACAAAAGTTCTCGAACAATATGTTCGAGAACTTTTTACTACAAACTATTTAGAAAGACAAATTGAAATTTATAGTAGTATTATTAATATCAAGACAAAAAAATAAGAGCCGTTTTAGCCTTGCACCTAAATCAAAAACCGGCGATTTTATTGCTCGCCATTATTGTTATCATTTCGGTTATGCACCCAATAATAAATACAATACACCATACCTGCACCTGATATCAAGTACATTATTACCGCAGGCACAATATACTTTGCATATCCTGTAACGCGGTACGAATTGACTTTAATCTCTACCCTAAAATCGGAATAGTTGCCATAATAAAATTTTTGTACTTTATAATATTCAACATCAATTATATCTTCAAACGTTCCTTGTTCCGTTGTATATTTGACCGTAACGTTACCCTCTTTGAACACAAAACCCTTATGAGTATGAATTTCAAAATTAAGATTAATCCGCCCGATAGATGAATTATTTTGCGTAGTGTAGGAAACTCTTGTGATTTTGTTTCCGAACGTCGGGCTCAAAACGCCAAAGGCTACTATAAATAAAATAACGCTGATTACAACGATTATTTTAACAAGCAGTTTCTTTTTAATTTTAATCAAAATTTCCATACTCCATTATATGTGTATGAAAACAATGTTGTCCTTAAATACTCTGATTATAATTGTAAGCTAAATTACTGTTTATCGTACAATCATTATAGCACGAAAAATGAAAGAACGCAACCGATTGAATTTTGCGGGAAATATAAAGCATATCTATATCTCACTAGGCTACTCGTAGCCTAGTTCGTCCACGAAAAAAAGTACAGAAAAGGCACAGCTTAACGCTATGCCTAAATCTTTTTATTTGCGTTTTATTAAATTCCCTATGGGAATTACCGTAATGCGTCGGCGGCTTTTTACGTTAACTCACAGCAATATCGTTTCGCCCGCAAGTTTGCGGAAGGCGGGCAAACTACGCACGATGATATCTTTTTCCACACAGTACGAAATACGCACGTAGCCTTCGATCCCGAAGGTATCCGAAGGCACGAGCAACAGTTCGTGTTTTTTCGCCAGTTCGCAGAATTTCACCGCGTCGGGGATCGGCGACTTCATAAACAGATAAAACGCCCCCTCCGGCAGAACGCACTCGAACCCCGCTTCGGTCAACGTACGGTAGAGCAGATCTCTGTTTTCTTTATACGCGCCTACGTCGCTCGACTGCCCCAGACACTTTGCGCAAACCCGTTGGAATAGCGCGGGCGCGCACACGTAGCCCAAACTTCTGCCCGCGCCGCATACCGCAGCGAACAGTTCCTTCGCCTGCGCGCAGTCGGGATGAATCGCAATATAACCGATCCGCTCGCCCGCAAGCGAAAGCGATTTCGAAAAAGAATAGCACACCGCCGTATTCGCATAGTACGCCATCGGATAAGGCACCTGCGCGCCGTAAGTCAATTCGCGATAAGGTTCGTCGGCAATCAGCACGATCGGCCTACCGTATTCCGCGCTCTTGTTTTGCAGGAGCGTCGCAAGCGCGGTCAGCTCTGCTTCGTCGTACACGACGCCCGTGGGATTGTTGGGGGAATTGACGATCACCGCTTTGGTCTGCGACGTGATCGCCGCTTCCAAAGCCGCAAGATCAAGGTGAAACGCTTCGTCCGCGCGCGCCTCTTTGAGCACGCCGCCGGCCCCTTCTACGAACACCTTGTATTCGGGAAAGCAGGGCGTGATTGCTACGAACTCGTCGCCAGCTTCGCAGAGCGCGTGCAACAAAATCGTAAGCGAAGCCGCCGCCCCGCACGTCATATATACCGTATCCGCGGACACGGGTACGCCGAACGCCGCGTTTATGTATTCAGCGACCGCCGCGCGCACTTCGGGCAATCCCGCCGCCGAGGTGTACCCGTGCAACGTTTGCGCGGGCAACTCTTCGAGCAGGCGCGCGATTTCCTCCCGTACGAGGTCGGGCGCGGGCACGCTGGGATTGCCGAGCGAAAAGTCGAACACGTTCTCCCGCCCGATCGCTTCGGCACGGGCGTTGCCGTATTCGAACAGCTCGCGGATCACCGACCGCTTGCTTCCTAAACGTTGCATATTCTCGTTAATCATGTTTTGCTCCTTTGCGTTTTTTGGTCGTTCCCGCCAACGCGTAACTTTCGTCGATCATCGCGAACAGTTCTTCCCGTTCGAGCGATCCGTCCAGACAGACGGTAACCCAGTGCTTTTTGTTCATGTGATAGCCGCGGAAATATTTTTTGCCGTCGGCAAGCGCGTCGAGCTTTTCGGGCGGAATGCGCAGATCGAGAATTTGTTTTTCTTCGTCCGCTTCCAACCCCAGTTTTTTCGCCGAAACCCTGAGCAGCGCGCAATACCATTTGCGGCTGTCCTTCCTGCGCCAGACTGCGGTTTCCCCGTCGCCGAATAAAAATTCGGGCAGATCGCCGTACCGTTTTTCGATGTAGTCGGCTGCGATCTGCGCGCCGTGGGCAAGGCTGCCCGATTGGAAACAAGTTTGCGCGATCTCTTCGAGTTTTTCTTGCCACGCCGCGCGCACGCCCGCAACGAACGCGCCGTTCGCTTCGGGCACGAGGTGGAGCGTGTAAGGCTCTTCCGTCATAGCGTCCGTCAAAGCCGCACTTACTTCGCCCGCATCCGAAACGGTTACCGCCAAAATAAAATGCCCGTCGGCAATCGGCGTACGGAACAGCAAGCCCTTTCCCGTGCGGCGGAATCCGTACGCTTCCAGTTTTGCAGCGTCGGGCGTTTTGTTGCGAAAAACGATTTCTGCACTCACTGCAATATCTTCCTTAAAAACTGTCCCGTGTAACTCTTTTCGACCTGCGCGACTTCTTCCGGCGAACCCGTACACAAAATTTCGCCGCCGCCGTCGCCGCCCTCGGGTCCGAGGTCGATCAGATGATCGGCGATCTTGATCACGTCGAGATTGTGTTCGATCACGAGCACGGTGTTTCCGCCCTCGCGCAGACGCTGTAAAATTTTCACGAGTTTTTCCACGTCGTAGCTGTGCAAGCCCGTCGTCGGCTCGTCGAGAATATAAAACGTTCTTCCCGTGGAACGGCGGGCAAGCTCGGTCGCAAGCTTTACGCGCTGCGCCTCGCCGCCCGAAAGTGTGGTGGAACTCTGCCCCAATTTGATATAGCCCAACCCAACTTCGTTGAGCGTGGAAATCTTGTTATAAATTGCGGGCAGGGGTTTGAAAAATTCGCTGGCTTCTTCCACCGTCATTTCCAGAACGTCGGAAATCGTCTTGCCCTTGTAGCGCACTTCGAGCGTTTCGCGGTTGTACCGTTTGCCGCCGCACACTTCGCAGGGCACGTACACGTCGGGCAAAAAGTGCATTTCGATCTTCATGATACCGTCGCCCTGGCAGTTTTCGCATCTGCCTCCCGCAACGTTGAACGAGAACCGCCCCGCTTTGAACCCCATCGTTTTCGCGTCCTGCGTCTGCGCGAACAATTCGCGAATCGCCGAAAATACGCCCGTGTAAGTGGCGGGATTGGAACGCGGCGTTCTGCCGATCGGCGACTGGTCGATCGCGATCACTTTATCGAAATATTCGATGCCAGTGCAAGCGCCGCTCGCGCCGAGGGGCAGCCGCGAACCGCCTAAATTGTTGGAAAGCAGCGGCAATACGATTTCGTTGACGAGGGAAGATTTTCCCGAACCGCTCACGCCCGTAACCGCAGTGATCAGACCGACGGGAATTTCCGCGGTGATGCCTTTCAGATTGTTCTGACGGCAATTTTCCACCCGCAGCCATCTGCCGTCCGGTTTTTGCCGCACGGCGGGAATTTCGATCTTCCGCCGCCCCGCAAGGAAATCGCCCGTGATCGAGCGCGGCTCTTTCATGATTTGTTCCACCGTGCCCGAAGCGACGATCTCGCCGCCGTGCACGCCCGCGCCGGGACCGACGTCCACGATATAATCCGCCGCACGCATGGTATCCTCGTCGTGTTCGACGACGAGGAGCGTGTTCCCGATGTCCCGCAAGCCTTTCAGCGACTGCAACAGTTTTTCGTTATCGCGCTGGTGCAAGCCGATGCTCGGCTCGTCGAGAATGTAGAGTACGCCCGAAAGCGCGCTGCCGATCTGCGTTGCAAGGCGGATACGTTGGCTCTCCCCGCCCGAAAGGGTCGCCGCGCTGCGCGCAAGCGTCAGATAGTCGAGCCCCACGCCGATGAGGAAATCGATACGGTTGCGGATTTCCTTTAAAATCACGTCGGCAATCGCGTGCTGCGTTGCAGTAAGTTCCAGTCCGTTCAAAAAGTCTTTCAGCCGCTTGACGGGCATTTCGCACACGTCCGCAATATTTTTGCCCCCCACCGTGACCGCAAGCGCCTCTTTCTTCAACCGTTTCCCGCGGCACACGGGGCAGTCGCTCGTGCGCATGTAACGTTCGATATCCCACTTCACGCCCACCGAACTCGTTTGGCTGTAACGGCGCTGTAAATTGTTTACGAAGCCCTCCCACGCGCTCTTGTAAGTGGAATGAAAGGACTTGGTGTTGTATTCGAGATCGATCTTATCCCCGCCGTTGCCGTACATCAGAAGATCGAAAATCTCCTTCGGAAGATCCTTTACGGGCACGTCGAGCGAAAATTTGTAATGGCGCGACAGCGCGCCCAGATACATCTGCGTGACCGACGAGGAATCGAGATTCCATCCGCTGATGCGGATCGCGCCCTCGCGGAGGGTCTTTTCTTTGTCCGGGCAGATGAGATCGGGATCGACCATCTGGCGGAAGCCGAGCCCCGTGCATTCGGGGCAAGCGCCCCAGGGGGTGTTGAACGAAAACAGGCGCGGCTCGATTTCCTCGATCGAAATGCCGCAGTCGGGGCAGGAATAGCGGGAAGAAAACAACAGCTCTTCGTCGTCGCAGTCGATCACGACGAGCCCGTCAGCAAGTTTAAGCGCCGTTTCAAGGCTTTCGGTCAGCCGCTTTAAAATCCCGTCCTTTACGACGAGGCGGTCGATCACGACGCTCACGTTGTGCTTGTTGTTTTTTTCCAGTTTGATTTCTTCCTGCAAATCGTATACGATGCCGTCGATCTTCACGCGGGCGTAACCGCTCTTGCGGTAGCCCTGTAATTCTTTTACGAATTCGCCCTTTCTTCCGCGCACCACGGGCGCCGTAACGAGAATTTTGCTCCCCGCGGGAAGCGCCGTAACGCGGTCGGCAATTTCGTCCACCGTCTGACGGCGGATTTCCCGCCCGCACTTCGGGCAATGCGGCGTACCTGCGCGCGCATAGAGCAAACGCAGATAATCGTAAATTTCCGTTACCGTGCCCACCGTGGAACGGGGGTTGTGCGAAGTCGTCTTTTGGTCGATGGAAATTGCAGGCGAAAGCCCGTCGATGCTTTCGACGTTAGGCTTTTCCATCATGCCCAAAAACTGCCGCGCGTAGGAAGAAAGACTTTCCATGTATCTGCGCTGCCCTTCGGCAAAAATGGTATCGAACGCAAGCGTGCTCTTGCCCGAACCCGAAAGCCCCGTAAGTACGGTAAGCGATCCGCGCGGGATATGCACGTCCACGTTTTTCAAGTTGTTTTCTTTGGCGCCTTTTACGTAAATTTCTTCTTTCATAACAAACCCTCGTTACGTGCGCAAACGCTTGCGCAACTCGGCGATCTTTTCGCGGATTTCGATTGCGCGCTCGAAATCGAGCTGCGCCGAAGCAACCTTCATGAGCGCCTTTAATTTTTCGATTTCTTCCGGAATATCCTTCATCTTCACGTCGTCCGCCGTCTTTGTCTTCGCCGTGATGTGCAAAGACGATTTAACTTCTTTGACGATGGTCTTCGGCACGATGCCGTGGTCCTCGTTATACTTTTGCTGTACGGCGCGGCGGCGATTCGTTTCGCCGATCGCCCGCGACATGCTCCCCGTCATTTCGTCGGCGTACATGATCACGCGTCCTTCCGAATTGCGCGCCGCGCGCCCGATCGTCTGCACGAGCGAAGTTTCGCTGCGCAGGAATCCCTCTTTGTCGGCGTCGAGTATACACACGAGTTTGACCTCGGGCATGTCCAGCCCTTCGCGCAAGAGATTGATTCCGCACAGTACGTCGAACTCGCCCGTGCGCAATCCGTTTACGATGTCGATCCGTTCCAGCGTATCGATATCCGAATGCATGTAACGCACCTTCACGCCGCTCTCTTTCAAGTAGTCCGTCAGGCTTTCCGCCATGCGTTTCGTAAGCGTGGTAACGAGCACTCTGCCGCCGCCCGCGACCACCGTTTTGATCTCGCCCAAAAGATCGTCGATCTGTCCGCGCGTGGGACGGATTTCCACGGGCGGATCCAACAGCCCCGTGGGACGAATGAGCTGTTCCACGACCTGCCCCGCCTGCGAAAGCTCGTAGGGCGCGGGCGTTGCCGAAACGCAGATGAGCTGGGGCACGCGCGCGTCGAATTCATCAAAGGTCAACGGGCGGTTGTCGTACGCCGAACGCATGCGGAATCCGTAATCCACGAGATTCGTTTTGCGCGCCAGATCGCCGTTGTACATGGCGCGGATCTGCGGAATGGTCATGTGGCTTTCGTCGATGAAAACGATAAAATTTTTGGGGAAATAATCGAGCAGAGTAAAGGACGGCTCGCCGGGACTACGCCCGTCGAAGTAGCGGGAATAATTTTCCACGCCCGAGCAGTAGCCGATTTCGCGCAGCATTTCAAGGTCGTGTTCGGTACGCTGGGAAAGCCGCTGCGCTTCGAGCAGTTTGCCCGCGTCCTCGAACGCTTTTACCTCGCCCTTCAAATCCTCTTCGATGACCGAAAGCGCCGATTGCAACCGGTCGCTGCCCACCGCGTAATGGCTCGCGGGGAATACGACTGCGTGCTTTAACTGCGATATGATCTTGCCCGTTACGACATCCTCTTCGCCCAGCGCTTCGATCTCGTCCCCGAAGAATTCGACGCGGATCGCGACCTCCGAGTTGGACGCGGGGAAAATTTCCACCACGTCGCCACGCACGCGGAAGGTAGAGCGCTTAAAATCGGTATCGTTGCGCGAATAATGGATTTCCACCAGACGGCGCAAAAGCTCGTCCCGCGCCAGCTCCTGCCCGGGGCGCAAAGACACGCCCAGACGGAAAAACTCTTCGGGCGCGCCGAGCCCGTAAATGCAGGATACGGAAGATACGACGATCACGTCGTCCCGCTCGCCCAGAGAACAGGTCGCGGCATTGCGGAGCTTATCGATTTCGTCGTTCATTGAAAGGTCTTTTTCGATATAAGTATCGGTGGAGGGAATGTAGCTTTCCGGCTGATAATAATCGTAATAGGAAACGAAATACTCCACGCGGTTTTCGGGGAAAAATTCGCGGAACTCGTTGCAGAGCTGTGCCGCAAGCGTTTTATTGTGCGCGATCACGAGCGCGGGTCTGCCCACGTTTTTGATGACGTTCGCCATCGTAAACGTTTTGCCGCTGCCCGTTACGCCGACCAGCACCTGCGTGCGGATTCCGTCCTGCACGCCTTCGCTCAAAAGGCGGATCGCCTCGGGCTGATCGCCCGTGGGCGCGAACGGCGATTTCAGTTTATATTCGAAATGTTCCACAAAAGATTCTCCCGTAAAATTCCCGAACGGCTACGCAATAGACGCAAACAAACGTTTGCGTCTATTTTAACGTATTTTAAAAAATTTGTCAAATAAAATTGCCGAAATTACTTGAAAATAAGGCGCAAAATCAACCCGATTAAAAAGGTAATTACCGCGCCGACCGCCGCCACGCCCCACTTGAAAGCAAGCGTGCGTTTGCGCTGTACGTCCGACCGTTTATAAGCAAGCCCCTGATCGCGCATATGAAACACGTAGGTCTTTTCGCCCTTGCGGTCGGAAGAAATCAACTGAAAATAACCGTCCAGTTCGAGCGAGCGCAAAGTGCGCTCTAAGGATTCTTCGTCGCACTTCGTTTTTGGCGGAAGCGCGGCGAGGATTTCGCACGGGGCGGCAAGAAACCGTTCTTTCCCCAACGAGAGCGAAAACACCGCGCCCATGACTTCGTTTTCCCGTTTACTGAGTTTTTCGTTGATCACGGCGCGCCTCCCGCGGCGAACAGTCCCGCGATCAGCGCGCCCAAAAAACCGCCCGTAAATCCGCCGAAGAGCGCAAGCAAAAACGCTTCGATCCTGCGCCGCACGCGCGCCTTCCCTTCCCGCTTCAAACGTTCGAAATACGTTCTGCCTTCGGGCAAAGGGCGCACGCAATATTCGCCCTCTTCCGCATACCCGACTTCGATATAGCCGCGGTCTTCGAGATAAGAAAGCATGGCGCGCAGCGTCTGCCCGTCCACCCCAAGCGTTTTGGGGAATACGCGCAGCAGTTCGCCCTCTTCTACGATTTTAAAGCTTCCGTTCACGCAGGATTCGTTGACTGCGGAAAGAAGCAGACCCGTTCTTTCGTCCAGCATACCGTTACCGGTAACAGTATTGCCGAAACGCAAAAAAATCATTCCGCTTTACGGAAGCGGAATGAAAAATCTGAAAGGATTCAACTGATAGAACAGATAGCCGAGCGGAGACGAAGCAAAGAAGCGCGCCACGCTTTCCGCCGCCTTTTGCACGGTTTCGAATATCCCGCCCAAACTGCCGCCGATTTCGGGAGGAAGCTGCCCGATGATTCCTTCGAGTCCGCCCGTCGCGAGCAGATACACGAGATAGTTAAACAAACCACCGAGCGCCAAGAAAAACGCATAGAATACCAGCGCGAAGATCGCGCCGTCGATCACGCCGAGCGGACGCACCGAGCGGAATTTTTTCACCAACCAGTTCACCAACAACCCGATTAAAATTACGGCGATAAACAGCACGGAGAAGCAAATAAACGCGGTGATAAAATAAGATATACAAGTCGATGCAATGATATTGAGCCCGTACCCCGCAATGGAATTTGCGATCATCGTAAGCAGATTGCGCAGGAAGCCCCACGTCAGCGTAAGGTAGAGCGAAAGCAGCGCCGCAACGATTGTAAGTCCCAGCGTAAACAGCGTCTGAATGGAGCGCAAAAGCCCGATCCGATATCCTCCGCGCAGGAAGAACACGGACATGGTGACGATAAAGAGGTCGAACACGTATTTCGAAGCGTAATCCGTCCAGAGCGGATGCGCGTACACAGCGTTCAGCGCGCCGATCTCGAATCCGTAATAATAAACGAAGCCGAGCGCAAGTCCGCCGAGCACGGCGGCGATCATCGCCCAGTTGAGCGCGGCGGTCAGCCCGCCGAGAAAACGGTCGCAAAAACGGATAAACGCATTCGAACGAGTCTTTTTTTGCAGCATCGCGTTGCGGATCAGCGCGCTCGAAAACAGGACGATTGCCGTCGCGCCGAACAATACGCCCGCGCCGATCGCGTAGCCCCAGATATCCGAAGGCGTCGGAATGAATTTCAGCAACAAAGTCAGCGCGAAAATGACGATGATCTGCCAGGACGTCCACGCCATGCGCATAAATTTGCGCACGAACCCGTAGACGACGGAACCGAGCAAGAGCACGCCCGCCGCAACGACCGCAATGAATACGGGCATCGACATGCCGAGAATCAACAGAGCGGAATTCATCTTTTCGCACCTCCTTTTTCGTTTATACTATCCTACGCTTATTTATTGAAATTATCCTTCAAAGATACGATCTCGGAAAGGCAAAGTTTGTCGTTTTCACGGCAGGTTTTGTAATATCCCGTACGCATGAGCTGGAACGCGGTACCCTCTTCCGCCGAAACCAGATACGGCTCCGCTTTCGCAAAGAATACGTGTTCGCTTTCCGTATTGATGCGTTCCGAAAAATCCTGTCCCGCATAGTCGGCGTCGCGCAGAAGATGATCGTATTGTTTGACGACCGCGTCCACGCACGTCTTCGCGTCCACCCAGTGCAGCACGCCCTTCGCTTTGATTCCGCTGGTATCCGCGCCGCTCTTCGACTCGGGGAAATACGTGCATTTGATTTCCGTCACTTCGCCGTTCCCGTCGGTAACCGCTTCGTCGCAGCGCACGATATACGCGTTTTTCAGCCGCGCGTATCCGCCGATTTTTAATCTGTGATATTTGGGCGGAGGGTCTAGCGAGAAGTCGCTTTTTTCGATATAGAGGGTATCCGAGAACGCGATCTTCCGCGTGCCCGCGTTTTCTTCGAGCTGATTGATTTCGAAATCCGTTTCTTCCGATCCCTCGTAGTTCGTAATCGTAAGTTTCAGAGGTTCGAGCACCGCCATGGCGCGGGGCGCGTGCGCGTTCAGATACTCGCGCACGACCGCTTCGAAGTAAGAAATTTCGCATTCGGAGTTTGCTTTTACGACGCCGATCCGCGCGCAGAAGTCGCGCACCGCCGCGGCGGGAATCCCGCGGTTTCTCAGCCCCGCGAGGGTAGGCATGCGCGGGTCGTCCCACCCGTGTACCGTTCCCTCTTCCACCAGCTTTTTCAGATACCGTTTGCTCATAACGAGGTTGGTCAGATTCAGACGCGCAAATTCGATCTGGCGGGGCTTGGGCGCAAAGCCGAGCGTGAGCCCCACCCAGTCGTACAGCGGACGGTGGTCTTCGAATTCGAGCGTACAGAGCGAATGCGTCACGCCCTGCAAATAATCGCAGATCGGGTGCGCATAATCGTACATCGGATAGATGCACCATTTATCGCCCGTGCGGTGATGCTCCGCGCGCAAAATCCTGTAAATGACGGGGTCGCGCATGTTCATGTTCGGCGAACTCATGTCGATTTTCGCACGCAGACATTTTTCGCCGTCGGCATACTTGCCCGCCCGCATTTCGCGGAAGAGTTTGATATTTTCCTCTACGGGACGGGTTCTGTAAGGGCTTTCCTGCCCAGGTTCCGTGAGCGTGCCGCGCGTGTTTTTGATTTCTTCGGCGGAAAGATCGCATACGAACGCCTTCCCCGCCAAAATCAGCCGTTCGGCGTAATCGTAAATAACTTCGAAAAAATCGGAGGCGTAAACCTCTTTCTCCCACGCGTAGCCGAGCCAGCGGATATCCTGCTTGATCGCTTCCACGAATTCCGTCTTTTCTTTAGAAGGGTTCGTGTCGTCGAAAAACAGATTGCACGTACCGCCGAATTTCTGCGCCGTGCCGAAGTTGACGAACATGCTCTTTGCGTGCCCGACGTGCAGATAGCCGTTCGGTTCGGGCGGAAAGCGCGTTTTCACCGCGCCGATCTTGCTTTCCGCCAGATCGCTTTCCACGATCTGCTCGATAAAATTCCCGTTTTCCGACATAAATTCCTCCGGACGGGACGCAATGAAAACGCCCCGTTTTGCTTACTCTTTTGTTAATTATAGCATATTTCGCGCAAAAATGATACCTTTTGCGCACGGTTTCCCGAAATTTTATGTTTTACCTTTTTTTGTCTGCCGCCCCCGAACGCTTGACGAATTTCGCGCAAAATGATAAGATAAAGCAAATTGCGAATTTTAAGGAGCGGACTATGGCAACCAAGTCGGTAACGATGGAAAAACTCGTCGCGCTGTGCAAGGCGCGGGGCATCATATTTCCCGGAAGCGAAATTTACGGAGGCATGGGAAACACCTGGGATTACGGTCCCGTGGGCGTGGAAATCAAAAACAACATCAAGCGCGCCTGGTGGAAACGTTTCGTACAGGAGAGCGACAATTCTTTCGGCGTAGACGCGGCGATTTTAATGAACGCGCGCGTTTGGGACGCGAGCGGACACACGACCTCTTTTTCCGATCCCAAAATGGATTGCAAGGAGTGCAAGAGCCGTCACCGCGCCGACAACCTGATCGAAACGCATTCAAAGGGAAAAATCAATCCCGATCTGATGTCGAACGCCGAAATGGAAGCGTATATCCAGGAACACGAGGTGCACTGCCCCGTTTGCGGCAAGTTCAACTGGACGAATATCCGTACCTTTAATCTGATGTTCGAAACCTCGCGCGGGGTGACAGACGAGAGCCAGAATAAAATTTATCTGCGTCCCGAAACGGCGCAGGGCGAATTCGTAAACTTTTTGAACGTACAGCGCACGACGCGCGCCAAAGTGCCCTTCGGGATCGCACAGATCGGCAAAGCGTTCCGCAACGAAATTACGCCCGGCAACTTTATTTTCCGCACCATCGAGTTCGAACAGATGGAACACCAGTGGTTCTGCAAAGAGGGAACGGACGCAGAATATTACGATTCGTTCAAACGCAAGGCAATGCAGTTTTTGCTCGATCTTGGATTCAAAGCGGAACACCTGCGGTTCAAAGACCACGACAAACTTGCGCACTACGCAAAAGCGGCGTGCGACATTCAGTACGATTTCCCGATCGGTTGGAGCGAACTCAACGGCATTCACAACCGCACGGACTACGATCTGACCCGCCACCAGGAATATTCGGGCAAGACGATGACTTACGTCGATCCCGTGAACGGCGAACGCTATATTCCGTACGTCATCGAATATTCGATCGGCGCAGACCGCCTGATGCTTGCAACCCTTTCGGAAGCGTACGACGAAGAAACGCTTGAAAACGGCGAAGTGCGCAACGTCATGCACTTCCACCCCGCAATCGCCGCCTACAAAGCCGCCGTGCTGCCGCTGCAAAAGAACCTTGCGCCGCAGGCGAAAGAACTCCTGGCGCAACTGAAAAAGCGCTTCTCCGTCATTTACGACGAAGCGGGATCCATCGGCAAACGTTACCGCAGACAGGACGAGATCGGAACCCCTTACTGCGTTACGGTCGACTTCGATTCCCTGGAAAACGGCACGTACACCGTGCGCGACCGCGATACGATGGAACAGGTCCGCATGGATCTGAACGGCGTCATCGCTTTCCTTACGGAAAAGACGGTATTTTAAACGAACCGCCGCCCGATTTCGGGCGGCGGTTTTTTAATTATAAAACTTGTGTGAATTTTATCGCGTTTCTTCACGTTCGCGTTGACACCCCTTTGCCAAACGGCTATAATGATCGTAATGCTGAAAGGAACGCGTTAACATGATCGACAAAATATTTTTCGTATACATGATTTCGGCGGCGGTTTCGTTTTTGCTTTATACGCCGAAGCTGGTGCAATTCTGTTACGCCTTTCGGCGCGCGCCCCGCGCGAAAGCGAAAGACAAACGCAGAATCGCGCTGGTCATTCCCGCGCTGAACGAAAGCAAAGTCATAGGCGATTTATTCGATTCCATCGACCGACAGGATTACGATCGCGATCTTTTGGAAATCAACGTGATTATAAAAGACGAAGCAGACCCCACGGCGGAAATGGCGCGGACGCGCGGCTACCGCGTAACCGTCGTACCCGAACAGACCTGCAAAGGGGAAGCGCTGCACGGCTTTTTCACCC
Source organism: uncultured Christensenella sp. (assembly GCA_910586245.1). Classification (GTDB taxonomy): domain Bacteria; phylum Bacillota; class Clostridia; order Christensenellales; family Borkfalkiaceae; genus Gallimonas. The sequence continues at coordinate 7,023 of CAJUFY010000009.1, read as the reverse complement.
GTCTGGACAAAGAGCGCTTCCGCGCGTGCGACGCGTTCGTCATCGTCGACGCCGACGCGGTGCTTGCGCCCGACTACGTTACGGAACTGAACAATGCGCTCGAATATAACCGTCAGATTTTTATCTCCCGTAAATTCATTAAAAACTATTTGGGCGACAGAAGCGCGCGCACCGTTTTTTCCAACTGTTCCGCGCTTACCTACCCGATGCTCGACGATCTGGGCAACAATTACCGCATGCGGCACGATATTCCGATGAACATGTGCGGACAGGGTTTGATGGTGCGCAGGGAAGTAATCGAGCAAATCGGCGGCTGGCCCTACCGTTCTCTGACAGAAGATTACGAACTCAAGCTCGACAGCGTCCTGCGCGGCTTTACTTCGATGTACTATCCTTACGCCGTCATCTACACCGAAGAAGCGCTTCGCCACAAAGAAAGTTACAGCCGCAGGCTGCGTTGGGTTACGGGCTATTCGCAGTGCGATAAAAAATACAAAAAACAAATCCGCGCCCAACTCAAAACGAAAGGCGGCTCGGGCGCGCAATGGTTCGAATACGTGTTTGCGCTCGTTCCCCTCATTTTATTTGCAACGGTTACCGTTTGCACCATGCTGACGGGCGCGGGGTTTGCGGCGTATTACGCAGTGAAAGGAATCCGCCTCGTCAAAAAAACTTGCATCCGACTGATCGCAATTCCCTTCGGGGTGATGTACTTATTGCTGTTTTTGTATTGCTGTTTGGCAATGGCGGCTTACCGCGACGTATTCGCGCCACTTTCCGCAAAAGAAAAAGCGGGTACTCTGCTCTTCGCGCCGCTCTTCATGCTGGAATATTTTCCGATCTTTATCCAGAGCCGCGTCCGCGCCAAAAAAGGCATGCAATGGCAGCCGACCGAACACATCGTTTACGAAAAAACGGAAGAAAAAAACCGAAAATAGAAACCGCCCGCCCCGTAAGTTCGGGGCGGGCAGTCTTTATTCGCTCATAAAACTGCGAACGGATTTTTTGGCAAGCCGTTTGGTAAAGAACACGTTCAAAAGTTCATACAGCGCAGCGAACGCGGCAAGCACGGCAAAGAACGCCGCGACGTGAAAATGAAATTCGGGCGTCTGTTCGTATCCCGCAAACACGATGTTTACCATCACTTTTAAAAGTCCCCACTGGTACGCCGTTCCGATTACGAACCCGACGTACGCGGGAATGCGGTATCCGCCGAGAATGGCTTCGCCGCAAACGCGCAGCGGATAACCGTTGGCGCGCATGACGGAAACCGCTTTGCCGTGCGTATCGGTGAGCGCCGTGAACGCCAACAACAGCGACGTACAGGCGAGTACGACGCCGATCCCGAAGATCATGAGCGCCATCACCGCGGAAGAAAGTTCGAACATCGGAACCGCCATCTGCACCATCGCCGAAAAACAGAAACAACCGAACGCAACGAAAAACGCGAGCGTCTTGCGCGAGCGGAGCGTTTCGAAGGTCAATTCCCGCAAAAACGAACGGGGTTTCCTTTTGCGCGGAATGGGCGCCGCCGCCCGTTCCGCATTCCCCTTTAAAAGCGCGGAGGCGGGCGCGCGCAATTTTAAATAAGCAAACAGCACGGAAAGCCCCGCAAACGCCGCCGAAGGAAGCAACACAAGCCCCGCGAGCAATTCCGCATGAAATCCGATCGGAATGACGAGAAGCCCTTCTCCGCTCATACTGCGGTATACGAGCGGCATGGCGACATAACCGAATCCGTAACCCGCCGCCGTACCGATCAGCACGCTCAGCCCGAACACCCAAAACCCCGCCGCGATTCTGCCGCCCGAATACCCGAGCGCCTTTAAAATCCCCAGCTGTCTGGCATGCCCCGCCACGTAAAGTTTCACGTAAAATACGAGCATTACGACCGAAACGAGCAACAGACAGCCGCCGCTCACGCAACAGACGAGTTTTGCCGTGAGCAGTTGCGCTTCGTACAGCGGAATCAACTCTTCCGCTACCGATTCGCGCACGGCGAGTGCGTCGAGATAAAAATTCAAAAAGAAAGTACAGACGAACACCATGCACGCGGAAACGACCGCCATGCCGAACAGCTTGATTCCGTCCTTGAATCCGATGACCATATTACCACCCGATTTCATACGCCGACTTCGGCGCGGCGTTGCGCACGGCTTCGGCAATTCTGCCGCTCTTCATGCGCAGAACGGCGTCCGCCGTTTCGGCAACGTTGGCATTGTGGGTTACCATGATCATCGTGATGCCGCGCTGCTTTTTCGCGTTCAGCAAAAAGTCGAGTACGCTCCGCCCCGTTTCTTCATCGAGCGCGCCCGTCGGCTCGTCTAAAAACAAAATTTCAGGCTGTTTCGCCAGCGCGCGGGCAATGCTCACGCGCTGCTGTTCCCCGCCCGAAAGTTCGGCGGGATAATTTTTGCGCTTTTCCGCCAACCCCACGGCTTCGACGATCTCTTCCCAGTCGCGGCTGCCCGAAAGCGCCGCGCCCATTTTTACGTTTTGTTCCACGTTTAGGTGCGGCAATAAAAAATATTGCTGAAACACAAATCCCACGTACTTTTTCCGAAAGAGCGTCCGCTCCGTTTCGGAAGCGCCGCTCAGCGTTTCGCCGCGACAGACAAGCGTTCCTTCGTCCGCCGCCTCCAACCCGGACAGCAAGGATAGCAGCGTCGACTTTCCCGAGCCGGACGCGCCGAGAATTGCCGTAAAGCTTCCCTGCCCGATTTCGAGCGAAACGCCCTTTAACACGTGCGTCTGCGTTTTGCCGTTGCGGTAATATTTGTGCAGGTTTTCCGCATGAATCATTTGCTTGCCTCCGAAATTTTTTCTTTCAGCAGCGCGAGAAACACCTCGCCCAGCGCGGCGTTAATCTGCTCTTCGCCGAACGCGCACGTGCGGGTTGCCAGCAACGTTGCGATACCGTGGGAATAAATCCACAAGTGTCGATACAGCTCTTCTGCCTGCGCGGCGTCGACGCCGTAACGATCGGTAATCGACTGCAAAATTGCGCGATAATTTTCGTCGATCGCAGGCAGCGCGCTTGCCGCCTGTGCGTTTGCTTCCCGCATAAACAACAGGCGGAACAACTGCGGCTCGTTTGCCGCAAACCGAATATACGCTTTCCCTACGCCGCGGAAGGCGATCTCTTCCCGCAACCCTTCCGCCACGTATCGATTGTACAGATCCCGCGCGGCGCGCACGGTTTCCGCCAAAACCTCCTCCATGCCCGTAAACAGCGTAAATACGGGGCGGGCGGAACTTTTCAGCTTCGCGCCCAATTCGCGCGCGGTCAGCGCTTCTTTTCCGTGCTCGCGTACGATATCCAGCGCGGCGGCAACGACTTCTTCTTTCGAAAACTTTGCTTTGGGTGGCATCTTTTCTCCTAATATAAAACGATCGTTTTAAAACATCCGTTTTATATTATACGTAAAAAAATCCGTTTGTCAACCGGATCAACGGATTTTTTTATTACGGTTGCTTTTTTTCGGACGGAAGATAGGCAAGCGGCACGCCGTAAGCGGCTTCGTAACAGTTCTTCCATGCAGCTTCTGCTTGCTCCTTCATGCGGCGCACGCGTGCGCCTTTGGGCAGCGTTTCGTCCGCAAAAACGACGGGTAAAATATTGATACGCAACTTCTTCACGTTGCCGTTTTTCCGCTTCTGAAAGGTGCAAAAAATCGGCAATACGGGCACGCCGAATTTTACCGCGTAATGGAACGCGCCGTCCTTCATCGGGCGGGGCTTGCGATAATTGAACCACAACGCCTGTTCGGGATAAAAATTTACGATTTTTCCCTTCCGTAAAAGCCGCTCGATTTCGCGCGTCGCGTTTTTCATTGCGGCGCGGTCTGCGCTGAACGGCAACATCCCGCCGTGACGGACGAGATGTCCCACGAACCCTTTTCGGTTGTTGAACGGCCCCATCGTATGAAAGGAGCGGTAATAGCCCACGGCTTCCCGCACGAAAAGCGTATCCAAAAAATTAAAATGGTTGGTCACGCAGATCGTACCCGTTTTTTTCAGCGCGCGCAGATTCTTTTTTCCCGTTACTTTCGCGCCGTACGCGATTCTGATCGCAAGCGGCGAAACGAGCTGCATCATCGTTCGCCAAAATCCCGTTACGAAACGCGTAAAACCGCGTTGACGGTAAGGGTACGTTCCGTCCGGCATCGTCCAGCCCGTCCCTTGCGGAATATAATCGTAATCGAACCGACGGTAACTCTCGAGCGTATTTTGGATTCGTACGACTTTGCGGTAAGTTTTTCGCTTCATGAAAAAAACCTCTTTCCGCTCATCTTATCGGCGGCAAGAGGTTTTGTCAAACAATTTACAATTCAAAAGAGAAAGTCTCATCATTTTATCACATATACGACGCCCGCGGCGTTCGGCCCGATGTGCGTGCCCACCGAACAACAAATACGGAAGATCCGCGCGTCCTCTCTTCCGACAGCCTGCATCACGGATTTTACCGGTTCGGAAACGTCCGTCTGTAAAAAGTACACGGGATACGATTCGTCGATTTGATCGCTTTTCAAACGTTCCGCAAGCGAACGGAGCGCTTTTTTCTGACCGTGCGCTTTGCCTTCCATGCCCACCGTGCCTGCGTCGGTAATTTCGAGCAACGGTTTGATGCCGAGCAATCCGCCCACGATCGCAATGCTTTTTTTGACTCTTCCGCCCTTATAAAGATTTTCCAGCGTATCCAGACAGGCATGCAAACGGATTTTGGGACGGAGTTCGTCGAGAATCGCAATCACTTCTTCCGCACTTTTTTCGCGATGGCGGCAGGCAGTTTCTACCAGAATGCGCAGCATTGCCGTGCAGCAAAGGGAATCGTATACGTGCACCTTGGAAAATCCGCCGTCGCGCGCCGCAAGCCGCGCCGCGTTCACCGTACCCGAAAGCGCCGAAGAAATTAAAATAACAAGCGTCTCTTCCCCGTTCGTATTCACGTACGCGTCGGTAAACTGTTCGGTAGAGGGCATCGCGCTGTGCGGAAATTCTCCCGCGGCAAGCCGTTCGTAAAACACGTCTTTTTTTAAATCGACTCCCTCGGAATACCCCGTGCCGTCGAAAATCACCGTAAGCGGTACGATCGTAATTCCGAGCGCTTTGGCTTCCTCTTCGCTGATTTCCGAAGACGAATCGGTTATGATTTGCAGCATGATTGTTTCTCCTCGATTTGAATTTGTTGAATAAACGCTTCGAAAATCCCGTCGATTTCCGCAAGTTTTTCCTCGCTGAACTTTTCGGAAAGCATTTGAAAAATAAAACGTCCGTATCCCAGATCTTTATGAAAATAGGTCATAAATTTTTCGGTAACCGAAAGGCGGAACATATTTTTTTTATCCGTTGCTTCTTTCGTTACGTATCCTTTATCGATCAGCGATTTGATCCGATACGTCGCATTCGGCTGCGAAATGCTCAGCGCGTGCGCAAATTCCGTAATGGTCGGATTGCCCAACAAGTAAATGATTTCTACCGAAAAATAATCCGACGCGGAAAGACTGCTGTCCCGTTGACCTAATATCGAAAAGATATGGCGGTAAAGGTTGATCCGAAACGCCTTGTAAATTTTATCGAAATTTTCCTCGATCACGAAAATTCCCTCAACTACTTAAAATTCTTTAAGTATTATACCCTTTCACGTTATTATAGTCAACTTATTTTCCTTTCATTACTTAAAAATTTTTAAATAGTTTTTGAAAAACAAAAAAACGCCTGTTACGGCGTATTTTATAGGGTAACGAAATTAAACAGTAAGTTGCCGGTCAGACGATATTCTCACCCAAAATTATTTTAGGCATTGTTGTTAAACATCTATTCCAACGTTTGTAAAATTTTTCTACACCAAGTTTAGAAACTCTTGCATGTGCCTCTTCGTTCTCTAATACCCAAAATAAGACATATATAACCTTCCCTACATTTTTTGTAAGACGAATAGGTAATTCTCCTTTTTTAACCGCATTAAAATCTTTTTGTCGGTGAGCACGTCTTATATAACGTACATCAATCACTCCATCTTGTTTCAAATAAAATTCTGCTACTTCCTTCATTAGTTCTTCAATTTCATTAAGCTTGGTTAGTTTCGCTTCATATATACATATTTCATTAAACATATTACACTTCCACAAATGAATATTTTATGTTTTATTTCTACCGTAAAAGGCAAATAACTTCAACTTAATTACTTGCCCTACTGATAGTATCTCTAACCCGAAACAAGTATATCCCGTTATCTTCGCAAACGAAGATAACGGGATATTTGTTTGTCCGTGAAAAATTTCTATGGAACACACCCGTTAGGGCGTCTTTTCGTTTAAATCAATTACATTGCGGGGCCGGTTGCCGAAGGCATATAAACGCGCGCGCCCAGCTCCTGATTGAGCGCATAGAGCCCCTTCGCATCGTGCCCGAACAATTCCATTTTCCGAAGCATGTCTTCGGCGTTCTTTTCTTCTTCGCCCTGTTCCTTAATGAACCAGTCTAAAAACTGCATGGTTTTGAAATCTTTGATTGCAAACGCTTCGGCATAGATCGTGTTGATCAGCGACGTCACGTACTGCTCGTGTTCGTAACCCGCCTGCAAGGGCGAAGTCGTATCGGTATACGATTTATCGGGTTTTGCGATTTCCCCGAACATCACGCGGATCCCGTTATCGATTAAGTAACGGCGCATCATCATGGCGTGATCGCGTTCTTCCTGCGCCTGAATTTCGTACCAATGCGCGAATCCGTCCAATCCCTCGTCCGCATAATAATTTGCGAAATCGAGATAAAGATAAGCGGAATACAGTTCTTTGTTGACTTGCTCGTTGATGAGCTTTGCAATTTTATCGTTCAGCATAAGTTTCTCCTTGTGCCTATATTATAACTTTACAGCCGAGAAAAAGCAACGAATTTGTTCGGATTTTTATAAATTTCCCAAACGATAGAAAAAAGCGCCTGCAAATGCAAGCGCTTTTCGGTTGAAAGGTGGCAACTACCGTATCTCCCGGACGGTTAGGTCAAGTACATCGGGCGTAA
>CAJUFY010000008.1 GCA_910586245.1 uncultured Christensenella sp. | reverse complement strand
GGTTCTTACAAAACACGGAAATAATTCCGTTATGAAACACGAAAAGGCTACGGGTCTTCCCGCAGCCTTTTTTTCTTTTTGAAAAAATTTTTCAAAAGCATTGCCGAAGCGTGCATTGTGTGATACAATATGGAAAACGGTTCGGGGGGAACTGAAATGAAAAAGAAGTTATACGTTTTACCGATGGCGCTTATGCTTTCGGCCACAACCGTTTTCGGCGTCACGGCGTGCGGAAACGAAAAAGCGGATATGGATGCGCCCGCGTTTGCTGACGCGGCGGCAACGCTTACGCTTACGGGAAAAATCGACAAACAGACGGAGCGAAACCGCATATCGCCCGATTTGTTCGGACTCTTTCTCGAAGACATCAATTTTGCGGGATATGCGCTTGACGACAATCTCGTGAGCAACGGTTCTTTTGAAAACAACGCCGATTCCGCAAAAACGAAAACGTGGACGGTTTCTTCGGGCACAACGCTCAAAAGCGGCAATACAGAAGGAATATTTGCGGGCAATGCGGCGTTCGGCGGGATCAACGCAAACTACGCCGAAATCGAAGCGGCAAACAACGGTTATATCGAAAACAAGGGATTCGACGCCGTGCCGATCGCCGTGAAAGCGGGCGAGAAGTACGTTTTTTCCGCGTTTATCAAGGCGGGTTCCTATCAGGGCAAAGTCGCCGTCGAAGTGACGGACGGAACGAAGACGTATGCGGAAAAAGAGATTACGGTTTCCGCGGGAAGCGAATGGATCAAATATCAGACGACGCTCACGGCGGAAGATACGGCGAACGCAGGGCTGTCCTTGCGGATCGTATTCCGCAATGCGGGCAAAATTCTGATCGACTGCGTGAAACTGGAAACCGCCGACGCTACGGTCGGGTTTAAAAATTATATGTACGACGCGATCAAAAATCTTTCGCCTGCATTTTTCCGTTTTCCCGGCGGCTGCATCATCGAAGGGCGGAATGACGAAAGTTATTACGATTGGAAAAATTCGATCGGCGCCGTGAAAACGGAGGGAAAAGACGCCGTTCCCGCATTCACCTATCAAATCAACGAGGACGGGAAGATCGGTACCCGAACGACTTACGGCGAACAGGCTACCCGCACGTACAATACGGATATCTGGTATTACAGTCCCGCGAATGCTTCGACCTATTATCAGATGGAGTACGGAATCGGTTTTTACGAATATTTCCTGCTCTGCGAATCGCTCGGCGCAAAAGCAATTCCGATCGTAAATTGCGGTTACAGTTGTCAGCCGCAGACCCCCGGCAGCGCGGTTGCGTTAAAAGGGCGTCACGGAAACGGCGTGCAGGATTTTATTCAGGATGCAAAGGATCTGGTTGCGTTTGCGAAAGGGAGCGTCAAATCCTCCGATCCGAACGAAAGATACTGGGCGCAGGTTCGCACGGATATGGGGCATCCCAAACCGTTCGAGATGGATTATATCGGAATCGGCAACGAGCAATGGGGAAGATATTACACGGACTTTTACGAAAAATTCCTTGATTCTTTCCGCAAAGATTCCAACGTGCTTTACCGTTCGGTGACGCCGATCGTTGGCAACTGTACGATGTTCGAGCATTGCGAAAACACGAAAGCGAATCGGAAAGGCGTTGCGCAGCTTGCCGCGCAGGCTTATAAAAGGAAAGGAGGAGTCGGTACGGTGGCCGGTTACGGCGTGCACGATCAGCACTATTACGTAAATTACACCGATTTCCTTGCGAATACCGATCTTTACGATACCTATCAACGCCCCGATACCGCGCCCGACGAGTATTACGACGTTTTCGTGGGCGAGTATTCCGCCAACAGCGACACGACGCGCGATCCCGCGGTATCGTCCGCGGATTACCGCCACCCGATGAACAGCGTGCTTACGGCGCTTTCGGAAGCCGCGATGATGACGGGGTTCGAACGCAACGGCGACATCGTAAAGCTTGCCGCTTACGCGCCGATGTTCGGGAATCTCACGAAACCGGCCAACCGTCAGTGGGCGGTAAACATGATGTATTTTAACAATACCGAACTTTTGCTGACACCCAATTATTACGTGCAGCAGTTGTTTATGAAGCATTCGGGCGATTACAAAGTGACTTCCGAACTGGAATTTGCGGGCGAAAAACCGCAGACCGTTTACGAAAGCAGCCGCGGCGGCGCGAGCCGTACGCTCGACGATTTTTATTACGTAACGAGCGCCGATCGGGAAACGGGCGACGTCATCGTAAAAATCGTGAACGCGGGCAATAAGGAAATCAAGACGAACGTACAGTTTGCGCTTTCCGGCGTTTCCTGCAAAGGGATCGCCGAGGTCGTCACCTTCGTCGGGAACAAATCGGGCGACGTGAGTACTTTGGACCACAGCGCGCTGAGAACCGCAACGTACAAAATCGGCGGATTTACCGGTAAAACGTTCGGTTATACCGTTCAGCCTTACAGCGTCTGCGCGATCCGCATCCGTACCAAATAAGAAATTTTGTTTTCTTTCCGCACTGCGGTTGACGGCGCGCATTCTTTGGAGTATAATAGTCGGGAAATCGAGAGGTGATACAAATGAATTACAGAGAAAAATCGCTCAAATTGCACGGACAGTGGAAGGGAAAAATCGAAGTCGTTTCCCGCGTGGAAGTGGACAGCCGCGAAAAACTTTCGCTTGCTTACACGCCCGGCGTCGCCGAACCCTGCCTTGCCATTCACAAAGACGTAAACCAAAGTTTCGAACTGACCCGCCGCTGGAATACCGTACCCGTGATTACCGACGGCACCGCGGTGCTCGGGCTCGGCGATATCGGCCCCGAAGCGGGAATGCCCGTGATGGAGGGCAAGTGCGCGCTGTTCAAGGCGTTCGGCGGAGTGGACGCAATGCCGCTCTGTCTTCGTACGAAGGACACGGAGGAAATTATCCGTACGATCAAACTGCTCGCAGGCTCGTTCGGCGGTATCAATTTGGAGGATATTTCCGCGCCCCGCTGTTTCGAAATCGAACGCAGACTCAAAGAAGAACTCGATATTCCCGTCTTTCACGACGATCAGCACGGCACGGCGGTCGTGACCGCAGCGGCGCTTTTCAACGCGCTCAAACTCGTCGGCAAACGGGCGGAAGATTTAAAGATTGCCGTAAACGGCGCGGGCGCTGCGGGAATCGCGATCGCGAAATTCCTCTTGAATCTGGGTTGCCGCGACGTTATCATGTGCGATAGCAAAGGGGTCATTTGCGAAGGGGATTCCCGTTTGAACGCCGAAAAGCAGGGGATTGCAAAAATCACCAACCGCGCGCATTTGACGGGCGGACTTGCCGAGGCGATGAAAGGCGCGGACGTGTTCGTCGGCGTGTCCGTCGCAAACTGCGTCAGCAAAGAAATGGTGCGTTCCATGGCGGATCGCGCGATCGTATTTACCTGCGCGAACCCCGTGCCCGAAATTTCGCGGGAAGACGCGTTGGAAGCGGGCGCGGCGGTCGTCGGAACGGGGTCTTCCGAAAAACCCAACCAAATCAACAACGTACTCGTATTCCCCGGGTTGTTCCGCGGCGCGCTCGACGTGCGCGCAAGCGATATCAATTTCGAAATGATGCGGGCGGCTTCGGAGGCGATCGCTTCCTGCGTCGGCGATAAGCTCTCGCCCGATTATATTTTGCCTTACGCTTACGAACAGCACGCGCACGACGCCGTTGCGAAAGCGGTTGCTGAAGCGGCGCGCAAAACGGGAGTTGCAAGAATCTGACGGAAACCGAATCTTTGAAAATCTCCCCGAAAAGGGGAGATTTTTTTATAAATTTTGTAAAAGGGTATTGACAAAAGCAGGGGCAAATGCGTTATAATAGGAACGCAGTACATATGTTAATACAAAGGAGAGAATATGAATAAGTATTTGGCCGAATTGATCAGTCAGAATCATCTGACGTACGACAAGAAAGAAAAGTACGTTTACGGCACGGTAAACGGCATACAGGTCAGCGGATACGTGAACGTGTTTACGTCCGCGAACGTGCTTTCCTTCCACGTACGTATTCCCGAAGAGCGCAAAGCAGAGGTGAACAATTATTTTGCGGCGCATGCGAAAACATATAATATTTTCCGTTTCGAACTTTCGGGCGACGGGATCGTTTGCGCCTTCCGCTACGTGCTGTTAAAGAAATACGTCGCCTGCGCGAACGAAGTTTCGGCGTATCTGCAAGGAATGGGTTTGACCGAGTGCTGCCCCTTCTGCGGGGAGGAATTGAACGAGGGCGTGCGGCTCGTCGGTTCGGTGAACGGTATTTATCGCGCGCACGAACGCTGTTTTGACGAATACGTCGAAAAAGTGGGGAATGAAGAAGCCGCTCGCCTTGCGGCGCCCGGGAATATGCCCAAAGCAATCCTCGGCGCAGTACTCGGCGCGTTGGCCGGCGCTGCGATCTGGGTCGTTCTGTATTTGATCGGTTATCTTGCGATGATCGCGCCGATCGTGGGCGCGGTTTTGGGCGCGTTTCTGTGGGATAAATTCGGCGGTAAAAACAATAAAACGAAAATCATCGTAATTTGGGTCGTTACCGTTTTGGTGTTAACGCTTACCATTTTCCTGACTTACTGGGTGTCTATGCTCAATGCGATCCAAGAGGCCGGAGTGGGCGGCGGAGCGTTCGAATGGTTTGTAAAGTTGATGCGGGAGGACGAAGAATTCAAGAACGCGGTGATTACCGATACCGTTCTGGCGTACGTGTTCATCGTAGTGGCGAATGTCATCGTTACGGGCAATATTTTGAAAACGCAAAAACTCGCAAGCAAAACGTTCAGAAAACTTTAAGCAAAAAAAGACGGGAAACCGTCTTTTTTCCTGTCAAAAAAAACCGCTTGAAAAATTCCGCAAAAGTCCGCCTCAAACGTTTGACTAAAAAGAGAAAAGCGGTTACAATAAAAATACACATAAGAATTATTCGAGGAAAATCGGATTATGATTACACACGGCAACGAAATCAAACTGTTTGCGGGCAATTCCAACCGTCCTTTGGCGGAACTGATCGCAAAAAAGCTCAATACGGCGCTCGGCGACGTAGAGGTAAGCAAGTTTTCCGACGGGGAAACGAGCGTTCATCTGGGCGAAACGGTGCGCGGAAGAGATTTATTCATCATTCAGTCCACCTCTTATCCCGTGAACGATAATTTAATGGAATTGCTCATTATGATCGACGCGGCAAAGCGCGCGTCGGCGGGGCGCGTTACGGCGGTAATGCCTTATTTCGGGTACGCCCGTCAGGATCGCAAAGCTCGTTCGCGCGATCCGATCACTGCAAAGCTCGTTGCCGACCTCATTACTTCGGCAGGGGCGGACAGGCTTTTGACGATGGATTTGCATGCGGCGCAGATTCAGGGATTTTTCAATATCCCCGTTGATAATCTTTTGGGAGGACCTACGCTCTATTCTTATTTCGCAAAGCAAATTTCGGGCGACGACTTCGTGGTCGTTTCTCCCGACGTCGGCAGCGTAAACCGTGCGAGAAAGGTTGCCGAACGGCTCAATTGCCCGATGGCGATCATCGATAAACGCCGTCCTAAGGCGAACGTGATGGAAGTCATGAATATCATCGGCAACGTGGACGGCAAAAAGTGTTTGCTCGTGGACGATATGATCGATACGGGCGGTACGATCGTGCAGGGCGCGCAGGCGCTTGTGGACGCGGGCGCAACCAGCATTTACGCCTGCTGTTCGCACGCGGTGCTTTCCGGCCCCGCAATCGAACGGATCGAAAAATCCCCGATCGAAAAGCTCGTGATGCTCGATACCATTCAGCTCCCGCCCGAAAAGAAAATTCCCAAAATCGAAATTCTTTCTTCGGCGGATATTTTTGCGGCGGCAATCGAGAACGTGTATCTCGATAAACCGATGAGCAAAATTTACGACTGATTTTTCAAGAAAAAAGCGCCGCCGCAAACGCGGCGGTTTTTTATAGGAGCGAATTATGTTTTTAATCGTCGGACTCGGCAATCCGGAAGAAAAATATTATAAAACGTTTCATAATCTCGGGTTCCTCGCAGCGGGGGACGCCGCGGAGTTGCTCGGCGTGAAATTTAAGAAAAAAGAATGCGAAGCGAGCGTTGCCGAAGCGTTTGTCGGCGGTGAAAAAATTATTATCGCGCGTCCGCTCACTTACATGAACGCTTCGGGCAGAGCGGTAAAACAGCTTGCCGCCAAATATAAAATTCCGAAGGAAAACGTCGTGGTGATTTACGACGATTACGATCTTCCCAAAGGGCACGTGCGCATTCGCCCCGCGGGGAGCGCAGGCACGCACAACGGGATGCGTTCGGTCATTGCCGAACTGGGATATTCGGATTTCGCGCGCATCCGCGTGGGAATCCGCGACGGCGAAGTGAATATTCCGATCATCAATTACGTGCTTGCGGATATTCGGAAAGAGGACTACGATTTGTTTTCTTCCGCCTGTAAACGCGCGGCGGAAGCTGCGGTTCTGCTTGCAAAAGGGGAAAAAATCGACCGCGTCATGGGAAACTATAACGCATGAAATCCTTTTTTTCTTTCGAAAATCTGGGCGGGGAATATCCGCTGCTCGGCGAAGATCTCGCCCGCGGCGTTCCTTCGGCAGTGTTCGGCATTGCCGATTCCCAGAAATATCTGATCGCATCGCTCGTCAAAGGACGGGCGGTTTATATCGTCACCGACGCGCTTTCCGCACAGCGCGCGCATGCGGCGATTTCTGCGCTTTCCGGAAAGAAGTGCGTCTTGCTTACGGCGAAAGACGAGGTGTTGACTTACCGCAAAGCGCTTTCCAAAGACGCGCTGTATAAAAGATTGACCGCGCTCTACGAATGGCAGGCGGGGGCGGAAGTGCTCGTTGCCGACGCGGAAGCGCTCGCGCAGCTCGTGCCCAAACGGCTGAATTTTTTTCATCTGGAAACGGGCGCCGAACTCGACATGCGCGTTTTGGTGGAAGCGCTCGTCCGCGCGGGGTATTCCCGCGAATATTCGGTAGACGGAAAAGGCGCGTTTTCCGTCCGCGGCGATATTCTCGACGTCTATCCCGTCAATGCGGAGCATCCCGTCCGCATTGATTTTTTCGGCGACGAGATCGAAAGCATTAAGCCGTACGACGAAGTGACGGGCGAACGGTATCCCAAACTTCAGAGCATAGATGTCGTTGCGGCGACCGACGTATTTCTGCACGCCGAAGACGAAGCGCGTATCCGCGGTGCGTTTGCAGAGGAACTCAAACGCGCGAAGAGCGGCGATGCGTACCGCAGGTTTCATACGATCTCGTCTGAAATCGAACAGGCGGGCATGCAGTCCGATTTTATCCTGCCCTTGCTCGAAAATTCCTGCGATTTCTTTTCGCTTCTCGAACGCGATACGCTGCTATTGTTCGACGAATGCAAACTCGTGCGCGATAAACTGGACGGGTTGTACAGGGAACACTGGGAACGGTTGCGCGTACTGACGGAAGGGGGCGAGGCGGCGGCTTTTTCGGGCGGACAATATATCGACGCCGAAATCTTTTCCCGCCTGAACGGATTCCGCACGCTCGCCTTGCAGACTTTTTCGGGCAATACTTATTTCTTCAACCCGATGAAGATTTACAATTTTACGACCACGCCTGCGCACCGTTATTTGAATTCTTTGCCCGAACTGTTCAACGATTTGCGCGCCTGGATGAAGACGGGTTACCGCGTCATGATCTGGTGCGGCACGCCCGAGCGCGCCGAAAAACTGAAAGCGGAACTTTCGGAAAGTTATTTTCCCGTTGTGCCGCTGCCTGCGTCGCTCGAAGGGCTGAAAGGAATCTGCGTGCTGTCGGAAACGCTCGAAAAGGGATTTCTGCTCCACGAAGGGAAGCTTGCCGTCGTCGGAACGAACGATTTGTTTACGAAAGCGGCGGGGACGCGGCGCATTAAAAAACGGCGGGGAGATTTATTCGTCGCGCCGGAAGTGGGCGACTACGCGGTACACGAAAAGTACGGCGTGGGCAGAATTACGGGCACCAAGAAGATCGAAACGACGGACGGCACGAAGGAATACGTCGCGCTCTCCTACAAAGACGGCGACACGTTGTACGTGCCCGTCGAACAGATGGACGTCCTTTCCAAATATATGGGCGGCGACAATCCCGCGCTCTCGAAAATCGGCGGCGGGGAATTCGAACGCGTCAAAGCGCGCGTCCGCGCCTCCCTCAAAAAAATGGCGTTCGATTTAAAACAGCTTTACGCCGAACGGCAGGAACAGCGCGGTTTCGAATTTCCCGATTATGCAGAGGAAATGGAGGAGTTCGAAGCGTCGTTTCCCTACGAAACGACGCCCGATCAGGCTTCTTCGTTCGAAGAGATCAAAGGGGATATGTGTTCTAAAAAGGTGATGGATCGCCTGCTCTGCGGCGACGTCGGCTTCGGCAAAACGGAAGTTGCGCTCCGCGCGGCGTACCTTTGCATTCTTGCGGGCAGGCAGGTCGCGCTCATGTGTCCTTCCACCGTGCTTTCCGAACAGCACCTGCAAACCGCAGTCGAGCGTATGCAGCCTTTCGGCGTCCGTATTGCATCTCTCAACCGTTTCCGCAGCGAAAAAGAACAGGAAAAAATTCTTGCCGATCTGGCGGCGGGGAAGATCGATCTGATCATCGGAACGCACCGTCTGCTTTCCAAAGACGTAAAATTCCGCGATTTGGGCTTGCTCGTGCTGGACGAAGAACAGCGTTTCGGCGTCGAACACAAAGAAAAGATTAAAAATTACAAGCGGGACGTAGACTGCCTTACCATGACGGCGACGCCGATTCCGCGCACGCTCCATCTTTCGCTTTCGGGGATCCGCGATATTTCGACCATTCAGACGCCGCCGCACGCGCGTCTGCCCGTGCAGACGTACGTCGCAGAAGAAACGGAAACGCTCGTGCGCGACGCCTGTCTGAGAGAGATTGCCCGCGGCGGTCAGATTTTTCTGCTGTATAACCGTGTCGAGAGCATTCATACGTATGCGCGGAGAATCAAAGAAATCCTGCCAGAAGCGCGCGTGTGCGTAGCGCACGGCAGAATGGAAAAGAGCGAACTCGAACGCAGCGTATTCGGCTTTTACCGCGGGGAGTACGACGTTCTCGTAACGACGACGATCATCGAAAACGGAATCGATCTTCCGAATGCGAATACCCTGCTCGTGATCGACGCCGACCGTTTGGGTATTTCCCAGCTGTATCAGCTGCGCGGCAGAGTGGGGCGGGGCGCCCGTCTGGCGCACGCGTATTTCACGTATAAACCGGAACGCGTGATGACGGAAAACGCCGCCGAACGGTTGAAGGCGATCATGCAGTTTACCGAACTGGGTTCGGGGTTCAAAATCGCGATGCGCGATCTCGAAATCCGCGGCGCGGGCAACGTGCTGGGGGCGGAACAGCACGGGCACATGGATAAAGTCGGCTACGAGCTGTATGCGAAGATTTTGAAGGAAGAACTTACGGGGGAAACGCAGGAGAGCGTCGATCTGGATATCAAAGCGACGGCGTTCATTCCCGAAAGCTACGTCGAATCCAACGCGGGACGCATGGACTGTTACAAACAGATTGCCGAAATCAAAAGCGCGGAGGATTATAAACGCGTATGCCTTTCGATGGAAGAGGAATACGGACCGCTCCCCGCGGAAACGCTCAATCTGCTCGTCATCGCCGTTTTAAAGAGTTATGCGGGCAAATTCCGCGTAAAAAAGATTTCCGTCGACAAACGGGGCGGCGCGCTCGAATTCAGCGGGCTCAATGCGCTCGGTGATTCCCGTCTTTCCGCTTCCATGGAAAAATACAAAAGTTATCTCTCTCTCGATATGACTTCGGCGCCCGTGCTTCGCTTCCGGAATGCGGGCGACGGCGGAAAAACGATGGTTTTAATGACGAAATTTCTCAAATTTGCGGCAACTTTCGCATGAATTTCACGCGAAACGATTGCACAATTCAAAGAAATCGGTTATAATGGTACAAGTATACGTATGCGGCTTGTCCGCATGAACTTATTTGAAAATCGGAGTAAGGCATGAAGAGAACGAAAAAAGCGGTTGCGGTTGCGATTGCGGCAACGATGTGTTGCGGATTGTTCGCAGGTTGCGATCTTGTTACCAAAGACACGCAAAAAGATTTCGCGCAGGTCATCGCGAAGGTGAATATTACCGACAACGAAGATTTTTCCAAGTATAAGTCGGTCATTCAAACGAGCGAGATTCTGAAACGGGATATGGTGGCGGCGTATATCAGCAGCGGCTACTCGCTTCAAAATACGTACGGTTGGACGTACGAAGATACGTTTAAGTTTATCGGCGAACAGCTTGTAAACCGTCAGTTGTTCGTGCAGTACGCGATTACCTACTACCTCGATTCCGAGGATTACACGCTCGAAGGCTATAATCAGGCGGTCGCGGCGAATCCCGACGACGAGCTTGCGGGCATCAAGTATTTTCTTTCGGAAGACGAAGAAAAACGCGCGCTGTACAATACCCGCGTACTCTTCAACAACACGCTCGATTCGCAGGAAAAACAGGTCATCGAAGAACGCAAACTGAACAAGGAGGAGGAAGAAACCTCCGAAGTCACCGTGCGCACGCTTCCCACGGGCGTGAATACCAAGAACGACGAATATTACAACGAAGATTACAGAATTTATACCGGTTACAATACCGTTTCGGAATGCCACGGTTACGAAACGGTGGAAGGTTCCACATCCACCACGCGCAACGAAGCGTACCGCGACTTCCTTTCGGGGCTGCGCTCTAACGGACTTCTGACCAAAGCGGAAGACGTGAGCAACGTAGAAGCGCTCGGTTATTTCGAAATCGAACTGAGATCCGCATACGAGAATATGCTCGTAACCAAACTCGGTGAAGCGTTCGAATCGGAAGCCGAAGAGAAGCTCGACGCGGATTATATGAACCGCTATTATAACGACGTTTACAATCAGCAGAAAGTAAGCTTTGCGAAAGACAAGTCGTCTTTCGAATCGGCGATGGATAATCTTTCCGATTCCAACTTCCTGTTGACCGCGCCTTCGGCGGACTACGGCTACGTGATCAACATTCTGCTTCCGTTCAGTTCCGCGCAGTCGGCGGTGGTGAGCGCGCTTTCTCCCGATCAAAACGATCCGAAGGGAAATTCGTTCATTCAGCGCGCGCAGATTCTCAAAAATATTCAGGCGACCGATCAGCGCGCAAGCTGGTTCCTGGGCGAAGAAGATTATTCTTACGAAACGGAAGAGGGCTATACGGGCGGTAACGTCACCCGCAACCGTTTGTTCTTCGAGGACTGCATCGGCGTAGACGACAAAGCGGAATATCAGGCGCTCAAAAACTATTACGGGCAGTATACCTATAACGGCGCGGTCGTGTTCGACGAGGCGAAAGACAAATACGTTTACAGCCCCAACCGCATCGGGATCGACGAATTCATTACGGAAATGAACGGCTATCTGCAGCACAGCGGACTCACCGTGAGCGGAAACTACGCGTTCGGCAATAAAGACGATTATTACGCACAGAGCGATTATTACAAGACGGAAGACGGCGTGAGAACGGTCGATTACAGCAAATTCGTGTATTACGAAGGCAAAGTCGATCTCGGCGCGTTCGACGCAAACAACTTGTTCGTACAGTCTTCTACCGAAAATAAAGCGATGTCTGTGATAAAGGAACTTTCCTTTGCATATAATACCGATACGGCGGGACTCAACGGCTATCTCGGTTATAAAGTCATTGTAGACAAGACCGACTTCGTCAGCGAATTCGAATATGCGGCGCAGCTTGCCTGCAAGGGCGGCGCGGGCACGATCGTAATCGCGCCTTCGCAGTACGGCTGGCACGTGATTTACTGCACGTTCTCTTTCCAGGAAGAAAACGGCGAAATCAAACCGTTCGACTACAACCATGCGGACGCGCTCGACGAAGCGAAAGAGGGTTGCTTCTCCGATCTGTTCTATGAAGCGGTGAAGACTTCGGTCGTACAGAATTACAGCAACAACCGTCAGCAGGAAATCATCAATCAGTACAACGAATCCTCGTCGGAAATTTTTGAAAACCGTTATAAAGATTTGTATCAGTTAGGCACGTAATTTCGGGAGAAGCTATGTCGCTTTGGGAAGCTATTTGGAAATCAATCGTACTCGGCACGGTGCAGGGACTCACAGAGTTCCTGCCCGTTTCGTCGAGCGGACATTTGACCTTTCTGCAACGCGTTTTAGGGTACGATCTTGCGGGCGGAGGAATGATGTTCACGAATATCATGCTGCATTTCGGCACGCTGATTTCCGTCTGTATCGTATTCCGTAAGGATATCCGCAATCTGTTCCGAAAACCTTTTATCACGCTTCTCATGCTGATCGTTGCAACGATTCCCGCGGGGATTGTGGGGCTACTGTGCAACGACTATATCGACGCGGCGTTCGCGGGCAAACAGGGCATGTTGTATCTTGCAATCTGTTTTGCGGTCACCGCGCTCATGTTGCTTGTTACCGAACTGGTCGCAAAGAACAGAAAAAAACATACCGAACTGGGTTGGAAAAACAGCATTGCGATGGGGCTCATGCAGACGGTCGCGCTGTTTCCGGGCATTTCGCGCAGCGGTTCCACGATTTTTGCGGGAACCGTTTCCGGAACGAAACCGGAAAAAATAGCGAAATTTTCTTTCTTGATGAGTATTCCGATTATTCTCGGAAGTTTCGCGGTGGAAATGAAGGACATCGTATTCCCCGCAGAGGGCGCGGCGCTCGCGCTCGGCGTGAACGAAATCGTAGGGATGTTGGTCGGCGTTGTGTTTGCGGCGGTTTCGGGACTGTTTGCGATTAAAGTGATGCTCAAAATTATCAATAAAGCGAATTATAAGTGGTTTTCGCTCTATCTCGTATTGCTGTCGCTCACCTGTTTCTGGCTGGACGCGCTCGCAGTTTTGTAATTTACGAATAAAAATGCAAAATCTCCGCAACATAGGATTATCGGAGGTGAATTATGAGATTAAATTGCGGAGACGTTTGTCCTAAAACGGGTTCCTACAAGGTAATCGACGGGCAAGGCAACGTGATCAACACCATTTACGTCGGTGAAGGCGAAACGATGCCTCCCACGCAGTATTCTGATTGCCATTACGAATCGGAATCTTAAGTCCGAACAATTCGGATTCGAGAATCCGCGTCGGAACTTAGTTCCGAGCAAAGGGATACGATTACAACCGAAGAAAAAAGAAAACGCGCACGGCAGGTCCGTTCGCGTTTTCTCTTTTGGCATTACAAGGGGGCGCGCCGCATACAATAGAGCGTGAAAAAGCGTTCGAAAAAAAGCAAAATCAAATTGCGGATCGTCCTTACGCTGTCCGCGTTTTTATTGATCGGCGCAGTCGTATTTCTGCATGCGAACGTCACGGGCGTGCTCAAATCCATTGCGGAAGCAAGCATGCGCTCGATTACCACCGTCGCCGTAAACGACGCGATTTATTATACGCTGTCCGATCATATCCGTTACGAAGATCTGGTCGCCGTCGAACGCGACGAGGCGGGCAACATCATTGCCATTACTTCCAATTCGTTACAAATCAACCGCATTGCCCGCGACGCCGCTTATATGTCGCAGCAGAATCTGCAAACGATGAGCGAAGGGGGAATCGAAGTTCCGCTCGGCGCGCTCACGGGAGTGGAAGCCTGGGCAGGTTTCGGACCCAAAATGAATATCAAAATCATTCCGATTTCCAACGTGGCGTGTCGGTTTGTTTCGGAATTCGACGCCGCGGGGATCAATCAGACCAAACATTCCATTTATCTCGAAATCGTCGCCGATATATCCATCGTCATGCCATCGGGAACAAGCAATTTTGCTTCCCTGACCGAAGTTTTAATTTGCGAGAGCGTGCTGTTGGGGAAAGTTCCCGAAACCTACCTGCAAGCGGATATTTTCGGAGGCGGTTACACGCTTGCGCCCGCCGAATGAAGTTCCGCTTTGATCAGATCGAGCACGGCGGGCGTGCCGCTTGTGATTTCGCATTCGGCAAGCGCGCTTTTCAAGCGTTTGCTTTCCAACGTGGCGAAAAGAACGGCGGGTAGGGAAGCGAGCTCCGATTCGCGCAACAGCGTGCATAGTTCTTTTCGTTCAAAGTATTCGGCGTTTTCTACCTGATCACCCCGCGAACCGCGCTCCAAAGGCACGAAAACGGCGGGCTTTTTTAATGCAAGGATTTCGAATACCGTGTTGCTGCCTGCGCGGGATAACACGACATCGGCGCACGCGTAGGCGCTCGCCATATCCGATTCGAATTCAAGCGGCAGATAGTCTTCCGTCTTTTCGCGTGCGGCGTTGCCCTTTCCGCAGAGGTGAAGAATCTGAAAGCGTTTCGTCAGATCCGCAAAGTGCGTCAGAATCGCTTCGTTCAGCGCACGGCTGCCGCTTCCGCCGCCCAAAACGAGCAGAACGGGTTTCGGGTCCGTAAAACCGTATTTGCGGCGTGCGCGCGAAGTTTCGCCGTTTAAAATTTCTTTGCGGATAGGCGAGCCGACGCATTTTCCGTTTTTGAACTTTTCCGCCGTTTCGGGGAACGACGTGAGTACGTATTTGCATTTTTTTGCAATGAGTTTGGTACACAGTCCGGGCGAAAGATCACTCTCGTGCGTGAACACGGGAATTTTCAGCTTCCGCGCCGCCCAAACGGCGGGATAACTTGCAAAGCCGCCTTTGGAAAAGACGAGATCGGGTTGTTCCCGCTGCAACACGGAGAGCGCTTCTTTCTTTGCGCGTTGCAAGCGAAAGGGGATTTTTAAGTTTTGCAGCGTAAACGAACGCGCGAGTTTGGGACAATCCACTTGAAAAAAGGGATATCCGCTTTTTCCCACGAGCGTCTTTTCGATGCCGCCAGTACCTACGTAAGAAATGCGGTGGGTATATTTCAATTCGTTCATCAGCGCAAGGTTTGGTACGACGTGCCCCGCGCTGCCGCCGCCGGTAAAGAGAATACGTTTCATTTCCGTTAGTATATTCCGCCTGTCGTTTTTTATTTCACAGCAGTCAATCTTTCCGTACGCCTAAAATATGGATTCCGCGCACGCGGTCGTAGTTGTAGGAAGAAAGGGGGCGGTTGTACGCATCGTAGGAATGCGCCGCGACCAGAATCTGCCCGCGCGAAAACCCTACCACGACGGGCGTGTGGTAGAAATCCCCCGTGGCTCTTCCCAACTGCACGACGTCGCCGATTTCAAGTTCTTCAAGCGGAACTTCCTTTGCGAACGGCCCTGCGCCCTCGTTTTCCGTTAAAAAACGGTAGAGGTATTCAACGCCCGTCCATGAAGGCGTTCTGTCGTTCGCCGAACGGTAAAACCAACCGTAAAGGGGAGTAAAGTTCATTATGCCGGCACCTGCGTAAATACACTGCGAGGCATAGTTGGTGCAATCGCCGCCGATCGCGCTGAAATCGTAATAAGCGGGATTTCTTCCGAATGCCCATCTTCTGGCGTATCTGACCGCGGCGTTGCGGTCGTAATTTAAAATTTCCATACTTTCATGGTATGAAGCGGCGTGCAAATCGGCTACCGCAGGCATATTTCGGGAATGCGGATTTGAAATATTTTCCCGACTTTTTCAGAAAACCGCCCGAATATCGCTTGACTTGCGCGCGCGTTTTTTATATACTGATAAAGCATGTTGCATGTGTATGCTGCTGTGGCTCAGCAGGTAGAGCACGTCCTTGGTAAGGACGAGGTCGGCGGTTCAAATCCGCTCAGCAGCTCCAAAAGTCCTCTCGGCAACGAGAGGACTTTCAACTAAATATGGTAGGGAGGTTGCAATGAAAGTACTGGTGACAGGCGGTGCGGGTTATATCGGCTCACACACGGTAGTGGAGTTGTTGAACAAAGGATTCGAGGTCGTCGTAGTCGATAACCTGATGAATGCAAACGAAGAAAGTTTGCGCCGCGTCGTGCAGATTACGGGCAAACAGGTCAGCTTTTATCCCGTTGATGTGCGCGACCGCGCGGCGATGGAAACCGTATTTACCGAACACGAAATCGACTGGGTGATCCACTTTGCAGGCTTAAAGGCGGTGGGCGAGAGCGTCGCAAAGCCCGTCCTTTATTACGACAATAACTTGATTTCCACGCTGGTGCTTTTGGAAACCATGCAGAAATTCGGCGTCAAGAACTTTGTTTTCTCTTCTTCCGCAACCGTTTACGGTGAACCCGAACGGCTGCCGCTGGACGAGGAATGCCGTCTTTCCACAACCAACCCTTACGGCGCGACCAAGCTGATGCAGGAAAATATCCTCAAAGACCTTTACGTCGCGGATCAAGACTGGAATATCGTTCTTCTGCGTTATTTCAATCCCGTCGGGGCGCACGAGAGCGGTTTGATCGGCGAAGACCCGAAAGGGATTCCCAACAATCTGATGCCGTACGTCGCGCAGGTCGCGAGCGGCAAACTCAAAAAAATCGGCGTGTTCGGGGACGATTATCCTACGCACGACGGCACCGGCGTTCGCGATTATATTCACGTGGTGGATCTTGCCAAAGGGCACGTTGCGGCGATCAAAGCGTTAAAAGAGAGCGGTGTACGCGTCTATAATCTCGGCACGGGAATCGGTTACAGCGTGCTCGACATGGTAAAGGCCTTTTCCAAAGCGTGCGGGAAAGATCTTCCCTACGAAATCAAACCCCGCCGTGCGGGAGACGTGCCCGCGTGTTATGCGACGAGCGCCAAGGCGGAAAAAGAAATCGGCTGGAAAGCGGAGTACGATCTCGAAAAAATGTGCGCGGATCAGTGGAACTGGCAGAAGAACAATCCGAACGGATATGAAAAATAATAGAAAAAACCCTCGCAAAAATTTTTAGCGTTGTGCTTTCGAGCAATGAAAAAAGGCTCTCGGACGATTTGTCCGGGAGCCTTTAATTAAAACCCTTTTTTATCTCGTAAATTGTAGTTCCAATCAATAGAGCAACAAGAACCGCTTCTGCACAAGAAAGAAAAACGATTCCCTTAATACGCGCGGGGAAAATTTTATCGGGATTTCCGGCTAAATATTGAATTTTATCGCCGACTCTGAATGTTATTCTTGATATGGTACGTTTAATCGGCTCTTGAAAATAAGTGATAAATTCTTCATCGTCAACCATAATCGTTATTTCAAGTTTACCTGAAGTAAATTTGATTTTGGGATCGGTTATGCCGTTTATTTTAATGATTTCAGTGGTTTCATATTTGTCAAAAATGCGGTAATGTAATGCCAATACTAAAAAAAATGCAGTAAACATTATGATTGAGCCAACTAACCAGCAAATATATCTAAATGATATTTTTCTTTTATTTCCGTAATTGTCTTTCATATTTAATCCGTTAAATTACCGTTTATCGTACAAGGCATTATATCATATCAAACGTAGAAATACAAGTGGTTGCCACGTGTAGGCTCGCTACACGGAAAATAAAACAATCAAAAAGGCGTGGTTTCACACCGCGCCTAATTCTATCAGAATTTTCGTTTTCAGGTTTAAATAACGCCTGCAAGCATATCGCTCATGTCGTAAAGACCCGCGGGTTGCGCAGTCAGCCACGTCGCCGCTTTCAACGCGCCCGCCGCGAAAACTTTGCGGCTTCTTGCCGAGTGGGAAAGGGTGACGATTTCATCCGTGCCGGCAAACGTCACTTCGTGTTCGCCCACGATGTTGCCGCCGCGGATCGCATGAATGCCGATTTCTTTTTTTTCTCGCGCGCCGACCATGCCCTGTCTGCCGTAAACGAAGGTTTTTTCGTTACCGAATCCTTCGTTCACGCTGTTTGCAAGCATCAAAGCCGTGCCGGAAGGCGCGTCTTTCTTCTGATTGTGGTGCCGTTCGATGATTTCCGCGTCGAATTCGTTCAGAACCGCCGCCGCTTTTTTGACGAGCAGCTGTAAAAGGTTGATGCCGAGTGAAAGATTTCCCGTTTTGAACACGGGGATCTTCGCGGAATATTCCGTTACGAGCGCTTCGTCCTCCGTGCTGTATCCCGTCGCCGCAAGCAGAATCGGGAGACGGCGCTGTTCGCAGAACGCAAGCCGTTCGCGTAAATTTGCTGGGGAAGAAAAATCGATGACTGCGTCCGCCTGTTCGTTGATCTGATCCGCCGCGCAATAGAGCGGGAAGGGGGTTTCCGCGGGATTTACGTCTACTCCGCAAACGATTTCCGCGCCGTATTCGGGCGCAAGTTCGGCAACGTTTTTGCCCATTCTTCCGCACGCGCCCCAAAGAATAATTTTCATAAATTCACCTGTAAACCGTATTCGTTCATTGCCCGCGCGAGTTTTGCGCGGTGTTCTTCTTCCAGCCTTGTCAAAGGAGAGCGGGGATCACCCGCGCGGAAATCCAAAAGATTCATGCCTTCCTTTACGGGAATCGGGTTGACTTCGCAGAAGCACGCGTTTGCGAGCGGTAGCAATTTGTCGCTCAATTCGTTCGCTTTTTTCAGATTTCCTTCTTCCACTGCCGTAACGAGCGCCTTTACGCCCGCGGGCGCGAGGTTGGAAACGACGGAAATCACGCCCGTTCCGCCCGCGCAAAGGATCGGAAGATTGAGCGCGTCTTCGCCCGAAATTAAGTCGCATTTTCCGCGGATGCGGCGCGCGGTTTCCATCACCTGCGCCATATTACCGCTTGCTTCTTTGATTCCCGCCACGTTGGGGATACCGGCAAGCTTTTCCATCGTTTCGGGCAGGATGTTTACGCCCGTGCGTCCGGGCACGTTGTAACAGATTACGGGAATGCGCACGGCGTTGCAGATCGCTTCGTAATATTCGTAAATGCCGCGCTGGGTGCATTTGTTGTAGTAGGGGGTGACGGCAAGAACGCCGTCCGCACCGATCGCTTCCGCCTTTTTGCTGTATTCTACGGCGCGCAGGGTGTTGTTGCAACCCGTGCCGATCAGAACTTTCACTCTGCCTGCGATGCGTGCGATCGCATAACGCATCGTCGCGTCCTTTTCCTCTTCGGTCATGACTGCGGGTTCGCCCGTCGTGCCCAGAACGACGAGCGCGTCGATTCCGTTCGCAATCTGATATTCGATCATTTCTCCGAAGGCGTCCAGATTCACGCCGTGTTCGTCGAACGGAGTGATGAGCGCGGTTGCGGCTCCTTTTAAAAATCCTGTCATTATCTTCTCCTTATCGTACTATCGTATGAAACCGTAAAAGGGATTTGTCAATCGAAGTAGCCTTTTGCCGCAAGCAGTTCGGCAAGCAATACCGCGCCGCCCGCCGCGCCGCGCAGGGTGTTGTGCGAAAAACCGATGAATTTGTAATCGAACAGATTGTCTTCTCGCAGCCGTCCCGCAAATACCGCCATACCGTTTTCGGTCGTGCGGTCGAGTTTGGGCTGAGGGCGGTTTTCCTCTTCGCAGTAATGCAGGAACTGTTTGGGGGCGGAGGGGAGCGCAAGCGCCTGCGGCTCGCCCGCAAAGTTTTTCCAGGCTTGCAGAATTTCCTCTTTCGAAGGTTTGTGTTCAAAGGAAACGAACACCGCCGCGGTGTGCCCGTCGGTCACGGGCACGCGCAAACATTGCGCCGTGATTTTGGGCGAAACGGCGTCCGTGATGCCGTCGCCTTCCACGCTTCCCCAAATTTTAAGGGGTTCGCGTTCGCTCTTTTCTTCTTCTCCGCCAATGTAGGGGATTACGTTGTCCACGATTTCGGGCATCGTTTCAAACGTTTTTCCCGCGCCCGAGATTGCCTGATAGGTGCAGACTGCGGCGTTTTTTACGCCGTATTTTAAAAGCGGGTGCAAGAGGGGAACGTAAGACTGCAAAGAACAGTTGCTTTTGACGGCAATGAATCCGCGTTTCGTGCCCAACCGTCTTTTTTGCGCGGCGATCGCTTCGAGGTGTTCGGGGTTGATTTCGGGAATGATCATCGGTACGTCTTTGGTTCCGCGGTGCGCCGAGTTGTTGGAAACGACGGGGATTTCCAGTTTCGCATACCGTTCTTCGAGCGCCTTGATCTCGTCTTTTTTCATATTGACGGCGCAGAATACGAAGTCGACTTTCCCGACGAGGGATTCCGCGTCTTTTTCCGCGTCAAGTACGGTCATTTCGGTTGCGAACGCGGGAATCGGAACGGACATCGCCCACTTCGCGCCCACGGCTTCGGGATATTTCTTTCCTGCGGAACGTCCGCTCGCCAGCAGTGCGACGGGGCGGAACCAGGGGTGATTTTCAAGCAAAGTCATAAAGCGCTGACCGACCATTCCCGTTGCGCCGATTACGCCGACTCTGTAAGTTTTTTGATTCATTTCGTTTCCTCCGTTGAGATTTTTCTATCAAAAAAGGCGGTGTGTACACCGCCCGTAAAACTCTTTCCTGTTGCCGAAAGCGCATCACCGCGGTGACAGTAATAAAGGTGTTCTCCTTTATTCCCAACGCAATCCTCAGGGAGAGCAGAGCGTTTCGGCGGCGATACCCTTTTACGCCGTACTCGCACGGAATTCCCTGAAATTCCTCGCACGGCGGTACTCATGTTCAACCGCTCCTCTTTTGAGCAAGATAATTTTATCATACCGTCACATAAAAATCAAGGAATTTGCCCGATTTCAATTGAATTATTTTTTGATTTGTAGTACAATATCACGTAAGGCGGTTGAATCCGCCCCGTAAGTTACCGAAAACGGAGTCATTATGGCAGACAGAGAACGCAAAGGTCTGATCGCCCGCTGGCTGGAAGGCAAAGAGCGGAGCGAGGAATACGCAAGAAGTACGCTCCCCACGAGTCGTTGGGGATTGTTCTGGGATATTTTAAAGGGGAGATTCGGCAGACTGATGCTTACGAATCTGTTGATGCTCCTCACGTTTTTACCCTTGATTCTGATTATCGTATGGCGCTATCTCGCCGTTGCGGTGCAGGGTACGAACGCCATCTTCGGCGCGGGTCTGGGGGTGGGGTATCCCGCCGTGCCCGACATTACGGGACAAGCCGAAATGTTGCTCGTACAAGCCGATTTGTTTTTCTTCGGGCTCATGATTCCCGCTTCCGCGATTGCCGCGCTCGGCGTTTCGGGCGGAGCTTATATCATCAGGAATCTGATCTGGACGGAAGGGATTTTCGTCGCCAACGATTTCCTGCGCGGCATTAAGCGCAATTATCTGAACGTGCTCGAAGCGTTGCTCGTATTTACCGCGTTGCTTTTCTTTGCGCGTACGATGGGCAATCTCGCCGATTTTTACATGATCGCATCCCCCGGTTCGTCTACGGCGGGCTGGATGATGGCTTCTAAAATTATCGGGTATATTTTCGTTGCGTTTTCCGTCTTGCTCTGTTTCTGGATGATCTCTTTGGGAATCAACTACAAGCAGGGACCTTGGTCGCTGTTCCGTAACGCCGTCGTCATGACGATCGGAACGTTCCCGCAGACGGTGTTCTTCGCCGCGATCGCTTCCTGGCCGATTTTCCTTGCGATTTTCGGCAACGGATTTTTGCTCATCATCGCGATCATCATTTTATTGCTGTTCGGCTTTTCCTATACTTTCCTCGTCTGGATGGATTTCAGCCAGTGGGCGTTCGACCGCTTTATCAATCCTACGATCGGCGTCGCCACGGGGAGAGGGCTTTACAACAAAGACAAACAAACGGCGAAGTCTTCGCAGCCTTCTGCGGAAGAGAGCGCCGCAATGCGCGAATACAAACGCATGATCGTAGCGCAGGGCAAGAGCAAGCTTGCCTGCCGCCCGATCAAACCGCTCGACGACGAAATGGAAGTGTATCAGCTTCCAGAATCGTTCTCGCGCGACGATCTGCGCAAACTCCGCGAAAGCAAAGAAGCGATCGAAGACGACGTGAAAGCTTACGAGGACGAGCATAAGAACGACGAACAGTACGTAGAGTATAACCGTCAGTTCGAAGAGCGCGAACGCGCTTTGCAGGAAGAGACCGCCGGCAAAAAGAAAAAACCGCCGCGTCCTCCCAAAATGCTCAACAAACGGTAAACGGAATGAAGACGCAGGCTTACGATTTTCTTTCCGATTGGTTCGAAATTTTGAACGACGACTGCGACTATGCTCTTTGGTCGCAGTATTTTATTAGCGGGCTTTCCGAGCTGGGCGCGGGCAAAAAGGGGCTGGAACTCGGTTGCGGCAGCGGCGCGTTTTGCCGCGCGCTGGCAAAGCAGGGCTATAAAATGACGGGCGCCGATCTTTCCGTGCCGATGCTTTCGAAGGGCTCTGCGCTTGCGCGGGAAGCGGGTTTACGCATCCCGTTCGTGCAGGCGGACGCGGCGAATTTCAAGACGCCCGAAAAATACGATTTTATTCTTTCGCCGAACGACTGTTACAACTATATCCCGCAGGAAAAATTGCCGAACGCCTTTCGCCGTGCGGCTGCGGCGTTGAAAAAAGACGGAATCTTTTGGCTGGATCTCAGTTCCGCGTACAAATTGCGTAAAAAAGTTGCAAATACTGTATCGGCGGACGACCGCGACGAAGTAACTTATCTTGCGTTCAACACGCTGTTTGAAAACCGCGTGGAAATGGATGTGACGCTCTTCGTGCGGGAAACGGACGGCAGATTTCGCCGTTACGACGAAAAGCACGTGCAGTATATCCATGAACGGGAACGAACGGAAGATGCGCTGCGCGGCGCGGGGTTCGAGGTGCTGCGCGTAGAAGGGCATCTCGGCGCAAGCACAGAAGAATCGGACAGGATCAATTTTATATGCAGAAAAGCCAAATCTTAAAAACGCTCGTGTGGGGAGATTCCGTTTCCCTTGCCGTGCTCGATACCACTTCCCTCGTGAACGAAGGGATTGCCCGCCACCGTCTCAGCCCCGTTGCCGCGGCGGCGTTCGGGCGTACGCTCACGGCGGCGGCGTATCTGTGCAGTTGGCTCAAAGGGAAGGACTCGTCTTTGTCCGTCACGGTAGACGGCGTCGGTGCAGGCGGAAAAATCTGCGTCGCAGGCGACGGGAATTTATTTATGCGCGGGTTTATCGAACGCCCCGACGTACAGCTTCCGCCCCGCGCGGACGGCAAGCTCGACGTGGGCGGCTGCGTAGGGAAGCGCGGTACGCTCACCGTGATCCGCGACGATAAAAACGGTTTACCCTTCACGGGAACCTGTCCGCTCGTATCGGGGGAAATTGCCGAGGATTTTTCGGCGTACTTTCTCACGAGCGAGCAGTTGCCCACGGCGGTTGCGCTCGGCGTACAAATCGGAACGGACGGAACGTGTCTCGGCGCGGGCGGCGTGTTTTTACAACCGCTTCCCGGTGCGGGGGAAGAGATTTTACAGCGTGCAGAGCGGGAAATACGCAAGTTTTCGTCCGTTTCTTCCATGATCGCGCAGTGCGGCGCGGAAGGCGTGCTGAAGGAAGTGGAATCCGTTCCTTTTCACGCGCGCGAATTGTTTTACCGCTGTCATTGTTCGCGGGAAAAGATCGCGCAGCTTGTCTTGTCGCTCGGCAAAGCGGACGCGGAAGCGCTCGTGAGGGAAGAGGGCAGGATTTCCGTGCATTGCCACTACTGCAATACCGATTACGATTTTAACGAGGAGGCGGTTTCCGCGCTCTTTTCCCGAAAGGAGAATCCATGAAAAAAAAGGACGATTCTGTTCAGAAACTTGATTTCAGCGACGAGTTTTTGCTGGAAAGCATCGATAAACGCTATCAGGAAGGCAATTATCTCGGCGCGCTTACGTTATTGAACAAACGGAATTCGATGCATGCGCCGAGCGCGGACGCCTGTGCGCTTGCGGCGGATATTTACGAAGAGATGGGGCTTTACCATCTCTCTGCCGACGCGTGGTTCCGCTTTCTCGATACCTGCAACGAGGCGGATTTTTCGGAGGGCTACGAAGGACTAGCCGTCGCGTTTATGAACCTGGGGCACGACGTTCAGTCTTCTTTGTATTATCAGCGTTTTCTGAGCGAAGCGGGCGGCGGACAGGAAGGGCTCGGTTTCGATTTCCCGGAGGAGCCTTCCTCCGCGCCCAAAATCAAACTGTTGCGTTCCGACGACGAGGAAGCGCCCGAAATCCTTGCCGAAGGGCTTGCATTGTTAAAGTCGGGGGAATTGGACGAAGCGCGCAACGTACTCATGCAGATTATGCCGCAAAGTCCCGATTATCCCGTTGCGGCGGGACTTTCCGCCATGTGTTTGCTCATGAACGGAAAAGAAGAGGAGGCGCAAAAAGAATGCGCGGCGCTGCTCGAACGGTATCCGGACAACGTGCAGGCGCTCACGACTTATTGCGCCGTGTTGGGCGCGCGGGAGGACAAAGAGGGGGCGGCGGAAATCGCCCGCAGACTTTCTGCAATCAAAGCGGATTCCACCGACGATTTATACCGCATCGCAACGGCGCTCTGCGAAACGGGGCTGGACGCGGAAGCATACGAAAAGCTGAAACTGTTAAAAGGGAAATTGCCTTACGACGACAACGTTTTATATTTTCACGCCGTCGCCGCTTACCATACCGGGCATTTGGAAGAAGCGATCGAATCGCTCGATCGGCTGACGACGATCTATCCGCGCAAAGCGGTCGCGAATTATTACCTCGTGCGTATGCGCGAATTGCTCGACGGCGCAGGGGAAAAATTCCCGATGACGTATTTTTACCGCGTGCCCGAAGACGAGTACAACGCGATCGCAGGCTTCCTGTTGGCGGCGGGCGCTGCCGAAGGGGATTACGAGTTGCGGCGTTTGGGGGAATTGAAGGAACTGAAAGAGTTTTTCCGCATCGCATTCGACGAAATGGAAGGGCGGGACGAAAAATTGCAGATCCTCGCTTCCAAAGTCGCGGTAAAATTGCGTGCGGACGATTTTCTGCGCGAAGTGCTGCTCGATTACGAGGGCGACGACGTGATCAAACTTTCGATTTTGCACGAGCTCAGCATGCGGAACGAGGAAGATTCTTTCGGTACCGTGCTGTGTAATCTTTATAAGGAATTTTTCACGCATACGCTCGAAATCGGGAACAAAAAGAAAAAAGAATTTCTGCGGGCTTTTGCCGACGTTTATTCGAAATTCGCCATTCTGAGCGAAGAGAACGAACGGAAAATCTGTCTTGCGGCGGAAGACGTTTACGCAACGCTGGAAGAGGCGGAAGCGTGGAACTATTTCGACGAGCGCGCTTCCCTCGCGGCGGCAATTTACCGCGAATCCAGATTAAAACGGGGTGAACGGAAGCTGGAGGCGATTGTCGGCATGTTCGAAGCCAACAAGTTCGTAACGCAGGAAATACTCGATTTTATGATGTGAGGGCTTTATGAAAAAACTGATTGATTTCGACGGCTTGTTCGACGAAAAACTCGCGCAGTATATGCAGGCGAACGCAGGGAAGTATACCGAAAAACAGTGGGAAACGGTGATCGGGAAACTGTATAAGCAGTTTGGCGATATTTTCGTTGCAAGCGCAGGCAATACGCCCAAAGGATATTACACGGAAATGACGGACGAAGAGCTGGTACAGTCCCTTGCGGGGCACGTCGAACAAAACGTACCCGTTTCCGATTTCTTGTGCCGTGAACTGGAAGGGCGGAACTGCCCTTCGGCGCTCGTTAATTTGATTTCGGGCGGGAACGACGAGCTTGCGACGCTTGCCGTGAATCTGGCGGGGAGCAATCCCGGCGCGTTCGGCGCTTATTTCGATTTGCTGGCGGGGGAGCGGGGCGAAGAACTGAAAGACGCCGTCTGCGAACAGCTCAAAGGGGGCGCTGACGCGGCAAAGGAGCGCGCGTTACAATTTTATGCGGAAGGGATCGAACGGGATCGCATGCTCGAAATCCTTTCCCGCGTGAAAGAGCGCGACGGCAGAATTTTCGAACTTCTGATGAAAGAATTCCGTACGGGAGATAATCTTCCGATGCATGCGAGCTATCTTGCGGCATACGGCGATCCCGAAGCGCTGACAGCATTGCTCGAAGTCATCGACCGCGAAGATATCAATTTTCTGGAATTTCAGGAATTGAAATATGCGATCGAAGCGCTCGGCGGAGAGTACACCCGCCCGCGCGATTTTTCGGAAGATCGGTATTATCAGGAAATCGCGGCGCAGTCCGCGCTTCCCGTCGATCCCGAAAAATCCGACGTTTAATTTTTGAAATTGACAAAAAATTCCGCAAAATATATCATAATCAAACGCGTTTCGTCATACAGTATTTCAGCAAGCAATATCGGCGGAGGCGTTTTTTTATGGAAAAATTTAGCGTATATGAGGACATTGCGTCGCGCACGGGCGGAGAGATTTTTGTCGGTGTCGTAGGACCTGTCAGAACGGGCAAATCGACGTTCATCAAACGATTCATGCAGGAGCTCATTTTGCCGGACGTCGCGGAAGCAAAAAAACAACGGTATCAGGATGAACTCCCGCAATCGGCTGCGGGAAAAACGGTTATGACCACGGAACCGAAATTCGTGCCCGAGGAGGCGGCGGAAATCCGCGTGAAGGACGCCTTGGCGCGCGTTCGGCTCATCGACTGCGTAGGCTTTCCCGTTGCGGGCGCTACGGGATTCGAAGAGGACGGGGCGCCCCGTCTTGTAAAAACACCCTGGAACGATGTTCCCGTGCCCTTTGAAACGGCGGCGTCGGAGGGAACGGAGCGGGTGATTCGCGACCATTCCACCATCGGCATTTTAATGACGACGGACGGATCGGTGACGGGGCTTTCGCGCGAGGCATACGAAAAAGCGGAAGAGCGCGCTTATAAGGAGCTGAAAGCGATCGGCAAACCGTTCGTTATTTTGCTCAATTGCGCACAGCCTTCGGGCGCGGAGTCGCTCCGCGCGGAACTCGAAGAAAAATACTGCGTGCCCGTAATCGCAGTCAATGCGGAAACGATTACCGCCGAGGGAATCAACGCGGTGTTGGAGCGCATTCTATACGAATTCCCCGTGGTTTCCATCGACGTCGATCTTCCCGACTGGATGCGGGTGCTCGAACCCGACAGCCCGATCATCTGCGAAGTTCTGGGCGGGATCCGCGCGCTCGCGCCGAAGATCTGCAAAATGAGCGACTGCGCGGCGCTTGACACGCTGTTTGCGGAAAGTTCCCGCTTGTTGCCGCCCGTTTCGATGACGCTCGACGCCGCTACGGGACGCGCGCATTGCCGCATTGCGGCGCAGGAGGGTGCGTTCTACGAAGTGCTGGGACAGCAGTGCGGCGAAGAGATCAAAGACGATTTCGCTCTGATGAGCTACGTCGCTCAGCTTTCGCAGGCGAAAAAAGTTTACGAACGGGTCGGTCAGGCGTTCTCCGACGCGCAGGAATACGGTTACGGCATCGTTCCGCCCGAAGAGGGGGAAATGAATCTTTCCGAGCCGAAAGTGGTAAAACGCAGCGGCAGGGTTGGCGTCAACCTTCACGCCGACGCGCCCAGTTACCACATTATTCGCGTAGACGTGAGCGGGGAAGTCCGTCCCGCGCTGGGCAACGAAGAGCAGAGCGAGCAATTCGTAAAACAGATTGCCGACAATATGGAGTCCGAACCCGAACGTGCATGGAATACGAATATGTTCGGCAGGACGCTGAAAGAAATGCTCGGCGAAGAACTTTACGTGAAAAACCGCTCTATGCGGGAAACGGTGCGCAAAAAGATGCGCCGTACGGTCACGCGGATCGTCAACGAAGGAAAGGGCGGGGTCATCTGCATTCTGTTATAATATGAAAAAAATCGGCGCTTGAAAGCGTCGATTTTTTCATGTCCGATGTTTGTTCGGGGGTTGACAAATGCCGCGAAAGCGGATATAATTATAAAAAAATACGTACGCACGGAACGCGCGTTTGATATACGGGAGGTTTAAAATGAAATTCAGTTTGTTTTCCGTTTTGTTGGCGGTCGACGTTGCGGTAATTGCCGGAATCGCAGCAGCGGCGGCGTTCGCCGTGATTTCGGCGATTGTCGCGGTGGTTCTGCTCCGTAAGAAAAAACCGTCGGAAGCGCCTGCGGAAACTGCGGAGCAACGCGTTGACGAACCCGAAGAAGAAACGCCGACCGAGCAGCCCGAAACGGCGGAAATTTTTGAGGAAACAACCGTTGCGGAAACGGAAGAACTGCCCGTTGAGCGCGTTTCGGAAGCGCCCGCGCCTGCGGCGCAGGAAACGGTCGTGCCTGTTTGCGAAGAACCGTCTGCAACGTTGAAGACGGAAGAAACCGTGCAGCCGACCGATTCGCCGATGCCTCCCGCGGAAAAATTGACCCGAAAAATCAGATTTGCGCCCGCGAACCGTCTTGTGGCGGTGCGTTACGATAAGAGTTTTACGGCAAAACTCATTCAAACGAGCGATCAGAACAAGGCGTATTACAGCGAACTGAAAAACGAAATTCTTTCCTATAAAAAAGTGAAAGCGCGCACCAGTTGGAAACAGGAAAGTTTCCGTTTCGGAAGAGCTTCCGTTGCAAAGTTTGAAATTCGCGGCAAAACGCTGTGCCTGTATCTCGCGCTCGAATCCGCACGGTACAACGAAACGAAATATCTTGTCGAAGACGTTTCCGAGGTCAAGAAAAACGAATCGACGCCCTGCCTGTACCGCATTAAAAACGACAGGCGTTTGCGGTACGCGAAGGACTTGCTTGCCGACGTGTTTCAAAATTTCGAAACGCAGAAACTGGAAATCCAGCCCGTCGATTATGCAAAAGATTTCCCTTACGAGGAAACGGAACCGCTCATCGACAGAGAGCTGGTAAAACTCATTGAAGAACGTACTGGCGTGCAGACGGCGGAAGAAGCTGCGCTCGCAAGCGGCGAGATCGAAATCGAAATTCAACAGGAAGTTTCGGTTGCGGCTGCCGAAGAGCTGATGAAGGACGAAATTGCCGAAGTCCTCGTGCGTCAGAGCGAATCGCTCAGCGCGAGAGGGAAACAGACCATTGTCAACGTAGATACGCTCGGCGAATATTTCAGCGACGGCGAAGTGGTTACGCTCGAAGAAATGCGCGACCGCATTCCATTTCTCAACAAAAAGGCAACTTGCGTTAAGGTGCTCGCGCGCGGCGTACTGTCGAAATCGCTTACGGTGGAAGCGGACGATTTTTCGCTTGCGGCGGTAAAAATGATCGTCCTTGCCGGCGGCGACGTTTATCGGAAACGCAACGGTTAAACGATGAAAAAAGCGCGGATTGCCGCGCTTTTTTCGTGCTTGAAAATCGGCCGAAAAAAAGCAAAAAAATATGAAATATTTTTTGTGATTCTATTGAAATTTTTGTATTTTTCACTTATAATAGCAATATCGGCTTTTTATGATAGATGAAAGCTTTAGGGGGGATTATGCCAACGGATATCAGGAAACTCGTCGAGGGGGGGAAGACCGCGCTCGGAATCGAGTTCGGCTCTACGCGCATCAAAGCGATTCTCGTAGACGAAAACAACGTACCGATTGCCTCGGGCAGTCACGAATGGGAGAACCGTTTCGAAAACGGTCTTTGGACTTATTCTGCGGAGGACATTTTAAACGGACTCCGCGATTGTTATGCGAAGATGGCGGCGGACGTAACGGAAAAGTACGGCGTTCCGCTGAAAACGGTGGGGGCGATCGGTTTTTCGGCGATGATGCACGGCTATCTCGTGTTCGATCGAAACGATCGTATGCTTGTGCCCTTCCGCACTTGGCGCAACAACAACGCGCAGCCCGCTGCGGAAAAATTAACCGCCTTGTTCGGGTATCATATTCCCGCGCGCTGGTCGGTTGCACATCTGTATCAGGCGATTCTGAACGGAGAAACGCACGTAAAGGATATCGTCTTTCAAACGACGCTCGAAGGTTACGTACACTGGCTTCTGACGGGCAGAAAAGTAATCGGAATCGGCGAAGCTTCGGGCATGTTTCCCGTAGATCCCGTGACGAAAGGCTACGATGCGAAAATGCTTGCGCAGTTCAACGAATTGATTCAGGGCAAGGTTCCGTTCCGCATCGAAGAGATTTTGCCCGAAATTTTGCTCGCTGGCGAAGAGGCGGGGCGGCTCACGGAAGCGGGTGCGAAACTGCTTGATCCCTCCGGAAATCTGACAAGCGGAATTCCGCTCTGCCCGCCGGAAGGGGACGCGGGGACGGGAATGGTCGCCACCAACAGCATTCAAAAGCGCACGGGCAACGTTTCGGCGGGGACGAGCGTTTTTGCCATGATCGTACTCGAAAAAGCGCTTTCCAAAGCGTATCCCGAAATCGATTTGGTTACGACGCCCGCAGGCGATTTGGTGGGAATGGTGCATTGCAACAACTGCACTTCCGACGTGAACGGCTGGGTGAATCTTTTCGGCGAATTTGCGCGGCTTGCCGGTGTGGATCTTTCCAAATCCGAACTCTACGACATGCTTTATTTCGAAGCGGAAAAGGGCGATAAGGATTGCGGCGGCTTGCTTTCATACAACTACGTTTCCAACGAACACGTTACCTGTGTGGACGCGGGCAGACCCCTTTTCGTGCGGACTTCGGAAGGGAAGCTGAACTTGAAAAATTTCATGCGCACGCATCTGTATTCGGCGTTCGGCGCGCTCAAAGTAGGGTGCGATATCATGCTCAAAGAAGAGGGCGTCAAGCTCGACCGTATCACGGGACACGGCGGTCTTTTTAAAACGGAGCGGGTAGGGCAGAGCATTCTCGCCGCGGCGATCAACGCGCCCGTGACCGTTATGAAAACGGCGGGCGAGGGCGGCGCCTGGGGTATGGCGATTCTGGCAAATTATCTGATCGTGAAAACGAAAGGGGAAACGCTGGAAAATTTCCTGGAAGAACGGGTGTTCCAAGGGTTAAAGGGTACGACGGTCGCGCCTGATCCTGCGGACGTTGCGGGATTCGAGCAATTTACGGCGCGCTACGTAAAGGGATTGCCCGTCGTGCGCGAAGCCGTGCGTTCCGTAGAGTAAGGAGAGAGGAAATGTTGGAATCGTTGAAAGAGAAAGTATTAAAAGCGAATTTACAGCTTGTAAAGAACCGCCTCGTATTGTTTACCTGGGGCAACGTAAGCGAAATCGACAGGGCGAGCGGGCTCGTCGTAATCAAGCCTTCGGGGGTGGAATACGCCGATATGACCGCGGAAGATATGGTCGTCGTTGATCTGAACGGAAACGTGGTGGAAGGCAAACTTCGTCCTTCATCCGACACTCCGACGCATCTGGAATTTTATAAAGCGTTTCCCGACGTCGGCGGCGTAACGCATACGCATTCGACTTATGCAACCGCCTGGGCGCAGGCGGGGCGGGATATTCCGTTTTACGGCACGACGCACGCCGACTATTTTTACGGCGATATTCCCTGTGCGCGTTCGCTCACGCAGGCGGAAATCGAGGGTGAATACGAAAAAAATACGGGGCTTGCAATCATCGAAAAATTCCATGCGTCAAACTTAAAACCGCTCGAAGTGCCAGGCGTACTCATCAAAAGCCACGGGGTATTCGCATTCGGCAAAGATGGCGATCAATCCGTGTACAACGCAACGGTCATCGAAGAGGTCGCGAAAATGGCGTCGATTACGGAAGCGGTGAATCCGCAAGCAAAACGCGCCGATCAGTTCATGATGGAAAAACACTATATGCGGAAGCACGGAAAGAACGCGTATTACGGACAGAAAAAATAAATCGAAAAGATCAAAGGGGTATTTAAAATGAAAGAAAAAGTAGTATATTGGTTAACCGGTTCTCAAACGCTGTACGGCGACGACGTGCTTGCGCACGTTGCGCAGCATTCCCAGGAAATGGCGAATTACGTGAACGGACGCGTTCCCGTAACGGTAAAATATCTGACGACCTGCAAGAGTTCGGACGAAGTCGTCGCGGCGGTAAAGCAAGTGAATGCCGACGAAAACTGCATCGGGATTATCACGTGGTGCCATACGTTTTCGCCCGCAAAAATGTGGATCAAGGGCTTGAAAATGCTGCAAAAGCCGATGTGCCATTTTGCAACGCAGTACAACGAAAAACTTCCGTACGATACGATCGATATGGATTTCATGAACGAAAATCAGGCGGCGCACGGCGATCGTGAATTCGGATATATCGTTTCCCGTCTTCGCATGGACAATAAGGTGATCGTCGGTTATTATAAAGACGAAGAATCGCTTGCCGAACTTGCCGCATGGTGCAAAGTCGCCGCGGGTTATGCGTTCTCGAAGACGGTAAAGGTATGCCGTTTTTCCGATAATATGCGGGACGTCGCCGTGACCGAAGGCGACAAGATCGACGCGCATATCAATCTCGGCTGGCAGGTGGATTATTATCCCGTCGGCGATCTGGTGCAATATATCGAAAAAGTTACCGAAAAAGAAATCGACGCGCTCATGGCGGAATATGCGGAAAAGTACACGATGGCGACCGACCGCATCGAAGCTGTGCGCGAACAGGCGAAGTATGAAATCGCGATGGATCAATTCTGCAAGGATCACGGCGGTTATATCGGGATCGTAGATCATTTCGGCGCGCTTCACGGGCTCAATCAGCTTCCCGGGCTTGCCATTCAGGATTTGCAGGGCAAGGGTTACGGATTCGGCGCGGAAGGCGACTGGAAAATCGCTGCGCTCGGCGCCGTCATGCAGTACATGGCGGGGCAAAAGGGCACGGGCTTAATGGAAGATTATACGTACGATTTAAAAGACGGGCTCTGCCTCGGCGCGCATATGCTCGAAGTTTCGCCGCAGTTTGCTGCAACGAAGCCCGAAATTCAGGTGCATCCGCTGGGCATCGGGGGGAAATCAGATCCCGCGCGTCTGGTGTTCGAAGGAATTTCCGCGCCCGAAGCGGTTGCAGTGTCCATGATCGACATGGGCGACAGAATGCGTTTGATCGTACAAAAAATCGAACTGGTAAAATATCCGCATAAAATGCCCAATCTTCCCGTCGGCGGGCTGATGTGGAAGTATCAGCCCAACTTCAAAGACGGCGTTGCGGCG
The DNA here is from genome assembly GCA_910586245.1 of uncultured Christensenella sp. Classification (GTDB taxonomy): domain Bacteria; phylum Bacillota; class Clostridia; order Christensenellales; family Borkfalkiaceae; genus Gallimonas. The sequence goes on along the minus strand of CAJUFY010000008.1, from coordinate 27,230 downwards.
TGGATTTATGCGGGCGGCGCGCACCATACCGTTGTGTCCTCCGAACTGAACGTGCAGGATATGGTGGATTTGGGAAATATGTGGGGCGTGGAAGTCGTCGTGATCGACGAGCATACCAAACTCAACGAGTTGAAACAACAGTTGCTCTGGTCCGATCAGATTTGGAAAACGAAGCTTTAACTTTTCAACGGGGGCGGGGCGTTTGCTCCGTCCTTGTTTTATTTGACAAACCGTTTCCGAATTTTTATAATGATAAGGGAATCGAATGGAGGAAATCACGTGCAGATCGAAAAAGAGCTCGAAGCGCGCGGTCAGTCGCATTTGTTGCGTTGGCAGGGGGAATTGAACGACGCGCAGCGCGGGCGGCTGAACCGACAAATCGAAGAAATCGACTGGGATATATTAGAGAGCATTCAAACGCCCGAATCGTTACAGTGGGGAGATATCCGTCCGATTACGGGGCTTTCGCTTGCGCAGACGGAAGAAAACCGCGCGGAATATTTTTCGGCGGGGAAATCCGCTTTGCAGGCGGGGAAACTCGTTGCCGTTTTGCTTGCGGGCGGTCAGGGAACGCGGCTCGGTTCTTCCGCGCCCAAAGGCGTGTACGATATCGGGGTTACGCGTCCGCTGTATATTTTCGAACAATTGATCGAAAATCTGAAAACCGTTTGTAAATCGTGCGAAACGACCGTGCCGTTGCTCATCATGACGAGCGAGAAGAACGACGGCGAAACCCGCGCTTTTTTTGAAGAACACGGCTATTTCGGGTATCCGAAAGCATACGTGCGTTTTTTCGTGCAGGCAATGGCGCCGTGCGTCGATCTGCACGGAAAGATTTTGCTCGAAGCAAAAGACAGGCTTGCGGTGTCGCCCAACGGCAACGGCGGATGGTATCAGTCGCTCAAACGGGCGGGCTTGCACCGCGATCCGTTGCTTGCGCACGCAGAGTGGTTTAACGTCTTTGCGGTCGATAACGTATTGCAGCACATCGCGGATCCCGTTTTCCTCGGCGCGACGATTTTAAGCGGAAGAAAGAGCGGCGCAAAAGTCGTGCGCAAAACAAGACCGGAGGAAAAGGTAGGGGTGCTGTGTCTGGAAGACGGACTTCCGAGCGTCATCGAATATTACGAAATTTCCGAACGACTTGCGAATTTGCGCGGGGAAGACGGCAATCTCGTTTATTCTTACGGCGTGATTCTTAATTATCTTTTTCATGCGGAAACTCTGGAAAAAATCGCTTCCGCAAAAATTCCCGTTCATGCGGCGAAGAAGAAGATTCCTTACTTAAACGATCGCGGGGAAACGGTTTTGCCGGAAACGGAAAACGGCTATAAATTCGAAACGCTGATTCTCGATCTGATCAAGCTGATGGGCAGCTGTCTGCCCTGCGAAGTGGAGCGCGAAAAGGAATTTGCACCGATCAAGAATAAAACGGGCGTAGACAGCGTGGATTCGGCGCGCGAACTTTTGAAGAAAAACGGGGTGAAGCTGTGAACGGGGAAGCAAGCAAAGAAGTCGTTGCCTTTGCGGAACAGTTGGTGCGGCTCAACGCGACAATGAAAACGCTGTTTGAAAGCGGAAATATCGAACTGATCGGCGAAATGAACAAAACGGTGAAAGAAATGCACCGCATACAGTACGGAAGCGCCGATACCGTTATGAAAGCGATCGAACCGGAGTGCGCGGTGATTTACGGCAATTTCGATATGATGATCGCGGTGCTCCGCACCACGGAAGACGGCGTGATCGATTCCGGCGCGCAAACGGCGCTGAACAAATTTTTGCACAATATCGACGAAGCGGTCGTGAATATCGCCGCGGCGTTCGGAATGGTATAAGGTAAAGTATGGCAAGAAGAAAAAACCGCAAATCTGCGGCGCGCCGTGCGGCGCGCGAAGCGGAACAGGCGGCAAAGAAAAATCCGAAAGCGTTTTGGACGGCAGTCGCGCTGCTGCTCGTAATCGTGTTGATTGCGGGCGTTTGTTGGTATTTTCTGATCTACCGTAAACAAAAAAGCAACGTGCCTGTTCTGACGGGGAGCGAAGCGGAAATCGCTTCGGCGGATTTATCCGTGCATTTTTTGGAACTGGGCGTACATAACGCGGGCGACTGCGTGCTGATCAAATCGGGCGATACCGAAGTTTTGATCGACGCGGGCGCAAAGAGCAATACGGCTCCCACGAAGGGAATGCAGGATTACGTGGCAAAGTATTGCACCGACGGCGTACTCGAATACGTGATTGCAACGCACGCGCACGAAGACCATATCGCGGGGCTTGTAGGACAGGGGAGCGGAACGGCGAAAACGGGATTTTTATATCAGTACCGAATCGGAACGATCATTCAGTTTTCCGGTCACAACACGACGAGTAAAATTTACGGCAACTACGTTTCCGCCGTAGAATATTGCAAATCGCAGGGAACGAAAGTGTATACCGCGCTCGAATGCGTGCGGGAAGAAAACGGCGCAAAGTCCGTTTATTATCTCGACGAATCGCAAACGGTTTCGTTGCAAATATTATATCAGAAGTATTACGACCGTTCCGCGAGTACAGAAAACGATTACTCCGTATGCACGCTGCTTTCACATACGCCCGCGCAAGGGGAGCGGATGAATTATCTGTTTACGGGCGATCTGGAAAAGGCGGGCGAGCAGTCGTTGGTGGAAAGTAATCCCGATCTTCCGCATTGCGTGCTGTTCAAAGGCGGACATCACGGATCTTCGACTTCTTCAAACGACGTATTGCTCAGTAAAATTACGCCCGAAAACATCGCGATTTGTACCTGCGCGGGAACGTACGAGTACGCACAGAAGCCCGATTCGGAGCATCCCGACCGTAATCTGAATACTTTTCCCACGCAACAGGCGATCGACCGCATGAGCCGGTATACGAAAAATATTTACGTTACTTCGCTCGGGATTTTAAACGACGATTACTCCACGAAGGGCTTCGAATCGATGAACGGAAACGTCGTGTTTTATTACGGCACGGAAGAAAACGCTGTCGGTCGGTTAAAGCTCTGGTGTTCGAACAATACGACCGTTTTGAAAGAAACCGCATGGTTCAAACAGAACAGAACCTGGAACGGAGTATAATATGGCGGAAATCACGGCGATTACACCGCAAAAGAAAGATAAATTGCGCTGTAATCTCGAAGTGGACGGTAGATTTTACTGCGGCATGAAGTTGGAAACGGTCATGAAGAACCGTTTAAAAGTCGGCTTGGTCGTCACGGAAGAATCGCTTGCCGTCTTACAGCTTGAAAGCGAAAAGCAAACCGCGCTCGACAAAGCGTTGACGCACATTACCGTTTCCATGAAAACGGAAAAAGAAATCCGCGATTATCTGAAACGGAAAGGATACTTGCAAGACGTGTGCGATTACGTCGTCGAAAAAATGAAAGGGTACGGATTTCTGGACGACGCGCAATACGCAAAGCAATACGCCGAAAGTGCGGGCAAGCGGAAGGGCGCGCGGTTGATCGCAATGGAACTTCGCCGTCGCGGGGTCGACGAGGATACGGCAATGGCTGCGGTGTCGGAAATCACGGACGGGGAAGAGAGTGCAAAGCGCGTTCTCGAAAAATATTTGCGGGGAAAAGAGCTGAACAGGGAAACTTACCGGAAAGCGTACGCGCACCTCATTTCCAAAGGTTACGATTACGATACGGCGAAATCCGCGCTCGGCGCGCTGAAAGACGACGATGAAGATTGAATTGCTCGAAGAGGTCGATTCGACAAACTTGTATATCAAGCGGTATCTTGCGGAACGGGAAAACGCGATCGTGTGTTCCGCCCGTCAAACGGGCGGTTTGGGTACGAAAGGGCGGTCTTTTGCTTCTTCCGAGGGCGGAGTCTATTTTTCCGCGCTCGTTTTTTATCGCAACGTTCCTGCAAAAAACGCCTTTCGGGTGATGACGCACGCAGCGGTTGCGGTGTGCAGGACGGCGCGCGATTTCGGTGTGAATCCGCATATCAAGTGGCCGAACGACGTGTTCGTAGCCGATCGAAAACTGTGCGGTATTTTGATTGAAAACGGTTTTTCGGAAAACCGTCTTGACTGGAGTATTACGGGAATCGGACTCAATGCCGAAAACGATTTGTCGGCGCTGGGCGGGATTGCGGTTTCTCTTTCTGAAGCGGCTGGGCGGAAGGTTTCTATGGAATCTGCGCGGGAAGCGCTCGTCGGTCATTTTACCGAAGAATCGACATTGGAAGAATACCTTTCCTACGTTCGATTTTTGGGACAAACGGTGCGCGTCTTAGAAAACGGGCGGGAATATACGGCAACGGCGCTGCGGATTTTGGAGGACGGACGATTGGAAATCGACGACGGGTTTTGTATCCGTGCGCTTTCCGCTGCTGAAATCAGTTTGAAAATCGGAGATAGAATATGAAATTCGCTTATTCCAACAAACAAATGCGCGAAGCGGACGCAAATACGATTGCGGGCGGCATTCCTTCTTTCACGCTGATGGAGCGGGCGGGGGGAGCCTTGGCGCAAGCGGTGGAATCCGCAATGCGCGCGCAGGGAATCGACGAGGCGCTGTTCGTCTGCGGCGGAGGCAATAACGGCGGCGACGGATTTGTTGCGGCGCGTATTTTGTTCGAACGCGGAAAAGAGGTAAACGTACTCTGTCTTGCCGATCGTTTTTCGGAGGACTGTGCGCTTGCAAAGGCAAAATACGGCGGTGAGATATTCGGCAGAATTCCGCGCAGAAGGTTTGCGCTCGTCGTCGATTGCCTTTTCGGTACGGGGCTTTCGCGCGCGCCAGAGGGGGACGGAAAGTTTTTAATCGAATTTATCAACTCCTGCGGGGCGTACGTGATTGCCTGCGATTTGCCGAGCGGGCTTTCCGAAAGCGGGATCGCTTACGAGCCCTGCGTTGCGGCAAACGAAATGGTTGCGGTCGGCGGGTTGAAGCAAGCATTGCTGTTTGCCGACGGTGCGGACGTATGCGGAAAAATCACCGTTGCCGACATCGGGATTGTTTTTTCGGAACCCGGCGCCGAGGTTTGGGAGCGGAAAGACGTTGCGCGTTATTTCCCCCGCAAGAAATCCAACTCGCACAAAGGGGATTACGGCAATGCGTGTATTCTCGGCGGAGAGGCCGTTAGCGGCGCGGCGTTTTTGGCTGTCGGCGCGTGTTTGAAGTCGGGCGCGGGTTACACGCGGCTATTCGTTCCGCCTGCCGTATATTCTGCGGCGATCGGAAAAAATCCGTCCTGTATCCTTCAATCGTTTGCGGACGTAGAAGAAAATATTCTTGCTTCGGATGCGATCGCGTTCGGGTTCGGCGCGGGAACCGGCGAATGGGCGTACGACATTGTAAAAAAGCTATTGAAATCGTTTTGCGGAACGCTCGTTCTGGACGCCGACGCTTTAAATTCGATCGCCCGCTTCGGGCGCGAAGTGTTGAAAGAGAAAAAATGCAGCGTGATTCTTACGCCGCATCCGAAGGAGTTTTCAAGGTTGACGGGGATAGCCGTTTCGGATATTTTAAAGGATCCCGTTCGTCACGCTCGGGAATTCGCGCGCGATTATCGGGTGACCGTTCTTTTTAAAAATAACCGTTCCGTCATCACGGACGGGGAGCGCGTTGCAATCAACTTAACGGGATCGCCCGTTTTAGCGAAAGGCGGCAGCGGCGATATGCTGGCGGGGTATCTTGCGGGAACTGCGGCGCGCGGAATTTCGCCTTACGAAGCGGCTTGCTGTTCTGCATACGTTTGCGGCAAAGCGGGGGAAGCCGCGGCAAACGAATGGGGCGAGTACGCACCCGATGCACAGGACGTAATTTCCCGTATTCCGTATATTATGCGTGACATAATTCATTAAAACAGTGTAAAAACGCCTTTTTAAGGCGTTTTTTAACGGTTGAATACTATGTTACGCATAACCAAAGGCGCGAATACAGACGGAAGAGAGTAAAAGCACGCTTCCCGTGATCAGATAATAAATCGGGAAAAAGGCAAACAAACTCATGATCAGAAGGAGCAGTCCGCTCACGAAAAAAGGTCTGGCATTCTTTTTGGAAAAGGATATGCGGAGCTTGCCGCGCAGCGTCTTGCGGGGGATTTCTCCGCAGATGAGCGGCGCGGGCATCGTATTCGTTTTTTCGATCAGCGCGTAAACTTCGTTTCCGCGGACTGCTTTTCTGCCGAACGTTTTCAGCAGTTGATCAGCTTCCGGCGTCAGGTCGTTGCAGATCAGCGTAAACGGGTCGCTTGCGTATTCGCGCAGCAAAAGCGCGATTGCGTCGGCGGTTACCGGTTGCATGGTAAACAGCGGAACGGTCGGTACGCCGTTTACGTTCAATATGTCGCCTTCGCAGTGCGCTTCTTTTCTGTCGGCAAGGAAGGCGGCGAGTAGCGCCGCCCGTACGCGTTCGCTTTTTTCAAGCGCGAAGTGTAACAGAAGCGCGTCCCGCTGTTCCCGTTCGCGTTTGGATAAAACGTTTTTTCGGTGTTTGCTGTAGATGATCAGAAAAGCGATTCCGCCCGTTGCAATTGCGATTAAAGTTGCGGTTGCGATTGCGATTCCCGTGGGCAATCGGAAATAGCGCAAAAGCCCTAACGAAAGAAACCAGCCGGCTGCGGAATAAAAGAGTACGTCTAAAATCAGCGGAAAGTCTATCTTTTTCATACGGTAATTTTTAACGCGTTTTGCACAAATTAAACTTGCAATGCAAAAAAAAATATAGTATAATTTGATTGTATGAAAATTGCGCTGTTCGGGGGGTCGTTCGATCCCGTTCACAGGGAACACGTTGCGCTCGTTCGGGCGGCAAAGCAATCGCTGGCGCTCGACAGGGTAATCGTGATTCCCGCATATATTTCTCCGTTCAAAAGTGCGGGGGCGGTCGCCGCAGGCAAAGACCGTATCCAAACGTGTAAACTGGCGTTTCGCGGTGTTTCCGGTGCGGAAGTGAGTTCCCGGGAAATCGACGGCGCGGGAACGAGTTACACTTATCTGACTTGCCGTCATTTCCGCAACCTGTATCCCCACGACGAATTGTTTTTTCTGGCGGGCGCAGACGCTTTAAAGGATTTTGAAAAGTGGAAGAATCCGGAAGAGATTTTAAGTTGCGTTACGCTTGCATCGTGCGGAAGGGCAGGCGAAACTGCCGAGGAAGCCGCAACGAAAATTTACGAAAGATTCGGGAAGCGGGTATCGGTCATTGACTTTCAAGGGGAATCGGTTTCATCCTCCCGTATCCGTGTAGAACTTGCGTTCGGGAAAAAACCTTCGGCACTTGACGAAACCGTTTACGAATATATCCGCGAAAAGGGACTTTATTCTTATCCGCAAATTATGCCCGCGTTGGCGTTGGAAAAGCAAGAACGGCAAGAACACAGTTTTCGCGTCGCCTTGCTTGCCGCGGAATATGCGCCGCGTTTCGGGATTTCTTGCGAAAAAGCAATTCTTGCTTCCGCATTGCACGATTGCGGAAAGTACGTGCCTTTGGATTCCCCGCTTTTAAAAGGATTTGTTCTGCCGGAAGGCGTGCCTCCGCCTGTCGTGCATCAATATACGGGCGCATATCTTGCAGAGCGCGTGTTCGGGATTTCCGACGGGGAAATTCTCGACGCGATTCGGTATCATACGAGTGGAAAAGAGAATATGTCTGCGCTGGGGAAACTGGTATTTCTTGCGGATATGCTGGAAGAGGGGCGCGATTTCGAAGGGATCGGATTCTTGCGCGCGGCGTTAGAGCGCGATTTGGACGAATGTCTGCTGTTGTGCCTCGAAAGGCAGATCGGCTATTTGAAAAACGGTCGGGTCAAGGATATTTATGCGCTTACGGAACAGGCATACGCATGGATAAAAAACAAAATGAACGGTCGCGCATAGTATTATGCGTGGCATAAAGGAGAAAATATGGAACCATACGAACTGGCGAAGCTATGTTGCAAGGCGCTTTCCGAAAAGAAAGCGGAAGATATCGTAATTTTAAACGTGAGCGATCAGACGGTCGTATGCAGTTACTTTGTGATTGCAAGCGGACGTTCTACGACGCAGGTGCGGGCGCTCGGCGACGCGGTGGAAGAAAAATTAAAAAAAGATTTCGAGTTGGCTCCCTTGCGGTCGGAAGGATTCCGCGAAGGGCGTTGGGGCGTGCTGGATTACGGCGACGTGGTCGTGCACGTGTTTAACGAGGAGTTCCGTTTGTTCTATTATCTCGAACGGCTTTGGGATTCGGGGAGAAACTTAGAACGTTACGAAGATTAAACGAAACGTAAAAACGCATGCGCTTTAAGCACATGCGTTTTTTTAATGAAATTTAATTTGTTTGGGTTCGGAATATTCCGTTTTGGTACGCTTTTTTTGTTTCCGTTCCACGATGTAGTAAACGGGTTCCGGCTTTTTTTCCGGTTTGGGCGGAGGTTCCGGCGGCAATTTTTTATGCAGAGAGCGATACCCGATTTTCGCAAGCTTCATCCCGTGTACGATTACGATGCAAATAAAGAAGAGGATCACGGCGTAAACGGCGCCCTGTCCCTGCACGGAAAGGAGATTCATGCAACCATTATAGCGCATTGATTTTGTCATAAAATGGAAAAAGTTCGTATATGTCGGCTTTTTTTCGGGAATCATATTGCACATGGAAGGTACGATTTTATCCGCGGCGGAAGCCGTGGAATACGGGGAATTCAAACGAAACCGCCGCGAAGCGGAAATTGCCGTTACGCTGAGAAAGCTCACGGTAGACGCTTCTCGCAGGGAAACGGACAAATATGCGTTGCGCCGCGCGTGCGACGCTGCGAAAAAATTGAACGCGTACGGGGTGCTCGTTTCTCCCGTAAACGTCGCCGCTGCGCGCCGCCGTCTGGCAGGCAGCAGAGTGTCCGTCATTTGTCTTGCAGGCGGCACGGGTGAAACGCTGACGGCGGTAAAAAAAGCGGAAGCCAAAAAAGTGGCTGCGCAAGGAGCAAAGGAAATTCGTCTTGTCTTGTGCTATTCCGCGCTGCGCGGCGGAAACCTGCAATATTTAAAAAAAGAAATCAAAAAGGTAAGAAAGGCGGTCAGGAAGAGTTCGTTCGTCGTTTCTCTCGAAGATCACGCGCTCACCGAAGAGGATATCGCGCTCGGCGTTCGCGCCGCGGAAGCCGCAGGGGCTGACGGCGTGTGCGTGCGCGGCGAAACGCAGTTCGTATTGCGCGCATTGCAGGCAAGCGCGGGAAAGATGCGGGTGGACGTTTCGGGCGTGGAAAATTCCGAGCAGCTCCGTACGCTGATGAAGGCGGGCGCGCTCTTTGCGACGACGCATTTTCCCGAGCAGATCTGCGCCGAACTCTATCGCGCTGCCGACGAAGAATCGCTCGTGTTGACCGCTGCGCCCGTTCCCGTTCAGGAATTGAAGCCGCAGGCGGAACCCGCTTCTTAAAATCCGTCGAAGAAAACCGTTCCGTTTCCGTTTGGGAATCGGGGCGGTTTTTATCGTTTTCGGGCGATTCGCTCATAAAATCGTTGCGTCGCTCTTTGAAATTGCGGAAAATCGGTGAAAAACGCTTTCATTTTTTCGGAAAATATTGTAAAATGGGGAAGTGGTTTCCTGTATCGGAGCCAAGCGGAGTTTTAACGACATGGGACTGATTAAATATTTGAAGAGCGGCGATAGCCGCAGAAGCTTGAAAAAATTGAATAAGACCGCGTACGAGGTGGAAAAGCTTTCGCCGAAGTTTGAGGCGATGACGGACGCCGAACTGCAAGGGCAGACGGCGCTTTTCCGCGAACGGCTTGCCAAGGGCGAAACGCTCGACGACGTTTTGGTGGAAGCGTTTGCGGCTCTGCGCGAAGCGAGCTGGCGCGTACTCGGAATGCGCCATTTCCACGTGCAGATCGTGGGCGGCATCTGCCTTTTCCAGGGGCGTATCGCCGAAATGAAGACGGGCGAAGGAAAAACGCTCGTTGCGACTTTGCCCGCTTATCTCGAAGCGCTGTCGGGCAAAGGCGTTCATATCGTTACGGTAAACGATTATCTTGCCCGCCGCGACGCGGAATGGATGGGCAAAGTTCATAAATTCATGGGGCTCAAAGTCGGCGTCGTCGTTCCGGGCATGGAAGACGAAGCAAAGCGCGAAGCTTACGCCGCCGATATTACGTACGGAACGAACAACGAATTCGGGTTCGATTATCTGCGCGATAATTTGAAGCCCGATCTGCGGAGCATGGTTCAGCGCGAACTCAATTTTGCGATCGTCGACGAAGTAGACTCGATTTTAATCGACGAAGCGAGAACGCCGCTCATTATTTCGGGCAAGGGCGAACAGTCTTCGAGCCTTTACGAACAAGTCGACCGTTTCGTCCGTACGTTGACGGGCGGATTCGACGACGATCTGAAAGACGCGGAAGAAGCGGGCAAAAAGAAAAAGAGCAAAGATTCGAGCGCGCAGAAGATTGCGAAAGCCGAAGAACTCGAATGGGATTACGTGATCGAGCGGAAGGACAAGCAGGTTCGTCTTACCGAATACGGCGCGGAGAAAGCGGAACGTTATTTCGGCGTCGAAAACATTGCCGACGTCGCGCACGCTTCGCTGAACCACCACATTCAGCAGGCGCTCAAAGCGCATAAACTGTTCCATCTGAACGAAGAGTACATTATTAACGACGGCGAAATCGTAATCGTCGACGAATTTACGGGTCGTCTTATGATCGGCCGCCGCTATTCCGACGGGCTCCATCAGGCGATCGAGGCGAAAGAAGGCGTTAAGGTTCGCGAAGAGAACAAAACGTACGCGACGATCACCTTCCAGAATTATTTCCGTCTTTATAAAAAGCTTTCTGGCATGACGGGTACGGCAAAGACGGAAGAGGGCGAGTTCCGCACCATTTATTCGCTTGACGTAATCGAAATTCCCACCAACAAACCCGTGCGCCGTAAGGATATGCAGGATCGTATCTTCTCTACGGTAGAGGGGAAGAAAAAGGCGATCGTGCGCGAAATCGTCGAACGCCACAAGAAGGGGCAACCGATTCTCGTCGGTACGGTGTCCGTCGATAAATCGGAAGAAATTTCCCGTTTGCTCATTCGCAACGGCGTACAGCACAATATTCTGAATGCGAAGAACCACGAGCGCGAAGCGGAAATCGTAGCGCAGGCGGGCAGATTCGGCGCGGTTACCATCGCCACCAACATGGCGGGGCGCGGTACCGATATTCTGCTCGGCGGCAATGCCGAATATCTTGCGAAAAAGCGTTTGCGCGAAGAGGGTATTGAGCACGAACAGATCGAGCTTGCCACCAGCTATGCGGAACTGGACGAAGAAACCGCAAAAATCCGCGACCGCTATCACGCGCTTTACGAAAGCTATAAACAGAAGACGGAAGAAGAAAAACAGAAGGTCATCGAAGCAGGCGGTCTTTGCATCATCGGTACCGAGCGGCACGAATCGCGCCGTATCGACAATCAGCTGCGCGGCCGTTCCGGCCGTCAGGGCGACGAGGGTACTTCGATTTTCTTCCTTTCGCTGGAAGACGATTTGATGATCCGTTTCGGCGGCGAACGCATGAAGCGCATTTACGATATGAGCAAAATGCAGGACGACGAAAGTCTGGAATCCAAATTGCTCACCCGTTTGATCGAGTACGCGCAAAAGCAAATCGAAGGCAGAAACTTCGGGATCCGTAAAAACGTCCTGCAATACGACGACGTTATGAACAAACAGCGTATGATCATGTATGCGGAACGCATGCGCGTCATTCGCGGCGAAAACGTACACGAACAAGTTTTAAAATTCATTCCCGATTACGTAACGACGGTTGTGCGCGGCGCGGTTAATGCCGATGATATGCCCGAAAAGTGGAATGAAGGCGATTTGAACGTCGCGCTTGAACAGTACCTCATTCCCGAAGGTTCTAACTATATCACGCGCGAAAAACTCGAAAAATGGGATTACGACGTAGCGATTCAGAAGATTTCCGAAAAAACGGAAAAATGCTACGAAGAAAAGATTGCGAACATTCAGAACGAAATGCACGTCGATTTTTCGGAAATGGAGCGCAGAATGCTCCTCCGCGTCGTCGATTCCAACTGGATCGATCATATCGACGCGATGGATCAGTTGCGCAAGGGAATCGGTCTGCGCGCTTACGGTCAGGTCGATCCGATCATTTCGTACAAACAGGAAGGGTTTGCGATGTTCGACGAAATGGTCGAACGCATTCAGGAGCGTACCATTCGTTTCTTGCTGAAATGCGTCGTTCGCGCCGAAGCCCGTCCCGTGCAACGGATCTTCCCCAGTTCGGGCAGACCCACGCCCGCGCAGGAAACGCCTGCGCAGCAGAGTGGAAGCGAGCGGCCGGCACAGGAAGCGCCTGTTCAGAAAGGGCAGGTCGAGGGTGGTGAAATGCCCGCGGCGGTCAACGTAAATAATTTGCAGACGAGCGGCGATACGAAGTACAACCCTGCAACCATGAAAAAGGATAAAAAACCGGGGCCGAACGATCTTTGCCCCTGCGGCAGCGGACTCAAATATAAAAAATGCTGCGGAAAACCCTATTGATGAAACGTCTCCGAGCGATCCGCTCGGAGATTTTTGGGCAAAGAAACGGCAAGAAGGGAAGGAGTTGCAATGTTTAAAGCAGACGATTACAGATTAAAAATCAAAGCGCTCGAAGAAACTTTGGGCGAGGCGAAGTATGCGCTCGATATCGACAACGTGCGCGCGCGCCTCGATGAACTCAAAACGGAGCAGGAAAAGCCGGAAGTCTGGCAGGATCTGGAGCGTTCCGCAAAAATCGGGCGGGAAATTTCTTCGATCGAAGGGAAAATCGAATCCTACGAAAAGGGCAGAAAAGCGCTTGACGACGCAAATGAAATTATCGATCTGATCGAGGAAACGGAAGAGGAAGAACTCGTTGCAGAACTCGATAAAATGATGATTGCCGCCGAAAAGGATATCGAAGAAATGCGGATTCGCGCGTTATTGCGCGGCAAATACGATTCTTCCAACGCTTTGCTTGCGCTTCATGCGGGCGCCGGCGGGACGGAAGCGTGCGACTGGTGTCAGATGCTCTACCGTATGTATTGCCGTTATGCGGAAACGAACGGGTTCAAAGTCACGGAAATCGATCGGTTGGCGGGGGATTCCGCGGGCTTGAAATCGGTGGATTTCAAAGTGGAAGGGGAAAACGCGTATGGTTATTTAAAAGCGGAAATCGGCGTTCACCGACTGGTGCGTATTTCGCCGTTCGATGCGAACAAACGCCGTCAGACTTCCTTTGCCTCGCTCGAAGTCATGCCGGAAGTGGAAGACGACGGCGAAATCGAAATCAAGGACGAAGACATCCGAATCGACGTATACCGTTCTTCGGGCGCAGGCGGTCAGAAAGTCAATAAAACGGAAACTGCAATCCGCATCACACACTTCCCTACGGGGATCGTCGTGACCTGTCAGAACGAACGCAGCCAGTTACAGAACAAAGAAATGGCGTTTAAATATCTGCGCTCCAAATTGTTGGAAAAGCAGATCGAACAGCGTATGGCGGACGAAGCCGCCCTCAAAGGCGAAACGAAAAAAATCGAGTGGGGTTCGCAGATTCGTTCCTACGTGTTCTGTCCCTATACGCTCGTGAAAGATCACCGCACCGGTTACGAAATGGGCGACGTGCAAGCGGTTATGGACGGCGACTTGCAGGGCTTCATCATCGACTATCTGAAAAAATCTTGATCATGCTCAAGGAAAATCCCGTAATTCTCGGAATAGAATCTTCTTGCGACGAAACGGCTGCGGCAGTGATCCGCGGCAGGCAACTTTTGTCGGACGAAATTATTTCTTCCGCTTCCGTACAGGCGCTGTACGGGGGGGTCGTACCGGAAATCGCTTCGCGCGCGCATACCGATGCGGTCGACGAAGTCGTTGCGCGCGCCTTGAACAGCGCGGGGATTCGGAAAGAGGAACTCGATGCGGTTGCGGTCACTTACGGCGCGGGGCTATTGGGCGCGTTGCTCGTAGGGCTGTCGTTTGCAAAAGGTTTGTCATTCGGGTTGAAAATTCCGCTCATCGGCGTCAATCATATCCGCGGACATCTTGCGGCTTGTTATCTGGAAGACCGTACGCTCAAACCGCCGTTTATAACGTTGCTTGCAAGCGGGGGGCATACCGCCGTCATTTACGTAAAATCGGAAACGGAATTCGAGGTGCTCGGCGCAACGCGCGACGACGCTGCGGGCGAAGCGTTCGATAAAGTCGCGCGCATTTTATCTCTTCCTTACCCTGGCGGGCCGCACGTGGAACGGCTGGCGCGCGAAGGGAACCCCGTCGTTCCTTTCCCGAAGATGTTAAAGGGTTTGGGCGGTTACGATTTTTCGTACAGCGGGTTAAAGACCGCCGTGATCAATTATGTGCATACCAAAGAGCAGAAGGGCGAGCCGTGGAGCAAAGCGGACGTTGCTTGTTCGTTTCAACACGCCGCGCTCGATATCCTTGCGGAAAAAGCCGTGGAGGGCGCGCGCGAAAAGGGCGTCTGTACCGTAACGGCGGGCGGCGGTGTGATTGCAAACGGTTATCTGCGGGAAATTCTTGAAAAGCGGTGCAATGCGGCGGGATTCAAGTTGGTGATTCCCGAAAAACGGCACTGTACCGATAACGCCGCTATGATTGCGGCGGAAGGTTTGCTGCAATACCGTGCGGGGAATTTCGCTCCGTATTCACTGAATGCGGAAGCGTGCATTCCGCTTCGATAAACGAAAAAAGCGTTCTGATTGCAAGAGCGCTTTTTTTTATGCAACAGATCGGAGCAAAACGGCATAAATTTTGCGTCATTGCAAAAACTGCGCTTAGGCGGTAATTTATGGGAAATCAGACGATTTATTTCCGCAATCAGCCGAAGATGATTTCGGTGAGTACGATCGCGGGCACAAAGGAATGCGAAGGAATCATCGGCAGGTACGTGGAAACGGCGTTGTCAGACGATATGTACGGAGAAAAGACGTACGAAAAGGCGGAATGCAAAATGCTGTCGCACGTGATCGACGGCGCGATTACGAACGCGGGTCTGAATCGGGACGAAGTCGACATGATCGTTTCGGGCGATTTGCTCAATCAGATCATTTCGGCAAGTTTTGCCGCGCGGGATTTTTCCATCCCGTTTTTGGGGGTGTACGGCGCATGTTCTACGATGGCGGAAAGTCTTGCCGTTGCCGCGGCGTTGATCGACGGAAAGTTTTGCCGCCGCGTCGTCGCGGCGACCGGCAGCCACTTCGCTTCCGCGGAACGCCAGTATCGGTATCCGCTGGAACTCGGCACGACGCGCCCGCCCCAATCTCAGTGGACGGTTACCGGCGCGGGCGGAACTTTGGTCGCCGAGGAAGGGGAAGGCGTGCGGATCACGGGGGCGACCTTCGGAAAGGTGGTGGATTTCGGAATTACGGACGTCAATAATATGGGGGCGGCAATGGCGCCCGCGAATGCTATAATAACACCATGATCGCGCGGACGGAGATCCAATCTTTAACACAAATAAACAACGGGGAGGTCGGCGGAAATGATTTCCGCCGTGCGCATTCATGTTTTCAAGAAAATCGGGAATAATATAAAATGACGGTGAATTTCCGATTTTTTGCATTTGTAATAATAAAACGTTACAAATGGGGAGGGGTAATTTCCGTATTATTTTTTGTTTAATACTTGCGTTTTTGTCACGCGGGTGTTATAATGGATATAATTGTTAAATTGTCGAATTGTGTAATTTTTCGGCAGCCGCTTCGGGCGGATACGAAAAAGGATAATCATATGGGAAGATACTTCGGAACAGACGGATTCAGAGGGGAAGCGAACGTAACGCTTACTGCTTCGCAGGCATATAAAGTAGGCAGATTTCTCGGGTATTATTTCGGGGAATTGAAGCGGAAACGCGGAGATACTTCCCCTGCAAAAATCGTGATCGGAAAAGATACCCGCCTTTCAAGTTATATGTTCGAATATACTCTGGTCGCGGGGGTCACTGCTTCGGGCGCGGACGCCTATCTGCTTCACGTGACCACGACGCCTTCCGTTTCGTATATCGCGCGCGTCGATTCTTTCGATTGCGGCATTATGATTTCCGCCAGCCACAATCCGTTCTACGATAACGGAATCAAATTGATCAACGGCAACGGCGAAAAGATGGACGAAGAAACCATCGCGCTGGTGGAAGATTATATCGACGGAAAACTCGATCTTGCGGGACAGGTTTGCAGTTCGCTCCCGTATGCGACGCGTGATAAAATCGGTAAAACGCACGATTACGCGTCGGGCAGAAACCGTTATATCGCATATCTGATTTCTTTGGGAATGTATTCGTTTAAAGGCATGCGGGTCGGGCTCGATTGCGCGAACGGCAGCGCATGGAATATCGCGAAATCGGTATTCGAAGCGTTGGGTGCGACGACTTACGTGATCAACGCCGAACCCAACGGAATGAATATTAACGAAAAGGCGGGCTCTACGCACATCGAAGGCTTGCAAAAGCTTGTAAAAGAACAAAAGCTTGACGTTGGCTTCGCTTACGACGGCGATGCGGACAGATGCCTTTGCGTCGATGAAAAAGGAAACGTCGTTACGGGAGATCATATTCTGTACCTTTACGGGTGCTATATGAAGCAGCGCGGGAAACTCGTCACGAACACCGTCGTAACGACCGTAATGTCTAATTTCGGGCTTTATAAAGCGTTTGACGAGGCGGGGATCGATTACGCAAAAACCGCGGTCGGCGATAAATACGTTTACGAATATATGCAGAAGAACGGAAGCCGCATCGGCGGCGAGCAGTCGGGGCATATTATTTTTTCGAAGTACGCTTCTACGGGCGACGGGATTCTTACGAGCTTGAAAATCATGGAAGTGCTCATGGCAAAAAAGCAGCCGCTTTCCAAATTGCTCGAACCGCTTAAAATTTATCCGCAGGTGCTGGTGAACGTAAACGTAAAGGATAAAGCTGCGGCGCTCGGCGATCCCGACGTGCAGGCAGCGGTCGAAAGCGCGAAGGCAGCGCTCGGCAACGAGGGCAGAATTTTGGTGCGCGAATCGGGTACGGAACCTCTGATCCGCGTCATGGCTGAAGCGGAATCGGATCGGAAGTGCAATAAAATCGTAAAAACGATCGTCGCGGTGATTCGCGAAAAGGGACATGTTGTTTCATAATAATATTAAGGTTACCTGAACGTTATGTGTGGCATAGTAGGATATATCGGTAAAAAACAAGCTGCCCCCGTGCTTTTGGAAGGGCTTTCGAAACTGGAATACCGCGGATACGATTCTGCCGGTATCGCGGTGCGCGGAAACGGCGGTAAGATCGACGTCGTGAAAACGAAGGGAAGATTGCAGCTTCTGATCGATAAGACGGAAAATGGCAACGCGCTTTTCGGCACGAGCGGAATCGGACACACGCGCTGGGCGACGCACGGCGAGCCGAACGAAACGAACGCTCATCCGCACGTGAGCGAGGGCGGAAAAATCGTACTCGTACACAACGGAATCATAGAAAATTACGCCGAAATCAAAGAAAAGCTTTTATCACACGGGTATACGTTTTATTCGAATACGGATACCGAAGTCGCAACGAAGCTCATTGCTTATTATTACGAAAAATACGGCGGAGCGCTGGAAGCAATCGAACGCTTTATTCTTCGCGTCCGCGGTTCCTATGCGATTGCGGTCATGTTTGCCGATCTGCCCGATCGGATTTATGCCGCCCGCAAGGACAGCCCTATGATTATCGGCGCGGGGGAAGACAGCGTCTATCTTGCATCCGACGTGCCGGCAATTTTAAAATATACGAGAAACGTATATTATATCGAAAATCTTGAAATTGCGGTGATGGAAACGGACGGCGTGCGTTTTTATAACGTAGACCGTACGGAAATAGAAAAAATGCCCGTACACATCACGTGGGATGCCGAAGCTGCCGAAAAGGGCGGCTACGAGCATTTCATGATGAAAGAAATCTGTGAACAGCCGAAAGTGATCACCGATACCGTCAATTACGTCTTGAAAGATAAAAAAATCGATTTTACGGAAATCGGTCTTTCGGACAAATTGATTCGCGCAACGAAGAGAATTACGATCGTTGCGTGCGGTTCCGCCTATCATGCGGGCGTCGTCATGCAGTACGTCATGGAAGGGTTGGCGCGCATTCCCGTGCGCGTGGAACTGGCTTCGGAATTCCGTTATCGGAAACCGATTCTGGAACGCGGGGAACTCGTTGTGGTGATCAGCCAGTCGGGTGAAACGGCAGACAGTTTGGCGGCGCTCCGCGAAGCAAAACGGCTCGGCGCCAAAACGCTGGCGGTCGTCAACGTTTTGGGTTCGTCGATCGCGCGGGAAGCGGATTTCGTATTTTACACGAAGGCGGGCCCCGAAATCGCAGTGGCGACGACCAAAGCCTACACCGCGCAACTGATTGCGGGATATTTGATTTCGCTGAAATTCGCGGTCGTTAAAAAGACGATTTCCGAAGCGGCGTCGGCGGCGATCACGGACGGAATCCTTCGTCTGCCCGCGCAGGTGGAAGCGCTTCTTTCCGATCGGGAACGCATTCAAAAGTTTGCGGCAAAGATGACGGGCACGAAAGACGTATTCTTTATCGGGCGCGGAATCGATTACGCATTGAGTTTGGAAGGGAGTTTAAAGCTCAAAGAAATCAGCTATATTCATTCCGAAGCGTACGCCGCTGGCGAACTGAAACATGGTACGATCAGTCTGGTAGAAGAGGGCACGCTCGTCTGCGGCGTGATTACGCAGGAAACGCTTGCCGAAAAAACGGTGAGCAATATCGTAGAAGTAAAGAGCCGCGGCGCGTTCGTCGTTGCCGTTGCGGCGCAAAACTTGCTCCCCAAAATCGAAAAGATAGCGGATTTTACGATTACGATTCCGGAAACGGCGCCGCAGATTGCCGCGAGCCTTGCGGTAATTCCTTTGCAGTTGCTCAGTTATTACGTGAGTGCGAATAAGGGGCTCGACGTCGATAAACCGCGGAATCTCGCTAAAAGCGTAACGGTCGAATAAATTTCGGAAGAAAAAGGAACGCAATGAAAATTAACCGTAAAAAACTGAATGAAGTTACCGTTCTCGTTCTGCTCGATTTCCTTGCGATATCATGCTCGGCAGTGCTTGCGCTTTTATTGACGCAAGAACGGTTGCATTTTAATTTAGACGTCTTATATTGGTATTTAATCAATATCGTAGCGGCGTATTTTTTCTTTGGTCTTTTCCGGTTATATTTTATCGTATTTAAGTCCGCGGGCGTGATGGATACGTTGAAAACGGTGGGCGCGGTCATCTGCATTTTCTGCGTGAATATGTGCTGTATGATTTTCCTGTCGACCGTCGATTTCAAGCTCGGGATATCTTACAGCATCATATTGTTGGTGCTTGCGCTTCTGATTCGTTTTTCAAAGAGAATTTATTACGCCGTAAAGTATTCTTTCCGCCGTAAAACGCAGGATAAGGTGCGCGTTATGATCGTAGGCGGCGGCAGCGCGGGTACGACGATCATCCGTGAAATTCAAACGACCGACAAAATAGATTATCTCCCGATCTGCGTGGTAGACGACGACGAAACGAAAGTCGGCAAGCGCATTTGTAACGTAAAAATTGCGGGCACGACGGAAGACATCGTAAAACTTGCCGAGCAGTACGCCATACAGGAAATTTTGATTGCCATTCCCACGGCGCCCAAGGCGGCGTTAAAGCGTATTTTCGGCGTATGCGAAAAGACGGGCTGTAAAGTCAAAACCCTTCCCGGCATTTATCAGATCGTGAGCGGGGAAGCAAGCGTTTCCGCATTGCGTGAAGTCCGCATTACCGACCTTTTGGGACGCGATCAAGTGAAAGTCAATCTCGACGAGATTATGGGCTATATCGAAAATCAAGTCGTACTCGTCACGGGCGGAGGCGGTTCGATCGGTAGCGAACTTTGCCGTCAGATTGCAACGCACAATCCCAAACAGCTGATTATTCTCGATATTTACGAAAATAACGCGTACGACATCGAGCAGGAATTAAAGCGCAATCATCCCGAACTGAATCTGCTTGCACTGATTGCGAGCGTGCGGGACGTTACGAAGATGCGCGACGTTTTCGAAAAATACCGTCCGCAGATTGTATTTCACGCCGCCGCGCATAAACACGTTCCGCTCATGGAGACAAGCCCCAACGAAGCGGTGAAAAACAACGTGTTCGGTACGCTCAACGTGGCGCGCTGTGCCGATGAATACGGCGCAAGCGTGTTCGTACAGATTTCTACGGATAAAGCGGTGAATCCCACGAATATCATGGGCGCGACGAAGCGGATTTGCGAAATGATCATTCAGACGATCGGCAAACACAGCAAGCACACCAAGTTCGTGGCGGTTCGGTTCGGCAACGTACTCGGTTCGAACGGTTCGGTGATTCCGCTGTTCGAAAAACAGATTCACGAGGGCGGGCCTGTCACCGTGACGCATAAGGATATCATCCGCTATTTTATGACGATTCCCGAAGCGGTTTCACTCGTATTACAGGCGGGCGCATACGCGCAGGGCGGGCAGATTTTCGTACTCGACATGGGCGAACCGGTCAGAATTTACGATCTTGCTTATAATCTGATTAAGCTTTCCGGATTGGAGCCGAACATCGATATCGAAATTAAATGTACCGGTCTGCGTCCGGGCGAGAAGCTGTACGAAGAACGGCTTATGGACGAAGAGGGCATGCAGAAAACGCCCAACGGGCTCATTAACGTTGCGAATCCGATCAAGTTGGACGAAGACAATCTCTGGAAACTGCTCGATCGGCTGAACGCCGCCGCGCACGAAGAAACCGAGGACATGAAGTCGCTTGTTTCGCAGTTGGTTACGACGTATAAACCGCAGAATTAAAAGATTTTAAAACGACGCCAAACGGCGTCGTTTTTTGTATGAATCGGCTTGAAAATGGCAAGAATTAAACCGTGAAAGAGGAGTTGAAAGAGATCAAAAATATTTCGGTTGCGCAAGACGATCGCGTACCGATGCGAATTGCGCGCTTTTTAAACGAGATCGGCAACCCGTACCGCTTTCGGGTAAACGGTGTTCCCGTTCGGCTTTCCTTTGCCGAACGGGCTTCCGCGCCGTCCGCGGAAGATGTGTTGGTAAAAATTGTCACCGCCCGCATGCGGTAATCCGCTTGAACGTTTTGCCTTGAACAGTTATAATGGAAGGGTGTTAAAGTGATTATTCCGCCGTACATACGTACATATGGCAAGAATCAGCAAATATGCAACGGCAAACGTAGCTTCGGCGCAGAAAGAAAGTTTCTGGCGCGCGGGGCTCTATATCCGTTTATCGCGGGAGGACGGGGATAAACCCGAAAGCGAATCCGTTGCTTCGCAAAAAGCTTTGCTGGAAGGGTTTCTCGCGCAGCGGGAAGATCTGCGCTTATACGATTATTATATCGACGACGGTTGGAGCGGAACGGATTTCGACCGCCCGTCCTTTCAGCGCATGCTTGCCGACGTAACGGGCAAAAAGATCAATTGCGTCGTTGTAAAAGATTTATCCCGTTTCGGCAGAAATTACGTGGAGGCGGGCAAATATCTGGAAACGGTGTTTCCGCTCTTCGGCGTCCGGTTTATCGCATTGAACGATCAGATTGATAACGTTACGAATCCGCAGTCTATGAATACGGTGATCGTGCCGTTCAAAAATATCATGAACGACGAATATTGCCGCGATATTTCCATGAAAGTGCGTTCGGCGCTCGATATCCGCAGAAAACAGGGAAAATTTATCGGCGCGTTCGCAGGATACGGCTATCAAAAAGCCGAAAACAATCACAATCAACTCGTCGTCGACGAACCTTCCGCGCAAATCGTACGGGAAATTTTTCGGAAGTTTTTAAGCGGTTACAGTGTTTTGGGCATTGCGCGCGAATTGAACGAACGGGGGATTCCAAACCCTTCGGCATACAGGCGGAAAAACAGCGGGGCGCGCAGCCAAAGCGGACTTTGGTGCGATTCCACCGTGCGCAGAATCTTAACGAACGAGCTTTATATCGGCAATCTGATTCAGAAAAAATACGAAGTCGTCAGTTATAAAGTGCATGCGGCGAAAAGCGTTGCCGAAAGCGAACGGATCGCGGTGAAAAACACGCACGAACCGATTATCACCCGCGAGGAATTTGAAAAGGTGCGGGCATTGCTAAAAAGGGACACCCGTACCGCGCCGAAGTCCAACGAACTTTCGCTGTTTTCGGGCTTTGTAAAGTGTGCCGACTGCGGCCGCGCGATGCAAAAACGCACGGTAAAACAGCCCTACAAAACGTACGATTATTACGTATGTTCCACTTATAAAAAAATGCATCGCGGCGCCTGCGGGAAGCATGCGATCCGTATCGATACGCTCGAACAAACCGTTCTCACGGTTTTGAACAAATATATTGCGCTGGCGGTGGATTTCGGCAGATTGTCCGAAAAAATCAAAGCGGCGTTTCAAAGCGGCAAGCGCGAACGGCTCGGTGCGGATTTGGAGCGCGCGGAACGGGAAAAAGTAAAAACGCAGTCGTTATTGCTGGATTTATATCCCGATTATAAAGAGGGGATTTTGAACAGAGAGCAATACTTCGGATTAAAAGAGAAGTATGAAACGTTGCTTTCACGGCTGGAAACCGAAATCGTGCGGATCGGAAACGAGATCGCCGGTTGCGCCAAAAATGCGGAAGAATCGTTCAGTTTCGTGAATGCCTTCTGTAAATACGACGGCATGCGGGAGCTTTCGCGCGACGTCGTAACGGAACTGATCGAAAATATTTATATCCATGAAGACGGAGAAGTGGAAATTCGCTTAAAGTGTAAAGACGCTTTTCTTGCCGCAGAAGAATTTTTGCGCCGCAACGCACTGCCCGTTCAAAAAGCAACGGGCAAAGCCGCGGAATATTCGTAATAAAAAACAGTCCCTCCGTTTCGGAAGGACTGTTTTTTATCGTTTTGTTACGATGGTGCCGCCCGTTTTATAAATGCTGTTCGCGGGGATGACGCCGCGCACGCAGGAAAGCGGATAAACGTTCGAATTTCTGCCGACGACCGTTCCCGGGTTCAGAACGCTGTTGCAGCCGATTTCCACGAAATCGCCGAGCATTGCGCCAATCTTTTTCATTCCCGTTTCGTGCCGTTCGGAGTTGCTTTTTACGGTAACGGGCGTTTTATCCGATTTAACGTTCGAAGTAACCGAGCCCGCGCCCATATGCGATTTATAACCGAGAATGCTGTCTCCCACGTAATTGTAGTGGGGGGTTTGCACGCCGTCGAAGAGAATCACGTTTTTCAGTTCGACCGAGTTTCCCACGACGCAACCGTTTCCCACGATCGCGCCGCCGCGGATAAACGCGCAGTGCCGTACTTCCGTATCCGCGCCGATGATGCAGGGCGCGCCGAGGTACGCAGTGGGCGCAATTTTCGCGCGCTTATGCACCCAGACCTGCGGCGAACGTTCCGTATATTCCTCGGGATCGAGTTTCGCGCCCAGTTCGCAAATCAGCGTTTGAATCCCGTCGAGTGTTTCCCACGGATATTCGAACTTGCTGAGGTATTCTTTGGTGATCGTATGGTTTAAATCGTAGAGTTCTTTGATTTTCATAATATTTCCTCTCAAAATATCTTATGCAAGAGTTTAGCACGTTACGGCTCGATTGTCAAATCTTTCGGAATTATATATGGTGTTTGATTGACATCCGCCCCCGCGGCGGCAGACACCATACTGGCACATTTCCGCGGGACGAAAGAAGATTTGGCTTCCTACGATTTAATCGTAACGGGGGATCTCGGCGCGCTCGGCAGCCGCATCTTAAAGGATCTAACCTGGGAAAAAGGGCTTGATATTTCGGATAATCACGTCGATTGCGGCGAAATTATTTATAACGTGATCGAAGACGAATTTCAGGGCGGTAGCGGGGCGGGTTGTTCCGCCGTCGTACTCAATTCCTATTTATATTCGAAGATGATGTCGGGAAGTCTGAAAAAAATATTATTCGTGGCAACGGGGGCGTTGCTTTCCACCGTGAGTTCGGGGCAGGGCGAAAGCATTCCCTGTATCGCGCACGCCGTCGTGCTGGAACGGTAAGGAGGAATCATGGAAATACTGGATATTTTTCTCATGTTTTTAAAGGCGTTCGCCGTGGGCGGACTCATTTGTATGATCGCGCAGATTGTAATTAATTTTACCGATTTAACGGCGGGAAAGATTCTCGTCATGTTTATGCTTGCCGGAATCGCGCTCACGGCGCTGGGGCTGTATCAGCCTCTCGTCGAGTTTGCCGGCGCGGGTGCGACCGTACCGATTTCCGGGTTCGGGTATCTGCTTGCAAACGGCGCGATGCGCGGCGCGCAGGAAGGATTGTTTCAGGCGCTCACCGGTTCGCTTGCCGCGGCAAGCGCGGGGATTTCGGCAGCGGTGATCTTTTCGTTTATAATGGCGCTCATCTTTAAATCCCGCACCAAACACAGTTAAAAAATCTTGCAAAAATTTTCCAAAAAGTGCGTTCGAAAGGTTGACAAGCTTTAATTCCCGCAGTAAAATAGAATCAATAAAAAATATTTTTTATGAGGTGTTGGAATGAAAAAGTTGGGCAAATTTTTGGTTGCTGGCGCTTTGGCTGCAATCGCGTGCGTAGGTCTTGTCGGTTGCGGAAATACGGCGAAGGATTATACGGGCGAATATACGGGCGAATATAAGTATGCAAATCCTTATGCGCCTGATGCTCCCGGCGGTTACGGTGTAAGCGTAACGGTTAAGGTGAAGGGCGATAAGATCGAAAGCATCACTTGTGAAGACCCCGAAGGCGGATATCACAATATTACTGCTACGTGGCAGGAGAATACCGAGAAGGGTCAGCTTGGTCACGACAAAACGGTGGCTGCGCTTCCTAACTATCTGAAAAAATTCGAAGGCAAAAAAGTCGACGAAATCAAGAAGATCAAAGTTGCGGTTGAAACAAATAAAGCTCCTACGGTGTTGGAAAAAGATGAGACTACGCAGGGCGATTACGTTCTTACGGGCGCTACCCAGACGAGCGGCAGAATCATTCTTGCGGTTCAGAATGCGCTTACGAAACTTGTAGAAGTAAAATAATTAAACGCAAATTGCAAAAGGATTTGAAGATTCTCTTCAAATCCTTTTTTTGTTAATGCCAATTGAAAGTGCAGTGGAAAAATCCGATTGCCTTTTTCCTTCGGTTGTGCTATAATATCGTGGAAATTTGCAAAGGAAACGATCTATGAAAAAACGCACGTTACAATTTACGGGGATCGCACTTGCCGCGCTTTCGATATTTTCGATGACCGCATGCGGGAGCGGAAACAATCAACAGCAGAAGTTGAAATTGCTTTATTACGATACGTACGCATATTTTAACATGGCGCAATCGCGTTGGGCTTTCGAAAACAACAATGCGGAAGCCGATTATCAAGAAGTTTGGGAAGACGTCAGGGATGTCTTTTCACGCGTCGATCAAAGCGTTTCTTTGGAAGCGAATACTTCGGTTTCTAAATTTAATGCCGCGCAAGCGGGGGAACGCGTAGAAATCGATCAAACGGCTTACGAGCTCTTTGAAACGGCGTTGGAAATTTACGAAAAAACGGAGGGCGCTTACAATCCCGCGCTCGGGTGGCTCATCGATCTTTGGGGATTTTCGCCGCGTTTCAACGAATTGGATTACGAGCCCAGTTATCCGTTCGATCGGGAAAAACCGGGCGAACAACTTCCCGATCAAAAATACGTCGACGCGTTTTTAACGATTACCGATTTTTCGCAAGTGGAACTTTTTTCGGAAAACGGAAGGTTTTATGCCGTGAAACCGGACGTTTCGGTGACGATGGACGAGATCGAGTATACGATGCAGCTCAATTTGGGCGGAATCGGCAAAGGTTACGCCGTAGACGAAGCGGAAAAAGTAATTCGCGAAGCAAAATATCGGTACGGATATCTTAGTCTTGGTGGCAGCAGTATGAGTTTGTTCCAACACCCTTTGGCGGAAGAAGAGGACGGCGTGCAATATTGGCAGATCGGCGTGAGCAATCCGCGCGGATCGGGGAGTTTCGTGAGCGTTCGTGCGGCGGATATCAGCCTTTCTTCGAGCGGGGATTACGAACAAAAATACGTGATCGACGGCAGAAGGTATAGCCATATCATCAATCCGCAAACGGGATATCCCGTCAATGCGGAACCGGAAAATCCGGACGGAAGCGGGATTATTTGCGCTTCGGTCTTCGGCGTTTCCGCTGCTGAGGGCGACGCGACGACGACCGCGCTCATGGTGATGGGGAAGGAAAAAGCTTGCGCCTATATTAAAAACGAACTGAGCGGCGCCAAAGCGCTTTTCCTATACTGGGATGCCGCGCAAAAGAAGTATACGATGTATACGAATATGAAAACGACCGATTACGTCGGGCTGCTCGAAGCGATCGACACGGTGGAATTGTGAATCGAATCGAAGAAATCAAAAAAAGAAAACCTTTCGCGGTTTGGGATTTGCTCGTCTACGGAATTCTCGTTGCCGTCATTCTTGCGCTGTTCGTCGGGTTTGTATTTGTAAACAGGGGAGGGCACGCCAAAGGAATACAAATTACCTTGCACGGTACGCCCGTTTATACGTATGAATACGGGAAGGGCGGTCGTGCGGAAAAAGGGTATGAATCTTATATTGAAGAGCAAACCGAAAACGGAATTGTACTCGTAAAAATATATAGCGACGAAACGAGAAAAGAATATAATCTTTTGGCGATCGATCCGCAAAAACGCTCGGCAGTCATGCGGGACGCAAATTGCAGTTTTCGTAAAGATTGTACGCATATGCCCGCCGTGACTTCCGATCTCGGCGTGATCGTTTGTCTGCCGCACGGTCTGAAAGTACTTGCCCTCGGGCAGGAAGAAGATATTTATCATCCTTCCGTTTGAGGTAGGAATATTTTCGAATGTGGACAAGTATAATAGACTGTGAATAACTGTGGAAAACGTCTTGTCTGAAAGGCGTATTTTTGCGAAGTTGAAAAAAGTTATCCACATTTTTTCCACATATCCGCAAATTCTTCCACAATTCGACGCCAAACGAACGTTTGCTATTGAAAAAACTGAGCAAGAAATCCACAAAAAAAATATTTTTGTGGATTTCTTGTTTCTCTTTAAAAATCCGTTGACAAACGCCGTGCAATTTTGTATAATGCAATGGTATTTCAGCGATGCACCGTTAGCTAAGCTGGATATAGCGTCGGTCTACGGAACCGAAGGCCAGGAGT
>CAJUFY010000007.1 GCA_910586245.1 uncultured Christensenella sp. | reverse complement strand
AGCAAGCATTTTTAAGTATTTGTTATAAAAAAGTTTTCATTTATAAAATTCGACATAATTCACAACTCTTTGATAATTTTTGTTGTTCTAAATCTGATAAAATCAACGTGAGATTTTATATTTTTTTACATAAGAATTTTATAGATTTGTTATTCGCTTGTGCTTACCGTCTGGGGACGGAATACGCCGCCTTGACAAATTGTAAAGGGCGACGATTTATCTCCCGTTAGGCATAAAACCGTCGTCGCCTACGGCGCAAACCCTTGACAATTTGTCTGCGACGGCATTTTGGGCTGGTTAAGACAGTAAGCACCAAAGCGAACAACAAAATTTTTAAGCCGCAGTCCGCACACACGCAGACGGCGCAGAGGAGCAGACATTGAACAACAACGCTGTTATTTATGCAAGGTATAGTTCACAAGGACAAAACGAGCAGTCTATCGAGGGGCAAGTACGCATATGCACCGCATACGCCGAAAGCAAGGGTTTTACTGTCGTAAAGACCTATATGGACAAGGCAAGAACGGGAACGAACGACAACCGCCCAGACTTTCAGAAAATGATTAGCGACGCGGACAAAGGCGCGTTTCAGCATATTATCGTTTACAAGTTTGACCGATTTGCCCGCAACCGCATTGACAGTATAATGTACAAAGCACAGTTGAAAAAGCAGTACGGCATACGGGTAGTTTCGGCAACCGAGCCAGTCAGCGACGACGAGGGCGGCGAAATCTACGAAATGTTTTTGGAATGGAACGACGAGAAATACAGCGAAAGACTTTCCAAGCGTGTTCGCGACGGACTGGACACGAGCGTTAAAAACGGAACGTATTGCGGCGGTTATCTCATTTACGGGTATAAACTCATAGATACCGACAAGAAAGGCAACAAAGGTACAATACACAAAGTAGCCATTGACGAGGAACAAGCCGAAATTGTGCGATTTATCTTTACCGAGTACGCCAACGGCACGGACAAGAAAGAAATAGCCGACGAATTGTATAAGCGGCACATACTTTACAAGGGCAAGCCGTTTACTTTCCGCACGTTTGAAAACTGGCTGTCTAACGCCAAGTACACGGGCGAATTTATGCACGGGCAACGGCTATGCGCGAATACATACCCCGCTATCATAGACAAAGCGACTTTTGCAAAGGTGCAAAAAAGGTTACAGCAAAACAAAATACTTGCGGGAGCAAACTCTGCTATTGAGCCGTATTTGCTTACGGGTAAGGCGTTTTGCGGGCATTGCGGCACGGCTATGATAGCGGGCGGCGGTACAAGCAGATTAGGCAAAAAACATTACTATTATGTTTGCAAGCAGAAAAATAAAGCCCTCTGCGACAAGAAACGCGAGGACAAAGACAAACTGGAATTGTATGTTACGCAAGTGGTACACGACTTTTTGAGCGATAGAAAAAACGTTGAGAAAGCCGCGCAAGATACGATAAACTATTATGAGCAACGCACGGGCGACAACGGAATGAAAAGCATAGAGGCGCAAATACGGCACGCACAAGACGAGGCGGAACAACTTACAAACGCCTTTATACTGGCGCGTAACGACCTACTGCGGGCAAATATAGAACGCAAAATGCAAGAGATAGAAATACTTATAAAAGATTTAACCGCACACAAGGCGCAAATAGAGTTAGAGCGCGGGCAAAAGATAACCAAAGAAAAGATTATTGACTTTGTGGCTATGCTAATAAAGGGCGACCCGAACGACAAGGAATACCAAAAGAAACTTATAGACAATCTTGTTTACAAGGTTTTTGTTTACGACGATACAGTAGTTACATATCTGATTTTCGGCAACGACAAGGAAATTAAAGAAATAAGCCTTGCCGATAACGACAAGGCTATTACTGGTTTAACGCAGAGGGTTCAACCTCTATCGTTACTGGTGCACCAAATGCCGTCGAATAAATTCGGCGGCATTTCTTATTGCTTTTACAAGGAGAGTTTATGAAAAATCTGAATGAAACGATTGGAAAAATGATTGATAAATCAAGCATATGTTTTCTTTCTTATTGCGATGAGGAAGGCTTCCCTATAACCAAGGCAATGTTGAAGCCGCGAGAACGCGACGGAATTAAAACAATCTGGTTTTCAACAAATACTTCTTCGAACAAAGTAAGGTGTTTTCTTAACAATCATAAAGCAAGCGTTTATTTTGTGGATAAAAGATTTTATCGCGGAATTAGTCTCGTCGGAACGGTAGAAGTTTCGGAAAAACAGGAAGATAAAGATCGGCTTTGGCGAATCGGGGATAAAATGTATTATAAAAAGGGGAAAGCCGATCCCGATTATTGCGTGCTGAAATTTACGGCGGAAAAAGCGAGATATTACAGTCATTTTAAGTCGGAAGACTTTTTCATCGAATCATAAAATAAAGGAAGACGGTGTCTTCCTTTATTGAAATTCCGGCATCAATTTTCGGTAGCGTATCGGCAGATATCCGCGCTGTTGTTTCAACCGTTCCCGTTCGGGAATGTTTACGCTTTGGAAATATTTTTTCCAGCGTGATTGCCATTGCAATTCGTTTTCCGAAAGCAGAATTTCCGCATTGTCAAGTGGCGCAATAAAAGTGTGCTGACCGTCGTACACGGCGGCTTTTTTTCTTTTTACGTCGTGAATGACAAACGGGAAACGGGGCATTCGGGCGCGGAAGTGCGGTAAGATCAAATCAAAGATTTCATGATCGGTGGAAATCGGGGCGTAAAGCGCGCCGCTCGCACTTTCCGTAAACCGAACGAAGCCTTTCATGCGGTGAATTTCAATGTTGACACGCTGAATACATTCGTACGCTGCGATTACGGCGCTTTCTGAAAGCATATTCCAGACGGAACGTTTTTTTTCTGCAAGAAATCTGAAGTAACGAAGGACAGTCTGGTCGCGGTCGCAATCTCCGCTTCGCAGCAGTCGATCGAGGTCGTGCATGCAATCGCGATCGAAAGACGTAAGCCGCTCTTCCGCACGTTTTGCCACGCAAAAATCCGTTTCAACGATAAGCGGTTTCGCGCCGATTTGCAGTTGAATTCGAGAAGATGCGAGGAGGGCGTTTTTGTCTTGAAACGACGTTACGAACGCAGTAAGAAATCCTTCTTTTGTGCCGTCGTACAGATAGATCATAATTCCCCCGTGAGTGCGGAGCGTGCCGTTTCCGCATTGGAATATAATTGAAAATGCGGCGCGGGTTGCAATTCCGTAAACAGATTCATTTGTACGGCAAAATTCTGCGTTTCGCCTGCTGCCAACAACCCGCGGACGGCGTTGGGGTTTTCGGTTCCGTAAAATTTTCCGTTTGCCGTGATAAAGTGCCTTGCGCGTTTTAAAACGACGCGCATTTTTTTCAGATGTTCGAACGTCAGCAAAGCGCTTTTCCGCGCCTCGGTAATTTTATAAGCGCTGCGTGCGCCGATCCCCGGAACGCGCAGTAAAACTTCGAGCGGGGCGCGGTTGACTTCGATTGGAAATAAGTTCATGTTTCTGAGCGCCCAGGCGCATTTCGGATCGAATTCCGTCGATAGGTTTTCGCCTGCGGGAACCAGTTCTTCCACGTCGAAGCCGTAAAAGCGCAATAACCAGTCCGCTTGATATAAACGGTGTTCACGGAGCGCGCCGCCGGGAAGGTCAGGCAACAACGAATCGTGTACGACGGGCACGTAAGAAGAATAATAAACTCGTTTTAATCCGTTTGCGCGGTAAAGGCTTTGGGAAAGCCGCAGAATTTGCCCGTCGGCTTCCGGACTGGCGCCGACGATCATTTGCGTCGTCTGTCCGGCGGGAAGGAAGTGACCTTTTCTTTTTTCTTCTTTGAAAATTTGTTTTTCTAAGGCAAGTTTTTTCATCGGGAGCAATAGGCTTTCTTTGCTCTTTTGCGGAGCAAGTAATTTTAAACTTTGCTCGGAAGGAAGTTCGATATTATAACTCATGCGGTCGGCATAAAGCGCCGTCTTGCGCACGATTTCTTCGTCGGCGCGGGGGATTCCTTTCACGTGGATATAGCCGTGAAAATTGTACTCCGTGCGCAATTTTTTTACGGTAAGATAGAGTTGCTCCATCGTATAATTCGGCGAAATATGGACGGCGGAAGAGAGAAATAACCCTTCGATATAATTCCGTTTGTAAAAATCGATGACCAGTTCGCAAATTTCGTCCGGAGTTGCGCTGGCGCGCGGAAGATCTGCGCTCGAACGGTTCATGCAATATTTGCAATCGAACAGACAATCGTTGCTCATTAAGATTTTCAAAAGCGAAACGCATCTGCCGTCCGGCGTGAACGAATGGCAACAGCCTGCGGCAAATCCGTTTCCGATTCCGCCCGCGTTTTTTCGCGCGCTGCCGGAGGAGGGACACGAAACGTCGAATTTGGCGCTTTCCGTTAAAATTGTAAGCGATTTTTCGGAAATCATACTGTTATTATATCAAACGAACGAATGTTTGTCAAACGTTTGTTTAATTATGCTGAAAAATTTTTCTTGCTTATCAATCATAGATATGATATAATAAAGAGGACTTTTTCACCTAATTTTCACCGATTGTTAAAAGGAATATAAAAGATTTCGGGTATAATTTTGTACCAGGAGGAAATTATGAAGATACTGATTGTAGACGATGAAGAGATGATTCGCGCCGTATTGCGCGAATACGTGGAATTCGAGGGCGGTCAAGCGGATGAAGCGCAGGACGGAATGGAAGCCGTAAAGTTGTGCCGTGATAACGATTACGACGTAATTCTGATGGACGTTATGATGCCCAGACTCGACGGTTTTTCCGCCGTAAAAGAAATTCGGAAGTTTAAACAGACGCCCGTGATTATGCTGTCTGCGCGCGGGGAAGAATACGATAAACTGTTCGGGTTCGAAATCGGTTCGGACGATTACGTGACGAAGCCATTTTCGCCCAAAGAAGTGATGGCGCGCATTCACGCGTTAATCAAAAGAAGCAGCGCCGCACAGACGGGCAACAAAGATTTGTACGAGTTCGAAGGATTGAAAATCGATATGGTCGGCAGGAACGTAACGGTGAACGGCGAACCGGCCGATCTTACGCCCAAAGAATACGAATTGCTGTTTTATTTCGTAAAAAACAAAGGGGTTGCCCTGACGCGCGACAAACTTTTGAATAAAGTTTGGGGGTACGATTTTTACGGCGACGACCGCACGGTGGATACGCACGTAAAAATGTTGCGCGGGAATTTAAAAGAATACAGAAAATTTATCGTAACCCTTCGCGGGCTCGGTTATAAATTCGAGGCATAAATACGTATGGCGAATCAGAAAAACGGATTAAAACGAACGAGGACGGGCAAAAGCCTGAACCTCGTATTATGGTTTTCGTTTTCCGTTTTCGCACTCGTCGTGATTTTAGTATACGGGGTGGTTCAGAACGTTCTGATTCATAAACAGTATCGGGAAATGGCAGTGAAAACGCTCAGCGAAGCGGGCAAAAAAATGTTGCAGGTTTCGGGATCGGAAGATACCGTGATTGCGCGCAAATTGTACGGAATCGCAAACGAATACGGCGTTTGCCTGTACATACTCGATGAAAACGGCGAAAGTGTATTTCCCGAATATACAGCAGAAGGGAACTATTCGGAACTTGCAAGCGTCATCAAAGGCGCGCTGTCCGATCGGGAATCGACGTTGATCGAAGGACAAAAGGAAATTGCATTCGGTGCAAAAACTTCGGTAAGCGGAAGAGCGTGCTATTTATATCTTGCGCTGCCGGACGGTACGCTTGGATCAAACGTAGGGAATTTTCGTTGGATGTCCATGTTAACGGGGGCATTTTCCGTCGTGCTTGCATTTGTTGCAAGCGGCTTCGTGGCGATGTTGATCACGAAACCCGTGACGGAAGTCACGGAACGCGCAAAAGAGCTTTCGCGCGGGAACTACCAGTTGAATTTCAAAAAAGATTATTACTGTGCGGAAATTACCGAGCTTTCCGACGCGCTGGATAATGCGCGCGTGGAAATTTCCAAAGCAGACAAAATGCAAAAAGAACTGATTGCAAATGTTTCGCACGACTTTAAAACGCCGCTGACGATGATCAAGGCGTACGCTTCCATGATTCGGGAAATTTCCGGCGAAGAAAAAGAGAAGCGTGATGCGCACGCGCAAATTATTATCGACGAAAGCGACCGCCTCGCCGCGCTTGTGGGCGATTTGCTTGATCTTTCCAAATTGCGCGCGGGACTTGTTTCCGACGTAAAAAAGGAATTCAATCTTTCCGAAGAGGTGTACCGCATTGCGAATCGGTTCGATTATTTAAAAGAGACGGGCGGTTATCAGATTCAAACGGAAATCGAAGACGATCTGTATACCGTCGCCTGCCGTGAGCGGATCGAACAGGTATTGTATAACCTCATCGGCAACGCCGTAAATTATACGGGCGCCGATAAACGGGTGATCGTAAAACTGTTCCGAAGAAACGATTGCGCAAGATTTGAGGTCTACGATACGGGCAAAGGAATCCCGCCCGACGAAGTCGATACCATTTGGGATCGCTATTATCGGTCGAATAAAACGCACAAACGCCCGATTCAGGGAACGGGACTCGGACTTTCGATTGTAAAAAGTATTTTACTGGCGCATGAATGTCCGTTCGGCGTGCTTTCCGAGGTCGGCAAAGGCAGTTGTTTTTGGGTGGAATTTTTGATTTCCGCCGAAGAAACGGAAGAAGACAAAAATCCGAAAAGAAAACGGGAGGAAGTATGAATAAAAAATCGTTATACGCAATTCTGCTTGCAATGCCCGTAGGTGCAGTCGGGTTCGTCGGATTCGGTTGCCGTCAGTCTAAAATCGCTACCGCCGCAGCAATGCCTACGCCGAATTTGCTGGGAGCGGACTGTTACGAAATTATGCCGCTTACCGAAACGCCCGTAGAGGTGGAATCGGAACGTATTTTATACAGCATTAACAAGATTCCGTCCGCGCAGGGAGATTGCTTGCCTGCGGCAATGTTGCAATACCGTTTGAAAAATCCGACGGAAGAAAACGAAACGCTGCGTCTTGTTTTGCCGCTCGGAAAAACTGCGGAATATCGCCGCGGTATTTCGGAAGATTATGCGGAGTACCGATTGGAAGTCGATGGCGAACCGATCGAAAGCACCCTTAGATATACCTTTTCCGACGGGTTTGGAAGAACGGTTTTAGAAAATGCGGCAGAAATATTGAGCGGTCGGGAGGATTCGTTTTATACGGCCGACCGAACCGTAACGGAATATTCCTGTTCCGTCACGTTACCGGAATCCGTTCGGGCGGATCAATACGAATTGCGAATGGAATACGGTTACAATGCTTCCCGAACGAAAATTTATTCTCCGGATTGTTATAACCACCGTCTGGAAAACGGAAAAATGATCGGTACGTATCGCTTAAACAAGCAAAACGACTGTTTTGCGTTTTACGTCATTGGGGAAACCGCGCAACTCAACGCTGCGGTGACGGCGCGGGATCCCGGCGCAGTGTACGACAAGAAATATGATTTTGCCGACGCCGTTACCGTGCGTAAGGAAGAAACGGTTACGTTGGCGGAATTTTTGCAGGGACAGAATCCTTGCGGGGACGTTTCCGACAGCGACTGGTTTTGTTGCGGCGTAGATTTGTTGAAGGCCTGGCAAAGCGACCACGGCGTAATCTGTTGCGCGTTGAACCTCGTGAACAAAGACGATTTGTGCCGTTGGTTGGAATACCGCATCGACGTTCCGGCAAGGCAGAGCGTAACGCATACGGTACGGATGCCGTTGTATCCCACGATTTCTTCGGGCGGGGCTTGTTATTTTCATTATTATCTTTCTCCTGCGCAACAGTGGAGTCGTTACGGCGGTTTGGAGGTGAAAATTGCAACTGCGCTCACGGTTTGCGACAGTTCGCTGACGCTCGAAAAAGAGGAGAACGGATATCGTTTTTCGCAAGCTTCTTTGCCGTTGGGCGATCTGAAATTTAAAGTGGTCGGAAACGATCATTTTAATCAGTCTTATTCGCCGTACGACGAACCGCCTTCGGCGCTTACGACTGCGTTGATTCTTTTAAGCGCAATCGTCGGGGTGGCGGTTGTAAGCGTCGTAACGATTACGGTGCTGAATAAACGCAAACGGAAAAAAATTTCCGAAGCAAACAGGCGCAGAAACATGTGCCGCGTGGAAGAGGGAAAGGTGAACGTTTCGCCGCAAGACGAGCGATCGCAGGAAAACAAGGAATAATCGATTACGCACACGCTTGACATTTCGGCGTGTGCGTGTTATATTTAGAGAAAATACCTGAACGGAATGCTTTGGCTGACTGCAAAGGGCTGAATGAAAAGCAAGCGGAACTTGTATTCCGCCGTTTTCCTTTCGCCCGTGTTCGGGCGGAGGGATTTTTTTATGGAAGAAAAAAGAATCTGCGTACTTTCGATTATCATCGAACAGCGCGGATGCGTCGAGCAATTGAACGGCTATCTTTCGGAATATGCGGAATATATCGTCGGAAGAATGGGGATTCCTTATCGTGAAAAGTGCGTTTCCGTGATAGCGGTCGTTTTGGACGCGCCCGTTCCCGCAGTGAACGCGCTCACGGGGAAGATCGGGAATTTGTCGGGGATCAGCGCAAAAACGTTATTCAGTAAATTTTAAGAGGTGACTTATGAAAAAATGGATTGCGGGAATTATGAGCGCAATTGTTTGTTCTGCCGCGATATTCGGCGGGGCGGCATGCGGAAAAGATAAAAACGCTTATTCCGTTTACGCTCCGGACGGCGCGCCCGCGCTTGCGCTGGCGCACGCGATTTCGAAGCAGGATTCCGCTTTCGAATACCGCGTAATCGATGCGCAAACGGTTGCGGCACAGGTAACGGGTGCCAATCCCGCCGCCGATTTTTGTGTCCTTCCGCTCAACGCTGCAAGCAAATTGTTGGGGACGGGGGAATCGTATTCTATGCTCGGCACGGTTACCAACGGAAATCTCTATTTTTTGACGGTCGGGGAAAACGACTTGATCGACAGGGAAAACGTTGAAAACGTGTTGCTCGGAAAGAAGGTTGGCGTCGTACAGCTTGCCAACGTTCCCGGTCTGACGTTACAGACCGTGCTTGCCGATCGGGGGATTCCTTATCGGATCATGCCAAACGTGAACGAGGAAGCGGTTGCGGAATCCGTAAATCTCGTCAATCTCGGAACGGATGCTGCGAACGTGACTCCCGTATACGGTTGCGACTATTATCTTTGTCCCGAGCCTGCGGCAAGCACCAAAATCAAAGGGACGGCGAACTCTCCCAAACCGTTTGTTTTTGCGGGCGATCTGCAAAAATTGTACGGTAGCGGGAACGGTTACCCTCAGGCGGTGCTTGTTGCGAAAAATTCGGTAATCCGTCGGGATCGTTCAGCCGTCACGCGTTTGATTTCTTATTTTCAGGGAAGTGCCGAGTTTTTGAAAACCGTTCAGCCGGAACAAATTTTGTCTTTGCTGGCGGATAAAAGGACGGCGGGTCTTACGCCTTCTTTCGACGCCAAAAATCTGACTTCGGAAGTTATCGTAAATTGCTCCGTTCGATTTACCGCTGCGCAGGACTGCAAACAAGCGGTGAATTCGTTCCTTGCCAAACTCATTGCGGTGAATCCCGCTTCCGCGGCTGCGGTATCCGAAGCCTTTTTCTTTGCGGGGTAATTTTGAAAAAGAATATTTTATTTTCATCGCTTGCCATCGTGTTTCTTTGGCTTGCCTGGCTGATCGCTTATTTTATCGTCGGGAACGATTATTTGCTGCCGTCTTTTTGGGAAACGATTTCCGCAACGTGGCAATATCTTGCCGACGGAGCGTTCTGGCGTGCGTTTGCGGGAACGT
The DNA here is from genome assembly GCA_910586245.1 of uncultured Christensenella sp. GTDB lineage: Bacteria > Bacillota > Clostridia > Christensenellales > Borkfalkiaceae > Gallimonas. The sequence continues at coordinate 75,490 of CAJUFY010000007.1, read as the reverse complement.
TGTTACGAACGTTTTGCGCCTTCGTAATATCGTTGATTTTGGGTACGGGCTTTGCGGCGTTATCTCGACTTTGCGGCAGAGTACGGGCTTTTTTTGCACCCGTGATTTCGCTTTTGCGCACTTTGCCGACGCTTGCCGTAATTTTAATTTTATTGCTTTGGACTTCTCCTACCGTTGCGCCCGTAATCGTTTCGCTGTTCGTTTTGTTCCCCGCGGTATACGCTTCCGCGCTTTCCGCATTCGACGAGGTGGGGGAAGAATACGGAGAGCTTGCCCGTGCGTTTTGCGTAAGCGGGCGGCGTAAAATTTTTAAAATGTACTTACCGCTTGCCGCGCCTCCCGTTTTAAAACAATCCGGAGCGATCTTTTCTCTCGGGCTGAAAATAACGGTGTCGGGCGAAGTTCTTGCTTCGACCTATCGCAGTTTGGGCGGGTTGATGCAGGAAGCGAAAATGTACGTGCAGATGCCGCAGCTTCTCGCGCTGACGCTTCTTTGTATTCTGCTCGGCTTTTTGTTGGAGGGCGCGTGCGCGCTCGTCTATCGATTGACGGTGAGGTGGCGCGCATGATTCTGAAGGATATCGAAAAGAAATACGGCGAACGGGTTGCGTTCCGCTGCGGACTTTTGGAATTGGAAGACAAAAAAATTACCGCCGTGCTCGGAGAGAGCGGGGCGGGGAAAACGACGCTGTTAAACGTTATTTCGGGGATGACGGAATATCGCGGCGAAGTAACGAACGCGGGAAGGGTTTCGCATTTGTTTCAATCGGCGAAATTGCTCCCGAATCTTACGGCGGAAGAAAACCTGCGGTTCGTTCTAACGGAAGATCGGTATGCCAAAGCGATAGAAATGCTCGATCAAGTGGGGTTGGGCGATAAGAGAAAACGCTATCCCCGCGAGCTTTCGGGCGGAGAGCGGCAACGCGTCGCCATTGCGCGCGCGTTCGTTTATCCGCACGATACGCTGTTAATGGACGAACCTTTCGCGTCGCTCGATTTATCGCTCAAACGGTCGCTGATTGCGCTCGTTTTAAAACTGTGGAAAGAAACGGGGGACACGGTCGTTTTCGTCACCCACGACGTGCACGAAGCGGCGCTGTTATCTTCCCGCGCGGTCGTCGTTCGGGAGGGGGAACCCGTGCTGGATTTGCTGATTCCCGCGCCCTATCCGCGCGATTTTTTGCAAACTCTACCCGAAGAAAGAACGTTGACGCGCGCGTTGCTGCGGGAAATTTAACAGCGCTTTGCAATGCGGAGCGCTTCCGCTTTGACGCGCAGGGCAAGCGATGCGGGGGACAGCACGCGGAATCCCGCGCCTGCCGAAAGAATTTTTCCGACCAGCGAATCGTCGTCGGGCAGAATTACGTCCGCATAAAAAGAACCGTTATCTTTTCGGATATTTTCTACACCCAGCCACTCTTCGGCAAACGGCAGCGCTTCCGCTAAAATTTCGAACCGTGCGTTTACCGTGTTTTCTTCGTTCGTCCAAAACGACAGGGGAATTTGTTCCCGCGAAAAAGGAATGCGTTCAAACGTTTCTCCCGTTTCCACAACGGAGCGCATTCTGCCGAGTTTGAAAAGCCTGAAGTCGTTGCGGGTTTTGCACCATGCGTAAGTATACCAAATATTTTGTTTGTATACGAGCAAATGCGGTAGAATCGTTCGTTTGGAATTGTTTCCGTCGCGGTCGGAATAGTCGATGAAGAGCGCTTCGCGCTGATTGACTGCTTGTTCGATTAAAGTAAGTTTTTCCGAAAATTTCCGTTCGTCGCCCCAGGTTCCGCTGTCTACGAGAATATTCCCCGAAAGAGAAACGTCGAATTTTTCGCTTTTGAATTGCGCCGACAATTTGTCGGCGACGTTTTTTAATAAAGGGCTTCCAAGCTGTTCGTGCATGGCGAGAATCGCGTTCGTAGCAGCGCGGTACTCTTCTTTCGTAAAAAAGCCACGCGGCAGTTTATACGTATCCGAAATATAAATGCCGCCTTGCGAGCCGCGCGCCACGTCGATCGGAATTCCTGCAACCGTCAATTCGTCTACGTAGCGGTATACCGAACGAAGAGATATCCCGTATCGGTCTGCAAACTCCCGCGCGATTACCCGTTTGCGCGCCAGTAAAGTAAATAAGATTTCAAGCATGATCTGAAATTTCATAAAAATTCTCCTATAAACCGATAAAAATTTTACCATATATGACAGATATTGTCAACTTTGCTGCGTAAAATAGGGAGTATGAATGATGAAGCCATTGAAAAATTGATTTTAAAATATCGCGCGCAAAGGCGCGCCGAACGTAACGCGGCGTTGCGCGAAAGATTGCGCGAGCCGAAAACTTCCGAACAGATGCTCCTCGGATTCCGTCTGCTCGAAGGCTTGGGCGTGTGCGAGCGGGAAGCCGCGGCAAAAAGCCGTGTTTCCGTATGATTTTCGTTTGCCGAACGCTTGACAAAATTTTCCGCCGCGCGTATAATGAAACCATGAAACGGAAGCTTTTTTGTGCAATTTACGGATACGCGTATTACGTCGCTTTGTAATACGGATTTTTTCGCGTAAATCGCTTTGGGATACTTTGGGAACGGTTTGCGCAGGGCGGCATACCGTTTTTTTATTATAGAATGAAGGAGTTTTTATGGCAAACGTAATGGACACCCTGCGGGCGCGGGGATTTGTAAAACAGACGGTGTTTGAAGAGGAACTTTATGAAAAACTCGGTAGCGAAAGCGTGCCGTTTTATATCGGATTCGATCCCACGGCGGATAGTTTACACGTAGGACATTTTATGCAGTTGATCGCCATGAAACACATGCAGGACGCGGGACATCGTCCGATTATTCTGATCGGCGGCGGTACGGGCATGGTCGGCGACCCTTCCGGCAGAACGGATATGCGTTCCATGATGACGAAGGAAACGGTAGAATATCACGTGGAATGCTTTAAAAAGCAGATGGCGCGCTTTATCCGCTTCGAGGGTGAGAACGGCGCGATCGTCGTCAACAATGCGGACTGGCTTCTCGAACTTAATTACGTGGATTTTTTGCGGGACATCGGCGCGTATTTTTCCGTCAACAAAATGCTCACGGCGGATTGTTACCGTTCCCGTATGGAAAAGGGACTGACGTTTCTCGAATTTAATTATATGCTCATGCAGGCGTACGATTTTTTGGTGCTCAACCGTAAATACGATTGCCTTTTGCAGTTGGGCGGCGACGATCAGTGGAGCAATATTCTCGCGGGGGCGGATCTGATCCGCAGAAAAGAGCGTAAAGCCGCGTTTGCCATGACCTTTACGCTGCTTACGACGAGCGAAGGGAAGAAGATGGGCAAAACGCAAAAGGGCGCGGTTTGGCTCGACGAGAATAAAACTTCACCGTACGAATTTTACCAGTACTGGCGCAATACGGCGGACGCCGACGTTGAAAAATGTCTGAAACTGCTTACGTTTGTTTCGCTCGAAGAAATTGCGGAACTTTGTGTGCATCGCGACGAACGGATCAACGCCGCCAAAGAACGGCTTGCGTTCGAATTGACCGCGATGGTGCACGGGAAGGAAAAAGCCGAAAGAGCGCAGAGCGAGGCTCGAGCGGCGTTCGGCGGCGACGGCGAAATGCCCGAGAAAACGATTGCTGCATCTGTGACCGATTTGCTCGGCGCATTGACCGCAACGGGACTGTGCAAAAGCAACGGCGAAGCGCGCCGTCTTGTCGATCAGGGCGGGGTGTCCGTGAACGGTGCGCGCGCAACGGACGTAAATATGGCGTTGCCTGCGGGGGAGTTTACGCTCTTCAAGGGCAAAAAAGTGCGTGTTAAGGTTGTGCGCGGCTGATGTATCTGGGCGTTTACGGGGAATCTGAAACTGAAATCGTTATCGAAAAATCCCGATTTCTTGCTTATTCCGCACACGTGGAAAGCGAAGCCGACGCGAAACGGTATCTTGCCGATTTAAAAAAGATTCATCCGCTTGCAACGCACGTGTGTTACGCTTACGTTGCCGATCGAGTTTGTAATATCCAGCGGTTTTCCGATGACGGCGAACCGCAGGGGACTGCGGGCATGCCGATTTTGGGCGTGCTGAAATCCCGTAAACTCTGCGAAACGCTTATTGCGGTCGTGCGTTATTTCGGCGGAATAAAACTGGGCGCGGGAGGCTTGACGCGCGCGTACGCGCAGTCTGCTGCACAAGTGTTGGAGCGTGCGGAAATCCGCGAATACGATCTGTGCGCAACGCTTTCGGTTACGGCGGATTATACGCAGGCGGACGCTATCGCGCGGTTTCTGGATCGGGAAAAGGTCGCGTTTGCCAAGGATTACGGTACGGAGGTCACGTTTGAAGTTGCCGTAAGAGCGCGCGACGCGCAGTCGTTTACGTCGCGACTCAACGATTACGTGAACGGGAAAGCGAAAATTACCCAAACGGAGCAAAAAATTTATCCGTTTCCCTTAGCGGAAGAAAGGAGTTAAAATGGAAATCATCGAACGCAAGACGTTGAAAGAAAAGCCTGCCGAAAACGAACCGCTTGGATTCGGACGTTATTTTACCGATTACATGTTTACAATGAAATATACGGCGGAGAAAGGCTGGCACGATGCGAAAATCGAGCCGAACGAGCCAAAACCGTTCGATCTTGCGACTTCGATTTTTCATTATGCGCAGGGCATTTTCGAAGGCATGAAGGCGTTTTTACAGCCGAACGGCGACGTCGCCGTCTTCCGTCCCGAAGAAAACTGGGCGCGTATGAACCGTTCCGCAGAGAGAATGTGCATACCGCAGTTTCCCGTGGAGGTCGTGCAGGAAGGGTTGGAAGACTTGTTAAAACTGGAAAAAGACTGGATTCCGAAACGAGCGGGGACGGCGCTTTATATCCGCCCCACGATCGTGGCAACGCGCGTTATGCTTGGCGTTCACGCATCGACCGAATATCTTTTCTTTATCATTCTGTCACCCGTAGGAAGCTATTATACGCACGGGTTAGAACCTACTCGTCTGTTGGTGGAAGATTACTACGTGCGTTCGTCGCTGGGCGGCACGGGCGAAGCGAAATGTCTCGGCAATTACGCCGCTTCGATGAAGGCGGGCGAACTTGCCGAAGAGAAGGGATTCGATCAGGTGCTTTGGCTTGACGCGAACGAAAAGAAATACGTGGAAGAAGTCGGCTCGATGAATATGTTTTTCGTGCTGGACGGCGAAGTGATAACGCCTTCGCTCGTCGGTTCGATCTTGCCCGGAATCACGCGCAAAAGCTGCTTGCAGATATTGCGGGACAAAGGGTATCGCGTAAGCGAACGGCGGATATCCATCGACGAAGTAATCGAAGGCGCGGAAAACGGAACTTTGGAAGAAGCGTTCGGTACGGGAACCGCCGCCGTGATTTCACCCGTGGGGCTGATCCGTTACCGCGACAAAGATTATACGATCAACGGCGGGAAAATGGGTTCGGTTACGAAAATGCTGTACGACACGATCACGGGGATTCAGAACGGGACGTTCCCCGACGAATACGGTTGGAGAAAAATCATTCGATAAAAGAAACGCCTGCGGAAAGCCGCAGGCGTTTTTCATTTCAGTTAAAACGGTAGGGGGTCGTCTGATAGACGAAATTCAGCCAGTTATTGTAGAACAGGTTGGAGGTGGAACTCCAGTTCATATTTACTTGCGATCCCGCGGGATCGGAAAAATAGCAAAAAGGTTTTTCGATTGCAAGGCCTTTCGCAAGATCGCGTTCGTATTCGCGTTTTAACGTGTCGCGGTCGTATTCCATGTGTCCGAGTACGAATATACGGCTGTGGTCGAGATTGCTGATGACCGAAGCGCCCGCGCGGTGGGAAGAAGCGAGGATTTTCAGCCGCTCTTCCTGTTTGATGTCCCGTTCGCGTACAGCGGAATGGCGGGAATGGCACATATGAAATTCATCCGAAATCCCGCGCATCAAAGGATCTGGGGTTTCGAAATGCGTTTTTCGATGCGTGAATACGCCGAACATTTTGCGGGAAAGCGGACGTTTTTCGATTCCGTAAAAATAGTTGAGCGCCGCCATGGCTCCCCAACAGATATAAATGGAGGAAGTCACGTTTTTGGTCGTGAAATCAAACAGTTCGGTCAATTCTTTCCAGTAAGCTACTTCCGAAAAATCCAGATCTTCCACAGGTGCGCCCGTTACGATCATGCCGTCGAAATGTCGGTTTTTGACTGCTTCGAAGGGCTGGTAAAAGCGTTCCAGATACTCGGCTTCCGTATTTTTGGAACGGTAGCTTTCGGTATGGATCAAGGTAATGTTCACCTGCAACGGCGAGTTGGAAAGAAGGCGCATAAATTGCGTTTCCGTTTCTTTCTTCGTCGGCATCAAGTTGAGAATCGCAATTTCAATCGGGCGGATATCCTGCGTTCCCGCGCGCTCCTTGTCCATTACAAAAATCCGCTCGTTGTTGAGAATGGAATATGCGGGAATATTTTTATCGATTACGATCGGCATAGCGTTCCTCGTTTACACCGCGTTCAGCGCCTGCGTGAGATCGGCAATCAAATCGTCCGCATTTTCGATGCCGACGGAAAGGCGTACGAGATTCGCGGAAATTCCCGCGTCTTTCAATTGCTGCTTGTTCAGTTGACGGTGAGTGGTGGATGCAGGGTGCAGAACGCAGCTTCTGACGTCCGCAACGTGCGTTTCCTGTGTGATTAATTTTAAAGCTTCCATAAAGCGCGCGCAGTCTTTGGCGTTTCCTTTGATGCCGAAGCTCATCATTCCGCCCGTTCCGTTCGGAAGATACTTTTCGGCGCGTTCATGATAGGGATCGTCTTTCAAAGAAGGATGATGAATCCATTCGACTTTGGGGTGCGCGGCAAGAAAAGCCGCGACTTTTTCGGCGTTGCGTGCGGTGCGTTCCATACGAAGCGCGAGCGTGTCGCAGCCGAGATAGGTGATGAATGCGTTTTGCGGGCTCATGATCGCGCCCGTATCGCGCATCATCTGCGCGCGGCATTTCGTACCGAACGCAACGGGCAGCTCGCCGTAAACGAGTCCGTGATAGCTTTCGTCCGGCACGTTGAACGCGGGGTAGCGTTTATTTCCTTTAAAATTGAAATTGCCACCGTCTACGATCATTCCGCCGAGTGCCGCCGCATGCCCGTCTATGTATTTCGAAGTGGAATGAATCACGATATTTGCGCCCAAAGAGAGGGGACGGCAAAGAACGGGCGTTGCAAGCGTGTTGTCTACGATCAAGAGTAAGCCGTGTTTTTTGCAGACGTTCGCTAATTTTTCGAAATCGAGCACCACGATCGCGGGATTTGCAACCGTTTCGGCGAATACGAATTTCGTACGCTCGTCGATCAAAGATTCCAGACGTTCCGCAGAACAGTTTGCGTCGAAGAAGCGGCATTCGATTCCGAACTTCGGCAAGGTCACCGAAAACAGGTTAAAACTTCCGCCGTACACTTCGTTGGCGCACACGACGTTATCGCCCGCTTCGCAGAGCGTCATTGCAGTCAAAAGAATTGCGGACATTCCGGAAGCGCATCCCAGCCCGTAAACGCCGCCTTCGAGCGCCGCGACCTTCTTTTCCAACGCTTCTACCGTAGGGTTAGCAAGGCGGGAATAGAAAAAGCCTTCCGCTTTCAAATCGAACAGATCCGCCATATTCTGCGTATCGCCGTAAAAAAACGTTGTACTCTGGCAGATTTGCGGAATGCGGCTTTCGCCGTTTTTCGGTTGATAGCCCGCTTGTACGCACAGGGTTTCTTGTTTGTAGTTGCTCATCTGTATGTCCTCGCTTAATGAAAAATTTCTTTGACCGCGCGGTCGGTTGCGCGTTTCACGTCGCGCTCCATCGTCGTGCGTTTTTTATCGTACGTATGTTTCCCCTTACAGAGGGCGACTTCCACCTTTACGAGCGCTTCTTTAAAATAAATTTTTAAAGGCACGAGCGTAAAACCTTTTTCGTTGACGCGCCCGACGATCTTTGCGATTTCCGTTTTGTGCAGGAGTAGTTTTCTGTCCTTGCGAGAATCCTTTGTGGAAAAAGCGCCGCTCTTATCGTAAAGGGCGATATGCATGTTTTTTAAATAAATTTCGCCGGCTCTGATTTCGCAAAAACTTTCGCCGAGGGAAGCTTTTCCCGCCCGCAGAGATTTGACTTCGCTGCCTTCGAGTACGATTCCCGCTTCGTATTTGTCGCCAATGAAATATTCGAACGAAGCCGATTTGTTCAGCGCGATCACTTTCATAAAATTTGCTCCTTCGCCTGATTGAGCAGCGTAAAGTGTACGCGGCGGTTTCCCCAGTCTACGCCTGCAACCGAAACTTGGATCGGTGCGCCCAAACGGTAAGAGTTTTTCGTGCCACGTAGCAGATACCGTTCTTCGATGAATTCATAGCCGTCTTCGGGCAGAGTTTCGATCGGGATAAAACCTTCGATCGTGTTTTTCAGTTCGGCAAATAAACCGAAAGAGGTTACGCCGGATATGACGGCTTCGTACGTTTCGCCGATCTTGTCCTGCATATAAGCGACGGTATAGAGCGCGTCTACTTCGCGTTCCGCTTCGGCGGCGTTGCGTTCGCACGCAGAGGATTGCGTCGAAACTTCCGGAACAACCGACCGATATTTTGTGTTTGCGTTTTCCGCGTCTTTTAAACTCTCTTTTATAATGCGGTGAATGCAAAGATCGGGATAACGTCTGATCGGGGAAGTGAAATGGCAGTAACAGTCGGAAGCGAGCCCGAAATGCCCCGCGTTTTCCGGCGAATATACGGCTTTCATCATCGAACGAAGCATGACGCGGTTTACGATCGGATAAAGAGAGGAAGTTTCGATTGATTTTAATAAATCCCTGTAATCGGCAGGCGAAACGCTTTCGGGATCGAACTTCGCGTTGATGCCCGCTTCGTTTAAAAATTCGGCAAAATCCCGTGCCTTATCCGGCGATGGGCGCTCGTGAATGCGGTAGACGAAGGGGAGTTTGCGTTCCGTCGTGAGCGTAGCTACGCTTTCGTTTGCAAGTACCATGAACTGTTCGATCATCTCGTGCGATATCGAACGGTCGTAATCGGGAATGGATATTTTGCCGTCGCGATAGAGGATTTTTGCTTCTTTGATATCCATCGTGACGCCGCCGCGGTTTGTTCTTGCCTTTTTCAGAATTTCCGTCAACTCGATTGCAGTATTTACGAAATCGATGAGATCGGGAAATTGTTTCCGCGTTTCCCGATTGTTTTCGTAAATTTCCGTAATTTGCGTATAAGTCATGCGGTGGGCAGAACGGATGATCGACGGCGCAACTCGTTTTTCAAGCACGTTTCCCTGCGCGTTCACCGTCATAAAGCAGGATAACGAAAGCCTGTCGACGCCTTCGTTCAACGAACAAATTCCGTTGGAAAGCGCGGGCGGAAGCATCGGAAGAACGCGGTCGGGGAAGTAAACGCTCGTTCCGCGTGAAAACGCTTCGCGGTCAAGCGCGCTTCCGCGCGATACGTAATGCGTTACGTCGGCAATGTGTACGCCGAGAAGATATTTTCCGTTCTCTTTTCGAATGGAAATTGCGTCGTCGATGTCGCGCGTATCTTCGCCGTCTACCGTAATAATCAGTTCGCCGCGCAAATCGACTCTTCCCGCCAAATCGTCCTCGGGGCGTCGGCTCGACTGGAATTCCGCTTCGCGCAGAACCGCGGCGGGAAATTCTTCGTGCAATTTGTGCGAACGGATGAGCGCAAGTTCCTCTACGAAGAAGTCGCCGCTTTCGCCGAGTATTTCGCTGATTTCTCCGCGCGGCGTTTTTCCTTCGTAAGAAGTGATTTTTGCGACCGCTTTCGCGCCGTTTTTGCAGTTTTTGGTTTTACCTGCGGGGATATAAATATCCGCGCAGAATTTTTTTTCGTCGGGATGCAGATATCCGCCTTTGTGATCGGGGTAAAACGTGCCTACGATTTCGCCGTATCCGCGTGAAATCACGGCAAGTATTTCGCCTTCGTCGTCTTCGATGCGGTTGCTTCTTCGAATGGCGAGCACTTTGTCGCCGTGCAGCGCGCCGTTCACAAAACGCCTGGGAATAAACAGATCTTCGCCGCCGCCGTCCGGCATGAAGAATGCAAACCCGCGTTCGTTCCCTGAGATCGTGCCGACCGTTGCGCCGAATTGTTCCGCCGTGCCGAAGCGGTAGCGGGAATCGCGCAGCAATTCGCCTTCGCGGCAGAGTGCGTGCAGTTTATCGCGAACCGCGTACGCTTCCTGTTTGTTGAGCCGCAATTTTTTGGAAATTTCGGTATCGGTCAACAGGGCGAACGTGCCGTCTTTAATTTTTTCGAGCAACAGTCCTTTTGCGTTCAAAAAATTTACTCCTTAAATATCTGATAAGAAAAGGGGCAAGCTTAAAGCCGCCCCTCAAAAAACTCGTTCGTATCGGATTTTACTTAACCGCCCAGATTGCTTCGATTTGCAGAATGAAGAATGCAATCGCAAACACCGCAAGCACGACAAGACAAATAATCGTCCAAAGTTTGAGTTTGGCTTCCGTGGATTTTCCTTTGTTTTTGCCGTAGAAAGTCTCGCTGGATCCGCCGAGCGCGTCGATACCCTGAGAATTCCCCGGCTGCAACATGACGAGAATGATCGCGGCAATCGCGGCAACGCCCATGCAAACGATCAAAACAAAGCTGGTAATTCTGTACGCTTCGAAATTCGCGGGTGCGAGAAGATTTGAAATGAGGGATGTAAGATTCATGTCCGATATTCCTTTATATTTGCAAAATACAAAAGAAAGTATACCATACCGTAAAAAAAAACACAACTTTTTTTATGCCGTTTTGCGACAATTCAAAAAAAATTCCCGCCGAAGCGGGAACCTGTCATGCTTTTTTAAAGATATCCGTAATCGTAGTCGAGATTGCGCAAAGAGGAAAGAGTACGCAGTTGCCGTTTACAAGATCGGATTTTTGTACGTCCTTGATTGCGCCTTTTAACATATCGCTGCTTTCGATGGTTTTCTTCATTTGGTCGGTGGAAGAAAATTCGAAGATGATCGCGATGCTGACGCCTTTTGAAAGGGCGTGAACGGTACAAATCTGTTCGATTTCTTCTTCGGAATTTGCATTCAGACATTCCATTACTTTGCTCTGGAAGTTGCCTAAACTTTCGCTTTCCTTATATCCGTTGTTTTCAAACGCTTTTTTGATTCCGCCGTACGAAGAACATCCGCACAGGGTTGCGAGCATAACGATGACGAGCGTAAGCGAGGTGAGAAGGATTCCAAGTTTCTTTTTCATATTTGATCTCCCGAAAAATTTGTCGATAATAAAATTATAATATTCGAATGCAAAATTGTCAAGTGCAAAACAAAAATATTAAAATATTTTTTTCGATCGCGAAACGACCCCGTCCGCCGTTTGACAATTTTTTATGCTTCCTTTATAATAATTGGAGTATGGAAAATTTGGTACTCATCGGGATGCCTTCTTCGGGGAAGAGCACGGCGGGCGTTTTGCTTGCAAAAAAGATCGGTTACGGATTCATCGACTGCGATCTGCTCATTCAAGGCGAAGAAAACGCGCTTCTTTCGGAAATTATCGCAAAAAAAGGCGCGGAAGAATTTTTGAAGATCGAAGAGCGCGTCAATGCTGGATTATACGCTTCGCGTTGCGTGATTGCGACGGGCGGCAGCGTTTGTTATTCTCCGCGCGCAATGGAGCATCTGAAAGAGATCGGAAAAGTGATCTATCTGGAGCTGAGCGCTGAGGAAACGGAGCGGCGGATTCCGAATCTGATGAAAAGAGGCGTCGTGATGCGCGGAAGCGTAAGCGACTTAAAAGGATTGCATCGGGAACGCGTGCCGCTCTATGAACGTTATGCCGACGAAACGGTGCATTGCGACGGAAAAACGATCGATGAAACGGTAGCCGAAATCGCAAGCGTTGCAGGATTTGAAATATAAACGACGGAGATCGATATGGATTATAAAAAACTTGCGGAAAGACTGTTGCCCGACGCATTGCCGATTGCGGGCTTCGAAGAAAAATATCCGCCCCGCGCAATTGCAAACGGTGCGGAAGTGACGCGGCTTGCGCCTTCGCCTACGGGGTTTATTCATTTGGGGAATTTATTCGTTGCGATTGCAAACGAACGGATTGCGCACTTGAGCGGGGGCGTACTCTACCTTCGGATCGAGGATACCGATTTAAAACGCAAAGTAGACGGCGCCGTGGAAGCGGTAAAGAATGCATTGCGGTATTTTGATATCCGATTCGACGAAGGTGCCGAAATCGACGGCGAAAACGCATACGCGCCTTACTATCAGCGGCAAAGAGCGGAACTTTACCGCGCCTTTGTAAAAGACCTAATTGCGCGCGGAAGGGCGTATCCCTGTTTTTGTACGGAGGATGCGCTTACGGCGTTGCGCGATCAACAGACCGCCGAAAAAAAGATTACGGGCTATTACGGCGAATATGCCAAGTGCAGAAATCTTTCCGAAGAAGAGATTTACCGCAATCTCGACGCGGGAATGCCGTACGTGATTCGTTTGAAGTCGCTCGGCAATCCCGAAAATAAGATGAAATTCCACGACGAGATTAAGGGCGAAATCACCGTGACCGAAAACGATCAGGACGTGGTCATTTTAAAGAGCGACGGCATTCCGACCTATCATTTCGCGCATGCAATCGACGATCATTTCATGCGTACGACGCTTGTGATCCGCGGGGAAGAATGGCTTGCTTCGCTTCCGATTCATCTTGAATTGTTCGAGGTGCTCGGGTTCGAGCGCCCCCGTTACGGGCACAATTGCTCGCTCATGAAACAGGACGGGGAAACGCGCAGAAAATTATCCAAGCGGAAAGATCCAGAACTTTCTTTGGAATTTTATCGGGAACAGGGATATTACGCGCGCGCCGTAAAAGTGTATATGTTAACGCTTCTCAATTCGAATTTCGAGGAATGGTATCTGAAAAATCCGGAAAAACCGCTCGAAGAATTTCCTTTTTCGGTGAACAAAATGGGCAAGAGCGGCGCGTTGTTCGATTTGGACAAGCTGAACGACATTTCGAAGAACGAACTCGCGAAGCTTTCCGCCGAAGAAACGTGCGCGTTTTTGAAGAATTGGGCGCAGGAATACGGTTCGGAAACGGAAAAATTTTATTTCTCGAACGAAGAATATCTGCTGAAAGTACTCAACTTGTGCATGGGTACGGCAGGGAAAAAACGGAGAAAAGATTTTACGACGGCAAAACAGGCAATGGAATCGATCGCATACTTTTTCGCCGCGGCGAAACGGAGCGACGAATACCGCGTGGACGGCGCAACGAAACGGGCTCTGTTATCCGCATTTTTGCAGACGTATTCGTTCGATGACGACGCGCAGGTTTGGTTTGCAAAGGTAAAAGAAACTGCCGGAGCGAACGGATTTGCCGCCGAAATGAAAGACTATAAAGCGAATCCCGAGGCTTTCAAGGGAAGTGTTGCGGACGTTGCGGAGGTTTTGCGCATTGCCGTGACGGGGAAAGCAAATACGCCCGATCTCTGGACGATTATGCAGATCCTCGGGGAGAGCGAAACGCGCGCCCGCATTATGCGCGAAGTCGGGGAGTCGTTATGAGCAGAGCAGACGAAATTTTTCTTCAAAACTGTAAAGACATCATGCAAAACGGCGTTTGGGATACGGAGCTGGAAGTCCGTCCCCGTTGGGAAGACGGCGCGCCTGCGCATACGGTAAAAAAATTCGGAATGGTGAATCGCTACGATTTGCAGAAAGAGTTTCCAATTCTCACCATTCGGAGAACGGCGTTTAAATCGTGCATTGACGAATTGCTTTGGATCTGGCAGAAAAAAAGCAACAACGTACACGATTTGAACTCTCATATCTGGGATAGCTGGGCGGATGAAAGCGGTTCGATCGGCAAAGCTTACGGGTATCAGCTCGGCAAAAAATCAATTTACAAAGAGGGCGAATTCGATCAGGTTGACAGAGTGCTCTTCGATTTGAAGTACAATCCCGCTTCCAGAAGGATTATGACCAACCTTTATAATTTCGAAGATTTGCACGAAATGAATTTGTATCCCTGCGCTTATTCGATGACGTTTAACGTTTCGGACAATACGTTAAACGGGATTCTGAATCAGCGTTCGAACGACATGCTTACCGCAAACAACTGGAACGTTGTGCAGTATGCGGTGCTTTTGATCATGTTTGCACAGGTCAGCGGTTTGAAAGCGGGGGAACTCGTTCACGTGATTGCGGACGCGCATTTATACGACAGGCACCTTCCGATTGTAGAGGAAATCATTCGGAATCAACCGAAGCCCGCGCCCAAACTGATCGTCGACGATTCCGTTAAAAACTTTTACGACTTTACGGTGGACAGTTTTCGGCTCGAAAATTACGATTACACCCCGTTGGAAACGAAGATTCCCGTTGCAATATAAGGAGAACGCATGAAGGCAATTTTTCACGCAGATAAAAACTGGGGCATCGGCAAAGCGAACGATTTGATGTTCCGTCTACCCGAAGATATGAAGTTTTTCCGCGAAACGACGAAGGGGAAAATCGTCGTACTGGGGTTAAATACCCTCCGTTCTTTCCCCGGCGGAAAACCGCTGAAAAACCGTATCAATATCGTGCTGTCGCCGCAGGACGTCGAAGAGGACGTGATTACCGTTCATAATCTCGACGAATTGTTTGCGGAAGTAAAAAAATATCCGCCCGACGACGTATTCGTGATCGGCGGAGCAAGCGTTTATAATACGTTGATTCCATATTGCAGCGAAGTTTTGGTTACGAAAGTGGAGGCCGACGGAAAAGCGGAAGTGTTCGTATCCGATTTGGATGCCGATAATAATTTTACGCTTTCGGATGAGAGTGCGCCGATCGCGGACAACGGTTATACCGTTCGTTTTTGTACATATCGGAATTGTAACGTAAAAAAATATTGAATGCGAATTCGGAAAAGAGGATTGTATGATCAGAGAAGATTTAAGAAACATTGCGATTATCGCGCACGTAGACCACGGTAAAACCACGCTTGTGGATCAGATGTTGAAGCAGGGAGGCACTTTCCGTGCGAATCAGGTCGTGGAAGAGCGCGTTATGGATAGCGGCACGCTTGAAAAAGAGCGCGGAATCACCATTTTGGCGAAAAATACGTCCATGCGTTATAACGGCGTTAAAATCAATATCGTCGATACGCCGGGACACGCCGATTTTTCGGGCGAAGTGGAACGTTCGCTTAAAATGGTGTCGGGCGTTCTGATTCTGGTGGACGCGGCGGAAGGCCCTATGCCGCAAACGCGTTTTGTAACGCAAAAGGCGTTGGAACTCGGATTGAAGTTAATTATCGTCGTGAATAAAGTCGACCGTCCCGACGCGCGCGTCAAAGAAGTAATCGACGAGGTGCTCGAACTGTTAATGGATCTGAACGCATCCGACGATCAGTTGGAAAGTCCGTTCGTATTCTGTTCGGGCAGAGCAGGTACCGCAACGCTGGACGAAAACGGACAGGGCGAAAATTTAACGCCGCTGTTCGACACCATTCTTTCGCATTTTCCGCCGTTGGAGCTTGACGAAAGCGGCTCGTTGCAGATTCTGGTTTCTTCCATCGACTATAACGAATACGTCGGGAGAATCGGAATCGGAAGAATCGAGCGGGGCGTCGCGAAACAGAATGCCGACGTAACGGCATGCAACTATAACAACCGCAGCGTTACCGTGCGGGGAAAAATCGTGAATCTTTACGAAATCGAAGGCTTGGAACGCGTCGCTTGCGAAAGCGCTTCTGCAGGCGATATCGTTTGTTTTTCGGGGCTTGAAAAAATCAATATCGGCGACACCGTTTGCGCTTCCGATTGCATCGACCCCGTAGCGTTCGTTAAAATTTCCGATCCTACGGTGGAAATGATCTTTTCCGTAAACGATTCGCCGTTTGCCGGAAAAGAAGGGAAGTTCGTTACGACGCGCCATCTGCGCGACCGCCTTTACCGTGAATTATTGCGCGACGTTTCTCTGCGCGTGGAAGATACCGATTCCGCCGACTCTTTCCGCGTGAGCGGCAGAGGGGAAATGCATCTTTCTATTTTAATCGAAACCATGCGCCGCGAAGGATATGAATTTCAGGTGAGTTCGCCTAAGGTATTGTATAAGGAAATGGACGGCGTAAAATACGAACCCGTCGAACGTCTGATTTGCGACGTTCCCGGCGACAATACGGGTCCCGTATTCCAGAGCATGGGGCAGAGAAAGGGCGAACTTTTGCACATGACGGCAATGGGTTCGCGCATGCGTTTGGAATTTTTGGTGCCTGCGCGCGGACTGTTCGGATATAAGAGCGAATTTTTGACGGATACGAAGGGCGAGGGGGTAATGAGTTCGGTATTTTTCGAATACCAGCCTTACAAAGGAGAGATCATGCGCAGGGAGTCCGGTTCTCTCGTTGCGTTTGAAACGGGCGAAGCCGTAACGTACGGCTTGTTTAACGCGCAGGGGCGCGGCGCGCTGTTTATCGAGGCGGGAACGCCCGTTTACGAGGGAATGGTGGTCGGCGTATCGCCCAAAGAAGGCGACATCAACGTAAACGTATGTAAAACCAAGCATCTTACGAATACCCGTTCCTCTTCTTCGGACGATGCGCTTCGCTTGATTCCGCCCAGAAAGCTCAGTCTGGAAGAGGCGCTGGAATTTATCGGTGACGACGAATTGCTGGAAATTACGCCGCAAAGCGTAAGAATCCGAAAACAGATTTTGGACGGAGAACTGCGCGCAAAGGCGCGTGCAAAAGCGAAATTACAGTAATCTGTCAGACATAATATAAAAAACCCTGCGTTTGGCGGGGTTTTTATTTACTATGTCAGACATATTACGGGAGCGCGTGCGTTTTACTTTTTTCTTTTCTGTCATAACCTTTGTTTTGCGGCATAAAAATAGGGTATGCAAAATGAATCGGTTTCAAGTATTCTTACGATCGAGCAACAGAAAAAGATTACGATGACGGGCGTAGACAGCGTGGACGCCTTTTCCGACAGCGAAATTAAGCTTACCGTAAACGGCAAAAAAGTATTTATTGCAGGCGCGCAGTTAAAGGTCCTTGCTTTTTCCAAGGGGAGCGGGAATTTTTCCGCAACGGGCGAGGTGAGTTCCGTCAAGTACGGCGGAGCAAAGGGAAAGGCGTTGCAAAGGTTATTTAAATGACGGATCAAAATCAGATTTTCGTCTTCCTCGTTTGCGTTGCTTGCGGAATCGGGGGCGGTTTCGTATACGACGTAATTTATTGTGCGCGTTATCCGTTTCGCAAAAGCTGGGTGCGAATCACGACGGACGTGATCTTTTGTCTGTTCTTTGCCGCGCTCTATCTTTTCGTGTCGGTCATGATGGAACTTCCCGGTTTGCGCTTTTATTCGTTTGTCGGCTGCGTGTTGGGGCTTTTTTTGTATTTGAAAAGTTTCCACAAAATTGTTGCATTTTTTACGGAAAAGGTATATAATAAGCTCGTAAAATCAAGGAAGGAAAAACCGAAATGTCAGCAAAAGAAAAGACGCATATGTCGGAAGAAAAGCAAAAGCGCATCGTTGTCGCAATGACGGTAGCAGGCGTTTTATTGTCTGTTTTTCTCTTAGTCATACTGATTGTTCAGTTTGTACAGATCGGGGTGCTTAACGCACAGGCGAGAAAATACGAACAGCAAAAAGCCGCTTATCAAAAGGCATGCCAACAATATGAGAAAGATTTAAACTATTATCAGTCGCAGGACGGGCTGTATATTCTCGCGTTAAAGAACGGTTGGATTACGCCGGAAAAATAAAAATACATGAAACTGGCAATTATAGATATCGGTTCTAATTCCGTTCGCCTGATGCTTTCGGCGGACGGAAAAACTTTATATAAAAAGCTTTGTACGACGCGTTTGGGTGCGGGGCTTGCGCAGAGCGGAATTCTTGCGGAAGAACCTATGGAAAACACTTTGCGCGCAGCGGAAGGATTTTGTGCGGAAGGATTCAACGAAGGGGCGCAAGTTTATGCGTTTGCAACTGCGGCAGTGCGGACCGCGCAGAACGGACGGGAATTTTGCGCGCGTTTCAAACAGCGGTGCGGCGTAGCGGTCGACGTCGTTTCGGGAGAGAACGAAGCGCTTTTGGGCGTTTTGGGTGCGTTGGGAAAAGAGGACGGCGGAATCATCGATATCGGCGGAGCGAGTACGGAAGTTTGTTACCGAAAGAACGGAGAAACGCTTTTTTCCGTGAGCATCGGGTTGGGCGCAGTTACCTTGCACGATACGTGCGGAGACGATCCCGAAAAGCTGAAACAAGCGTTCGGCGCGTTGTCGCGGCTGGACGGAATTGCTTCATGCGGCAAAACGTACGTGATCGGAGGAACGGCTTCCACGTTGGCGCAAATCCGTTTCGGGCTCGAATCGTATGACGCAGTTCGTTTGCAGAACCTGCCTATGAGTCGCGCTTGGGTGACCGACGCAGCAGAAAATTTACTGAAAATGTCGGTGACGGAACGTACGGGTGTCAAGGGAATGGACGAGCGGCGCGCCGACGTCATTGCGGGCGCAACCTTTCTTCTTTCCGAAATCATGAAAAAATTATCCTGTCGGGAGGTATTTTTTTCCGATCGGGATAATTTGGAGGGATACGTCGCTTACAGGGGGCTCGCATGAGCGGAAACACGAAAAAAGTTTTATACGCGATCTTTTTTTGTATTTGCGGATTATCCGCCGTTGCGGGCGGAATTTGTATGCTCTATTTTGCAATGCAGGCAAACGTGATAAACGTACGGTCTTTGGGTTTGCTTTTGTTTCTGTTTGCAGTCGTTTCGCTTTTATTGCCGCTGAACGTATTATTGCATGAAGGCGGGCATTTGATCTTCGGATTTCTGGCAGGTTTCCGTTTTGTTTCCTTTTCCGTTTCGTATTTCGAACTGTCGCGGCAAGGATTGCGTTTTTTGGGACGGAGTCCGCAGGCGGGAAAAACGGTCATGCTACCCAGGCGGCCGAACGGTGTGCGCTCCAAGACGATTTTTTGTGCTTTGGGCGGCGCAGTGTTTAATTTCATTTACGGAATCGTTTTTTTGACTTTGTATTTTGTTGTTCCGCAGTTTCCCGTACTGTTGTTTTTTGAACTTTTTGTTCCGATCAATTTCTGTGAAGGTTTGTTATCGCTGTTTCCGATAGTGCTCGGCGCGGGCAAAACGGACGGTGCGGTGGTTGCGGGGCTGTTAAAAAAGAACTCGGAAGCCGAAGTTATGCTTGCCGTAACGACTGCGCAGGGAATGCTCTATCAGAAAAGATTTTCGGAACTTCCCGAAAATTTGTTATTTGATTTGCCCGTTATTCGGGAGGACGATCGCGCTTTTTGGGCGTTGATGCAATTGCGCTGGCAATATCTTTTAATGCAAAACGATTTTAAAAACGCGGTTTCCTGTTTGTGCCGCCTTGAATCGGTTACGTTATATATGAGCATGCGGGAGCGTGCGGAAATCAGTTGCGATCTTGCATATGCCTACGGCGTAATTTTAGGTGACGCTGATCGTGCGAAAGAATTTTTTGACGGCGCGGAAGAGGCAAAGGGGACTGCGGCTTATTTTCGCAGCGCCTATGCGATTTGCGGTTCAGATGAGCTGTCCGCCTCCAAAGCGATCGCCAAAATTAAAATGAAGGGGATTCGTGAATTAGAGGAGCGGATGGTCGAAGTCGTTAAAGAGAAAAAAAATTCCGCTGAAAATGCGGAATCCGTTTAAAACCTTATTCAGTTGTGTTTTAGGCTCATTCCAAACCGAGAAGATAATCGGACGTAACGTTGAAGTATCGCGCAAGCTTTGCGATATTCGGCGCCGTAGGATCGCTTTTGCATTTTTCCCAATAACAGACGATCCCCAAACTGACTTCCAAATCTTTGGCGACGGTGGCTTGCGAAAGACCTCTTTCTTTTCTAAGTTCGATCAGCCGTTCAGCAAAAATCTTCATGATATTATTATACAAGAGATTGTCGTTTTTTGCAAGATATTTTACGATGTATTTGTAAGGGTGCGACAATTATAAGGAATCGTTATGGAAAAAACAGGGGTTTTATTTGTGTGTCACGGAAATATTTGCCGGTCCACAATGGCGGAAAGCGTTTTTTCGCACCTTTTAAAGAAAGAGGGAATTACGAATATCGCGGTGTCTTCGGCGGCTACGCATACCGATGAAATCGGAAATCCACCGCATTACGGAACGCGGGAAAAATTGCGCCGCGAACAGATTCCGTTGGTTCCTCACCGCGCAAGACTTTTGCAAAAATCCGATGCCGAAACGTACCGTTTTATTGTCGGAATGGACGAAGAAAACCTTCGTCATATGCACAGGATTTTAGGCGCTGAAAATCAAGACAAAATCAGTTTGTTGCTCGATTATGGCGTTTCGCCGCGTTCAATCTCAGATCCCTGGTTTACGGGGAATTTCGACGAAACGTATGACGACGTTTTGGAAGGTTGCAGGGGATTGTTATTGCATTTGCGCGACGAAGGACTTATTTGAAACGGCTTTACAAAAAGAAACGGACAGAGTATAATCGTTTTAAGGGGATGGTATTATGAAAACGCACGAATCGGAAGAAATGTATCTTGAAACCATTTTATTGTTGCATGCGCGAAAAAAAAGCGTTCGTTCCATCGACGTGGCGGACGAGCTTGGGTACGCAAAATCCAGTGTTTCGCGCGCCGTCAATTTATTGCTGAAACGAGGTTATATCGAAATCGACGGAAACGGCGATATCTCTTTGACGGCGTCCGGTCGGCAAAAAGCGGAAGGAACGTATGAAAAACATCGTATTTTAACCGAGATTTTCATGCAAATCGGTGCCGATCGTCCGCTTGCGGAAAAAGACGCTTGTCGCGTGGAACACGTGATTTCGGACGAGCTTTTCGAGATAATGAAAGCTTATTTTAAAAAATAATTTAACGCCCGACCGTTTTGGTCGGGCGTTGTTTCACGTTTGCGTTAATTTCGTAATAACGTCGAAATAATTTTCAAACGTTTTTTTACAGCAGGATGGATTTTCGATGGCTACTTTTCCCGTTTTCAGCCCTGCAAGCGCAAAGGACATTGCGACGCGGTGATCGTCGAATGTTTTTACCGTGCCTTCGATCAGCGGCCGCGGCGTGATAGTAACGGAATTACCGTCTGACTCGGCAAATGCGCCGAGTTCGTTTAAGTTTTCGCAAATCGCACGGATTCGGTCGCATTCTTGCAATCGGATATGTCCGATTCCGGTTAAACGGGACGGGGAGGAAGCAAATGCGGCAAGCACGGATACCGTAAGCGCCTGATCGGAATAGTCGTTCATGTTTTCGTGAAAGCCTGCATACGAGCTGATTCCGCTGCCGTCTGCAAGCAATCCTTCCGTGGTTTGAGAAAAGCGTACGCCGCGGTCTTCCAAAAGTTTTAAGAAGCGCATATCGCCTTGTTTGCAGTCTGTGCGAACCCGATTGACCCAAACCTTGATCCCGAACAATAGCGACAGGGCATAGAAGTAGCACGCGCCTGAAATATCCGGTTCTATTTCGTATTCCGAAGGCGGTGTTTGGATCGGATACACGGCAATTTGGTCGCCTTCTTTTCGGATTTTTGCGCCGAAGCGTTCCATTAAATCAAGCGTAAGGTGAACGTAGCTTCCTTCGGTTCGGCTGCCTTTTAGGAGCAGAGAGCAAGGATTTTTCACAGTTGCGGCGGCCAACAAAATGCCGCTTGCGTATTGCGTACTTTTGTCGGTATCGACTTCGAATTGCGAATCCGTAATGCCGTTCGACTTCATATAAAAAGGGAAATGATAGGGCTCTTTTAAAAATTCAAACAAAACGCCGTGTCGTTCTAAAATTTTTAAGATTTCCATCGGGCGTTTTTCCATTTGCGCGGAAGACGTAATTTTATAATTTCCGCCGCAAAAAGCGAGCGCTACCGTTAAAAAACGCGCTGCGGTTCCTGCGCTGCCTACGTTGACTTCGGCGTCGGGTTTCGGGATTATTCCGCCGCAACCGTGAACGGTAATGCTTCCGCTTTCGAGTTTCGTTTGGATTCCGAGAGAAGACAGACAACGCAGAAGCACGCGCGTGTCTTCCGCAAAACTGCCGCATAATAGTTTAACCGTGCCGTTTGAAAATGCAGACAGAATTAAGGCGCGGTTGAGTAAACTCTTCGATGCCGGAACTTCGAAACGGTAAAGTTCGCTATGCGGTATGAATTTTTTAACTTGAAAAAATTCCATACCGAAATAGTATCATATTCACGATCAATTGTCAATCGGGCGGAAAATTTTCTTGTAAATCCTTTGAAAAAATGTTATAATTCTTTTATGGACGTTACCGTGATTTGCAGTAAGCGAAAAACGCTGTCGCTCAGGGTAGGGTGCCACGGCGAGGTTCTCGTGCGGGCGCCGTATCGTACGGGTGAGCAACAGATCAGAGATTTTATAGCGCGGCATGAGGAATGGATTGCGGCGCGCATTTCGGAATGCTTACGGGAGCAATTTCAGATTGAGGACGGGTTAATCGTATCTCTGTTCGGGAAAAAGTACGTTATTCAAAACGGACGCGCCCGAATGGAAGACGGTTTGATTTTTTTACCGTGTGAAAATCGGGAAAAGGCGCTGATCCGTTTGCTGAAAAAGTTTGCTTTGAACTATATGACTTCGGAGGTGCGGCGTTTGGCAGAGCGGTACGGCTTCCGTTACGAAGGCGTGCAAATTTCATCGGCGCGGGGCAGGTGGGGGTCTTGCGGCAAACAAGGCAAAATTACGTTTTCATTTCGAATTGTATTTTTAACGGAAGAACTTGCCCGATACGTTGCGGTACACGAACTGTGTCACACCCGTCATTTTAATCACAGTGCGGATTTTTGGCGGGAAGTCGGAGGAATATTACCCGATTATCAAACGTGCAGAAATCGGTTGAAATCTTGCGGAACGTATATGAATCGGCTTTGATTTTTTGGTTTTAAAAGAAATACATGGTATTATGCGTGACATAAATACTGAATACGAGGTGGATTTTATGAAAATTGTCGTATACGGGTTGGGAATTATCGGAGCTTCTCTTTGCGCGGCGTTCAAGCGTGCAGGGCATATTGTGTACGGCAAAAACAGAAGCCGCGCCGCCATCGATTACGCGCTTGCGCAAGGAATGATCGACGGGGAAACAAACTCTTATGCGGGAGCAGACGCCGTGTTTTTGGCATTGCCGCCGCGCGCAGTAATTAAAGAACTTGAAGAAGGCGATTTCGGGGAGGGTACGATCGTAGCGGATATTTGCGGCGTGAAGGAGCCGCTCGAAAAGGCGGCGTATGCGCGTCCGCGTAAGTACAGGTACGTGGGAATTCATCCGATGGCAGGGAAAGAAACTTCGGGAATTTTTTCCGCAAGCGTTTCTTTGTTCGACGGAGCTAATCTCATCGTTACGAAGTGCGCAAAGACGGACGCAACCGCGCTCGAAACGGTAAAAAAGTTGGGGAAAGAACTCGGTTTTTCGAGGATCGTAGAGTGTAGCGCGGCGCGGCATGACGAAATGATTGCGATTACTTCTCAACTGGCGCATATCGTTTCGAACGCTTACGTGAAAAGCCCGCTTACGGAAGATTGCGCGGGATTTACCGGCGGAAGTTTTCAGGACATGACCCGCATTGCGGGGGTGGACGAAAACGTTTGGACGGAATTGTTTTTTGCGAATAAAGCTCCGCTTTGCGCTGAGATAAACCGTTTAATCGATCGCTTAAAAGAATACGGGGTGGCGCTTGCCGATTCCGACGAGGACAGAATGAAAGATTTGCTTGCGGAAGGGAAAAATTATTATCACGGGTTTCTAAAAAAGAAATAAGCAATTCTTTTGTTTTTTGTTTGAATCCGTTTACAAATTACAAAATCTGTTATATAATAGTAACAATGGCAAATTGCATCATTACGATCGTCACGGCATCCGGGTGCGACAAACAGAAGTTTGTCGCGCAAGCGGACGTTGTCGATCGGGACGGGATTTTGTATTTGAATTATCTGCAGGATCGCGATCCCGTAACGCTCGAAATCGGGAATCGATATCTGAATATGCATCGCCGCGGCGATACGGAAATCATTGCCTGTTATCGCGAAGGGGAGCAGACGGTAACCGAGCTCGTGTGCGGAGCAAACCGCGGGGAAATCCCGACTTTAACGAAGCGTTGTTTTTGTCGGCCCGTGCCGCGCGGATACGCGGCGTCATTGCTTTACGATTTCAATTTGTCCGGAAACGTTCAAACCTTTCAACTTGAATTTTACATCGAAATTTCGGAGGAAAAATGAAAATACGATATCTTGGGCATTCGTGTTTCGTTCTTACGGAAAGTACGGGAACGAGCATTGTAACCGATCCTTACGGCGACGTGGGATTCGATTTACCGCGGGTGTCCGCTGACGTTGTAACGGTCAGTCATTCGCATTACGATCATGATAATGCCAAAGCGGTGGAGGGGAATCCCGTCGTTTTAAAGGAAGAGGGAAACTATGAAATCGGCGGCGTGCACGTTAGCGCGATCAGATGCTGGCACGACGATGAGAACGGCGCGAAACGCGGCGAGAATTTGATTTTCAAATTCGGGATGGACGGTCTTGAAATTTGCCATCTCGGCGACATCGGCGAAGCGTGTACTTCGGAATTGCTGGAAGCGTTGCTGCCGATTCACGTACTGCTGATTCCCGTGGGCGGAAATTATACGATCGACGCGGAACAGGCAAAAGAATACGTAGACCGCATTATGCCCTCCGTCGTTATTCCGATGCACTATAAAACGAGAGGGCTGAATCTCGATTTGGATAAAGTTTCCGAATTTACCGATTTATTCGACGACGAAGAGGTGGAAGAAATCGTAGACCAGAACGAGACGGAGGTCGAATTTTTCCGCGACGACATTTCCGACGATTCTACGAAAATCATCATCATGGAGCGGGATACTGAATGACGGATAACAATACCGATTTACAATATCGCGTTTATCTCGATACGATTCCGATTGCACAGCTTCGAACGATCGGCAGAAGTTACGGCGTTGCGCATGCTTCCGCAATCAAAAAAAACGAGTTGATTGAGCAAATCATCGATATTCTTACGGGAAAGGCAAAACCGACAACGCCTTCCGGGCGGGGAGCGCCCCCCAAACAAAGTTATATCGACCCTGAAATTACCGCGAATTTAAGGCGGATTCGTTCCGAAGGCGAACGATTGTCCAGCCGTTCGGATTACGAAACGGAAGACGGCGCGCTCTACGTTTCTTCTTCGGAGTCAGAGAATGCGTTTTTCGAAAAGCGCGTCTATACGGGCGTGCTCGAAGTTACGTCGAGCGGTTACGGTTTTTTACGTACGAAAAATTATCAACCTTCGGCGGGAGGGGACGTATTCTTTTCTTCGCCTGCAATTCATAATTTAAAATTACGGGAAGGCGATTTTGTCGCGTGTACCGCGATTCCGGGACAGAAGAAAAACGATTGTCCCGCCGTCGGCGACGTTTTGAGCGTAAACGGTTGCATCGGCGGCGAATATGAAAAGAGACCCGTTTTCGATTCCCTTACGGCGCAATACGCGAAGGAAAAGATTTCTTTGTCGGACAGCGGAACGATTTCGCTGCGCATGCTTGATTTGTTCGTGCCGATCGGAAAAGGACAGCGGGCGTTGATCATTGCGCCGCCCAAAGCGGGTAAGACGACGCTGTTAAAAGAGATTGCGAAGGCAGTCGAAACGGCTCACGATTCTCTGCATTTGATCGTGCTGCTGATCGACGAACGCCCGGAGGAAGTGACCGATATCCGCAGCGATTTGAATCGTGCGGAAGTCGTATATTCGACCTTTGACGAAAGCGCGGAGCGGCACGTTCGTGCGGCGCAGCTGACGATCGCGCGCGCGAAACGGCTTGCGGAACAGGGAAAGGACGTCGTCGTGTTGCTCGATTCGCTTACGAAGCTCACCCGCGCGTATAATAATATTTCCGATAATACGGGGAAAACGTTGAGCGGCGGACTGGATGCAAACGCGTTGTCCGAGCCGAAACGTTTCTTCGGCGCGGCACGTAATACCGTCGAGGCGGGGAGCATCACGGTTTTGGCAACGGCGCTTGTGGAAACCGGAAGCCGTATGGACGACATCATTTACGAAGAATTTAAGGGGACGGGAAACGCCGATATCTTTTTGTCCCGAGAACTTGCCGAGCGCAGAATTTTTCCTGCGATCGATTTGAGAAAATCGGGAACGAGAAAAGAAGAACTGTTGCTTTCGGAACAGGAACTGAATGTGGTAAATCGGTTGCGGACGCTCGGGCTTACGGATAACGTTCCTGGCGTGATCGATATGTTACAGCGTTCGCAAAACAACGCGGAATTTGTTTCTCGTTTGCCCGAATGGCTGAAAATTTATAAAAAGGGTTCGTGAGGTTTGTATGATCATCGGAATTGATTTGGGCGGAATGTCTGCCAAAGCGGCAATTTTATCGGAAGGTAAATTGATCGGGAAATCCCGTGTGGAAACTTCCGCCGAAAAATCCGTAAATGATACGGCGCTTTCGCTTGTAAAACTTTGTATGGAAACTGCCGAAAAGGCGGGTAAATCGTTTGAAAGCGTGCAGGCGATCGGAATCGGTTCTCCAGGATTTATTGACAGTGCGACGGGAACCGTCGTATCCTGGACGAATTTTGGTTGGAGAAACGTTCCCCTTGCCGAACTGGTGAAAAAATATTCCGGTAAACCGGTATTCGTGACAAACGATGCAAATGCGGCGGCGCTCGGCGAAGCCAAGTACGGCGCAGGGAAACGCTATTCGGATTCCGTACTCGTTACGATCGGGACGGGTGTTGGCGGCGGTGTCGTGATCGGCGGAAAATTATTTGAAGGTTTCCGTAGCGCGGGTACCGAAGTCGGTCATATGATTATCCGTCAGAACGGGGAACTTTGTTCCTGCGGGAGAAAAGGTTGTTACGAACGGTATGCTTCCGCAAGGGCGTTGCTCCGTATGACGCGGGAGGCAATGGCTGCTCATCCCGAAAGCGCAATGTGGAAGTATGCGGAAACGTTGGAAAAGGTAGACGGCAGAACGGTATTTTTTGCCATGCAGAAAGACGACGCTGCCGCCAAAAAAGTTTTTGAAGAATATATTGCAAATTTAGGCGAGGGGATTATCAATCTCGTCAACGTATTGCGCCCGCAAGCGGTGATTCTCGGCGGAGGACTTTCGGCGGAAGGCGAAACGTTGCTTGCTCCGTTGCGTAAATTCATTTCTCCGCGTATATTTGTTTCCGAGGTCGAAGTTCCGCTCGATCTTTTATGCGCAGAACTCGGTAACGATGCGGGGCTTTACGGCGCGGCGCAATTTGCGATGGAAAAACTTTGATCGAAGGGAAAAGATGAAAGGAAAAAGACTGTTTTCTTCAATTTTGGCAATCGGATTTGTCGCTGTATTCGCTTTGAGCGCATGCGGAGAAGCGCAAGTCGGGCACAATCACAAACTGGTTCGTTTCGATTTTTGTTCTGCAAAAACGTCTTCCGTATGCGAAGAGTATTGGTATTGTCAGACTTGCGATAAACTCTACACCGATCCCGAAGGATTGATTGCCGCAAACCGCAATTTAATAGAAACGATCGGTCATGAGTACAATCCCGATTTTTTTAAAAACGATACGCATCACTGGAAAGCCTGCATTCATTGCGGAGCGGGACAGGAACGGACTGCGCACGTCGGCGGAGAAGCGACTTGCCGCAGTAAAGCGAAGTGTGCGGTTTGCGCGGTAGAGTACGGAAAAAAGAATGCGGAAAATCACAAAGGCGTAACGCAAATACGGGGATACGTTCCCGCGACAAGCTTGAAAGAGGGATATACGGGCGACACTTATTGTTTCGGTTGCGGTGATTTGATCAAAAAAGGAGTGCCGATTCCGAGAGTCGGCGCATCGGATATTCATAAACATAAGTTGGTACAGAAATCGGGAAAAGCGGCGACTTGCGGCGAACCCGGTTGGGAGCCGTATGAATTGTGTAGCGAATGCGGCTACACGACTTACGTTGAAATTCCGGCAAGCGGTTTACACCGTTATTCTACGGGCGGATTAGCGTGCGAAACGTGTGGGCAAAAAGCGGATTTGAGCCGCTATTTGGGGAAATCCGCAATGGCTTACGGGAATCCGTTGGTAGGGGATTATTTCGATTCGGGCGTAAACGTAACGGGTTTTATGAGCGTAGATTGGAAGTGTACGATTCAATCGTTTGATGGCGATAAACCCGTTTTTGAATTATCGTATACAATTCATAGGACTGGCGGAACGCATTCATTTGTGTGGACGCCTGAATCTTACGGGAACGCGCAGAACGTTTTTGTGTTCAAAGATTACGGCGTAGAGATGCAATCGGATCATTATTCGTATACTTTTATATTAAACGAACCTTCGATGGAACTTTACGCAAATTCTTTAGATTTGACTTTTTGGGGGACGGTTACGGAATGCGATCCGGAAGGAGGGAAGCAATTTTTCCGTGAAGCGCAACTTCAATTTCAGTTTGTATGAAACCTGAATCATAAAAAAAGATCTCGCAAATTTGCGAGATCTTTTTTTAGTTATTCTTCGGTTTTACAAGACAGTAATATATAATGCCGAACAAGAGTATTCCGAAAGAGAAGACGATCGGCACAACCAGATAGGTGGTAACCGCGCTTATGTCTGCAAAGTCGATTCTTACCCAAAGCGCAACGATCAAAGCTATGATGACGAGTAATATAAACAAAACCGCTGCATTGATTACGGCATAACTGGTTCTCCGCAATGCGCCTTCCCCGAATTTGTTGGCAAACGCAAGTCCGCAAATCAATAATACTATGAGTGCAATTCCCCAAATCAAATAGGGATAATAAACGGGGAGCGTAACCGTACCGCGCAACGCCAGCAGAATACTGCCGAGCGCAATGCAGAACAGAAAGAGGACGATTGCACTGATAAACAACGCTTTTCCCTTGTGCGTAACGTTGGAGGACGTTTCTCCGATCTGCGTTTTGCTTTTCCCGCCCGCCGTCACGATACGAATGTTTTCTTCCGCCGCCCGTGCTTCCAGATCATGGAAATCAATGCCGTCGAGGGAAGTTGCGCGTTCCGTTCTTGCCGAACGGTGCGGCGTTTCGCTCGGTTCGGGGTTAATGGAGTTTGCGTAAATTTTCCGTACGACGCTGCGGTAGCCGTCGGCGTTTTCATCGATTGGCGCAAGCGGTTGTTCCGTTTGCGGTTCGTCTCCCACGGGCGCGGTAAAATACGGATATTCGTTTACGGCATTATCGGTGGGGGGCGCGTTGATCAGATCGACGTAATTTTGGTGCAGCAACTGTTGCTCGCGCTGATGAAAGAGCGCTTCCTGCTCTTCGATGATTTGCCGTTCGCGGCGCGCCATTTCTTCGGCATGGCGTTCGTTTACGGCGACGAGTTCCTGTTCGTAGCCGCGGATTTGCTGTTCGTAGATTGCGCGCTGGCGGTTGAGTTCGTGCTCCTGTTCCAAGAGCCGCTCGTTGAGCGCACGGTATTCTTCGTCGCTGATGCGCGTCTGATTTTCGGCAAGGGACTTTTTTTCTTCTTCCAAACGGCGTTCGCGTTCGGCGATTTCATATTCCCGCCATTCGCGTTCGCGGAGCAAAGCGTCGTTCCGCGCTTCCATTTCCGCTTCGTATTTGGCTTTTTCCGCTTCGAAACGAGCCGTCTCTTCTTCGAATGCGGCGCGCGCTTCTTCCAGATCGCCTGCGCTTTCCGTAAAAGTAGCGCGTTCTTCGTCGAATAATTCCCGCGCTTGCGAAAGCTCTTCCATGCGGCTGCGTTCACGGTTTAAGCGTTCGGCTTCTTCTTCAAGTTCGGCTTTTCTTTTTTGCAAAGATTCGCGTTCCCGTTCGAATTCTTTTAAGATTTGTTCGCGTTGTTCCGTGTCTTCGGTATGGTTTTCGCCAGAGCTTGTCCGCGCGCGGGTCGTGGAATCGCGTAAAACACGCATATCGACGGGTACGGGCGCGGGATTCGAAAAATCAAAATCTTTATCGGAAATCAAACTGTCGATGACCGTACGGGAATATTCCCATTCCGATTGATTTTGTTCGGAGATCAGTTTTCCCGCGTTGGTAAGAGAAAAGTATTTTCTTCTTCCTCCGCTGACCGAACCGCCCCAATATGAAGTGATGTAACCTTCTTTTTCAAGTCGCTTGAGCGCACTGTATAAAGAGGGCTGTTTTAACGAGTATTGACCGTGGCTTTTTCTTTCGATTTCGGAAATGATTTCGTAACCGTAGCGGTCACCCTCGTAAAGCGCGCGGAGAATGATCGTGTTGATGTGTCCGCGGATCAGATCGGAACTGACCGATTGCTTATCTTCGGAATTTTCTTCTTTTTCAATCGTTTCGTCGAATTCGTCCTGCATAAGGATTCCTCCCATCGTACTGTTCTTATTATACGGCATTTGACGAAATTTGTCAATCGCTCAATTATTATGTCAGACATAATTTTGCATATTTTTGCAATTTTTTTCATAAAAGAAAGAGGGAGGATGCGTGAAATTGGCGGAAGTGGTGCGCGGCGCGCTGTTCATTGTGGGAACGAGTATCGGCGCGGGATTTTTATCGGGTGCGGAATTGGTGCGTTTTTTTCATACGGAGCGCTTTTTTTTGCCCGTATTGCTTTCTACGCTGCTGTATTTCGGTGCGTGCGTCCTGTATCTTCGTCTGGGAAAGAAGTACGGAGGATTCGACGGAACGCTCAATTCATTGTTCGGCAGGGCGGGGAAAGCCGTGCGGATTCTCGTTTCGTTGAGCGCGTTTATCCCGTGCGCGGGAATGCTTGCAGGGTTAGACGCTTTGCTGCCTGCGTGCAAACCGTTGCTTTCGATTTTGGGACTGGTAGCGATTACGGTATGTTTGAAATACGGCATGAAAGGAATTTCGATATTAAATTCCGTACTCGTTCCGGTTTTACTGATTTTTATTTTTTATTACGGTATCGGCGGTCTGCACGGTTCGAACGCCTTATTTTCAGTCGGAAGAGAAGGGTATCTCGGCGGAATCGTCTACGCCTTTATGAATACGTTTTTGGCTGCGCCCGTCTTACTCGACGCAGGAAAAAACATGAAAAATCCCGTGCTTTCTGCGGGGATTGCGGGGATATTGATTGCCGCAGGTGCGGTTTGTATTCTCGGCAGCGTATATGCGGAAGGCGCGGGCGCGGTCGGGGCGGAACTTCCGTTTCTTTTCGTAATGCGTGGAAGAAAGATTTTCTACGTTGCCGCCGCGTTTGCGATTCTTACTTCTTTGGCGTCTTCGCTTTATCCGTTGCTGAAACTGAGCGACGGGCTGCGCCGTAAACAAAAATACGCCGCAAAAGGAGCAACGCTCCTTGCGGCGTTCGCGCTGTCCCGCATCGGACTTTCGGGCATCGTGCGCATTTTGTATCCCGTTCTCGGAATCGCGGGGATTGTTCTTTCAGTTCTCTGTATTTTTAACGAGTACTTTTTCAAGCAGTACTACGAGAAAATACATTCCCGCCGCAAGCAGACACAGAATGCACGTTGCGGTCATCACGAGATCGAGCTTAAACACCTGCCCGCCGTACACGATCAAATAACCGAGTCCCGCGCGCGAAACGATGTATTCGCCCATAATCGAACCGATCCACGCCATACCCACGTTTACTTTCAGCATCGAAATAAACGAAGCAAACGATGAAGGGATTACCAGTTTGCGGAGTATCTGCAATTTGGTTGCGCCCATCGATTTTAAAAGCAGAATTTTGTTTTTATCGGTGGCGATAAATGCGGAGAGCATGTGCATAATCGCAACGATGATGCCGACCAGCACCGTCATAAAGACGATTGCTTTGCTTCCCGTACCGAACCAAATGATAATCAAAGGGCCGAGCGCGATTTTCGGGAGCGCGTTTAACACGACGATGTAAGGCTCGAGAACGCGCCGCAGCGTGTCGCTCCACCATAACGCCAGGGCAATGGTAACGCCGAGCGCAACGGCAATGACGAAGCCGATCAGCGTTTCCGCGAGCGTTACCCCGATGTGATAGAAGAGCGAGCCGTCGCGGTAAAGCGATTGAATGGTCGCGCAGATTCGGGAGGGCGAACTCATGATAAAGGGATCGACCCAACCGAGCGCGGTGGAAAGTTCCCAGAATCCGAAAAGCAATACGAGAACTCCGATCCGCAGCGCCCATACCGTAGCAAGATTCAGTTTGCGTTTTTTTAAGTATTTCGCATGTTCCTGCGAATAAGTCGCTTTTTTCATCCGTTCAGCTCCTTCCAAAGTATTTCGAACCACTCCGAAAATTGCGGTTGTTCCCGCCGTTTCAGCGGATTTTTCACGTCGCCGAAATCGAGTTTATGCGCAAACGTTACGCGCGCAGGGCGTTGCGAGAGAACCAGAACGCGGTCTGCAAGCGAAATCGCTTCGGAAATATCGTGCGTAATGAGCAGCGCGGTCTTTTTTTCGCTTCGGATAATCGAAGAAACGTCTTCGCATACGTTGAGGCGCGTCTGATAATCGAGCGCGGAAAAAGGTTCGTCTAACAGCAGAATGTCCGGATTCGTCGCAAGCGTACGAATGAGCGCCGCCCGCTGGCGCATTCCGCCCGAAAGCTGGGTCGGATAGCTTTGTAAAAAATCTTTTAATCCGTATTTTGCCGCAAGATTGCGCGCGCGTTCCCGATGTTCGGGAGTGTTCTGTTTTTTGATTTCAAGCGGAAGAAAGATGTTTTTCTCGATCGTGCGCCAACGGAAAAGTTCGTCTTTTTGCAGCATATAGCCGAAACTTCCGTGACTTTCGATCGTTCCCGCCGAGGGCTTCAATAAACCTGCGGCGAGGGAAAGCAGTGTCGTCTTTCCGCAGCCCGAAGGACCGATAATCGCAACGAATTCGCCTTCGTTTACGGAAAAATTAAGATTTTCCGCTGCCGTCGTTTCTCCCCGATTTGTATGATAGATCAGTTTTACGTCTGTAAACCGCAGTATTTCTTTTTCCATAAGCGTATCGTCCGTATTTCTATCGTTTTATTTTTTTCAAAGATTTTTATAAACTTCGTTCACGTAACTGTTGTCTACAAGATCGCTGAATTTTCCGCGGGAGGAAAGTTCGCCCGCCGATTCGATGATATCCTGTAAACGGTTGAAGCTCTGTTCCGTCATCGCCATGTCGTTATCCCAGGCGTCGATGTTTTTATAACTCTGTACGCTGGTGGCAAGCGATTCGACGGAAGTGGAGGGGAAGTGTTTCACCAGATGAGGCGCGATGGTCGCCGCGTCGTTTTCCTGCGTGTATTTTACTGCTTTCAGCATTGCGCGCAAAAATCCGTCCAGGGTCTTTTCGTTTTTCTTGATCCATGAACGTTTCGCCATATAGCAAGTGTAGGGGACTTCTCCGCCCGCTTCGCCGACTGCGGCAACGATATATCCTTTGCCCGCCGCCTGATATTCGGAAGCCGTGGGTTCGAACATCGTGCAGTAGTCCGCGGTGCCCGCTTCGAATGCGCCCGTCATCAGATTGAACGCAACGTCGTAATTGATGTTAATTTCCGAAGCGGTAAAATTGTTTTCTTTCAGGATGTATTCAAAGGTCATTGCGGGAACGCCGCCCCGTCTTCCGGCAAGAATTTCTTTGCCTTTTAAATCGCTCCATTCGAAGTCGGGTTCCGCTTTGCGCGAAACGAGGAAGGATCCGTCGCGTTGCGTGAGCTGACCGAAAACGGTCGGTACGTCTTTCGTGCCGCCGAGCAGTACGTAAAGCGCCGCTTCCGGTCCGCAGAATCCGATGTGTGCGTCGCCGGAAAGGACGGAAGCCATAACCGCATCCGCGCCGCCGCCGTTGGTAAGCTGAATTTTGATGCCTTCTTCCTCGAAATAGCCGAGAGAATCTGCCAGATACATCGGTGCATAGAAGACGGAATGCGTCACTTCGTTAATTTTCAGCGTCGTTTTTCCGTCGTTGTCTCCGCAAGCGGAGAGGGGAAGGAGTGCGAACAACGCAGCTCCGAGAATTGCCATAGATTTTTTCATAGTTTTCTCCGTGAAAAATTAAGAATATTATATAGTATGTCAAGGGCGGATTTATTGACAATTGCGGGAAAAAGCGTTATAATAACGCAGAAGTATACATTTTTGGAAAGAGTTTATGAAAGAAATGCAAACGACTTATAATCCGAAAGAATTCGAATCGAGAATTTATTCGGACTGGATGGAAAACGATTGTTTCCGTGCCGAAATCGATCCCGAAAAAATTCCGTTTACCGTGATGATGCCGCCCCCCAACGTAACGGGGCAGCTTCACATGGGGCATGCGATGGACGAAACCATGCAGGACGTTCTCGTGCGCTTCAAACGGATGCAGGGGTATTCCGCGCTGTGGATGCCCGGCACCGATCACGCTGCGCTTGCAACGGAAGTAAAAGTCGTGGAACAAATCGAAAAAGAAGGCTTGACCAAAGAAGGTTTGGGAAGAGAAGCGTTTCTGGATCGCGTCTGGGACTGGAAAAATAAATACGGCGACCGCATCGTTCAGCAACTCAAAAAACTCGGTTCTTCCTGCGACTGGTCGCGTTTGGCGTTCACGATGGACGAACGGTGCAGCAAAGCGGTGCGCGAAGCGTTTTTCCGTCTTTACAACAAAGGTCTGATATATCGCGGAAGCCGTATCATCAATTGGTGTCCCGGCTGCAAAACGGCGCTTTCCGACATCGAAGTGGAATACAGCGAGAACAGCGGGTATTTCTGGCATTTCAAATATCCCGTAGAGGGATCGGACGAATTTATCGTAATTGCCACGACCCGTCCCGAAACCATGCTCGGCGATACGGCGGTTGCCGTTCATCCGAAGGACAAGCGTTACCGTCATCTTTCGGGTAAGACGCTTTTGCTTCCGCTTACCGATCGGAAAATACCGCTTATCACCGACGAATACGTCGATCCCGAATTCGGTACGGGCGCAGTGAAAATCACACCCGCGCACGATCCGAACGATTTCGAAGTAGGAATGCGGCACGATCTGCCGATGATCCGCGTCATGAACGACGACGGAACCATGAACGAGCTTGCGGGGAAATATGCGGGGCTCGATCGCTACGAAGCCAGAAAACGGATCGTTGCCGATATGGAAGCGCTGGGACTGCTTGTGAAAATCGAACCGCACGCTCATAACGTGGGGCATTGTTCCCGTTGCCGCGCCACACTCGAACCGATCGTTTCCAAGCAGTGGTTTGTAAAAATGGCGCCGCTTGCCAAACCCGCAATCGATGCCGTTGCCAAAAATAAAACCAAATTTACGCCCGACCGTTTTTCGAAAATTTATTATAACTGGTTGGAAAATATCCGCGACTGGTGTATTTCGCGTCAGCTGTGGTGGGGGCACCGCATTCCCGTTTGGTATTGCGACGATTGCGGCGAAGAAATCTGTGCGACGGAAGCGCCTTGCATTTGTCCGAAGTGTAACAGTAAAAATCTGACGCAGGAAGAGGACGTGCTCGACACTTGGTTTTCTTCGGCGCTTTGGCCGTTTTCTACGCTGGGCTGGCCGGAAGAAACTGCGGAGTTCAACTATTTTTATCCTACCGACGTACTCGTAACGGGTTACGACATCATTCCGTTCTGGGTCATGCGCATGATGTTTTCGGGCATCGAACATACCGATAAAGTTCCTTTCCGCGACGTTCTGATACACGGGCTCGTGCGTGACGAACAGGGCAGAAAGATGAGCAAATCGCTCGGGAACGGAATCGACCCGATTGAGATTATCGAAAAATACGGCGCGGATTCTTTGCGGCTCTCTTTAATTACGGGCGTCGCCCCCGGGAACGATTCGCGTTTTACGGATACCAAAGTAGAGGCTTCGAGAAATTTCATCAATAAAGTCTGGAACGCCGCGCGTTTCGTTTTGATGAATGCGCAGGGTGTGGAGATCCCTTCGCTTGATCAGATCAGACTGCAGCCTGCCGACCGTTGGATTATTTCGCATTTGCAGACCTGCATCCGCGAAGTGACGCTTTCTTTGCAAAAGTACGATTTGGGAATTGCGGCGGATAAGCTCATCGAATTTACGTGGAACGATTTCTGTGACTGGTATATCGAATTAAGCAAGCCCGCGCTGTACGGCGGCGATCCCGAACGGAAGCGCAATGCGCTCGGGGTTTTGGTGTTTGTGTTGGAGAATACGTTAAAGCTGTTGCACCCGTTTATCCCGTTTGTTACGGAAGAAATTTATTCGTATCTGCCGCACGCGAAAGGGCGAATGATAACTGCAGAATATCCGCGCTACAATATTAAACTTTCGTACAGAAAAGAAGCGAAAGCCTTTGAAGCGATCATTGATCTGATCAAAGCGCTTCGGGCGATGAAGGTAGAAGTCAATTGTCCTCCTTCGAAAAAAGTGCATTTATACGTTGTGACCGAATCCCGTCGGCTCTTGAGCGTCAATAAAAATTCGGTTATGCGTCTTGCCGGGGTCGAAGAAATCGAATTTGTAGAAAACGGTTCGTCGCTCGGCGAAAAAACCGTTTCGAAAGTTTGCGAAATCGGTCAGATATTTGTGCCGTTGGGCGAGCTCGTGAATCTTGAAGAAGAGCGTGCGCGGCTGGAAAAAGAGCTTGAACGCATTCTCGGCGAAATCGCGCGGGCGGATGGCAAGCTAATGAATAAAAATTTCGTTGCCAAAGCGCCCAAAAAACTGGTGGACGACGAGCGTGCGAAAAAAGAAAAATATCTTGATATGAAAGCGAAGATCGAGCAACAACTGAAAGCGTTATAACGGAAAAAGTCCGCGTTTGCGGACTTTTTTATTTGAAAAAATATTTTTAAAAATTTTCTTTCAAACGGTTGACTTATCCGTTACGGTTTGGTAAAATAACATTCGATAAAAATTTATCGAATATAGAAGCGCGCGGAGGGGATGAGTATGAACGAGGAAAATAACGTTTCGAAAGCAACTTTATCGCGGCTTCCCGCGTATCTGCGCTATTTGAAAGGGGAAGCGGGCAAGAACGTGACGTACGTGTCTTCCGCCGTACTTGCGCGGGATATGAATCTTTCCGCGGTAGGAGTCAGGAAGGATCTTGCGATCGTATCCTCCGTGCCGGGCAAACCCCGCTTCGGATTCGAAGTGAAAGGTTTGATTGCGGACATCGAAAAATTTTTAGGTTATCACGGTTGGACGAACGCCGTGATCGTCGGCGCGGGCGGGCTCGGAAGGGCAATTTTGACTTACGAGGGATTCCGAAATTACGGAATCGACGTGATCGCCGCGTTTGACAGCGACCCTGCGAAAATCGGCGCAGTCAACGGAAAACCGATTTATCCGATGGAGCGGCTTCCCGAAATTATCAAACGCAATTCGGTAAAGGTCGGAATATTGACCGTTCCGCGGGCGTATGCGCAGCAAGCGTGCGATATTTTGGTAAACGAAGGGATTCAGGCGGTTCTGAATTTTGCGCCCGTTTATCTTAGCGTGCCGGAAAGCGTGAGGGTAAAATACGAGGATCTTGCCGTATCGCTTGCGGAAATCTGCAGCGGACTGCATTGAAAAAAGTTTCTAATTTTTTATCATATAGAAAGGAGAATCGGAGGAACACTATGAAGGATTTTATCGTAACGGATGAAGAATCGCTGGAAAAAATGCTGGCGAGAGTGCGGGCGGCTCAGGCAAAATTCGCTACCTATACGCAGGAGCAGGTAGACGAAATTTTTTACCGCGCTTCGCTTGCTGCAAACAAAATGCGTATCCCGCTTGCCAAAATGGCGGTTGAAGAAACGGGCATGGGCATTGTTGAAGACAAAGTCATCAAGAACCATTACGCGTCCGAATATATCTACAACGCGTATAAAGATACTAAAACGTGCGGCGTAATCGAACGCGACGAAAGCTTCGGGATTACGCGGATTGCCGAACCGATCGGCGTGCTTGCGGCGGTCATTCCTACGACGAATCCCACCTCGACGGCAATTTTCAAATGCCTTATTTGTTTGAAAACGAGAAACGGTTTGATCATTTCGCCGCATCCGCGCGCAAAAAACAGTACGATCGAAGCGGCAAAGATCGTTTTGGAAGCCGCCGTTGCGGCAGGCGCGCCCGAAGACATTATCGGTTGGATCGATCAGCCTACCGTACCGCTTTCCGGGCTTATCATGCACGAAGCGGATATGATTCTGGCGACGGGCGGTCCCGGCATGGTCAGGGCGGCTTATTCATCGGGGAAACCCGCGCTGGGCGTCGGAGCTGGCAATACGCCCGCGGTGATCGATTCTTCGGCGGATATTCAACTTGCGGCGTCTTCCATTCTGCATTCCAAAACGTTCGACAACGGGATGATCTGCGCTTCCGAACAGTCCACGATCGTATTGAACGACGTATACGAAGCGTTTAAAAAAGAGATGGCTCTTCGCGGCGCGTATTTTTTGAGCCCGGAAGAAACGGATATGGTAAGAAAAACGATTATCATCAACGGTGCGCTGAACGCGAGAATCGTAGGGCAGTCTGCTTGTAAAATTGCGGAGCTTTCCGGCTTTACTGCGCCCGCGGGCAGTAAAGTGTTGGTCGGCGAAGTGAAATCCGTAGAACTTACCGAAGAATTTGCACACGAAAAGCTTTCGCCCGTTCTCGCAATGTATCGCGCCGAAACGTTCGAAGACGCCGTTACAAAAGCAGACAGGCTCATCAAAGACGGCGGTCTGGGTCATACTTCGTCGCTCTATATCAACGTGGAAACAGGGGCGGATAAAATCGCGTATTTCCGCTCCGTCATGAAAACTTGCAGAATCGTAATCAATACGCCTTCTTCGCAGGGCGGAATCGGCGATATTTACAACTTTAAATTTGCGCCTTCCTTAACGCTCGGCTGCGGGTCTTGGGGCGGCAACTCCGTTTCGGAGAACGTTGGCGTAAAGCATTTGATCAATATTAAAACCGTTGCGGAAAGGAAGGAAAATATGTTGTGGTTCAGAGCGCCCGAAAAAGTGTATTTTAAACGCGGCTGCCTCGGCGTAGCGTTAAAAGAACTTGGGAAACAGGTATACAATAAGAAAAAAGCGTTTATCGTGACCGATAACTTTTTATATCAGAGCGGATTCACCAAAAAAATTACCGATATTTTGGATGCGGAAGGCATTATGCATTCCACCTTCTTCAACGTGACGCCCGATCCCACGCTGGCGTGTGCGAACGAGGGCGTAAAACAGATGCGTGAATTTGCGCCGGACGTGATTATCGCAATCGGCGGCGGTTCCCCGATGGACGCGGCGAAGATCATGTGGGTGATGTACGAACATCCCGAAGTGGACTTCCAGGATATGGCAATGCGCTTCATGGATATCCGCAAGCGCGTGTATTCTTTCCCGCATATGGGCGACAAAGCAACGTTCGTTGCGATTCCCACTACGGCGGGAACGGGTTCCGAAGTCACGCCGTTTGCCGTAATTACCGATGAAAAGACGGGTACGAAATATCCGCTTGCCGATTACGAACTGATGCCCGACGTTGCGATCGTAGACGCCGATTTGATGATGAATATTCCCAAGGGGTTGACGTCCTGTTCGGGAATCGATGCGATGAGCCACGCGCTGGAAGCGATCGCTTCCGTAATGGCGACCGATTTTACGAATGGAATTGCCAAAGAAGCGGTTAAATTGATTTTCGAATATCTTCCCGCGGCGTACGAAAAGGGTGCGCACGACGCCGAAGCCCGCGAACGCATGGCGAATGCTTCGTGCATGGCGGGTATGGCGTTTGCCAACGCATTCCTCGGCGTCTGCCATTCGATGGCGCACAAACTTGGTTCTTACTGGCACATTCCTCACGGCATGGCAAACTCGCTGATGCTGGAAGAAGTCATCCGCTTTAACAGTTCCGAACAGCCTACCAAACTCGGAACTTTCCCGCAGTACGCGTATCCGCAGTGCAAAGCGCGCTATGCGGACGTGGCGAAGTTCGTGGGGTTAAAGGGGAAAAACGACGACGAGCTCGTAGAATCGCTCGTTAAAAAACTCAGAGAGTTACAGGCTGCGGTCGGTCAGCCTAAGACCATTCGCGAGGCGCTTGGCGACAAGGTAACCGAAGAACAGTTCCTTGAACGGCTCGACGCTATGACGGAGGACGCGTTCGACGATCAATGCACGGGCGCGAATCCCAGATATCCGCTCATGAGCGAAATCAAACAAATGTATCTCAACGCTTACTACGGAAGAAAGTAAAAAATATGCGGAGAGGGCAAGGAAAATCCTTGCCCTTCTTCAAAGTCGGGAGAGTATATGCGAGGTCTTGAAACTTCGGTTATTAAGTTAAGAAGAAAAGTTTTCGTGGAAGTCGCGCGCGCCGCATTCGAATCGGAAAACGTTGCAAGCGACATCGAAGCGATTCCCTATAAAATAACGCCGACGGAAACGCCGCAGTATCGCGAAAGCATTTACCGCGAACGCGCGATTGCTTCCGAACGGGTGCGGTTGGCAATGGGAATGTCGTTGAATCCGCAGGATAAACCTGCGCACATTACCAACGGACTTTCCGCAAGCAACATTTCGGACAATTATTACGATCCGCCGTTGATGCAGGTAATTCCTTCGGCGTGCGATCGCTGTGAGGACAACGTATACGAAGTGAGCGATCAATGCCGCAAATGCGTGTCGCGTTACTGTATGACGGTATGTCCCAAAGACGCTGTTTCCGTCGGCGCGGACGGGCGCGCCGAAATCGATAGGGAAAAATGCATCAAATGCGGCAAATGCAAATCGGCTTGTCCTTACGATGCAATCGCACATAAAATCCGTCCATGCTCCGAAGCGTGCGGCGTAAAAGCGATCAAAAGCGACGCGCTCGGCAGAGCGCACATCGATCCCGATAAATGCGTAGGTTGCGGACAATGTATGGTAAGTTGTCCGTTCGGCGCCATAGCGGATAAGTCGCAGATATTCCAACTCATCCGTGCGATTCGGAAGGGCGACGAGGTCGTTGCGGAAGTTGCGCCCGCGGTGATCGGTCAATTCGGGCAGAACGTCACGCTCTGGAAGGTGAAAGCCGCGCTCAAGGAAATCGGATTTCGGGAAGTATACGAGGTCGCTCACGGCGCCGACGTAGGCGCTTCGACCGAAGCGCACCATTATGCCACGGAAGTTGCGACGGGCAAACTGCCGTTCTTGTTG
This sequence comes from uncultured Christensenella sp., assembly GCA_910586245.1. Taxonomy (GTDB): domain Bacteria; phylum Bacillota; class Clostridia; order Christensenellales; family Borkfalkiaceae; genus Gallimonas. The sequence goes on along the minus strand of CAJUFY010000007.1, from coordinate 34,359 downwards.
ACGTCTTGTTGCCCTGCGTGGAGCATGCTTGCGAAAACGCGGTTTCCGGAAACAATCGATAATATTTCGAACGCGCTCACGCCGATGGTTGCAACGGCACGGACGATTAAGCAAAAACGGCCGAATGCCCGCGTCGTGTTTATCGGACCCTGTGCGGCGAAAAAATTGGAAGCCATGAGAAAGTCCGTGCGCAGCGACGTTGATTTCGTAATCACTTTTGAAGAACTTGCTGCAATTTTCGAAGCGAAAGGGATCGATTTTAAAACTTTTGATAAAGAAGAACCGATTCACGACGCGACCGCTGCGGGCAGAGGGTACGGCGTTGCGGGAGGCGTTGCCTCCGCAATCGAAACTTGCGTGCGCGAATATTATCCCGACGTGGAAGTGAAGATCGAGCATGCGGAAGGGCTGGAAGAGTGCAGGAAGATGTTGTTGCTCGCAAAGCTCGGAAAAAAGAACGGATGTCTGATCGAGGGAATGGCGTGCCCCGGCGGATGCGTTGCAGGTGCGGGCGTAAACGTTCCCGTAGAAAAGGGTGCTGCGGAGCTCAAAAAATTCGTGAACGATTCTACGAAAAAGTTGCCCGAGAAAGAATTATACGAAATAAAATTGCCCTAATTTTTATTTTGAATAGTACTATGTTAAACATAATAAATAAAAAAACACCTCAAACGAGGTGTTTTTTTATTTGAATCGCTTAAAGCGCTGTAATGTTTACTTTAATTTTAGCGGTAACGCCTTCCATGAAACGCACTTCCGCATCGAAAACGCCAACCGTTTTCATTGCTTCTTTTACCGTGATTTTCTTTTTATCGACGTCGAAGCCGAGTTCGGCAAGCGCGGCGGCGATGTGTCCCGTCGTGACAGAGCCGAAAACTTTTCCGTTTTCGCCCGCTCGGATGGAAAGGGCGACTTCGGTTCCTTCCAGCTTTTGCGCCTGTGCCTTTAATTCTTTGATGTTTTCCGCTTTATGATAGGCTTCCGCGGTGCGCCGTTGGGTGACTTCGTTTACGCCTTGTGCGGTTGCGATTTCCGCAAGTCCGCGTTTGATCAAAAAATTTTTCGCGTACCCGTCGGATACTTCGATTAAATCACCTTTTTTTCCGCTGCCTTTTACGTCTGCTTTCAGTATCACTTTCATAGTTGACTCCTTTTCCATATTTTACAGGAGAGAAGTTGTTTTGTCAATCGTCTTGGTATAATTTTCTGAAAATGAAGCATAATGAAAGCAAAGGAGGGAGCGGAATGAGTAAAAAAATGAATTGCGGCGTTTCGTGCGGAGTGACCGAATGCAAGTACAATTGCGACGGCATGCACTGCGAACTGAACACCATTCACGTAGGCAACACCTGCGACTGCGAACACTGCACCTGCTGCGACAGTTTTCAAAAGAGAAATTAACCGAAAAAGAAGAGGGACAAAAGTCCCTCTTCTTTTTTGAAAACGGAACATAATTTCTTTTTCGGAAATAGAATAAAAGAGTGCGATCCGCGCACACTTTCTAATGCAGCGGGTAACCGCTTTTCAATATAGTTTTTGCTTTCCGTTGTCGGAACGTAAAAACGCCGACAGGACGCTTTCGGGCGTCCTGTCCTGATTTTGCGGGAATGCCGCCAACTGCATGCGCATAAAATAGAGGTATGAAATTTAAGAAATTTTTTAAGTTTTCTCTCAAAGCGCTGCCGTTTTTCCTCGTCGCCGCAGTCGTGCTTTCGGTTGTCTTTTTTCCGAAAGCGCCCGCAAAAGCACAGACGGAAAAGCGTGTCGTACGGATATGGAACGTCGATACGTTCGAAGGCGGGAAAGGATCGCGTACTTCCTTTTTGCGCCGTGTTGCGCTAAAAGCGGAAAAGCAAAACGACGGAGTGTATTATTTAATCTCGGGGTATACGCTCGACGGCGCCAACAGCGCGTTCGAAGAAGGGAAAAAACCGGATATTCTCTCATTCGGCGTGGGGCTTTCGTCGTTTGCGGAGCAAAGCTTGCCGCTTTCTTTCCGCTTTGCGGGAGGAGAAACGGATTCGGGCTGTCTGGCGTATCCCTGGTGCGGCGGAGGGTATTATCTCTTTTCCAAAACGGAAAACTTTGAGGAAGCGGGCGCAACGGCGGTTTCCAAAGGGGGACAAAATCTTGCCGAAGTTGCCGCAAAACTTGCCGGCGTGACGGGGGAATGCGTGGAATCCTCGGCGGCTTACGTCGGCTTTTTGAGCGGGAAGTACCGTTATTTATTCGGAACGCAGCGGGATCTGTGCAGATTCCAGTCGCGCGGTGCAACCGTATACAGTAAACCGGCGACGCAATATTGCGATTTGTATCAGTATATATCAGTTTTATCCGCCGAAAAACGAAAGGATTGCAACGCATTCGTAGAAACGCTTTTGTCCGAAGAAGTGCAATCGTGGTTGCCCGAAATCGGAATGACGCGCGTAAATGCGGAAAAGGGGACGAAGACGGTGAGCGTTTTCAGCGACAGGGAAGCGCTTCTTGCGCTGACGCAAAGTCTGGATCGTGCGGACTTTGAAAAATATCTGAATAAATTTCTGAAAACCGTTTGAAATTTGCGGAATAGTATGTTAAAATAACAGGAGTGTTTTTATCATGGATTTTTGCGCAATCTTGCAGGAACGGTTTCCGCAAATTCCTTGCGAACGGGATTTCCCGTTTGCGAAACATACGACGATCGGTTGCGGAGGAATCGCAGCTGCTGCGGTTTGTCCGTCGTGCGTCGAAGAACTTGCCGCGTTGCTTTCTTTTTTGAAAACCGAAAATATTTCTTATTGTTTTTTGGGCGCGGGAGCGAACGTGCTTCCTGCCGACGGTTACTGGGAAGGCGCGGTCGTTCGTTTCTGCCGCATGAAAGCGCTTTTTTCGGCGGACGACTCGATCTATGCGGGCGCAGGCGTTACGGGCGGTGCATTGCTTCGATTCGCACGTGAGCGCGGTTTCGGGGGATTTGAACCGTTTGCGGGAATTCCGATGACGGTCGGCGGGGGCTGCGCAATGAATGCCGGAATTCGGGACGGACATTTTTCCGATCTGGTCACCCGCGTCGTGGGTGTGGAAGCGGGAAGAATTCGGATTTTTACCGAAAAGGAATGTGGATTTTCCGAAAAAGACAGCGTGTTTTTGCGCGGCGTTGCGATTGCGGGCGTGTATTTTCGAGGGGATCGTTGCGCCCAGGAACAGATCGACCGTCGAACGGAAACGTTTTTGCTCAGACGCAGTCATCTGCCCAACGGTCGAAGCATGGGATGTACGTTCGTGAATCCTGCGGGACGTTCTGCGGGCGAATTGATCGAACGGTGCGGATTAAAAGGCGTGTCGATCGGAAACGCGCGCGTATCAAACGGGCATGCAAATTTCATACTGAATGAGGGTGCAAGCGCAAGCGAAGTGTCCGCGCTCATTGCCCTTGTGAAAGAGGAAGTGAAACGGAAGACGGGAATTCTTCTTCGGGAAGAAATTCGGCGTATTCCGTAATATCAATAGAAAAATCAAGCGTAATCAAGATACATAAGGAAGATCATATGAAACTTACCGCTGATTATCATACGCATACCGTTTATTCGGACGGGGATAATACCATCCTCGAAAACGTGACACGGGCAAAGGAAGTCGGGCTTCGGGAAATCGCTATTACGGAGCACGGCTTTTCGCACGTTTGGTTCGGCATTCACCGAAAGGAAATGCCGCAGTTTATCAAAGAAATCCGTGAAGCGGAAGCCCAAACGGGCATGCGTGCGTTGGTCGGGATCGAAAGCAACATCCGCGGCATTTCGGGACTTTGCGATTTAAATGAATCCGACTATGAAAATTTCGACGTCTATTTGGCGGGTGTTCACGTCGTGATTCACTACGATCGGTGCAAAGATTCCAAAATCGGCTGGGGGAGCTGGCTGAAAAACAAATTCCATACCAAACCCTCGAAAAAGCTGATCGAATATACGACGAAGGCGTATATCAACGCAATCAAGAATCATCCGATCGACGTTTTGACGCACCTCAATTATCTGTGTTTTTCCGATGCGGTCGAAGTGGCGAAATGCTGCCGCGATTACGGAACTTACCTTGAAATCAGTTCCAAAAAACCGCACTTGACCGATGAGGAACTTGCGGCGGTTTCCGATACCGGCGTTCGGTTCGTAATCAATTCGGACGCGCACTGGACGGAGCGCATCGGCGAATGCAAACTTGCCGAAGAACAGATTATGCGGGTGGGCGTGCCGCTCGACAGAATCGACAATATCGACGGGAAGTTGCCGAACTTCCGCTTTGCGGAATATAAACGCCATATGTGAGCGGGAGAAAGAATTTGACGAATTTCACCTGGGAAATCAAACGGGAAATTTTACAGCATTTCCCTGAACGCCGAAAATCCGCCTCCGCTGCGGTTTCCGCCTTTTTGAGTACGGGCGGGTACGTATCCGTGTTCGGCGAAGTGGGATTCGTAAGCGAAAACGAGCGCGTTGCGGAATATTTCCTTCGGTTGGCAGAAGTTTTCGGCGTGCAGATGCTCGTGCGGGAAGCGACGCGCGATCCGAAACGGAAAAAAGATAAACTTACGTTTTTTGCTGCGGGGGAGGAAGCGCGCCGTCTTTATTCCGCGGCATCGCCTCAGGCAGGGGGGATGTTGTATCTTGACGACGAAGACGCGGCGCTTTTTTATTTGCGCGCGGCGTTTCTCGGCGGCGGAAGCTGTACGTTGCCCGGCGGAAACGCAAAAACGGGGTATCATCTCGAATTCGAATTTTCCTCGCGCGAAACCGCGGAACAGTTTTGTGAAATTCTTGCAACGTTCGAACTGATCGGGAAACTCGTCCGCAGGGGAGACAAGCACGTCGTTTATCTGAAGAGCAGGGAAGAAATTTCCGATTTTCTTTCCGTGACGGGGGCAAAATCGGCGCTGAAACATTTTGAAGAAGTTTCCGCCGCCCGCGAAGAAAGCAATTATAATAACCGCAAAGGAAACTGCGACGCAGGGAACGCGGATAAAGCGGCAATTGCGAGCGCAGCACAGATTCGCGCGATTCGGGCGCTCGAAGCGGCGGGGGTTCTTCAAACGCTGTCCGACCCGTTAAAAGAGACGGCGAAAGCGCGCATCGGGTATCCGACGCTTTTCTTACAGGAACTCGCGGAGCAGCTCGGCATTTCGAAAAGCTGTTTGAATCACCGTTTAAGAAAGCTGATGCAAATTTACAAAGAAAAGGAAAAAAAATTATGACGGATTTCGTACATCTCCATCTTCATACCGAATACAGCCTTCTGGACGGCGCAGTGAAGGTGGACGATCTCGTCCGTCATTGCAAAGAAAACGGGATCGACACGGTCGCGGTCACTGATCACGGCAACATGTACACCTCTCTCCGTTTTGCCGAAAAATGCAAAAAAGAGAAAATCAAAGCGATCATCGGCTGCGAGTTCTACGTTGTGGACGATTACAAAAAACACGTCGATCAAAAAGCCGATCACTTGATTTTGCTTGCAAAAAATAAAGCGGGCTATATCAATCTCGTTCAGCTCGATTCGCTCGCGTTTGTGGACGGTTATTATTACCGTCCGAGAATCGATTATACCGTGTTGAAAGAACATGCCGACGGCGTGATCTGTCTTTCCGCATGTCTTGCGGGCAGGATTCCGCGCTATTTAATGGCGGGAGAATACGAAAAAGCAAAGGCGTTTGCTCTCTCGATGAAGGAGGTCTTCGGCGAAGACTTTTACATAGAAATACAGGATCACGGCATTCCCGAGCAAAAGCAAATTTTGCCGCAATTGATTCGGCTTGCGCGAGAAACGGAGATTCAACTCGTTGCCACCAACGACGTACATTATCTGAACAAAGAAGACTGGGAAATGCAGGACGTACTCATGTGCATTCAGACGAAGCGCACGCTCGACGATCCTTCGCGCATGAAAATGCAGACGCAGGAATTTTACATGAAGTCGGGCGACGAAATGGCGGCGCTGTTCCCGAATCTTCCCGAAGCGATTTCGAATACGCGCGTGATTGCAAACAAAATTTCCGATACCGACACGCCGTTCAATTTAAAAGACAACGGTTCGCCCGTATACGATAAGTCGTTGATTCCGCTGTACACGGCGGACGACGGAACGCCTTCTCCCGAATTTTTGCGCAGGCTGACGGAAGAAGGGCTTCCGAAGCGTTACGATACGATTACCGAAGAAATCAAAAAACGCGCCGAGTACGAGCTTGAAATTATCATCAAAATGGGCTTTGCCGACTACTTTCTGATCGTCTGGGATTACATCAACTGGTCGCGTTTGAACGATATTCCCGTAGGTCCCGGGCGCGGTTCGGGCGTGGGGAGTATCGTTGCGTATGCGATCGGGATTACCAACGTAGATCCGCTTCGATACGATCTGCTGTTCGAACGGTTTTTAAATCCCGACCGCGTCTCCATGCCCGACTTCGACGTGGACTTTTGTACCGAACGCCGCGCCGAAACCATTGAATACGTGCGCAGACGCTACCATCCCGAAAACGTGGCGCAGATCGTAACCTTCGGTACGCTGGCTTCGCGCGCTGTCATCAAAGACGTGGGAAGAGTGATGCGCGTTCCCTATGCGGAAACGGATCGCGTTACCAAACTCATGGACGGAAAATCTTCGATTCGGGAACTTTTGGGGCTGAATATCGAAAAGTGCCGCAAAGCCGTGGACAGTACGAAAGACGATCCCGACAAACACGACGAAGCGCTCAAAAAACTTTCCGATCAGGAAGCAAAACGAAATGCGGAATTTATCGAAATATACGAATCGGACGAAACGCTGAAACGCGTCATCGACATGGGCTTGCGTCTGGAAGGCATGCCCCGACAGACGGGAATGCACGCGGCGGGCGTCGTAATCTGCCGTAAAAAAATCGCCGATAACGTTCCCTTGTCCCGCAACGGAGAAGACATCACCACGCAATTCGACATGAAAGAAGTGGAGTCCATAGGCATGCTGAAAATGGACTTTTTGGCGCTCACCACGTTGACGGACATTAAGAAAACGCTCGATTATATTTATGAAAATACAGGCAAAAAATTAGAGTTCGGGCAGGAATGCAACGACCAGAGAGCGTACGAGTTGATTTCGGAAGGGGATACCGACGCCGTGTTCCAACTCGAACAAGGCGGCATGAAACGATTCATGAAACAGTTGCAGCCCAACTGTCTGGAAGATCTGATCGCAGGCATTTCGCTGTACCGTCCCGGTCCGATGGATTTCATTCCGGATTATTTGAAAAACAGAAGCGATCCCGAACATATCAAATATCTGACTCCGCTTTTGAAGCCGATTCTGGAAAAAACTTACGGCGTTATTATTTATCAGGAGCAGGTCATGCAGATTTTCCAGAATCTTGCGGGTTACTCTCTGGGACAAGCTGACCTCGTGCGCCGAGCGATGGCAAAAAAACACCGCTCCGAGCTGATGGCGCAAAAGGATAAATTCATTTACGGCGATATCAAAGACGGCGGGAACATTGCGGGGTGCCATGCAAAAGGAATTCCGCCCGAAGTGAGCGCCGAATTGTTTGCGCAGATGGAAAGCTTTGCGTCCTATGCGTTCAACAAATCGCATGCGGCGGCTTATGCGGTCATCACGTATCAGACCGCGTATTTAAAAAAATATTACCCGAAAGAATTTCTTGCGGGCGTGCTGAACAACCGAATTACCAAAATCGAAGAAATCGCCAAATACGTCGTTTACATGAAAGAAAAGAACATCAAGGCGTATCCTCCGGACGTAAACCGTTCCAAGGCGTACTTCTCGGTGGAAGGGGACGGATTGCGGTTCGGGCTTTGCGCCTTGCGCGGCGTGGGAATCGGACCGATGGAAGGCGTGATCGAAGAACGAAAGAAAAACGGGGAGTTTAAAGATTTTGCCGATTTTTTGATGCGTTGCGTGAAGTTCGTGAATCGCCGTATGGTCGAAAGCTTGATTTACGGCGGCGCGTTCGACAGCATGGGGAAACACCGTTCGCAATATCTTGCCGTTTGCGACGAGTTGATGAAACGAGTTGCGGGAATCGAAAAACAGAAGAACAGCGCGCAGATCTCGCTGTTCGGCGATATCATCGAAGAAAAACCGCCCGAAGTCGATTTTCCCGATATTCCCGAATGGGACACCGCGGAACGGCTTTCGTTGGAAAAATCCGTGCTCGGCGTGTACGTGAGCGGACATCCGTTCGGTGCGTATTCCGCTTATTTTGCCGATTGTACGTTTCATACGGGGCTGCTTGCCGATTACGAAGAGGACGAAGAAACGGGCGACAGAACGTATCAGCAAATTAAAAGCGGCGAAACGGTTTCTATGGGAGGGATCGTTGCCGGCGTGAAAAAAATCAATACGCGCGCGGGGGCAACGATGGCGTTCATTACCGTCGAAGATTTGTACGGCAGCATCGAATGCGTAGCATTCCCGCGCGTATACGAACGCATCAAACCTGCCCTGCGGCAGGATGCGATCGTGCGCATTACGGGAAAAACGGATATCCCTTCGGAAAAGCTTCCCGTCATCATCGTAGATTCACTTGAAGAATTTACGGCGCCCGATTCTACGGAAAAACCTGCGGCGGAAACGGTTGCGGAAGTCAAACGCGAACAGGTGCTTTGGCTGGACGCCCGCAAACTCTCGCAGGAGGATTTTAACGAGCTTTTGGATACGCTGACGGGCTACGAAGGATCCACGAAAACAAAAATACTTTTCGACGGAAAACGGTACGAATTTTCGGTCAATGCGACCCGTGCTTTTCTTGCAGAAGTTCGCACGTTTTTATCAGAAGAATGTGTGAAATTCGTATAATTCCGCGAAAAATGTGAAATTAGCATGAAAAGAATAAAATCTCTTTGCATTTGCGGGAATATCTGCTATAATAAAAGGGAAAGGTAAAACGGAGGAGTTTGAAAATCATGAAGAGAATCGGACTTTTGACGAGCGGCGGCGACGCGCCCGGTATGAATGCCGCGATTCGCGCGGTCGTGCGTACGGCGATCTATTTCGGGATGGAAGTATACGGAATCGAGCGTGGTTACAGCGGTCTGATCGAAGACAGAATGGTGCAAATGGAAATGCGCAGCGTTTCCGATATCGTTCAGCGCGGCGGTACGATGCTCAGAACGGCAAGATGCTTGGAAATGCTTACGCCGGAAGGACAGAAAACTGCGGTGGAAACGCTGAAACGCCGCGGAATCGAAGGGCTCGTAGTCATCGGCGGGGACGGTTCGTTCCGCGGGGCGAAATGTCTTACGGAAAACTTCGGGATTCCCACGATCGGGATTCCCGGTACGATTGACAACGATCTCGAATATACCGATTATACGCTCGGCTTCGATACTGCGGTAAATACCTGTCTCGAAGTAATCAACAAACTGCGCGACACCATGAATTCGCACGAGAGGATTTCCGTTGTCGAGGTAATGGGGCGTCATTGCGGCGACATTGCTTTGTATGCCGGCATTACTTCGGGCGCCGAAATTATCGTCGTTCCCGAAATCGCTTGCGATATGGACGATATCGTAATGCGCATCAACCGTTCCCGCGTGAGCGGAAAACATTCGAATATCATCGTCGTTGCCGAAGGCGCGGCAAATTCCGAAGACTTTGCAAAACAGTTGCAGGAAGTAACCACGTATTCCGTTCGTGCGACGAATATCGGGCATATTCAACGCGGCGGTTCGCCTTCGATGGCGGACAGAATGCTTGCCGCGCAGTTCGGGAATAAAGCCGTTCGTCTGTTAAAAGACGGGATCGGCAACCGTGTGGTTGGTATTCGCAACAACCAGATCATCGATATGGATATTATTGAAGCTGTTTCCATGAAGAAACGTTTCAATTACGAATTATACGAAACGTTGCAAATGATTTCGATGTAAGTAACCATTTAAATTCTTTCCCGCGAAAGCGGGATTTTTTATTTTTTAAACAAAAATCGCCGAAAAAATTTAATAAGGGGTATTGAAATTTTCAAAAAAGTATAATATAATAATTCTTGGAAGTATTTACCTTTGATTCCGTTTCGGAATAGGGCGAATCTTCGGGGAGGAATTCAAATGATTTTAACTGTATGCATGAGCCCGAGCGTAGACGTAACGATCGAACTTGACGCATTGAATATCGGAAAGGTGAACGTGGTTAAGAGCAAGGAACTTTCGTTTACGGGCAAGGCGTTGAACGTTGCAATCGGCGTGGCTCGGTTGGGTGCGGAAGCGTTTTCCACGGGATTTATGTACAACGAAAACGGTTCGATGTTCGAGCGCGCGCTCGATCGGGAAGGCGTACAATTTTCCTTTGTATGGAATAGCGGAAGAGTGCGCGAAAACTATAAATGTATCGATAAGCGCGCTATGCTTACGGAAATCAACGACATCGGCGAGCGGGTATCCGACGAAAAACTTTACGAACTTCTGCAAAATATCCGCACCTTTTCGAAACGGGCGGACGTTACGGTCATTTCGGGCGGACTTCCCCGCGGGGTCGATCCCGGTTATTATCGGGAACTGTTTCGTTCGGTCGATGCGCGTTCGCTGCGGATTGCGGACGCGGAAGGCGCGAAACTATTTTGCGCGCTGGAAGCGGGAATCGATTTGGTCAAACCGAATATCGAGGAATTGCAGGAATCTTTGGGCAGGGAATTCAAGGATAAGAACGATATGCTGGCGGGTTGCAGGGAACTTTTGGATCGCGGCGCGAAAACGGTGTTGCTCTCTCTGGGCAAGGACGGCGCGGTGATTACGAACGGCAGCAAAAACTATTATTGCAAAAGCATGAACGTGGCGGTGAATTCCACGGTCGGCGCGGGGGACGGCATGGTTGCCGCAGCGGCAACCCGATTGCAGCAGGGCGCCGATCTGCCCGAAATCCTGCGTGCGGGCGTCGCTGCAGGTACGGCAACGGTAACTACGTTCGGTACGATTTCCTTTACGAAAAACAAATACGAAGAGGTATACGAGAGTTTGCGTGTGACGGAGTTTGATTGATGTTGCCGGAAATGTCTGCATTGAGATCGGACAGCGAAGTGGAAGCCATTATGGCGATGTCCGAAAAACAAATCGAAGCGTTGGGCTTTACGGAGCATTCCCGCCGCCATGCGGGAATTGTAAGCAAATGGTCGGGCGAAATTTTGCGTGCGCTTGGCGCTGATCGGGAGCGGGTGCGCCTTGCCGAGATTGCGGGGTATTTGCACGATATCGGCAATTGTGTTAATCGGAAAGACCATGCCCAAAGCGGCGCGATTATCGCTTACCGCATCTTAACGCGCATCGGCGTAAGCGAACTGAACGCCGCCGACATCATGATGGCGATCGGCAATCACGACGAGCAGTACGGGTTGCCCGTTTCGGATATTTCTTCCGCGCTCATCATTGCCGACAAAGCGGACGTGCATAAAAGCCGCGTGAAAAAGCCGATCGACAACGTTTATTCCGCGAATATTCACGACCGCGTGAATCTTGCCGCCGAGCGTTCTTATCTTACGGTGGAGAAAGAAACGGCGAAAATTACGCTGAATATCGAAATCGACACGGATATTTGTTCGGTAATGGATTATTTTGAAATTTATTTCGCCAGAATGCAATTGTGCCGCCGTGCCGCGGAATTTCTCACCTGTAAATTTTCGCTTGTGATAAACGGCACGGTGCTTCTTTAAAAGCCTCTCAACGAATTGAGCGTGTAACTTCTGCGCCCCGTTGTTTCACGGGTAAACGGTGCGCAAATTTCGACACAAACACAATATATAGTGGTTGCAATAAAAAAATTTATCAAAATATTGTGGCAAAACCCTTGACAAATGAATTGCGAAAGAGTATGATGTTAGCGTTCCCCTTTTGCGGGGAACGCTTTTTTCCCGCATGAGGAGAGGACGGGGAAAATCGGGCGTAAGGAGAGGTAGAGAAGATGAAAATTATCAAAAGAAACGGAACCGAAGTATCGTTCGACATTGCGAAAATCGTGAACGCGATTCGCAAGGCGAACAAAGAAGTAAGCGAAGAAAACCGTTTGTCGGAAGAACAGATTATTATGATTGCCGACAAAGTGAAGGCGCTTTCGGGCGATCTGAACCGCGCGGTCAGCGTGGAAGAAATTCAGGACTTCGTCGAAAATCAGATCATGGATCAAAAAGCGTTCGCGGTTGCCCGCAAATATATTACTTACCGTTATTCCCGCGCGCTCGTAAGAAAGTCCAACACGACGGACGCGCAGATTCTTACGCTCATCGAGTGCAACAACGAGGAAGTAAAGCAGGAAAATTCCAACAAGAATCCTACGGTCAATTCCGTACAGCGCGATTATATGGCGGGCGAGGTTTCCAAAGATTTAACGCGCCGCATTCTGCTTCCGCGCGAAATCGTGGATGCGCACGACGACGGCGTGATTCATTTCCACGATGCCGACTATTTTGCGCAGCACATGCACAATTGCGATTTGGTAAATCTCGAGGACATGTTGCAGAACGGCACGGTGATTTCCGGCACGTTCATCGAAAAACCGCATTCTTTTTCCACTGCGTGCAACATCGCGACGCAGATCATCGCGCAGGTCGCTTCGAATCAGTACGGCGGGCAGAGTATCTCGCTGACCCACCTTGCGCCGTTTGTGGACATCAGCCGTAAGAAAATCCGCGGCGAGGTTGCCGAAGAGCTGAAAGCCGTCGGCGTGGAAGATCCAGACCGAATCAATCAGATTGCAGAAAAGCGGTTGCGCGCGGAAATTTCCCGCGGCATTCAGACGATTCAGTATCAGGTCGTCACGTTGCTTACAACGAACGGGCAGGCGCCTTTCGTAACGGTATTCATGTACTTGGGCGAGGCGAGAAACGAACAGGAACGCAAGGATCTTGCCCTGATCATCGAAGAAACGCTGACCCAACGCATGCAGGGCGTGAAAAACGAATCCGGCGTTTGGGTGACGCCTGCATTCCCGAAATTGATTTACGTTTTGGAAGAGGATAACGTGCGTGCCGACAGCAAGTATTTCTATCTGACGGAGCTTGCCGCGCGTTGCACGGCAAAGCGTATGGTGCCCGATTATATTTCCGAAAAGAAGATGCTCGAATACAAAATCGATAAGAACGGCGAAGGGCATTGCTATACCTGCATGGGTTGCAGAAGCTTTTTAACGCCTTACGTCGACGAGAACGGAAAGCCCAAATATTACGGCAGATTCAATCAGGGCGTCGTCACCATCAATTTGGTGGACGTGGCGCTTTCCTCGGGGGGTGACAAAGACAAATTCTGGACGATTTTCGATGAGCGTTTGCAGATTTGCTACGAAGCGCTCATGTACCGCCACAACCGTTTGAAAGGCACGCTTTCAGACGCGGCTCCGATCCTTTGGCAGTACGGCGCGCTTGCACGGCTGAATAAGGGTGAAAAAATCGACAAATTACTTTACGGCGGGTATTCCACGATTTCTCTCGGTTACGCGGGGCTTTATGAATGCACCAAATACATGACGGGAAAATCGCATACCGACGACGAGGCGAAGCCGTTTGCGCTTGCGGTTATGCAGCACATGAACGATAAATGCAAAGAATGGAAAGCAAAAGAAAACATTGATTTTTCGCTTTACGGTACGCCGCTCGAAAGCACGACTTATAAATTTGCAAAATGTTTGCAGCAGCGCTTCGGCGTAATCCCCGGCGTGACGGACAAGAACTATATTACCAACAGTTATCACGTGCACGTATCCGAACCGATCGACGCGTTTACCAAGCTGAAATTCGAGAGCGAATTCCAACAGCTTTCTCCCGGCGGCGCGATTTCGTACGTGGAAGTGCCCAACATGCAGGACAATATTCCTGCGGTGATCGCGGTCATGCAGTATATTTACGATAACATCATGTATGCCGAATTGAACACGAAGAGCGATTTCTGTCAAGTTTGCGGTTACGACGGACAAATTCAGATTCAGGAAGAGGACAACAAACTCGTTTGGGTTTGCCCGCATTGCGGCAACCGCGATCAGTCGAAAATGAACGTTGCCCGCAGAACGTGCGGATATATCGGAACGCAATTCTGGAATCAGGGCAGAACGCAGGAAATTAAGGACAGGGTGTTGCATCTTTAATGAACTATGCGGAGTTGAAAAAGACGGATATTGCCAACGGAGAGGGGATTCGCGTTTCCCTCTTCGTTTCCGGTTGCCGCAGACGTTGCAAAAACTGTTTCAACGGCGTCGCCTGGGATTTTCGATACGGGAAACCGTTTGACGAAAACGCCGAAGAGGAGATTTTTCAAGCGCTTGCGCCCGATTATATCGCAGGACTCTCGTTGCTCGGAGGGGAACCGTTCGAGCCGGAAAACCAGCGCGCTTTGCTTCCTTTTTTGAAGCGTTTCAAAACGCGGTTTCCGAAGAAAACGATTTGGTGTTATACGGGATACACTTATTGCGACGGCGCGATATCCGAATCGCAGGCGAACGCTCCCGAAACGCGCGAATTACTGTCTTTGCTCGACGTGCTGGTGGACGGGCCGTTTGTCGAAGAAAAAAAGGACGTCCGCCTAAAATTCCGCGGTTCTTCCAATCAACGGGTGATCGACGTAAAAAAGAGTCTTGCCGAACAAAAAGTAGTTTTATATCTGGACTAACGAAGGCGCGGAAAAATCCGCCGCCTTTTTTTTCGGTAAGCAATTGACGGATCGGAAGAAAAGCGGTATAATAAAAGACGGAGGATTTTATGAATAAAACACAATTGCGCCGTTATGCAAAGTTGCTTGCAAAGACGGGGATCAACGTAAAAAAAGGACAGTGGGTAATCGTGCAGGCAGAACTCGACCAGCCCGAATTCGTAGAAACGGTCGTGGAGGAACTTTACCGTGCAGGCGCGGGAAAAGTGACGGTGGAATGGTCGCACGGCCCGCTCGCAAATATTCACTATAAATATCAGACGCAGGAATCTCTTGCGGAAATTCCGAAGTGGGAAATCGAAAAATGGGAACTGAAAAAGAAAGAGCTTCCCGCAATGCTGTATCTCGAATCTTCCGATCCGGACGGGTTGAAGGGGATCGATCAGAATAAATTTACCGCGGTGCGTTCGGCGCGCGGAAAGGTGATCAAACCGTACCGCGACGCAATGGACAACTATTATCAGTGGTGTATTGCCGCCGTTCCCGGAAAAGCCTGGGCGAAAAAAGTGTTTCCTCATTTGAGCGTAAATCAGGCGGTGGAAAAATTGTGGGAAGTTATTCTTGCGGCTTCCCGTGCAGACGGATCCGACCCGATTCGCGAATGGTCGCGCCACAACGACGAAATCGCAAAGCGCTGCGATTATCTGAACCGACTGGGGCTCGTTTCGCTCGAATATCACTCGAAAAACGGCACCGATTTTAAAGTCGGGTTGATCGAAGGCTCTACGTTTATGGGCGGTGGAGAAGAAAGTTTAAAGGGAAGATATTTTAACGCAAATATTCCTTCGGAAGAAATTTTCATATCGCCGAAAGCGGGAGAAGCGGAGGGCATCGTGTATTCCGCAAAGCCGCTTTCCTATCAGGGAGAACTGATCGAAAACTTTTCGATCCGATTCGAGGGCGGAAAGGTTGTCGAGGTCAAGGCGGAAAAGAACGTCGATCTGCTTGAAAAGATGATCGGCATGGACGAAGGGGCAAAAATGTTGGGCGAATGCGCGCTGATTGCCTACGATTCCCCGATCAACAATACGAAAATTTTGTTTTACAATACGTTATTCGACGAAAACGCCAGCTGCCATCTTGCCCTCGGGAAAGGCTTCGGAAATTGCGTGCGCGGATACGAAAACCTCACGCAGTACGAGCTCAAAGCCAAGGGAATTAACGACAGCATGATTCACGTCGATTTTATGATCGGAAGCAAGGATCTGGAAATCACGGGAATTACGAAGACGGGCGACCGCGTACGGATTTTTAAAGAAGGGAACTGGGCGTTTTAAACGCTCCGGATTCGGGTATATAACGGATAGCGAGGTGCAAACATGATTAAAATTGATATTTTTTCCGGTTTTTTGGGCGCAGGCAAAACGACGCTCATTAAAAAACTGATTCAAGAAGCGTATACGGATGAAAAAGTCGTACTCATCGAAAACGAATTCGGCGAAATCGGCGTGGACGGCGGATTTTTGCGCGATGCCGGAATCGAAATTACCGAAATGAATTCCGGCTGTATCTGTTGTTCGCTCGTCGGGGATTTTGCCAAAGCGTTACAGGAAGTCGCCGCAAAATTTTCGCCCGACCGCATTATTATCGAGCCTTCCGGCGTCGGAAAACTTTCCGACGTGATCAAAGCCGTGAAAAAAGCCGAAGTAAAAGATGCAAAACTCAATGCGTTCTGTACCGTTGTGGACGCAAAGAAGTGTAAACTGTATCTCAAAAATTTCGGCGAGTTTTTCCTCGATCAAGTGGAAAACGCAAGCTGTATCGTGCTTTCGCATACTTCCGATCCTGCCAAAACGGAAGAAACGGTTGCGCTGTTAAAAGCGCATACTGCCGTAACGCTTGTTACCACGGACTGGAATCGGCTTACGGGGAAGGAAATCCTCGCCGCGCTGCAGCAAACGGACAGTCTGCATGCGGAACTTGAAAAACTCGAAGCAGAAACGCATCACTCTCACGGCGGTCATTGCGGTTGCGGACATGGAGAAGAACACGGCCACCACGAACACGGGGAAGGTTGCGGTTGTCACCATCACGCGCACGATGAAGCACACGAATGCTGTCACGGCGAAGGTCACCGGCATGAACACGGCGAGCACTGCGGCTGTCATCATCACGATCATGAACACGAACACGCGCATCATCATGCGGACGAAGTATTTGCCAGTTGGGGTGCGGAAACGGCGAAAAAATTCACTGCGGATCAGTTGAAGGCCGCGCTCGCCGCGCTTGCAAACGGAGAATACGGCGAAGTATTGCGGGCAAAGGGAATCGTAGACGGCGAAAACGGATGGCTGTATTTCGATTACGTGCCGGGAGAACCGGACGTGCGCACGGGGAATGCCGGCGTTACGGGCAGGCTCTGCGTTATCGGATGCAAGCTGAATGAAGAAAAACTGAACGAATTATTTTTGGGTTAAGTCATGAAAGAAGTTCCCGTATATCTCTTTCTCGGTTTCCTCGAATCGGGAAAGACGACTTTTATTCAGGAAACGATGGAAGACCCGCGTTTTGAGTCAGGTGAAAAAACGTTGTTGCTCGTTTGCGAAGAAGGGGAAACGGAATTCGACGTTTCCCGTTTTGCCGTACGAAATTTTACGGTGGAAACCGTTATGCCGGAAGATCTGACTTCCGCAAAACTTGCGCAAATCGCAAAGGAACGGGAATTCGACCGCGTGGTTCTGGAATGGAACGGCATGACGGAACTGAACGCGTTTTTTGACGCGATGCCTGACGGCTGGATGATTGCACAGGTCATGACTTTTTTCCATGCGCCGACTTTTTTGAGTTATAACCAAAATATGCGTCAGTTGGTATACGACAAAATACAATACGCGGATATGGTCGTTTTTAACCGTTTCCGTGAAACGGACTCGCAAAAGGAGTTTCATAAAATCGTGCGCGCGGTTTCGCGCCGTCCCGATATCGTTTACGAATACGAGGGCGGAAGAGCCGTTTACGACGAAATTATAGATCCGTTGCCTTTCGACGTCGAAGCGGATCGCATTGAAATTGAAGATCGCGATTACGCGCTTTTTTACCGCGATCTGCTGGAAGAAACGGAAAAATACCGCGGAAAAATCGTGACGTTCAAAGGAATGGTCGCGCTGGATAAAAAGTTGAAGACGGGCACGATCGTAATCGGCAGACATATTATGACTTGTTGCGAAGCGGATATTGCATTCAGCGGTCTGGTTTGCCTTCATGCGAGCGCGTTGCCCTTAAAAACGCGGGACTGGGTGAAAATTACCGCACGAATCGATTTGGAATATCATAAGGTTTACGGACAGAAAGGACCCGTTTTAAAGGCTACGGCGCTCGATTTTACCGAGCCGCCCGAACAGGAACTTGCAACTTTTTATTGAGATATTTTTGCAAAACGTTTTACAAACGCTGTGGAATGTGATAAGATAATTTTACGGGATAGCAGGAGGAGATATGAAAAAGCTCATCGTTTACTATTCGTGCGGCGGAAATACGCGCGCGATTGCGAAAAGAATTGCGAAGGCTCTTCGCGCAAGCATAGCGGAAATACATACGGTGAAATCTTATCCGGACGATTACGACGTACTGTTGGGGCTGGGAAAACGCGAAGTGGAGAGCGGATATATGCCGCAGATCGTTCCGCTGTCCGTAGATATTTCGAAATACGACACCATTATTTTGGGTACGCCCGTTTGGTGGTCTACCTATACTCCGGCAGTCAAGAAATTCATGAAGGGCGTAAACTGGAAAGGGAAAAAAGTGTTTCCTTTTACGACGTATACCGATTGGATCGGGCACGTGGGCGGAGACTTTAAAAAGTCGCTCCGCGGCGCCGAGATCGCTCCGGTATTCAACATTAAATACGACGAGAAGACGCTCGTGACTTCCGTTCCCGAAATCAGAGAATGGCTCAAACAAATTCAATAACCGAAATTTCGCAGTTATCCGCCCGTTTAAAAGCCGTATACGGCGAAGCGTTGACCGAGCGCATCGTCGCCGGATACCGAACGGAACGGTTGGTGACGCTTCGCGTCAACAGTTTAAAAACGGATGCGGCGACGGTACGAAAAACGCTTTCGGCTTACGGAATCGAATCTTTTCCGGTGAGTTGGTATTCCGACGCACTGATCGTCAGGGGCGCCCGCGAAGGGGCGCTTCGTGCTACTCCGCTCTATGATAACGGCGAAATTTATCTGCAAAGTCTTTCTTCGATGTTGCCGCCGCTCTATCTTGACCCGCAAGCAGAGGAAGCGATTCTGGACATGACTGCGGCGCCCGGCGGAAAGACCACGCAAATCAGCGCCATGTCGGGCGGCAAGGCGTTTATCACCGCATGCGAGCGGGATAAGGTTCGCGCGCAACGGTTGGAGTATAATATTAAGAAGCAGAATGCGCCGCGCGTCAGCGTACTGAATGCCGACGCATTAAAATTAGATGATTTTTTCAGATTCGATAAAGTTTTGTTAGACGCGCCTTGCAGCGGGAGCGGAACGCTTCAATTGAACGAACCGCTGAAAATTTCAGATAAACTCATAGAAAACAGCGTCAAATTGCAGGAAAAATTGCTTGCGAAAGCCTTGCGGCTTTTAAAAAAAGGCGGAACGTTGGTTTATTCCACCTGTTCCGTACTGCCTTGCGAGAACGACGAAATTTTAGCAAAGGTTTTGCCGACTGTCGGTGCGGAAATTGTGCCGATTGAAAAAATCGACGGGATCTCTTATCTGCCGAGTACGGCGGGCACGATCTGCGTTTGTCCGGACGAATTGTACGAAGGATTTTTCGTCGCCAAAATTAGGAAAACTTAAAATATTCGAATTGAAAGACGGAGGATTGACAACTCCGTCTTTTTGTGTTAAAGTATAATTCCTATGAAAAAGAAAAACAATCAAAACGCCGCACAGGAAGAAACTGCGGTAACGGCTGTCGTAAAAACGGACGAGAATAAAAACGCGAAAGACGCGAATTTCAGTCAAGGAATGTCCATTTACGAATACGAGCAAAAATATTCGAAGCGCGAAAACGTAAAGCGGGCAAAGGCGTGTATTCGGTTGCTTGCGGCAACGATCGGCATTTTTTTGTTGGTTTGCCTTGTGATCTTTACCATGAAGGTCTGGGAAATCCATATGTATGCGGGTATCGGCGCGGGCGTCGTGTGTTTGCTGCTTTATATCGTATTTTTTCTGGTACCGCTTTTCAAAATTTTAAAAGCGGATTCGTTTGTCGTGAACGTAAACGCTATGACGGCGCGTAAGGCACAAAAACACAACCGAAAACTGCGCCACGATATCAGCGATAAAATCATTGATTTCACTTCTAAGGTGGAGGGCGTCGGTTGGTACGACTCCGCAGTCGTGGGCGCGCTTGCGATCTCGCTGAAAGCGGGCGATGAAAACGCAATCAAACGCAATCTTACGTTGCTCTACACTGGCTCGGTCAAAAAGACCGCCAAAGACATGATTTTTAAAACGTCTATGAAATCCGCGATGTATTCCGTTCTTTCCAAGACGAACAAAGTGGACGCAGTCCTTTCGGCATTCGTGAATCTGCAGTTGATTAAAGATTTGGTGTTTCTTTACGGATTTCGTCCTTCCGATACCAAACTCGTTAAAATATTTGCGCGGGTATTGCAAAATTCGCTCGTTGCTTACGGCTTGGGCGGCGCTAAAATTGGAAACAGTATCGTACATTCCATGGGCGGCGTGATCAAGGGGATTCCGATTCTTGGAACGGCGATTTCGTCGCTGATCGATTCTTCCATTCAAGGGCTTACGAACGGCGTTCTGACGGCAGTGATCGGCTTTCAGACGATCAAATACCTGAGCGAAGAATACCGTTTGCAAGACATTCTCGACGGCGTCCGTTTGGAAGAGAGCGAAGAGGAACTGCGCGAAACCTGCGCGGAGATCGAAAAAGAATTAAAGGGACGGAAAGCTCCCAGCGCGGCTTAAAGGAAAAGCTCCCCGAAGGCGGGGAGCTTTTTTAATCGGCGATCACTGGCAAGCCTGCGAGCGCGGCTCGTTCGTCTTCCGTGAGCGAATCAAAGACGATTTTATCGAATCGGGCAAGGTTTTCAAATAAATATGCGCCGTGCGCACGGAATTTCGTGCGGTCGGCAATCAGAATTCTGCATGCGGATCGTTCAAAGGCGGTTCGTTTTACGTCGCGCTGCTCGATCGAAGTTTCGTATGCGCCCGTAGCCGTAATCGCGGCGCAGGAAGTGAGCATCAAATCGAACCGAAATTCGGAAAGCAGACTGTTCGTCCAGCTTCCTGTGACGGAGTTTCCCGTTTTAGAGATAAATCCTCCCGGAATGATCAGGTTGATTCCTTTGATTTTGGAAAGCTGCAGTACGGTTTGCAGGTTGTTTGTGACGACCGTTTTGTCCGTTAAATTCATGCGCTGCGCCAGTGCGAGTACGGTGGAGGAACTATCCAAAAATACGGTATTGAATTCGATCGGAAGGCATTTCAACGCGCGCGTTGCGGCGAGTTCTTTTTGACGTGCATTTTCGGTCATGCGGACGAAAATGGAAATTTCGTCCGCAGTTTCGTTGAGCACCGCGCCGCCGTGGCTGCGGCGCAATAAACCGAGGTTTTGCATTTCTTCCAGATCGCGCCGTACGGTTGCCGTACTCACGAACAATTCCTTGGCAAGATCTCTTACGGTGGCGGAATAGTTTTTGGTGAGGATTGAAAGAATTTTATCGTGTCTTTCGTTTGTCAACATAATATTTGCTCATTTATGATTGTATTTGATTGAATTGTATCACGAAAAAGATTTATTGTCAACATTTCGAATAAATATAGACAAATTGATTTTCTATGCTATAATAATTCCGAGGATAAAAAGATGAAAGAATATTTGGCGATCGATATCGGCGCTTCGTCCGGACGGCACATGCTTGCGAGGTTGGAAAACGGGCGGCTGATTCTGGACGAAATTTATCGTTTTCCCAACGCTCCGACGCAGAAAAACGGGCGTTTGACGTGGGATACGGAAAGGCTCTTCGAGGAAATTTTAAACGGTTTAAAAAAAGCCAAAGAGCTGAACAGAATTCCGCAAACGGTAGGGATCGACACGTGGGCGGTGGATTACGTCTTGTTCGATCGGAATAAAAAAGCGTACGACGTATACAGTTACCGCGACAACCGAACGGCACGTTCGGTTCCGCAGGTTCACGAACGGATTCCGTTCGAAACGCTCTATGCCAAAACGGGAATCCAGTTTCAACCCTTTAATACGGTTTATCAGCTTTACGCCGATCTTATGGACGGGAGACTGGACGATGCGGAATATATGCTCATGCTTCCCGATTATTTCCATTATCGTCTTACGGGGAAAATGAGCCGCGAATACACGAATGCAACTTCTACGGGGCTCGTTAACGCCGAAACGCATCATTGGGACGATGAAATCATCAATCGTTTAGGGTTACCCGAACGGCTCTTTCCCAAAACCGTGCAACCCGGTACCGCGTTGGGGAGTTTTTCCGAAGAAATCAAACGAATCGTCGGATACGATGCAAAAGTCGTTTTGCCCTGCACGCACGATACCGCAAGCGCCGTCGTTGCCGCAACGGAAGAAAACTCGCCCTATCTTTCCAACGGGACGTGGTCGCTGCTCGGTATCGAACGAATGAAGGCGCATACCGACGCAGTCAGCCGAAAGTACAATTATTCCAACGAAGGGCATTTGAACGGCACGGTGCGTCTGCAAAAAAACATAATGGGGCTGTGGATGATTCAGCAGATCCGTCACGAAGAGAACGACGCATATTCTTTTGCCCGGCTTGCAGATATGGCGCGGAATTCCGTAAACGATTGCGTGGTGGACGTAAACGACAGCCGTTTTTTGTCTCCCGTGAGCATGCGAAAGGAAGTAAACGCCGCCGCGGGCAAAAATCTTACGCTCGGCGAACAAGCTTACTGTATTTTTCACAGTCTTGCAATCGGATACGCGAAGGCAATCAAGGAGCTAGAATCCCTCACGGGAGAAACCTACCAAACACTCAATATCATCGGCGGAGGCACCAAAAATCAGCTATTGAACGAGTTGACCGAAGAAGCTACGGGAATTCGTATTGCGATCGGCGCTTCCGAAGCGACGGCAATCGGAAACCTCGCAATCCAAATGATTTCGGAAGGGGTGTTTGCCGATCTTTCCGAAGCAAAAGAAGTAATTAAAAATTCGATTTGAGAGAGGAGAACGAACATGAATCAATTAAGATTTGACGGCGCAAAAGAAATTTTTGCAAAGTTCGGCGTGGACGCGGAAAAAGCCTTAAAGAAACTTGCGGAAATTCCCGTATCCGTACACTGCTGGCAGGGCGACGACGTACTCGGTTTCGAGGGCGCTGAAAGCCTTTCGGGCGGAATTCAGACAACGGGCAATTATACTGGCAGAGCTCGAAATTTCGAAGAAGTGAAATCCGATCTCGCTTTTTGCTTTTCGAAAATGCCCGGAAAAATCCGTTTGAACGTCCATGCGTGCTACGCGGTGCTCGGCGAAGATTTAGGGAAGGTGGACCGCGACGCGTACACGGCGAAGTATTTTCAGCCCTGGGTGGATTTTGCGAAAAAAGAGGGGTTGGACGGAATTGATTTCAACCCTACCTTTTTTGCGCACCCGATGGTGAAAGACGGACTTACGCTCTCTTCGCCCGATGAAGAAGTACGGAAATTCTGGGTTCGTCACGGCAAAAAGTGTCTTGAAATCGCCGCATATCTCGGCAAAGAATTCGGGAAACCCTGCCTTGTCAATATCTGGATTCCCGACGGATTCAAGGACGTTCCCGCCGACAGACTGACGCCGCGCTTGCGCCTAAAACAATCGCTCGACGAAATTTTGGAAGGGTATGATCGACAATGGGTGATTCCCGCCGTCGAAAGCAAGGTTTTCGGAATCGGCGTGGAAAGCTATACGGTCGGGAGCAATGAATTTTATCAGAACTATGCGGCTTCCCGCGGAATCTGCTGTCTGCTCGACAACGGACACTATCATCCTCTTGAATACGTCAGCGATAAAATTCCCGCATTGCTCGCGTTTTACGATAAAGTCGCGCTGCACGTAACACGCGGCGTCCGCTGGGACTCCGATCACGTGGTCACTTTGGAAGACGAACTCAAAGAGATTGCAAAAGAGATCGTTCGCAACGACGCGACGGAAAAAGTGCTGATCGGGCTCGACTATTTCGACGCGAGCATCAACCGCGTATTTGCCTGGATTACGGGTCAGCGTTCCATGCAAAAAGCGCTTTGTTACGCGCTTCTGCTGCCGCACGCGCAGTTAAAAAAGGCGCAGGACGAGGGGAATTTTACCGAATTGATGTATTTGCAGGAGCGTGTTAAGACCTTGCCTTTCGGGGACGTTTGGGAAGAGTATCTTACGCGTTGCGGCATGAACGACGATTATTACGGGGACGTAAAAGTTTACGAATCGAAAATTATGAAGGAGAGAGTATGAAAAATATTTTAACGGCGCCTTTTGTGCGGGAAATGACGGCAACGACGGCGAATATGTACCGTCTAGGTTGGGACGAAAGAAACGGAGGCAATATTTCCTATCTTTTAGAAGAAGCGGAAGTCAAGCGCTATCTGAACGTCAACAAAGTGATCCGTACCATTCCTACGGGATTCCGCGCGGAATCGTTGATCGGAAAATATTTTATCGTCACCGGTACGGGGAAATATTTTAAAAATGTGGAAAAAGATCCTGCGAATAACCTCGGTATTTTCAGAATCGCAAACGACGGGGAAACGGCGGAACTTCTTTGGGGATATGCCGACGGAGGCAAATTTACTTCCGAATTGCCCGCGCATTTAATGAGCCATATGGCGCGTTTGAAAGTCGATCCTCAAAACCGCGTGGTCATTCATTCGCATCCTACCTATACGCTTGCTATGAATTACGTGCACGAGCTCGACGAAAAGAAATTTACGCATACGCTTTGGGAAATGTGTACGGAATGTATCGTGGTATTCCCCGACGGCGTAGGCATCCTTCCATGGATGCTTTGCGGAACGAACAGCATCGGCGAAGCGACCGCAAAGAAGATGGAAGAATTCCGTCTTGTGATTTGGGGCATGCACGGCATTTACGGCGCAGGCAAAAATCTGGACGAAACGTTCGGGCTCATCGAAACGGTGGAAAAAGCGGCGCAGATTTATATGCTCACCTGCAATCGTCCGCGCGTCAATACCATTCAAGACAGTGAAATGCGCGAACTTGCCGAATATTTCGGTGTCGATTACAGAAAAGATTTCCTCAACAATTGAGTTGATTTCTTACAAAGCGTAAATTTAATATCTAGGAGAAATATTATGGCAAGACTGATTCTCAATGAAATGAGTTATCACGGTGCGGGTTGCGTTAGCGAAATTTCGGGTGAAATTTTACGGCGCGGATTAACGAAAGCGTTTGTTTGTTCCGATCCCGATCTCGTAAAATTCGGCGTAACGGCAAAAGTGACGGCGGTTCTGGATAAAGCAGGAATCCCTTATGTTTTGTATTCCGATATCAAACCGAATCCTACGATCGAAAACGTTCAGAGCGGCGTTGCCGCGTTTGAACAAAGCGGTGCGGATTGCATCGTCGCCGTCGGCGGAGGATCTTCCATGGATACCGCAAAAGCGGTCGGTATCATTGCGGCAAATCCCAAATATGCGGACGTTCGTTCGCTCGAAGGGGTTGCGCTTACCAAAAATCCTTCCGTTCCGATCATTGCCGTGCCTACGACTGCCGGAACGGCTGCAGAAGTGACCATTAACTACGTAATTACCGACGTCGAGAAAAAACGCAAATTCGTATGTGTGGATCCGCACGATATTCCCGTCGTTGCAATCGTTGACAGCGATATGATGAGCAGTATGCCCAAGGGCTTGACGGCTGCGACCGGTATGGACGCGCTCACGCATGCTATCGAAGGTTATATTACGAAAGGCGCATGGGAAATGACCGATATGTTCCATTTAAAAGCCATCGAGCTGATTGCAAAATCGTTGCGCGGCGCGGTTGCCGGTACGCCCGAGGGCAGAGATGGAATGGCGCTCGGCCAGTATATCGCAGGAATGGGCTTTTCGAACGTCGGACTCGGTATCGTTCATTCGATGGCGCATGCGCTTGGGGCTGTTTACGACACGCCGCACGGAGTTGCCAACGCGATTCTGTTGCCTGCGGTTATGGAATACAATGCGGAGGCGACCGGTGAGAAATACCGCGAAATTGCCAAAGCAATGGGCGTAGAGAATGCAGACGATATGTCGCAGACGGAATACCGCAAAGCGGCCGTAGAAGCCGTGCGGCGGCTTTCGAAAGACGTCGGGATTCCGCAGGATTTGAAAAATATTGCAAAAAAAGAGGACGTGCGGTTCCTTTCCGAAAGTGCGATGGCAGACGCTTGCCGCCCCGGAAATCCCAAAGATCCTACGTTGGAAGACGTCGAAGCGCTGTACTTATCGTTGTTGTAAGCGAAAAACATCGGCAGATAATCTGCCGATGTTTTTAATATAATATAGGATAATGCCAAATTAAAAAATAGCTCAAACATTCTTTTTTAGATAAAGAAGCTCAAGCTATCTAAATATGGTGCGGTCGACAGGAATTGAACCTGCATGGAGTTACCCACAAGATCCTTAGTCTTGCGCGTCTGCCAGTTCCGCCACGACCGCATATCTACTTGTAACAACAAGCTTACATATTGTACTCCATAGCAATTGAAAAGTCAAGTTTTATCAGTATAAAAATTCATAAATTTTCATAAATTTTTTAATTTTTTTGATATATTCTCGCGTTTCGGGATAGGGGATCCGTTCAAGCGTTACTCCGTCTTTTGAGAGCGCAGGATCACGCAACCATTCCGAGACCGTGCCTTCGCCTGCATTGTAAGCGCACAGCGCAGTTTCGGTGACAGGAAACCGCGCAGCAAGATATAAAAGATATTTACAACCTAAAAGAATGTTATATTCGCCGTCTGACAGTTTTTCAAACTGATATTCAATCCCGAACGTTTCACAAACAAATTCCGCCGTCGAAGGCAATAACTGCATCATACCGATTGCGCCCGCCTTGCTGACTGCCGAAGAATTGAAACCGCTTTCTGTTTTTATGACGGAATAGACGAGATTGGGGTTCATTCCGCACGTTTTAACGGTTTTGCGGAAAGGACGCGGAAAAGCAGAGCGCAAAGCAAAGAAGCTGAAAAATAAAATAACCGACAAATAAAGCGAGATGATAAGTATCACGCGGAAGACTTTTTTCATTTACATAAAAGTATGCGTAAATATTGTAAAACTTTCCCGTTAAAACAATTTAAGCTTTTGTAAAAGTTTTTGTGCGTTTGTTTCCAGTTCGGCAACGGAACCGTTGTTGTATAATAATTGACAGTTCGTAAAATCGTGAGATTCATAATCGATTTGTCCTGCAAAACGCGCATGAATTTGCGATTCGTTCCAACCGTTTCTCTTTTTGAGTGCGGAAATTCGCAAGCCTTTCTGACGGATGACAACGATAATTTCGTCAAATTCAGTTTCGCATCTGCTTTCAAACAGAAGTGGTACTTCCGCAAATGCAACTTTGTGTTTTGCCATTTGTCCGAATAGTCGTTGCATGATCAAAGGATGTGAAATTGCGTTGAGCTTTTTTCGCGCTTCCGAATCGGCAAAGATTTTTTCGCTCAATAGACTGCGGACAATTTTTCCTTCTTTTGTACAATCTGGAAATGCAGAAAGGAGGCGAGCTTGATAGAATGCTTCCTCCCACAACTGGTTTGATATTTCATCGCAAGAAAAAACCGGAAACCCGAATTTCGCTATGATTTTACATAATTCCGATTTTCCGCTTCCGATTCCGCCCGTAATTGCGATCCGCTTATTTTGCATCGTACCAGCTTCTCCCGATCGAAACTTCGGCAATCAAAGGAACTTTCAATTGGATTGCGCGTTCCATTTCCTCTTTCAGCATGACGGCGGCACGTTCGGCTTCGTCTGTCGGCGCGTCCAGAATAAGTTCGTCGTGTACCTGCAGTACAAGTTTTGCACGAAAAGCGTCCGATTCCAACCTTTTCGCAACGCGAAGCATAGCAAGTTTAATAATATCTGCGGCGCTTCCCTGTAACGGCATATTCATAGCAGCGCGTTCGCCAAACGAACGCGTATTAAAATTAGACGATTTGATTTCGGGAATATAGCGCTTGCGTCCCAGAATGGTAGTAACAAAGCCGTGTTCTTTTGCGAACCGAACGTTTGCTTCCATATATTCTTTGACTTCGGGATGCAATTCAAAATATTTATCGATATATTCCTGTGCTTCCGTTTGCGTACAATTCATATCTTTGGCAAGCCCGAATTTACTCATGCCGTAAATAATGCCGAAATTAATCGTTTTGGCACGGCTTCGCATTTGCGGCGTTACTTCATCGATCATGACACCCGCAACGCGCGCCGCAGTTGCAGCGTGTACGTCTTCTCCGTTTTGATAAGCCTGCAAAAGCGCTTTGCACTCCGAAAAGTGTGCAAGAAGCCGTAACTCGATCTGAGAGTAATCTGCGTCCACAAGCACGTTGCCTTCGCGTGCGATAAATAATTTTCTTAATTCTTTTCCTTCGTTTTTCCGAACGGGAATGTTTTGTAGATTCGGATTGACGCTGGATAATCTACCCGTCGTTGTGGCGGTTTGCTGGAACGTCGTATGCACTAATTCGTCCTTAACCAAAGGGCGGATTCCGTCGACGTAAGTGGATTGCAATTTCTGCAATTCGCGGTAGCGTAAAACTAACCGCGCAATTTCGTGCTTTTCGGCAAGTTTTTCAAGTACTTCCGCACTGGTAGAATATCCGCCTCGGATATTCTTTTTTAAACCTTTTGTTTCGTAACCGAGCTTTTCGAATAAAATTTCAGATAATTTGAAAGGTGAATTTAAATTAAACGAAGCGACGCCCGCAAGTTCAAAAATCTGTTGGGATAGAGAATCCATTTCCGCGTGATATTTTGCGGAAAATTCTGGGAACTTGTCCGTATCTACGCGAATTCCGATCTGCTCCATATCAAGCAAAACGGCGGAAAGAGGCAGCTCTACGTCGCGGTACAATTTTCTATCTTCTTCCGTGCCTTCGTTCCAGGCTTCTTGAAACGCGAGCAAAACGGCGTAAGCCATATTTTCATCCGTCAAAGAATAATCGCGTACAAATTCTTTTTCATTCATCGGGCGGTTATTCGAATTAACCGAATAGCGTAAAAGTGCGGTGTCCTCAACCGTACAATTGACGGAAAGTCCCAGTTTTTTTAATTTCGGAACGGTTGTTCTGGCATCGGCAACGATCATGCGTTTCCCTGCCGAAAGCAAAGGTTGTAAAACGGAGGTCAGATCGTGTTCGTAAACGCCGAGATCGAAAATATTTTCTTTGAGCGTAAAAATATATTCCTTACCGTTTGCACAGACGTGGTATTCCTTTTCGTCGATACAAAAAGAAAATACGTCAATATCGTTTATCGTTTGCAAAAAAGCATCCGTTTGCGAAGGGCGGACGATTTCGGCGCCCGTCCTTTTTTGAAATTCAAAAAAAGGGCTGTCGAGCAAAGAACGGAATTCCAGTTTGGAAAAATAGTCGCGCGCGTTCTGAGAGAAAGGGCAAATCAGTTTGCTTTCTTCGGAAGAAATTCTGATCGGTACGTTCGTATCGATTTTTGCCAGCGTATGCGACAGCAACGCGGATTCTCTGCCTTCTTCGAGTTTTGCTTTTATTTTTGGGGAAAGTTCTTCTAAATGCGCATAGACGTTTTTTACGGTTCCGTATTTTTGTAACAGTTCTAACGCGGATTTTCCGCCGATTCCGTAGACTCCGGGAATATTATCCGATTTATCGCCCATCAGGGCTTTTTCTTCTACGATCTGCCACGGATCCAAACCGATTTTTTCTTTAAAATTTTCTGCCGTAATCCGATCCAGGTCACTCACGCCCCGTTTGGTAAAACAAACGGTCACGTGATCGTTCACAAGCTGATATGAATCTCTGTCTCCCGTATAGATTAATACTTCCGTATTTTCGTAGCTTCGCGAAAGCGTGCCGATAACGTCGTCCGCTTCATATCCCGCCAGTTCGGCAATTTTTATGTTCATTGCCGTAAGCAATTCTTTTAAAACGGGAAATTGCTTCGCCAGTTCTTCCGGCATCGGTTTTCTTGTCGCTTTATAACCATCGTACAATTTATGGCGAAACGTAGGCGCGTGTACGTCGAATGCGACGATAAAATGAGTCGGGCGTTCGTCCTCGATAATTTTGAAAATCAGTTTTACGAATCCGAAAATGCCGTTCGTCGGAAGGCCGTCTTTCGTTGAAAAAACGCTCATTGCATAATAAGCTCGGTTAAGCAAGCTGTTGCCGTCGATTAAAATCAGTTTATCCATAAAATTATTGTAGCACGGATCGGGATTTTTTGCAAGAATATTGAAAAAAACACTTGCCTTTTGCGGAAAAATATTATATAATTTGACTACTGCGCCGGTGTGGTGGAATTGGCAGACGCGCTGGACTCAAAATCCTGTGGTAGTGATACCGTATCGGTTCGACCCCGATCACCGGCACCATTAAAAAAACGAGGTATTTTCGCGAAAATACCTCGTTTTTTTATTATTTAAGGCAATTTTCATAAATTCGACGATTAGTGGAAAAATGCCTTAAAATCACGATTTCCCCAATTTTCCCCAAAAAACAAAATACCGTTTCTGTAATTATAAGGGGGAATCGTTAACATCAGTTGCCCGATCTTGCGTTCTCGGCAACGCAAATTTTGCGCTGCGCGTCGGCTCAAAGCGTTGACCCCGGTTTTTGACATCGAGTGCAGGCGACGTCGGTTGGCACCGTTCGCCGACCCCCGACCGTGACCGCGCTTAAAAGTTCCCGTTTTCGGGAACTTATTGCTTGTGGCCTAAACAGGATCAGCATGACATGTTCCCGTTTTCGGGAACTGCGGACCGCAAGCGGCTTGCCGCTTGCGGTAATGCGGGAGGGCTACGCCCTCACCCCGAATTTAAACGGAGTGCGGGCGCAAGCACAATTTTCCCGCCCACCCCCGCAGCGGCACGGCGCACGCGCTCGCACCCCTGCGGAGGCGTTCGGCAAAATCTTTTCGTGCTTGCGCCCGTACTTTCTTTTTCGGATAGTGTGTGTCCCGCCGTGTTCCCATTTTCGGGAACTTCGTTCGGCTGTTTTGGGCGCAGGGGTCCATTGTTATACAGCTGTTTTGCCTTACCAAACCCCGTCGCCCGTCCTATGCGCGCTATCGCTTGCTGTCCTACGTTCTCGCGGGCGGGAAGGTATTCCCGTCCGCTCGCTCGTAGGCTCTCTTTTTGTGGGCTACGCAGTTGCCCGCGGGCATGAGGTTGAGAGCCTACGCACATTATCAATTTGCGGGCGTAGGGGAATGATTACGGTTCATTTTGGGCGTGCGGAAATCCCCCCGCGATCTCTTGAAAAAGAGAAAGGCGCGAATTTCTCGCGCCCCTTGCATTGCCTTTTCCGTCGTCACCACGTCCCCGACACAATGCAACCGCCCGTGGTTGCCTCCGCACCGTCCCGCCGTGCTCGCGTTAGAATCAATTCGTTATCCGTTGATATAATAGTTTTAAGAATGTACAGCCTGCGCCGCGACTTCGAGGTGTTCAGCGCCTAACTGATTCTTTTACGTGCTTTTCACTCCGCTATGCGGTGCGTGGTTCGTCGACGTCGTTTTGGGCGCGCTCGAATGAGTGACAAGCTCACGCGTTTTTGATATTCGGCAGAACGCGCAAGGCGCGGACGGAAAACTGCCTGATTCAGTTGTGTGTATATGTGGCTGTCGTTCTCCTTTCCGCGCTGTGGGGTTTTATTTGTGGCTTAGGCTCTCAATTCCTAAGCGTTGGCTTTCGTGATTCTACGGGCGCGTTTACGCGCCCGTAGAACGTTATGGAGGTATGAATGCGTATGAGTGGGGTAGGACTTTACGCGCCTACCATACGTTTTTGCTTTGCGCGAAGAAATTTGAAACTATGCGTCGCAGTTCTCCGATCATTTGGCTTGAAAAACTCTCTATTCTGCAATCGTCGTAGGCGACGGCTTGATAGCGTTTCTTGCTTGTTCGCGTTACGATCACGCATGCGGCGATTTTAGGCGGAGGTGGCAGGGGAATAGAAAGCGTATAATTTCGCGTGCCTTTCCCGCCGTACATTAGTGGCGTTTCATTGATTTCAGGCTTGCCTTCTGCGGCGGGTTGTAAGTCGTAGCGGACGAATACCGCACCCTCTTCGCCTTTGTCTTGCCGTGTGAATCCGTATAAATAGAAATCGTTTCCGATCGTCATGTTTTTGTTTCTCCTTTTGCGTTTAAGGTGACGCATTCTGCGGTATTGGTCACTCATTTTTGTGCGGCGGGTCGCTCAGAGCGTTGACCCCGGTTTTTGACATCGAGCGCGGGCGACGTCGACTGACCAGGTACATTGACCCCCGACCGTGACAACGTATGTAGGCTTCGAATTTTAACCCCAACTTAAAGCCATAGCGGCGGCAAATTCGGGGAACGTTTTAGACCGATTCTTTTGCTTGTACTTGCCGTAAGAGTTTTTGAATAACGGGTAGTCGGTAAACGTATAGGTTGGTTTTACAACGTTCGTAGGACAACAGAAGGGCACGCCCTTCAACCACAAGAACGTTGTTTTGCTTACGGGCACGCCGAACATATACGGCTCTACGACCTGCGTCGGTTTCGGCAAACCGAACAGCTTGATCGGAACGGGGTTTTCGATCACGATTTTCGGGCAGTCCGCGTTATAAATTTTATAGAAGAACTCGGCGGCGCGTTTGCCTTTTTCGAATCGCTCCATATCCATAACCCCGTTTTTAACAAGACTGTTTCCGCCCCCGCGGGAAAGGTACGTACAGGGCGGGAACGCGATGATCATATCCCATTTGTCGATATGGTGGGATTTCCCGTCACAAGTGAGGAAATCGCAGTTTCCGTTCAATAGCGGCGTAACGTCGTTCCAAACGTGCCATTCGGGGTGATCGCCCGAACAAAATTCGAGGTCGCAAGAATATACCTCGTGCCCCTTCGCGCGGAAGGCAATGCAAACGCGCTGGCTTTCTTCGCATGCTACGAGTATTTTCATAATTGCTCCTTTCCCGCTTTGGCGGCAACGTTTTCGGGCGCTGCGCATTGGCTCTGATCGTTGACCCCAGTTTTTGACTTTAACCCGTGACCGTGCTTGGAAGTTCCCGTTTTCGGGTACTCGGAAGATCCGATCGGCGCGCTGCACCTGGTTTCAAGTTCCCGTTTTCGGGAACTTTCCCGCGGGGGCGTGGCTTCCGCTTGTTCGATATGAGCCTTGCAAACGTCGAAAAAGGCTTTCGTTTCCTGCTCGACTTCTTCGGCAATGAGTTTTGCCGCTTCGTTTTCGCGGGTTTTAAGCCCTAAGAAATACCACGGACGCCAACGGCGCGGGGCGAGCGTTTCGGCGCGTTCCTGCGCTTGAAAGCGTTCCCGCTTGCGGTCAAGGAAGTATTGCGCGGTCATGCGGTCGAACTCTTCCTTGTACAGTTCGCAAAGCTTTTCCGACATGTATTTATAGATCGGTTCGACCAACTTGTCTTTGTAGCGGTCGAGTTTGCAGAACAGGTTGTAGATTTCAAGATTCAACGTTTCTGCTTTTTGCAAGATTTCGGTTTCAATGTTTGTTTCATTCATGCTGCTTTTTTACTCCGATAGCCTTTCGGCTCTGTAAGTTTGTAGTACTCTTCGAATCCGTTCGGGAAGCCTTGTTCCATGGCTTGCGAATAGGATCGCAGGAAATCATAAGCGGCTTTGCCGTTTTTTACGCGGGGGAAGAACTCCTGCGCGCATGCAAAGCTGTTGTAGCAACTGAAAATATTTCCCTTGTGCGTGAAAGACTTTTCCATGTATTCGGATTCTTTGCCGTTGATATAATCGTTGACGGCGTTCCAGCCCGTAAACTCGCGCGTATGCCACGTTGTGGAATCCACCCGTTCCGCAAAGTTCGTCGAATTGTCCACGCCGCGAAGTTCTACGAACAAGTGCGTTAAGCGGCGGATATTCATATCGATCAAATCGGGGCGTTGGGATTCAAGCATAATATCCAGATGTTGGTGTCTGTGCTTTTCGAAAAATCCACTGACGCGCGTCGGGAAAGTTCCGCTTTGCCGCGCGTCGAAATAGCGTTGCGATTCGGGAATGACGAGCAGGGAATAGGGCGGGAAGAACTGGACGGGGAACGCGTTCTCGCCCTCTTCTGAAATGCCGAGGTGATAGGGGGAAAGAAAGTACGGTTCGAAGAACTCTTCGAAGTCGACTTCGAATTTCACGTCAAGGAAAGGTCCGACGAAGATCGGCGGCTTATCGGGCAACGGACAGTTCAAGTCGAATTTGTCGTTATCCGCTTTGATCTGCTCGCGGCATTGTTCGAGCATGATATCCCCGCGCTTGTAGTAGGTTTCTTTTACGATCCTTGCGAGGTTCGCGCTCTTGCCCGTGCCCGTCGTGCCGAAAAATTGCGTTATCATGATGTTTTACCTTGTAAGGATCAAGACGATAATCGTCCCACCAATGCCGATCGCTTCCGCAAAGAGAATGAAAAACA
This sequence comes from uncultured Christensenella sp., assembly GCA_910586245.1. Lineage (GTDB taxonomy): Bacteria > Bacillota > Clostridia > Christensenellales > Borkfalkiaceae > Gallimonas. Next base: position 128 of record CAJUFY010000007.1, on the reverse strand, counting down.
ATTGCTTGAAAAAAGCTTTCCGTTCTTCTTTGCGTTTGTTTGTATGTTTGCATTCATTTTTCATGACTTCGACTTTCCTTTTTTGTTTGTTTTGGCGGCGTTCTCTTGCTTTTCTTTTCGGTTCGCGC
>CAJUFY010000006.1 GCA_910586245.1 uncultured Christensenella sp. | reverse complement strand
CCCGTAGGAGTTTGGACCGTGTCTCAGTTCCAATGTGGCCGATCACCCTCTAAGGTCGGCTACCCATCGTCGGTTTGGTGGGCCGTTACCCCGCCAACTGCCTAATGGGACGCGAGCTCATCCATGTCCGATAAATCTTTCACCTCAGAGAGATGCCTCTCCGTGGTCATATGCGGTATTAGCAGTCATTTCTAACTGTTATCCCCCAGACATGGGCAGATTGCTCACGCGTTACTCACCCGTCCGCCACTAATGCAAGGAGCAAGCCCCTTGCATCCGTTCGACTTGCATGTGTTAAGCACGCCGCCAGCGTTCATCCTGAGCCAGAATCAAACTCTTAAGTTTAATTGTTTAAAGCCGGTACGCAGCTATACGCACCGACGGCTCTAACTTGAATAAATTCTCGTTATCTTTTTTGCTGACTTTGTTTTGAGTACTATTTGTTTGCTCAAAAAAATTGACAGAAACTTGTTTTTGTGTTACAAAAAATCGTTTCTTTCCTATTCTATTTTTAATCTGCGTAACCGAACAACAGTTCGGGCTCTCCGTTTGTCGCGAAGTAAGCTTGCCTATTATATCATAAGTAACTTATCTTCGTCAAGCGATTTTTGCAACTTTTTTCGATTTTTTTCGAATTTTTTTAAATTTGGTTCGTAAAACCGATATTTTGTTGTATCTCTCGCAGACAGCTTGTACATAATATCACAAACGCATAACGGTGTCAACTGTTTTTCGCAAAATTTTTTAACTTTTTTTAGAATTTTTTTCAAAATTTTGTCGACCACAATCTATTGTGTTTCAAATACTTTTATGATACAATTAGTGCGATAAATTCAGATTTTGCGGTGAAAAAAATGAAAACTTTACGAATCGTTTTTTGTATTTTATCCTGCGTTTGCGTTGCCGCAAGCGTTTTTATAGGTTTTTATTTCGGTTGGGAATGGTTTTTGATCGCAGCGTGCGGCGCAGTACTGTTCGGCGCGGGGATGCTGTTTGCAAAAAACAAATCGGAACCCAAGCCGCGTTCCGCCGATTTTATGAACGACGAACGGGAAAACGAAGAAATCAACGAAGAGAATAAAAAATAATTTTTCACGCTTATATATAATAAGGAAAAGAGGAGACGGCGGCGCCGTCCCCTCTTTTGATTTCCTCGTTTGAAATTGCTTAAAACTGCATGTTCAAATACAAAATTCCGTTTTCAGGATTTTTTTCCGACGGAGCGGCGATCGCCGAAATCGTAAGTCCGTTGTTCGTTTTGTAGCCGAGCGTTGCGTCGTACTGGCGAATCTGCGCCGGCATAACCGAACCGTAATAATCGCGCCCGTCGAGGCGGATGAAAATATAATGATCGCCGTAAACTTTCCAGGTACCCGATTTTTCGCCGAGCGTAACGGTGCCGTCTTCGTTGAGTTTACAATCCTGCGCGTGCGCGATTTCCGCTTTTTCGGTATACGAAAGATTGTCGTGCGATTCCATCAGAACGGCGGAATAATTTCCGTTCGTTTTGGAAAGCAAATCTTTTTTATTTACGGTGCCGATTTTTTCGCCGACGTAACGGTTGGGATTGATCACAAGCTGCCCTTTCGAATTAAAATCGTACATGCTCGTATAAAGATAATGCTCGCCTTCGGCAAACGACGGATTTCCGTCCTTTCTCGCTTCCGCAACGCGCGCGTGATAAATAATCGCGTTCACGCCGTCCGAAGTTGTGATCATATCGTTGTGACCGGGGATATAGAAATTCATATCCTTATCTTTATTCGGATAATTCGTGGTTCCGTCCTTTACGCCTTCGCCGTCTTTCCGCCACGTCCAGGTACCGGACACCTGCAAGCCGCTTCCGCCCCGTTCGGAAGTATAAGTTCCGTCGGGCGTGTCGCTCGTCCATACGCGCATATTATAGTTATACGCAAGCGCGCCCCAACTGCCCATCATATAATATTTGCTTTGCTTCTGCCATTTGGACGCGTCGTATTCCTCGTTTGCGATGTCGCCCGTATAGACGTCTACCGTATGGTAATTGATCGCCGAACCTTCGGCGTTAAAGCCGTTGCCCGTTAAAATCTGTTTTCCGGGCGTCGAGGGCGTTCCCTCTTTTCTCAGTCCCGTTGCGGGGTCTAGTTCGATCACGCCGAATCCGCTGTAATAAGATCCGTACGAAAGGTACATTTTTCCGTCGGGCGCGTAAAAAACGCTGGGGTCGATTTCGTTTAAATTGCGGTCATCCGCCGAATCCTGCACGATGATCCCCTCGTATTTATAAGGTCCCGTAACGCCTTCCGTCGATTTGCATTTGAAAATAACCGACTGCTCCGAACCGAATTTAGACGTCCAGCAGGAGTACAGCCACCATTCGCCGTCGGCATCCGCGTTTTTATTCGAAGTCGCGGGAACGACGTCGGGCGCCCAAAGCGTCCAGCAACTGTTGTTCCAGTCCGACATCCCCGTTAAAACCTGATAAACGGGCTGCAATTCGGCGTTGCCGTTTTTGTACATATTCTGCACGTCCTGCGCCTTTGTAGCCGCGGTAAATCCGTTGATCGCAACGCCCGCGCGCTCCCAACGGTAGAGATTCAAGCTTTTGCGGATTTGTACGCCGTACTGATCGTTATCCGTAGAAAACGCGTAAAATTCGCTTTTGCCGTTGCGCTTCGCTTCGACGACGACGGGATCGTGCGTGGAGTTGATTCCATTCCCCTCGTCCGTGCGCGAACCGCTGTTTAATTTAAAAAGTCTGTCGATCGTTTCGTCCGCGTATTTCGGTGCGGAACTTTCGTTTCCGCAAGCGGAGAGCGCCGCCGCGGAAAACGCCATAATTCCCGTAAGTGCCATACAAGTGATTCCTTTTTTATTCATAATTCCCCCCTTGGATTGATACGGATTATTCTTTTGAGCCGGTTAACATCAGCGAGCCGATGATCATTTTCTGGAAGCAAGCAAAGAGAACGAGCACGGGCAGAACGCAAAGAACGGACGCCGCGATGGTCGGCGCAATATTGCTGTTTTCGTAACGCTGGTTTACGAGGAACATTGCGTGCGGCAAGTTGATCCATTGCGAATCGTTGTCGATAAAAATGTAGGACGCAAGATAGTTGTTCCAGCACCCCATGAAGGAGAGCAGCCCCTGCGCCACGATCGCGGGCATCGCAAGCGGGAGAATGAATCCGCAGAAAATGCGGAAGTAACCCGCGCCGTCGATTTTCGCCGCTTCGATGATGGAGGTGGGAAGCCCGAACAGAAACTGACGGATGAAGAACGCCGTCATGATCGACCCGAACATTCCGGGAATAATGAGCGCCAGCCCGCTGTCGCCCGCCATACCCCAGCTTTTATACATGACGTACTGCGCCGTCATGATGGAAGGGCCGGGCACCATAATCGCCGCGAGCAGGAACATAAATACTTTGTTTCTGCCGACCCAGTTGATCTTTGCGAACGAGAACGCCGCTGCGGCTGAAGTGATCACGCCGACGGCAACGGGAACGACGGAATACAGCAAATTGTTGAGCAGTACCCGCCAGTACCCCATCGGCGCAAGGTAGGACATTGCGCCCGTCTGGAACGCCACGTTCAGCACGACGTAGTAGTTATAGAACGCGCCGCCGTAGGGCACGGTGTCGTTGGTGTTGATCGTCGTGATTTGCGGCCACCAGACGATGTGCGAGAAATTGATCGCCATTTCCGAACCTTCGGGGTAGGCGGTAAACGTCCAGGCGAACGACGACGCCAGCATCCACCAGAACGGATAGACCATAATGAACGCGCCGAACAGCAGAACGATGTACGTTACGATATCTCCGACGAGTTTTGCGCGCTTCTTCCCCGCGTGATGCGTGCGGGTGGAAATTCCGAAAAACGCGAGCACCGCGCCGAGCGCGTAACGGAAAGAGGAATAAGTTTTTTCGGGAACGTTGTTTTCCGTTTCGTTTGTCATAACCGAATCCTCCTCAATCCTTTTTTCTCGAATCCAGCCAGAACTGGAAGAGCGTAAGCACGAAGATGATCACCGCCAGAATCATACCGTACGCCGCGCCCTGCGAAGCGTACGCGGGCGTTTTTGCGATTCCGTGGAACCAGATCAGACTGACGAACCCCGAAGTCATCAGATTGGGTCCGATCGAAGTATCCGTCGGGAAGAAGAGTTCGGGCTCTGCATAAATCTGCATGCCCCCGATGACAGCCGTTACCACGTTGTAGAAGATAACGGGATACAAGTCCGGCATCGTGACCTTCCAGAAAATCGACCAGGCGTTTGCGCCGTCGATCTGCGCAGCCTCTTTGGTGGAAGCGTTTACGCCCGAAAGCCCCGCTACGTACAGAATAATCGTACCGCCCAAACCTTTCCAAACCGCCATAATCACGATCATGGTTTTCGTCAGCATCCCCTGACTCCACCAGGTATCGATACTCGGATTCCAGGCGTACTCTTCGTTGACGTCCATCATCCAGGGAAGATTCGTTCCGAGCAGATTGTTGATAAGTCCGTCTACCTTGAACAGAATTTTAAAGGTATACACGATCGCAATCGTACTCGCGACGCAAGGAATGTAATAGAGCACGCGGAACACGTTCCCGCCCTTGATATCGCGCGACATGCACACGGCAAAGAACATCGAAAGCACCATGCCGATCGGAATTCCGATCAGATAAAATACGGTGTTGAACAGCGTCGCGCCCATTGCGTTCATCGTATACGTTTGCGTGTACGTTTCGTCGGTGAAATGCGAACCCTGCCATTTACTGCCCGCCCAGACGTTTTCGGTAAACGCGAACCGATACCAGTAGAACGGGTCGTACTCTTTCCCGCCGACCGCCGTCATATCGAATACCGACTTATCGCCGCCGAACAGTTTACCGAGATATTCCCATACGCCGCCCGAGTTGGTGTTGAAGGCCGTAAACGAAAGCAACAATGCAATGATCAGCGCAACGTACACGAACAGAACCGTTCCCACGATCAACGGAAGGCAGAACGCCCAGCCCCAAATGTTATCCTGCAATTTTTGCTGGTTGATCGGTTTGCGCTTTTTCTTTTGCGGAATCACAGCTTCGGATACGGCAACGGAATCGTTTACGACCGCTTCGCCCGCGGCTGCGTTCAATTGATCCTCCATTTCGTTATCCCCCCTTTTCATTACCGACGGACGCGGACTTTCATCCGCGCCGCCACAAAACGCCTTTGTTTTTACCTGCCTTATTTTTTGAACGCCTTCTGCGCGTTCGTTGCGGCGATCGCCGCGTACACCGCGGGCGTCCAAACCGTCGCTTTGTTCTGGTCGGCAAGCTTATGCGCGACCGTCGCGTCGTTGAGCCTTCCCGCCGTCATCTGATCGTTCGTGAACGATTTCTGGTTTATATAAGCAAGCAGTTTTGCCTGCGCTCCGCCGTCGAGTTTGGTAATCCAGTCCTCTTCGGTCGTAAACATCGTTGCATCCTTTACGGAATTGACGCCGTACTGGGCACGGATGTTCAGATCTCTGTCCGCATAGGTGAAGGCGACCATGCGCAGCACTTTCATTGCAAACGAGATGTTGGTATCCATACCGCCGATGAACGCGCTCAGTTTTACTTCGCCGTACTGCGGATCGTAGCGGAGCGTTTTGGAAGCGTCGCCGTTTTCCGTTCCGTTGTAATCGCCGAAGCCGCTCTGAGAAATCCACTGCGCAACGGTCAGATCGCGCTTGCTCGAACCGGAAAGGGAATCTTTCGCCATCGCACAGGCGACCTTATAATAGTAATCCCAGATTCTTCTGCCCTCGGCGGAATCCGTCGTATCGGCAAATCCTTCGTAAGTGATCATGTCCTTGAACGCGCCGTTGCGGTACGCGGGATCCTGGAATTTCAAGAATTCCGTGCATTGCTGGCGGAAGTTGGGAAGCTGCGCGCCCGCATACGTCAGAGTAACCTGTTCCGGTTCGCCGATCGTGAGCGCCTGAATCAAAGAAGCCGTCGCCTCGTTTTTCCAGTATTCGGGATTTGATTCTTCCATATCCGCGAATCTGCCGTTTGCGGCGTACCCGACTGAGTCCATACGGGCAGCCCATTTATCCTGCCGTTTGATTTGGTTGGTCACGATTTCTTCGTTTGAATACGTCTTTAATCCTTCCGATTTGTTGGCGCGCTGTTCGCCGTCTTTGACTGCGTCGTCGCCGGACTGTTTCGCGTCGGGTTTGTTGCTGTAAGTCAACAGCGTATAGTCGGCGCCCTTTACCTGCGAATAGAGCGCGTACTTTTCGGCAACGGGAACGGGCATTTGACCGAATTCGAATACGTCCATGGTCACGTCGTTCCGCGTCGCCGCATCCCACGTGCCCGCGCCGTAAAATACCGCCGCGCCCATACGGAAGAAGTCCCAGCCGGAAACGTTCGATTTTGCGGTTTCCTGATCCCCCGCGTTTCCGGAGTTTCCGTTCCAGGTCGAGCCGAATTCCTGATACGCGCCGTACGTTTCCATAAAATTCGCACTGTTCAACCCGTATTGAACGTCCGCGTTGCGATACGTTCCGTCAAGGTTTAACTTCTGCCGTTTTTCGGAATCGGTGCCCGCCGCCTGAATCGCCGAAACGGTACCCGCCGTCTGCGCGTCGTAGCCGTCGTTCGTGCATTTCGTCGTGTTCACGTCGGTAAAGTCGCCGTCGTTGGAGGCGAGCCAGGGAAGCAGGTAGAGCGCGTTCCCCTGCGCGCCTTCGTACTGTTCGCTTCCGTAAATGGAACGTCTTACGTTGCCCGAAACAAGTCCGCCGTCCCCTTGCGTGGGATCGCTTGCATCCCAGTCGAACGTATTCAGATAGTACGTTACCGCCCATACGAGCGCGCCGTACTCGGCATAAGTAAATACGGTATGTACGAGCGAAGAATCGTAAGGCGCGTTTGCGTTCTCGGTATTCACGTTTCCGTTGCCAGCTTCGCTCACGTTATGCGTATCGCCGGGAAAGCCGGGAATGGTGACCGTATAGCCCCTTCCCATCGTATACGTATTCGTCGCCACCGCCATCGGGTCGCCCGCTTTCAGCGCGCTCTGATAATCGTTATAGCGGTAGAAATTGAAGGGTTTATAGCGCACGGGCGTTCCGATCGTAATAATCGGAGCTTCCTGCCCTGCCTGATCACCCGCCGCGTAAGTCGCCACGAAGTTCGTGGAATCGTTTGCGTCATAACCCTTATAATTCTGCACGTACTGCGAGCCGCTCTTTGCGATTTCGCTCGAGCTTTTCACGTTGCGCGCGGTAGAACCGAGCGTCGTGGTGTAGCGTTCCTTCATCGTATCGGAAAAATACTTCTTATTATACCCCATCGCAAAGTTGGAATAATCTTTGGGCAACCCGAAGATTCCGACCGACTGCGATCCGTCCGCAGTATAATATCCCGCGCCCTCGGCGCCGTTTTCCCGATAAACGATTTGCTGACCGAGTTTATAATTTTTATCGTTTTTGCGGTAACCGTAAATGGAAACGGAATCCTGCCACAATCCGCCGATGCTCTCCACCGCCTGATCGTCGTTTACGATATATTTGGATAAATCGGCAACGTAGCCCGCGTCCGCATATTGCTGAACGTATTTCGGCGAAAGATAAATAACGTCGGGAAGCCCGTTCCTGCCGTTCTTCAAAAAGTCTTTGATGCCGTTAAAATAGTTGCCCTTCTGGTATTCAACCGTCAAGTTTACTTTAATGTTTTTATTCTGCGTACGATTGTACTCTGCTTCCCAGTTTTTACAGATCGTATTGTTCGTGTGTTCATCCGACTCGTTACAAAAGATGTACACCGAAATCGCGTTGGCGTTTCCGCCCTTGTTTCCGCAAGCGGTGGAAGCGAGCGCCACGCCGCTCAGCATCACTGCCGAAAGCGCAACCAGCGATACGTTTCGCAAAAGTTTTTTCTTTTTCATAATTCGTTTACCTCTTAAAGATAAAATTTTCGTACGTACGGCGCGGGGTTTCGCCCTGCGTTGGGGGAACGCAAACAACAAAAAAAGACCGCCCGTCGGAAAGCCGTCCGCCGAGAAGTCCGCCAAAAAAACAAAAGACATCCGATAACGTTTTTGCGCGCAAAAAAATTACAGCAAAAAAATTAGCGAATGCTCCTCATTATCATGACTTTCCCCCCGTCGTCACTTCTTGTACGCACATATATTATCACAGAGATCCCCCTTTGTCAATGGTCTTTCTTAAATTTTTACGTCATTTTTTTAAATTTTTTTTAACTTTTTTATATAAAAGTAAAAGAACGCCGTCGTTTCAGACGGCGTTCTTTCTAATGAATTGATTCCGCTTTATTCCATTCTGTCGATGATATCGAGCAATTCGCTGATGCGGTCGAGATCGTCGCGGGTATAATAATCGATATAAATTCTGCCCTTCTTATCCGTTCCGATCAAAGAAACTTTCGTTTTCAGCGTTCCGCGCAAACGCTCGACGAGATGTTTGAGTTCGGCGCTTGCGACGGCGTTCTTTTTCTCCTTTTCCTTTGCAAGCACTTCGGGCGGATTCAAAAACTGTTTCACGGCGCGTTCCGCTTCGCGGACGGACCACCCGTTTTTCACGCATTCGCGCGCAAGTTCCGCCTGCGCTTCCACAGGTACGGTTACCAGCGTACGCGCGTGACCGGAAGAAAGTTTTCCTTCGCGGACGAGCGCGATGACTTCCTCGGAAAGCGTCAGCAACCGCAGCGTATTTGCAATCGCGGGGCGGGATTTGCCCAGCCGTTCGGCGAGCACTTCCTGCGTCAGATGGAATTCTTCCATCAGCCGTTTCATGCCGTACGCCGCTTCAATCGGATTTAAATCCTCGCGCTGCAAGTTCTCGATCAAGGAAATTTCCTGAATTTCCCGTTCGCCGATCTCTTTTACGATAACGGGCACTTTTTCCAGTCCCGCCCGTTTTGCGGCGCGGTATCTGCGTTCGCCCGCAATGATCATATATCCCTGCTCGGTGCGGTTTACGACGAGTGGCATAATGACGCCGTGTTCTTTAATGGAATTCGCAAGATCGTTGAGCGCGTTTTCGTCGAACGCTTTTCTCGGCTGATCGGGATTCGGATATACCCGATCGAGCTCCACTTCCGTCGCGCCGCCGTTTGCCGCCGCTTCCCCCTGCGCGTTTTCGTATGCTTCTTCCGTATCGCTGAACAATGCGGAGAGCCCTCTTCCAAGTCCTTTCGCCATCGTTTATTCTCCTTTTCTCTCGGTTTTCGCTAAGAATTCTTCGGTCAGCGCCGCGTAGGCACGCGCGCCCATACATTTGGGATCGTGCAAAAGGATCGGCTTCCCGTGGCTGGGCGCTTCCGAAAGCCGTATATTGCGCGGGATCACGATTTCGTACAGCTTTTTCGTGAAAAACTTTTTAATTTCCGCGGCAATCTGTTTGCTGATCAGCGAACGCCCGTCGTACATCGTAAGCACGACGCCTTCCACCTTTAAATTTTTGTTCAGATGCTGGCGCACGAGCGAAATGGTGTTCATGAGCTGGGAAAGCCCTTCGAGCGCGTAATATTCGCTCTGAATCGGAATAATCACGCTGTCCGCAGCCGCCAAAGCGTTGATCGTAATCAAGCCCAAAGAAGGCGGACAATCGATCAAAACGTAATCGTAATTTGGCTTAATTTTATCCAGCGCCCCCTTCAAAACCTTTTCCCGACTCTTTTTGTAAACGAGTTCCACTTCTGCGCCCGCAAGATCGATGTTTGCCGGCAAAATGGAAAGGGTGGAAAGCTCGGTCGGTAAAATATTGTCTTTCGCTTCCTCTTCGTCGATCAGCACATTGTAAACGGACTTTTTTAATGTGCTTTTGGTAAATCCGAGTCCCGTCGTCGCGTTCCCCTGCGGATCGAGGTCGACGAGCAACACCTTTTTGCCCGAATAGGCGAGATAAGCCGCCATATTCACGCAAGTCGTCGTTTTTCCCACGCCGCCCTTTTGGTTGGAAAACGAAATGATCTTTCCCATATTCTCTCACTCCTTATTCGGATTTTTCTTCGGTATTTTCGCCGTCCTCTTTTTGTTCGGGCTGAGCAGGATTCTCTGCCTGTTCGGATTTTGTTTCGTCCTTAACAATATTTTCAGCCGCCGAGCCGAACGGGTTGTCTGGCTGATCTTTATCGTGCTGTTCCATATAGGCAAGCACTTCTTTATAGTCCGCGCCGTTCATGAGCATATCGACTTCCGCCGTATAAATGGTTTCGCGTTCCACCAGAACGCGCGCCATATTGTCAAGAATCGCACGGTTTTCGGAAAGAAGTTTTCTTGCTCTTTCATACTGCGTGGTTACGATCCGTTTTACCTCTTCGTCGATGATCCCCGCCGTCTCTTCGGAATAAACCGTTCTTTCCTCGTAATCTCTGCCCAAGAATACCGGTCCGCCGCTGGCGTAGGCGATCGGACCGAGCCGTTCGCTCATACCCCACTCGGTCACCATCTTTCTTGCACGCGAAGTAACGTGCTGAATGTCGCCCGAAGCTCCCGCGGAATAATCGTGAATCACAAGCTCTTCCGCAACTCTTCCGCCGAGTGCCATACAGATGTCGTCGTTCAGTTTGTTAACAGTGTCCGAGCGGTCATCCGTTTCCGGCCGCTGCAAGGTGTAGCCCGCTGCCATTCCGCGCGGAATAATCGAAACTTCCTGTACGTTGTCGCAATGTTCGCAGAGCTTCGCCAAAATCGCATGCCCCGCTTCGTGATATGCCGTACATTTTTTGTCCGCTTCGGTGACCACGCGGGTCTTTTTCTGCGGCCCCATAATTACCTTATTGATTCCCTCGTAAAGTTCGAGGTTTCCGATCATATTCTTTCCCGCGCGCGCGGCAAGGATCGCCGCTTCGTTCAAAAGGTTTGCAAGATCCGCGCCCGAAAATCCGCTCGTAATGCGCGCAATCACTTTAAAGTTTACGTCGGGAGCAAGCGGTTTGTTTCGCGCATGCACCTTTAAAATCGCTTCTCTGCCCTTCACGTCGGGAAGGTTGACGTAAATTTGTCTGTCAAACCGTCCTGGACGAAGCAACGCGCTGTCGAGAATATCCGCACGGTTGGTTGCCGCAATCACGATAACCCCTTCGTTGGTGTCGAACCCGTCCATCTGTACGAGAATCTGGTTGAGCGTCTGTTCGCGTTCATCGTGACCGCCGCCGAGCCCCGCGCCGCGTTGACGCCCTACCGCGTCGATTTCGTCGATAAAGATAATGCACGGCTGATTGCGTTTCGCAAGATCAAACAGATCGCGCACGCGCGACGCACCGACGCCCACGTACATTTCTACGAAATCGGAACCGCTCACCGAAAAGAAAGGAACGCCCGCTTCACCCGCAACCGCCTTGGCAAACAGCGTTTTACCCGTTCCGGGAGGGCCGACCAACAGGACACCTTTCGGAATCTTCGCGCCCAAATCGGAAAACTTTTTCGGGCTGCGCAAAAACTCTACGACTTCTTTTAATTCTTCCTTTTCCTCTTCCGCACCCGCGACGTCAGAAAAGCGCACTTTCAAATTCGTCGAAACTTTGGCTTTGGTCTTGCCGAAGTTCATCACTTTCCCACCGCCGCCGCTCGTTGCCCGAAGAATCAGCACGAACGCAACGATTCCTACGACGAGAATCGCAATATAGATTACGTTCCCCCACCCCGCTCCTGCGTTTGGGTTGGAATATTCTACTTTTTCCAGACCGTACTCGTCGATCCATTCTTTTACGATCGCTCCCCAGCCTTCCGCCGTATGGAGATTGGGTGCGTACGCCCAAAAATCATAATTTTTTGATTTTACGCTCTTATATCCGTAAACGGTATAGCCGTCGATATAAATTTTGACGATCTGGTCTTTGTCCGCGTACTTACCGTTTGTCGCATCGTCCGTATCCCCGCGGGGATCCGTGATACGCTCCTCGAATTCCGTAATCGAAATCTTTTTGTTATTCTTTGCGATACCGGATATCCCGAAATAAGCACCGATGCCCAGAATCACAATCAGAACGACGATAATCACCGTCTTTACTGCTTTACTCAAAATACGTCTCCTTTTTGATATAAATGATATTGCCGTATATAGTATGCGGCTTTAAAAACGTTATTATTTTAACATAGGTTCTCATTTTAATCAAGTGTTTGTTGACAATTCTTTCCTCTTTTTCATAATTATCACAAAAGTTTCGGAAATATACGTATTTTCAAGCAAAAACAAGGGGACGCATAGCAAAAATCGCCGTTTTAATGTTTCACATGAAACATGCCGAAAAATTTTCGCCGATTTTATATGTTTCACGTGAAACATTTGGCGCGTTGACATTTTGTTGGTTTAATCGGTTTTTCCGACTTTTTTGCAAGAAAAAACGCGCCGAAACAGCGCGTTGAAACCGTATTTTTTATTTGTTGAACCCGAGGAAGGAAAACGTGGTAGCTTCCAAAAACCATTCCCACTGGAAGATCGCCCCCACAACGGTACTCGACGTAATGAAATCGTACATCGCCTGCAAGTGAAGCCAATCGATCAGATACTTACAAGCGGTAAGCAGCAAAAACGCGACAATCGCCGCTTTTAAAATGCCGAGCAACCCGCCGAGAAAACAGTTGACGATCGCAAGCGGACGCGCCTTTTCGACCAACGCCGTTCCGAACTTTCCGATCAGCCATGCGCCGATTTTTACGACGGTCAGCAATACGAAGAAGCTGATCCCGATCGCCAGAAATCCCGCAATTTTCTCATTCCCGATCGCTCCCGCGAGTGCGGTCGTCAAACCGAACCATCCTTCCAGCGTCACTTGAAACGAATTGCAAAAGGCAAAGGCGACGGCAAGCGCAAAGATCGTGCCGGCTAATTTACAGACGCCCGCAACGAATCCCCGTCTTGCGCCCAAAAATATGCCGAGTATCAGCATAACGATTAAAATTACGTCTAATATCCAAGCCACAAAGAGCCTCCCGTTTATCGTGTCATTATTATACCACCGTTTCCGCGAATTGCCAAACGTTTTTCGGCAAGATTGTTATAAAATCCTTTTTAGGGGGCATAATCAAACAGATTTCGGAGGAATTATGGACTACGCATTTCATTTTTATAACTCTATGGCGGAAACGGGCCTCATGATGGCGCTGGTACGCTGTCTCGGCGAAAGCGCTGCGCCCCCCGTCGTTCTATGCATCGGAAGCGATCTTGCCGTAGGCGACTCACTCGGTCCGATCACGGGCACGCTCTTAAAACGAAAGGGCGCAGAATTTTGCGGATTCGTATACGGCACGTTGAAAACGCCCGTCACGGCAAAAGAAGTTAAGTACGTTAACGATTTTTTAAGAAAAACGCACCCGGGCAGTAAAATTATCGCGGTCGACGCCGCCGTCGGCGAAGATTCCGACGTCGGTTTGATTAAAGTTTCCGGCAGCTCGCTTCGCCCCGGTTCCGGCGCAAACAAACGTTTGGGAAAAGTGGGCGACGTTTCCGTTCTCGGAATCGTCGCGCGGAAATCCGCTTTTTCCTACTCGCTGTTAAATCTTACGCGCCTGAATATGGTGTATTCGATGGCGGAAACCATTGCCGACGCGATCGCTTCGCTTTCCATTCGGGAAAACGAAATCCGTAAAATTGTTAACGCCTAACATAAAACACGGGGCGCAAAAAATTTTTTTGTGAATATATCACGGTTTTTCCCGTTTACCAATTTTTAACAGCCATGCGTTGACGAAATTGTACAAAACGCGTACAATATTGTTCATTAAGAAAAGGAGAAACCCATGATTAAAACCACGAAAACCAAGACTTACGATACCGAAAAAGCAACGATCGTTAAAAAAGTGACGCACGGTTGGTACGGAGATCCCGCCGGATATGAAACGACGATGTATCAGACTGCCGAAGGAGATTATTTCCTTTACACGTACGGCGGTGCGGAATCCGCATACGCGAAGGAAAAAATTACGGCGTTTACCAAGGCAAACGCCGCAAAATGGCTTGAAGAGAACTAAAATCGGGCAAAAAAACCGCCGTAAGTTAATTCTTACGGCGGTTTTTTCTCATTTTCTCGTTTTTTGCGGAATTTTACGCGCGTTTTTTTCTCAGACAAGCTAACGTAACGGTAATTCCCGTTCCGACGGCGACGATTCCGCCCGCCGCAGCCCCGCATGCGATCGACGTCGTGCGGTCAAAGGAAACGGGCAAGTTGCGTTCGACGATAAAATCCTCTTCCGCGGAATCGTAGTACGCGTCGCCGATTCCCGAAAGCACGGGAAAATATTTAACTTCTTCTTCGGCGGAAACGGTTTTCCGCTCGTAACGGATTCCGTCGATTTCTACCGTTACGGAATCGAGCGAGAAGGTTTCGCCTGCCGAATAAACGTAATAGTACCGATATTCGCCGTCCGTCACAAGCTGCGTTACTTTCACGAGCGTCCCTTCTTCGGTATACTCCGCAAAATGCTCCTGCGCGGAATCGTACGCTCTGTCTTCCGCATTTAGCGTCAACCCGTCCTGAACCGCTGCGACAAATTGTTCCGCCGTTTCGTAGTACGCGCTTTCAAAACCGCCTTTCACGCCCAGCCCGCAGAACAGACAGGCAATTACTCCGAGCGCAAGCGCCGTCGCCGTTGCGGAAATTCCCGCGCCATGGTACTCCCGCGCCGGAACAACGGTTTCCGTTTCCGAAATCATCGCTTGCGTTTCTTCGGCTTCGATTTCCGCTTCAAGCAAAATCCGTCTTTCTTTTTTGCAAATTTTTTCAAACGTCAGAAGCCCTGCAAATACGGCGGCAATCATTCCGAACGTCGAAAGTCCGCCGAGCGGAATATCCCAAAGGAAATGCAGCGCTACGCTGAACAGACAGAACAACCAAAAACGGAAATTGAGCAGGGGACGCCGAAATTTAACGAACGCCCAGCCGACGATTCCCGCCCAAACAACGTGTCCTGCAATCGAAGTAAACGCGCGCAGTAACGTCATAAACATCGCGGTGGGCATACTCACGCCGTTATTGACCGAACTCAAAAAAATGTAACCCAGATCTTCGCAAAAAGACATTCCCACACCGACGGCTGCGCCGATCACAAATCCCTGCATCGGAACGCGCTTTTTGAAAAGAAGGAGCGCCGCGATCAAAGGAACTGCCTTTGCAAACTCTTCCAGCCCCGCCGTCCACAACACGCCGAGCCATTCGTTGGAGATTCTCACGAAAAAATAGCCGAAATTTACGATTGCAGCGGAAATCACGCTGCATACCGCCGTTACGCCGCAGAGCCACAAAAAACTCAGGTCTTTCTTCGGATAAAGTTCGTAAATCAGAACGAGAATCGGAAGATTAAAAAGCAATCCGCCCAACATCATCATCGTAGGGAACCCGATATACGCCATCACTTCCGCCGTCAACGCCGTAACGATCGCAATGGCAGAAAACAAGATAAAACAAAGCGCGAACGCGCGGGTATACATCCAGGGATACGTTTTGCAATTCCCCGATTCCGTCTGCATGCCGCGCGTAAAAAACGCGCGGTATTCTTCCTTCGTATGAATGCGGAACGTTTCGCCAAACCATTCAGCGATTCCGCTTTTCCTGCCTGTTCTACGGTTTTTCATGAATTCTCTCCCTTGTTTTAAATGAAAAAATACCGCCCGCAGACGGTATTTCAATTATTCTTCCGTCTCGTCTTCTTTTCCGAGATAAGTTCCAAAGAAGCCGCTGAACCCGCCTTTCTTATAACCGCTGTTCGAAGAATCGCGGTGCAGGCTCGTTCCCGAAGATTCGGGCGTTCCTTCCGCAGGCATTTCACGCTTGGGATACGGCTTTCTTTCGCCGAATTTCCGATCTTTCCCGCCTTTGTTTCCGTAACCGCGGCGGTTCTTATCGCCTCTGTCGTTTCCAAAGCGGTCATTTCTTCTCATATTTTTGGGAATGATCACAACGAAACGGGCGGGTTCTTTTCCCTCGCTCTTCGTCGTAACTTCCCCGTTTTCTGCAAGTGCCGCGTGAATAATCCGTCTTTCGTAAGGATTCATCGGTTCCAGTCTTACGCGCTTTCCGATGCGCACGGCCTTCGCCGCGAGTTTTTCGGCAACGCGTTTGAGGGTTTCCTCCCGCTCTTCACGGTAATTTCCGCAATCCACGACGACCCGTTTATAATCTCTTCTGCCGGTGTTTGCAACCGCGCCCGCAAGAATCTGAATTGCGTCGATGATTTCACCCCGTCTTCCGATAATTCCTTTTACGGATTCGGAAGAAAGATTGATTTCGATTTTCTCTTCTTCTCCCACTAATTCGGGCTGAGCCGAAACGCCGAGCTGCGCAAGCAGACCTTCCAGAAATTTTACCGCGCGTTCTCCGTCCGTCTTTTTCGTCTTCGGGGTAAGGCTCACGCGCGCGGGAACGGAACCGAACAATTTTTTCTTCCCTTCGTCCAAAACGGTTACTTCTACTTCTTCCGCGGTCAGATTCAGTTCCTTCAATCCCTCTTCTACGGCTTCTTCTACCGTTTTTCCGGTAAATTCCTTATTGTCCATCGTTTATCCCTCTTTCAGAATTATTTTTTTCTGTTGTTCTTGCCTTTTTTCTCGTTTTGGTTCTCTTGCTTCATCCAGGGCAGCGTACGGGTATATTTTTGCTTGATTTCCGCCTGTTCCTTCTTTTTGAACACGTGCCCGATGATCAGGTTGGAAAGGAGCGTTACGAGAATGGAAACGAAACTGCTCATTACCATATAAATCGAGAACGCCGCGCTGTACATAAAGGCAAAGATCGCATAAATCATCGGCATCATTACGAGCATGATTTTCTGCGTGCGCGCGCCCGAGCCGTCTACCGTCTGATATTTGTTGCTTTCTTTCTGGCTTCTCATGGAAATAAACTGCGAAAGCACCATCAAACCGATCGAAAGTATAATCAAAATAAAGTAACCGTTCGGCGCTTTGGTTTCCGCCGTAAGTTCGGAAATCAAATTATTGTATTTCTGTTCGTCGAATACCGCCGAAAGAGAAACTTTTTCCCCGTTTTGCAGGGTTACTTTGCTGTTGTTGAACTGTTCCGCAAACTTTTTATAGCTCTGAATCGGGTGACTGTACGAAACGTCCGGATACCAAACGTTCTTTACCCACAAAAAGCGCGCGTCGTTGCGGGCGTCTTTATCGGTATACCATGCTTTCGCGCCCGTCGCGCCGATTTTCACCATATATTCGCGGCACGCGACTTCAAGGCTCTTTTCGTTTTCCGCCTCTTTGGAATCGGCGATAATCTGATCGATCGCCGTCTTTGCATCGGGAATCGCGCAAAGCTTTTCGATATCGATTTTATATCCCTTTTTGACGAGATAGTTGCCCTTGCTGTCGGTATTTTCCAGCGAATAGGTATAAAACAGGCATTTTTCCGTCAAAGTCGATTCCACGCGCATCGTCTGCTTATTTTCGGAATCCGTCGTGATCGTATAAACGACGTTCTCTTCCGTTCGCGTGTATACGCCGTTTTCATTCGTCCATTCCGAAAGGTCGATCTCGTAGCAATCCGTCTGATTTTCGGCGACTTCTTTCAGATAATCTTTCCCGTCCACGATGTATTCGGCAAGCGCTCCGTTGTATGCGCCGGACATATCGACGTACATTTTCAGATTCGCATAATTCGAATACGTTCTGAACCCCTGAAACGCAACGATCAGAATCACCATCGAAATAATAATCGGAAGACACGCGCCCAGCATGCTGTATCCGTTCTTTTTGTACAGTTCCATCATCTTTTGGCTGTACATATTCTTATCGTTGGCGTACTGTTTTTGCAATTTTTCGAGTTCGGGCTGCATCTGACGCATGATCAGCGTCTGTTTGCGCATTTTTACGCGCTGATAAATATCGAAGGGGAGGGTGATCGCTTTGAGAATGAGCGCGAATACGATGATGCCGAGACCGATAATCCCGATTCCTTCGATGATGACGCGCGCAAACTGGCCAAGCCAATCGAGCCCGATTTTATACCCTTCTTCGAGGAGTGTAAAATCCGTTGTAGCAGCGTTTAAAAAAGAAAACATTTTATCTCCTCATGTCAAATGAGCCATTTCTTTTTCAAGAACGGCTCCGGCGCAGGATCGATTCCTCCCTTCGAAAAGGGATTACACCGCAAAATTCTCCATGCGCCCAAAAGAATACCCGCCGTTACACCGCAGTTGTTGATACACCGCTTCGTGTATTCCGAACAAGTGGGGGAATACATACAAGTGTGGCGGGAAAGATGGTTTTGATAAAAACAGATCAGGCGGATGCAGAATGCTTTTAAATACGGTTTAAATACGTTTTTCCGCAGATAGGTTTTGTTCTGCTTCAGCAACGTTCGGATGTTGACGTTCAATCAATCGTTCCTTTTTCAGAATTTTCCCGATATCCCGATAGAAAGCGGCAAACGCGTATTCTTCTTTCACGCGCGGCATCAATAAAAACGAATAGGGCAAATTCCGTTCCGTCTGTAAACGGAACGCTTCGCGCAGCAACCGTTTAATCCGGTTTCGCTGCGTGCTTTTGCCGTACTTTTTTCCCACGCAAACCGCCATCTGTGTCTGTTCGGACGCAAGATAAATCACGGTAACCGTTTCCGCATGCGCGCGTTTTCCCGTTTTCAAGATTCGGGTAATGTCTTTTTTCCGCTTGATCCGCAGATATTTCATCGGTTACGCGGAAATGTGTTTTCTGCCTTTGTTTCTTCTTCTCTTCAACGTGTTGCGGCCGCCCTGCGTCTTCATTCTCTGACGGAAGCCGTGCACCTTGCTTCTCTGTCTCTTCTTGGGCTGATAAGTTCTTTTCATATTTCGATACTCCTAAGTTTTTTTTCTTGATTATACGGTTTTTTGGCTTGTCCGTCAAGCGATTACGAAGCGTTTCTCACGGGCAATATGAGATACAGGTTTTCTTTCTTTTGTTTATTTTGCAGAATAAAGGGGGAAATCGCGCCGTTAAAAGAGATCACGATTTCCTCTTCTTCGAGTGCGCGCAAGCTGTCGAGCAAGAATTTCGCGTTCATCGAAATTTTCAGTTCCACGCCTTCCGTCTGTGCGGAAACGCTTTCAGCAACCTTTCCGAATTCGGAAACGGAAGATACGGTAACGGACGCTGCGTCGATTTCCAACGTGATCAGATTATTTTTATCGCCGCGAATCAAAATCGCCGCGCGTTCCACGCTCGCGATCAGTTCGTCGCGGCGGAACGTCACGTATGTGGAAAAACTGCTCGGAATCACGTTTTCTTTGCGGATAAATTCGCCCTGATACAAACGGGACACGATCACCATTCCGTCCGATTTGACCATGAGCATTCCGCCCTGCGTATATAAGGTAATTTCTTTTTCGTCTTCCGTCAGCGTTTTTGCAATTTCGCTCAACGTTCTTGCGGGGCAGATGATGCTCTTTTCTCCGCTCTTGCTGATAATTCCCGCATTGCAGAGCGCAAGGCGATATCCGTCGAGAGCGACCGTTTCAAGATGATCGCCGAATTCCATCAAACATCCCTTTAAAACGGGACGCGCGTCGTCCTGCGCGCAGCAGAACGTCGTCTGTGCAATGATCTTTTTTAAAACGCCTTGTTTCATCACGAAATAATTTTCGCCGATTTCCAGATTGATTTCGGGGAATTCTTCCGCACGGATCGTCTGCATCGAAGTTCCCGAATCCCGATAAGAGATCGCCATTCCTTTCTCCGCCGTAGAAATACAAACTTCTTCGTCGGTCAGTTTGGAAAGAAAATCCGCGAACAGTTTTCCGGGAATGCAAATTTCGCCGCTTTCCAGAATTTCCGCTTTTACGCTCTTTTGAATGGAAAGTTCCCCGTCCGTTGCAAGCAGCGTAATTTCGTCCTGCAGAGTCGAAATTTTAATACATTCCATTACGGGCGCCGTCGTTCTTACGGCGCAAGCTTTGCTCACCTTCATGACCGCTTCCGAAAGCGTAAGCCCGTCGCAGATAAATTTCATGAGTTTTCTCCTTATCGGTTGAATTTATATAATAATAAATATATAAATAATAGTATTAGGGCGTGTGGAAATGTGGACAAGCCGTTTATTTGCCGCATACTCGCCGAATATTTTCTTTATTATAGCGAAAAAACGGAAAAAATTCAAGCAATTTCCCGTATTTTTACGAATTATAACCCGATTTTCATTTTGGGGACAACCGTGTGGACAAGTTGTGGAAAAATCAGGTTATCGACAGACGCGAAAAAAGGAAAATTTCAAACGGAAAAGGAAAGAATTATGAAACGACGAACTGTCCACACATTCATCCACAGTGTGGAAAAAAACGGGTTCATTCTTCCACAAACCGTTGATAAAATGAAAGTTTCGTGATATAATCGGAATATGATCACAAAGATGCCCGATTTTGAAAAAATTAACGAAATTTACCGCGAAAAGAAAGAAAAATTCGAACGATTTCGCGAATTATTGTTGGCGTATAACGGGAAATACAATCTGACGACCATTCTCGATGAAAAGGAAATGTTGATAAAACATTTTTACGATTCGCTTGCGGGGGAATTTTTATTTCCGAAAAACGCGAGAGTTGCCGAAGTCGGCTCGGGCGCAGGGTTTCCTTCGTTGCCGCTTTGCATCGCGCGGGAAGATTTGCATTTTACGCTCATCGAAAGTACGGGAAAGAAGTGCGATTTTTTGCGTACTTGCGCAAAGGAACTAAATTTGCCGCACGTCACCGTCTGTAATTTGCGGGCGGAAGAAGCTGGGAAAGAGAGCGCGATGAGGGAACGATTCGACGTATGCTGTGCGCGCGCGGTTGCGCGGCTCAATACGCTTGCCGAATATTGCATGCCGCTCGTCAGAAAAGGCGGCGAAATGATTGCGTATAAGGGGCGCGCGGAGGAAGAAATCGCCGAAGCAAAGCGTGCGATCGGTTTGCTCGGAGGAAAGGACGCGCAGGCGATTTGTTACGAACTTCCCGAAAATTTCGGAGAAAGAACGCTCGTGGTCGTTCAGAAAATAAAAAATACACCCGAAAAATATCCGCGCGGAAACGGAAAGGAGCGGAAAAATCCGATCGTATGAACAAAGCCTGCGCCCTGACGGGACACCGTACGCTGGACGGCAATTTTAACGAAAACAGTCTTTACGATCGGCTGGAAGCGCTCGTCCGAGAAGGGTACGACACGTTTTTTTGCGGTATGGCGGCGGGATTCGATCTGGCTGCGCTCGAATGTCTTGTCAATTTAAAACAAAAATACCGCATTTTCATCGAAGCCTGCATTCCGTTCAAAGGGCAGGAGTCCGCTTTTTCCGCTTCGGAAAAGCAAAAATACCGCGCGCTGCTGTGTTGGTGCGACCGCAAGACGGTGCTGTTCGAAAAATATTGCAACGGATGTTATCTTGCGCGAAACCGTTATATGGTGGATCGCAGCGACGCCGTGCTTGCGCATTGCAATCAGGAAACGGGAGGAACGGCTTATACGGTGCGGTACGCCCGCGAAAAGAACGTGCCCGTAATCTTTGTGGATTGAGGAGATCAAAATGGAAAAACTGGTGTTCGGCGACGGAGAAAGGATCGGCGTCTTCGACGGAGAGAAAGTCGCGTATTACGAGAGCGAATTTATTACCAGATATCGCGAATATTCCGAAAAAAAGAAGAGCAACGACGAATGGAAGTATGCGGGCGAAGGCGCGCGGTTCCGCGGCGATTACGAAAGGTATCAAAACCGAAAAAACGAAAAAATATTCGCGTGCATCAACGGCGTGCAGTGGGACGGCGAAAAAGTGCTGTATTCGTTTACCGTAAACGGCTCTTCGGGCGTGTACCGCAAAGAACTTTCCGCAGAAAACGTGCGCGAAAATCACGTCATTTCTTTGAACGGGGAATTCATCGATTCGTTGCACCGCGCGGGAAATCAACTTGCCGTAACCGTAGGCGGGAACGACGTGACTTCCGACGTCGGCATTCTCGGGCTTGAAAATTCCGAATTGAAAACGCTTACAAGCGGCGATTCGCGCGACGCGAATCCGCATTTTTCCGAACAAAATCCGAATAAATTGCTGTTTGACAGTGCGGGCGTGGGAAGAACGTCCAACGGCGAATTTTCGGGCAAGTACGCGCCGGCAAGCATTTGCGCGATCGATCTTTCCACGATGGAAATTACCGAACTCGTCGGCGACCGAAAATATTCTTTCGTCAAACCGCGGCAAGCGGCGGACGGAACGGTTTACTGTATCCGCCGTCCCAACAAAGAAAAACACGGCGGAAATATCTTTTTGGATATCCTGTTGTTCCCTTACCGTATTCTGCAGGCGATCGTTATGTTTGTGCAGACGTTCGTGGTTATGTTTACGGGCAAATCGCTCACTTCGGGCGGGAACAATCCCGCAAAAGGACGGGATATCGATTCGAAGAAACTGATCATCGACGGCAACCTGATCGAAGCGGAAAAAGAAATGAAGCGCAATAAAAAGAAGAAAGACAAAGAATACGGCTTCATTCCGCTCAGCTGGCAGCTTGTAAAACTCAACGGAAAAACGCCGGAAACGATCAAGAGCGGAATCTGCGATTACGATTTATGCAAAGACGGCGGAATTTACTGTACCAACGGCAGACGCATTTTTTACGTAAAAGAGAGCGAATGCAAAAAAATCGCGGATACCGAAAAATGTCTGACGCTTGCAACCGAAAGCCGCGTTGCAGGCACGGACGATTTATTTTCTTTATAATATAGTCATACGACAGCGCTCCGATTCCGACGGGGCGCTGTTTTTGTAATCGTAAAGAAGGGAGACCGTTTCGCGCGATTGTGAATGAATCCGTAAAAATATCACAAAATTCGACCGTGCGCGTATGATACAATCATGAATACATCTTTATAAGGAGAAACTCATGGCATACGAAAAACGCGTCTGCGTGTTAAAACAAATCAAAAAAGGCTTTTCCGCCGACGGCGGCGCGCTGACGGGCGCGGTCTACGCCGAACGGTTGGGGGGCGATCTAACGGTGATTCCCAAAATTGCGGGAATCGCGCCCGTGACGGACGGCAGATACTGCCTTGCCGTGTGGGTGAACGGAGAAACGTATTGTGTCGAATTGGAATATACGATCAGGATTCCGCAAGCGCCCTCGTTGCAGCGCGGATTTTCGGCGTTGCTGTGTTTCGTGCGCGGGGAAGCGGAGCCGATCGCGTACGGCGGCTGCGGGGAAGCGCCGCGCGATTACGCGGTGTTGCTTTCCGCAGTCAATCAGCAGCGCGCAGCGGCAGGCGGAAAAAAGAGCAAACGGACTGCGGAAGCGCCTGCGGCGGAAGCGACGGAAACCGCCTGCACGGAGGGAACCGAAGACTGCTTTCGAGGAAAATACGACGACGAGGCGATCGCCGCAACCGATTATTTCGCCGTATCCGAAAGCGATGCGGATGACGGTTCTGTTGCTGGCAGTGAAGAAGAAACGCAGCAAAACGGGCAGACGGCTTGCGAAGATGACGCGGATCCTCCGCACCCCGCGGCGCGCGGCACCCTCGCGTACTACCACGAAGTAAAGGCAAAGTTGGACGAAGCGTTTGCGAAATTCCCGCGCGACGAACGGTTGAAAGCGATTTTCCCGATGTCCGAATGGGTGAATTCCGAGGGCGCGCTCCTCGGCGTGATTTACGAGGAAGGAACGCCGCGCTATCTGTGCGTGGCGGTGGAAGCGAAGGAAGAACCGCCCGCCGAAGTCAAAGAGCGGGGCGTCTTCGTTCCGCGTACGCAGTTTTCCGACGAAGAGGGATTTTACGTCGTCTTTCAGGACGCCGATACGGGCGACTACGTACGCGTGCAAGACGCTTGATTTCAAAAAAATTGCAAAAAACGGAGTGAAAATTTCTTTGTCGGATTTTCACTCCGTTTTGTTTACAATCGGGAAGTTTGGTGGTATAATAATATCGTAACAAAATGGGGAAGTTTCGACAACCCCGATCAATGCGTTAAAAATTTCAGGAGGAATAAAAACAATGAAAGCTCTTACCGAAAACCGGAAAGTGCTCGATTTCGTAAAGGATAGCGCCGACCTTGCGCAGCCCGACGAAATCGTTTGGATCGACGGGAGCGAAAGCCAGCTCGCCGCGCTCCGCGAAGAGGCGGTCAAAACGGGGGAAATGATTCGTTTGAATCAGGAAAAACTTCCCGGCTGTTATTATCACCGCACGGCGGAAAACGACGTCGCCCGCGTGGAAGCGCGCACGTTCATCTGCTGCAAAAACAAGGAAGACGCAGGCCCCAACAATTACTGGATGTCCCCCGAAGAAGCTTACGCGCTCTGCCGCGGCATTGCCAAAGGGAAGATGAAAGGCCGCACCATGTACGTGATTCCCTATTCCATGGGCGTCGTGGGTTCCGAGTTTTCGAAAATCGGGATCGAAGTAACCGATTCGATTTACGTCGTTCTGAACATGGCGATCATGACCCGCGTCGGAATCGACTGCTACAAAGCGCTCGGCAAAGAGGGCGACTTCATTAAGGGCTTCCATTGTAAGTGCGACGTCGATCCCGAAAAACGTTACATCATGCACTTCCCCGAAGACAACACGATCATTTCGGTCAACTCCGCATACGGCGGAAACGTGCTGCTCGGCAAAAAATGCTTTGCACTCCGCATCGCCTCCTATCTGGGTAAGAACGAAGGCTGGATGGCGGAGCACATGCTCATTCTCGGCGTAACTTATCCCGACGGCACGAAGAAGTACCTTGCCGCGGCGTTCCCTTCCGCTTGCGGAAAAACCAACCTCGCCATGCTCATTCCGCCCAAACACTATCTGGAAAAGGGATATCGCGTGGAATGCGTGGGCGACGACATCGCCTGGATCCGCGTTGGCAAAGACGGCAGACTTTGGGCGGTCAATCCCGAAAACGGATTCTTCGGCGTTGCGCCCGGCACCAACGAAAAGAGCAATCCCAACGCGCTTGCCGCAACCAAGAAAGGCACCATTTTCACCAACGTTGCAATTAACCCCGCAGACAATACCGTGTGGTGGGAAGGGCTTTCCAAACCCGCGCCAGAGCATCTTATCGACTGGCTTGGGAACGAATGGACGCCCGAAAGCGGCGTAAAAGCGGCGCACCCGAATTCCCGTTTCACTGCGCCCGCCGTCAACTGCCCCTGCCTTTCGGATATGTTCAATTCCAAAGAGGGCGTTCCGCTCGACGCGATCGTGTTCGGCGGCAGAAGAGCAACCACGACGCCCCTCGTATACCAGTCGCGCGACTGGAATCACGGCGTGTTCGTCGGTTCGATCATGAGTTCGGAAACGACGGCGGCGGCGACCGGCGCGGTCGGCGTGCTCCGCCACGATCCGATGGCAATGAAGCCGTTCGCAGGATATCATATGGCGGACTATTTCGCGCACTGGATCGAAATGGGCAAGAAGGTAACCAACCCGCCCAAGATCTTTAACGTAAACTGGTTCCGTCAGGACGAAAACGGAGAATTCCTCTGGCCCGGATTCGGCGACAATATGCGCGTGCTCGACTGGATTTTAAAACGCTGCGCGAACGCGGTGGAAGCGGACGAAACGGCGATCGGCTACGTGCCGCATGCGGAAGATATCGATCTCGAAGGGCTCGATTGCTCCAAAGAGACGTTGGAAAAAATCCTCTACGTCGATAAGAAGCGCTGGAGCGCGGAAGCGGACGAAATCGCCGGCTTCTACGAACAGTTCGGCGACAGACTTCCCGTCGAGCTCAAAGAAAGCCTTGCAACGCTGAAAAAGAATTGCGAAGCGTAAAAAAGATTTAAGAAGACGCCCGCGCGGGAAAACCGCGCGGGCGTTGCTTTATTACGAAAAAAAGCGCGCAGTGCGCGCTTCCGTGAACGTAACGAATCTCAATCCGGGGGGAAAGAAAATTTAGTCGATTGTTCACTGGCTTTCCGCAAAGAAAGCTTACCGACATTATAATCACCCAATATACGATTGTCAAGCAAAATATCGCATATTATGCGATATTTTTTGCACAAAAGCGAAAACTTTTGAAGAGGGAGAGATAATCGTGGAGTTAAAAGAGATTCAGCGCAGGCTCAGGGAATGCATCGACCGCAGCGGCATTCCGCAAAAAACGATTGCGGAACAAATCGGTGTTTCCCCGCAAACGGTTTCGAAATACATGAAGAAAGATATTTTTCCCGCGCTCGATACCTTTGCCGCGCTCTGCCGCGTGCTCGACGTGACGAGCGACTATATCCTCGGCTTATCGAAATATTAAAAAAAACGGCTTGTTCACAAGCCGTTTTTTCGTTGATTCAGCGGTTAAATTACGACGATATTCTTTTGCGTAAACAGATTTTTCAAATCTGTAGGCAGGTTGTCGTCGGTGATCAGCACGTCGATGTCTTCGATCCGCGCAAAGGTGTAAGGCATGACTTTGCCGATTTTGGAACTGTCGAGCATCATGTACATCGATTTTGCTTTCGCGCGCGCCATCTTCAAAAGATCCGCTTCGATCTGCGAAGAACAGGAGAATCCGTTTTCGGGCGTGAACGCCGAGGTGGAAATGATGGCGAGTTCGAAGTTGGTGTTGTCGAAATACGAACGGGCGACGGGGGAAGCGGTGGAAAGGTTGTCTTTCATCACCTGTCCGCCGATCATCGTCACATTTAAATTCTTTTTCTGCGAAAGTTCGATCGCCACGGCAAGCCCGTTCGTGAACACGTGAATGCGCACGTCGGGAATTTCTTTGGCAAGATACATCGCCGTCGTGCCGCCGTCGATAAACAGCGAGCAGTTTTCGTCGATCAGATTCGCGGCTTTCTGCGCGATTTTTATTTTTTCGTCGGTGTGGATCGTCGTTTTTTTGGTGTACGGTTCGCCCGAAACTTTCTGCACTTCTTTTACCGACATCGCGCCGCCGCGCACGCGGATAATGCGCCCCTGCTGTTCGAGCTGAAACAAATCCCTGCGCAGCGTCATCTGCGATACGTTGGGGAAAAACTCGTCGAGCTGTTCCAACGTCAGTTTGCCGCGCTTATCCAAAAGTTCGGCGATTTCTTCAATACGTTCTCTCTTCATAAGATACGCCTCCATATGTATTTTCTCATGATAAATTTTAACACGCAAACTGAAAAAAAGCAAGAGAAAATTGCAGAATTTTACAAAAGTAGCAGATTGCACAGAAAAAAGCGGTGTTTTTCGTTCATCGTGATTTTTCAATGCAAAAACTTAACAAAAACAGCCCGAATATGCGTGCCCGATGAAGAATTCGGGCGAAATGCTTGCTATTTTACTTTTGCTAAGTTATAATATCGGTATGGAAACTTACTTGAAAGCGCTCGACGAATACTTCTGCGCGCAGTATTCCGATTATACGCGGATCAGCGCGATCGAAGGGTATAAAATGCCCGACATGCTCTATATCGGCAAGGACGGTAACCTTTCGCGCAAGGATTCTTCGAAAATGCGCATCGCGTATCAGAAGAACAAAGACGAAATATTGCAAGCGCTCAAAAAAAACTTGGTGGATACGGATTTTACGTTTTCGTTCCGCTTCCGTACCCTGCGCGAAAAATTTTCAGACCGCTTTCAAAAATATACGTTTTCGAAGGTGTTGCCCGTTGCGTTAAAGCATTGTAACGCTACGGCGGAAGAAGCGGGCGAAAAACTGAATATCGAACCGTTATTTTGGCAAAAAATCGTAAAGGGTAAACTCTATCCCGAAAAGAACGTCGTGCTTGCGTTGGCGCTCGTGTGCCGTATGCAGTCGCAGGACGTGCAGAACCTTTTGAACGTGTGCGGCTATTCGATGGATGCGGAGAGCGTGCGCGACGTCGTCGTGCAGTATCTGATCGAGCAGAAAATTTTCAACGAAGAAATGCGCGACAATTGCCTTGCGGAATATAAAATAACCAATCTTCCGATGAAGAAGCGCGCGCAAACGGAATCGCTATGACGGAAGTTTTTGCGCGGAACTTGGAAACGGAAGCATACGACGGCAGCAAGCTGATCGTACGCCGTCTGGAAAGCGAACTTTCCCGCAAGCTCCGCGAAGTGCGGGAAGAACGCTTGGCGGCGGAAAAAAAGATCATGCCGGCGTGGTTCAGCGTTTTGGCACTTTTGGACGTGACGGTGGGATTCATCTGCGTTGCCGTTTATTGCGAACTGGTTTCGGAAACGTTTACTTTCGCGCAGACGGTGGATACGGGCTTGATCTGGCTGTTGATCATGGGAATCGTTTGTATTATGCCGGGCGGCGCGGGATTGCTCTTGATGAAAATGAGAAGCGCGCGCATACAGGCGAGCTCCGCGTATACCGAATTGCAAAATCGGGCGGCGCGCGTAACCGAAGAATGTTTTTCAGCGCTCGGCGTGCCCGAAGCCGCCGCGAGAACGGACGCGTTCGTTTTTCGTTACCGCATGAAGCCGAACGGAAAACGGCGGGGCGGATATTTCAACGAGGAAATGCGTTTTTACCGCGAAGGCGACGCGCTGTATGCAAGCGACGGGGCGTCGGTATTCCGTCTGCCCGCGGCAACTGCGGTGCAAACGGTAAAAAAGCGCGTCGCGTTTTACGGCTGGAACAAGACAACGCAGTATAACAAAGGGAGTTATCGCGGCTATAAAATCCGTTTGAACGACGGCGGAGCGTACGTGCTGAAACGTTATATTCTGGTACAGGCGTTTTACGAAGGAGAAGAATACGTTTATTTCGTTCCTCCCTACGAACTGAACGAAATCGTGCGGCTCACGGGTCGGGCGGCGGAAACCAACGTATAAAAATTGCTTGACTTCCCGCAATAAATGCGTTAAAATAACTGAAAATAAATTGCCGAGAGGGAGAAAGATTACCCCGTCGTTTCGTCCAAAGAGAGGAGTTCGTTTGCTGAAAGAACTTCGTCGGGCGCGGGAGAACGTGCGTTTCCTTCGTCCGAGGTCGGAGTAATTTCCGCGGCGCCCGCCGTTATACGGGGAAACGAGGGGAGAAATCCCGAAGTAAAGTGGAACCGCGCTTTCATACGCCTTTATATAATAATAAGGGCGTTTTTTGTTACAAGCCCGAAAACAGGAGGAACCCGCCGTGTTTTTTGCAAGGCTCAGAAAGGATATTGCCGCCGCCAAGCGGAACGATCCCGCCGCCCGCAGCAAATTCGAAATCTGGCTCACCTATTCGGGCGTGCACGCGCTCAGCTGGCATCGGTGGGCGAACCGCCTTTACCGCATGCACCTCAAATTGCTCGCGCGCATGACGTCGCAGTTCGCAAAGTTTTTGACGGGGATCGAAATTCATCCCGCGGCGAAAATCGCGGCGGGGGTGTTTATCGACCACGGCGCGGGCGTCGTCATCGGCGAAACCGCCGAAGTGGAAGAAGGCGTCGTCATTTATCAGGGCGTCACGCTGGGCGGCACGGGCAAGGAAAAGGGGAAGCGGCACCCGACCGTGAAGCGGAACGCGACGATTTCATGCGGCGCAAAAGTGCTCGGCGGCTTTACGGTGGGCGAAGGCGCGCGGATCGGCGCGGGCGCGGTGGTTTTAAAAGAGGTGCCCGCCTACGCGACGGTCGTGGGAATCCCCGGGCGCGTCGTGCGGATCAACGGCGAAAAGACGCAAGATTTGATTCCCGAAAAAGAGGATCCGCTCTTGAAAGAAGTATGCGCGCTGCGCGAACGGGTGTTCGCGCTCGAAGCGAAGTTAGAGGCGCTTTCCGTTGCGGAGGGCAAGGAGAATGATGATGAAAATTTATAATTCGCTCACGCGGAGAAAGGAAGAATTCGTTCCGCTCGAAGCGGGCAAGGTAAAAATGTACGCCTGCGGAATCACCGTTTCGGGCGAAGCGCACGTCGGGCACGGGTTTCAGGCGCTCATCTACGACGTGTTCCGCAAGTTTTTCGAAAAGCAGGGCTACGAGGTAACATACGCCCGAAATTATACGGACGTGGACGATAAGATCATCGCGCGCGCAAAAGAAGCGGGAATCCCTGCGGACAAGTACGCCGCCATGATGATCGAAAACATCGACCGCGTCATGCGCCGCGCCGAAATCGACGAGCCCACCCTCTGGCTGAAAGCGACGGAAAACGTCGGAAACATTATATCGTTTATCGAGCAGCTCGTCGAACGGGGGCACGCATACGCCGCGGAAAACGGCGACGTGTATTTCGACGTCGACAGCTTTCCCGCATACGGGCAGCTTTCGGGCAGAAGCCGCGAGGACGCGCTCGACGGCGTGCGCGTGGAAAACGACGACTGCAAACGCAACGCGTACGACTTCGCGCTCTGGAAAGCTGCGAAGGAGGGGGAAATTCAGTGGGATTCCCCTTGGGGCAAGGGGCGACCCGGCTGGCACATCGAATGTTCCGCAATGAACCGCGCCGCGTTCGGCGATCAGATCGATCTGCACGGCGGCGGGCGCGATCTCGTGTTTCCGCATCACGAAAACGAAATCGCGCAGAGCGAAGCGCTCACGGGCAAGCGGTTTGCAAAATACTGGACGCACAACGGCTTGGTAAAGGTGAACGGGCAGAAGATGAGTAAGTCGCTCGGCAACAGTTTGCTGCTCGAAGATTTGCTCGATCGCTACTCGCCCGATTGTTTGAAGTTCGCGCTGCTTTCTTCCAACTACCGCGGCGACGTAAATCTGACCGACGAACTGTTCCGCGAATCGGAAGCGCACCTCGCGCGGTTTTACGAGCTGATCGGCAAAGCGGAAGCGGCGTTTCCCGACGAGAGCGGTCTGGAAGAAGAAATCGACCGCAAGTTCGACGAGGCGATGAGCGACGACTTCAACACCGCGCTCGCGCTTTCCGATCTGTTCGGGTATTTCAAAGAAATTTCCCGCCTGCTCGCCGCGGGTGGTGACGCGCGTGCGAGAAGAATGACGAATCAGATCAAACGGACGTATTCGCTCTTGGGGCTGTTCCGCAAGTCCCCCGCCGAATACGCCGCGCAGCGGACGCCGCAGGCGGAAATCCCCGCCGAAGCCGTAACCCTCGCGGAAGAGCGGAAAGCGGCGCGCGCGGCAAAGGACTGGGCAAAGTCCGACGAACTCCGCGATCGGCTCAAATCGCTCGGCTATGCGGTCAAGGATACCAAAGACGGTTACGAACTGACGAAAATTTAACGGGATAAATCTTTTTAATCGGGAGAAAAACGAAATGAAAATTACTTCGAAAGAATTAAGACAAAAGTGGATTCAATTTTACGAATCCAAAGGGCACGAGGATATCGGCGCAGTGTCGCTGATCGGCGACGGCAGCACGGGCGTCATGTTCAACGTTGCGGGGATGCAGCCGCTCATGCCCTATCTTTTGGGGAAACCGCATCCCGCGGGCAAACGGCTCTGCAACGTACAGGGCTGCATGCGCACCGTCGATATCGACAGCGTGGGCGATCCTTCGCATTTCACCTTTTTCGAGATGATGGGGAACTGGTCGCTCGGGGATTATTTCAAAAAAGAAAAGACCGCCTGGTCGTTCGAACTTTTAACAAAGGTTTTGGGGCTGGATCAAAAGAAGCTCTGCGTCACGGTGTTCGAGGGCAACTCCGCCGCGCCGCGCGACGACGAAACCGCCGAACTGCTTGCGGGGCTGGGCATTGCGCGCGATCATATTTTTTACCTGCCCAAATCGGATAACTGGTGGGAACTCGAAGGCACGACGGGTACGCCCTGCGGGCCGGACAACGAATGGTTCTACCCGCTCGACGAGGACAAGCCGAATCCCGTATTCCCCGACGACTACGTGGAAATCGGCAACGACGTGTACATGCAGTATAAGAAGACGGA
Source organism: uncultured Christensenella sp. (assembly GCA_910586245.1). Taxonomy (GTDB): domain Bacteria; phylum Bacillota; class Clostridia; order Christensenellales; family Borkfalkiaceae; genus Gallimonas. Next base: position 95,879 of record CAJUFY010000006.1, on the reverse strand, counting down.
AACGGGGTACGAACCGCTTGCGGGCAAAAACGTGGACACCGGATTCGGGTTCGACAGAATGCTCCTCTTTTTGAACGGACTTTCGGACGGATATCAGACGGATTTGTTCCTTGCCGCCATCGAAAAGCTGGAATCGCTTTCGGGCAAGCAATACGCCGCGGGCGGCGAAGCACAAAAAGCAATGCGCATCATCGCCGATCATACCCGTACGACGGTCATGCTCATCGGCGACGAACAGGGCATTCTTCCCTCGAATACGGGCGCGGGATACATTTTGCGCCGTCTGATGCGCCGCGCGATCAGATACTGCAAATCGCTGGGCATTTCCTCGGGCGCGATGTGCGAAGTCGCGAAAATTTTCATAGAAACGGTTTACGGCGAAGCGTTCCCGCTTCTGCTCGAAAAAGAGGACTATATTCTCGAAGAGATCGCAAAGGAAGCCGAGCGGTTCGAAACGACGCTTTCGCAGGGCATGAAGGAATTCGAAAAGTGCGTGAGCGGACTGGAACGCAAGAACGCGTTTATGTCGCAGAGCAATCCCGCGTACGTCAAGGAAACGGTGATCGGCGGAAAACAGGCGTTCCGTCTTTACGATACGTACGGATTCCCGCTCGAACTCACGCAGGAACTTGCGGCGGAGCGCGGACTTTCCGTAGACGAAGCGGGATTCGACGCCGCGTTTAAGGAACATCAGGAAAAGAGCCGCGTGTTGCCCGGGCAGTTCAAAGGCGGGCTGGAAAGCCATTCGGATATGGCGGTGAAGTATCATACGGCAACCCACCTGCTCAACGCCGCGCTCAAAAGCGTTCTCTCGCCCGACGTCAACCAGAAGGGAAGCAACATTACGGACGAACGCATGCGCTTCGATTTCAACTTCCCCCGCCCGATGACGGAGGAAGAGATCAAGGCGACGGAAGCTTTGGTGAACGCGAAGATCGCGGAAGACCTTCCCGTCGTGTACCGCGAAATGACGATCGACGAAGCGCGGGCGCAAAACTTCGTCGGCGTATTCGACAGCAAGTACGGCGACGTCGTGAAAACGTACGCGATCGGCGAATTTTCCAAAGAAATGTGCGGCGGCCCGCACGCGGAGCGCACGGGCGCGCTGGGGAAATTTAAAATCGTAAAAGAACAGTCCTCTTCTGCGGGCGTCAGAAGAATCAAGGCGATTTTGGAATAAAGTGTTTTTCGGGTGCGGACGCGTTTGCGGCTGCGCCCGATTATTTTAACGGCCGAAGAAACCGATCGGAAAAAATTTGAAAATTTCCGAAAAAATCTTAAAAACGCAACTCAAAACAGCTTGACGGAATTTTCAAGAACACCTATAATGGTTGAGAAGCCGAAAAGCGGAGGCGCTTTTTCGGTAAAGTTAACGGATAATTCATTCGGCAAGATATAAGGAGTACGGATATGAAAACCTACATGGCAAATGCCCGCACGGTCGAAAGAAAATGGTACGTAGTGGATGCGGCCGGCGTTCCTCTCGGAAGACTCGCTTCCAAGGTTGCGGCGATTCTTCGCGGCAAAACGAAGCCCGATTACACGCCCAACGTAGATACGGGCGATTTCGTGATCATCGTCAACAGCGATAAAGCGGTTCTCACCGGTAAAAAGCTGGAGGACAAATATTATCGCTATCATACGGGTTACATCGGCGGACTGAAAGAAATTTCTTACGGTAAACTCATGGCGGAGCGCAGCGATCTCGCTGTTTACGAAGCGGTAAAGGGAATGCTTCCCAAAAACTCGCTCGGACGCCAGATGATTAAAAAGCTCAGAGTTTACAAGGGCGCGGAACACGGTCACGCGGCGCAGAAACCCGAAGTTCTGAAATTATTTTGAGAGGTAACCGATCAATGGCTAAGGTGAATTTAAAGAAAAAATTACAGTTCTGGGGTACGGGCCGCAGAAAGAAGGCGATCGCGCGCGTTCGTCTTGTTCCCGGCGGAAACGGCACGGTTGTGATTAACGACCGTTCGCTCGAAGACTACTTCCCTATGGGCACGCTGCAGTATATCGTGAAACAGCCCCTCAAAGAAGTGGAGGCGGAAGCGAAGTACGACGTTTGCGTAAACGTAATCGGCGGCGGTTACACCGGTCAGGCGGGCGCGATCCGTCTCGGAATCGCAAGAGCGCTGTTGCAGGCGGAACCCGAAAGCCGTCCCGCGCTGAAAAAAGCGGGCTTCCTTACGCGCGATCCCCGCGTCAAGGAAAGAAAGAAGTACGGTCTCAAAAAAGCGCGCCGTGCTCCTCAGTTCTCGAAGAGATAATTTTTCACAGCCGACGGTTTTGTCGGCTGTATTTTTATAGGTGAAGCGAATGACGAATATCACAATCGATCTCTACGAATATTTCCACCGTGAACGCGGCGGCAATACGGGCGGATATTTGGCGGTGTACGTACCCGCGGGAACGCCCGAAGTCAAGCCGAAGTTGCGTCCTGCCGTGCTCGTCGTGCCGGGCGGCGGTTACGCCATGTGTTCCGACCGCGAGGCGGAACCCGTTGCGTTCTGTTTTTTAAAGGCGGGTTATGCGGCGTTCGTGCTGCGCTATACCGTCAACGTCGCTTATCCCGTTCCGCTCGTCGAAGCGGCGATGGCAATGGCGTATTTGCGTGAAAATTCGGCGGAATACGGCGTGGATCCCGAACACGTCGGTGTAATCGGATTTTCCGCGGGCGGACATCTTGCCGGCATGCTTGCAACGCTGTTCGACGACGGCAATATTGCGCAAGAGCTGGGGGAACGGGCAAAGCTCGTTCGTCCCGACGCGGCGTTGCTTTCTTATGCGGTGATAACCACGCTGCCCGAACATACGCACGGCGGCACGGCGGGAACCGTTTCGGGCGGCGATCCCGAATTGCGCAAAGCGCTTTCGATCGAAACGCGCGTAACGGAGCGCAGCGCGCCTGCGTTTATCTGGCACACTTACGAAGACGGTCTGGTTCCCGTATTCAACGCGGTTGCGCTTGCCGAAAGTTACCGCAAAGCGGGCGTGCCGTTCGAGTTGCATATCTTCGAAAAGGGGTGGCACGGACTCAGCGTCATGAGCGTCGAAACGCAGGACGGGGCATTGCCCGAAGAGATTGCGCGTAACGCCGTTTGGGTGGATCTTGCGCTCGGTTGGTTGAAGGCGCGCGGCTTCTGCGTGAAAGCGATTACGAAATCTTAAGAAAAACGCCGCCCGCGCGAATGCGCGGACGGCGTTGCCGTTTCTATGATTTCCCGTCGATTTTTTTGGAAATCGCGTTATGGCGTTCCAAAAAAGATCCGATCGCTTTGCGCGTCGGCGCTTCTTCTTCGGGCGGTTTTTCGGCTTCCGTTCGTTCGGGCGCAGGCGCGGCCCATTCGGGCACGGAAAACGCCGCGTCCGCCGCGCGCGGTTTTATCACTTCGCCGACGGGCGTTTCCGTTTGTTCGCCGTTTTGTTCCGCGTCCGCTTCGGAAGCGGGCGCGACGATTGCCGAAAGTGTATCCAACAACTCAAAAATTCCGAATTTTTCCAAAAAAACGATTCCCTCCCGTGAAAATTTCTCAAAAGTAACACAGGTTTTTGATTGCAAAAAACCTTGCTTTAATATATAATAAAGAATGTATCGTTAGAACAAAAATTTTCCGAAAGGACAAGTTTTATGCGCAATATCTCGAAAAAAGTATCTTGTATTCTCACTGCGGCGCTCATTTCTGCGGGGACGCTCTCCCTTGCCGCATGCGGAAATTCGTTCACACCCGTCGGTGAAGACAAATCGGCGGCGGTTGCTTCCACGCAGGGCGGGTTCGTCGCTTCTACGGCGGATTACTATTATTTCATCAACGGCGTGGAATCGCACACTTCCGACAACACGTACGGCAACGTCGTAAAGGGCGCGCTCGAACGCGTGAAAAAGACCGATCTGAAAAACAAAACCGCAAACGCGAAAGCGGTGAAATCGGAAACGGTCGTCCCTTCGCTGATGGTTGCCGAAGATTATACTTCCGGACTTTATATCTATGACGGAAGAATTTATTTCGCGACGCCCAACAACCGCAAGGATACTTCGGGTCAGGTACAGAACGAATTTATCGATTTCAAGAGCGTAAAAACGGACGGCACCGATCTGCAATATTATTTCTATAAAGCAAATTCCACGGTATATCGTTTCGTAGAAGTCGAAGGCACCGTTTACGTGCTGTTCGTCGAAGACAACAATTTAAAATCCTACAATACGAAGACGGCGACGGAAACCACGCTGGTCAAGAGCGGATCCAACTACACGTTCAACCGCAACGACAAAACGGATCCCAACGTGTATTACACGATGAGCGTTTCCTATCAGGAAGACGGCTCCTCCGCGATTTCTTCCAAATACAATCAGCTTTACCGCGTAAGCGCCGACGTAACGAAAGCGCCTTACGAATATACCTGGGACGAAGACTGGCTGAAAGACCACGACGAACCTTATCACAATTACGGGACGCTGGTGCTCGACGGAATCGGCAGAACGGACACGGTGACGCAGTACAATCACCACGTGGATCAGGAGAACGATAATCGCCCCGCGTTCGGCTATACCTACACCATGCAGACGTACGAAAACGGCGGGGTATATTTCAAGCGCGCGAAGATCGACAATCCCGGCAGCACCACGGGCGCTTCCGGCGAGCTGTATTACCTCCCTGCGGAGGATGCAAAAGACAAAAACTGGGACACCGTTGCCGGCAACGGCGCGCTCGATGTCGTCGCAAATTCCGTGAACACGTCCAAAGCGACGGACAAAGCGATTTATTATCTCGACGAAAATTCCGCGCATCACTATCTGTACGTGAGCGGGCAGTATATTTACCGCGCGGACGTTGCGGCGGACGGCAGCAACCTGACCGAACTTGAAATTGCATACGACGTAAGCGACGCGACGCTCGTCGCGCTCGATCAGTCGGATGCCGATTACAAATACGTTTATTTCACCCGTTCGAGCTCGGGCGGGCAGTCGGTGGAACGCGCCGTTTACAACGGTACGGAAGATAATTACACCAACCTTACCCCCGCGGGGCAGGATAATTCCGTGTTCAAAGCGGCGAAGGTGCTCAACGTGCAGCACGCGAGCGGTTGGTACAATTACGAGGTCATCGACAACGTGCTTTTCTACGCGAATTCCGAAGCGTTCGGCGGCACCACGTACAGTTACGTTTATACCGTCGATCTGGAACGGAACGGCAAGGCTATGAACAACGTCGAACTCGAAGCGTTCAACGAGAAGTACGACGAAATTTTCAACGACGACGCCAAAGAGGGCTACCTTGCGAAAGTGACCGAAGAATCGGGTTCCAAACTTTCGAGCGCGCTCAAATATTACTTCTATACGGGCAAAACGGCGCTGTTCGACGAAAACATTGCCGAAGCGGTAAAGGAAGGGAAAAAGAACACTTACCTTTACACCGAAGAAGAGCAGAAGGCGTTCAAGGAATTTGCGGAAGGCAAGGGCGACGCGGCGAATTTCAAAGACGGCGAAGTTTCTTATTTCGATCTGGGATATTTCACCACGTTTATCGGCGAAATGAGCGAAGCGGACGCAAAGAGCTACCGCGAATACTGGAAGAACAGCGTGCTCGAAATTTACGTCGCTCCCACCGACGATAACGAAGGTCTTGCATGGTGGGCTTGGCTGTTGATCGGCATTGCGATCGCGGCGGTCGTTGCGGCGGCGGTGACCGTGCCGCTTGCGCTCAAGAAGAAGCGCAAGCAGCAGGAAGCGCCCAAACCCGAAAAGATGCGCGTAGATACGACGGACGACAAGGAAGTGGACGTATATCACGTGAACGAAGAAGCTCCCGCGCAAGCGGAAGAGCCGGTAGAAGAAGCGGAAGAAGTTTCCGCCGAAGCACCGGAAACCGAACCCGAAAACGCGGAAGAACCCGTGCAGACGGAACCGGAAGAAAAAGAATAAAATCAAACTCCCCGCGGCGCGGGGAGTTTTTTTACGGCGGCAGTTCCGTTTCCAGCAAAAAAATTTATAAATTGCTTGATTTTTTACGAAAACGCATAAAAAAACAGTTTACAAAAAAAATAAATACTAATATAATTTATTAGCCCGATCACGCGAAGATCGGCAGGAGGGACGAAAGTATGGTGCGTTATATGAAATGTCCGCGTTGCGAACTGAATTATATCGACGCAGAAAAGCAGGCGTATTGCGACGTCTGTTTAAAAGAAATGAAAGGAATCGCGCTGGATAACGACGAAATCGAAGAAGCGGAGGACGAACTTCCCACCGAGCTTTGCCCGATCTGCAACGAAAATATGATGCGCGCCGGGGAAAAGATGTGCGAAGAATGCCGCCGCAAAGCGGAGTTCGAAGACGAACCCGATCCCGACGACGATGACGACGAATGGCGCGAATATCTCGACGACGATACCGATTCCGACCTCGACGGAGAACTCGACGAAAGTCTGAAAGAGGAGTTCGACGTGGAAATCGAAGACGAGGAAGAGGACGAAGAGGAATACGCCGACGAGGAAGAAGACCTCGAATACGTCACGGGCGACGAAATTTATTCGATTGCCGACGACGATGACGACGATGACGACGGCGAGGACGAAGATTTTTAAAGGAAATTCCGCACGATGCGGGTGACGGCGGACGCGCGCGAGCGCGCCCGCCGATTTTATATGATGAAGCGGTTAGATCAATTACGGGAACGAATCAAACGGTATCGGGATACGCACAATTTCACTTGCGATCTCTGCGGCAGAGAGGTGTTCGAAAATGAACGCGTCTGCGCGCAGTGCCTCAAAATGCTGCCCTGGAATCACGGCGAAGTCTGCCCGTTCTGCGGGCGGCGGGTAAAGGAAGCGGGCGCGTGCGTCGAATGCAAACAAAAGCCTTTGCAAGTGCAGAAAGCACGCTCCGTTTTTCTGCACGAAGGGGAAGCGGCAAGGCTGGTGCGCGGGTTCAAAGGCGGTAAAAAATATTTTTACCGTACGTGCGCCGAATTGTCCGCGCCGCTTTTCAGGAACGAGTTTGCCGATACGGAACTGATCACCTGCGTCCCGATGACGGAGCGGGCGGAAAAACGGCGCGGCTACAATCAATCCCGTCTGTTTGCCGAAGAGCTTTCCCGCCTGGTCGGAACGCCCTATCTGGAAACGGCGGTCAAGCGGCGGGAAACGCAGTCGCAGCGTCAACTGAGCAGAACCGCGCGCGAGAGCAATCTCGAAGGGTGTTTTCACGTGATTGCCCGCAAGGAAGTCGCGGGGAAGCGCGTATTGATCGCCGACGATACGCTCACCACGGGCGCCACCGTTTCCGAACTTGCCGCCGCGCTCAAACGCGCGGGCGCGAAAACCGTATATGCGCTCACCGTAACGGGCGTCGAAAACAAAACGCCGTTCGGCAAACCGCCGAAAAAATGATACCGCCGAAAGGCGGTTTTTTGTTTGCAAAAATTTTTGATAAGATGCAAAAACCGTCATAATCCGCGGGATTTTTTAATAAATTAAATTACCGGCAAAGATTCGACAGGATATGATTTCCGCTTGCGTCGTTTTCGACAATAGCGATTGCTTTTCGGCAAAATCAGTCGTAATATGCGGGTGCAAAAATTGTATCATAGGAGTTGCAAATGCGGGTTCTATCGGTTCGGCTCAAATATATCGTTATGACGTTCGCGCTCGTCATGCTCGTGACCGTCGGCGCGTTTACCGCAAGCGCCGCGGGCGCTTCGGAAGTGTACTGGACGGGCGCGCGTTCTCTTCCGATTTATAACGTCGGGCGGGAAGACAATAAGATCGCGATTTCCTTCGACTGCGCCTGGGGCGTCGATTATACCGACGAAATTTTAAAGCACCTCGACGAAGCGGGCGTGCGCGCCACCTTTTTTACGGTGCAGTTCTGGACGGAAAAATATCCCGAATACGTCAAAAAGATCAGCGACGCGGGGCACGAAATCGGCACGCACAGTTCCACGCATTCGTATATGTCGAAGCTGAGCGAACAGGAAATCCGCACCGAACTGAAAAATTCTTCGGAAGCGATTACCAAGATCACGGGAAAACCCGTCGAACTTTTCCGCCCGCCCTACGGCGATTACGATAATCTTTTGATCGATACCTGCAACGCAGTCGGGGTTTATCCGATTCAGTGGGACGTGGATTCGCTTGACTGGAAAGATCTGAGCGCAAGCGACATTTCCGCGCGGATCGTGGAACGCACCAAGAGCGGTTCGATCATTCTCTGCCACAACAACGGTTTACATACCGCCGAAGCGCTGCCTATCGTCATCGACACGCTGCGTGCGAAAGGATTCGAATTCGTACCGATCGGCGAACTCATTTATAAAGAAAATTACACCATCGACGCCGCGGGCAAACAGATCCCAAACGGCGCGGCATAAAAACGTTTCCGCACGGAAACGGCGCATCACGACGCAAGGAAAAACTTGGAGGTATATATGGATTACATTTCGGAAAAAAACAACAAGGTTTACTTCATGGGAGAAATCGTGTCGGAAGCAAAGTTTTCGCACGAAGTATACGGCGAGGGATTTTACGAATTTTTCGTAAAGGTAATGCGGCTTTCCGGTCAACCCGATATTCTTCCGGTTACCATTTCGGAACGGCTGATACAGGGAAACGATTTTAAAATCGGCAGTACGATCAGCGCGCTGGGACAGTTCCGCAGCTACAACAAGCTCGAGGGCGGAAAATCCCGTTTGATGCTCACGGTGTTCGTGCGCGAAATCGTAGACGTTTCCCCTTCCAAAAATCCCAACAGCATCGTGCTTTCGGGTTATATCTGCAAACCGCCGATCTACCGCACCACGCCCTTTAACCGTGAAATCGCAGATCTTCTGATCGCGGTCAACCGCGCCTATAATAAATCGGACTACATTCCCTGCATCGCCTGGGGGCGCAACGCCCGTTTTGTGCAGAATTTAAAGGTTGGGGATAAAGTCGCGCTCTCGGGCAGAATCCAGAGCCGCGAATATCAGAAGCGCCTTTCGGAAACGGAAACGGTCACCATGACCGCGTACGAAGTTTCCGTATCCAAACTCGCCGCGTTCGACGACAGCGAAACGTTCGATTTGGACGGCGAATTCGATCTCTACGCCATGCCTGCCGAAAACCTCGGCTGAATCCGTTCATAACACAAAAAAACGGGACTGAATTTCAGTCCCGTTTTTGCATTCGTTTTTTATGCGCCGAGCACGAGCAGCGTCGCGCTCAAAAGGGTCAGCCCCACGCCCAGCGTGCGGTTCATGCGTTCGGGCGTCGTCTTGTTGGCGAACGCCGAAGAGAACACCGCCCCCGCAAGCGTGAAAACGGCGCACATGAGTAAGATCCCGGGATCGGGGAAGCTGCCGATCGCAAAGTGGGAAACGGCGCCCGTCAGCGCGGTAAACGTCATAATAAACACGCTCGTGCCCACGGCGCTTTTTAAATCGTAGCCCAGCACGCCGACGAGAATGAGCAGCATCATCATTCCGCCGCCCGCGCCCACGAATCCGCATATCAGCCCGATCGGCGCGCCGCAGAGCATCGATTGCAGCGCGGCTTTCGCTTTCCCGCAATGCTTGCGCCTTTTCTTTTCGGCGTTGACGGGGCTGATGATGAATTTCGCGCCCGAAATCAGCGGCATGACCATTGCGAATCCGCCCAGCGTTTCGTGGTGGATCAGCGAGCCGAGATAACTCCCCAAAAAGGTGAACAGCAAAACGCTCACGAGCATCACGAGCCCGTTTTTCAGATCGACGTGTTTATTTTTGGCGTACGTCGCCGCCGACACCGCGGAAGCGAGCACGTCGGAAGCCAGCGCGATTCCCACCGCTTCGTATGCGTTCACGTGCAAAAAGGTGACGAGCAACGGCGTGATCACGACGGCTGCCGAAAGTCCCGCCAGTCCCGTGCCGAATCCCGCGCCCAGTCCCGCGAACAGGCAGACGGCGATTTTTACAAAGAGTTCCATGCGTAAACGTTATTATAAGGGAAGCGGAAAAAAATGTCAATGAAATCGCGCGGGCGGCGGCGCAGACCTTGCGTTTTTGCGCAAACGGTGATATAATCAAAGCATGTTATTGCCCAAAGACGACGCAATGTTGTTGAGTTTTTTGAATATGAAATTGCGGGATTCGTACGCCTCGCTTGGGGATTTATGCGAAGATCTGGAAGCGGACGAGAAGGAAATCACCGCGCGCATGCGCGCGTTCGGCTACCGTTACGACGGGAAGAAAAACGCGTTTATCTGCGCTTGAAGGGAGGGAGCATGTCGCAATACGATCTGATGAAATTGTTTTCCGCGTACGACGGGGAAATCAGCGAGGGCGATTTTACGCCCGAAGAACTGCGCGAATATCTTGCTTATGCGCAAAAGGAAGAACAGCCGCTTTCGCCTGCGGCGTGGAAAGAGCGCTATTTCGAATTTTACGACGACGTAAAAGATAAGTCTTTGAAAAAACAGGATTGGTAAATAAAACCGCCGCACGCGGAGACCGTGCGGCGGCATGGAATTTTTGTTCAGACCTGCGGAGCGTTCGTCGCTTCCGCGGGTTTCTTTTTGTCGAGAAATGCGCTTACGCCTTTTCTGCGCAATTTCAGAATCGAAAGATACAGCGGCGCGCCGAGCCCCAAAATCCAGACGCTTTCGGAAACGAACATCGAAAGGCAGTAGGTCCAGTATGCGATTGAAACGTTGGCGAAGCCCTCGGTATCGTGGCACAAAAATACGATGATCAAGGGAATGATAAAGGTGTTCGCAAGTACGGGAATCAAACCGCCGAAGGCGATTCTGCCCGCGTGCACGAGTTTCTTTTGCGAAGATTCGCGCAGGATTCTGCCGATCAGATAGGTGCCGAGCGCGCCGGCAAGCGTCGCGAGCGAACCGACGAACACGTCGTAGATCAAATACATGGAAGCGAGATTGCTGAGCATGCATCCTACGTACAGCGCGGGAACCGCTTCGGGGAAGAAGAGGGGGAGAATGCAAAGCGCTTCTGCGGGGCGAATCTGGAACATGCCCTGAAACGCGATCGGCGCAAAAGCGTAAGTAAGCGCAACGTACAGCGCGGCGATAACGCCCGCGCGGCAGATGCGCTTGGTCGAAAATAAATCCTTCATATCAAATTATACCTCGGTTTTTTTATTCGGAAGTGTTCTCCGAAAACCTTCCGTGCGTTTATCTTACTACTTTTTCAAAGCGCGGTCAAGCGATTTTGGTTACGACAAAAATTTTGTCGGACGGAATGCGATCAGCCAGAAGAGCAGCCACAGCGCGCTTACGCCCGCAAGCGAAAGGATCGCGCGGTAAGCGATTGCGTTGCCCGCCGTTACGAACAGCAGGAAATCAAATCCCGTCAACGCGAACACGGCGGCGCACAGCCCGAAGAATACGAGCAGGGAACAACAGATCAGGGTGGTGACTTTCATGCCGTTATTTTGTGCGGAACGGGCAGGAAAATACGCCGTAAAAGCGTTACACCAGATTTTCGAGTACCAGTTTATCGAACGGAGGGGTTTCCATAAAGTCGGAGGGGCGGAAAACTACGCGGTTGAACTTCGCGTAATTGAAGATATGCGTTTTCAACAGCACGGGCGTGGGAACGTCGAGCGTGTCGCAGATTTCCGAAAGATAGCGGAAAAAGTTCGCATAGGTGAATTTTTCCTCGCGGTTGTAGTCGTACTGTTTTACGATGTGATCTTCTTTCATCACTTTTGCCCAAATGCGGAACATACCGTTATTATACGAAATTGCGGGCAAAAAAGCAAATGTATTTGACTTTATTCACCAAACCCGTTACAATGGAATAAAAATATTGCGGAGGCGGATATGGAAAAGTTGGAAAAACAGATTCTCGGAATTTTAAGCGAGGATTGCCGTGCGGGCGCGGAGCAGATTGCCACCATGCTCGGCGAAGACGCGGCGGCGGTGAAAAACGCGATCCGCGATATGGAACGGCGGGGCACGATCGTGAAATACGCCGCGATTTCCAATCTCGACGAGGAAGAGGACGAATGCGTGCAGGCGCTCATCGAAGTGAAGGTCACGCCGCAAAGCGGTTCCGGCTTCGACGGGATCGCAAGCGAAATCGCCCAGCACGGCGAAGTGAAAAATCTCTATCTCATGAGCGGCGCGTACGATTTCGCCGTGATTGTGGAAAGCAATTCGGTCAAGGCGGTTTCCCGCTTTATTTCGGAATGTATTTCCACGTTCGAATGCGTGCTTTCCACGGCGACGCATTTCATTCTGAAAAAGTATAAAATCGAGGGCGCGCTCACGGGGCGGGAAAAGAACAGAAGGATTTCCGTACAGGCATGAGGGATTTTTTAACCCGAAGCGCGAAGGAGCTCAAACCGAGCGGCATCCGTAAATATTTCGATATCGTGGAATCTCTTCCCGACGCAATCTCCCTCGGCGTCGGCGAGCCCGATTTCGTCACCCCGTGGGATATCCGCAGCGCGGGTATCCGCTCTCTGCAAAAGGGGTACACGCAGTACACGGGAAACCGCGGGTTGAAGGAGCTGCGCGGTTTGGTTTCGCGTTATCTTGCCGAACGGTTCGGGGTAGACTATTCGCCCGAACAGACGATTATCACCGTAGGCGCGAGCGAAGGGATCGACCTTGCGCTGCGCGCGACCTGCGAACGAGGCGACGAAGTGCTGCTGCCCGATCCCGCGTACGTTTCTTACGCGCCGATCGTTCATCTTGCGGGCGGCGTACCCGTGTCCGTGCGGTGCGGCGCGGAAAACGGCTTTATTCTCACGCCCGAAGCGTTGGAAGCGGCGATCACGCCCCGCACGAAAACGCTCATTCTCGCCTATCCCAACAACCCTACGGGCGGGATCATGACGAAGGAGCAGTTGGAAGCGATCCTTCCCGTGATCGAAAGACACGATCTTCTCGTGGTTTCCGACGAAATTTACGCCGAACTCACTTACGGCGGCAGACACGTTTCCGTCGCTTCGCTCGGCAGAATGCGCGAACGGACGATTTTGCTCGGCGGCTTTTCCAAAGCGTTCGCCATGACGGGCTGGCGGGTCGGCTTTGTGTGCGCGCCCGAAGCGCTGGACGCCGCGATGCTGAAAATTCACCAGTACACGATGCTCTGCGCGCCGCGCGTTTCCCAGCATGCGGCGGTTGCGGCGCTTGCGGGCGGATTTGCCGACGGCTTTTCTTCGGTCGAAAGCATGCGCGCGGAATACGACAAACGGCGGCGTTTTCTCGTAAAGGCGTTCAACGATCTGGGGCTGGACTGTTTCGAGCCGCGCGGCGCGTTCTACGTGTTTCCTTCGGTGGAGCGCACCGGTCTTTCGGGCGAACGGTTTGCCGACGCGCTGTTGCGTACGGAGCGCGTTGCCGTCGTACCGGGGAGCGCGTTCGGCGCGTGCGGAGAAAATCACGTGCGCTGTTCCTACGCCACGGGCATGGCGGAGCTGACCGAAGCGGTGGAGCGAATCGCGCGATTTTGCCAAAATTCGCGTGAAAAATGAAACGGAAAAGGAAAAGTAGGTTGACAAATCGCTTTCCTTCGACTATAATAACAACAGCGACGTACCGTGATTTCCTGAAAAGTGGGGAATCACGGTCGTCTTTATAAATTTTTAAGTAGAAGCGCGCACAGCGCAAAAAAGAGGACGGAAATTATGGCAGAATTTTTCATGACGCAAAAGGGATACGACGACGCGGTCAAACAGCTCGAATATCTCCAGAAAGTCAAACGCGCGGAAATCGTGGAACGCATTCAGGAAGCGCGCAGCCACGGCGATTTGTCCGAAAACGCCGAATACGACGCGGCGCGCAACGAACAGGCGGCGAACGAGGGCGAAATCATCGAACTCGACTATAAAATCAAAAACGCGGTGATCATCGAAGAAACGGACGATAATTCGACCGTGCACATCGGTTCGGAAGTGACCGTGTACGATCTCGATCTCGAAGAAGAAACCACCTATACCATTATGGGCACCACCGAGGTGGACGCGATGAAGAACATCGTTTCCAACGAATCCCCCGTGGGCGCGGCGCTGTTAAAGCGCAAAAAAGGCGAAACGGTTACCGTAAAGGCGCCCGACTGCGAATACCAGCTTAAAATTCTGAAAATCAATTGAGAGAGAACTATGGAAGAAATTACGAATTCTGCGGAAGAGCTTGCCGAACAGGCTCGGATCCGCCGCGAAAAACTTGCTAAAATCATTGCGGAGGGGAACAACCCCTATGCAAAGACGAAGTACGCGGTCGACGCGCACTCGCAGGAAATCAAAGACAATTTCGAAGCGTTCGAAGGGAAGGAAATCTCCGTTGCGGGCAGACTCATGTCCCGCCGCATTATGGGGAAGGCTTCCTTTTCGCATATTTCCGATAAAGACGGACAGTTGCAGATTTATATTACCCGTCAGGACGTGGGCGAAGACGTGTACACGGCGTATAAAAAGGATTACGACATCGGCGATATCGTGGGAATCCGCGGAACGGTGTTCAAAACGCAGACGGGCGAAGTGACCGTGCATGCAACGCACCTCGAAATGCTTACGAAGTCCCTCCTGCCCCTGCCCGAAAAGCACAACGGGCTTGTGAACGTGGACATGAAGTACCGTCTCCGTCACGTCGATCTGATCATGAACGAAACCGTGCGCGAAACCTTTTACCGCCGCGCGAAGATCATCGGCGAAATCCGCGCGTTTTTAAACGAAAAGGGATTTTTGGAAGCGGATACGCCTATCCTGCTTCCGCTGGAAATCGGCGCGGACGCCCGTCCTTTTAAAACGCACCACAACGCCCTCGATCTGGACATGTACCTGAGAATTGAAACGGAACTGTATCTGAAACGGCTCATCGTGGGCGGGTTCGAAAAGGTGTACGAACTGGGCAGAATCTTCCGCAACGAGGGCATGGATGCTTCGCACAATCCCGAATTTACCACGGTGGAAATTTATCAGGCGTACGTCGATTATTTCGAAGTCATGGATTTCGTGGAAGAACTGTATAAGCGCGTCGCGCTCAAAGCGTGCGGAACGCTGCAAGTGACCTGCCGCGGAACGGAAGTTGACCTTTCGAAGTGGGAACGGCTCACGATGACGGACGCCGTGAAAAAATATTCGGGCGTCGATTTTTCGGCGGTCAAAACGGATGAAGAAGCGCAGGCGCTTGCCCGCGAACATCATATCGAACTCGAAAAGGGAAAGGATACGAAGGGGCACGTGCTCGCCGAATTTTTTGACCGTTACGTAGAGGACAAGCTCGTTCAGCCCACCTTCATTTACGATTATCCCGTGGAAATTTCTCCGCTTGCAAAGCGCAAGCCCGAAGACCCTTCGATGACCGAACGGTTCGAATACTTTATGCTGGGTATGGAAATGGGCAATGCTTTTTCCGAGCTCAACGATCCGATCGACCAACGCGAAAGAATGACCAGACAGGCGGAAAAGAAACGCGCGCTCGGCATGAACGCCGAAGTGGACGAAGACTTTTTGAATGCGCTCGAATACGGCATGCCCCCTACGGGCGGGCTGGGACTGGGGGTGGATCGCCTCGTGATGTTGCTGACCGACAGCGACAGCATTCGCGACGTGCTCTTGTTCCCCACCATGAAACCGAAGAAATAAATCGCCGCGCCATGCGGCGCGCGGCGTAAGGAGTAGCGTTGGACGCGAAAATTACAAAACAAAGACTGGGGAATCTGCTCTCCTACGACTGGATCAAAATTCTTGCCGCCGTTGCGGCGGCGGTCGTGGCGCTTTCGCTGTTTTTCACGATGGTGGGCACCCGTCCGACCTTGGCGCAAACGTTCACCGTTTACTGTTACGGCGGGCTCTCTTCGGGGAAAGATTTTGCGACGCTCGACAGGGAAATCGAGCCGAAGCTTTCCTACGATATTTTATCGGTGGGCGCGGAAGATTTCGGCAACGATCAATATTCCGGCACGCTGTATACGACCCGCCGCGCCGCGGGAGAGGGCACGGCAATGTTCGTGGCGGATACGCCCGAATACGACGAAGAGGGCAAGCTGAAAGAAAATTCCACGCCGCTGTTGGCTTACAGCTACGGCGTCGCTTACCGCGGCGAAGAAAAGCGGAGCGGATTTTACGATACCGCGTACTTTTTCGAGGATTGCAAAAATTATCTTTGCGGATTTTTCGGGCAGGATTTTACCGCCGCAAGCGCGCTTGACGAAACCGCCGCAAAAGAGTGCTTTTTGAACCGCAACGGAAAGGACAAACGCTTTTTAAAAGCTGCGAAAAAAGAGGCGGGGATTGCGCGGGAACAAGAACGCCTTCTGCAACTGCGCGAAGATTATCTTTTCGTCGTCGAAGCGTTCGAAGAAGGAAAGCTTTCGCACGTTTCGTATCGGACGGAAGAGGGCGAATATAATTTCGCAATCAGTTTAAAGGCGTTGGGCGGGATCGGCAGTCTCGTGACTTACGTAAAGGACGGCGAGCCCTCGCTTGCCCCCGTTTCGCTCATGATTTTCTGCAACGAACGCGGCAAGGGCAACGATCTTCGGTTTGAAACGGTTTCCTTCCTGCGTTATCTGGTTGAAGAATACGGTGCTGCAAATGAAAAAAGTTAAATGCGCGATTGCGGAGATGCTCCGCGCGCAGAAAAAGCATATTTCCTTCCACACGCCCGGGCATAAACGCGCGGGCGCGGATATTACCGAGCTTTCCTATTCGGACAATCTGTATGCGCCGAAAGGCGTTCTGCGCCGTGCGGAGCGGGACGTTGCGGAAATTCTGGGCGCGGATTGCAGCTTTTTGCTGACGGACGGAAGCACGGCGGGCGTTTACGCAATGGTGTTGGCGCTCAAAAAAGCGGGGTGCAACAGCCTTGCGTTCCCCGTGTACGCGCACGTCTGCGTGAAGCATGCCTGCGAAGCGCTGGGCGTTGCCGCGCTGCCGATCCCGCAGAAGAAATCGGCGGGCATTCCCCTGCAGCCTGCGGCGGAGGATCTGGAAACGGCGTTGCAGACCGCGGACGCGTTGTTGCTCACTTCGCCCGATTATTACGGAAATTACGCGTCGCTTGCGGCGGCGCGGGAACTTTGCGACTGCGCGGGCAAACCGCTTCTGGTCGACGGCGCGCACGGCGCGCATCTGCATTTTACCGAAGCGCACGCGGGGAAGTTCGCCGATCTGTGGGTGGACGGCGTACATAAATCCCTGCCCGCGCTCACGCAGGGCGCGGTGGTTTCGGCTAAAAACCGCGCTTGGTCGGAACTGCTGGAAAAGAGCGTGTTATATTTCCGCACGACTTCGCCTTCCTATCCGATTCTGGCGAGCGTGGAATACGCGGTGAAATATCCGCGCAATCTGAAGATAGAAGAAGTCGCTTCGGCGCTCAAAGGCGCGTTGGACGCTTATCCCAACGACGATTGGAGCAAACTGCTGATACCGTTCGGCGATTGCGCCGACGCGGCGCAAAAGTTTTTGGAAGTGCACGGCGTGTTCCCCGAATTCAACGACGGGAACTATCTGATGTTCTATCTTTCGCCCAAAACGACGACCAAAGAATTGAAACGGCTTTGCTCGCTGTTGAACAAACTTCCGCGCGGAACGGTTTCCGAGGATACGGAAACGGCGCAGGCGGCGGGAATGCGCGCGGTCTGGCTGGAAGCGGAGCGGGCAATCGGGCGGGTGTGCGCCGAAGATTGCGGGCTCTTCCCCCCGTGCATGCCCTTGATCAAGGCGGGCGACGTCGTGAGCGAACGCGCCGTGGCGCGGCTTTTGACGGCAAGCGGAACTTACGGAATGAGAAACGGCGCGATCGCCGTTTACGAAGAGGAATAAATGCAACGGCTACTTCGCGCGACAACCGCATACCGTACGATTGCGGCGGACGCCGGGCGCGGCACGGCTTCCCACGCCGCGCTCGTGATCTTTCCCGACGAAGCGTATCTGCGCGCGCTGTTAAAGGAATGCGCGAAGGCGTTTTTCGGCGCGGAGGAAGGGAGCCGCACGGCGAACCTCATCGATGCGGAAAGTTATTCCGACTGTTTGTTCTATCCGCCTGCGGGCGGAAAGCTGACCGCGGAACTTGCGGGCGCGCTGATCGACGAAAGTCTGCTTCGCCCCGTCGAGGGCGCGAAAAAGCTGTTCGTGCTCGACGCGTTTCATAACGTGACGCCCCTCGTGCAGAACAAATTGTTGAAATCGCTGGAAGAACCTGCGGAGGGCGTTTTCTTTTTGCTCGGCGCGACTGCCGAACACGCCGTGCTTTCCACGGTGCTCTCCCGCGTGAAAAAGCTGAGCGTTTCTCCCTTTTCCGAAGCGGAAATCGAGGGCGCGCTGAACCGCAATCACGGCGGCAAGTCTGGCGCGCAGGCCGTTGCGGCGGCTTGCGGCGGCATTTATTCGATTGCGGAACGGTTGCTTGAAGGCGGCGGCGAATTTGCGCTTGCGGAACGCTTTCTTTCGGGCGAAGACGCGGCGCTGTGCCGCGAACTCGGCGAACGGAAGGAAAAGCGCGCCTTTCTTGCGGCGGTCAGGCTGTTGCTGCGCGATATGCTTTTTCATCGCACGGGGCGGGAGCAGTACGCCGCGACGGGCGAATCGGCGGCGCGGCTTGCGGAAGAATATCCCGCGGGGGCGATTCTTGCCGCGCTGTCGCTCACGGACGCTGCGGAACGGCAGATTCAGTTCAACGCGAATTTCGCGCAGGCGCTGTTGACGCTTGCGATCGGAATTCGGAAGGAGAAGGAAAAATGGCAAAAGTTGTCGTAATCAAATTTAAGGGCGGGTGCAAGCCCTATTATTTCAGCGCGGGGAAACTCGAACTCAAACGGGGGCAGGGCGTGATCGTAGAAACGCCGCGCGGTCCCGAATACGCGGTCGTCGTCAATCCCGAAAAGGAAGTGGACGAGAGCGAAATCGTTTCTCCCTTGAAGCCCGTTTTGCGCGCCGCGACCGAAAGAGACACGGAAACGGTGCGCCGCAACGAAGAACGGCGTGCGGAGGCGTTGAAAACGGCGAAGGAGCGCGTCCGCTCCCACGGGCTGGAAATGAAGCTGATCGACTGCGAATTTACGTTCGACGGTTCGAAGGTCATCTTTACGTTCACCGCAGAGGGACGGGTGGATTTCCGCGAACTCGTAAAAGACCTCGCTTCCGTTTTCCATATGCGGATCGAGCTGAAACAGGTGGGAATCCGCGACGAAACGCGCATCCTCGGCGGAATCGCGCCGTGCGGCAGGGAGTGCTGCTGTGCGGGCTGTATGCCGGAATTTAAAAAGGTGAGCATTAAAATGGCGAAGAATCAGGGGCTTTCGCTCAATCCGGGCAAGATCAGCGGACTGTGCGGCAGACTGATGTGCTGCCTTTCCTACGAAAACGAGTATTACGCTTCGGTGTATAAAAAGATGCCTAAAATCGGCGGGCAGGTCGGTTCGCCCGAAGGAAAGGGGATCGTCGTTTCCGTGAATATGCTCAAACAGATCGTTAAGGTAAAAATCGAAAAAGACGGCGCGTTTTTCTATCGGGATTTCCCTGCCGCCGACCTCAGATACCGCCACGAAGGCGAGAACGGAAAAGAAGACGGCGAGTAACGCGCGAGGCTGTTCGTCGTAGCGGAATTCGGTCGGAAAAAATTTTTTTTGCGAAAAGCTTTACGAACGGGAATTATTGTGGTATAATATAAATACATCAATATGGAGGTTAGCTGTCATGGCTCATGTAATTTCGGATGCATGCGTATCCTGCGGCGCTTGCGCGGATACCTGCCCCGTTGGCGCAATCGCTCCCGGCGACACGACGTACGTGGTAGATCCCGATACGTGCATCGACTGCGGTGCTTGCGAAGACGGATGCCCGGTTGGCGCAATCACGGCCGAATAAGCAAGAAAGAAAAAGCGCGGCTTTGCCGCGCTTTTTTTATGAGGATATGGAAGTTATCGAAAGCTTACTGATAGGCAATTATAAAATCATACAGGATAGCGAACGCTATCGTTTTACTTCGGACTCCGTGCTTCTGAGCCGCTTTTTAAAGGCGAAACGGGGGGAAGCCGTCGCCGATTTTTGTTCGGGAAGCGGCATCGTGGGGCTGCATTTTTACGCGGAAAATACGGGCGTACGTTCGGTGACGCTGTTCGAAATGCAAAAGGAACTTGCCGACATGAGCCGCAAAACGGTCGCGCTCAACGGGCTGGAACAAACGTTTTGCGTGGAGAACGTGCGGTTGCAGGAAATTCCCGCCGCATATACCGAAAAATTTTCTTTGATCCTGTGCAATCCGCCGTACGAGCGGGGCGGGTTTGAAAACGCGCAGGCGGACAAAGCGGTTTGCCGCAAGGAACTCACGCTCACGCTGGACGAGCTGGCGGCTTCCGCCGCGCGCTGTTTAAAGTTCGGCGGTCGCTTCGCGCTGATACACCGCGCCGACCGTCTGCCCGAAGTTCTCTATACGCTGCACGCGCACGCGCTCGAACCAAAAAAAATTCAGCTCGTTGCGGGCAAGGCGGGGGCGCGCCCCTACGCGGCGCTCGTTTCCGCCGTAAAAGGGGGCAAAGCGGGCGCGGAAGTGTTGCCCGTACTCGTAAACGGGAGGGAGTTATGATTTATTTCGTCGCGACGCCGATCGGCAATCTCAAGGATATTACGCTGCGCGCGCTCGAAACGCTCAAAGCAGCCGACGCGGTTTTCTGCGAAGATACCCGTCACACGCTCAAATTGCTCAACGCGTACGAAATCAAAAAACCGCTGTACGCCTGCCATAAGTTCAACGAACGGGAAGCGGCGGAGAAAATCGTCGCGTTATCGCGCGAGGGGAAAAACGTTTGCATCGTTTCGGACGCGGGCATGCCCGCGGTTTCCGATCCCGGCAATACGGTGTGCGCCGCGTTGCGCGCGGCGGGGGAAGCATATACCGTGCTTCCGGGCGCGAACGCGTTTTTGTGCGCGCTCGTGCTCTCCGCGCTGCCTTCCGAAAAATTTACCTTTCTCGGCTTTTTACCGGACAAGGCGGGGGAGCGGAAAAAATTGCTCGAAACGTATTCCGTCGCGTGCGAAACGCTTGTGTTCCATTGCGCGCCGCAGGATCTGGACGGATATCTTGCAGACATGTACCGCGCGTTCGGCGAACGCCGCGCTTGCGCCGTGCGTGAAATCACCAAAATTCACGAAGAGAGCATCTCCTTTCTTTTGAGCGAAGGGCTCGCGGGGGAAAAGCGCGGGGAGTACGTACTCGTCGTCGAAGGCGCAAAGGCGGGGGAAAGTCCGCTCAATACATTGTCTGCGCGCGAACACGTGGCGCATTACATGGCGGCGGGGCTTGAAAAAAAGGAAGCGCTCAAACGCGCCGCGCGCGACCGCGGCGTAACCAAAAACGAGCTGTATAAAGAAACGCTCGATTTGTAAACGTTCGGGGTATCATCGGTTTATTATGTTGACGGAAGTATTTCCAAAAATTGCAGAGGGGAAGTTGGTGCGCGCGTTGCGCGCTTATTTCCGTTCGGGGTGGCATATCGGCGTCGTAACGGTGCTCATGGTGTGCGCCGAAGTTTTTGCGTGGGAAATTCCCGTCTATTACTGTTATCTCGCGATCGGCATTCTGATGTTCCTGTTTGCGGAAGATATGCGCGGTCTTATCTGCATCGCCTGCTGCGGCTATATGACCTTTTCCCCCGCGAACAGTCCCGACCGCAATCCCAATACCACGGCGTTTGCCCGACCCGAAGTGCAGTTGCAGCTGTATATGATTCTTGCGGTCGCCGTGTTGTTTATGATCGCGCGGTTGGTCACGTTCTGCATGTATGCGCCCAAAAAGCGGGCGCCGCGGCTGGCGATCGGGTTTGCGGTTCTCGGTGTTTCCTATTTGCTCGGCGGCGCGTTCAGCAAATATTACGGCACGGACACCGTCCTCTTCGGCGCGGTGCAGATTTTTTCCGTCTGTCTGTTTTATTTCTTCTTTTATTATGCGGTTGACTGGAAGTCCGTAGAAAAAGGCTACTGGGCGAAGCTGTTCGCCATTATCGGCGCGGGGCTCGTGCTGGAAATTTCGGATATGTATTTCAACCCCGGCGTAATGCAGAACGGCGTCGTGGTTCGTTGGAATCTTTATACGGGCTGGGCGAATTATAACGTGATCGGCTGCGTCATGGCAATGTGTATTCCCGCCGTGCTGTATTTTGCGGCGACGCAAAAGTGCGGCTTCATTTATACCGTTC
This sequence comes from uncultured Christensenella sp., assembly GCA_910586245.1. Taxonomy (GTDB): domain Bacteria; phylum Bacillota; class Clostridia; order Christensenellales; family Borkfalkiaceae; genus Gallimonas. Next base: position 73,758 of record CAJUFY010000006.1, on the reverse strand, counting down.
TTTCCGCGGTGTTCTTTCTTGCGGTTTTGCTCACGCAGAGCCGCGGCTCCGCGTTGTTCGGCGCAGTTATTTATTTGGTCGGGTTGATTTCCGTGATCGTCAAATCCCGCGGGTGGGAGCGCGGATTGCACGTTATCGCGTTGCTCGCGCTGGCAGCCGTAACCGTCGTCTGCACGATCGTGTTTTTCGACGAGATCGAAATTTTATTCCATTCCCTCTTTCAGATCAAGGCGGACGGGAACGGGCGCAAACCGCTCTTCGAAAAAGCGTGGGCGTATTTCCTTGCGCATCCCGTGTTCGGCGTGGGCTGGGGCGGCGACGGCTGGCTGGAAGGAATGAACTTTCTGGGCTTTTTCAAGGCGCACAACACCGTGTTGCAGTTGCTTGCGACGGGCGGAATCGTGATGGCGGTTGCCTATGCCGTCCACCGTTTTCAAACGTTTTGGGTGGCGTTCCGCCGTCCTACCGCGGAAAAATATTTCGTCGTGCTATCCTTCGGCGTGATCATTCTTACGGGATTCATGGATTGTCATTTCTTCAACATCGGGCCGGCGATCCTGTATTCGATTCTGCTCGTGTTGATGGAAGGCGCCGATCTGCGCGGCGGCAATCCGCAAAAACAAAAATTACGCGGGCGACGGTAATCTGCCCCCCGCACGATACGGCGAAAAAGTAAAACCCTCCGGAACTCGCGTCCCGAAGGGTTTTACTATATGATAAGGGGGAAAAATTATGAGCTTTTTCAAAACGCATCTGCGTTGTTTGTGATCTCATTATAATGCAATATTCGGCGAAAAGCAAAGAATTCGACGGTATTTTTTAAAAAATTTATTTTTCTATTTTTTGTTACAAGTCTTGTGAATTTCATTCTCGAAAATTTCGAAATACTTTATTTTTTAACATTTTGAATGAAAATCACAAAAATCGGCATAAAAAGCACCCGAATACGACCGTCGCGAAGTTTGCAAACAGAGCGATCAGAACTGGTTTTAACAATTTTTTATTTTTCACGCCCGCAAAATAAACGGCGGAAATATAAAACACCGTTTCGCTCGAACCGTAAGAAACGCACGCGCACCTGCCCACGTAACTGTCGGCGCCGTACTGCGCCAGAATTTCGGAAAGCAGCGCGGTGGAGCCGCTTCCCGAAAAAGGCTTCATGAGTACGAGCTTTGCGATTTCGGGCGGAATGCCGATTCCGCGGAAGGCGGGGGAAAGCAGCGCGGTAAGATATCCCGAAAGTCCGCTGCGTTCGAACAGTTCCGAAAGCATGAGGATCGCGGCAAGATAGGGGAAAAGAGAAAGCACGAGCGGCGCAGCTTCCTTCACGCCCTCGGTAAAACAGTCGTAAAGTTTGATTTTTCGCACCAGCGCGTACACGAAGAGCGCGAGGAACAGAACGGGGATTACGAGCGCGAAATATTTCATTTGCGTTTCCTCGTGATTGCGACCAGCGTGGCGCCGAGCAAAGAGGAAAACAGCGTCGCGATCAGCGTGGGCAAAAAGATATCGGCGGCGGATTGCGATCCCGCTGCAAGGCGCAGGGCGATCACCGTCGTCGGGAGCAGTTGCAGGCTGGTCGCGTTGAGGACGAACAGCATGTCGGCGGCGTAGCGGTTTTTCGCCGCGTAAAATTTTTCGACCGCTTTCACGCCCAACGGCGTGGGCGCGCCGGGCAAGCCCAGAAAATTTGCCGAAAGGTTACAGCTTGCAAGGTACACGGCTTCTTTGTCGTTCGTGCGGAAGAGCTTTTTCGCAAGCGGAAAAACCGCGTTTGAAAGTTTGCCCGCAAGCCCGCTCTTTTCAAGCACTTTAAAAAATCCCAGCCACACGCAGTACACGGCAAGCAGGGAAAGGGAAAGCGTCGCCGCTTTTTCGCCGCCTGCAAGCATGGCGGGCAAAAAGCCGTTGGGATCGGAAATGCAAAAAAGGACGGCGGCTACGCAAAAGACCGCCGCAAAAATAACGTTCACGCTGTATTTTATGATTGTCCGCGCGCAAATATACGAAGCCCCGTTCTCTTGACAGCGGGCGCGGGAATCGGTATAATATTTTCAATCTACTTACGGGGGCAAACGCGATGAATCATCTCGGCAGTAAAATTTTAAAGACGGAACGATTGATTCTGCGCCCGTTTCGCAAAACCGACGCGGAGGCGATGTACGCAAACTGGGCGAGCGATCCCGTCGTGACGAAGTTTCTTACCTGGACGCCGCATAAGAACGTCGGGGAAACCCGCGCAATCTGCGCGCTTTGGGAAGAAGAGAGCAAACTGCCCCGAACGTATCACTGGGCGATCGAACTCGGCGGCGAGCCGATCGGCGATATCGCGATGGTGTCCGTCGAAGAGCAAACCGAAAGCGGGGTGACGGGCTACTGCCTTTCGCGCAAATACTGGGGTAAGGGAATCATGACGGAAGCGTACGGCGCGGTGTTGCGCTTTCTTTTCGAAGAGGTCGGGTTTCGCCGCATTGCTTCCTCGCACGCGGCAGAAAATCCCGCTTCGGGCAAAGTCATGGAAAAGTGCGGGCTTGCGTACGAGGGAACGTTCCGCAAAGAAGCCCGTTTGCTTTCGACCGGCGAGTGGACGGACGTCGTGCACCGCGCGATTTTGCGGGAAGATTATTTCGCGCGAAAATAAATTTACATTTCGCGCCCGTTGCGCTATAATACAAAGAGAGAGGTACGTTTATGGAACGCAAAAAATATTACATCACCACGCCGATTTATTACCCCAGCGGAAACTGGCATATCGGGCATTGCTATACCACCGTCATCTGCGACGCGCTCGCGCGCTTTCATAAGATGCTCGGCGAAGACGTCTTTTTTCTGACGGGCACGGACGAGCACGGGCAGAAGGTGGAAAAAGAAGCGAAGAGCCGCGGAATTACGCCGCTGCAATTCATCGATCCGCTCGTTGCGCAGCTCAAAGAGATGTGGAATCTGCTCGACGTCGGCTACGATCGCTTTATCCGTACGACGGACGAGGACCACGTGAAGTGCGTACAGAAGATTTACGAAAAGCTGTACGAGAGCGGCGATATCTATAAATCGGAATACAGCGGTTGGTACTGTACCCCGTGCGAGAGCATGTGGACGGAGGCGCAGTTGAAGGACGGAAAGTGCCCCGATTGCGGCAGAGCCGTGAACTTGCAAAAGGAAGAGAGTTATTTCTTCCGTCTTTCCAAATACGCGCCCCGTATTTTAAAACTGTACGAGGACAACCCCGAATTTTTACAGCCCAAGTCGCGTGTGAACGAAATGGTGAACAATTTCTTAAAGCCGGGGCTGCAGGACTTGTGTGTGTCGCGCACCACCGTGAAGTGGGGGGTGCAGCTGCCTTTCGATCCCAACCATTACGCATACGTCTGGATCGACGCGCTGTCCAACTATATTTCCGCACTCGGCTATCTGAGCGGGGACGACGCGCTCTTCCGCAAATACTGGGAAGCCGATCTGCACATGGTAGGCAAGGAGATCGTGCGCTTCCACGCAATCATCTGGCCCGCGATTTTAATGGCGCTCGGATTGCCCGTTCCCAAACAGATTTACGGACACGGGTGGCTTCTGATCGGCGGCGAAAAGCTTTCGAAGAGCAAACAGGACGCGGTCAAGTGCGAACTGACCGATCCTTACGAACTCGTCAAGCGTTACGGCACGGACGCGGTGCGCTACTTCCTGCTCCGTGAGATTCCCTTTGGCAGCGACGGCGAATACACAAACGAAAAGTTGCTCAACCGCATCAACGCCGATCTTGCCAACGATTTCGGGAACTTGGTTTCCCGTACGGCGGCGATGATCGGGCAGTATTTCGGCGGGGAGCTTCCCGCGCCCGCCGCGCGTGATGGCTTGGATTGCGAGTTGATCGCCGTTGCCGAAGGCGCGTTTGAAAAGGTGCGCGCCGCCATGGAAAAACTCAACGCGCCGGACGCGCTGGCGGAAATTTTCGCGCTGGTATCCCGCGCGAACAAGTATATCGACGAAACGACGCCGTGGCTGCTCGCCAAAGACGAAACGAAGCGCGAACGGCTGGGTACGGTGCTTTACAATCTGGCGGAATGCGTGCGCATCGCCGCGATTCTGTTAAAGCCCTTCCTCACCAAAGCGCCTGCGCTCATTTTAAAGAGCTTCGGGTGCGACGAAGGCGCGGGATTCGACGCCCTTGCGTTCGGCGGGCTGAAAGCGGGCGCAAAGATCGAAAAACTCCCGCCCGTCTTCCCGCGGATCGACGTCAAAAAGGAACTTGCAGAAGTGGACGCTTTCGTTCGGGCGATGAAACGGGAAAAGCCGCAAGAAGCAAAGGCGGAGGAGCCGAAGAAAATGGAAATCACCATCGACGATTTTGCGAAAGTCGAACTGAAAGTTGGCGAAGTCATCGCCTGCGAGCGGGTGGAAAAATCCGATAAACTTTTGCACGAAACGGTAAAGATCGGCGAAGAAGTGCGCTCCGTCGTTTCGGGCATTGCAAAGTATTATACGCCGGAAGAGATGGTGGGTAAAAAAGTCGTCGTCGTAACCAACCTGAAACCCGTAAAACTGCGGGGCGTTCTGTCGGAGGGAATGATTCTCTGCGCCGAGGACGAAAACGGGAATCTGAGTCTTGTTTCTCCCGAAAAGCCGCTTGCAAGCGGCGGCGCGGTCAGATGATCGACGTACACGCGCATTTTGCCGAGGAGGGGTACGACTTTCCCTCGGAGTGGGAGAAGATCATTTCGGCGGGCGTTACCGCCGTAATTCTGGCGGGGGATAACGTAAAGCATACCGCCATGCACCGCGATTTCTGCGCGGCGCACGAAGGCGCGTATTTCTGCGCGGGCGTGCACCCTTCCGAAACCGCGTCTTTCGGCGAAGAAACGCTTGCCACGCTTCGAGAATTCTGCGCCGAAAAGACTTGCGTCGCGGTAGGGGAAATCGGGCTCGACTACCATTATCCCGAACCCGAAAAGTCTGTGCAGCGCGCGGCGTTCGTCAAACAAATTTTGCTTGCCGAAGAAGTCGGTTTGCCCGTGCAGATTCATTCGCGGGACAGCGCGGCGGACATGCTTGCGATCTTGCGCGAAATGCGCCCGCATTTGCCGAACGGATTTCTGTTGCACTGCTATTCGCACGGCGCCGACATGCTGCCGCTGTTCGCCGAATTGGGCGGATACTTTTCCTTCGGCGGGGTGGCTTGTTTTAAAAACGCCAAAAACGTGTGGGAGAGCGTAAAGGCTTGTCCGCGCGATCGGATTTTAACGGAAACGGATTCGCCCTATCTTTCTCCCGTGCGGGGCGAAAAGAACACGCCCGCCAATATCCCCGCGATCGCGGCGCGGCTTGCCGAGCTGCGGGGCGAATCGTTGGAAGAGGTCGTCGCTGCGGTCGGCGCGAACGCCCGCAGGCTGTTTACGAGGTTGCAATAAAATGGATACGCACGTCTATCGGATCGGGGATTCCCTTTACGTGAATCTTACCAACCGCTGTTCCAACCGCTGCACGTTCTGCGTGCGCAACGGAAAAGAGGAATACGAGGGCTACGCGCTCTGGCTGAAAGAGGGCGAGCCGTCTGCGGAAACGGTGATTGAAAAAATCGGCGATCCCGCAAAGTACCGAGAAACGGTGTTCTGCGGCTTCGGCGAACCGACTTATCGTTTGAACGAAATGCTGAAAATCTGCGATTACGTGCATGCGGGCGGCGGGAAAACGCGGTTGAATACCAACGGGCACGGAAACGCGCTCCACGGAAAAGATATTACGCCGCTGTTAAAGGGCAAGATCGACGGGGTGAATATTTCGCTCAACGCGCCCGACGCGCGGTTATACGGCGAAGTATGTAAGCCGCAGATCGAAGGCGCGTTCGAAGCGATGCTGTCCTTTGCGCAGTGCTGCAAACGGGCGGGATTGAACTGTTGGTTTTCGGTAGTGGACTGCATCGGGCGGGATCAGGTGGAAGCCTGCAAAAAACTTGCGGACGCGGCGGAAATCCCGCTCCGCGTGCGCGAAACGATCGAATAAAACAAGAAAGCCGAAAGTTACTTTCGGCTCTCGTTTTCATTTGTGAGGAGGGTCGCTCCCTCGCATTCAGTATGTGCAAAAGGGAGCGGATTCGGTGAGGAAAAATATGGAAGATTTTAAAACGGTTTTGAGCGAATGCGGGTTTTCCTTTAAAAAGCAGTTCGGTCAGAATTTTTTAACGGATACCAACTTGCTCCGCGCGATCGTATCGGATGCGGGCGTGGACGAAAGGACGACCGTGCTCGAAATCGGCGCGGGCGCGGGCGCGCTGACCCGCGCGCTCTCCGAACGGGCAAAGCGGGTGATCGCTTACGAAATCGACCGTTCGCTGCAACCGGTGCTGGCAAGAACGCTTTCGGGCTGCGACAATGCGGAAGTGATTTTCCGCGACTTTAATCGGGAAGATCTGTTCGCCGTCGAACGGGAAACGGGCGACTATCTCGTCGTTGCGAATCTTCCCTATTACGTAACGACGCCCGTCGTCATGAAGTTCGTGGAGGAATCGGAACGTTGCCTCGGGCTCACGGTAATGGTGCAGGAAGAGGTTGCCGAGCGATTCTGCGCAAAGCCTGCGACGGCGGAATACGGCGCGGTCACCGCGGCGCTTGCGCGGCGCGGCGTATGCGGGATTACCCGCCGCGTTCCGCGGGAAATGTTTACGCCGCGCCCCAACGTGGATTCGGCGGTCGTAAAGATCGATTTTACGGCGGGCGGTTTTTCCGTAAAGAATCCGCGCGCCTACCGCGAAACGGTGCGCTGCGCCTTTTTAAGCCGCCGCAAGACGCTGGAAAACAATCTGATCAACGTGTTCCGGATTTCGCGCGACCGCGCAAAGGAGCTTCTTCGAAGCGCGGGCGTTGCCGAGGGCGCGCGCGGCGAAACGCTTTCGCCCGAACGGCTCGGCGCGCTGTCCGATCTGATTTTCGAACACGGACTCATTCAAATATAAAATTTGCCCCGCCGTTCGGCGGGGCGTTTTTTTCAGATTTCGAGCAAAATTCGTTTTCCGCAATCGGGCACGGTAACGTGCGTGAACCCGATGTGCTTAATTGTTTCAACAACGGTTTCGCGGTTCTCTGCGATCCGCGCCGCGTCGTGCGCGTCGGAAGCGTACGACACGTCCCTTCCGCCCAGTTGAAAATAGCGCGTCAGAATATCGGTATCGGGCAGAAACGCGCTTCCCGTGCCCCGCGCCGAAGCGTTGATTTCCAAAATTTTCCTTTTGGAAACGATCGTGCGCAGAATATCGTCGAGCGCGTCCGCAAACGCTTCGTACCGCAGTTTCTTATCCTCGTACGGCGCGTTGCGCGATACGTAGCCGAGGTGCGCGACAACGTCGTAACCGTACGGCGCTTCCAGACTTTCGCGCACGGCGTCGAGGTAGATTTGGTAAGCGTATTCCTTGCTTTTTCCGGCAAAGTAGTGCGGAAACCAGCAGTCCGTTCCGCCGCAGGTGTGTACGCTGTTTACGACGAAATCGGGGCGGTAGCGTTCGATGATTTCCGCATACGCTCGTTTGGTTTCGCTCTTGGGGCAGTAACCGAATTCCGCGCCCGCGAGCACGCGCATGCCGCTTGCCGTCTGCCGCTGTATTTCGCGCAGCTGTGCGAAGTAACTTTCCGCGTCGATATCGGGAAGATCGAAATCTTCGAATGACAACCGTAAATCGCGGTAATCGTAGTTGAAGTGGTCGGCAACGCCGTAATAGGAAATTCCCTTTTGCTTCGCCGCGGCGATCATGTCCGCAAGAAGGGCGGCGCTGTCGGGCGAATATGCCGAGTGCGTGTGCACGTCTGAAAGAATCATGCGCTCATTATAGCACTTCTCGCCCGATTGCGCAAGCGGTCAGAACATTCTTCTCGACGTGATATAGTAGCTCCAACGGGTCGAAGAGATCTGTTCGATCTTCGCATAGTCGGAAGCCGTATGCAGAATATAGTTGTCGCCGAGATAGAGCGCCACGTGTCCGATCCGTTCGACGCCCGTCAAATGTTTGCGCGAAGCGTTGGTAAAGAACATCAGATCGCCGCGGCGCAGGTCGGATTTCGAAACGGCTTTCCCCTGCGTCACCTGCGTGCGCGTGGTTACGTTCAGCAGCTTGCCCGCTCCTTGATAAAACATGTATTGCATGAGGGAGGAGCAGTCGAATTGTTTTACGGTAAATCCTTTGATAAAGTTTCCGTTGCCGTCGTGCAGCCGCACCGCGCCGTACACGTAGGGGACGCCCAAAAGACGCAGCCCTTCTTCGATGACGTTTTCCACGTCGGTTTCGCCTTTGTCGAGCAGGGTGACCGAGGTGTAGCGGGTGTCCGCGCTCACGTACGCCGTACGGTTTTTATAGCGCGTTTCGTACCAGTTGCCCACCTTGCCCACGTATTGGAGCAGAATGTCTTTTTCCACCGTGCCGAGCGAGGTGAACGAAGTCCCCGCGCCGGCGCGGACGTTCAGTCCGTTCGTATGCACGTAAATATATTCGGCGCGCACGGGTGCGGGCGGTTGTACGGGTTCTTCCGGCTCCGTCGGGACTTCCGGTTCTTCGGGCAGTTCCGCGGGAGGCGGCGTTACGGGATCTTCGGGAAGAAGATCGGGGAAATCGGGTTGAACGGGAAGTTCTTCCGCAGGCGGCGGGGTCGCCGCGTTTGCCGAATCGCCGCATGCCGCCAGCGGGACGCAGCCGAGCATCAGCGCAAGTGCGCATGAAACAGTTCTGTGTTTTTTCACGGTTTTCTCCTTTGCTTGTAATTTCCCCTCTCGGGGTAGCCGAAGTCCGCGGCTTGCGTCGAATGCCTCGGGCTTCGGAACATCATCATATCAAAGGCGAAAAGCGGAAATCAATCGTTTTATACCGGTAGGTTACAGGGAATCGAGGGAACTTTTTCCAAACTGTTACAAATTCCGTCGGTTGTGGTATAATAAAAGAAAAGGGACGGAAGGGGAAGATGGAATTAAAAAGTTTCGACGGAAAAAAGATCTTCGTTCACGAATGGCTGAATGTTGAAAAGCCGAAGGCAATCGTGCAGATCATTCACGGCATGACCGAACACGGGTTGCGGTACGATAAGTTTGCGCGCATGCTGAACGGACACGGGTACCTCGTCGTGGCGGACGATCACCGCGGTCACGGCAGGACGGATCCCGATACGCTCGGACATTGCAAGGGAAATATGTTTGCCGATACCGTGCGCGACGAAGGCGTGATTACCCAATATTATCAAAAGAAATATCCCGATCTGAAATATTTCGTGTTCGGGTTTTCGTACGGGTCCTTCCTCACGCAGAGCTATATCGGCAAGTACGGGGACTTGATCGACGGCGCCGTGATCGGCGGCAGCAATCTGAAAAAGGATGCCGAAGTATACGCGGGTTCGTTCGTGGCGGCGTTCAATCCGAAGAAGAAGCCCGCAAAGATGATCGAAAAATTGTCCTTCGGCGCGTACGAAAAGAAGTTTGCCGATCGCGAATGGCTGAGCGCCAACCCTGCCAATAACGAGGCTTACCGCGCCGATCCGCTGTGCGGGTTTACCTGCTCGTACCGTTTTTACGCCGATTTTTTCAAGGGCTTGAAATCGCTTTACACGAAGCGATACGCGCGCGCCGTTCCCGCGGATTTGCCCCTCTTGCTGGCGGCGGGCAAAGACGACCCCGTGGGAGATATGGGGGAGGGCATGAGCAAACTATACCGTTTTTATCGGGAAAAAGCGGGTGTGAAAGACGTTACGTTAAAATTGTTCGAAGGGTGTCGTCACGAATTTTTAAACGAAGTTTCGGGCGAAGAGAACGCACAAGTTCTGTTGGAATTTTTCGAACGCCTTGTATAGCAAAAACGCGGTTGCGGTGTATTTCATAGAGATGAAAGCAAGGACAATAAAACTGTCCTTGCTTTTTTATTACGGTTATGATATAATGTAACGACGACAAACAGTAATTTAACGGAGATGTTTTATGAAAAATCAGACAAAATGTAAAATAATTACGGTTGTCGTATCTTTCATTTTAGTTGCCGTTCTTATGGTGTTTTTCTTTTTAGATAAATCGTTGGAATGGGGTTTTCAAAAAATATTCTCTTGCATAATTTGTAGTATCTGGGTATTTTTTTTACCGCCCGATGTTTTATATTTTGCATATAAAATGAAAAATTCCGATTTGGAATATAGTGTAAAAATAGGGTTTTATGTCGGCACGGGTTGTTTTATCGGTTTGTTGATTGCGCCATATTACGGCGTAAAATCATATTTTTCAGACCTTGACTCTATTCGTTATCACGGTGAAATTATTTGGTAAAAGTAAGTCGAGAAAGAAACGGTAATCGTTTTGTTTTAACAAACAATAACAGGACTTCAATTGAAGTCCTGTTATTGTTTGACTCGCCCCTTACTTTGCGGGGGAGTTTGATTTTTGCGTTTCAGTTTACGACTTTGGGATCGAGGCTGAGCGTATAGTTGCTGGGGCCTCTGTCGTCGGGGAACAGCGTGGAGCCGGGCACGACGGGCAGGGTGAGCGGATTGATCAGTGCGTCCGCCGTAAGGTTGGTCACCGCCGCGCGCAGGTAGGGGAAGATGGTTTCCGTCGCGTTGATGGCGAACGTTCTTCTGTCGTCTTCCGTTTCCATATTGTTCACTTCGAATACGCCCACGAAGCGCGCCGTCAAATTGAAGGGCTTGGGCGCGTCGTCTTTGTGCTCGATTTTGCATTCGAGAACGACGATGTTGATTTTGGGATTCTCGTTCGCCTGACGGATCTGGCGGGAGAAAAAGGGCTTGATTTCGAACTTCGTATCGGGCGTCGCCTTAATCGGGTTTACCTTAAACGAAAGCTCGTCTGCCGTAAGTGCTTTTAAAGAATAATCGATCATAATTTTTACCTCTTTTATGGATTACCGATCCATTGTAACACGGTTTCGGGCAATTGTCAATGCGCATTTTGATTTTTGTAAAAAAAATTAAAAATATGCCTTCAAAACAGTTGCATTTTTTTGCGCCGAGGAATATATTATGTGCACGCGAAAAAACTTGCGCGCTAAGAGTAAATCATGAAAGATTTAACAAAGGGAAATCCTTTTAAACTCATTCTGCTGTTCGCGTTGCCCGTATTTGCCGGCAACGTGTTTCAGCAACTTTATAATATGGCGGATACCGTCATCGTAGGCAATACCATTTCCGCGGCGGCGTTTACGGGGGTCGGGCTGACAGGCCCCGTTTCTTTTTTGGTTTTAGGGTTCGTGTTCGGGCTTACGGGCGGGTTTTCCGTGCGGATCGCCCAGCGGTTCGGCGCAGGGGACGACGCGGGCATGCGCCGTGCCACGGCGATGAGTTTTACGCTCTGCATTATACTGTCCGTGGTGATTACTGCGATCGCCGTGCCGTTGACGGGCCCCCTTCTGCGGCTGATGAAGACGCCGGAAGAATATTTTTCGTACGCCTATTCTTATCTGTTTACGATCTTTTGCGGAATCGGCGCGACCGTTTTATACAACATGGCGGCGGGCGTTCTGCGCGCGATCGGCGATTCCAAAACTCCGCTCGTATTTTTGATCGTCGCAGCGTTGTTGAACGTGGTACTGGATTTCGCTTTCATCGTGGGTTGCAGATTGTATTACGTCGGCGCGGGGCTTGCAACGGTCGTTTCGCAATTGCTTTCGGGTGCGGCTTGCCTTGCGTACATGATGAAGCGCTATCCGCAGCTGCGCCTTTCGCGCGCCGACTGGAAGTGGGATACCCGTCTGGCGGGCGGGCACGTTGCGGTGGGACTTCCGATGGCGCTGCAATTTTCGATTACGGCGATCGGTTGCATCGTGCAGCAGACCGCGCTCAACGGTCTTTCCGATTCGCTCCCCGGCGCGGTGACCGCTTACGTCGCAGCTTCGAAAATCGATAATATCGCTACGCAAAGTTTCCCCGCGCTCGGCGCGGCGATCGCAACCTATGCGGGACAGAATCACGGCGCGGGCGAAGACGCGCGCGTGCGGAAGGGCGCGACTGCGGGCATGGTGTACGTGCTTGCGGGTGCGGCGCTCGGCGTGGCGTTCTGTCAGGGACTGTACGATCCGCTCATGCGGTTGTTTATCGATACCGATAAGGGCGGGGTTTCGATCGATCTTGCCGCCGTGCTCGGATACGGAAGGAAGTATTTGCTCTGCCAGAATGCGGGTTACGTCGGGCTCGGCGCGATCTTCATTTACCGCAGCGCATTGCAGGGAATCGGCAAGAGCGCGATCACGATGTTTTCGGGCGTGACGGAACTGGGTGCGCGGGTGTTGACCTCTTTCGTGTTCGTAAACGTTTGGGGATATATCGGTTTTTGCCTTTCCAACGTAACCGCCTGGGTGGCGGCGGATATATTCCTTCTGATCACCTATTTCGCGGTGATGCACTTTGCGAAGATCAGGGAAAGAAAACAAAAAGAAAAATCCGACGAAACGCCCTTTTCGGCGGCCGCATAAATGTTACGGTATGAATGAAGGAGAACGGAATATGATTGTAAACGAAACGAAAAACGACGTCGCGCTCAACGTAAAAGTGGCAAAGCGAATGACGGGTAAAACCCGATACATACTTATTTGCGGCGGTATTTTTATTTTGGCTTGCGGCATTCTGACCCTGATGTTGGATTTGTTTGCGGGAGACGGAAAGCCCGATTATTTTTTGGACGTCGCGATTTTGTTGTTGGGCGTGTTTTTAATCGGATTCGGCTGCTGTTTTGGTTTGATTTTAAAAAGAGCTTCCGTAAAAACGATGCAGGGCAAGGAAGCGGATTTGAAATACGTTTTTTCGGAAGACGGGTACGAGATGACGTCCACGTTAAACGACGGCACGGTGAGCACGACGCAAGGCAGTTACGGCGCGTTTACCGAAGGGAAAGAATATCGCGACGTCTGGTTGCTTTACATCAACAAGGCGACGGTGTTTGCAATCGATAAGGCGGGCATGAAAGAGGGCACTGTCGAAGAACTTTCGAATTTGCTGCGGCAGAAGCTGGGCGACAAATATAAGTATTGCTACAAAAGAAAGTAACGAAAGCCTGCGCATCGCGCAGGTTTTTTGATTGCATGCCTCTTTGAAAATTGCGCAAACTGCGGTTATGATAAAATCCGAAATCAAGGCAACGGATGCGCGCAAAAAGATTCTTGCGTGTCTGCTGCTCTTTTTTCTGTTTTCATTCTTGGGCTGGGGATTCGAAAAAATCATGTTTCTCGTTGCGTACGGCGTCAACGCAGACCGCGGTTTTCTTTCGCTTCCGTTCTGTACGATCTACGGCAGCGCGCTCATTCTCATCCGCGTCGTACTGGGGCTTCCCGACGTGAGCGGGTACGAATATCCGTACAATTTGCTGCGGTTTTTGTTTTATGCGGTTGCCGCTGCTTCGATCGCGACCGCGGTCGAACTCGTCACGGGTCTGTTTTTCGAAGAAGTGTTTCACGTCAGACTCTGGACGTACGCCGACTACGCGCACGTTTACCGCAATTATATCTGTTTGCCCGTTTCGATCGCCTGGGGCGTGATGATCGCAACCGCCATGACCGCCGTATGGCAGCCGCTCGAATCGGCTTTTTCGAAACTTTCCCTTTCCTTTCTCGGTTGGTCGGTCGGGCTTTTGTCGCTTGCCGTCGCGCTCGATTTCTTTCTGACGGCGTTTTTATAAGCGTTCGCGCCGAAAATACAAACTTCCTGCCTGAATTTTGTAAAATTTTTCCGCAAAGCACTTGAAATTTATCGGCAAATACTGTAAAATAGTTTTTGGCGAAAAAAACGACAATCTTTAGGAGGAAACTTTTCATGGCAAAAAAATATTGCTACCTTTTTACCGAAGGGAATGCAACGATGAGAGAGATTCTCGGCGGCAAAGGCGCAAACCTTGCGGAAATGACGCATATCGGTCTTCCCGTACCCCAGGGCTTCACGATTTCTACGGAAGCGTGCACCCAGTACTATGAAGACGGCAAACAGATCAACCCGTCCATTCAGGCGGAGATCATGGATTACATCGACAAGATGGAAAAAATCACCGGCAAGAAGTTCGGCGATAAAGAAAATCCCCTGCTCGTATCCGTACGTTCGGGCGCGAGAGCTTCCATGCCCGGCATGATGGATACCATCCTGAACCTGGGTCTCAACGAAGAAGTGGTGGAAACCATCGCGAAGAAATCGGGCAATCCCCGCTGGGCTTACGACTGCTACAGAAGATTCATTCAGATGTTCTCCGACGTCGTAATGGAAGTCGGCAAGAAATATTTCGAAAAACTCATCGACGAGATGAAAGAAAAGAAGGGCGTTACGCAGGACGTCGAGCTGACGGCGGACGATCTGAAAACGCTTGCCAACCAGTTCAAGGCGGAATATAAGAAACAGCTCGGCAAGGACTTCCCCTCCGATCCCAAAGAACAGCTCTTCGAAGCGGTGAAAGCGGTGTTCCGTTCGTGGGACAACCCCCGTGCGAACATCTACCGTATGGATCACGACATCCCTTACAGCTGGGGTACGGCGGTCAACGTGCAGATGATGGCGTTCGGTAACATGGGCGACAACTGCGGCACGGGCGTTGCGTTCACGCGCAATCCCGCGACGGGCGAAAAAGGGCTTATGGGCGAATTCCTGACCAATGCGCAGGGCGAAGACGTCGTTGCAGGCGTCCGTACGCCGATGCCGATTGCGAAAATGGCGGAAGTGTTCCCCGAAGTTTACAAACAGTTCCAGGAAGTCTGCAAGACGCTCGAAAACCATTACCGCGACATGCAGGACATGGAATTCACCGTGGAAAACGAAAAACTTTACATGCTCCAAACCCGTAACGGTAAGCGTACGGCGGCGGCTGCGATCAAGATCGCGTGCGATCTGATCGACGAAGGCATGATCACCGAACAGGAAGCGCTGATGCAAATCGATGCGAAATCGCTCGACATGCTGCTTCACCCGCAGTTTGATCCCAAAGCGCTCAAAGAAGCGGATAAGAAGAACGTCGTCGGCAAGGGCATTGCTGCTTCTCCCGGCGCGGCGGCAGGGCAGATCGTGTTCACGGCGGAAGACGCGGTGATCGAAGGGAAGAAGGGCAAGAAGGTCGTGCTCGTCCGTCTTGAAACCTCTCCCGAAGATATCGAAGGCATGAAGTACGCGCAGGGAATTCTGACCGTGCGCGGCGGACAGACTTCGCACGCGGCGGTCGTTGCGCGCGGCATGGGAACCTGCTGCGTTTCCGGTTGCGGCGACATTAAGATGGACGAAGAAAACAAACGCTTCACGCTTGCGGGCAAAGTATATCACGAAGGCGACGGCATTTCCCTCGACGGTTCGACGGGCAACATCTACGATTGCCTGATTCCCACCGTTCCCGCAGATCCCAACAGCGGTTACTTCGGACGCATCATGGAGCTTGCCGATAAGTATAAGGCGCTCGGCGTCAGAACGAATGCGGATACGCCCAAAGACGCGAAGCAGGCTGCGGCGTTCGGCGCGCAGGGCATCGGTCTGTGCCGTACCGAACACATGTTCTTCGGCGAAGGCAGAATCGATAAATTCCGCGAAATGATCTGTTCCGAAACGGTAGAAGAAAGAGAAGCTGCGCTCGACAAGATCGAGCCGATGCAGCAGGCGGACTTCGAAGGTTTGTTCGAAGCGCTCGGCGGTTATCCCGTTACCATCCGTTTCCTCGATCCGCCTCTTCACGAGTTCGTTCCCACGGACGAAGCGGATATCGCCGCGCTCGCGAAGGCGCAGGGGAAAACGGTTGCGCAGATCAAACAGATCATTTCCGACTTGCACGAATTCAACCCGATGATGGGTCACCGCGGCTGCCGTCTTACGGTTACCTATCCCGAAATTGCCGTGATGCAGACGAAAGCGGTCATCAAAGCGGCGATTGCGGTTTCCAAAAAGCATAAGGATTGGAACATCGTACCCGAAATCATGATCCCGCTCACGGGCGAAGTGAAAGAAATGAAGTTCGTGAAAGACGTCGTCGTCAAGACTGCGGACGAGGTGATCGCAAACGCGAAATCCAACCTGAAGTACGAAGTCGGCACGATGATCGAAATTCCCCGCGCGGCGCTTACGGCGGACGAAATCGCAAAAGAAGCGGAGTTCTTCTGCTTCGGTACGAACGACTTGACGCAGATGACCTTCGGCTTCTCGCGCGACGATGCGGGCAAGTTCCTTCCTTCGTACTATGCGAACAAGATTTACGAAAGCGATCCGTTCGCCCGTTTGGATACGACTGGCGTCGGCAAACTGATGGATATGGCGGTTGCGCTGGGTAAAAAAGTCCGTCCCGAAATGCACTGCGGAATCTGCGGCGAACACGGCGGCGATCCTTCGTCCATCGAGTTCTGCCACAAGATCGGGCTTTCCTACGTTTCCTGCTCGCCTTACCGCGTGCCGATCGCGCGCCTTGCGGCAGCTCAGGCTGCTATTAAACAAAGCAAGGAGAACAAAAAATAAGCCTTTTTGGTCATTCTCCATTAGCTTTGAAGAAGCCAAGCAGTATCGTCGCAAATTTCTTAATGTGCTAACACGCGAATCCCAATGGGAAGAAATAATTGTTGACGTATATCTTTAATCAAATAGAAAGCCGTTACTTTGTGTAGCGGCTTTTTCTTTTTTCCGTTACTTAATATCTCTTGATATTCTTGATAAAAAGTGCTATAATAGCAATGCGACATTATTGAGAATAGACAAGTCCACAATTTTAATAGGCGTATTCTATTATTTTAATTTAATCAGACGATACTAATTAGGTAGTAATGTACGGTATCGCGGTCTGATTGTTGAAATAGTAGAATTCGTTTTGCTATGAAAATGGTGGACTCTCAATAGTGTCGCAACTATGCGAGAGGTACATTCTACGGTGTCGCTCTCGCAAGGGAGCGGCATCTTTTTTTATGACGGAAGTTGAAAAGACTTGTTCGTGTTTCGGGCATTTTGACGTTGATATAACGGATGACCTTGTAGCGAGAACGAAAACAGAAATCGACAGGGCGATAGAGGACGGTGTGCGGATTTTTCTATTCGGCGGCAGAAGCAATTTTGACGATTTATGCTATGACCTTGTAACCGAAAAGAAGAACGCTAATTCGCAACTCAATATCAAAAGAGTGTTTTGCTTTGCGCTTGATAAGCAGCTACGAAAGCCGCCGCGTTGGTTTGTCCGCAAAGAGTATGAAGCGTTGGAGTGTCCGACAAATGACTTCGACTATTGGTACACAGCGATCTATTACCGTAATCTTGCAATGATAGACCAAAGCGATTTGATTTTGTTTTGGGTAGAGCAAAGAGAAAACAGCGGCGCATACAAGACATATCAGTATGCAGTTAAAAAGCACAAACACATTGTTAATTTGTTTACATAAAAAGGGTATAAAACTTGACTTGAAAGCAAGGATTATCTATACTTTATAGAGGTTAATACAAATGAGGAGTAATTATGTTATATATTGAAATATGTCCAAATTGCGGAACAGAACAAAAAGGACTTGATTTGACAGAAACAGACGGATCATACATTTGCTCAAAATGCGGCGAAGAAGTTAAGGTTAATTTAGAAGAAAGGAATAAACAAACAAATAAGAAAGCGACAGAATAACCTGTCGCTTTTACTATTAAAAATATTATTTGCTATGAAGTTCTCTGTATTCATTCGGGGTTTTGCCAGTATGCTTTTTGAATACGAGAGAGAAATGGCTTTGTGATGCAAAGCCGAGATAAGAGCTTATTGCATACGATGTTTTATCGGAGTAGCGAAGTAAACGCTTTGCTTCTTCGATTTTTTCTTGCATTATAAAATCCGTTAAATTGATTCCTGTTTCCGCTTTGAATTTAGTGGAAAGCCGAGAGCGGCTGATAAATAGAAAGTTTGCAATATCTTCCGTAGTAATTGCTTCGGATAAATGATGCTGTATGTAATTTGATATATCAATAACAAGTTTAGACGGTTGCTTCCCGTGCCTTATGCGTTCAACCCGTTCGGTAAAATCAAGAATCATACGGTATTGTAAGTTGGTTAGGCTTGCCATACTGTTCAAAAGTTCGCATTTTTGAATATAGGAATCGGAGAGAGATAACGCTTCTTCAACGTCCATACCGCCACGGATAGCGTTTCGTGACGCGAGAGTCGTTGATACGATAACAATGTTTTTACGTTGACGAAGTTCGTTATTAGCGAGGATACCGCCACGCACGGCAGGGGCATTGTCTATCCATTCACGGAGAGCTGCCGTATCGCCTTTACGGACTAAATTCATCAATGTTTGTTCGAGAGCAAGAGTATTATGAACTTCTTGTTGCTGTTGTATTTCGGATAAGGCATCGAAAGATTTTTCGGTTCTTTCATCTTCAATGGTTTGTTTTAATGCTTCTTGATGGAAGTCATAAATTTGTATATCTTCAAGAGTAAGTTTTTCGCCACAAAATAAATGATTGATAACGCATAGTATTTGCATAATGCTGTCAAGCGGCATAGAAACGATACTTTGCATTGCGCGGACAAAATCGTCTGCAAATTCATTGACTAAATCTAATTGAAATGCAAGTTCGCGCAAATCTTTTTCATTTGCCCGTATTTGACGTGTAGGCCCGATAATAATTTTGTTATCGCCGAAATTTACGATACCGTAATAATTAAAAATCGGCGTTATGTAATATCCGAGATTGGAGTGGATGTTTAGTATATCGGATTTATATAATACGAAAGGATCTTTGGGTAAATTGACGAGAGAGTGATAATAAACCTGCTCGTCATTTTTATAAAGACGAATAGGAATACCCGAAAGATTGCCGATGATAGTGCAGATGTATTCTAAATCTAAATTTTCCATAAAACAATTATAACATAAATTAAACAGAAATGCAAGTGTGCAAAAATGTGAATGCCGTTCAAAATGTTGATTATTAACATATTTAGAGCATAATGGTAAGAATAATAAAACACTCATTACCGAATTAAAACAAATATTATAGAAAAGCACTTTTGAATATGCTATAATAGTTATAGTAAAATTCGGGGGTATTATGCCGTGAATATACAAAAGTTACTTGAAGAATTAACGGTAGAAGAAAAAGCGGCGCTACTTGCAGGCGTGGACTTTATGTTCACGAACTCTATTCCGCGCCTTAATATTCCGTCAGTTAGAATGTCGGACGGTCCGCACGGACTTCGCGTTCAGAGCGAAGGCGGAGATAACGGTGTTTCGGGTAGCGAACCTGCAACGGCTTTTCCCACGGCGGTTAGCACGGCTTCGAGTTGGAATCCCGAAAATACATATAAAATGGGCGAAGCCATTGCCGAGGAAATGTTATACTACGGCATAGACGTATTGCTCGGTCCCGGCGCGTGTATCAAACGCAATCCGTTGTGCGGAAGAAACTTTGAATATTTTTCGGAAGATCCGTATCTTGCGGGAAAAATGGCAGCGGCGGAAGTGAATGGCATACAATCGAAAGGCGTGGGCGTATCGGTAAAACATTTTGCGCTCAACAATGCAGAGAATTTCCGTTTTATGGGAGATTCCGTTTGCGATATGCGAGCGATAAGAGAAATCTATCTCAAAGTTTTTGAAATTATCGTAAAAGAAAGCAAGCCGCACACGATGATGTGCGCTTACAATAAAATCAACGGCGAATACTGCTGTGAGAATAAATGGCTTTTAACCGATGTGCTTCGTAACGAGTGGGGCTTTGACGGTGCGGTTATGTCCGATTGGGGCGCAACACATGACAGAGTGAAAGGCGTTGCTTCGGGACTTGATTTGGAAATGCCGGGTGATACAGATATTTGCCGTAAGTGGATCGTGGACGGAGTAAAGAACGGTACACTTACAATGGAAGATTTGGATAAGGCGGTGGAAAATATCCTGCGCCTTGTTCAGCGTTACGAAAATAATACGAAAGGTGTGGAAGTTAATTGGAAAGCGCACAATGCCATTGCTACCGAAATAGCGGAGGACTGTGCCGTGCTGTTAAAAAACGACGGTATATTGCCGCTTGACAAAAGTGAAAAATTACTTGTTGTCGGCGATCTGTTCGACAGGATGCGCTATCAGGGCGCGGGCAGTTCGATGATTAACCCGACGTTCTTGACAACACCCAAAACGGCTTTCGACAGACAAAAAGTCGATTATAAATTCTGCCGTGGATATGCAGAAAATGAACTTGCGCCCGACGAAAAACTTATTAAGGAAACTGTTGCGTATGCAAAAGACTATGATAAAGTTCTTGTGTTCGCAGGATTAACGGATTATGTTGAAAGCGAGGGCTGCGATAGGGAGAATATGCGCTTACCCGAAAATCAGCTTGCCGTAATCGACGCTCTGATAAAATCGGGCAAGAAATTAACGGTTGTGTTGTACGGCGGTTCGCCGATGGAATTGCCATTTGAGAATAAGGTCAGCGCAATCCTTAATATGTACTTGCCGGGGCAAAGCGGTGGAACGGCGACTTACAATTTATTGTTCGGCGTTAAATCGCCGTGCGGTAAACTTGCCGAAACTTGGGTAAAAGACTATGCCGACGTTCCGTTTGCAAGCGACTTTTCAAAGACGGTAAACGAAGTCTATAAAGAGAGTGTGTTCGTGGGCTACCGTTACTACCTTACGGCTAACAAAGAGGTAAGGTATCCGTTTGGTTACGGACTATCCTATACAACTTTTGATTATTGGGATATGCAGGTTGAAGAAAACGACGCCGATTATAAAGTATCTTGCGAGATCGTCAATAACGGAAAGTACGACGGTGCGGAAATCGTACAGCTTTATGTGAAAGCACCGCAGGGTGTTTATAAACCCGTTAAAGAACTGAAAGGCTTTGCAAAAGTCTATCTGAAAGCGGGCGAAAGTAAAAGGGTTGAAATAACCGTAAAGAAAGACAATTTGCGCTATTGGAACGTAAAAGAAAACCGTTGGGCAACGGAAAGCGGGGAATACGAATTGCAGCTTTGCTCTGACTGCCAAACGGTAAAGTTAAGTCAAACGGTAACGGTAGAAGGCGATAGGGCAATATTGCCGTATTCAGATAGCGTAAACGCAATTTACGGAAACGTTCAATTTGATAAAGTAACGGATAGCGTTTTCGAGGAAATGTCGGGAATTAAAATCCCCGTAATTCCGAAAAAGAAGCCGATAAGACTTGAAAGCCGTTTTACAGATATGCGACAAACCTTGATGGGTAAAATCCTATACAGCGCCGTTTTGTCAGTTGCCAAAAAGGATATGAAAAAGGCAAAGAAACTTCCCAAAGGGGCAGAACGTGATAACAAGATAAAAGGCGCTATGTTCTTAAAAAGAATACTCGAAAGCAACTCGATTATTACAATGTCGATGTCAGCGGGTACAAATTGTCCGTATAACTTTGCACAAGGGTTTGTCAATATGGCAAACGGACATTTATTCAAAGGGATCAAGTGCTTTTGCACAAAAATAAAAGTTCCAAAATTGCCAAAAGAAAAGGAGGAAAAATAAATGGCAACAGGTAAAATGTTGAATGGTCGTATCTTCGACAGTCGCATACGCTCAAGAAACATAACGGGGAAAGAAAAATGGCTTGGCTATTTACTCGGTCCGTGCGGTGCATTGTTAATTAATGCTGTTTTAGGGGGATCGTTTTTAAATCAGTATTGGACTGACGTTTTGAAACTCGGCGGGTTGTGGGGCGGAGCATTCCTCATAGTATTTCCTATTTTTTCTAAAATTTTAGACGCCATAACTAATTTTATTATGGGTTGGATTATCGACCGGACAAAAAATAAACAGGGGAAAGCCCGTCCGTATTTGTTGTTATCCGCATTTTTAGTTCCAATTACGGGTATGTTGCTTTATCTCGTGCCTAATATGTCAATAAGCTGGAAAGCTGTATGGGTAATAATTTCGTATAATCTTTTCTTTTCATTTGCCTATACGATTTATAATATGAGCCACAATATGATGGTTCCTCTTTCTACCCGTAACTCGTCACAGAGGGGTGTTTTGGCAGTTTTCAATCAAGTGGCTACGATTATGGTTACGGGCATAATAGCGGCATTAATTTTCCCTATGGTAATTTTACCGATGATAGGATCCAGCCAAACGTTGTGGATAAGCGTAATGTCGGTTTTATGTATCATTATGTTGCCGGTTATGCTGTTGGAGTATTACTTTACAAAAGAGAGAGTTACCGAAGAATTAGGAAAAGTAGAAACCGTTAAAATTCCTTATAAAATGCAAATAAAAGCTGTGTTTTCAGATAAATATATTGTTTTTCTTTTAGTGTATAGCTTGATTTATACATTGGGTGGAACTTTGAAAAACAGCGCTTTAATATATTATTGCAACTATGTTTTGGGTACATATAACGACGGTATAACGCAAACTTTAATTTCCGTAATCGGCGGTATTCCAATGGGTATCGGTATCTTTGCCGTATGGCCGCTTGCTAAAAAATTCGGTAAGAAAAACGTGACTGTTGCGGGATTTGTTTTTTATGCCGTCGGTAGCGCGATTTGTTGGATGGTTCCTACAAATTTGATTGTGGTTATAATAGGACAGTTTATCAAGAATATCGGCGGACTGCCGTGCGCTTATATCTTTATGTCGCTATTTTCCGATTCATTTGACCATTTGGAATGGAAGACGGGATTCAGAAGCGATAGCTTGGCAATGTCGATTTATTCTACGATAACAATTGTATTAATGGGGGTTGGACTTGCCATTCTGAATGCGGCTCTGAATGCAAGCGGATATATACCACCGCTCAACGTAACGGATTTGGGCGAGGCAGAAGCTATCCTTGCACAAAACGGTTGGCTTTCTCAATTAGATTTAAGCTCTTACAAAATGGCGATTGACGGTACGTTTACCGTAGGTATACAACAGCCCGGAAGCACTTTGAACGCCATATCGTTTTTGTTTGTAGGACTTGAAGTTATTACGGGAATACTGAGTGCGATATTGTTGGCGTTTATCGGCGTCGAAAAGACGTTGGAAAGAAAGCAAAAGATAATACGCGAACGTCAAAAAGAGGCTTGTGAAAAAAGCGGTAAAGTCTGGGTAGAACCCGAAGTGCAGCTGGAAATGGATCAGCGGTTGGCTGATGAAGAAGCAGAGGAAATTTTCCGTTCGGAATTAAAATCCAAATGTGAAAAGAAGGGATTAAACTACGAAGAGGAACTTGAAAAGCATATCAGACAAATTTCCGAAAAGAATGCAAAAGAAGCCGAAAAGAAACGTTTGGCGGAAGAAAAGCAAGCTGCAAAATTAAAAGCAGCGGAAGA
The DNA here is from genome assembly GCA_910586245.1 of uncultured Christensenella sp. Lineage (GTDB taxonomy): Bacteria > Bacillota > Clostridia > Christensenellales > Borkfalkiaceae > Gallimonas. The sequence continues at coordinate 50,541 of CAJUFY010000006.1, read as the reverse complement.
AAAGCAGACAGCCAAACTTGCCAAACTGACGTCACAGCAGCTTGTCGCTCGTGAAGAGAAAGCAAGAAGGCGTCGGGAACGTATTGACGCCGCTTGGGCAATTGAGCTTGAAAAAGGCAACGCAACTTATCAAAAAATGCAGGATTTACTTAAAAAGTACGCTGAAAAGAAGGAGAAACATTAATGACCGTTAAGTTTGATGAAGCAGTTTCCGAGCTGGAACAACGAAATTCGGAATTATCGTTGGAAGTCGCCTGTGAAGGAATCGTATTGCTTGAAAATAACGGCGTGTTGCCGCTGCAATGTAAAAAAATAGCATTGTACGGTGCGGGTGCAAGGCATACGGCAAAATGCGGTACAGGAAGCGGAGAGGTGAATAACCGTCACAGTGTTTCTGTCGAAGAAGGATTGGAGGCGTGCGGATTACAGGTTACGACAAAGATGTGGTTGGACGCTTGCGACGAACAAATGCACCGCGGTGAAGAGGAGCGTGATGCCAAAATTAAGCAAATAGCAAAAAAATATAACGTTTTTCAATTTTGGGATTTGATGAATGCGATTGCGCTTCCTATCGTTTATCCCACAGGACGAGATATAACCGAGCGCGACGTTGCAGATTCCGATACGGATACCGCACTTTACGTTTTGACACGACAAGCGGGCGAAGGTATGGATAGGCGTGTTAAGAAAGGCGAGTATAATTTTGACGATAAAGAAATCCGCGACCTTAAATTCATTTCGGAGCACTATAAAAACACCATACTTGTTCTCAATACGGGTGCATGTATTGATGTAAATCCTTTGCTCGAAATGAAGCTCGGCGCAGTCGTTTTTATGGGGCAGGCAGGGCAAAACGGAGGTTTGGCTTTAGCACATTTGTTATTGGGAAAACAAAATTTTTGCGGAAAGCTTGCTGCAACTTGGGCTAAAAATTTGCAAGACCTTCCTTGCTCTGATTCGTTCAGTTATTTGGACGGAAACACAGACAGAGAGCTTTATAAAGACGGTATTTACGTTGGATACAGATATTTTGACACATTCGATATCAAGCCTAAATATGCTTTCGGATACGGGCTTTCCTATACCGAATTTGAAATAAAAGCAAAGGCGGAATTATCGGGCGGGGAAGTTACGGTAAAAGCGCAAGTTGAAAATATAGGAAAAACAGCGGGTAAAGAGGTCGTCCAAATATATTTATCTTGCCCGTCAGGGAAAATCAAACGCGAATATCAGCAGTTAGCCGCCTTTGCAAAAACCGATTTGATAGCGGTTGGAGAATGCGGAACGGTAACGTCGGGATTTGAATTAAAAGATTTTGCAGCGTACGACGAAACGCGTTCCTGTTTCATTTTAGAAAAAGGTAATTATATCGTCAGAGTCGGTAACTCTTCCCGTAATACAACGCCGGTCGCAACTATTGTGGTCGATAGGGAATTTATTGTAGAAAAATGCAAACCGATTGAATTTGCACAATGCAGAGTTGAAGAAATTGCTGCGCCCGTTCGGTATGTGGAAGAAGAACCCGTAGGCGATATTCTGCATTTGGACGAAAATGCGATACAGTTTGTTCAAAATAATTACGATGCTCCCAAAGTGAATATTTTGCCCGAAACGAAAAAAATGAACGCCAAAGAATTAACTTGTCTGTGCGTTGGAGATCCAACTTTGATGAGCGGCGGAATACCCGGCGTTGTCGGCGCAAGCGGACAAATAGACACAAAGGTTTGTAAAAAATACGGATATTATCCCACCGTTATGGCGGACGGTCCTGCAGGAATAAGAATTTCGATGAAATACGCCGTTGAACCCAACGGCAAGATTAAAACAGGCGGCAAATTGCCACAGGACTTAGTGAAAGCTAAAAAACTGTTTAGATTTTTAGACCGCTTATGGAGTAAAACAAGTAAAAAGGCACAGCTTGTTTATCAGTTTTGTACGGCATGGCCGAGCGCAACGGTGCAAGCGCAAACGTTTTCGCCCGAATTAATTAGGAAAATCGGAATAGCCGTCTCGTGCGAAATGCAACAATATAAAGTAGGGATATGGTTGGCGCCCGGTATGAATATACAACGGCATCCTCTTTGCGGAAGAAATTACGAATATTATTCCGAAGATCCTATGCTTACCGCAGAAATGGCAAGCGCATTGACGTTGGGCGTTCAGAGTAATGAACGTTGCGCAGTCACTATTAAACATTTTTGCTGTAACAATCAGGAAGATAATCGTATGAAATCGTCCAGCGAAGTCAATGAGCGTGCGTTAAGAGAGATTTATCTTAAAGCGTTTAAACTAACGGTAAGAAAAGCAAAGCCGAAATGCGTTATGTCAAGTTACAATAAAGTAAACGGTACATACGTTAACAGTTCGTATGACCTTATTACAAACATACTACGTTGCGAATTCGGGTTTGACGGAGTTGTAATGACCGATTGGCAAAGCGTCGCAAAAGATCAAGCGGTAGCTGGAGAAACTATTTGCGCCGAAAACGATTTAATTATGGCAGGAGATAAGTTTCAGCATAAAGAGTTGTTAAAAGCAGTTAAATCGGGGAAAGTTGCAAAAACTTCGGTACAAAAGTGTGCGAGTAGGATTTTGAATTTGTGCAAAAAGCTGAACTCATAGTATTGTTATAAAAAACTTTATTGGAGGTCCGATATGAAGGCAATCAATCTAAAAACGGAATATTTAATTAATCCTATCGGGATAGATATACAAAATCCGCGTCTAATGTGGACGTGCGAGGGCGGTAAAAGGCAAAGCGCATACCGTATTATCGCCGTAACCGACGGAAAACCCGTTTGGGACAGCGGCAAGGTTTTGTCGGATGAAATGTATGCGGACTATCTGCCGAAACTTGTTTCCCGTCAGCGTGTGGAATGGGCTGTTACGGTATGGAACGAACACGACGAAGAGGGTGAAAAAGCAGACGCATTTTTTGAAATGGGTTTGTTGAGTAGTTCCGATTTCAAAGCGAAATGGATATGCGGAAATTACGGCGTAAATAAGAAAAAACGTTATCCCGTGGACTGTTTCAGAAAAACGTTTAACGCTTTTTGTGTCCAAAAAGCAAGATTATACATAACGGCTTGCGGCTTATACGAGGCAAAACTCAATGGTAAGAAAATAGGAGAGTTTTGTCTTGCCCCGGGACATACCGATTATAGAAAGCGCATACAACTTCAGGTTTATGACGTAACAGAAGCCGTTGTAAGCGGCATGAACGATTTTACGGTTGAGCTTGCCGACGGTTGGTATAGAGGCAGTTGCGGCGCTTGGGGACGGAAAAACCAATACGGTAAACAAACGAAGTTTTTGGCACAGTTAGAGATTACGGGGCACGACGGGAATATTAGCCGTATTATATCTGATGAAACTTGGGATTGGAGCAATGACGGCGCGATTCGCTTTGCCGACAATAAAGACGGTGAGGTCGTGGAGGCTTACCGTACGCCTTCTTACAATCGGAAGGCTAAATTAACGAAGCAAGAAGTGATTCCTTCCGCTTCCAACAACGTGCCTTTAACCGAACACGAAACGTTTAAGCCTACGGTTATTAAAACCCCGAAGGGAGCAACCGTTCTCAATTTCGGACAGAATATTGCGGGTTATATTGCATTTTCGTTAAAAGCTCGAAAGGGGCAAATAATTAAACTTCGCTTTGGGGAAATGTTCGACAAAGAAGGCGAATTTACCCAAAAGAATATTCAATGCGCCAATAAAAAGCGCACGAAGGTTACGCCTTTACAGCAGGTTGTTTATACGGCAGAAGAGGGCGTAAACGAGTATAAAACGAAGTTCGCAATTTTTGGTTTTCAGTACGTATTAATTGAAACGGATATTGCTTGGCAACCCGAAGATTTTACTGCGATTGCCGTTTATTCGGATATGCAAGACACGATTAAATTTAACTGTTCGCATGAACTGATTAATAAATTAGTCGAGTGTACACGGTGGTCAACGAGAAACAATCACGCCGACGTTCCAACCGACTGTCCTACGAGGGAACGTCATGGTTGGTCGGGCGATGCGCAGATTTTTTGTAATACGGCAAGCTATTTCGTCGATTATGCCGCTATGGCAAGAAAATATGTTGCGGATATGTGCGACGGGCAGAGAAAGAACGGCAATTTCCGTCAGATTACGCCTATGGGCGGTATCGACTTTTATATGAACGTAATGGATGGTTCTCCCGGTTGGTCGGATGCGGGCGTACTGATACCTTACCGCATTTACGAAAAGTACGGCGATAAACGTATTTTGGAAAATAACTACGATGCTATGCGCCGATTTGCAATGTACAAGATAAAGACGCTCGGCAAGCATTATTTTACGAGTGCGCCTACGGGATTAAAGCGTAAATACCGTAAAATGATATCCAATTACGGTCAGTCTTACGGCGAATGGGCTGAACCCGTTGATGTCAAGGCGTTTGCTATATCCGACTTTGTAAGTCCTCATCCCGAAGAAACTACGGCGTATATCGTTTATATGCTTGAACATATGAAAAAAATCGCCGACTTACTCGGTAAAGTGGAAGACGCGCAATACTTCAAAAAGTATGCCGACAGAACAAGAATAGGCTACCAAAAACTTGTAGAGACAAAGAAACACGGTATGGATACGGACAGACAGGCGAAACTCGTGCGTCCGCTGTATCTTAAACTTTTGAACGACAAGCAAACGGAATATGCAAAAAAGCGTTTGATAAAGGCGCTTGATAACTACGGCTGGCGTTTGGGTACGGGCTTTTTGTCAACTCCGTTTATACTCTACGTTCTGGCAGATATAAATATTGAGTATGCTTACAGGCTTCTTGAAAACGAGGAAATGCCCGGTTGGTTATTTATGCCGAAAATGGGGGCAAACACTATTTGGGAGAGTTGGGAAGGAACGGAAGCGCAAGGAGGCGTAGCGTCGCTCGACCATTACAGTAAGGGTGCCGTCTGCGAATGGCTGTTTGATAGTATGTGCGGAATTAAAGTCGCCGGAGAGAGAAAATTTATTATTGCACCGAAAGTCGGCGGCAGCATAACTCACGCCGAATGTGAGTACGACAGCATATACGGCAAGATCGTAAGCAAGTGGAAAAGAAATGGTAACAAGATTGAATATACGATAATCGTTCCTTCCAATACTACGGCGCAAATCGTTTTGCCGAGCGGTACTCAAACCGTTGGCGCAGGGACTTACGAGATATGAGTTTAATACATTTCATTGTCTATAACATAATAAAAAAGGGTAAAAAAGAATTCGATAAAAACAATCCGCCCGATTATGTTTTAAGACGCGAGCAGGAAATACAGTCCCGTGCTCCGAAAAACGTAAAAGTAGAGCAAATCGCAAACGACGGGGTTAACGGAGAGTATCTTTCAAAAGGAAATAATCCCGAAGATAAGGTTTTAATGTATATTCACGGAGGCGGTTTTGTAGGAGGATCGCCTGCGGCAAGAAGGGCTTTTACGGGATATACGGCAAAGAAGCTCGGTTACAACGTTTATAGTATAGATTACCGTCTTGCGCCGGAATACGCTTTTCCTTTTGGTGCGGAAGACTGCCTGAAAGCTTATAAAATGCTTGTTGAAAAATACGGAGCAAGAAATATTTGTCTGATAGGCGAAAGCGCAGGCGGCAATCTCGTGCTGTCCGTAGCTTTGCAAGCAAAAGCGCAAGGAATAGAGCTTCCTGCTTGTATCGTTGTGTTTTCGCCTACGCTGCAATATACCCGAATATTTCCTTCTTACAAAAACAATGCAAAAACGGATTGTATGTTAGACATTACGTTTTTGGAAGAAGTAAAAACGACGTATCTCAAAACATTGGAAAACGAAACCAATCCGTACGCTGCTCCGCTTTATGGTGATTTTACGGGTTTCCCGCCGATTTATATCGCCGTATCGGATAGCGAATACCTGTACGATGATTCGTTGGAGTTTTATAAAAAACTGCAAACGTTAAACGTTACAAGTCAATTTGACGTTTATCACAAAAAGATGCACGCTTTTCAGGTAATACCCGTATTGCCCGAAGCGAAAAGAGCGCTTAAAAATGCAAAATCGTTTATCGATAAATACTTAAATCAGTGATCCCTATTCGGGAGAGATTTAAAGCAACGAGAGATTTAACAAAAAATTGTTTTAAACCGCAAAAGTTTTTAGAATACGATTTGGTTGAATTAACCGTAGAAAGAGAAAAATATGCAAAGTTCGGAGTACATAAAGGAATGCAGGGCGTAGTAATGGAAAACTATTGTATAGACAGTAAATACTACGTAATATTCACCGATGAAAAAATGGCGGGAGATGTCGAGATTTATGTGTTCAAGAGAATGATTTGATATTAATAATAAGATAATTTGTCGCCCCTACTTGTAACACGCTCATACAGGCTAACATCAAGAACCCGAGAAAGTAAATTCGGTAATTTAAAAGCTCGTTTGAAAACTTGCGAGCTTTTTCTTTTACGATAGGTCTATTGACTAAATTCAAAACTATGAAAATGAAAGAATTATTAAAATTTGAAAAAGATAATATGCCTGACTTTCAATGGAAATACGAAAAATTTTTATTTGTGTTTCTTGCGATTTTTTTTGGCGGGGCAGTTTTGGCTCTTATCGCAGGTTTGATCATCGGATTTGTTTTTGGTGAAAATGCACCTTGGTATATTCCGCTTATTGTTTGGGGAGGTGCGCTTTTGGGTGCTCTTATCACGTTGGTTATCAAAACCAAAAAGCTTAAAGCAAAATTGCTTTGTTATCATACGGAACAATTATTGCGTGATTTTTATGAGTTGGATTATTGGGAAGCAAAACGGAATTTGTTTAACCGAAAAAAGATAACGGAAGTTGGCTTCATATCTGATCCGGACGATATTTTTGAAGTTAAGATCATACCATTCGAACAGGTAAATATCCTTTTTTATCCTCATTTCTTTGGGGGGAAGCTCTTTATACAATTCATTGTATTCGACAAAATTGACTGGGTTTTTATCGATTATCTGGATAATGATTTTTATAATTTTCTATTGCACCATTCTTCTTTCATAAAAAATGAGAAACTATTTCATTTGTTTTGTGAAGATAAAGAAAAGTTTACGAAAGCGCTATTAAAATATAATGATGCATCTAAAATAGAGAAAAAATTATTGTAGTTGTATTATAGATCGTTACATGCTGATTTTTACGAGTTAATAAAATTTTTACAATAAAGTGTAAACTTCCCCGCAGGGAAGCATGATAAGGAGAAAACGATGCGTTATAAAGAAAGATTATCCGCCAAAGAAGCGCTGGAAAAGTTAAAGGCGGGAAATTTAATTTATCTCGATTCACAGACGGGAATCGGCGATATATCGGTTGAAAGAAGACGGGTTACGGGCGTGAACGGTCAAAAACCGTACGCCGTGATCGTGGCGTGTTCGGATTCGAGAGTGATTCCCGAAGCTATCTTTTCGGCGGGGATCGGCGAACTGTTCGTGATCCGCGTTGCGGGAAACGTAATCGACAATCATCAGTTGGGCAGTATCGAGTATGCGGTCGCGCATCTCGGCTGTAATCTGGTCGTCGTGCTCGGGCATACGCTCTGCGGTGCGGTAAGCGCGGCTTCGGGGAAAAACGGCGGTTACGTAAAATTTATTACCGATGAAATCAAGCGTGCCGTAGGCGACGAAACGGACGCGGTTCGGGCAAGTATCCGAAACGTGAAGCAAAGCGTTGAAAAGATTCGGCAAACGATACGGGGAGAGGGCTTGCTCGTTGAAGAAGCGCTTTACGACACCGAGAGCGGAAAAGTCGATTTCGAATTGGATGCATAACAACGATTTTATGTAAAAAACTCCGTTACAACGGAGTTTTTTTATTTCAAAAAGTAGGGCGCGCTTCGGGTAAATTTCATGCGTTTACATTGACAAAACGCATGAAAAATATTATAATATTTTCAATTTCGTAAGAATGGCAGAGAAGCGGCAACCGATTTTCTGACCGGGGAACATATGACGATTCGTGAAATGCAGGAGGAAATTCTCCGCCTGAAAAAACAAAAAAATATTGCGGTTCTGGCACACTCGTATCAACGGCGCGAAATCGTGGAGATCGCGGATTACACGGGCGACAGCTACGCGCTTGCATGCCGCGCGCAGGAAACGGCTGCGCAGTCCGTGATTTTGTGCGGCGTTCGTTTTATGGCGGAAACGGTAAAAATTCTTTCGCCCGAAAAACAGGTGTTTCTTTCGAACGCAGGCGCGGGCTGCCCGATGGCGGAACAGCTTGATTTTGAACGTCTCGAAGATTTAAAAAAACAATATCCGAATGCCGCCGTTGCTGCGTATATCAACACGACGGCGCAATTAAAAACGATTTGCGACGTTTGCGTGACTTCTTCTTCCGCCGCGCGGATTCTTGCTGCGCTTCCCGAACGGGAAATTCTTTTCGTGCCAGACGTCAATTTGGGGCGTTACGTTGCGGGGTTGCTTCCGCAGAAGGTATTCCGTTTCGTGCAAGGCGGCTGCCCGACGCACGTGCAGGCGTGCGCGGCAGACGTTGCCGCCGCAAAGCGCGCGCACCCGCAGGCGCTGTTCCTTGCGCACCCCGAATGCCGTAACGAGGTAACCGAACTTGCCGATTACGCGGGGTCTACCAGCGGGATTATGGAGTTTGCGAAAAAATCTTCCGCAAAAGAATTTATTATCGGAACGGAAAACGCGATCGTAGAACATTTGCAGTTCGATTGCCCCGAAAAGAAATTTTATCCGCTTTCCAAAGATTTTATTTGTCAGAACATGAAGCTTACGACGCTGAGCGACGTGTTGAATTGTTGCAGAGGGGAGGGCGAAGAAATCGTATTGCCCGAAGAAACCAGGGCGGCGGCAAAGCGTTGTATTGACAGAATGATCGCGCTAGGCGGTTAAACGAATTTTTTTGCCGAGAAATTGAAATCGGCTTGACATTTCCGTTTCGGTTTGCTAATATAATACAAGCGTTATCGTTTAAGCAACGAATGCCGCTGTGGTGGAACTGGCAGACGCAAGGGACTTAAAATCCCTCGGTAGAAATACCGTACCGGTCCGAGTCCGGTCAGCGGCACCAAAAAACAAGGGAGCGATGTAAAAGCTCCCTTGTTTTTATTTTTTTCGGAACGAAATCAAGAAAATGGTTGCCGTATCAAGCGGTGAAATGTAACCGCAAAGGCGGAAAAGACCCGATTTCACTTAATTTTGTTTGACAACTTTAAAATTACGAATTATAATCAAAATGCTCATTCGGGAATCGGAAACGGCGAAATCGTTGTTTTCGGGAATTGAAATTACACCAAAAGCCGTTGCCCGATACGGGCAACGGAACGATAAAAAATTACGCGACGGTGGGCATTCGAATTGCATTCGATTGATTTAACTTACGGTAATAATGTCGGAACCAAGCAATAAAATCGTGTCGATAGCGGTATACGGTCGATTCGCTGATGTTGTGCTTTACCGCTAACTGCCAGACTTCCAGCTCGGTGTTCGATAAGTAAACGTCAACTAAAAGCGGAATGTAATGCGTATGTTTTACGATATCGTCGTCTTCCAACCGTTCGTATAGCTTGTTGAACGCGGCTAACGCGATCCCGTTTCCTTGGTTCATAAGCGTAATAATCAAATGCTCTTTCAACTGTATCTTTCGCATGTCGACTCCCGTTTCGTTGATAACATCATAGAACGATCGGGGGATCGTGAATTTTCAGAAAAAGATAGTTGATCTTTGCGATAAAATTAAATCGGGTAGACTTTTTCGATATTCAGATCGGAAAGGCGTTCAAATCCGTTCAGTTGTAAAACTTCGAGGCATACGACGAAGGCGGTTTTCTGCCCTTCGTTAAAAGGGCTGAGTTCTGTCGTATTGAGTTCGTTAAGGATCTCAAGCAGATAGTCTACCAGTTCATCAAGTATTTTGTGTGAATTCATAGTACCCACCATAATAGTGTAAATTGACCGATACGAACTTTCTTAAAAAGAAAGTTCGACCAAGCCTATATACATAACGCAAGAAAACGCAAATCGTGCAAACATTTTAGGAAATTTATAGAAAAAAATCAAAAACTCTTTCTGAAATTTGTCGAAGAAAGAGTTTTTGCGTAAATGCGAAAGAAGGACGTTGCTGCGCAAAGGAACTATGGTGAAGATAAGTAACGAAGAGCTGAGCGAACTGATCCTTTCGATAGCGAACGGGGATAAGTCTGCAATTGGAAAACTTTATATGGAAATGAAAGGCGCCATGACGGCGGTTGCCCAATCGCGTTTACCGCGCGACGACGTAGAAGACGCGGTATCCGATTCTTTGGAGAAGATCGTTCTGAAAGCCAAAAAATTCCGCGAAAAGATTAACCCCAAAGCGTGGATTTACAAAATCGTGTCAAATACGTGTTTGGATCGGCTTCGAGTAATTAAAAAGGCAAGAACTACACCGCTCGATCCGATCAGAAATTACGTGTATGATTCCGAAGATTTCGGAATCATCGTGAATGATGCGTTTACCGTTTTAAACGAAAGAGAAATTAAAATTGTTACGTTGTCGTATTGGTATAACCTTTCGTTTGATGAAATCGCGCAAGTATACCGTATTTCTAAATCTTTGGCGAAGTATTATTACGATAAAGCGATCTTGAAAATGAAAAATCGTGTGAAAGACTGAAAAAGTTTGCACGAAAAGCTTCTGTTTTCGTTATATGGTTATACAAACGAAGGAGGAGTTTTAAAAAATGGAAAGGAAGAAACAAAAACTTTTTGCCGCATTGCTTTGGATCGTAGCAATTCTGCTCGTAGCAATCAGCGGCATCGGCTTGGCGGGTGCAAGGGCAAGCGCCGCGGAATCGTATTTTTGCGACGACGGGATTTTCGCAGGCGAAGGCGAGACGGTAAGCGCAACATATACAATTACGTGCGATTCTTATGTTCAAAATGAAGATTATCGGGGCTGGAAGGCGCCTTCTTATACGCCCGCAGGGAACAGTACGATGTCGAATTATTGTTCTGTGTTGGCAGGAATGAATGTCATCGGTTATTACGATAGATATTACACGGATTTGATTCCGAATTATGAACCCGGATTAACAACGCAAAACGGCTTTTTCTATTTGCCGAATTTAGGGGAAGCACAATTAAAGACGGTATTTACAACATTATATTCTTATATGCGGGTCAACGTAGACGGACCCGGGGCTACGAAAGCGGATTTTAAGAACGGATTGAGCCGTTACGTGCAGGAACAAAAACACAGCGTCAGCTATACTTCTTTTTATAAGAGTTCTACGAACGTAAACTTAACCAAGATGCAGCAGATGGCTGCACAGAACAAAGTGGGCGTGCTGTTTTTAAACAGATATAATTTCGTATATGGTTTTGGAAATAAAGAAGGAAGCAGAACTGTATATATGTCAAAGGCAAATATAGGGCATATGATGATGGTTTTTGGGTATATCACCGTAGACTATTATAAAAACGGCAGTAAATTCTTATCGGAAACCTATTTGGAAGCTTCAAGTTGTGTGTCTACGGCGGAGCAAGGTTATATTAAGATGGACGATTATTTGCAAATTGAGGATGCGCTGATCATCAATATCAGCTGAAAAGGATATTATGGACGAAATCGATGAAAAATTAGAACGCATAAAAAATTTTGCCGACGAGGTGGAAACGAATCCCAACCTTTATTTAAAAGCGGAGCGTCTTATCGGCGAATTGTACGGAGCGGAAGCAAAAGCACGCAAACAAAAAAGGAAGCTTTTTTGGGTCAGAATCGGCGGGCTTGTTTCTGCGTGTGCGGTTGCCTGTACGATCGTAATTGCCGTACCGTTCATTTATTCCAAAGGCAATCGAGTTCATCGATTTTTAAATGACGAATTATCGTATGAAGAAATAAATAATTTACAAGACGTTGTAGAGGCTGAAAATATAGCAGTTGAATATTTTGATGAAGTTAATGGAAAATCGTCAATATATACTGTTAAAGAATCGGGAGAGGTGGCGATATTATCGCAGGAATTTATGTATGTAACCGATCGAATTTTGGATTCAGTAGAGGTTGATATATGCTTGCTGCAAGGAGAATTTGAAAAATTCGAAAAATATGACGATTTATCAAATCAAACCGAGGTTTTAGGGGTGACAGTTGCTTACGAATCGACCTCTGATTTTGGGAATAACATCGTAAACGCATATTTTTCAATCGATTCTACGCGCTACTACATGACGATTACAAACATGAACGAGTATGCGCCCGACGGGAATTTAAGCGAATACGTCCGTTTACTGTTAAATTAAAACGTCCAAAGCGCCCGACCGATTTATCGGTCGGGCGCTTTGGTATCTAACGCCGTAATTCTTTATAATTTATGTATAATTCCTTAAAAACGCAAATATACACGCAGTTATTAAATTATGCGATTATTTTCGCTTATATATCGTATAATAAATGAAAATTTTATGAAACTTAGATACGGCAAGCAAAAAAGTTGCAAAAAGAATGTGAATATGATATTATGTCGATGTGTGTCGCCATGAAGAATTTATGCAAAATTGCACACACTAAGATTATTTCAGAGGGATTTCAGATGAAAAATCGTACAAGAAAAACGTTGGTACGCGGATGTTCGGTGGGACTCGTCGCATTCATGATTGCGGGGGTCGCACTGCTCGACCTCGGCAAAAGCAATCTTTACGCGGCTTCCGTTTCGGCGGACGGCGCAAAGAACGAGTTGGTCGACGTCACGGGCAAATACGATTCGTCGGCGCTCCGCGAAAAATATTTAAATAAAGATATCGTTTCGCAAAATCCCGTTCAATTGGGCGGGGAAGATTGGTATATCGTGGAACTGAGCGGTGAATCTTTGATGGACGGCTTCGAAAAAAACCGTCACGTCGATACGTTCTCCGAATACGTGAACACGACCGAAGCGCACCAGCGCAAAGCAAAGCTCGAGCGGGAGCAGCGCGTTTTCGAACAGCAGCTTGCGATTGCGGGCGTGCGTTACGAAAAGAAGTACGCCTATACCGAACTGACCAACGGCATGGCGATCCGTATCCGCAATCAAGACGTTGCGACCGTAAAAGCGATCGCGGGCGTAGAAGACGTTTACGCGACGCAGAATTACGCCGTGCCCAAAGTTGCGGTTTCGAACAACGCCAACACCTATACCACGGGTATTTACGATTCGAGCGAAAGCGGATACGACGGGGAAAATATGGTCGTCGCCGTGCTCGATACGGGGCTCGATCACACGCACCCCGCGTTCCAGAATTTACCTGAAAGCGGAAGATTCAGCCAGCAGACGATTGCGGACGCGTTCCAAACGGGGAAACTGAAAGTGCAGGAACGCAATCCTTCCCTTACCGCTTCCGACGTTTACGTGAGCAGTAAAATTCCGTTTGCGTACGATTATTCCGACAACGATACGAACGTTTATCCCTCCTATTCCAACCACGGCACACACGTGGCGGGCATTATCGCCGGCAAAGACGACGATAAAATCGTAAACGCGGAAACGGACGAAAGATTCATCGGCGTTGCGCCCGAAGCGCAGCTCGTGATCTGCAAAGTCTTTTCGGACAACCTCGATAACGACACGCTGGGAAGCGCAAATTCGATCGACATCATCGCCGCGCTCAACGACTGTATCGTCCTGGGCGTAGACGTGATCAATATGAGCCTCGGTACTTCGGCAGGCTTCTCGGCGGAACCCACCGCCACCGAAGACGGCAAATTGCTGAGCGAACTCTATCAGAGCATCGAAGATTTGGGCATCAGCCTCGTGGTTGCGGCAAGCAACGATTTCAGCTCCGGTTACGGCGGCGCGTTCGGTACCAACCTTGCCGCGAATCCGGACAGCGGTACGGTAGGCTCGCCCTCCACGTACGATTCGCCGCTTTCCGTCGCTTCCATTAACGGACAGCCTGCAAATTATCTCGTTGCGAACGGCAACGAAAACGACGTTGCGTTTATCACCGAATCTTCGGACGCGAACGGCAACGCTTATAAATTCCTCGATCTCATTTACGAAAAAGCGAACAAACCCAAATCGGAACCCTTAACGCTCAATTACGTCGTGATCGACGGGACGGGGCGTCCCTCCGATTACCGTCTGGCGGGCGGGAACGACGCGTTCCGCGACGGAAAGACGATCGCGCTCGTCAAGCGCGGCGACACGACGTTTGCCGACAAGGTAAAAGTCGCAAAGCAATTCGGCGCGTTTGCTTGCATTATTTACAACAATCTTTCGGGCAACATCCGTATGACGCTGGGCGAAGCGAACGAACCGATTCCTACCTGTTCGGTGTCGATGGACGCGGGTAAAATTCTCGTGGACGGCGCGACGATGAAGCGCGGTACGGTGACCTTCTCTTACGAGTATTCGGCAGGGCCTTTCATGTCGGATTTCTCGAGCTGGGGGCCCACGCCCGATCTGAAACTGAAACCCGAAATCACGGCGCACGGCGGCGAAATTACGAGCGCCGTACCCGGCGGATATGCGTCGCTCAGCGGTACGAGCATGGCGGCGCCCAACATGTCGGGCGCGATCGCGCTGCTCCGTCAGCACGGCGCAAAGGCGGGCTACACGGGCAAAGCGCTCAGCGAATACGTTGCGCAGCTGCTCATGAGTACGGCGACGATGGCGCGCAACGAAGAGGGGAATCCCTACTCTCCCCGCAAACAGGGCGCGGGACTTGCCGGAATCAACGACGCGATTAAAACGCAGGGCTATCTCACCGTAGACGGCTGCGACAAACCCAAAGCCGAACTCGGCGACGATCCCAAGCGCACGGGCGTTTACGAATTTTCGTTCAACGTGAACAGCATTTCTTCTTCGCCTACGACTTACGTGCCCAAAGTTTACGTTATGACGGAATCCATCTCTTCCGACGGAAGAACGATTGCGGAAAAAGCGTACATGCTGGACGGATGCAAGATCACGGTCAAAGCGGGCGGCGCGGTCGTGGCGAACGGCGGCGCAGTTACCGTGCCCGCCGGCGGATCGGTGAAGATTGACGTTAAAATCGAACTCGACGACGCGGCGAGAGAATATCTCGAAAGCGAGTACAAGGATAAAAAAGGCGTTTCGCACAAATATTTCGAAAACGGCATGTTCGTAGAAGGTTACGTGCGCCTCGAAGCGGAAGCGGGCAACGATGAAACGGTGGAGCTCGGGCTTCCCTATCTCGGCTTCTACGGCGACTGGAACGACGCGCCGATGTTCGATTACGACACGTACGAAATCGCCGCAAGCGAGGCGGATAATTCGGTTGACGAAGCGGACAAACTCAAAGCCAGCGCTTCGAGCACCCGCCCCCTCGGTTTGTATTACGATAAACAGTATATCGTCACGCTGGGCGCGTACATGTATTCCATGCCCGACGGCATGAACGATATCGTTGCTTCCGACGAGCGTGCTTCCATTTCCGGTTACGACAACCAGTACAAACGCACGGTTTACGAGTTCTACGCCATTTACGTGGGACTTTTGCGCGGCGCGAAAGAAATGAAGGTGCAGATCACGGATACCGACACGGGCGAAGTCGTTTACGACAAAGTCGAATACAACGTGCGCAAGTCGTATGCGGCGGGCGGTTCGAACATCGGTTCGCTCCTGTCGTTCAACATCAATCCGTTTGAATTCGGGCTTGCAAACAACAATCAGTACACGGTTTCCCTCAAAGGCAAACTCGATTACGAGGGCGCGGAGTTCCGCGAAGACGAGGGCTTCTCGTTCAGCTTCACGGTGGATACGGAAGTTCCCGTAATTTCCGATTACCGCATCCGTTACGAGCCGTACGAAGAGAACGAAGTCACCAAATACCGTATCTACCTCGACGCAGACGTGAGCGACAACCACTACGCGATGTCGGTACTGCCCTGCTATCTCAGAACGAACGCAGAGGGCAAACAGGAATACACGCTGCTTACCGAATTGCCGATTCCCGTCTATTCCACGAAGGGCGGCACGACGACGGTCAGCCTCGAAGTGACGGATATCTTCGACGAATACGTGAAAACGGGCAGAATGTATCTCGTTGCGCAGGACTACGCGCTCAACGAGAGCCAGTATAACGTGATTTACACTTCCGCAACGGAATATCCCGAAAGCATTGCGTTGCAGACGGACGGCAAACTGACGCAGGCAAAGGACAAGGCGAACGAATACAACCTGACCCTTGCCCAGTACGAAAATTACAGACTCAACGTCGTAACGAATCCTTCGACGGCTTCGCCCGCGTCCCTTTCACTGATTGCGAAGAGCGGCAGCGTCGCTTGCAAGGACAACGAAATTTTCGCGGTTGCAAACAACGGCAAAGTTACGGTTCAGGTTTGCGACGGAAACGGAAAAACGCTTGCCACCGTAAACGTAACGATTGCGGGCACGCCTGCAGCAAAACCCAGCATCGACCGTATCGTACTCGGCACGGTTGCCGGCGGAAACAATTATATCGTCAACGCGAACGATTCCGACGTGGAGCTCAACCCGAATACCGAAACGCAGTTTACCGCAAGCGTGGAACCCTGGTACTGCGCGTATTCCGAAAACATCGAATACGAGTGGACTTCGGGCGACGAAACCGCATTTACCGTAGACGCGAAGGGCGTCGTCCGTACGCTGAAAAAATCTTCGCCCGCGCCGCTCACCGTAAAAATCAAGGGCAACAACATGCTTTCGAAGACGGTGCAGATTACGGTGGCGGACGAATTGGATATCAACAACGGCACGCTCATGCACTTCTACGGCGGAAAGAATTACGTAATTCCGGATTCCAAAAACGTGCTTCAGCTACACGAAGAAGCGTTCCAGTATAACACGACGATCGAAACGCTGGTGCTTCCCGTTTCGCTCACTTCCATTCCGGAAAACGCGTTCCTCGGATGCAGCAACCTGCGCGAAATCGTGATCCCCGCAAAATGCACCGTCATTCATCGGTTTGCGTTCCGCGGTTGTGAAAAACTCGAAAAGATCACGCTGTTAGAGGACGAAGATAAAATTACGAAAGCCAAAATCCCCGGCACGCTGACGCTCGGCAGAAGCGCGTTCGAAGGATGTATCAGTTTAAAGACCATCGAAAATCAGAAGCGGATTACGACTGCCTCCGATTCTGCGTTCGAAAACTGCGTTTCGCTCGAATCCATCGACATCAGCGGATTGCGCGTGGGCGGCGACAGAATTTTCGCGGGTTGCACTTCGCTCAAAACGGTGACTACGGATATCACCACGCACGTCGGCAAACAGATGTTCTTCGGCTGCACTTCGCTCGAATCCATTGCATACAATTCCGCAACGGTGCCCGAAGCTGCATTCGAAGGCTGTGAAGCGCTTTCGGCAATCACCTTCGGCGTTCCGGTAACTTCGATCGGCGCGCGCGCGTTTGCGGGAACGGCGTTCAGCACGTTCACGTTGCCGAACGGGGAATACGCGATCGGCGAAAACGCGTTCGAGGACTGCGGCGCGCTGAAAACCATCGTGCTTTCCGCAGGAACGAAGTTGCTGCAATCGGGCGCGGCTCCCTTCAACGGTTCTGCGTTCGAAGCGTTCGTTGCAAACGGCAACCCCGAATATACGGTCGAAAACGGCGTGCTCTATTCCAAAGACAAGAAAACGCTGCTTGCAATGCCCGCGTTTAAGACGACGGACGGCGAATTTACCGTGCCCGACACGGTCGTGGAAATCGGCGCCGGCGCGTTTGCGGGATCGAAGTATTCGAGAATCCGTTTGAACAACGTAAAAACGATCGGCGCGTATGCGTTTGCAAACAGTGCGCTTACGGAAATCGACCTGAGCGGGTTTACCGAAATTCCCGAAGGCGCGTTCAGCGGCTGTACCGAACTTCGGGGCAATTCGAAAACGCCCTCGGTGACGGGATTGAACGCCGTTCTGAACGTGGGGGCTTACGCCTTCTACGGCTGCGAAAATCTGAAACAGCAATTCGATCTTCCCGTTGCGACCGAAATCGGCGCGCACGCGTTCGAAGGTTCGAAGATCACGGGGCTTACGGGCGGCGAAATCGGCAAAATCGGCGAATACGCGTTCTTCGGTACGAATCTGGATACGGTGGAAAAAGCCGAAACGCTTGCGCTTCCCAAATTGACCGAGCTTGGCGCGTACGCGTTTGCCAAAGCGTTCTATCTTACGAACGTTCAGCTCGGTCCCGTCGAACGCATGGGCGAATACGTGTTCGCAGGCACGCCGATTACGACGATTTCGTTCGCAAGCGGCACCAAAGAACTCGGCGTCGGCATGTTTGCCGTCTACAACAGCATGGGGACGGAGATCGAAACGGTCGACGCGGCGGGCAACGTTCGCGTAAACGAAAACGTACGGCGCGTTACCGTGCCCGATACGGTGGAAAAAGTCGGCGCGCGCGCCTTCTACGGCTGCGTGAATCTGACCAACGCGAATAACAGAATCAATCTTTCGAACGTCAAACTCATCGAAAGTCTTGCCTTCTACTGGTGCCCGAAGGTTACCACGCTCGACCTTTCGAGCGTCGAAACGGTGGAACCGTACGCGTTCAGCTATTCCGGACTCACGTCCGCTTCGCTTGACAGCGCAAAGACGATCGGCGACTTCGCGTTCTCCGATACGCAGATCGCGACGCTTTCGATGCCGCGCGTAGAACGGCTCTACTCGTTCGCGTTCATGAATACCAAACTCACGCGCGTGGAAATTCCCGCGTCGATGAATCAGATGACCTTCGAAGACGACCACTGGACGGACGTGGACGACTTCGGCTTCGAAAAACAGAAGTGGGGCAAAATGCTCTACTCCTACGGCATGGGCGTATTCGCAAGCATTCCCACGCTGACCGAAATTACGGTTGCGGAGGGGAACGCCGCGTTCGTTTCGTTCGACGGCGTGTTGTACGGCAAGCTCGAGAACGGCAAGTACGTGTTGTTACAGTACCCTGCCGGCAAACAAAATTCCAACTATACGGTGAAGGAAAACACCGTGCGCATCGGCGACGCCTCCTTCTATATGGCGAATCTGTTGCTTTCGGTCAAATTCCCTTATACGGTGAAGTCGATCGGCAGCCGGGCTTTCCTTGCGAGCAACGTGAAGGATTACACCTTCGAGAGCGTGGAAGCGCCCGTGCTCGAAGCCGCGTACGACGAGTACGTGATTAACTTCGGCAACGATTCGAACAACGCGTATCTGAGCGGATTGTTCTATTCCAACTTCTACCGCTATCTTGCGGAAGTGTACTACGGGCAGTCGGGAAATCTGGGTCTGACCATCCGCCGTCCCGCAAATGGAATCGGTTACGACACCGCCGTATGGAAGGGTTACTTCTCGAACGTGGTCGAAACGGATTACGCCGAAACGGACGAAACCAAATTGCTCAAAGAAGATTTTGCAAAACTTGCGTCCGCAGAAGAAATTCTCGCGGGGCTCGCGGCTTGCGGAACGAATGAAGAAAAACTTGCTTATCTGCGCGATACAAGCGAAAAACAGGTGGCTCCGCTTCGCCTCCGCTACAATGCGATCGACAACGACGGACAGTACGTATTGCTGGAAAAAGAATACGAAAAACTGACCGAAATCGAAGCGCTGCTTCGCGAAGAGCGCGGCAAGCTGGGCGACGAAGTTGCGATCACGAAAGTCGTGATGGCGCAGAATCCCGTCAAATACCGTTATTACGTGGGCGAAACGTTCGAATCCGCGGGTATGGTGATCAAGGCGATTTACGCCGACGCTTCCGAAGTGATTCTCGGCGAAAACGATTATACGATCGGCAATACCGAACCGCTTACGCTGGAAGACCGTTCGATTATCGTAACTTACGTACACGGCGGGACGACTTACACCTGCGAAGTTTTGATTCAGGTGAGCGAAAAGCCGCCCGTAATCGAGCCGGTCGATCCGCCCATTGACGAAGAAGAACCGCAAGGTCAGCTCGGTCTGATCATCGGGCTTTCGGTTGCAGGCGGGGTTATCGTGCTTGCGGGCGTTGCGGTTGCAATCGTGCTCGTGCTTCGTTCGAAGCGGAAAAACGGCGCAAGCGGCGCGGAAGTTTCCGCCGAGCCCGCCGAAACGGCAGAAAACGGGGCGAACGAGGGCGCGCAGGACGACGAATCGCACGAGGAATAAGCAAAATCATTGACAAATCCTCCCTTAAATTTTATAATAAGAGGGAAAAAGCGTTCTGATAAAACGCGAGAGGGAAAGAAATTGAAACACACTTTCTTAAAAATTGCATGCGCAAGCGCCGCGGCGGTAACCTTTTCTCTGGCGCTTGCGGGCTGTTCGGGCGGCGGGAAAAAAGCGAAGTACGATTATCTCGTGACCTTCGACTACAACACCGGCACGCTGGTAGACGAAAATCATAAGACGAACAAACTCTATCTCGGCGTGATGGCGGATTCTTTGGTCGCCTTGCAGCCCGGCGACACGGGGCTGGAGGCGGAAACGATCACGGGTTACTACAACGCGGGCTGGTATACGCCCAAACTCGACGACGAAGGCATTCCCCTCGTGGGCGAGGACAAGCGGGTGCTGCTCGATCGGCAGTGGGATTTTGCGAACGATACCGTGAACTCTGATCTTACGCTTTACGCGAACCTCGTTCCGCTCGTAACCTTGACGGTAAAGGGCGGCGACAGCGATCTTACGTTCGAGGGCGCGCCGGGAATGGAAACCACTTCGAGTCAGATTCCTTCCAAAAACGGCTATACCTTTTTGGGCTTTTACTACGACGAAGCGTGCGAAGATCAGCCGTTCAGCTGGCCCTATACGTTCAAGGACACCGACGAAACCATTTACGCGAAATTCCTCGAAGGCGACTGGGCGGTGCCCGATGACGCGTCCGATTTGCTCGGCGCGATCAGCGCGAACAAAAACGTGTATCTTACGCATGATATTTCGTTTACCGAACCGAGCGACGATCCCGAAACGCCCGTCGAAAAAATTAGCTGGACGGATAAGATCACGGGATACAACGCGGAATTCAACGGCAACGGACATAAGATCACGGGCGTCGATTCTTCGTGGTCGGGCGCGCGCAATACCACGGCGCAATTCGGGATGTTCGGATATCTGGGCGGAAGCGCGTATCTTCACGACGTTTCGTTCGAAAACGTAAAAATCAGTTTTACCGCAAAATCGGGACACGCGCAGGGCGGTTATAAAGTCAGCTTGATCGCTTCGGGAATTCACGAAGACGCGCGGCTGGAAAACGTAACCGTTACAGGTACGCTCAAAAGTAAAAAATCTACGCAGGACGTGGTCTGGATTCAGCTCTTTGCAATCAGCCCCGAAACCCCGACGCCGAACAAGTACGAAACGGAATTCGGCTGCAAGTTCGACGTAACGCTCGAAGAGAATTAAACGACCGCGTTTGCGGAATACGGATATAAGGAGATCAATTATGAAGGTTATAAAAAACGCGCTGCGCATTGCGGCTTGTTCGGTACTCGCCGGGTCGATGGCGCTTACGGCGGTCGCTTGCGGCGGCAAGGATACCCCGCCTGTAAAACCGGGGGAAAAAGACCCCACCGCGACGAGCGAAAGACGCCCTCTCGTCGTCGGAACTTTGGAACCGGACGGCGTATTCAATCCTTTCTTTTCTACCTCTACGGTAGACGCGAACATGATCGGCAACACACAGCTCGGCATGCTCAGCACGAATAAAAACGGAGAGATCGTTTGCGGAGACGGGGAACCCGCCGTCGTAAAGGATTATTCCGTGCGCACCGTATCCGAAAACGGCAAGCAGTACACTTATTATCAGTTCATTATCAAGAATAACATTCTGTTCTCGGACGGCGTTCCGCTTACCATCAACGACGTACTGTTTAACCTTTACGTATATCTCGATATCGCTTACACGGGTTCGGCAACCATGTACTCCACCGACATCGTGGGGTTAAACGCTTACAGAACGCAAAACCCGAAT
Source organism: uncultured Christensenella sp. (assembly GCA_910586245.1). Classification (GTDB taxonomy): domain Bacteria; phylum Bacillota; class Clostridia; order Christensenellales; family Borkfalkiaceae; genus Gallimonas. Next base: position 28,644 of record CAJUFY010000006.1, on the reverse strand, counting down.
GCGAATGCCGACAGCGCCGCCGCGTTCGAAGAAGCGCGCCGTGCGGAAGCTAAAACGCGCATCAACGATCTGATCAATTACGTGAATTACAAGAGCGTTTATACCGACGAAGAGGAAAGACCTTCCAAACCCTCCGACGCGAAGATTACACGCGCGGAAGCGGACTTTGCAACCGTATGCGCGGAATTCAAAAAGGAACTCAATTCCGACTATATTTCGATCAACTCTTCGCTGACTTCTTATAAAGAAAACAACAAGTTCGAAGAATCCTGGCAGGTATTTTTGGTAAACGACGGCGGTTACGATCTCTACAAAAAAACGCCCGCTCCCGGCGGCGGATACGTTTACGATAAGGATGAGAACGGAAATTATCAGTTCGATCCCAACGGCGAGGACACCAAGTTCTATACGGCGAAGTTGGAAACTTATCTAAAAACGCAGAATTTAACGCTTGCCGATAAAGGCAGCGAAGAATACGAAGCTGCGGCAAGAGAATGGGCGATCAAGACCGTTTACGAAAAATATATCGGTCAGAACGACGAAGGAAAGGACTCCATTAAAGATACGTTCCCTTCCGATTTCGAAGGAATCGTATCGTACTGGGGAACCGCGAACACCATTTTGACCCAGTTTACCGCGGAAGCGACTTCGGAATTTTTGAACTCTCAGGAAGTCAAAGTTCCGAATATCGAAGGGATTAAAGCCTTAAAGGGTAGCTCCTTCAAAGCGGATAAAGAAAACAGCAGCAGCCCGAATGCGAAATACAACAATTCGTACGACATGCTGCAAATTAAAATAAACGGCGTCGACCCCAAAGCCATTTATAACTTCGCGTTCAGCGTAGCGCCCCTGCATTACTATGCGGGCACGTTCAAGGGCGTCGATTACGTAAAATCGTTCAGCATTGAAAAGAACAACTTCGGCGTGGCGCGCGGCGAGGTAAAATATTTCAACGAAGTGTTAAACGCAAAAGTCGGCGTACCCGTCGGCGCGGGTCCCTACATGGCGACCAACGCTTCGGGCGGGGATAATCCGACCGACCGCGGTTCGAACGGCTTCTGGAACGCGGGCTGGATTTATTTCAAGCGCAATCCCAACTTCTATACGGTGGGCGGGATGGAAGACAACGCGAAGATCAAGTATCTCCGTTACCGCGTCGTCAACGCAGACCAGATTATTACCTCCCTGACCAAGCACGAGATCGACTTCGGCGATCCGAGCGCGAAGCCCGAAACGGCAGACGCGTTGGATGCTGCGAATATTTCGCACGTCGAGGTGGATACCAACGGTTACGGTTACGTGGGGATCAACTCGCGTTTCGTTCCCAACATTCTGGTACGTCGTATTCTGATCAAAGCGATGGACGCGGCTTCCATTCCGCAGAACTATTACAAGGGCGGCATGGCTTCGGTGCTCTACCGTTCGATGTCGAAGGCGAACTGGGCTTATCCTTCCAACGCAAACGTATATACGGCGCAGGACGGCACGTCCTATGCGTTCGACAGCACGGGGAACGATATCAGAAATCTTTTGACGAAGCTCGAAGCGCAGGGTTACCGCAAGGGCGCGGACGGCGTTTACGTGGGTCCCACGGGCGACAAACTCGATTACGAATTTACCATTGCGGGCGGCTCGCAGGATCACCCCGCCTATAAGCTCTTCCTCGACGCGAAAGCAAAGCTGGAAGGAATCGGCGGATTCAAGATCAACGTCGTAACCAACGAGCAGGCGCTCAGCAAACTGACCAACGGTTCGCTCACCGTTTGGGCGGCAGCCTGGACTTCTACCATCGATCCCGACATGTATCAGGTCTATCATAAAGACTCCAAGGCGGCGAGCGTGCTCAACTGGGGTTACGACTATATCAAGGCGGACAAAACCAAGTACGCAACCGAGTGGAAGATCGTGCAGGATCTGAGCAAGAAGATCGACGACGGCCGTAAGACGACCGTACAGGACGACCGTAAAAAGATTTATGCCGAAGCGCTCGACCTCGTTATGGAACTTGCGGTGGAATTCCCGCTCTATCAGCGTAAAGATATGTTCGGGTTCGACGCAAGCGTGATCGACGTGAACACCATGCAACACAATACGGCAACGGAAACGGTACTCACGCCCTTTAACGGACCGCTTGCACGCATCTGGGAAGTGGACTACGTACAAGGTTTGAAAGCATAACGGAAAATACAGTTTCGGAAAGGCGGGCTTGCTCGTCTTTTCCGCGTAAAGGCGGTACTTTATGGATACATTAAAATACGTAGTCAAACGTCTGCTCATGGCGCTGCTCATTCTGTTCGGCGTTTCCGTGATCATCTTTTCGCTATCGCGCATGATGCCTTCCGACTACATCGATAAGCAGTATGCTTCTCAGATCGGGCAGGGCACGATGAAGCAGGAAGACGTAGACCGTATCAAAGATATTTACGGGTTGTATATGCCCGACGCATACGTCAGCGTACAGATTACGGGCGGGGACAGTCAGTTCAAAGGCAAAACGTTTACAAAGCGTGCAAAGCACGACACGTACGACCGTTTGCAGGACGGCGTAGGCACCTGGCTCGAATTTTACGAAGGTTCCTACGACGCGAAGGGTTACCGCGTTTATCTGAATACCGAAGAAGTCGGCGAAGAAGGCTACACGGAAACCGTTCCCTCTTCGTACGAAATTTATAAGGTCATTACCAAGGGCTTTGCCCAAGTGCCCGAAGAAACGCCCGATGAAGGCGAAGAGGATGACGAAGACGAACCTTCGGGCGTCGTGACCGTAGAGGAAGTGCTCGAACTTGTCGAAAGCGGAACGTACGCCGTAAACGAAGAGAACGGAAAGGTAACCTTTACTTCTTCGGCGGGAAATACGTTTGACGTCAACATGAAATACCGCGTCGCAACGTTCTGGAATAAGGCGGGTGCAGTGCTTTCGAGCTACTTCACGTGGCTGGGAAACCTGTTAAAGGGCGATTTAGGGATGTCCTTCAAATACCGTCAGCCCGTGGGCAAGGTCATTTCCGAAAACATGGGGATATCCTTCGGGATTTCCTTCGTGGCGACTATTCTGCAGTTTGCGATCGCAATTCCGCTCGGAATCAAGGCGGCGACGCACCAGTACGGCGTAATCGACTATACCGTAACCGTTCTTACGATGATCGGGATTTCGTTGCCCACGTTCTTCCTTTCGGCAGTGTTCATTCTGATATTTTCGGTCAATCTGGGCTGGTTCCCGATCGGCGGTTTGCACAATTCGCTCCCCGTCGACGCTTCGGGCGCGCTGATCTTCGGCGATATGCTCTGGCATTTGATTTTGCCGATGCTCGTGCTCGTCATTCTTTCGGTGGGTTCGCTCATGCGTTATACGAGAACGAATACGCTCGAAGTCCTCAACGCCGACTACATCCGTACGGCGCGCGCGAAGGGGCTCAGCGAAAAGACGGTAATCTACAAACACGCGTTCCGCAATACCATGATTCCGCTCGTAACGCTCATGGCGAGCATTCTGCCGTCGCTGTTCGGCGGCGCGATGATCACCGAAACGGTGTTCGCCATTCCCGGAATCGGTAAACTTGCTTACGACGCGTTACTCGTTGCCGACGTTCCGTTTATCATGGGTTACAACATGTTCCTTGCAATTATGACGGTGCTGGGAACGCTGCTCAGCGACTTGATGTACGCGGTGGTCGATCCGCGCGTAAAACTGGGGAAATAGGGGGCGGATATGGAAGAAGAAAAGAAACGTTCCGAAATCGCCGAAGAAGCCGCCGCACAGGAGGAAACTTCGGTATTGCAGGAAGAGAACGAAACCGAAAAGTTAGAGGCGGCGACCATGCGTACGCTCAGCCCCGCCCGCATCGTTATGAAGCGGTTTTTTCGCTCCAAACTTTCCATTACGGGACTCGTCATTTTAATCACGCTGTTCGTGCTTTCGTTCATCGGCCCGCTCTTTCAGTTTTTGCCGTTCATCTGGCCCGAACAGAAAGCGGATAACGATAACCCCGTTTTGCAGGAATTCGTAACGGAACAGACGGTCTGGCTTTTGAACGGCAGCAAGATCGACGCCGAAGGCAACCCCGTGACCGAAGAAACGGAAGGCGCGGTTTCGCAGATCGTTTATATCGTCACGTATTCCGAACCGACCATTTATCTCAAACCGTCCGGCGACCATTTGCTGGGAACCGACTCGTTGGGGTACGACGTGTTCACCCGTCTGATGTACGGCGGAAGAATTTCTTTGACGGTCGGCTTCGTGGTCATCATTCTGGAAACGCTCGTGGGCGTGCTGCTCGGCGGACTGGCAGGGTACTTCGGCAAGTGGGTGGATCAGCTGATCATGCGTATCGTCGATATATTCCAGTGCGTGCCGACGATGCCGATGCTCATGATCGTGGGCGCGGCGCTCACGGAAAGCGGCATGGTGGGCATTTCGAAGCTATACGTACTCATGGCGATGTTAACGCTATTCGGCTGGGCGAGTATTGCGCGGTTGGTGCGCGGGCAAATACTTTCTCTGCGGGAACAGGATTTCATGCTGAGCGCGGAGGCGAGCGGTTTGCCCGTGTGGAGAAAAATTTTCAAACATCTGATTCCAAACGTACTGCCGCAGCTCATCGTTACCATGACGCTGGGACTGGGCGGCATCATTCTTACGGAAGCGACGCTCGGATTTTTGGGCATCGGGCTTCCTACGCAATACGCGACCTGGGGCAATATGATCACCGCCGCGGCAAACAACTTCACGCTGGAACATTATCCGAATCTCTGGATCGCGCCCGGCGTCTGTATCGTGCTTGCCGTGCTCGGGTTCAACTTTGTGGGAGACGGACTGCGGGACGCTTTTGACCCGAAATCGAGGAGATAGCCGATGAAAGAAGAGAAGAACGCGCAGACGGAAGCGGCGGAAGCCGAAGAAATCAAAGAAGAAAAAACGCAGAATCCCGCCGAGGACTCCGCGGAAGCATGCGATAACGCGCAGGAACAAAAAGTTTCTTTCAAGCAAAAAATGGCGGGCGTCGCCGGCACGGTAAAAGCGAAAGTGTGCGGTACGTTCGCAACGCTGAAAAACAAAATTTTGCGTCGGGACGAAACCAAAGAGGAGCGCGCGCAGCACTATATTTCGGGAAAAGAATCCCGCAACATCGCCAAAGAAAACCGCAAGGCGATCAAGGAGTTGCAAAAAAAACGCGCGGCGTTCAAGCGCGAAGATTACGTGACGCAGATGCGCGACGAAAAAAACATCGTCGAATTCGAGGATCTGCACACCTATTTCTTTACCGATAACGGTACGGCAAAGGCGGTAAACGGTGTTTCGTTCAGCATTCCGCAGGGCTCTACCGTGGGCGTCGTGGGGGAATCGGGCTGCGGAAAATCGGTTACGAGCCTTTCGCTCATGCAGTTGGTGCAGGGGCCGAGCGGGCAGATCGTAAGCGGCAGCATCCGCTTCCGCAGTACGGTGCGCACGCAGGTCGGAACCGAGCCTCTCACGGCGGAAAAGAAGGACGAAAACGGCAACCCCGTACTCGACGAGGCGGGCAATCCCGTGCGCGAGCCCGTGCTCAACAAGCGCGGCAAGCCCCGTATGCTCAAAGTGTACGAGGAACACGAAGAGGTATTCGATATCGCGAAGATGCCCGTTTCCGATATGACGAGCATTCGTGGCAGAGAGATCGCGATGATCTTTCAGGAACCGATGACTTCGCTCAACCCCGTGTTTACGATCGGGTATCAGCTCGACGAGGTTTCCCTGCTCCACATCAACGGCGCGACCAAAGAATCTGCAAAGGCGCGCAGTATCGAAATGCTCGAACTCGTGGGCATTGCAATGCCCGAACACGTGTATAAATCTTACCCGCACCAGCTTTCGGGCGGTATGCGTCAGCGCGTGATGATCGCAATGGCGCTGTGCTGCAATCCCAAACTCATCATTGCGGACGAGCCGACGACTGCGCTCGACGTAACCATTCAGGCGCAGATTCTCGATCTGTTGCGCGAAGTGAGAAAAAAGATCAGCGGCAGCATTATGCTCATTACACACGATCTGGGCGTGATTGCCGAAATGGTGGATTACGTCGTAGTCATGTACGCGGGGCGCATCGTGGAAATGGGCACCGTACAGGAAATCTTCAAAAATCCTCTGCACCCGTATACCGTCGGTTTGCAAAAGAGCAAGCCCGTCGTGCGGCGCAAGGTAGACAGACTTTACAGCATTCCCGGCAACGTGCCGAACCCGATCAATATGCCCTCTTCCTGCTATTTCCGCGACCGTTGCGATAAACGCTGCGAAGCGTGCAAAGGGGACTATCCCGAAATGATCGAAGTTTCGCCCACCCACCGCGTGGCGTGCCACCTTTACGGGAAGAAGGAGGAAGTATGACGGAAGAACGCAAATCCGAAGCCGCCGAAGTTTCCGCGTCTGCGGAAGCGGCGCAGGCGCATACGCCCCTGTTACAGGTCAATCATCTTAAAAAATATTTTCCGATCAAAAAGAGCTTCAAAAAGGAAAACAACGTCTATCTGAAAGCGGTGGACGATATCTCTTTTCAGGTAGATCGGGGCAAGACGGTGGGCATCGTCGGTGAATCCGGTTGCGGAAAAACGACGATGGGGCGTACCGTGTTGCGGCTGTACGATGTCACGGACGGCGAAATTCTGTTCGAAGGGAAGGATATCGCGCATCTCAAAGGGGAAGCGCTCCGCAAAGTGCGCCCCAACTTTCAGATGATTTTCCAGGATCCCTACGCTTCTCTGTCCCCCCGTCTTACGGTGGGCGAGCTGATCGGCGAAGCCGTGCGCGTGCATAAGATCGTGCCGCCTTCGGAATACAAGGATTATATCATCGACGTCATGAAGAAATGCGGCTTGCAGACGCACTATTACGAACGGTATCCGCACGAATTTTCGGGCGGGCAGCGTCAGCGTATCTGCATTGCAAAGGCGCTTGCGCTCAAACCCAAACTCGTCATTTGCGACGAACCCGTGTCCGCGCTCGACGTTTCCATTCAGGCGCAGGTCATCAATCTGTTCAAGGATTTGCAGGAGCGCGACAACCTCGCCTATATCTTCATTTCGCACGACCTTTCCGTCGTGGAACACATTTCCGACGAAGTCGGCGTCATGTATCTGGGCAGCATGGTCGAATACGGCAACAAGGAAGACCTGTTTGAAAATCCGATGCACCCCTATACGCAGGCGCTCTTTTCGGCAGTGCCCGTGCCCGATCCCGATTACAAAATGAACCGCGTGATTTTGCAGGGAGATATTCCTTCCCCCGCGAATCCGCCCGTAGGCTGTAAGTTCCATACCCGCTGCAACCGTTGCATGGATATCTGCAAAGAGGTTACGCCCGTGTATAAAGATTACGGCAACGGTCATTGCGTGGCGTGCCACCTCTATCCGCAGGACTGACATGCGCAGGAAAAAGGAAAAGTGGGTGGACGACGGGCGCACGATTGCGCCGATGACGGGGGAGGAAATCCCGCAGTCCGGCCGCGCGTTCTTTTCGGGACGCGAGCGGAAAAGGAATTTGAAGAACAAAGGCAAGAGCGACGTCACGCGCAAGGAACAGCATGCGATGATGCGCGCGCTGTTTGCGGTCATGCTGCCGAGGATTTTGGTGGTTCTCGCGTGTTTCAGTCTGGTCGCCTTGCTCATGTGGCTTTGGCTTTCGTAAAGAAAAAGAGCTTCCCGCACGGGAAGCTCTTTTCGGTTATTCGTTTATAAACTTTTGATCATTAGGCGTATGATTTCCTCGTCCGTTTCGCGCATGCCTTTGCGGGCAAGGTCGCCGACGTTGGTGATCGTCTTTTCCACGCCGCGTTCCAGAATTCCGTCGCCGCCGTAGAACTGGCTCCCGTTGCGGTACATTTCCATGCCCACGAGCCCCGCTTCCACCGCGGAAGCGATCTTCGCGGCACAGCTCGATTTCGCGCCGTCGCATCATACGATGCCCGAATCGATCGCCAGCGCGTTGACGATCGTGTGCGCGATTTCGTCGTACTTGCCGCCGTAGAGGTAGCAGACGCCAGCTCCCGCGCCGCAGCCCGCGCTCACCGCGCCGCAGAATGCGGAGAGCCTTCCGATGCCCGATTTCAAATGAATCGTGACGAGGTCGGAAAGCGCGAGCGCGCGCAACAGTTTTTCATGCGGCACGCCCAGATGTTTTGCGTAGACGATCACGGGCAGGCTTGCGGTCATGCCCTGATTGCCGCTGCCCGAAACGATGACCACGGGCAGTTTGCAGCCGTTCATGCGCGCATCCGATCCTGCCGCGGCAGTCGCCTTTGCAAGATTGTGCACCTCGCTTCCGAACGCCGCGAGCAGCACCTTGCCCACGCGCGCGCCGTAGTCGTTTTTCAGCCCCTCTTCCGCAATCGCTGTATTATAGTCGATCTGCCGTTCGAGGCATTCCGCAACGGAGGCAAGATCGACGGTTTCCGCGTATTCTACGATCCGTTCCACGGTGAGGTCTGCGGCATCGCAGCATTCCTCGTCCTTCGCATCGCCGTCGCAGAGCACGACGCCGTTTTTTTCGATTTTCACAACGTTCGTATGATGTCCCGCAATGCGTACGAACGCTTCTCCGTTTTCGCCGAACGCGCGCACGCCGATGTCGAAGATGCAGCCCGATTGCGCCTGCACGACGTTCATTTTAGCGGTTGCAAGATAAGTTTCGATTTGCCGTTTCGCAATCGCTTCGTCCCGAATGCCTGCAAGCACTTCGAGTTTGCGTTCCGCTTCGCCCAAAACGATTCCCGCGGCAGCGGCGGCGGCAATGCCGCGCATGCCGCACGTTGCCGGCACGACGACGCTCTTCACGTTTTTTAAGATGTTTCCGCTGACGGAAATTTCGGCGCGGAGCGGAATTTCGCCCAGCGTATCCCGTGCGAGCGCCGCGGCGTAGGCGACGGCGATCGGCTCGGTACAGCCCGTTGCGGGCAAAAGTTCGCTCTTTAATATTTCCGTAAATCTTTCGTATAACGCTTTTTCCATAACGTCTCCCGTATGCTTACAGCATACCGCGTTCGCGCCGTTTTGTCAAGAGTTCGCGGGAGGGGAGGGAAATTTTCTCACGACGAAGCGCTTGACGCAGCGCGCGCCTTTGTGATATAATTCTTCTACCGAAAAAATCTGCGCAAGCGGGAAAGGAGGACGCCGTGACGGAAAAAACGGTGCGAGCCGTACGGTTTTGGTACGGAATATTTTTAAGCGTATTTACGGTCGTCGTCGGCGTCTTGTTTCTTGCCGGCGTTGCAGACATCTATTTCAATCCGGCGGACGGGCAGATTTTCACGCGGGAGATCGTATGGGAACATCTGTTCCCCGTGCTCATTCCGTTTTGTTTGTGGATCGTTGCCGTGATCGCGGGGTTCGTACTCTCGGTGGTGATGCCGTACGAGCCGAAACGCAAACGCAAGCCGGATGCAGCCGCGGCGTACGCGAAATTGAAAAAGCGGATTCCCGCAGGGGAAGGGGACGCGTATCTTGAAAATTATCAAAGATTCAGACGCGCGGAAGTCACCCGTTTTGCGGTTTGGTGCGCGAGCGCCCTCGTATGCCTTGTCGGCGCGATATACAGTCTGGTCTATCTGTTCGATTCTTCGCACTTTTCCACGACCGACTATAATGGCGAAGTGCTTACGGCGGCGAAACACGTTCTGCCCTGCGTTGCGGCGGCGTTCGCCTCTCTGATTGCGGCGGCGGTTACCGAACGCATTACCGCCAAACAGGCGTTGCCTTACGTAAAAAAACTGGTCGCGGCAGGCGGCGCGCCGATGAAGACGCGTGAATGCGTGTTTGCGGCTCGCTGCGCTTCGGTTTATTCGAAGCAGGAGGGCAAGATCGTCCTCGGCGTGCGCATCGCGGTCGGCTTGTTGGCGATTGTGTTCGTCGTACTCGGAATCGTAAACGGCGGCGCGGGCGACGTGCTCGTGAAGGCGATCAATATCTGTACCGAATGTATCGGACTCGGTTAAATTCTTATGAAAAAGTTTTTCGGAAAAATCAAAGGTTGGTTTCAACGGCATAAGCCGTCAAAGCGCAGGCTGATTCAGCTCTACGCCGCTTTGCTGTACAACGCCAATATCAAAGGATTTATCACGGGCGATATCTATAAAGGCGGCACGAAATACATGTGCGTACCCGGACTGAACTGCTATTCCTGCCCCGGCGCGGCGGGGGCTTGTCCGCTGGGCGCGCTGCAAAACGCGCTCACCGCTTCGGGAACGCGCGCACCCTATTACGTAATCGGAATCATTTTGCTGTTCGGTTTGATTTTAGGCAGAACGATCTGCGGATTTCTCTGCCCCGTGGGGTTTGCACAGGAGCTGCTGTATAAAATCAAGACGCCGAAGCTGAAAAAGAGCAAGTTTACCAGAATTTTTTCTTATTTCAAATATATCGTACTGGTAGCGTTGGTAATCGCCGTGCCGCTGATGTTCGGCGCGTTCGGGTTCACCGTACCGGGATTCTGCAAATACATCTGTCCCGCGGGAACGTTCGGCGGGGCAATCGGGCTTCTGATCAACCCTACCAACGACAATCTGTTTGCATTGCTCGGATCGCTGTTTACTTGGAAGTTTGCGGTGTTCGTCGTCGTGTTCGTGGCAAGTATCTTTATTTTCCGTTTCTTCTGCCGTTTCTTCTGTCCGCTCGGCGCGCTGTACGGATTCTTTTCCAAAATCGCGCTCATCGGGGTCAAGCTCGATAAAAACAAATGTACCGACTGCGGGCTGTGCCTCAGCGCCTGCAAAATGGATATCAAGCACGTGGGCGACCACGAGTGCATTCACTGCGGCGATTGTATTCCCGTATGTCCCGCGAATGCGATCCGCTGGAAGGGTTCGAAGTTATTCGTGCACGAAAACGCGGTGGACGATCTGCCCCCTCCTTCCGAAGAGAAGCCGCTCGGCGCATTGCTGAACGCAGCGGAAGGCGCGGAAAGCGTGGCGATACGGGTAGAAACGCCCGCTGCGGACAGCGTGACGGAAACGGTCGTACAGGCGGAAGCGAGCGATCTGCCCGCCGTGGAAGCGGCTGCGGAAACCCCGCGGGAAACGTCCGCGCAGGCGCGGCGCAGGAAGGAAAAGAAGCGGAATTTTTGGTTGCAGTTTTCGGCTTGGGCGGTGGCGCTCGTAGTGCTCGTCGGCGCGCTCGTGTATTATAATTTTATCGACAAAAGTAGGCTCGTCGGCGCGAACGTTGGGAACGTCTGTCCCGATTTCACCGTTTCGCTGTATGGCGAAGCGGATGGGGAATACAGGCTGACCGAAGAAACGTTTACGCTTTCGGAATCGCAGGGGAAAGTGCGCGTCATCAATTTCTGGACGTATTATTGCGGACCTTGCGTGGAAGAGCTTCCCGAATTCGAACGCTTCCAAAAGGAGTACGCCGAATCGGTAACGGTCGTGGCGATTCACGGCGATCCGATCGATAAAAGCGTTGCGTCTTACATCAAGGATACCTATCATTGGTCGGATTTCACGTTGCGGTTCGCGCAGGACACCGTGGAAAGCCACGTGAGCAAAACGTACGAAATGCTCGGCGGAAGGGGTTCCTGGCCGTTGACGGTCATCTTGGACGCAGAGGGCGTGATTACGTACAGTTCGTCGGCGGCGCTCAGCTACGACAGATTGAAAACTTTGGTGGATCCTCTGCTTGCGGAGTGAAAGAATAACTGAAAACAAAGAAATAGCGCACTGCTTCGTTTGCGAAGGCAAGTGCGCTATATTTTTTAACGTCAACACGACGTATTGCAACGTAGTTCCTTTACGAAATAAATCATATCCACAAGCTGTACGCCGCATTCGTAAATCGGGTGATCGTAGTTGTCGGTAAAAAAGTTTTTCACAGCGTGCGAACGCCGAAAGCCGCATTTTTCGTAGAACGGAACGGTCAGCGGACTGTCGCCCGTACCGACTTGTAAAGTATGATATTTCCCTTGGTAGCGTTCGAAAACGAACGCTACCAGTTTTTTGCCGTACCCTTGCCGCCTGGATTGCGGTTCTACGGCAAGGTTTTTGATTTCCAGAACCCCGTTGTTTTCTTCGCAAACGACAATGACCGCCTTTGCTCCGTTATCGTCGAGCACGTACATGGTGCCTTGATCGAGATACCTTTCGATCATACTTTCCTGTTCGTCCGCCAGCAATAGCAACGGAAGAAAAGCGCGTTTGTTATTTTCTTGATATATTTTCATTTTATCCCGCCCGATCATCGTCGCATTTTCATTGTAGCAAGTCCGCAATAAAAAATCAAGGAAAGAATGCTCTTTCCTTGATTTTGTTTGTGCCGAAGCGTTATTTCAGAATGATTTTTACGCTTCCGCCGCTCTTTGCGGTAACTACGAAGAATCCGCCCGTCATCGTTTCGAGATAGCCCGTTATCGTGCTGCCCGTAGTCACTTTGTACTCGTTTGTACGGCGGTCGTCGTTGTTTACCGATCCGCCCAGATTGTAGATGACGATGCTGCCTGCGGCGCTCTGGATTTCCAGTTCTATTTCGAACTCCATGCCGATCTTTACGGTGAAGTAGAATTCTTCGCCTGCTTGCAGGGTGACGTTGTATTCGCCGACTGCTGCAACCTGAGGATTGTATTTTGCGCCGACGGGCGGCACTTCGCTGCGTGTAAGCGTGTAGCCGACGGACGCAGGGAAGGAGCTTGTGGCAACCTCAACGGAAAATTGCAGTACTTCGCCCGCTTTCATAATCTTGTGGTAATGGTAAGTCTGTTTTGCAATATTTCCTTCGCCGACGATGATTTCTTCTGCATTGCGCATGGTCACGGCGTTAGTATCGAACAGAATTTCGTACAGTCCGTCCCGTTCGGCGGTAAGTTTGTAATAAATCTGTTCGGAAACGACTTTTTTATCTCCGTTGTTGTCGTTGCCGATTACGCCGTTAAAGATTATCGTGCCACGCACCGAATTCTGTCCGTTTGCAAACGTGAGTTCCACCGCGTGTTCCTGATCGTAGCCGCCCGTTTCCGTTACGGAAAAATACAGCGTCGCCGCGCGGTAATTGAGCGCGTACAGCTGGAACGTGACGGGTTCGTTTTCTACGACGATCCCGATCGAGAACCCGTAGCCGTTCGTGTAGCGGTCGTTTTGATAGACGAGCCCGGCGCTCGCGTCAGTGGAAGTCAGCGTGTAGTGTCCCGCTTCCGTAATCGTAAAGTACACGTTGGCGTTGTCGCCGTAATTTGCGGCGAACGTGCCGAGGTTTGCTTTTTCGATGCGGAGCGGAACGTCCTTCGAGCCTGCGTTCGCGTCGCTTGCGTTTGCGGGCGTCTGCGTCACGATATCCGTTCTTTTTGCCGATACAGTAACGGTTGCCGCGTCTTGATACGCCGCGGGGAGAAGAAGCTGGAAGAGCCGCGTTTCGCCCGCGCGCATCACGACGTCGGTTATAGGTACATCGCCCTTGTTCGTGTTCTTCACCAGAACGGACACGCCGCCCTGCGCGATGCTCGCTTCGAATGCAAAGTTGTAAAGTCCCGTTTCGGGCGCTACGAACAGACACCATTTTCCGTACTTTGCGTCTACGTTTTCGATCACGCTGCCGTCTTCCGTTTCGATCGGGTTGCTACTCGAAGTGCCCTGCGCCATTTCCAGATTCAACAGCAGTTTGGCGTGCTGGGTTGCGGTAACGGTGAACGTTTCGTTGTAAAACGCCTGCGTTGCGCTTGCGGAAGCGTTTACGGGCGATCCGTCTTCGGTATCGAGCGTAATCGCCGCGCCGTCCCTGCCGCCGAATACGGGAATAAACTGAAAATATTTCGTTTCGTTCGCATAGATCCGCAACAGGTAGGTGCCGTAATCGACGATATAGGGATTCTCTCTCGTTCCGTCGCCCACGGTAGGGGTGATCGGGGGAAGGGGAGTTCCGTCGTCGTAATAGAAGGCGGAGAAGAGCCACAGGCTGTCTTCGGTATAAGTTTCGCTTTCGCTCGAAAGCCAGTTTTTATTCGCTTTGGCAAACAGTTCGAGGAATTCCTTCAAGGCGTCGTCCAAGGGATATACGCCGTCGGCATTCACGTATTTCAAATAATATTCGCCTTCCGGCGTGCCGGGGATCAGATTGTCGGAATTGCCCGAATTTTCGTCGCTCACCATGTTCGTATAGCCGCGCAGGAATTTGCCGTAGTGGCGGAAGACGTAGGGCTTCGTCACGTCGTCTTTGTCGGCGGGATCGGAAACGTTAAAGCTGTAAGAATTGCTTCCGTTGATATCGAGCATTTCGAAACTGCTGTTCGGATAGTAGACGGGGATATTGCCTTTGAGTTTTACGACGACGATCGGTCCTTCTTTTGCGTTGAGATGGTAATAGCCGTCCGTTCCTTTCACGAGCCGTGCGTCGGTGCCATGCACGCCGACCGCCGTGAGCACGCCCGCCTGTTCGCCGAACTGCGTAAGCCCTTCGGGCTGATCCGCTTCCACCGTAACCGTTTGTTTGACGGGCGCGGGATCGCCCGTCCGCTCGATCGTCACCGTAACGGGTGCGGGCAAAGCTTGGGTCGTCGTGATTCTGAAATAGAGTTTCAGATTCGAACGTTCCGTCGTCAGATTGCCGTCCTTATCGGTGTAGTAGAGGTTATAGTCGTACACGTCTGCGTTGATGAATTCGTTTGAGGATTCGATAGGGGCAGTCGAATTTGCGTGGGCAAGATATTCGACCTTATAACTGCCGTCTGCGGGAACGGAAATTTTATAACGTCCGTTTACCTGCGGTTCGAAATGAATCATCGCAGGCAGATATTGGCGGATTTCCGCGTCTACGACGCCCGGCGCGTTGATTTCGTAATCGTTGCGTTCCGCAGGATTCACGAAGACGAGCTGAACGGTTTCCGGCGTATTTCCGCCTTCCAGCGTGAACACGAATCCCTGGTTTTGCGTGCAGTCCAAAGCGATGCCCACGCTTTTGAGAGATAATTCCGATTGCGGCGCGGAAAGGTTATACGAATTCGTTCCGAACGTAATGAGTTTGCAGTTGTTGCTTTTGTCGGCGTAAAGCACGTATTGTCCGCTTTCGGCGGGAATAAACGTAAAGAATTGTTTTTCGTTGGCTTTTACGTCGCAGGTATAGGAATAAGCGTTTCTTCCGCGTTCGCCCAGCGTATCGTTGCGGAAAGCGTTGGAGCGGATTTGGGAAGCAAAGGTTTCTTTTTCTTCCGTCGTCATTTCCTTTTCGGGGGAGAAGCGTGTGTTTTTGATCAAGAAGAAATTTACGCTGCCTCCGTTGCGCGAAAAGCGGTACCGCGTGTTTTCGCCGTAGTTCATATCGTACGCATAGCCTGCGGGCGCGCTGATGAACAGATAGTCGGTGTTGGCGGGAATGCTAAGGCTCAGTTCGCCGCGCTCGTCCGTCGTACCGAGAAGTTTTTGTCCGCCGTTTACGCTGCTCGCGCGATTCACCGTAATGCCGCCGAGCGGCGCTCCCGCGGGTCCGGATACGCGTACGGTATATTTGACGCGCGGACTTTCGGTCGAAAGTTGAAACTCGTGCGTGTTTTTGGGACGCCGCCAGTTTGCGGTAAATTCCGTTTCGCCCGCGTATTCGTAACCCTGCGGAATCCCTTCGGTGAGATCTACGGCATAGTTGGCTTCTTTGAGACGCGCAACGAGTTTGCCGTCCGCTCCCGTACGGAAGGTTTCTTCAAATGCTTCCGCGTTCGGATCCGCATTGCGGAAGGTAACGCCGACGCCCTCGGCAGGGGATTTGTCGGGCATGACGACGGAAACCGAGTAATCTGTTTTCCCGTCGTCTTTGGGCGGTTTGTTTTGATTGCCGCAAGCGGCTAAGATTCCGCACGAAAGCGTCATGCAGAATACGGTTATGAGTACCGCAAGAATTTTTCCGATTCTTTTCACGGTAGCACCTCCTTATAATTGCGTGGAACTTTGATTTAAGCGATGGGTACCAATTTGATGGTAAAGGTTCTGCCGTCCGTTTCCGTGAGCCAGCCTTTTTCGTCTTCGTTGGTCGGATCTCCCAGATCGCCGTTTTCTGCCTTGTAGCCTTCGGGCATGCCGCCCACAATCGCGACGTGGAATTTTTCTTTTTTCTGCTCGTCGGTCAGCACGGGTTTTGCCACGCCGTTCGCATCCGTCCAGGCGAAGGTGCAGGTGCTGCTTTCGTTGCCCTGTTCGTCGAGTACGCAGAATTTCAACTGTACTTCCGCAACGGGTTTGTTGTCTGCCTGGTATATGACGGTATAAGCGATTTCCGTTTCGCCGCCATTTTTATCGCCGCAGGCGGTAAGCATACCGCAGCCGACAACGAGGGTGAGCACGGCAACGAGCGCCGCAAGTTTTTTGAAAAGCTTTTGCATAATATTCCTCCGAATAATAATTTTTTGTTTTTTTCCGAACCGCCGCGCAGCAACGTTTTTCGGTGTTTTTATTGTATCATAAAGCGCAAAAACAAGCAAACGCTTTTTTGCTTTCTCTCATATATTTTGAGTATGCCACGTATTATTAAAAATTATAGAAGGAGAGAAATGAATCTTTTTACAACGTTTTGTGAATATATGCAAAAGAGCCTTCCGAAAAGGAAGGCTCTTTCTTTAAAGGATTAATCTTCGTTCAGATCTTCGACGTCGTACACTTGATCGTAATAGCACATCAGCCACCACTCGTTGGGTACGTATTCTACCACGATTTGGGTTTGGCCGTTTGTAAGTTTTTCCGTGCGTTTGGAACGCATAATGCTTACGCGCTTCGTCAGCTCCGTAAGAATCGTTTCGAGCTTTTCGTCTACGGCGACAAATCCGCCGTTCGCTTCCGCTTCGGCAAGGTATCTCGTCATGTCGGCAGTGTAGTTCTTCCCTTTGCGGAGATCGAAGTCGAAGCCGTACGTTCTTAAATATTGTTCCATATCGGTTTCGGGGAACTGTTTTTGCAACGTAGTTACGACGTCTGCGGAGAAGTCGAACGAAAGATTCAACCAAAGATATTTTTCGTTGTCGGAAATCGCAGAATCGGGATCGACGCCGGGGCGGGGGATCAGGTTTCCGTTGGCCTTGTCTTTCAGGAAATATGCGATCGGTTTCCCGTTTGCCGTTTTTCCCGCAATCAGTTCTTTGATCGAACCGCCGTTGAATAAATGCGTCGAATTGAAGAAGTCGGCGTAAACTTTACTCATCGTTTTTTGATTCGTGTTGCGAACCGTCCATTCGCCGTCGGAATTTTTCACGATGTTCGATTTGTCGACGATGGTGGAAACGATGTTGTAATAATTGCCCGTTTCTTCGTATTCGTTCAAATCGAACGTATACGCCCCGTCCGAAACGTTTTGGCGAATGACTTTCCGAGCGCCGACGTTGTTGACTGCAAGCTGATATTTGCCCAGTTCGTCGGGGGAATAGAAGCAACAACGCACGTAGTAAGTTTCGCCTGCTGCTAACGGCGCGTAAATATTAAGTGCGCTTGCGGTGTTATCGTGGAACAAACTCAGGATGTTGCCTTTCGTGTCTTCGATCCATGCGTAAGTGTCCAAATCCTCGTTGTTCGCGTTTTTACCGTAAGAAGTGAATTCGTATACGGCGGTGTTGTCGGGTACGAATTTGTAGTAAATTCCGCGCATCGGGGAGTCGATGTTGATCTCGTTCCAAGTTGCGGGATCCGTTTTTCCGGTCGTTTCTTTCAGCTCGGTCGCTTTGCCTTTCGTAAGCCCGACGATCGGATCGCGGTGCAGGGCACTGGACTCGGGATTTGCACCGTAATAGACGAAGTAATGGCATATTTCCAGCCACTCGTTCGAATTCTGGTTCCCCGAACCGAACTCTTGGGTCATTTTCACCAAAATGCTTTGCAATTCCGCGTTCACCGGAGTGTATCCCGCAATACGGGAATATACGGAAACGTTGGCGTATTCGATTAACGTCGGTCGGTAATCCACGCCGTCGAAAACGCAGGTTTCGCCGGGTACTTGGTTATCTGCGTACTGGAAGATAGAATAGTTACTCCAGTGCGTGTTTTCTTGCGTCATCGGCGCGAGCACGTAAGGACCGTTCGGTTCGTTGTTCGCATCGAGCAAATGGTAATAACCGTCGTTTTCGTTGTAGCCGACTTGAACGTATTGCGTCCATTTCATTTCGTCGGTACCGACGCCGGTCGCCTGCGTTGCGCACTGGTACATAATTTCGCGTTCCGCGTTGCTGTCTTCAAGGTCTTTCACGTCGGTAAAGCGCAGATTGCTGAGCATCACTTCGTCTTTTACAACGGAATTTGTGGGGTTTGCCGCGTCCGTTACGTAAAGGAATACGAACGTGTAATCGCTTTCTTCTGTTGCAATGTAACCGAAATACGTTTCCCAGCCTTCCGAAATCCCCGTGAAAATTTCAAGGATCTGAAGGTAGCCGGTATCGTCTCGCTTCATGAAGTACAAATAGTCGGAGCCGTTGTCGGTATGTTCGATCGATGTGTAATAGTCGAATGCAAATACCTGATCTTTTTGCATGTGAACGTCTAAATACACGGTTGCGAACGAAGTTTTTTGAATTCCGTGGCGGTTCGAGGCGTAAATATAGCTTTTGCCGTCTTTTTCTTCCGCGAGCCAGGGCCAGGAATATTCTTTGTCTTGAGTTTCCGTTTCAGGGCGGTAAGTGCCCGTGAAGCCTTCTGCGTTTGCTGCCGCTTCGAGTACCGAAGATTCGGGCATCGTCACGTCGGGCAGGGGACGGACAATCTCTTCGTTGTCCGTGTCGTTTAAATCGTCGGGCTGATAGTCGTCGGCGATGTATTTATCGAAATAAGCCTGGAATTCCGCCGCCGTAGCAAGAGACCCCGTGTGAATCCAACTCAAAATACCGTAACGGTCGATAATGATCGAGTAAGGAACCGAGCCGTTTCCGCCCGTTGCGCGGTACATTTTGGAGCCGTTTGCGCCAACGAGGTAGGACAGATCCATCTGATTGCTGTTTAAAAAGGTCGTAATGGCGGATTCGCTGTCCGAAATGGAAAGCGCAATGACTTCCATTTCTTCGTTGTAACGTTTATTTGGGTCTTTCGTAGTGGGGTTCGTGTATGCGGTGGAAAGGAAAGGCATTTCCGCAACGCAGGGACCGCACGTCGTCGCCCAGAAATTTACGAAAACCATTTTCTTTTTCGAAAGCACGTTCGAAAGTTTAAACGTTTCGCCTTTTACGCCCCGCGCTTCGAAATCGTACATGACGTCGCCGAGGTTATAAAGGTATCCCGTAGGCATTTCTTCTTCCGTAATGACGTGCGAAGGGAGATAAACGTTTGCGTTTCCGCCTTTGGCGCTCGTTTTATATTCTTTTTCGGGCTGGTCGAACCCGACGGGTAAATCGGAAACTTCGATTTTGTATTCGCCGAGCTTGATTTCGAATTTTACTTTTCCGTTTTCGTCCGTTTTTCCTTGCGCGACGCGTTTTTCACCGTCGTATAACTCTACGGTGACGTCTTCGACTGCAATGGACGCCATCGACATTACGGTTATCGTATGCGATTTATCGTTCTTTCCGCAGGCGACGATCCCGACAACAAGACAAGCCGCGCAGATTAACGAAAGGAATGCGGTTATAATTTTTTTCATGTTTACCTCCTGGTGCAAAAAAACGATTGACTTTTACGTCATCATTCATGGTACAGTTTAACACAGTTTATAAAAAAATGCAATGAAAAACGCGTGAAAATGACGGATTTCGCCCTTTCCCCGTATAAAAGTTGTTTATAGTTTGTATAAATGATTCCTTTTTATAACGGGTGAAACGGTACTTTTTTATAAAAGGTTAGCGAATGCGGGAGGGAAACGAATCGAAGATCTCCGTCGGGTTATGCCCGACATGGGATCTTTGTTCAAATCAAGAAAAAATATTTTTATCTTTGCAGGAATTGGATCGGTTTTGTTTTCTCCATGCGGCGGGAGTCACGCCGAATTGATCCTGAAAGTTCCGCGTGTAGCTGTTTTTGCAGCAGTTGTAACTTTTCCATATTGACGTTGAAATGCAGCGGTTCTTTGACGGACGTAATTTTATAGTACAGGTCGGCGGAAAGCAACGGACTTCCCGAATGCGTCGAAGCCGAGATTGCTTTGCCGAAGATTTTCGTTATATACCGTTTACGCCCGAAAGTTACGCGACGGAAGTGTTTAACAATCACTTTCTGATTTTCCTACAATGCTGAAAAGTGCAAACAAAATTTTCTGAAAATAAACAACCGAACGGGAAGCAACAAGTCGCAAGTTATTCTTGCGGATTGTTGTTTGTTTTTCAGCGTTGATGGCTGTATTGTCTCGCGGTAAACGAGTTTTGACTGCCTTTTTGCTTGCTCTTTGTCGTCAAAACAAATGACTGTTAAGGCGTTCGGGATTTTATTCATAAAAAATACTCCTTGATTTTCTCCCACCATATTGATTTTTGCCGAAGAATGTACTATAATGTAAATTAAGGAAGGAAAAAGCTATTTTTATGTATTTTTATTAGGTTACCGAGGATGGTTAATGTGTATGGGATTAAAACAATCTAACCCTAAAACCTATTACGATAATGAATCGCGCCGCAATTCGAATTTCTTTTTTATAAGTTATTCGCACAAAGATCAGGAACTTGTCTTTGACGCATTGTACCGTTTGTATGATGCATCCGTAAATTATTGGTACGATGTAAATCTTGATCCTGGCGATATTTGGAATATCCGCGTTGAAAAAGTAATGCGCAATGAGCATTGCCATGGCGCTATCTTGTTTTTAAGTGAAAATTCTTTAATTAGTAATGCAGTCCAAGAAGAAATAAAAGTCATGAATGATATAGCCCGAAAAAGATCTTTTCGGATTATACCGGTCATTATCGGTTTTGATAATGCAAAGGAACTTATTTTGTCAGTTGCTACCAAGAATGATGATTTTTATGACGAGGGTTATGCTCTTTTTAAAAGCATTACAAAAGACGGTATTTGGTATCCATATCACAACGCGATAGAAAATATCATTGACTTTTCAGATAAAGACAATGTAAAAGACGGTTTCGCCCGTTCATTTTTGCCCGATTTAAGTTTTATATCGCACAACGGCATGCGCTCTTTCCTCTTGGGGCAATATCCGTTTGAAGAGGACGGCGCGCCGCGCGACGTAGAGTGGATTGAGGTCCGCAATCAAGGCGATATCTACTATTTTATTTCAAAGTATTGCATTGATTTTACCGGCGAGGGAAATATTGGACGGGTAATCGATACAATCAAACAATCCATGGTTTCCATGCCATGTGTAAAAGATGTTGCTTTGGTCGACGAAGAGTTTTTAACGGATAATTCAAAAGCGATTTCCAAGTCGTTTCCTACCAACTATGCGGATCGCAACAGACAGCAATTACTGAGGTTGTTTTGGGTTTTGGAGGGGAACGGTAAGGATAGACAAGCGTTAAAGTTGTTTAATTCCAATAACTGTAAAATCGACAATAACATACATACGGATAAAATCAATGCGGGAATACGGTTGGTTTTAACGATAGACAATAATAAAATAGGAGCAACGAAAAATGCCTGACATCAACGATATTATTTTAAGAAAGAAAAAAGCGAATGAGTTTTTTAACACGTACAGACCCGTAAAAGAGGTCGGAGAAAAGATTTTTAAAAGTTTTATAAAACTCTATACGCCCGAAAAAGGTTTCTTTCTTTCGGAAAAAGAGAAACGTTTCGGTACTTTGTCTAATGTGATGGCGCTTTCCACGTTGCTTGAATTGGATGATATCGGCGTGAATATCGCGAAGTTTCAGGACGGATTCAACTTTTTATTGAAGACTGTTTTTGACACCGTCTATAAAAACGGTTATGCGTCAGCGCCGATATTTGACGCAACACCTTATCTTGACGAGAACTGCGAGAAACTGGATTCTTACGTCGAAACTGCGTCAAAAGTTTTGATTGTCATGATCGATTTGAGAAACTACGCGCTTAAAAACGATTTCAGAAAGATGCCGTTCGGGAAAACAATTTCGTTAGCCGAGAACACTGTGTCCTCGTTCTTTGAACTTTCAAAAATTTCCGAGAAACTCTTGATTGATGCCGCAAATTTTTTAAGCGGCTCCGTTTTGACCGTCAAAGAAAAAGAGAGAAAAATCCGTCAGATTGAAAATAAAGTAATCGACAGAGCAAATATTCCGACCGAAATCAAATATCGGGGTTGGACGTTCTGTTCTCCCAAAGACAGTAACGACGAATATTCGACTTCTATTTATTATACTTTCCATGCGACGAACGCATATATCTCTCTTTACAATTCTTATCCCGACATATTGGAAAATATTTTTGGCAGCGATGCCTCTCTTGGGGAAAACGACTTCGATTTACAATCTTTGAGCGAAGAAGAAAAAATTCTGCATGAAAAAACCGAGGATTTTATTTTAAGGAATAAAGAGGCAATTAACGAATTAAGAATCAAGGTTTCTTCGTCCGGTCGTTATATCGAGAATTTATTATCTGAGAAAGGAGTGGATATTGCACTTGATTTTGTCAAGAGCGACTTCACGGGGATTTCTTTTTCGGATGTTATCAAAACGCAAGATAAAAACGCTACAATAAATACTTTGTTTATACTTGCGATTTACTTAAATTCAGGGATTGACGACGATTACGCGTTTATCAGTCGTTATGATAAAGTTTCAAAAAACAACGATTGGTTCTACAATCAATTACAATTTGCGATTTCGAATGTTAAAAAGATATACAACGTTTTAAAAGTTACCAATAAACAAGAAATCATTGATTCGTATAATCTTCATGCTTCTTTGTTGAGCGAAAAATATCCCTCCCGGCAGAACGTATTGTTGCAGCAATTAAGGAAAGGGTGCAGAAACGTTTCCGTTTACGATTTAATTCCTTTGCTTTGTAATACTTATATGAACGTATTTGATTATATGATCAAATATCCGCAAATTGAAATGGTCGATAATCTCGAATTGATTATGGAAAATTGTTCGACGACAGACGATTGGATTTGGGGAGACGTCGACGGGTTTAATGTTAATAACAATCTTTATTATATTTTTGCGCTCGAAAACTTCTATGATTATTATACCAACTATGAAGAGCAATTGACGGGCAACAAAAGAGAGTACAACAGAATCGTTAAGGAAAAAGAGGCTGAGTTTGAAAGAAAGCTGAGCGAAGAAAAAAAGAAACACGAATTACTTGAAGAACAAATCAAATTGTTGGAATCCAAGTTGGCAGAAAAAAGATCCAATCTCGATAAAGAAGTCGAATCTCTCGCAAAAAATATGTTCGATTCTCTTTTCGAGCAAAAAATGACGAATACGCTCGATAAAATGCTGACGGACGCTACGATGTTCTATATCGATTCGATAGCGGAGAATAAAACGGCGGCGCAAACAATGGAGAGTTTCAAGAACGATAAACGGTTGCGCGTTGCACTCGCATTGTTCAGTTCCATCGATTTCGGCAAGGTCGCGACGGGACGCGGCGCGGATTTTGCATTCTTGACGAAATACGACGGGAAGGGAGAACTCACCAAAGAATATTTGTCAAAAATGAACAGTCAGTTGAACGAATCGATTGCAGAGAACGTCGAAAGCATTGACCGTATCAAAGGAGAATAGTTATGGTAAATATTTCGTTTTTTTCTTATAAAGGCGGCGCAGGGAGAACATCGCTGCTGTTTAATACTCTGCCTTTTTTGGCGGAAAACCTCAGGGCGACCGAAAAAGAGCCGATCGTCGTGATTGACTTGGATTTGGACAGCAAGGGGCTTTCCTATATCGTCGAAAAAGCTTCAGGAATCAATGCGATACAGGTTCTCAGAGGCGACAGCGCAATCGGTTTTAGGCAGATGGGGAACATCGGCGAGCATCCTTTTTTCAGTAAGCTGATTCCAATCGGAGCGATGGTGGGGCTGCCCGCAAGCCTTGACAGATCGATTCTGTTTGTTTCGGCACATGCGAAAGAGGGGGCGAAATATTTGACCGAAAACGGCAATAACTATGACGACGGCAATATCTCTCTTTCTGTTCTGAACAAGATTTGCCGTAATTTCAACTGCAAGGCGATTGTTATGGACAGTCCCGCAGGGAACCAACTCACTGCCGAAAAGAGTCTTTCCATAGCCAATAAAATCGTTCTTGCAATGCGCATTACCCGCCAATTCAGAAAGGGATCGGAAGAATTTCTGAAAGAAAAATCTTTTGAATTTTCCGGGAAAGAATACATCATCGTTCCCAATGCGGTTCCGAAAACGGACGGTACCGCTTTCGATATCAACAACATAATGTCTAATATCGCGTTGCTTGCGCGTAATGCGATCGGGAAAAGCGGGAAGCTGAACTTGAAACTACTCGAAAACGGAAGGACCGGCGTAAACGAGGTGAATCTTTTTAAATTTAAGGAAGAAAGTTTAAAAAAGGAATCAATCGAAAGAACGCTTTTGGAGGACGAATTGAACGCTGTCGGGATGTATAAACTTCTCGCGGAGGAATTGGCAAATGAAAACTCGTAGCGAGAAAGTTACAACGATTAAAAGACTTATTTCCGATGAAAATCTGCGTCACGTAATTTTTAATTATGAGGATGAAGACGATGATTTTTTGAGCGATGAAAAGAATTGTCTTCTATATTTTTCCAATATCATGACGTTCTCCATGCTTTTAGTGTGGAGTACGTTTTTAGATTGGAAAAGAAACATAAACGATTCCGAAATCGGCGGGAACAATTCCTTTTGGCGTATCTATAATATTTTGGACAAAATTTGCGATCCAACAAAAATTAACGGTGAAATCGTAGACGATTTCTTGATCAATTTGGAAATCGATTGTCTTTTGGATACGGATACGAATAAATCATTTGTCGAGCTTGTGGGACTCAGCCAATTTTTCAAGTTTTCCTCCCACGACAATAAGCTTGCAAAATATATACATTTGGTGAAGCAACGGCGGATTTCTTCGCGGATTCCAGCTTCGGAATTCGATTTCGACACTTTTTGCGGTGCGATTTATATGTTCCCTTATTTGCGGGATGCTGAAGTTGTTTTTTCCGACATGGGAACCATCCGGAAAAACGGTTGGCAAGATTTACAAAAAATTTCCTTGGATTGTTCCGAAATTCACTGTGAGACAAAAGACAAGCCGAATAAGTTGATCGATTTTAATCAATCGATGTGCGTGATTCCGAATGTCGGCACGTATTATATGGAGGATTTTCATGTAGATGATGCCAGACGTTTTGACGAGAAGGACGAAAAGAATCAATCGATCACGATCAATTATGTCCAGCTTGGGGCGGCGGACCAGTTTTCGGTCTATCTGACGGACGATCCGGATTATAGCGGTAATTACGAATATATCGTCAGAAACAAAACGGTGATCGAAGAATTCTTTTTGAACTACGATATCATAAATACGTATAAGAGTAAAACGGACAATATCTTTTTCAGAGACTATATTTTATTGAACAACAGGTATTTAAAGGAGCTTTCTTATACGATTTCGGATGCGCTTTCCGTGCAGTTAAAAGATACCATAATAAAAAGATATTCGCCCAAATATAAAGAGATTTTCGATAAAATGTACGTCGTTTCCCTATATAACAAAGAGGAATTGATCGGATATAGGTGGGACGAAATCATACTGTTTTTACTGTTGGAAGAAGGCGTTTACGAGTTCCTTCGCAGTTTGTTGCAGAACGGCGCGGATTACGGATTGTTTCTGAAGGCGTTCCGTATGCGTTTCGGTAAAGACAAAATTTTAGCGATTTCAAACGAGGAAGAAATTATCGCCAATCCGGAAGGGAGATTGCCGCCCGGCTCTTCTATGTCCTCGAAAATAGATTCGCGTACAAAAGCTTTGGTAATGCTCGCCATCAAAACGCTCACTCAAAACGATTGGGCATGGGAAAAGAGCTTTTATCCGACGACGATCGACGATATTATAGCCGAATGCGATAGGGTATATGCTACGGCGCAATATACCGAGGAGCAGAAAATCATCTATTTGTCCAATACTATTTTGCGGGTAGTGCGGTTTGTAAACAAATTTTATCGGGGTTTATTTCAGTATGCGAAAAAAAAGAGGCAGTCTTTATTGGCTCTTGAAAACAGCGATAGGGATTACGACGACTATAAACAGTACAATAAGGCGAAGGAAACTTGGATCGAGAACATGAAAAGGACGATTTCCGGAATAGGAAACGGCTCTTCTTCCACGGCGTCGGATTGCTATTTTTCGGCTAATCAGAAAGAGACTGCAGAAAAGGTCAGGAATGCTTTCGAGCGCCTGATCGAAATGAATAACGAGTACAGCTCGAATTGCAATAACCAGAACGAGATCCTGTTCGACGTATTAGGGAGAAAATATTTATTTGCGTCCGAGAAGATGAATTCCTACGGGGAATATATCGTTTCCGTTTTGACGTCTGCAGGAAATTTCGTTTCGGATAAGTTGTATGGTATCGTAAAACAGTTCTTGCTTTACATGAAGACCGGACTCGACAATACCGAACGCGACACACTGAAAAAAGGGTTCATAGAGTTAGCGATTTATCCTATCGTCGGTCAATATTGCAGCGGCGTAACCTCTTTCGACGGTTACCGTTATTCGCTATTCAGAACGCTGTCTTCGGACAAGTCGGACGGTAATCGGGTCATTACGATTAAAATGATCATCGACGACGAATTTGATTTCGGATATTCCTATTATTGCGTTCCGAATATCAATCGGATTGCGAACGTCCGACAGGAACGCTCGTACGATAAAATATGGATAAGTCCAATTATCATTCCGTGTTCAGTATATCTACCGCAATCGTTCTCTAAGCTCGAACGGTTATCCGATGCGAGAGATTATGAATCAGCGATAGAACTGATTTACGAGAGCGACGTATTCGTGGGAGAAAAGTTGTTCGGCACATTAGAAAACGCCAAAAAGATTTTGCCGTTATTGTTCAACGAGCCGCAATCGAAATTTTACAAAGATTATTATCGTATTATGCGGAATAAAGATGAAATTATAGCGATTGCTTCGATTTATGATTATTCTAATTCTTTTCAGGATTATGATATTATCAGGAAGTCGTTTGACGATTTGAATATTATTCCGCCTCCTACGTTTGAAATCGCAATGAAAGATTTAAGGGAGACTTTTAACGAATATCTTGGTAAAAACTACTACCATGTCGATAATATTTGCGTGAAAGAAGAGTATCGGCAACAAGGGCTTGGACGTTCACTTATGATGTATATTCTAAAAGAAGCGGAGGAGGCGAAACGATCCGTTAGACTTTTCGTATACAGCGAAAACAACGTTGCTTACAGTTTGTATAGCTCACTGGGGTTTGTGCCGATCGCCAAGCAATTCAATGTCGACCGGAGTAAGGATTATTATCAAATGGTAAAAATCTAATACTTCCGCTTATGTAGCGTTGCGTTTTGATAAGAGAAAAGGGTGATAAGACCATGCCCTTATCTGACGGGCGGGGTGCAAAGAATTATGAGATTATGTTCTCATTGGATTTTGTACCTCGCCCTTTTTTTATGCAATTTTTTTCATCGGAGGAGCGAAATATGCGCAAACACAAGACACGGCAGTTGGAGGTAAAGTCAATGGATTGCCATTCTTCCCACGAAAAAAACGTATCGCAAGCGCGGCAGTGCAAGAAAAAAATTTCTGGGATTGAACCGTAGTATTTTATTACGTAAGTCGGTTTAAGGGGATTGATTTAAGACTACAATTTATTTCTGTAATTGAATTTTTTAAGAACTTGTTTTTTTCGGTTGGTTGTAACTTCGGTATAAATTTGAGTTGTGGCAATGCTTGCGTGCCCTAATATTTCCTGAACGGAACGTAAATCTGCACCATTGGCAAGTAAGTTAGTCGCAAACGTGTGGCGAAGATAGTGCGGAGTAGACTTTGTATGGATTTGCGCCTTTTTTATATATTTTTTATAAATATCCTCGATTCCATGAATTGACAGAGGATTCCCGTAACGGTTTACAAATAAATAATTGTTATCTGCTTTTTTTCGCTCTTTAATAAGAATTTTAAGCCTATCCCAAGTAATTGGAGAGGATATATAGATCAAGCGCTGTTTTCGTCCTTTTCCATGGATGAGAATTGTGTGTTCTAGAAATATAATATCATCCAAAGTGATCGCAGCGGCTTCGCCGATTCTTATGCCGGTACTTATTAATAAGTCTAAAAGTGCGGCGTCGCGCACATAGACGTTTTTTGCAAAAGGGGATAAGGAGTCATAATCAATATTTAAGCAGTCAAGAATTTTTGTTACTTCCTTTATGGGAAGTGTTTTTGGTAATTTCTTCTCTTGCCTGAAACGAAATTTTAATTTGGCAAAGGGGGAAAAGTTAATTAAATTTTCGTTATATAAATAATCGTAAAAATTTTTAAGGGTAATAATTTTTCTTCGTATAGAAGTATCTTTAAGTTTTAATTTGGAATTAAGGTGCGCAATAAAGCCGCAAATATCGGGAAAAAGAAGTGTCTTTTCAAAATTGAAAAACTGTTTTAAATCGCTGTTATAAGCTTTTAAAGTTTTCATTGAAAGGTTTTTTGTGGCATGCAAATAATTGATAAATTTCGATAAATAATCCATAAATTCTCCATATTTTAGTATTTTGCTATTGATAATTATACCAAAATATGGTAGAATTTTATTAAAATAACTAAGAATTATACGAAGGAAA
>CAJUFY010000005.1 GCA_910586245.1 uncultured Christensenella sp. | reverse complement strand
TATAGCCGTTTGCGATTGCGCCCGTCGTGATATACGCCTTTTGGTCGAAGGGGTTGTAGCTCATGAGCGTGTTGTCGTTCCAGAAAGAACCGTTGCCGTTCCCGCCCTTTGCCGTAACTTTGATGATTCCGGAGTTACCCGACAGCCACCACATGATCCCTTCGCTCGAAAGTTCGCCTGCGGAGAAACCGAGCGCGAACGCATCGTCGTAAGCTTTTTTGAACGCCGCCGCAATCGCTTCTTTCGTGGGCGCTTCAACGCCCCAAAGCGACCAGTACGCCTTATTGATTACGTCGTCGTGTACGATGTTTGCGGTAATCAGATCGGAAAAGCTCAGCGTTTCGAAGAATCCCTTCTCGGGATCGTAAGTTGCGCCCGACGTGGCTACGGCTTGCTCGTTGATGACGGAAACGATTTCCCCGTCCTCGATCGTGTCCTGTTTATCCACGGTCAATCTGATATAGCCGTTTTCGAAGGGATAAGCGTAAACTTTCTTCGCGCCGTCGCCTTCGGTAACCAAAACGCCCTCGCCGATCGGCGCGCCGAGTCCGTTCATTTTGGAAACGACTGCGGGTCGGAGGTAAACGAAACCGACGGATTCGTTCGCGTAAACAAGTTTATGCGTCTGCCCCTTGCCATCGGTATAAGACTGCGATATAATCCCGTTTTCGTAGGCAACGAGATTTACGCCGCTGATCTCTTCGTCGTCATAAAGCGCAACCTTTTCCGCGTAAGCCGATTTGAATGCCGCGGAGAACGTTTCCGCAGTATAGCCTTGGGGAATCACTTTATCGGTCACCGTTTTACCGAGCTTACCGATTTTGGACTGAACGTCGATATCCGAAATCGTGCCGTCCGAAGAAACCGTTTTACCGAGTACAACCGTAGCTCCCGTATTCTGCGGAGTCGTTCCCGACGCCATCATATAACCTTTCTCGAAATTCTGATAACGGTTGCCGTTTACTTCGAATGCGTCCGAAGCGGGATCTCCGAGCAAAAGTACGTCGCCGCTTGCCACGCCTTCAAACTGGCGGTGAAATTCGTCGGCAATGAGATACACTCTTCCTTCTTCAAAGTTGTACGCAAGGAAACTCCACTGACTGCGACCGCCGTCGTTCCAGGGATCGGAAACGCTGTCGCCCCAGCGGAAGTTCTGCGAGCAAAGCGTGCCGTAACGGTCGTCGTTGCCGCTGTTTTTTCCGTTATCCATAACGGGCGAGAAAGGATAACCTACGTTAAAGCCTTTCTTCTTATAAGCGTTATAAGCGTCTGTGAATGCCTGCGTAAACTGCTCTGCGGGAACGCCTGCTTTGGAAAGCGTACTCTCCTGTGCCGCGCCGATAAAACCCGTGGAAGCGGGATCTGCGTCTTCTTCCGTACCGGTCTCGTCGACGTTCTTCTTGTTCACCACACTCACTGTGCCGTTTTCCAGTTTCATATAACCGTTGGTGAAGTTCTGATAGATAACCTCGCCCACGCGGAACATATCACTTACGGCAGATCCGAGTTTCTGGTTACCGTTGTTTCCGTAATTCACAGCAAAATCCGCAGTGATAATATAGGCTTCGTCCGTTGTTCCGTTATAAGAAAGCCAGGCCATATACCTATCGTTTCCAACCCAATCTGCATTGTATCCCGCATTGATGCACTTCAGATCAAGCACTGCCGCGCCTTCCCAGACTTTCCAGCCCGAGCGCTTGTTATCCTGATTGATGATACCGTTATTTTTCAGGGAATACGCAAGAATTTCCCCCTCGGTATACGCCGTTTCCAGATCGCCGCCCTCGTCAAGAACCGCCTGAATATCGGCGTTAAGATCCCGCACCTTTTTGTTGAGCGCGGCAATCACGGAATTTTTGTCCTTTCCGCCCGGATAAACCGCATTGCCTTCTGTATCGGCATTGAAATCGCTATCCGCGCGGGCGGTCAAATAGGCACCCCCCCCCATGATGCTACCTGCAACGCAGCACGTCATGCTCAGCGCAACAAGTCCTGCAATTACACCTTTTTTCTTTGATTTTGTCATAATTTCCTCCATTTTTATTTTTTGTTTTTTATTCTTTTACCCCGCCCAGAGCGACGCCCTGAACAAAATATTTCTGCATGAATACGAACAGGATCAGCACGGGAATCGCCATCATAACAGACAGCACCATGAGCGGTCCGAAATCCGTAGTGCGGCTGTTGTGGAAAAATTTAAACGCCATCGTCAACAGCTGATTTTCGGGACTTTGCAAAACGATGTTCGGCCACATAAAGTTGTTCCATCCGCTTTGGAAGGTGAAGAGCCCGAGCGTTAAGAGTCCCGGCAGAACGAGCGGCAGATAAATTCTGAAAAATATTTTAAATTCGCCCGCGCCGTCGATCCGCGCGCTCTCCGCCAGATCGTCCGAAAGAGATACGAAGAATTGCCTCATGAAGAAGATTCCGTAAACCCCCACCGCGCCGGGCAGAATGACCGCCGCAAGGTTATCGTAGAATCCGATTCCCCCTTGCCCGAGGAAACTGTTCCCGCCCGCCAAAGGGAAGCGGAGCAATACGAAGAAGGTGGGAATCAGCGTAATTACGCCGGGAATCATCATCGAACACAACAGAACGTTGAAAATAATCTTGTGTCCTCTGAATTTGATTTTCGAAAATGCGTAAGCCGCAAGCGCGCCGAAAAACAAGTTTGTGAACACGCCCGTGCCCGTCGTGATCAAGCTGTTCAGGAGCATTCTGAAAAACGGAATTTCATCGAATACCCTTGCGTAATGCTCGATCGTGAAGCGGCTCGGAAACAACGTTACGGGAAGCTTGTAAATTTCGTCGTTGGGGCGGAACGAAGTGATGAGCGACCAGTAAAACGGAAGACACATTACGATTGCCAACAACACGAGCGCCAGATACAACAGCGTTTTCACGGCGACGAGGCGCACGATCCGTTTGTTCCTGTCCCAATTCGCGGGATTGCATTTCGGGTTGATTTTGAATAACGTTTTCATCGTTTTGCCTCCTTGCCGTCTCTGTCAAAACGACGGATCACGAACGTAACCGCCATAATGAGCAGGAACAGAATGAAGGATTGCGCCGACGCGTAGCCCGCCTGCGCGCCCGCGTTTTCGCCGAACGAGTTCTGCCAAATCAGGTAAACGGGCGTAAGCGTGGCGTTTGCGGGACCGCCCGACGTCAGGACGTACACCTGATCGTAAAGCTGGAACGCTCCGATGAGCGTCATCGTTAAAATGAAGTACATCGTGGGCATGAGCATAGGGATCGTGATTCTGAAAAACGTGGTGAACATGCCCGCACCGTCGAGTTTTGCCGCTTCGTAAAGCTGTTGTGGAACGTTTTGCAGCGCCGCGACGAAGATGATCATGTTTCCGCCCACGCCCTGCCACACCGTGATCAGCGTAACCGAAACGAGCGCCGTTTTCGAATGAGAAAGCCAGGTTG
The DNA here is from genome assembly GCA_910586245.1 of uncultured Christensenella sp. Taxonomy (GTDB): domain Bacteria; phylum Bacillota; class Clostridia; order Christensenellales; family Borkfalkiaceae; genus Gallimonas. Next base: position 135,945 of record CAJUFY010000005.1, on the reverse strand, counting down.
CGTCGGGCAATCCGAACGCGTTCAAAATCTCGTTCAAAAGCCCGTAAGCGGGATTCATGAGCCAGAGCCATACGATACTCGCCGCAACCGTACTCGTGATACTCGGCAAATAGAAGAGCAAACGAAAAGCCTTCGAACCGCGGATCTTGCTGTTTACGAGCGCGGCGAGCACGAGCGAAAGGATCACGTTCATCGGAACCGCCATCAGCGTATAGAGCAGAATATTGCCGATAGACCGCCAGAACAGCGTATCTCTGAAAACGCGCCCGAAGTTTGCGAACCCGACCAGCTCCATGTCCATAAAGAACATATCCGTTTTGTAAAAACTGAGCACCAACGAAAGGATTAACGGAATCAAAACGAATACGACGAAGCACAGCAGAGCGGGAAACACGAAAACGTATCCTACGATATCCCTCCGCGCTTTCATAGAAAGGTTGATTCTACCTTTCATTTAGCCCCTCCCTTGCGCCAGGCGAAGAACTTCGTTCCCCAATACACGGATATTTTCATACGTTTTCAATACGGTATTGCCCTCTTTCATTGCCTGGATTTCCGAACGAACGACGCTAGATTCGAAAATTTCGTATCCCGCGACGCTCGGACGCATCTTGTAATTTTGCAGGTAAGGAAGAATGTCGCCGATGACGCCCGTATTTTGCGTATAAAATTCGTTGGTATCCCAAAAGTCCGTACGGCACGTGATCGATTGATTTTCGGTGAAGTACAACTCGTTCATTTCGTCGTTCATGAGCCAGAGTTTGATGACTTCCCACGATTTTTCAACGTGTTTTTTCCAGTCGTTCGTACGCATCGCTTTGTTTACGGGCTGGGGAATGGCAAGGCCGAATCCTCCGAGCATTCCGCCCACCTGTCCGTTCTGCATGTCGTACTGATCGGTCGCCGAAGCGTCGAGAACCTGAGGGAGCGTTTCGCCCTGCAAATACGTTCTGTCCCGTGCGGGATAAGGAAGCATCTTATAGTTTTTCAAGGAATATTTCGAAAGTTCCTGCGGGAAGTAAATGGACCCGTAAGTCATTGCGCAAAGTCCGTTTCCGAACGCGTCCGTTCCGCCGTGACCGGTATCGCAAAGATTCTTTCTGTACAGTTCTTTAAAGAAGGCAAGCGAATCGTATACGCGGAGCGACAGACCGTCGCCGCCCTTCAGCATTCCGTTCTGTTGCATAACCGTGTCGCCGTAGGTATCCGATCCCGCTTTGGTATTGATCAGTTCGCCCGTGCCCGTAAACACGAAGGAAAAGAACTGTCCGTCCGCGCTCGTCGTGTTCAATCCCGAACGCGTAATGCTGTTTCCCTTTCTTACCGTAAGCTTATCGCCCGCGTCCAAAAGCGCCGACCAGGTATTCAGATTGTCGGGGTCGATTTGATCCCCTTCGGCTTTTCCCTCGTTATATTCATTTACGGCGTCCATATTCAAATAAATCCCCCAGGGATCCGCATCCAAAGGCAAACCGTATTGAACGCCTTCCACGGTAAGTTCGTCGTATGCTTCCGACAGGAATTCGTTCTTATCGATTTCATCCTCTGCAATCAGATCGTCCAAAGGCAAAAGGATGTTCGTGTTCGAAGGCGTGGAAAAACGATCCCAGATAACGATATCGGGCATCTTCTGCGGGCCTGTCAAACACGCCGTGTTCAGCGTACTCGGAAGAAGCGACATCGGGGAAAATTGCAGCGTGACCCCGAGGTCTTTCATTTCGTCGGTATCGTTGAATTTATCGAGATATCCCTGAAATCTCGCTCTCACGTCCGCGTTTGCATATTGATCCGTCGCCCAAATGGTAAGTATCAGTCTGCCGTCTTTGTCATACTTGCTGTAATTATCGGGACTTCCGCCGCCGCACCCCGCAAGAGAGCCGACGAGCGTAACGCCCAACGCCAACGCAACGGCACAGCTCATTTTCTTTTTCATACAATCCTCCTTATCACTGTTTGTTGTGACACTAACTTAACACAAAACTTTCGACAAATCAATATATATATGACTTTTTATATCATTTATTATATCGTTATGACATTTACATAACATATTAAATTTTTTCACATTTCCAGCCTTGACAATTTGATAGTAATATGATAAAATTTATGAAAAACATACAATTGTCGGAATTTATTATGAAGGATTATGAAAACTCACGCCATTCGCTGTACATGGACGTTTACAACGAAATCAAAAATGATATCTTAATGGGGAAATACCTCCCCGGTTCCATTCTCCCCACCGAACTCGAACTTTCGGAATCCTTTTTCGTATCGCGTATCACCATTCAAAAGGCGATGCAGCTTTTGAAAAAAGAAGGATACATTTCCCGTACGCCCGGACGCGGCACGTTCGTCGAAAACATTCCCGCAAAACCGCAACAGCATATCGTCGGTTTGGTGCTATGCAATATCGCTTTCAGCTTCGGGCTCAGAATCCTGACTGCGGTGGAACGCACTGCCGCCGCCCACGGCTATCACATTATTTATAAGAATTCGATCGATTCCCTCGAAGAGGAAACGAAAGCGATCAACGACCTCGTTGCGCTCGGTGCGGAAGGGATTATCATTCAACCCGTACACAGCGAACTTTACAACGAAACTCTCGTGAAACTGCACTTCCGCAAATTCCCGATCGTACTCATAGACCGTTACTTTTCCGGCTTTGCCATTCCGAGCGTAAGTACGAACAATTTCGAAGCCGCCCAAAAACTGACGCAATACCTCTTTCAGAAAGGGCACGAAAAGATCGGCTTTATCTCGAGCCCGCCGGCGAACACCTCTTCCGTACAGGAGCGGCTCGACGGATTCAATTCCATGTATATTACGGAACATAAGACCGTCGAGGACTACTATAAACTGAATACGATGATGAGCCCGCATTCGGCAAACGATTCCGTCATCTTTCGTCAGGACATCGAACAAATCAAACGGTATCTGACCGATCACGGCGATTTAACTGCGCTCATCGCCTCTGAATTTACCGTGACGCAGATGATCACCGCCGCCGTTCAAGAAATCGGCAAAAACATCCCCGACGATTATTCTTTGGTTATGTTCGACGCCTACGAATCCGTCAGCCTGCCGCTTATCACGCACATCTATCAGGATCAGGAAGAAATCGGAAGAATCGCATTCGATACCCTGCTTTCGATCATCTCCCAAAAAACGATCGGGAATAAAATCTACGTTCCCTGCAAAATCATCGAAGGAAATACCGTAAAGGACTTAAACCAAAAACTTTAAGCGAAAAGGCGGATTGCAAATTGCAATCCGCCTTTTTCATTCTATTTTCAATTGTATACCCGTTCGTTATGAAAGCGACAAGTCGAAATCAGTCAAACACTTTTCTACAAACGTTTTCGCCAACTCTGCCGTTCTGGCGCGAATCGCCTCCGCATCCCACGTCGTTTCCCCTCTGTGTTTTGCAACGAAGTCCTCCATTACGGGATAATTGGAATCGACGTAATACCGATTTACTTTTTCGCTGAAATCCGCAGACTGCGGAATCCTGTTATTCACGGCAACTTCCAGAGGAATGATATTCCCGACAGAAACGGATTCCGGACGCTCCGCTGATTCGTTCATGATATGTTCCAAACTGCAATCCGCAGGATACGCTGCCTGCAATTCGTAGAGGATACGGATAAAAAACTTGGACTTGATATTATCCGAAACGTTCACCTTCCCGAAATAGCGTAAATCCTCGAATTTCTGCAAAAACAAATCCCGATTGACAACTACCTTCGAAAGCGTTTTACCCATTTCCGCATAGAGCTTTTTGAGTCTGGCTTTTACGTCCGCTTTATCCCTCATCGTGCGAAGCTCGATCGCAGCCTTTGCATATAACGATTCCAGCGTGTTCGTTCCCTGTGCATACAAACCGTTGAAAATCAAATGGTACACGCTTAAATTCCGCAATGCATTGTTAAAATCCGTGGCGGAAAGCGGTTTGGGATCCTGATGCAAAAGATAAAACAACGATAAGATTAAAATTCTGCTCTGCCGGATATTGATGTCGTTTAAAAAATTCAGATAGACGTAAACGTTCCGATATTCGATCCGATGTTCAAAATCGTCCAAAGAAGGATTTGTGATCCGAACGTAATATTCCGCATTTTCCTTCAAATCCTTTAAAAATGCAAAATACGATTGCTCGGTCTTTTTAATTGTTGATTTAAAGTTGCTGTAAAGTCTTTTATAAATCGTCCGATGATATTTCGAAGTCCAGTAATGATTGAAAAACACGGAAAAATCCACGCCGGTGCTTCTCGAATACAGGATATCCTTGATCTGCTTCCAGCAGACTTTCGCTTCGTCGGAAGGCTCTTCGCGGTTGATGACCGCAAAGATTTGATTCTTGATTAAATCGAGCTGATCGAGCGATTTCCCCTTCGCGTTTAAGATTTCGAAGATCATATTCGCCTGATGCTTGTCCTGCGTGCTCACGGCAATGATGACGCTGTTCAAAAGCTGATCGCGCAGTGCTTTGTATACGTTCGACGTTTCGAACGTATGCGCCGTGCCGAAACGCTCTTTCAGATACTTCGTGAGTTTATCTTTTTTCAGACACGAATTAAAATAGTCTACCGCGTCCTTGATGTTTTTTTCCTCTTCCGTGACGGCAACCGTTTCGGACGCGTTTTCCGCCTGCACCATATTCTGAAAGTACGGATACGGCGTTTCGTTCACCAGAATTTTATACGGATCGCCGTTATCGTCCATCGACATCACGTAAGATTGCGTAATTTCCGCAAGCTTTGTATTCCCGATTTTCAAAAACGCTTTCCGGATACACGATAAAAATATCGTAATCGTCGTCAGGCGCTGTTGTCCGTCCACCACCAGCAACGATTTGCACGAAGAGTCGGTAAAGCTCCCCACGAACAGCGTCGTCCCCCAGAAGTATTCGGTGGTCGACAGATTCCCGTCTGCATCGACGCTAATCCTCGATATAATATCTTCGAAAAACTCTTTCAGTTGCGGCTTTTCCCAGGAATATTCGCGTTGAAATCTCGGAATTTTAAACTCTTTTTTGCAATTCAACAGCGTGGAAATGGTCTTTTTATCCGCATCAAAATTCATTTCGTTCCCCTCGAAGCTTTTTTTGCATTATAACATCTTTTACGCCGTTTGTAAATACGCTAAACGCAATATTTGAAATTCCGCGCGTTTCTTTCGCAAACTTCGCAACGGCAGGGATATTTGCTGTCTTCGGTGAAAATCACTTCCAAAATCCGATCGGCAACGATTCTGCCCGATTTCGGATTTTTGATTGAAAGAATTTCCCCCCTGACCGTTACGTCCGCTTCGGAATATTCGAACGCAAGATCGGCGTTCTCCGTTTCGCAATCGATCAGTTTTAAACCCTTACAATAGCACAGCGGTTGCGTTCCGATGATTTTGCAGTTGATCAGCGTCAGATTTTCCGAATACCAACCGAGGTATTCTCCGCGTACGGTGCAATTTTTTACCGTCACGTCTTTCGAATGCCAGAACGCGTCCTTCGTTTCGAGCGTACAGTTTTCGATCACCGCGCGTTCGACGTACTGAAAAGAATACTTGCCCCGAAAGGACACCCCGTCGAGTTTCAAATCGCGCGCCATGAAAAAACCGTATTCGCTTTCGACACAGCCGCCCCGCAAAGTTATATTCCCGCTCTTGCAACCGAATTCGGGCGATCGGATATCGCAATCGATTGCTTCAACCGCTTCGCATTCCCGCAACGCTTTGATGCCGTGCAGCTTCGAATTTTTTATGAAAACGTTGCGGGCATACCAGATCGCCGCGCGGCAAAGCTGCGTCATCGTTACGCCGTCAAGTTCCGCATGGTCCGTATGCCAGAGCGGATAACGCAGATTCATAAAACACCGTTCGAGAACTACGTTTTTCGCCTCTTTTAACGCGGATTCCCCGTCTTCCGCCCCGTCGAACGCGCAATCGATCAAATGCACGCCGTCTGCCCCGTACAAATCCCGCTCGCGGGGAAAATTTTCATTTTGATAAATTCTCATCTTTCATCCTGCCGTATTTCCCTTTTCTTGATTATAACAAATTGCGCAATCGATGTAAAATACTTATTACTTATTATCATCAATAAGTTTGAAGCATGGAAAAACGGAAACCGCACAAAGATTCCGAATATCAAAAAGGAAGTTCCGTTACGGAACTTCCTTTCCCGTTCATGCCCGTTTACAGCGTTTCGCCGTTCGTCGCGATGATTTCGCTATAAGCGCGCGCGCTGTCCTTCGGCGTGCGCTTTTTCGTATCGTAATCGACGTAAATCAATCCGAACCGTTTCGAAAAGCCCTCCGCCCATTCGAAGTTATCCATCAAAGACCAGTAGAAATATCCTCTGATATCCGCACCGTCTTCCGAAGCGCGTTTCAATTGATGCAGATAACTGCGAACGTATTCTATGCGCGCCGCATCGTGAACGCCGCCGTCGGAAGAAGGCCATTCCGTTACGGCAACGCCGTTTTCGGTAATATAGATCGGCAGCCCGTACCGCTTAAAATATGCCGTCGGTCCGTAATACAAACTTTCGGGCGAAACCGTCCACCGCATGTCGGTATGCGGCGTATTCATGCCAGGGGTCACCCGCGTTACGCCGCCCTTTCCGTCCGCCTTCACGTAAGCGCCGTGATAAATGTTCAAACCGATAAAATCGATATCGCATTTGATGATATCCATATCGGCGGGATCGTACGAAAAACGGGCGCCGAACGCTTCCGCCATGCCTTCGGGATAGCGACCGAACACGATGGGATCGGTAAATAAGCTGTTCGTAAAAAAGTTATCCGAGCGAGGAATAAAGTTTTCTTTTTCCGCAAGCGCGGCGTCCTCCGATGCGCACGGCATTAAAATGTCGTTTGCAACGGCGATACCGATCTGCAACGGCTGTTTCCCGTGCGCGCGCAACGCGCGCACGGCAAGCCCGTTTGCCTTTAACGTGTTGTGCCAGGCAAGAAGCGCCTCCTCGGGGGAAAGTTTGAGAAAAGGCGCATGCTCGCCGCGGTACAACCCCAGGCCGATAAAACACTGCGGCTCGTTCACCGTAATAAAATGCGAAACGCGGTCGGAAAACAGTTCGGCAACCTTTGCCGCATATTCGGCAAACCAAACGGGGGAATCGGGATTGAGCCAGCCGCCTTGCAAATAAAGTTTGTAAGGGTAATCCCAATGGAAAAGCGTGATATACGGTTCGATGCCCGCGCCCAGCAATTCGTCGATGAGTTCGTTGTAAAACCGCACGCCGTCGGGATTCAACTCCCCGCGGCCTTCGGGCATCAGGCGCGTCCAACAAAGGGAAAACCGATAGGCTTTCAACCCCATTTCCTTCATCAGAGCAACGTCCTCGCGGAAACGGTGATAATGATCGCAACCGCTCTCCGCCGTATGCCCGTCGAAAATATTGCGACCCTGTTTGCATGCGACGTCCCAGACGTGTTCGCCTTTCCCGCCCTCATACGCGGCGCCTTCGATCTGATACGAAGCGGTTGCGGCGCCCCACACGAAATCTTTAGAAAATCCCATTTGATACTCCTTTACGAAATTACGACGGAATTGATCGTAACCGTGCCGTTATAGGGCGCTTCGGGCGCGTTTGCATCCCCCGTTGCCCAACAATCGATCATAAGCATAAGTCTGCGTACCTGCGCGGCTTGTTCCGGCGTAAATACCGCGACGAAATCCCAAGTCTGACTCGCGGGAATTTCCAGCCATACAACGCTTGCTTCGCTGTCCGCTCCGATCTGCGCCCAAGCCTCGTCGTGCGCGCTCAGTTTGAATTTTACGAGATGTTCCGTAGCGTTGGTAACCGAAACTTTTACGACCGTATAACCTTCTTCGATCGAAAAATCCGTACTCACGTTCTTCCATGCGTCGATCGGAAGGTTCGTAATCGTTACCGTGCCATCGGCGACGGATAAATTTTCGGCGTTCGTCGTCCAGTTTACGTTCACTTCTTTTTCGGACGTACCGCCCGCCGCAAAACGCACCGGAGAAATCGTAACGCTGCCCGCGCCTTCGCCTTCTACGTCGACGAACGCCAGCAATCCCGCAAGCTCGTCGCCCGCTTTCACGGCAACGTTTACCGTAAGCGTTTCGCCCGCGGCCACTTCGGTAAGCTCGCCTGCTTTTAACGTTTCCCACGTGCCCTCAGCGCTGTATTTCATCAGATCGAAACGCACTTTCGCCGTCCACGCATTGCGGTTGGTAAAGTCGATCGCGATGAAACCGTTTTCGGCAACCGTAAATACGAAATCCGATTTTAAGCAAGGTTCGCTCCAAGACATCGCCCTGTCGTACGCTACGGTCGTATTGCCGTTTTCTACCGTAATCGTATAAGGGTGATTGTCGCCGTTCGGCTGCCAGTTTGCCGCGGGAAGTTCGATTTCTTCGCCTTCGCCGAAGGTCACCGAAACGACGTCCACGTCGCCGCTGAACAGCGTTTCCTCCGGCACCGCTTCGTCGGTACAGCACCCGTCGATAAAGAGCGTGATCGCCGTATACGGCTGAGCGGTTTCCATTACGATCGTTTCGGTTGCGCCCGCCGCAATCGTACCGTATTTTTCGGTTCCTTCTACGGGTTTCGTACCGTCAAGGCTGCTCTTGTACCAAACCGTTTCCGTACCGTTGTTGCGAAGCGTTACGCTCACCTTGCCTTTTCTTTCGGCGGCGGGAACGTCGGCATAAAGATTCGCCCAAAGCGCTTTCGGCACGTTTTCGTAGGTCACGTTTGCCAACACGCCTTCTTTTTGACTGACATTATAATATTGCGCGCCGTGCGATACGACTTGCCAACGAAGAGATTCCGCAGGCGGCTGTTCCTGTTCCAGATCGTCGTCCCACGAAAATTCCACGCTCTTCACGGTCATCTGCCCTCTGCCGTCGTATTTGCTTGCGGCAGTCGGAACGGATTCCACTTGCAACCCGAGCAAGAGCTGTTTATTGTGCTGACCTTCCATCGCGGCGAGCGCGGCGCCCACGGGAATTTCCATTACGATTTCGCCGTTTCCGTTCGGCGCGTAAACGCCGCCCTTTTCATAGTCTGCAAGCCACTGTTCGTAATAGTTCCACCAACCGCCTTCGTTCCAGCTCGCTTCGTCGCCGCGCAGAATCAGTTGGAAATGATCGACGCTGTCCGCGGCGTTTTCCACCGCGTCGGAAGTGAACGTGAACGTCAACTTGTTCACGGGTTCGTCGGGAAGCACAACCGAGCGGAACGCGCCCGCCCACTCGGCGGGTCTGTTCCAGGTAAGGCGCATTTCCGCGTTTTCCACGCGCCGCAACTGATAACCCGTCCACGCCTCCGCAGACCAGCCTTCCATCGCGCCGACGTTCTGCTCGTTCACAAACTTGCTTCCCTCAGGCTGCGTTTTGGAAAACCACGCGTCTTTCACGTAAACGTCGCCGTACGTGCCCGTCATGCCGGGATCAGGGAACAGGCAGACGTCGTTCACGACGTCGAGAATCTGTCTGTGAATCGAAGGGACGAGAAAAGAATACGTCACGTACTCTTCGGTCAGATCGAAGTACACGTCCGTTCCGAGCACGTTCATATTGTCGCCGTCCTCGCGAATGGGATTTACGATTTTTACGAACGCGCTCACGATATCTTCCGTGCCGCCCGCCTTCATGGTGAAATTCAGCCAGGAAAAATCGGAAAACGTTCCTTCTACGCTCAAACCGAAATTGCGCCACGATTCGTTATTGTAATAGTGCAATTTTACCGCTTCGGCTTCCTCCGTTACGGTATAAATTTCATCGGATTTGGAAGGAAACCAACCTTTCAGATGCACGTCGCGCCCGTCGCCGTAATAATAATTTACGCCGTCCTTAAATTCGCTGAGCTGCGCTTTTTGGTTGCCGCAAGCGGCAAAAACGCCCGCGCACAAAGTAACCGCCGCGGCGGCCGCCAAAGATACCATCCATTTGCTTTTCCGTTTCATAGTTTGATTCCCCCGTTAAAAATCGATGACCGCATAATACGCGGGTTTTTTGCCGTGATTTTCGTCGAACAGATAAGGCCAGTCCCGTCTGCCCGCAACGGGAATATTGTGCAGGTACGAATCGTCGTCCGCTACGCCCCATTGCGTTACGCAGGTAATTTTATCTTTGTGTTTGCGGAAAATTTCAAACGCTTTTCCATAACAGCTTGCTTGCAGGGCAGCCATGTCCTCGGTAAACTCGTGGTAGTAAAGCCCGACGTCCCCGTTATAATCGTACATGGAAAAGTCGATTTCGGTAATCTGTACTTCCAGCCCGCGTTCGGCGATTTCCACGATCAGATATTCCAGCATTTCCGCGTCGAACGACGTGATATCGTAATGCGCCTGAATGCCGACGCCGTCGATTTCGCAGCCTTTTTCCAGCAATCTGTCGAGTACGGTAAGAAGTTTTTCCGCTTTGTACTTGTTGTTTGCGAAATAATCGTTATAGAACAATTTTGCATCGGGATTCGCTTCCCGCGCGGCTTGAAACGTTGCAATAAACAGCTCTTCGATTTTATCGTTCGCCGCTTCCCGCTCTTCGGGCGAAAGCGCCCCCGTCAGCCCCGCAACGGTATGCCACTGCGAATCGAGACGGTAAAGATCGGTTTCGTCCTCCGTATAATTATCGGTAATCACTTCGTTCCAAACGTCCCATGCGTAAATATCGTTGCCGAAGTGCGTGACCACTTTGCTCGCATGCGTAACGAGTCTTTGCTTTACTTTTTCGTAAGAAGCGACGACGGGTTTTCCGTCCTCGCCCGCATCCGTGAAGACCCAGTTCGGCAAAGCGAGGGGATTATGCCATGCCAGACAATGCCCTCGTACGCTCATGCCGTGATCTTTTGCAAAACGTACCATGTTATCCGCCGAATTGTAATTGAAATTGCCTTCGCTGGGCTCGAGCGCATCCCACTTCATTTCGTTTTCACACGTCATGGAATTGAATTCGGAAGCGATATCGTCGAAGATATCCTGCGTGCCGTAATTCATCGTACAGCCGATCTTAAAATAGTTTTTATAACGTTCCCAAAGCTTTACATCCTTTCCGCAGCCGGAAAAAGAAAGCGCCGCGCCCGTAAGCACTACGGTTGCCAGACATACTGCGATTTTTTTCATAATTTCCTCCTGAATTTTTATTCTTTGCCGCCGCCGATCGCCACACCCTGAATGATAAATTTGGAAAATGCGGCGTAAATCACGAGCAGCGGTACGATGGTAATGAACACCGCGAGCGACATCGCGCCCAGATCGGTATTGTATCGGTCGGTTTTGAGCAGTTGCACGATCATGGGGAAGGTAAACTTTTCGGTTGTGGAAAGCAACATCAACGGTCCCATGTAATTGTTCCACGAACTGACGATGCCGAATATCGCGTTCGTCGCAAGCGCGGGAACCAGCGTAGGCAGCACCACAAGGTTAAACGTGCGGAACTCGGAAGCCCCGTCGATCCGCGCCGCCTCCACCATTTCCTTGGAAAAGTTTGCGTCGAAATACTGTTTGAAGAAGAACACGCCGCCGGGAGCCGCAATCGCGGGAATGATGAGCGGAACGTACGTGTCGTAAATATTCATGTCTACGACCAGTTTATAAAAACCGATCATGGAAAGCTGTCCGGGAATCATCATCAACATCAGAATAAAGGAATAAACCGCTTTCTGCCCCTTATAACGGTACGCCACGAACGAATACGCCGTAAGCGCCGAAAAGTACAGGCACAGCACCGTAGAGCTGAAACTGATGAACAAGCTGTTGAAGAACGCCCGCAGAACGGGGAAATCCTTCGCCATCAGCGTTCCGAAATTGATGAAGAAATATTTGCTCGGAAGCACGCTCATGCCCTGATTGATCTGTGTGGTGGAACGCGTGGCGTCTACGAACAACAGCCAGAGCGGCAACAGACAGAGCACCGCCATCAGAATGCAGAGCGCGTAAATGAGCGTTTGCACCGTGTTTCGTTTGATGCGCTGCGCACGCGGTACGGAGCGGCGCGCTTCCCGTTTAACGAGCGTTTCTGCTTTCATCTCGTACCCCCCCCCAGATTTTCCGTTCCGTACGGCGCTGGCGTTTCTCCTCGTCGGAATGCGTCACGCGGAAGAGCACGAAGCTGATCGTCATGCAGAGCACGAACAGATATACGCTCGCGGCGGAAGCAATGCCGTATTGCATTTCTCCGCCCGTATCGAACGCCATTTTGTAAATATAAACGGCAATCGTTTCGGTGGCGTTGCGTCCGCCCGAAAGCACGGGTCCGCCCGAAAGAAACAGGTAAGGGATATCGAACACCTGCATGCCGCCCAGAACCGAAGTCACGAGGCTGTAAACCACGATCGGCTTGATCAGCGGAAGCGTGATGTGCAGGAAGATATCCTTTTGCGACGCGCCGTCGAGCTGCGCCGCTTCGTAAACGGAGGGATTGATTCCCAGAATCCCCGCCGAAAGGGTTACCATCGTGCAGCCGAACCACATCCAGAACTGAATGAACGCAATAATAATCCGCGAAGGCCACGCCAACAGATACAAATTGACGTCGTAGGAAATTATCCCGAGTTTGTTTAAAAGCTGCCAGAGTCCGCCGCTCGGCTTTAAAAACAACGTATAAAACATGACGGCAACCGAAGTCGCGGTAATGATGTTGGGCAGATAATAAATGGCTTTGAACACGCCCTTACATTTCATTTTGTACGTTTTCGTCGTAAACATCGCCGCAAAAATCAAAGCGAACGCCATTTGCGGAACAAAGTTCATGCAAAAGATAATGACCGTGTTCAAGAACGACTGCCAGAACCGCGCCTGCGATATCAGCCATGCGAAATTTCCGAAGCCGATAAACGAGAAATAACGGTTGTACCCGGCGTAATCGGTCAAGCTCAGAATGACCGAATAAAACATGGGAAACAGCGAGAAAATACCGTACACGATAAAGAACGGCAGAATAAACAGCACGCCGTAAGCGTTTACGGGAATCCTGAATTTCTTTTTCCGCTTTTCCTTCCGTTCGGGAGATCCGTTGCGCTCGTTCGCCGCTTCCCTTTCAAGAGAAAGTTGTTCCATCTTACGCCTCCGAGCGTTATTTTACTGTAATCGTGGTGTAAATGCCTTTAATGGAATTTTTAAACTCGGTAATGCAATCGCTTTTATTATGCGTGATCGCTTCCGCATAGTTGGTCGCCCAAGCTTTGAACTGTCCGTTGATCGTGGAATCGTACTGCGTGATAATTTTGCCGTTGATGTGGGAAGCCGCAGAAATATAGATGCTATAGGGATTTTGTCCGCCGAGGAATTCGTTCTGATATTCCGCGTCGTCGGCAATCGCCTGCATGCAGGATTTGCTGTTCATGAAATCGCCGTTTTCCTTCGCCCAGTCCGTCAGATAAGTTTCGTCCGTCGAGAAGAATTTAACGAATTCTTTGGCTTCCGTCTTCCATTTCGTGCCCTTGATCACCGCATGGAAGGTGCCGCCTTCGAAAAAGTTGCTCGGCCCCTCGCAAATCGCCCAGTCGCCGTACGAAGTTTCCTGCGAAGTCGCGCTCGTACAGTTGCGTTCCAGATTGGAACGGATGCCCCAGGTCGCCTGGAAATATCCGAATACCTGTTTCCCGGAAATATCGGTGAACCACGCCGCGGTATTTTCCGCCGTTTCGTTGCTCAAATTTTCGTCTTTCAGCAATTTTGCGGTTTCCATCAAACTGTTTTCATCCTTCGTGAGTGATTCGTCGATCACGAGGTTGTTCTGTTCGTCTACCCAGCCCGTCGTTCTGCCGCCGAAATACACCTTGGCAATATCCATATACGAAGAAAGCACTTTGTAGTTCTTTGCTTTCAGTTCGCGCGCAGATTCAAGAAAATTTTCCCAGTTGTTGAATTTTGCCTGAATTTCAGCCGGATCGTCGGTGCCGAACGTTTCTCTTGCAATGCTTCTTCTGTACGCGAACACGCCGGGCGTAACGTTCGTCGCAAGCGCGTAAAGATGCCCGTCTTTGCTCGCCGCTTCCACGGTATAATCGTACATATCGGCGGTAAGCGGCTTCAAGTCGTCGAGGTTCTCAAGAATTTTTCCGTCGATATAACGCTTGAACGAAGCGCCTTCCAGCGCAACCACGTCGGGAAGATTTTTGCCCGTGCGCAAACCGTTGTCCAGCTTCGAGAGCATGTTGTCCAGCGTCATCGTTTCGATTTTGATTTTATAACCGAGATCTTGTTTGGAAATATAATAATCCTTCACCTGCTGCGCCATATCCGCATCGAAACACCAGTAGACCATTTCATTCCCTTTGCCGTCTCCGCATGCCGCCATTGCGCCGACCGAAGCGCCGAGAACCACCGCGGAAAGCGCGGCGGCGAGTACTTTTTTCCCTCTCATAAAACACCTCTTTCTTTAATTAGTTAATCGATTACCTAAATTGTCAAAAATAAAAATCGATAATGTAAGTAATCGATTACCTTTTTCACGTGTAATATAACACAAGAAAGACGGGCTGTCAATAGTTTCTGAAAAAATTTTTTGAAAAATTTTTTCAGATAACTATTTATATTTACAAAAAACCGCGAAACGGTTGTTCGCGGTTTGAATGATTATTTAAAAAAGAAATCAGAGAGCGGCGGTGCTTTCCCCTTCGACGAGCGTCGTATCCAGAGAAACGGTAAACTGCGGGTTTTCCCGTCCCTCGATCTGATTGATCAGACTTTGCGCCGCCGCCGCGCCGATTGCCTGCGCGTTCTGCCGCATCGTCGTGAGTCTAGGCGTCACCAAAGAACCGACCGAAATCCCGTCGAACCCCGTGACCGAAATATTTTTTCCCACGTAAAGTCCGTGCTGCGCCAGCAAATAGGTTGCGGCAAGCGCCGTAAAGTCGTCGGGATACATTGCCGCCGTAAACGAATGCCCGCACGAAAGCAAACTGTGCGTTGCGTTCTCGCCGCTGTCGGAACTGAAATAATTGGTACGGATGAGCAGCGCGTCGTCGAACGGAACGGAATATTCCGCAAGCGCGGCGCGGTACCCCGCGATCCGCTCGCGCGTAATGGCGGTGTCTTTGCCTGCAAGAAAAGCGATCCGCCGATGTCCGAGCCCGATCAGGTATTCCGTCAAACGTTTGCCCGCTTCGAAATTTTTACTGGCAACCGACGATTTTTCCGCGAAAGGCGATTCGAATCCCACGATGGGCATATCGCTTTCGAATAAATCACGTACGGCGGAGGTTCCGTATTCGCAGCAAAGGCAAAACAAACCGTCCAGCCGCAAAGCGCGGCAATGCGTTAAAAAGCTGCCGTCCCATTGCGTCGCTTTTTCGGAAATCAAAACGATTTCGTAATTTTTTTCCTCCATGACCGTACGGAAAGAATTGAGAATTTCCGCAAAGAGTTCGTGCCGCAAACCGAGAACTTTATCGGAAAAAAGCAGCACGCCCACCATGTCGGACCGCTTTTTTACCAGATTCCGTGCCGTTACGTTGGGAACGTATCCGAGCGAACGCGCAGCATCCAACACTTCGTTGCGCTTCTTTTCGCTGATGCTTCCCGTACGGCTGAGCACTTTACTCACGGTCGCGGAAGAACAATTACATTTTTTTGCAATGTCGTAAATCGTAACCATGCTTTTTACCGCCTGCCGTTATTTTACCCCAAAAGAGCCGATTTGTCAACCCGTCGGAAATCAATCCGAACAAGAAGAATCCATGCGTAACGATAAAATTTCCAACCGTCCCGCGGCGATTTCCAACGTTACGGCGCTCTTTTCTCCGCCGTGTCCAACGCGGCAGGGATATTCCCGCCATGCCTCGGAATCGATTTCTATTTCCCCTTCCAACTTTCCGTCGAAGAAAACGCGCAAGGTTCCGCTTCCGCGCGCCGTCACCGCAAACCGCGAAACTTCGGTCAAACGAAAGTATTTGTAAGCAACTTGCACTCCCGCCGTCAAACCCGTAAGAAAACGTTCGCCGTCTCCGTGCGTGATCATCGGAATGCCCGAAAAGGACGCGTTGCCGCCGTGCGGCATTTTTCCGTTCGTCAGATTGCAGCAGATTGCCGCGGGATATTCTCCGTCGCCCGACAGCGCGCCGCCGTTCAACCCGCAGGAAGTGATTTCAACCTGCGAAATCGAACCATCGGCGGCAATTTCAATCGGTTCGGCGCAAGCCTGCCTGCTGTAATCGCTGCCGTGCGTCTGGCGGTGATAAAAAACGTACCATTGCCCGCCCGCTTGCTCGATACTGCCGTGCGTGGTGGCGGTATGGTTTAACCTGTCCTTTTCTCTCCTTCCCATGTAGCCTACGTCGCCGTTGGAAACGATCGTCCCGCGGTAGGTAAAATCGCGGTCGGGAAAACGGCTCGTCGCATAACATAATTCGTGATTGTTTACGGACGAATAAATGAAATAATAGATCCCGTTTATCTTCCGTATGGAAGCGCCCTCGAAAAATCCGTGGCCGAAAAAGACGTGCCCCTCCTTCCCGCGCGGATAGTACTTGCTGCGATAAGGCGTGCCCTTGGTCTTCGAGGGTAAAATCCGTGCGGGGCCGCGCTTGACGGTGAGCATGTCGTCCTCCAGCTCACAGCATACCGCACCCATTACGCCCCCTTTTTCCGCACGGATTTCCGATACAGATTTCCCGAACATCTGCGCCTGCATTTCGCGCAGTTTGCGACGACGGAACCGCCCCGCCTCCTCGTAAGGATACCAGGTACCGTAATACAGCCGAATCACGCCGCCGTCGTTAATCACTGCGGGATCGAACGGCACGAATTTGCGGCACAGCGTACCGTCGGGAAAACGCACGTGTCCGTGAAAGCGGTATTTCCCGTCCGGCGTATCGCATACCGCCACGCCGACGGGGCCGTGATAACCACCCGCGCCTTTTTCCCCGCTCAAACAATAGTAAAGATAAAATTTGCCGTCGTTGCCCTGCACGCAATCGGGCGCGTAAAGATAAGGGCGCTTCGTCGGTTCCGAAAGCGGATCGCATTTCGCGCTGTAATTGCTCCCCTTGCTCGACCAATCCGAAAGATCGTCCAACGGCGCGGACCAGATTTCGTAATCGAGCATGCAAAACGTGTCACCGCCCTCCTGATCGTGCGATCCGAATAAATACAGCCGATCCCCGAAGACGTGCGGTTCGCCGTCCGGAACGTAAACGTTTAACGGTAAAAAAGGATTGTAAACTTGCTTCTTCATGCGCGTGCGCCCTCGTTAAAAAATAAAGTAATCGATTACTTTTTCAGTATAACGCAGGAATTGCGCGTTGTCAATATAATTCTATAAATCGAACAAAAAACCGCTCCGAACGATCTTCCGGAGCGGCAAACAGATTTTATTTTCGATACAACGACACCAGCGTCTCGACATTGAAATTGCCTTCACACAAAAATTTTCTGATTTCCTCCCCGTTGCGGTAGATAGGAAAGTTAAATTCTATCCATTTTAACGGTGATTTCTTCTCCCAATGCGGATTGAGCTGTATTTCCTTTATCAAATAGCACAAAAGGTTTTTCCGCTCGTCCTCATCTATTATATCAAAAAACTCCGAAAAGTTCAATAATATTCGGTAGATATGTTCAAGTGTAACCGCCTCTTCTTCCATCGCTTTCTTTTGCAACTTGGCATCGCCAATCAATTTTTCCAATTCGGCAATGGTTTCGTACATTCCGTCAAGACGGGCATTCAAATCGCGCAACTTCCTTTCGCGGAATTTTGTATCGGCGGGCAATGTGTCGATTTCTTTTTCCAATCTTGCCTTATTCAGTTCAATCTCGTTGAGCCTATTCTCAAAGTTCCTTATTTCCTTGTCAATATCATCATTCTTACCGATACTTACGATTCTGTCTTTAATCGCCTGAGCAAAATATTTTTCGCTTATGATTTCCTTTACGGCTTCTATCACAAGTGGTTCGATTACACTCTTCTTTAAGTCAGCCTTATAATCGCAGAACTTTCCCCTATCGTGTTTGTTTCGTCCACAAACATAATAGCCTACTTCTTTATACGTTCCGTCCTTTTTCGTCCAACAATGGCGGTTGGCATACATAGGACCTCCGCACACGGGACACTTTAATAAACCCGTCAATAAATGCGTTCTGTCCTTGCCGTATTTTGAAGCAAACTTCTTGCCCGTTGCCTGCCGTTTATCCTGCGCTTTATTCCAAATCTCTTCACTTACAAGCGATTCGTGTAAGCCGTCAACCGTAATATAATCGGTAGCGTTTATTCGCTTATATTCGTTCTTCTTACCCTTTACTTTTTCAAGCGTCCTCCTGCCATAAGCGATTTTACCGCAATACACGGGATTTTCTAAAATCAGATTTATGAAATGCGCACTCCATTCTTCAATCATTCTGTCCGTGCGCACAACCTTTTTTATCCCCTGCAAGTTCAGATATTTAGCTATGCCTGAATACCCTATTGTAGTGTTTACATACTTATCATAGATGAGGCGGACCAACTCCGCCTCATCTTCGTTTATGTAAAGTTTATTGTCTTTCAAAGAATAGCCATACGGCGCAGGACCGCCATTCCACAAACCTTGACGAGCTTTTTCTCTGCGCCCGTTCATTGTCTGCTCAAGAATATTCTCCCTTTCGATTTCGGCAACCGCAGAAAGAACAGATATTAAAAGTTTTCCGCTTGTTTGCGAAGAATCTATTCCCTCTTCAATGCAAATCAGGTTTACATCGTAAGCCTGAATTAACTCCAACGAATTGAGAATGTCAGCCGCATTCCTTCCGAAACGGGAAAGTTTATACACGAGAATATAGTCCACGCTCTGTCCGCTCTCTATGTCGGAAAGCATTTTCTTAAAAGCGGGACGTCCTTCTATCGACTTGCCAGATTTGCCCGCATCTTCGTAGTAATCTACTATCTGCATTTCTTCCCGTTCGGCAAATCTTTTCAAACTGTTTTTTTGTCCGTCAAGACTATACCCCTCTACTTGCATTTCGGTACTTACTCGCGGATATAAAATGCACTTTTTACCTTCTCGATTCATTTTTCTTCTCCGTATCGGTTGAAGCGACGTTTAATATTTTGTCGCCGTATTTTTTTATAAGTTGCGCCATTGTATCGATGAACGCATTAAAGTCGTCTTTTTCTTTATCTATAATAAGCTTGCTAAATGTGTTTTGCTTTTTGTTCAAGTATCCTTATTCGGACGGTAACTCGGAATTAATCCGCGTCCTTATAGCTTTGAATACTATGTTCTCTTTCCATCGCGTGTTCCTCCTTATGCGAAAAGATTTAATAGTTATTCGGTTTTCATTTTATCGATTTCCTCAAAACCGAAAAAATCGTCATACCCGTCTTTGAGCTTTGCAAAGTCGGTATCGTGTCGGGCTAATAACTCTTCATATCCCGCTTCGATTAACTGTACCTTTGTGTAGCCGTACTTCTTCAAAAATTCGTTTATTCTCTCGGCTTTCTCTCTTGGTACGCTCGTTCCCCAAACCATACATTTGGCTTTACGTTCTTCTTTATGTCGTTCCTCGTAACGCTTGTCTTTTATCTTTCTGCCGTTTTCCATAACTAAACCTCCGTAAATATTTTATGTCGTATTTATACGATTTAGTATATTCTAGCACAACGGGAAGATAGAGTCAAGCGTTTACGGAATATTAATACGACTTTGGCTTGTTTCCTACATATTATTTCCCCCACGTCCACTTGGAAGCTGTATTTACTTCCACATTGCCTTGCACCTCCCTTTCTTGTTCTATTTCCTTTTCAATCTCTTGCAGACGGTTAGTAAAGTCGCGCTCCAATAATTCGCTCTCGCCGCCGAACGACGCAAGTAAACCGTCAAACAATTTGCCTACTTTTCTATGCGAAATAGCAAGCCGCCGTTTAAGTCCTTTATCGTTTACCTTGTGTCTTATTTTGGTTTCAAATGTTTCAGACTTTATGTACTTTACCGTTTTTAATAACAAGTTGCCCTGCCTGCGCTTATAATCGTTTGCAATATCATCTACAAGCGTTATATTCTTCGGATCGATTTTATAATGGTTTATATCATTGCCGTTACCGGTAATAAGACTGTTTACTTTTTGGCGTAGTGTTTCAAGTTCGGTATGAAAACGCAAATCTGCTTTCCTCGCTGTTTTGTCGTACATCAAGAGCTTATTAACAACTCTATCAATTTGTTGTCTGTACGGTATCATATCCTTACTGCCGTAATGAAAACTGTAACCTTTTGGAATTGACTTTGCCAATTCAAGCACAGCTTCCTTTACGTCGTCTTTGGTTATTATGTCTTTGAGCGCGGATATTTTCTTTAATTCTCTCAACGCTTCATCACGCGACACATACAACCTCGGATGCGATTCCGAAATATCCATATTAAGCCGCACGTGCATCCTATCCAACACCCGCTTTTCTATCTTACCTTTGTGCCGAAACTCCGTTTGCTTCTTTCTGTACTTGCACTTCGGCTCTTTTTCGGCAAACCAAAAGTGTATATGTAGATGGTGCGGCTTGTCCTTATGCAATGCACATATTAGGTCTATATTGTTCGTGTCTAAACCCATATCCTTAAAGAACTCTCCGAACGTGCGCTTAATCATCCGCATACACTTTTCGGGCGTATCTATCTTATATGACATTTCCTTGTTTAGAGATATAAAGCCGTGCCAGATATTTTTGGGCGCGTGGGCGCGTTGTTGAATTTGTATTAACTGCTCTTGCGTGATAACACCGTCGTCGTTAAACACGCCTGTGGACTTCTCGAAATAGTTAATGAGCGACGTCGTTTCCGTCTTTGAATTTTCGCCGTTCAATTTCCTATCCGAAGTCATATACTTGTAGATATTGTTGCCGCCGTCTGACATTTCGTAGTACGGGCGTTCGCGCTCGAATTTTGCTTTCTCTTCCGCCGTGGCGTTGCTCTTAATTTTCCACGGCGTATATGTTATGTTAAAAATTATAGGTTGATTACTTATGTTTAATTTCTCCTGTTTTGTTCTTTCTCGTGTGGACGAATGTCCGAAGGCGGGTTTCCCGCTTCGGAAAGCAAAAATGTAAATAGCCACAAAATTTACATTTTTCTTATCCTGCTACAAAAAATCCCACACTTGGTACGTTTACTCAAAATCTTTGCTTACTGTTTTCTTGGTTTTTAACTTGTATCCACCGATATAAATCCTCCTTTTTGCAATACAAAAACTCACGGCGTGATTACCGTGAGCCTGTCGCTGTTTATTAAATTTTAATTATAGCGAAATCGCCACATTTGAGAAAGTTGTAATTCCGTGCAAATACACGGAATTTCCCTCTCCATATATCAAGCGAATAGAACGCCCGAAATATTCCATTTTCGCAAAAATTTTTTTACTTTTTATCTTTTCGCCCTTCCGTAAGCAATCTCGAATTGCTTTGTTGCAATACTCGCAACTGCGATTTAGCCATATTGTTTAGCTGTACAAGCCGCTCGCTTTGCGGTACATTTTGCTCAATCAGAATCGCGTTATAACTCTCCATATTAGCAATCACAAGCAACTGTTCGATTGTCGCATAGTCGCGGATATTACCTTTAAGCGTAGGGTTTCCTCTACGCCATTGCGCCGCCGTTTTACCGAATAAAGCAACGTTCAGTAAATCTGCCTCATCCGCATAAACATACTTCAACTGCTCGTCCGTAAGCGTCGGAACAATATTTTCTTTGATTGCATCTGTATGTATACGATAGTTTACTTTTGCAAGCTCGCGCTTCGCCGACCACTCCAATGCCTTTTGCTCTTGCGCTTTCAATCGCTGGAATTCCGTAACCAAATACAATTTGAATTCGGGGCTTAACCAACTTGCAAATTCAAACGCAATATCTCTATGGGCATACGTGCCGCCGTTGTTACCGGACTTGGATATAATGCCTATCGCATTAGTGCTTTCAATCCATTTTTGCGGCGAAAGATAAAAACTGTGTCTGCCCGCCGCACTCTCAAAGGTCTCGAATTCGTGTCCTTTGAAATCGGGATTATGCAGTCTTTCCCAAAGTCCGAGATATGAAATAACGTCCTTGTTCCGCATCCAAGTCGCTATCGGCACTTTCGGCTCGGACGGATTTGCATACCGAGCTAAATCGGTTAACGAAATATAGTCGTCTTTGTTGATTTTCTTAAAACGGACGTCTATCCCGTTTACCGTAAATTCATTGTTTGCCATTTTGTCTCCTTTTGTATTTGCTATTTCCGCTTCCATATATAAACTACGAAAGCTGATTTCTGCGCTTCGCTTGAAATTGCAACCGTTCGGTTGCGCGCCTGCGGCGCCCTTTCGGTTTTGAATGGTGGCGAGCGTACTTGTGAGCAAGCTCCCAGATACGCTCTTCTACTTATCAAGCGAATAGAACGCCTTAATTATTCCATTTTAGCAAAAATTTTTGAAACTATTTTTTCTTGCGGAATTCGGGATTACTGAAATGCGGCATAGGACCTTCTCCGAATATGTCTATTATCTGCTCGCGTATCGGGCGCGGATCGTCTTCATCCACAACAACGATATTCTGATACTTTCTACGAAAATCTTTGTACCGTTTCTCCAACCGTTCCCTTTGCTTTGGCAAGAATCTCTTTTGAATAAAATCTTCGGCGGTCATATCCAAACGCTTGCATATCTTTTCCGCTTCCGCGTATAGCTTCTCGAAGTTTGTCGGCTTCGGCTTTTCTTTCAGTGTTTTCTTCCGATACTCCACTTCCTCACATAAGGCAAGATATACCCAACGCAATTCGTCTATTTGTCCGTCGAATACATCGTAGTAAATCTCTCGGCTATGAAGCGGTAATTCGTTCATTCGATTCCCAAACTCGAACTCCGCTTCTTCAAAAGATTTGTATTTCGCAAATGGGCGGATAATTAAATATGTAAGACCGAACTTAAAATACTCGCGGTAGCTGTAAAACCAACTGATGATTTCCGCTTGCTCTTCTTCGGGCATAATAAATCGAAACATATCCCACAATATATCTTCGTCATCATCGGTGCGGAACTTGTCCAAAAACTTTTCCCATTGTGCATTAGCTTTCGCCTCGTCGCTCTCCGACGAGCCGCTTAAAATATCCTCGATCTTGGCAAGATGCTTTGCCACATAACTTTGCGTCTTTCCGATTTCTTCCGCCATCTCGGCTTGCGTACACTCGTCCACATAATATCTTTCATAAATCTCCCTATCTTCTTCTGATAATGCCGACAGTCTTTTGTCTACCGTCGCTTGCTCAACCACGCATTCAAGCGCACCGCGCTGTTTCTCATCAAGCAACGTACCGTCATCGTTCTCCATGTCAATCTTTTTGTAGTACGTTCTCCCGTCCGCTTTAACGTATGTAGCTTTATGCGCTTCCGCTCTGCGTTCGTTGTTATACATTTCGGTATCCAACTCCACAAGGCGGTCAAACTGATACTCCGTTACTTCGCACGACGAAAGCTTACCCCTATCGTAGAAGTAATATAGAAGCATTCCTTCGGTCGCCGCGGGTTGTCTTTGCTTATTCAGTTTATACGCACGTGTTTCGGGCATAGTTAATCCTTCTTATTTCGCAAACTATAATACATAGCTCTTGCCATTTCCGCCATAACGCGCTCGTAAAACTCTTTGTTTTCAAAAAGCTTTGCAAAACTGTCCATAGATTCGGCGTAGCAATCTTCGGCTATCTTTTCAAACTCATCGGGAAAAATACTACGAGCAAACATTTCTTCGTCGCTGTTTTGAGCGTGCTTACGCAACTTTTTACTTTCGTGGAATATTCTGTCGAAAATCGTTTCCACGATTACCCTATCCCCATCGGTAAACTGCCCTTGATACATCAAATTTATTTTTTCAATGATGTTTTCAAGTAAATCTTTCTTTTCAACCTTGCGTTTTACAACTGTTCGCGTTTCTGGTTTCACAGTTGCGCCCGCGCCTTTTTTAAGCTCTATCGAACCGCTGAAAGTTTCCGTTAATTTGCTGTTCACAAGCAAAACTTGATCGTCAAGATTGATTTTTTCGTGCGGACGTTTGGGCAATAGCCTGAATAGATACTCGCAGAACAAATACGACTTATGTAATTCCGCATCAAACATTCTCGTAATTTGCGTGATATATGCATAAAACCGCAAAAAGTTTTTAAGCGCGGAACGAAACTCGTCCTGCTTATCGGGAATAAGCTCGTTATATCCGTTTACGGCAGTTTTAACGCAAGCGGTAATTTTGCCCAAGTCCTTGTCGCTTTGCTTGCCCTTCTTACTATAAAGCGTAACAAACCTTTCCACGTCATCGCCCGACCACAACGAAAAGCCCATAACTTTATCGAAATAGCTGTAAACCGTGTTCACGTCTAATGCACCGACAAGTTTCGTATCTTCGTAAAATGTTTGGAATGCCTTTTCTATCACTTCGGGAGAGTTTACAAAATCGAGAACATATGTATCGACTTTGCCTTTGCAAGTTCTGTTAAGCCGCGAAAGCGTTTGCACAGCCTTAACGCCGCGCAAGGGTTTATCCACAAACATAGTATGCAGTTTCGGTTCGTCGAATCCCGTTTGATATTTGTCGGCAACTACAAGCACATTATACGAATCGCTTGCGAAATAATCGGGTAGTTGCGCTTCGCTTATCGTAAGCGCGTCGGTGGAATTGAGTTTGCTTTCTGTATATTCCTGCTCCCCTTCCGGAACCGTACCAGAAAACGCGACAAGCGGTAACAAGTCGAAATACCCTTTCTTCTTACAATAAGCCTTAATCATCTGATAATATTTTACGGCGTGCGGACGGGACGAACACACTACCATTGCTTTTGCCTTGCCTTCAATTTTTGACAACGTTACTTGTCTGAATTGCTCAACAATTATCTCAACCTTCTGTTGCATCACGTGTTCGTGATTTTTTTGATATTTGCGAATCGCCGCCATAGCGGGCGTTTCTTCGTATTCGGGATTTTCCTTTATCTTCTTTGCGATTTCCCAAGTATTTTCTATCGTGCTGTAATTTTGCAAAACGTCCAAAATAAAGCCTTCGGAAATCGCTTGCCGCATAGAATAATTGTGAAACGCCGTAAAAGTCTTTCCGTCGGGTTGCGGCTCTCCGAATAGCTCCAACGTTTTGGGTTTGGGCGTAGCGGTAAACGCAAAGAACGATAAGTTATTATGCTTGCCTTGCGTGAGCATTTCCAAAACAATATCATCCGTTGCGTCAACCTCGTCTTCGGTAAGCTCGTTTATTTCGGCATATTCTTTAATTGCTTCGTCTGTATCGGCAAGCACGGCTTTGAGTTTCTTTGCACTGTTGCCGCTCTGCGAAGAATGTGCCTCGTCCACGATAATGGCAAAGTTTTTGCCGTGTTGCGCCCCGACTTCTTTGTAAATGATCGGGAAGCGGTGCAACGTGGTAATGATAATCTTTTTGCCGTCGTCTATCGCCGTTTTCAGTGCGTCGGAATTGTCCTTATCCGTAACGGTAACGATTTGTCCTTCCTTATGCTCGAAACCCAAAACCGTGCTTTGCAACTGCCGATTAAGCACGCGCCTGTCGGTTACGACAAACACCGAAGAAAATATATCTTCTTCCAATGCATTATGTAACGTGGCAAGACGGTATGTAAGCCAAGCGATACTGTTCGATTTCCCCGAACCCGCACTGTGCTGTATTAAATAATTCTTACCCGCGCCGCGTCCCTGCACATCTGCAACCAATTTTTCGACCACGTCGTATTGATGATAGCGCGGAAAAATTATCTTCGGTACGTCTTTATACGTAACGCGCTTGCCGTTCTCGATTTTCGTTTTATCTTCTATCTGAACGCTGATATACCGTTGCAACAACGCCATAAGCGCGTCTTTTTGCAATACGTTTTTCCAAAAGTACGCCGTTACGTAGTCATCCTCGTTTTCGGGCGCAGGGTTGCCTGCATCGCCTATATTGCCCGCACCGTTCGAACCTTGATTGAACGGCAAAAAGAACGTGTTTTCTTTATCGAGCTTTGTCGTCATCCAAACTTCGTATAAATCGGCGGCGAAATAGACGAGTATACGGCGATTGAAATTAAACAGCAACTCTTTGGGGTCGCGGTCGTGCATATATTGCACCTTCGCATTTTCCACACATTGCCCTTTGAGCTGGTTTTTCAGTTCAATCGCAACAATGGGAATACCGTTGAGCGACAGTACCATATCTACCGAATTGTTGTTTTGCGTACTGTAATAGAATTGCCGCGTAAACGTTAAAATATTACTTTCGTATTTTTGCACCAATTCGGGGTTAAGATTAGACGCGGGCGCAAAATAGCAAACTTTAAGCTCGATCCCCCTATCCTTAAATCCGTTTCGCAAAACGTGAATCAAACCTTTTGCCTGCACTTCTTCGTCAAAACGTTTATATAACTGCTTGTCCGCTTCCGCGCCGTAAATTTTGCAAAACCGCTCCCAAGCTTTGGGTTGCGTATTTTCGATAAAGGTTTTAAGCAATAAAAAATCTATGGCTTTGCTTTTATCGTAAGTCGCCATACTGCCTTTAATATATCCGCCCTCTTCGCTCAAAAGATAGGTTTCGATATCTTGTTCAAACCGTTTTTCCGATGTATCCATATTGTCACCTCTGAATTTGCGCTATTTTTTCATTATAAGCGTTAATATTTTCAATAGTATCATAACGATATTCAGCTTCCAATCGGCTAAAATATCTAACAAATATTTTCCAACCGTTTCTATTTGCTAATTTGATAATGCGTTTGGCTTTATCTTCTTGTAAAACGGAAAAGTCTATGTAAATTGCACTAATAATTTTTGCGGGAATTTTTAGACCGATTTCATTATCTCTGCTATGTATTAAAACACGCCATTCTTCTTCTGTACTCCAAGATTTGTCTTTTGTTAGAAGCTGATTAAATATCAATTTATCCGCTTCAATTTTTGATTCCAAAGTGTCTTGCAAAGTTAGCTTTATAATATCTACATAGCGAAATTTTTTCTTTCGTCCGTAACGAACTTTTTGTGTATTTATAAATACGTTTTTTAATTCAACGGAATTGATTTTGTTAAAATCGTACTCAATACATATACCCCTATTACCGCAGTAATACGCCCACATGCTATCCTTATCGTAAGAAGATGTTAAAGAGCAGATTTGATTTCCGCTACGTATTTTTTCCATTTGTTCGCAAAGATTGCTGACGCTTTTGCGAATTGTTTCCTCATTTTGCCGTTCGTCCGAATATAAGGCTATGGTATTTATTAACTTTTGTCGTTGTTCTTTTGTCAAACGATACTCTCTACAAAACTTATTAAATTTTAACTGACTGAATTTTGAGCCGTTTTTAGATACACACGACAAACAATCTTCAATAATTTGCGGGGTAATATCTATATCCCTCGTAGCCAATTCCATATACAAACCTTTGACCAACGTTTTGCGATAGTTGCCGTCTGTCAAAAAGAATTTAACCATTTCTTCGATTTGTTGCAAATAATTCGCATTAAAGGCGCAATCCTTATTATCGTTTAACATTTTTGCAGAACTAAACCATATATAACCGACAACCAATTCGTCAATATGAAATGTTTCCAATACTTTATATTTGTAAAGTTTTCCGTTATTGGGTAACACCGTAAGTAGCTCACTAAAAAACTCGTTCACTTTATCGGCAGTCAACATTGTTCTATCCGTTATGGAATACAATTTTTCTTCGTATTCTTTATATTTTTTATCTACCGACATTACGCCACTTCCTTTTTGCCTGTAACGTATTCGTAAATAAACGATTTTTTATACTCTTTCAATTCTTCGATTTTTTGCTGTTTGATAGAAATTAGGCTATCTATGTCGGCACATTTTTTGTCAAGATAATCGGCAATTTGTTGTTGTTCCGCTATCGATGGTAAAGGTATTGCTACGTTTCCTAGATTCGTTCTGCTGATTCTTTTCATTGCTGTACCTCTTGCATAGAAAAATACTGCCTTATGATAATTAGAACATTGCGTAACATAACAAATATATTTCTTATCTTCGTTTGTTCGTAATATCACATTATCAACAGCAATAACGTATCTATCATAATCATTCGGCAAAATACAAGAACGTCCATATTCCTCATTCAACCTTGAAAAAATCAAATCCTGCGGATAAGCATATTTGCATTGCAATTTTGTAAATGTTTCGTTCGATATAAACCCATTCCCTTGCCGCTTAAAAACGCCGTCGCCGATATTGCCGGTCGTTAAATATCGGATTCCCGTGTCTTCAATGTACGGACTTTCAATCCAATCGCCATCTATAAACGCATTTTCTTGCGTTTCATCTGCAAGCATTTTTATTTTACTAATACTCCAACTTTCGGGAATTTTGCCTATCCATTCCACGCCGCTGTCTTCCATAGACACAGATTTATCAAGCCCTTTTGTAACCGCTTCGGTTATTACAGATTGCTTATAGGCTTTTAATTCATCAATCGTCGCTTGTTCGTGAGCTATAAGATTATCAATTCCGCATACTTTCTTTTGTACAAACCTTACAATTTCCTCTTGTTGTTGCGTATTCGGTAAAGGTAAAACTATGCTTTTCATTTCTTGCCAACGAGTAGTCCACAAGTCGGCGACAATGCCGTGTCCCCAACGATAGAATTCTTCGGCAAAGCCGTAATTTTTCAACAAAAGATTTGTATATTCGGGTAGAATTACATCTGTATTTTCAGTATATAAAACCGTATTGATTAAAGATACCGAGCCGTCTAAATCGGAAACTCCACAGGATTGTTTTCTATCCGAACGCGAATTTATTACAAAATCATTAAATTTAACCATTTTACGGTTGTCGTTCGCATCGGTTTTGGCAACGTTTTCCATTTGCGGCACAATTCCGTTTCGCGTTACGGAAAGCGGTGGGTAATCTGTATCGTTTACTTTTTCATTACGGCATCTGAAAATCGAGCCTATTTTAATAAGCTCCCAATCTTCGGGGATTTCGCCTATCCATTCAATTCCGCTGTCTTTCATCTGTTTCATTTATCTATCCTAAAATCTTAATGGAATATGTGAAGTGTTAATCTTACAATTTAATCCATATTTGTTACACAGCATTTTTACAGCTTCAATTGCGCTTGAATCTTTTATCATTGGAGAAAGCGTAATTTCTTTCATTGCTTTTTCAACTTCAATGGGGATTTCGAGATAAGGAGCACATAAACCACCTGCGTTACGAAATTTTATAAAATTCTGTTCCCCAATAAGTAAAGTCTCATACTCATTTTCAGAAAACTCTATTGTACATCTTACTTCATTTTCCGGCTTGAAAGCAAGATGCTTAAATTGAAATCTAAAAATACGCAGCTCAGATAATAAGAACATTTTAAGAAAAATCACTTCTTTCGTATTTTTCCATTTTTCGTAATACTTATCAAAGGTAGTTTTAAGAATTTCTTTTTGTATATCTTCATTGTATACTACTCCCCAAATACTAACTCTTGGATCAAATATCGTAAAATATTTATAAAGCGCATTTCTTAACTCTGCTATCTTAAACGCTAAATTATATCCTGCTTTATCATTACTTTTTGTGTAATTTTGCCATAACGGCAAGCTATCGTTATCCCTTGAAAAACTACAAATAAAACATTTGCTCGTTGGTCTATCCTTTAGAGAATCTAACACAAAAGAAACATATTCTTTCTCGTACGGTTGTTCCATAAGCACTTCTTTTGCTTTTTCAACAATATGTATTCCTTCACTTTCATCATTCAAAACAGAGCATTCAGTAAACCACAAACTTTTAGATTTAATAATGCCTAAAAGACCATCAACAGAAGTATAGTGATATACTAAATCATTTTCATCAATATAAAAGCCTGCTTTTTCGCTCATTCTCCGAACAACTCCTTCATTAGTTTTTCTTCTTCCTTGTTCATTTCCACCAAGCGCGCAAAAATATCGTCAGATTTGCGCGGCGGGACATATTTATAAAAATGGCGGGTAAACGGAATTTCGTAGCCGATTTTCGTTTTCTTTTCGTCTATGTAAGCATCGGGCGCACACGGCAAAACGTTCCTTTGCATATACTCCGCAAAATCTATCCCCCAAGGAATAATTTCGGTGTCGCGCTTGCTTGCATCGGGTTGCGGTTTGCCTTTTTTCAAAACGGGCGCACCGTTCTCGTCGCATAACGGGCGTTCCACTGTTACCTTGCTGTACTTAAACGTAAACCTGTCAAAGTCTTTGCGTTCCACAGTCTTGCCATTATTCTCAAAGACGCCTTCTTCTGCCGATAAATAGGCTTTTACAATCAAGTCGATACATTCTTTTGTGAACTCATTGCGCTTATTGCCGAGTGATTTACGACGTTTTTCAAAGCACTTGCTTGCGTCGATTAGTTTTACGATATTCGGGTGTTTTTCGGGCTTGCTCTTGCTTACCACCCAAATATACGTTGCTATGCCCGTATTGTAAAACATATCGTTGGGCAGTTGTATTATCGCTTCCAACCAATCATTTTCTAAAAGATAGCCGCGAATATTGCTTTGTCCGCTTCCCGCGTCGCCTGAAAAGAGCGGCGAGCCGTTTTGAATGATTGCCATTCTGCCCGTGTCTTTTAACTTTGCAATGCCGTTGAGCATAAACAGTTGCTGTCCGTCGGAAACGGGCGGCAAGCCCACGCCGAATCTTCCCACATCGCCCTTTTTGTATTCGGCTTCTACATACGATTGCTCTTTCTTCCACTCGATTCCAAACGGCGGGTTGGAAATAATATAATCAAACTGATACCCCTCGAACGCGTCGTGCGAAAGCGTGTTGCCGTGCTTCATATTGTCGGCGTCGCCGCCTTTAATCAGCATATCCGCTTTTGCTATGGCGTAGGTTTCTTCGTTCAACTCCTGCCCGAAGCATTTAATGCTTGCATCGGGATCTATCGCTGTTAGCCGCTCGGTCATACAGCCGAGCATTTGGCTCGTTCCCATTGCCATATCGTATATGGTGGTGGAAATACCTTCACGATTCATTTTGTCCGCATCTTCGCCCACCAAAAGATCGGTCATCAAATAAATAATATCGCGGGCGGTAAAGTGCGCTCCGGCTTGCTCGTCATAGCTCTCTGAGAACTTGCGCACAAGCTCCTCGAAAATATAGCCCATATCTGCGCTTGTAACGATATCGGGATGCAAGTTGGCTTTCGCCGTGCAAAATTCGGTTATTACCGAATATAAAATGTCGTTTTCTTCCATTTTCTTTACTTGCACGTCAAACTCGAACTTTTGGATAATGTCTATCACATTATCCGAAAATCCTTGCAAGTACGCGCGGAAGTTGTCCGCTATATTATCGGGATCGGACTTTAATTTTTCGAGCGTAAATCTGCTTGTATTGTAAAACAACCTTTTTGACGCGCGTTTCAAAAATCCGTCTTTGACTTGTATTCCCTTTGCGTTGAGTTCGTCGTTTTTATCCCATACCGCTTGCCGCGTATCTTGTAAAGAATCCGAAAAGCGTTTTATCACGCACATAGGAAGAATGACTTTTCCGTACTCGTGCGGCTTATACACACCCACGAGTTTATCGGCAATCGCCCAAATAAGGTTTGCCTTTTCTTGCACGTTTATCGTCGTTTGTTTTTCTCTCAAATCGGCTGTCATAAGTTTCTCCTAAACCGTTCAGTCTTTTTTTTCTATTATAACTTCCATAATATCGGAAATATCGCATTGTAACACATTGCAAATTTTAATTAATACCGAAGTTTTAACGTCCTCGTTTCTGCCGAGCTTCGCCATAGCGGTAGTGGTGATTCCCGCCGCAACACGCAAATCTTCCTTTCTCATATCTTTATCAATCAGTAGTTTCCACAACTTTTTATAGCTCGCCGCCATATCGAAATCTCCTACCCTTTATTAGATATTCTTATTATAGCACACCCAAAGGCAAAACGCAAGATAATCTCCAAAATTTGGAGAACACTTCCTAAACAAAAAACGGCTCTACTTGTTATCGTAAAGCCGTTACGTTTTATATAATCTCAAAATGTTTTAGTGTTTCTTTTATAGCTTCCACCATTCGCGGTGTGGGATGCGCGCGGGGACGTTTTAATTCTTCGACGGCGTTCGGGGCATCGTACATCGGTAAACCTAAATCACGTTTGACTTCGGCGATATATGCCGTGTGGACTTTGAAGCCGTAATTCTCTTCAATATAATTTTGTATCTTCTTGTAAGTTACTTTATCTTTCGGCTTGCGCTCTTCTACGCGTTCTTTGATTTTCTTTAACGAAAACTGTCCCTCATTCTCCCCAAATTCTACGTCGATGTTGATATGACTGTCGGGAATTTTTTTGGAAAGAACGACTAACGTCTCCACGTGACGCGTTTGCGGGAACATATCGAACGGCTCGACAAGCGCGAGAGAATATGCGCCGTCAGCGGAATCCGACTTTTCCAGCCCGCCCGTTTCCGTCTCTTTCAAACCGCCCGTTAAAATTCCGACGTCCCGCGCAAGCGTTGCGGGATCGCAGGATACCATGATCACTTTCCTGACGCCCTGCTTTAAAATTTCGCGGAGCACGCTGCGCTCCACGCCAGCACGCGGAGGATCGAGCACCAGAACGGCGTCGGGCTCTTTTTGCAGAACGCCCGCAAGCTCTTCTTCGACCTTGCCGCAAAGATTGAACATCTTCTCCTGCAAGCCGTTTTTTTCGCGCACGCGTTCGGAGCACGCGCTTGCTTCGGGCACGATCTCGATGCCGTACGCCCTGCCGCATTTTTTGGCGAGCATGGCGGTCAGCAAGCCCCCGCCCGCATAGCAATCGATCACCGTTTCGCCCGCGTTCACGAGAGAAACCACCCGTTCGTACAACTTTCCGCGCACGGAAGCGTTTACCTGCACGAACGTCTGCGCGCCCGCTTCGTAAGTAATTCCTCCGTCCGTGCATTCGTACACGCCCTTGCCTTTGAGCAGCGTAAACTTTTCGCCGAAGATGACGTTCGTTTTCCTGTCGTTAAAATTCAGATAGAAACTGTATTCGGGGAAAATCGCGTCCAGCAAAAACAGAAAATAATCGATCCCCTTGATTTCGGGAACGGTCACGACCAGCGTTACGATAAACTTTCCCCTGAGTTCGCGCACCACGATATGGCGCAGTTGACCTTCCCCCGTTTGTTCGTCGTAGCCGTCCAGCCCGCACTTTTCCATAAAATTTCCGACGGCGGCGATCAGCTTCTGCGACCACTCCGGATGAATCGGGCATTCGTCCGTCGGCACAACGCGGTGCGAACGTTCGGCAAAGAAGCCGACGACGTTCTCGCCGTTCTGACGCGCGATTGGAAGTTGAAGCTTGTTGCGGTAACCGTACTCCTTTTCGCTGCGCTCGCATGCTCCGACGGGGAAATCGAGATTTCCGATTTTTTTGAGCGCGTCCCGCACGAGATTGCTCTTGAATTTGAGTTGACCGCGATAACGCATATGCTGCAACTGGCAGCCGCCGCAACGGTAAAACACGCCGCATTGCGGGCGCAGGCGTTCCTCCGCAGGCGTAAGAATTTCTTCAATTTTGCCGTACGCGACGCTTCCCTTCCGCTTTAAGATTTTGACGCGCGCCTTTTCCCCGGGAAGCAGATATGGCACGAAAACGGTTACGTCGCCGAGTTTGACGATCCCTTCCCCGTTGGTGCCGAGGGCGGAAGCAACGACGGTACAGCATTCGTTCTTTTCCATATTCCTACCTCCCGATCCTCTTAACGATCAGATTCACCGAACGCTGACAGAGGAAAATCAAATAATCGTACGCGGCGAACGCCAACGTGCCGCCGATGAATACGAAATAATATAAGTAACGTTCGAGCACTGGATAAAACGAGAGCCCGTCGATCCCGAACACGGGCACGGCAAGCACGAACCACACGAACAGCAGCATGCCGTCGAACCAGAGCGCTTTGCCTAAAAAAACAAGTCCGTGCAAGATCTTTTTGCGTACGAACTTTTTTTGCAGAAAATTAACGAGCGGATGCAGCCCCAGAAACATGATGAAGGGCACGAGCTTGAAAATTCCGCCGATATTGAATACGAACGCCAACAGGCACGCGCCCAAATACGCCAGCGCGTTCCCCCACCAAAATTCTTTGGAGAGCGGCACCATGAGCGCAAACACCGCCAGAAGATAACCCGCCGCAAGCAGTACGTCGACGTACGTGCCGAGAACGAGCGCCGCGGTCGCAAACGCGCAGGCGATCGCCGAGAGCGCGATTTCGAACGATTTCGAAGGACGCTTCATCTCAGTGGCAGTTGCAGCAAAGATTGAACAGACAGTTCACGCAGAGGAACGTATAACACATGCTCGCGCAATTCGCGCACCAGTTGCCGCCCATCTGCTCGTCGGCGGAAGCGGGGTTCGGGTTGGTGTTGGGCGCGCCGCCCGTCTGCTGCGCGTAATCGGCGCGCGCGTTGAGCTTGTCGTACGCTTCGCGGTACTTCGGGTTGCCCGCATCCATCTGCATGGCGATTTCGAGCTGTTTTTTGCTCTCGTTCATCCAGTTCTTTTTATAGAAAACGACCGATTGCAGGTAGTGCCATTCGGCGTTGCGCTCGTTGAAGCCGTCCAACAGCGTCTGCGCGCGCACGATGTCGCCGCTGCGAATACACTCGCTCACCTCTTCGAACGCGTTCGCGCCCTCGGTATTCTGCCGTTTTTCGCGGCGCTCCGCCATAATTTCGGAGTACGCCGTTTCGATTTTGCCGAGCATGCGCGCGGCGTGATTGCCCGCCTCGCCGTCCTGCCATTTTTCTTCGTCGTACTGTTTTTTCAGACGCTCGTACGCTTCCTTGATCTGCTCGTCGGTCGCGCTCTCTTCCACCTGTAAAATTTCGTAATTTTCCTGATTCATAATCTTTCCTTCATTATTTTATACGATGATCCGATCTTTTTATACTCCGTCATTCGATACGGCTTTCCTTCCGGCGTCGAAACGCTCAGATTTTTTCGTTCATTTTTTTGGGCTGCAAACCCCGCATGACCCGTTCGGTTTCGGCGGGTAAGCCGCGCAGAATCACGTTGTCCGTTAAATCCCGGTTAAAATGAAAGGTTACGCCGCCGAGTCCCTCGCGCATATCGTAAAAAATCGTATTGAACAAAAACGCGATCTCTTCGCCGTTTTGCGCCATCAGATCGGCGCGGGATTTTTTTCCGTAGCTCAAGATAAACGGATTGTAATTTTTCTTCTTGACGTCCTTTTCGTAGTCGTCGAGCGCGTCGATCAGATACACCCATTTGCCCAGCGCGTAAAAGAGCTGTCCTGCGGAAGCGCTTGCGCGTTCCTTTAAAAAATATTCCGAAAGTTCGCGCATCATGCTTGCGGTCGGATCGGCAGCCGCGTCTGGCGAAGCGGTTTGCGCCTTTTCCGTCTTTTCCTGCTCCTTCATGAACCGTTGAACGATCCCCACGAGTTGGGGATAAGACTTCTTCGCGCGTTTGAATCCCTTTTTGAACCAGAGCCGCCGCCCGCGTCCTTTGCCGCCGTCCGCGATGTCGTCGGTCAGTTTATAATAGAGCATCACGGTGTTCAGCGCGCCGATCTCTTTGGTCAATTCGTCCACTACGGCGATCGGACGTTTTTTGATGCAGTGCTCGAAGCAATTCTGCCTTTCCACCCTGATATCCGTGCCCGTCACGTTGTGGAGCAGCGCCGAAAGAAACGTCATGTCGTAAGTGAGCCCCACGCGCGCCATCTGCCCGCACGAAGCGCCGATGCTCTTGCACAGCCCGCAGTACATCGCTTTATAGAGCATGAAATCTTTGATGAACAGGTTGGGAAAATCGTAACGAACGTATCCGAACAAAATTATTCCCCCTGATAGAAGCCGATTTTACGGTACACTTTCGAAAGCGTTTTGCGCGCGGCTTTGAACGCGCGTTCCGCGCCCGCCTTTAAAACGCCTGCAAGATAATCTTTTTCCGCAAGCAATTGCTTTTGTTTCTGCTGAACGGGCGCAAGCACGTCGGCGACCGTTTCCCCGACAGCAAGTTTGAATTCCCCGTAACCTTTGCCCGCAAATTCTTTTTCCGCCTCCGCGACCGTGCAACCGCGGAACGCCGCGTAAATATTCAGCAAATTCGTGATCCCCGGTTTTTCGTCGGATACGCAGATTTCGTTGTCGCTGTCCGTAACCGCGCGCTTGAATTTGCGGATCACGGTATCGCGGTCGTCGGCAAGCGCAACGGAAGCGTTGGGATTTTCGTCCGACTTGCTCATCTTTTTCAAAGGATCCTGCAAAGACATGATCTTTGCGCCCTCTTTTAAAATATACGGTTCGGGCACGCGGAAGGTTTCGCCGTACAGATTGTTGAAACGGTTTGCGATGTCGCGCGTGATTTCGACGTGCTGTTTCTGATCGACGCCCACGGGCACGAGATCCGCCTGATACAGCAAAATATCCGCCGCCATCAAAACGGGATAATCCATGAGCCCCATATTGATATTATCGGCATGCTTTTGCGATTTATCCTTGAATTGCGTCATGCGCTCCATTTCGCCCACGTAGGTAAAGGTATTCAGAACCCAGGCGAGTTCGGCGTGCGCGGGAACGTGCGACTGTACGTAAAGCGTGCATTTTTCGGGATCGAGCCCGCAGGCGATATACAGCGCCGCAAGTTCCAGCGTGCGGCGGCGCAGTTCGGCGGGATCCTGCCGTACGGTAATGGCGTGCATGTTCGCGATCGCATAAAAACAATCGAAATCGTTCTGCATGCGTACCCAGTTGCGGATCGCGCCCGTATAATTCCCGATCGTTAAATTGCCGCTGGGCTGTACCGCAGAGTACATCGCTTTTCTTTCCATATTCTACCAGACTCCGAAAATGAAGTATTTCATCAAGTATAGCACACTTTCCGATAAATTGCAAGACGTGGCGGAGTTTTTCGCCCCGCTTCACAAAGAAATGAAATAATTTTCACGCCGTTTGCACGTTACGGGTACAAAAAAATCCGCGCAAACGCGCGGATTCCGAAAAATCGTTCAGCCGAGAAATTCCAAAACTTCATGGAACATATTCTTCACGGAAATCACCTTTTTGAAACGGAGCGGTTTATAGCGGATTTCCTTCAAACTTTCGGGCACTTTCATCGCCGTAAGCAGATTGATGCGTTTGATCCCCTTAAAGCTGTCCTTCACGTCGTTGCCCGTGAGCGCGTACAGCACGTCCTGCGGGAATTTGTAGGGACTTGCCGTGGAAACGACGACCATCGGATGCGGTTCGCCGTCGGGATCCTCCTCCACTTCCGCCACGTACTGCTGCGCCGCGTACATCGCGACCCCCGTGTGCGTATCCATCGGATACCCGTATTCTTCGAAAAATTCGTAAATGCACTCCACCGTTTCGTTCTCGCCCGCGCAAGCGGCATAGAAACTTTCCTGCATCGTTTTGAGTTCTTCGGCACGCACGGAATACTTCCCCTTAGCGGAAAGCGCCTGCATGCGTTCGGCGGTGAGCGCCGCGTCCCGCCCCGAAAGTTCAAAGATCAACCGTTCGAGGTTGGAAGAAACGAGAATATCCATCGAGGGCGACATCGTTTTAAAGAAAGGACGTTTGCAATCGTAAATCCCGCACTTGCAGAAATCGGTGAGCACGTTGTTGCGGTTGGACGCGCATACGAGCTTGCCGACGGGCAGACCCATCTGCTTTGCGTAATAGGCGGCGAGAATGTTGCCGAAGTTGCCCGTGGGCACGGCGAAATCCACCTTGTCTCCAAGCTGAATCTGCTCGGAAGAAACGAGATCGCAGTACGCCGAAAAATAATACGCGATCTGCGGAGCGAGCCTGCCGAAGTTGATGCTGTTGGCGGAAGAAAGCAGATAGCCTTTTTCTTTGAGCGCCGCTTTGCATTCGGGTGAGTTGAAAATTTTCTTCACGCCCGTCTGACAGTCGTCGAAGTTTCCGTTTACGGCAACGACGTTTACGTTTTCCCCTTCGGTCGTACACATTTGCAACTTCTGCATTTTCGAAACGCCTTCGTCGGGATAGAACGTCATGATCTTTACGCCGCCCGCGTTTTTAAACCCTTCGAGCGCGGCTTTGCCCGTATCGCCGCTCGTTGCAACGAGGACGAGAACTTTTTCTTTGACTCCCGTAAGTTCGCAGCCCTTTTTCAACAGATAAGGAAGCACGGTAAGCGCCATATCTTTGAACGCGCAGGTGGGACCGTGGAAGAGTTCGAGCATATACATGCCGTTTTCCACGCGCACGAGCGGCGCGGCGTCGCCCCCCTCGAAACGGGAATACGCGGCGCGGAGCGCTGCAAGGAGTTCGTTCGGATCGTATTCGTCGAGATATTTGGAAAGCACGAGCGCGGCGCGTTCGGCATAGTCCATGCCGAGCATGCTCCCGAGCTCTTCCGCGCTGACCGCGGGAAAGCGGGCGGGCACGAACAGACCGCCGTCCTCCGCCAGTCCCTTCACGATCGCCTGCGCGCCCGTGACGCGTTCTTTTCCTCTTGTGCTTAAAAACTCCATACTTTCCTCCTGCGCTCTTTTTTACACGCAGACACCTTCCCCTTGCGGGGAAGGCGATTTATGCGGTAAATCATTCGGTTGAATTGCGCGGCGCGCAACCCTTGATCAAAGATATTTCTTTGCGAAATCGGGCAGTTCCTCTTCCGCGCAGCTGCAAGTGAGGCACACCTGCAAATTCCGCATTTCCGCGACTTTTTCGATCATATAGAAGATTTGCGCCATGTCTTTAAGCTGTTTGCCCGCAATGCGCGCAATGCCGTCTACGTACACGTACTCGTTATCGTAGCCGCCTGCGATCGCCCCTTTGATGAAGCCGCAGAGCGCTTCTTCGCCCGCAACGGTGTAGTCGGTTACGTCGATAAAACGGATTTCGCGTTTTAAATCGTACATGTATCTCTTCGTATCGGTAATAAAAATCAAATGACCTTTCGCATCCGCTACGGCTGCGTTTGCCGCGTCGATAATTTTCTTTGTTTTTCCGCTGCCTTTCGGGCCGCAAATGACTTTGATCATGGTATCCTCCAAGCCGCCTTTTTGCAAAGGCAATATTTTATATTATTATAATATCAAGTTTTCCGACGATTTTCAAGTAGTTTTTTAAAATTCGTTTCAAAATTTATTGCAGACTCTGAATGAACGCGTCGATTCTGTCCAGTCCTTCGAGCATGTCTTTCATCGAAAGGGAGTACGAAAGGCGCACGCATTCGTCCGCGCCGAACGAAATTCCGGGAACGACGGCGACCTTCGCCGCGTCGAGCAGACAGTCCGCAAAGCTCACCGAATCGGTAATGGTGTGGCTGCCGAACTTTTTCCCGTAGCTCCCGCTCACCACCAGCATGGCGTAAAACGCGCCGTCGGGAATGATGCAGTAAGCGCCCTGCATGTCGGAAATGCGTTCGATCATGGCAAGTCTTCTGCGGGCGAACCGCGCGACCATTTCTTCGACTGCCGCCTCGGGCGAGTTGAGCGCCTTGATCGTGGCGTACTGCGCGATGGAATTCGCGTTGCTCGTAGCGTGGCTCTGGAAGGAGTCGATCGCCTTCGCAACGTCTTTGGGCGCGGCGAGATACCCGATCCGCCAGCCCGTCATGGCATACGTTTTGGACACGCCGTTTACGGTAATCGTCAGTTCCTTCATCTTTTCCGAACAGGCGGCAAAAGAGAACGGTTTGGTTTCGCCGTAAACGAGTTTTTCGTAAATTTCGTCGGAGAGAACGAAGATGTTCGCTTCCTCGCACACTTTCGCGAGCGCGCGCACTTCCTCTTCCGAATAGACTGCGCCCGTAGGATTGCAAGGCGAATTGAAAATGAAAAGTTTGGTCTTGGGCGTGATCGCCGCTTTGAGTTGTTCGGGCGTGATTTTAAAGCCCGTCTTTTTGCTCGCCTTGATCGTTACGGGCACGCCGCCGCACACTTTTACCACTTCAGGATAGGTGAGCCAGTAAGGCGCGGGAATGATGACTTCGTCCCCCTCGTCCAAAAGCGCGAAACA
This sequence comes from uncultured Christensenella sp., assembly GCA_910586245.1. Classification (GTDB taxonomy): domain Bacteria; phylum Bacillota; class Clostridia; order Christensenellales; family Borkfalkiaceae; genus Gallimonas. Next base: position 96,039 of record CAJUFY010000005.1, on the reverse strand, counting down.
AACGTTAAAAATGGAGTGCTTCGCCCCGCTGGAAACGATGATCTGCGAAGGTTCGTAATCGAGCCCGTTGTCGCGGCGGAACTTGCTGCAAATGGAGCGGCGCAGTTCCATGAGCCCCGACGAGGGCGTATATTTGGTATGTCCCTTTTCGAGCGCGTCGATCGCCGCTTCCACGATGTGTTCGGGCGTGTTGAAATCGGGTTCTCCCACGCCGAACGAGATGACGTCTTCCCCTTCCGCTTTCATCGCTTTGGCTTTCGCGCTGATGGCGAGGGTGAGCGAGGGGGAAATGGTGCGGATCCGCTTTGCAAGTCTTTCGTTCATTTGGCACCTCTGTATGTTAAAAAATGGTTTTACAAATCATTCGTCCGACGCGGTAAGCCTTGCTTCGGTATCCGCGCGGGCGAGCGCGTCCGTCATTTCGTCGAAATCGCCCGACAAAAACGCTTCCATCGAATGCACGCTCAGTCCGATGCGGTGATCGGTAATGCGGCTCTGCGGGAAATTGTAGGTGCGGATTCGTTCGCTCCTGTCCCCCGTGCCGACCAGATTCTTACGGTCGGCGGCTTCTTTGGAATTCGCTTTGCCGTTATAATAATCGTAAAGCCGCGTCCGCAGAACGCGGAAGGCTTTTTCCTTGTTTTTGAGTTGGCTGCGCTCGTCCTGACAGGTCACGACGATGCCCGTGGGGAAATGCGTGATCCGGATCGCGGTTTCCGTTTTGTTTACTTTTTGTCCGCCCGCGCCCGAAGAACGGAACAGATCGACGCGGATATCCTCGTCTTTGATTTCGACTTCCACTTCGTCCGCTTCGGGTAGCACGGCGACCGTCGCGGTAGAGGTATGGATTCTGCCCTGCGACTCCGTTTCGGGCACGCGCTGCACGCGGTGTACGCCGCTTTCGTATTTCAGCCGTTTGTACGCGCCCTTGCCCTCGACGTTCACGATCGCTTCCTTCATGCCGCCCAGTTCCGTTTCGTTCAGATCGACGACTTCCCACTTGAAACGCTTGCGTTCGCAAAAGCCCTGATACATGCGGTACAGACGGTAGGCGAACAGCGCCGCCTCTTCCCCGCCCGCGCCCGCGCGTATTTCGATCGTGCAGTTGCGTTCGTCGTTCTTATCTTTGGGCAGAAGCAGAATTTTGAGCGCGGTCTCTTTTTCGGCAAGCGCCGCCTTTAAGGCATAGCCCTCGTCGCTGAGCAATTCGCGCATTTCGCCCGTTTCTTTTTCCGCTTCCGCAAACGCGGCGTTCATTTCTTGCTCCGTCCTGCGGTAGTCGGCATACGCCGCGGCAATTTCTTCGAGTTCGGCGCGCTCTTTGGTCAGCTTCGTCCACTGCGCCCGATCCGCCAGAACTTCCGGCAAAGCAAGCATGCGGTTGATCTCTTCGAAGCGGTTGGCGATCGTCTGCAATTTGTTCAGCATATTAAAATCCGATCTTTACGATGCGTTCCACGCCGCTCAGGTCTTTTACGACCATAGCGAAATCGCAACGGGAAGCCGCCTGGAATATTTTGATGACTTCCTGCGCCTGATCTTCGCCCACTTCGAGAATGCACATGCCCCCGCGTACGAGATAGCGGTTAATCTTTTCCGCAATGCGGCGGTAAAAATCCAGACCGTCCACGCCGCCGTCGAGCGCCAGACGCGGTTCGAAATCGCGCACGTCTTTGGAAAGCGTTTCGATTTCGCTACTCTTGATATAGGGCGGATTCGCGGTGATCAGGTTAAACCTTCCCCGCACGTTTTCGAACAAGTCGGACTGAATGAAATTCACGTTCGCCTTGTTTTTCCATGCGTTTTCTTTGGCGATTTCCAACGCGGCTTCCGAAATATCCGTCGCCGTTACGCTGACCCGTTTCGTCTTTGCCGTTTCGCACGCGACCGCCACCGCGACCGCGCCGCTCCCCGTGCAAAGATCGAGCATGCTGTCGCCGTCTTTGAGAGAGCTGACCGCCTGCCGCACGAGAATTTCCGTTTCGGGACGGGGGATGAGCACCCGCTCGTCAACCTTGAACGTATAACCGTAAAAGGACGCGTCGCCCATGACGTACCAGAGCGGCCTGCCCGTTAAACGCTGTTCGAAAATATTTAAAATTTTAGCGCACTCCGCGCGGGTGACGATGCGCTCTTCGGAAAGACTGCTGCGCGGAATATCCAGAAGCAAGCTCACGATCCACTCCGCATCCGAATCGTCGATTTCCTTTTCCGCAAACGACTTTTTCATCATCGCAAGCAATTTGGAAAGCTTCGTTTCGGTTGCAAACGTCTTTTCGGGGGAATCGGGATTCGCGTCCATATCCAGCACCTTGTTGAATGCGAGAATGGCGCACTCGATCATTTCGTCCGTCGGATCTTTGGTCGTGAGCTTCTGCAACAGGAATCCCGGCGCTTTCAGCGGCAGGACGATCGGCGACTGAATTTTCGCAAGCAGTTTTAAAATCTCGTAGGAAACGCCCGCTACGAGCGGAAGCATACATAACTTGATGAGAAACGCAATCAGGTTGTTCACGATGCCGATCCCAGTATTCAGTCCCGCAACCCCGAAGACGAGCCAGCCGACGAGCGAGAAGACAAGAATCGAGATCGTGAGTACGATAAAGATGAAAGTCGTACCGCAGCGGTCGTGCAAGCGGGAACAGCTCTTTACGTTTTCGACGGTAAGCTCCTTCCCGTATTCGTAACAGTTTATGGTTTTATGCTCGGCGCCGTGGTAACGGTACGTTTCCCGCATCGAGGGCAATAAAAGCGTAAACAGAATATACAGTATAAAGACCGCAAGGCGGAATCCGCCCTCGATCAGATTATACCATATGCTCCCTTTTCCGCCGATCACGGGCGCCGCGTCCGCGATCATGCCCGTAAACAAACCGGGCAGATACAAAAACAGCACGAGCGCGAGCGCGACGCCGAATATCGTCGCGATCGAAGTGATAACGTCGCCCACGCTGATCTTCCATTTTTCCTGCATCCACTTGGTGAACTTCGAAGGTTCTTCCTCTTCGGTAATCGCGGCTTCCGAACTGCGCATGAGCGCCTGCGTGCCGCCTACGAGCGAAGCGACGAAATTCACGACGCCGCGCACGAAAGGAATGCGCATCCACTTTTTCCGCTTTTCGGGCGGTTTGATGCGCTTGGCTTCCATTTGCAATTCGCCGTTATCGTCGCGGACGACGGTCGCCATGCCGCGCTTGCCGCGCATCATGACTCCCTGGATCACCGCCTGCCCGCCGATATAGGTACAGTTGGATTTTTTCATGTTCTGCCTGAATCGAGATTTTTTAAATAGCAAAACAGCCTCTTTTTCGGGAGGCTGAGGGTTGCTTAGATACCGTATCTCTTCTTGAACTTATCCACGCGTCCGCCGGTATCGACGAGCTTCTGACGGCCCGTGAAGAAGGGATGGCATTTACTGCAAATATCCACTTTGAGAACGTCCGCTTCTTTCGTCGAACCCGTTTTAAAGGTTTCGCCGCAAGCGCAAACGACCGTTACTTCGTGATATTTGGGATGAATATCCGCTTTCATTTCGTTCACCTCACTCGGTAATTCATAGAATACAAAAGTTATTATATCCGTTTTTTTAACTTTCGTCAACTGATTTTGAAAGCGAAACTTAAATTTTAAGCCGCAGCCGCATTTTTTTCGGGATTTGAAAAAACGCTTGCCAAATTCCGCCCCGTGCGGTATAATAGCTTCCAAAATGCGGAAATTGCAACAGGAGGACCTATGAACGTCTGGCATCTAATGCAAGCCGGTAAACTCGTGCTTTCCGAAGAAGCGGTACCCGCCGCAGGCGAAGGAAAGCTGAAAGTACGCATTACCAAAACGTTGCTGAGCAGCGTGGACGCGGCGCTCTTCCGCGGGGAAGCGAGAACGGCTTTCCCGATCGTTCCGGGAAGATTCGCCGTGGGAATCGTAGCCGAAGACTTCGGAGACGATTTCCCCAAAGGCACCCGCGTAGCCATGCACTCCTTTCTCCCCGCCCGCGACAGCGGCACGGCGAAGAAGGATTTTTCGGAATACGATTACGAAATTTGCGGGCAGACCTGCGACGGTTACCTGCGCGACATCGTTTGCGTTTCCCCCGACGAAGTTACGGCGCTGCCCGATTCGGTGGGCGACGAACAGGCGCTTTTGCTGCACCACGTCGCGCTCGCCAAAGCCGCGGTCGAACGGCTGGGCGCGCATAAGGGGCAGCACGTTGCCGTCGTGGGCGCAAGTCCGCTCGGAATCCTCGTGTGCCAGCTGCTCATTTATCAGCAGGCGGCGCCCGTCCTCATCGATACCGACAGCGCGCGGCTGAACTTCGCGCGCGGCTGCGGCGTTTATTATACCGTGCAGGCGGACGAGAACATGCTCGAACAAGTGGGCACGCTCACGGGCGGCAGACTCACCGACGGCGCGGTGTATATTACCGACTGCGACAACAACGATCCCGCGATTCCGTTCGCGGTCAGCGCGCGCGACTCCAACGTCGTGGCGGGCGGACTTGCGCCCTGCAAAATCATCGTCGATTTTACCGAAGCACTCCGCAAGCGGATTACCGTACACTGCGTATCCGACTGCGCCGACTATCTGGAAACGGCGATTAACCTTACCGCAAACAAGGCGGTAGACATGTCCAGCTTCGAAGTGCACGTCGTCATGCCTGACGATCTTCCCGCTTACGTGGAACAGCGCGCCAAAGAGACGCCGAAGGAAACTTCCTTCTCCTATACCTACGCAAAACTGCTCTGATTCATAACTTGCGCCCGCCGCATACATCATGCGAAAACTCAGAAATTTTTTCGGCGGGCGGCTCTTCCCCTGTGCGCTTTTAACCTTGCTCGTCGCGCTTGCAATCGCGGCGGCGGCAATTTATTTGCCGCGCGCTCTGGCGCCGATCGCACTTGCAGAGCGCCTGTTCGCGCTCGTCACGGCGCTGACCGTGGTAAACGCAACGGAACCGCACGAATGCAAACTTCCCAAACTCGTTCTCGCGATCATGCTCCCCTGGACGGGGTCTTTTCTTTGTCTGCTTTCCCGCAGAAAAAAACTGCCCCCTCCCTCGCCGAAGCCCTCGGTGACGCTGTACGCGGCGGAGACCGAATATTGCCCCGTCGGGCGGGATATGTACGAAAGACTGCTGCCCGATCTCGAAAACGCGCGGAAGTTCATCTGGCTGGAATATTACATCGTCGCGCACGGCGCGTTTTTTGACGCCGTGCTGGAAATTCTCGAACGGAAAGCCGCGGCGGGGCTGGACGTCAGACTGTTGTACGACGACTTCGGCTGTTCGCTGCTGTTGCCGCGCGGGTTTGAAAAAGAGATGAAAAGACGGGGCGTCAAAGCAAAGGCGACCCGCAAAGTACGCTTCCCCTCCCGCGCGCTCAACCGCCGCAACCACCGCAAAATCGCGGTCGTCGACGGGGAGATCGCGTACACGGGCGGGGTCAACCTTGCCGACGAATACATTGGCGAAACCATCCGCTTCGGGCACTGGAAAGATACCGCCCTGCGCGTAACGGGGCAGCCCGCCGCGGAATTTGCGAAACTCTTTGCCGAAGACGCGGGAATCCCGTACCCCGAGTGTACGACGGAAGCGGGCAATATTCCCTGTAAAATCGTCGCGGACGGCGCGGAAGATTCCTATGCGCGCGCGGGCGTCGCCGCCTATTGCGACCTGATCTATCGAACCAAACAAAAAATATATATCAACACCCCCTACCTCGCGCCCGACGGCGCGACCGTGTCCGCGTTGAAAACCGCGGCGGCGGAGGGCAAAGACGTGCGGATCATGATTCCGCATATTCCCGACAAACGCACGACTTTTTTGATTACAAAAAGCTTTGCGCGCGAACTCGCGTATGCGGGCGTCAACATCAGAGAATACACCGCGGGATTCCTGCACGCGAAGAGCGCGGTGGCGGACGGGAAAATTTCTTTCGTTTCCTCTTACAATCTCGATTTCAGAAGCCTGTACCTGCAAGCGGAATGCGGACTGACCGTAGACGACGAAACGCTTGCCGAAGCTTTGGAACAGGATTTCCTCGCCGCATGGCGAACGGGAACGGAATTGAAAAAAGCGAATTTTTTCGAGCGGAAACTGTGCGCCGTTCTGCGCCTGTTCGCCCCGCTCGTATAACTTTTTCGGGTAACTTCATGATAAAATTTATTGCAACCGATCTGGACGGAACGCTGCTCGACGACGCGCGCCGTATGCCGGCGGAAATTTTTCCGCTCATCGAACGGCTCTGCGCGCGCGGCGTGCTGTTCGCGCCCGCGAGCGGGCGGCAGTACGCAAATCTGAAAAAACTGTTTGCGCCCGTACACGACAAAATCGTTTATATCTGCGAAAACGGCGCGCTGATCAAATACCGCGATCAGACGCTGCACGTCTGCCCGATCGACGACGGAATGTTGCGGAACGCGCTGAAAGAAATCCGCGCCGTCCCGCACGCGTTCCCCCTGCTTTGCGGCGAAAAGAACGCGTACATAGACAGCGACGCTTCCCCCTTTTCCGAATGCGCGCGCGCCTCTTACGACAACTGCGTGCGCGTGGAAAAACTCGAAGACGTGATCGGGCGGGAGAAAATCTGCAAAATATCCGTGTACGACGAAATTTCTTCCGCGGAAAACTGTTACCGTGTTCTGCCCGCGAAACTTTGCGGACTGCGCACCATACTTTCGGGGCGAAACTGGTGCGACGTTTCCGCGCCCGAAGCGGACAAGGGGCGCGCGATGCAGGTGATCCGCAGCAATTTTTCGCTGAAAAAAGAAGAATGCGCCGCGTTCGGCGACCACATGAACGACTTGGAAATGCTTGCCGAATGCGGGCACGCCTACGTCACGGCGAACGCGTATCCGCCGTTAAAAGAAAAGTTCAAAAACACCGTTCCTTCCAACAACGAGGGCGGCGTGCTCAAAAAAATTCATGAATTGTTGCGGGAGGGCATATGAATAAACTCGTCATCGCTTCGGACGTTCACGGCTCGGCAAAGTACTGCCGTCTGCTGAAAACACGCTTCGAGGAAGAAAACGCCGAAAAATTACTGCTGTTGGGCGATTTGCTCTATCACGGCGCACGCAATCCGCTGCCGCCCGAATATAATACTCTTGAATGCGCGAATATCCTCAATTCCATGAAAGACCGCATTCTTTGCGTACGCGGCAACTGCGACAGCGAAGTGGACGGCATGGTGCTCGAATTTCCCGTGAACGCCGATTTCGCATTTTTCCCGTGCGGAGAACGCACAGTGATCGCGACGCACGGGCACAAAACGCCCGCTTGCATGCGCGAGGGCGACGTGCTTCTGAACGGACATTTTCACGTACCCGCCTTCGAACGGCGCGAACGGTACTGGTACGTCAACTGCGGCTCCGTTTCCATTCCCAAAGAAAACTCCCCGCACTCCTATCTGGTCATCGAGGGAAACACGCTGATCTGGAAAGACGCGGAAACGGGGATCCCTTTTCGGACGGAAACGCTCCCTGCGGGTTAAGTTCTTGAAAATTTCATAAATCTCTTGACAAACCGTCACGGAGAGATTATAATAAATTCATAAAAAATTGTGTAAAGGAGTTTTTGTTATGGCAAAAAAGGGTGATTATTTCGGTCTGCCTTACATCGTAAGCGTAATTCTTGCGATCATTCCCGTTACGGCTTGGCTCTGCGGCGCGGTCACGAGATTTTCCGAAGGCAAAATCGTTGCCGGTCTGATCCGTCTGATCTTCGGTTTCACGATCGTATGGATTATCGACCTGATCCTCATGATTTTCAGCAAACACATTCTTCGTCTGCTGAACCTGTAAAACAAAAGCACGTGAAAAAACCGCCCGAAGGCGGTTTTTTTCTTTGCAAATTATTTTATAAATCGAACGCGACCGCCGTTAAATCGTCGGTAAACGTTCCGCAAAACTCCTTTAAAACGGCTTTGAGCCGTTCGATAAACCGTTCCGCATTTTCGGACTTCTGCAAAATCCCCTCTACGCGTTCGAGCGAAAATTGTTCCCCTCTGCCGTTTTTGCTTTCCGTCACACCGTCCGTCAGCATGACGAGAATATCCCCTTTTGAATACCCGATCACGCGGTCGTCGTATTCGAAATCGGGAATCCACGTGGAAACGGGCGGGGAATTCATTACGATTTCGTCAATGCCGAGCGCGCTTTTGAGCAGAAGCGGCGCGTTGTGCCCCGCCACGCTGTAATTGATTTCGCGCCGCGCCCGATCGATGCGCACCGCCGCCGCGGTTACGTAAGAGCGTTCGTCCAGATTGAGTTCCTGAAATTTCGCGTTCAAGCCGCGGATTGCGCGCGCGGGCGAAGGTTCGCTGCGGTCCCAGCCCGCTTTTACGAACGCGGAAAGCATGCCCGCCGAAATGCCTTTGCCGGAAACGTCGGCAATCAGCCCCATCGTTTCGCCGTTCACTTCGTACACGTCGGGTAGATCGCCGCCGATCTCGCGGCAAGGAATGTACATAAAGGAATAACGCGTGCCGCTTTCGGGATTCGCGGGCGGCAGCAACCGCTGCTGAATGCTCTGCGCCGAATACATTTCGCGGGCGATTTCCGTTTCGTACGCGTTGTCGACGATTCCCAGATAATATTTATTCATCGGAATTACTTTGATCCGGAATGCGACGTCGTCCCGCTCGCCGCGCAAGATGAGCTTGCGGAACGCCTTTCCGCCGTTTTGCGCGGCGTCTAAAAACACTCCCCGCAACCCGCAATACGCGCATTTTACCCCGTTGCCGCACTTTTCGCGCGGTTCGCCGCAGGAAATCACGTCGCGCAAAAAGCCCCGCTCCTTTTTCGAGCGGAAATATTCGCGGAAGGCGCGGTTGGTATAGCGCACCTTTAAATTTTTATCTACGACGATCGCCGCCGTGGGAACGCGGTCGAGCACGTCCCGCAACATTCCTGACATATCAGCCTCGGTACATTTTCAACTTTCCGCTCACGATTTTCGCTTCGAGCGCGCCCTGCACGGGAAAGAGTTCGCCGTCGCTTTCGAACAGCTGTTCGCCGACGGGCACGATCTTCGCTTCCTTGCACAACAGCTGGTGAGAAATCGGACGGGTAAGAATTTTTCCGCGCATCAAACGGATGAGTTCGAATAAAATTTTACTGCGTTTGGGGCATTCGATCACGACGAGATTGAAAAGGCCGTCGTCGATCTTCGCATCGGGGCAGATCGGGATTCCGCCCCCGAACTGGGTGCCGTTGCTCACGAACGCGATGAACGCGTCGTATTCCTTCGTTTCCCCGTTTGCGGTTACCTGCATTTTCAAACCGCGGTAATGCGCGAGCGAAGAAAGCAAACTGTGAAAATACTTACTCTTATTTCCGCCCCGTTTCTTTGCGGCGCAGCGTTGCAGAATATCCACGTCCATACCCAGCCCCGCAATGTTCATGCTACGCACGCCGTTGCCGCACTCAATGTAATCCGTTTCGATCGCTTCGCCTTTTAAAATGAGGTCGAGCGCGGCGATCCCGTTGGGGATTTTCGCCGCTACGGCAAAATCGTTGCCCGTTCCCGCGGGGATGAGCCCCAGTTCCACCTGCGAAGGATCGTGCAAATTGGCAAGCACTTCGTTCAGCGTGCCGTCGCCGCCCACGGCAATGATCTTTTTCTGCCCCGCTTCGGTGAGCGAACGCGCGTATTTGCCGATCCCGCCCTTCTTTTCCGAAAAGAACAGACGGTATTCCGCGCCCTCTTCCTTTAACCGCGCCTCCAGCTTCTTTAAAAACTTGTCCTGTTTTCCTTTCAAAGCATTCGGGTTCACGATAAAGTTCAGCATGGCGGTTTCCTCGGCAGTATAATTTTCCACAATCCATTATACACGATGTTTTTGGGAATTGCAATTTTTTTTGAAATCTGTTATACTGTTTCTCGAAAAAAATTTTTGAGGAAGCGCATGAAATTCCCAGTACCCGAAAATTTAACCGCGCTCGCCGCCGCACTCGGCAAGCCGCTTTACGTCGTCGGCGGAAGCGTGCGCGACTTTTTGGCGGGATTTCCTTCGCCTCACCCCGACTGGGATATCTGTTCTCCCGCGCGGGAAGAAGAAGTGCTTGCCGCCGCAGAGCAATGCGGATTTTCGGTAAAGAGCGTTTACCGCCGTACGGGCACCGTAAAGATGAAGGACGGCCGCGGCTCCGATTACGAATTTACGCGCTTCCGCTCCGACCGTTACGTGCGCGGCGAACACACCCCGCGCGACATCGAATTCACCGAGGACATCGAAACGGACGCGCGGCGCCGCGATTTCTGCGCAAACGCCGTATATTACGAAATCAACGCGCAGACGTTCTGCGATCCGCTCGGCGGAATCGCCGATATCGAGAATAAAATCCTGCGCACGGTCGCGCCTGCCAAAAAGGTTTTCGGTGAGGACGGACTGCGTCTTCTGCGGCTTGCAAGGCTCGCCGCACAGACGGGATTCGCGCCCGACGAAGAATGCCTTGCAGGCGCATATGCCAACCGCGCGCTCATCCGCGATATCGTGCCGCAGCGCATTTTTACCGAACTCGATCTATTGCTGCACGCCGACGAAAAACACGGGTGCGCCGAAGCCCCCTATCACGGGTTGCACGTTCTGAAAACAAGCGGCGTACTGGACGAAATCCTGCCCGAGCTCGCTTCGGGCGACGGCATGAAACAGCGTGCCGATTTCCACGACTGCGACGTGCTCGAACACACGTTCCGTTGCGTGCGGTACGCGCCGCCCGAAATCCGCTTCGCCGCGCTGCTGCACGACGTCGGGAAACCCTTCTGCCACCTGCGCGACGGCAACTTTTACGCGCACGCCGAAGAAGGGGCGCGCATCGCCGAAGAGATCATGGCGCGGCTTTCCGCGCCCAAAAAACTTACCGAGGAAACGGTTACGCTCGTGCGGCTGCACATGCGCGACTTCAACCTGGCGATGCGCGAAAACAAAGTGCGCGCCGAAATCGTAAAATACCGCCCTTTCCTCGAAAATCTGCTCGCCTTAAAACAAGCGGACTATTCCGCCTGCAAGGGAGATCTCTCCCCCGCGCCCGCCGTGCTGAAATGGAACGCCGTGCTCGAAACGATGATACGGGAGGGCGTGCCCTTCACCGTTCGGGAACTCGCAGTCAACGGCAAAGACCTACAAGCGCTGGGCGTTGCGCCCGAAGATACGGGAACGGTTCTGCAACGCCTGCTCGGCGAATGTATTCCTGACGGCAGCCGCAACGCGCGCGAATTTCTGCTCGCCCGCGCGGAAAAAATTTACCTGAGGAGAAAACCGCAATGACGGATACGCTGCTTATCATCAGCCTTATATTAAACGCAGTCTGCCTGATCCTGCTGCTATTCCTGCTCGTCAAACGCAGAAACGAAGGAGACGGCGCGACCAAAGAGGCGCTGCGCAGACTCGAAGAAAAAACGGACGCGATCGGAAACGCGACCGACTACGCAAACCGCGCCACGGAAAATTTAAGCCGCACGACGGAAATCCGCCTCAACAACATTCAGAGCCGTCTTGCCGACGACATGAAATACATCGTCGACGCGAATGCGCACAATCTGGAACGCATCCGCCGCACGGTGGACGACAAACTGACGACTTCCATCGACGGAAAACTTTCCGATTCCTTCGCGCGGATTTCCGACCGTCTTGAAAAGATGTACGAAAGCGTGGGTGAAATGAAGTCGCTCTCCGGCAACGTCGCCGACATCAAGCGCGCGTTCTCCAACGTGAAACTGCGCGGCACCTGGGGCGAGGCGCAGCTTGCGACTCTGCTCGATCAGATGCTCGCGCCCGAACAGTACAAAAAGAGCGTAAAACTCAATCCGCTCGAAAATTCACTCGTGGATTTTGTGATCCTGCTCCCTTCCAAAGACGGCGAAACCGTGTACTTGCCCGTGGACAGCAAATTCCCCGTCGAAGAATTCGACCGGCTGGTTTTCTGTTCGGAACACGGCGACAAAGCGGGCGAGGAACAAGCGCGTAAAAATCTGGAAAAAGTCGTAAAGGTGCAAGCCGACTCCATCGCCGCAAAATACGTTCTGCCCCCTATGACGACGGATTTCGCGGTCATGTACCTGCCTTCGGAGGGACTATACGCCGAAGTGGCGCGGTCGGCGGGACTTGCCGACTACCTGCACCGCCGCCGCATCATCGCCTGCGGGCCGACGAATCTGGGCGCGCTGCTTTCCACCCTGCAAACGGGATTCCGCACGGCGGCGATCGAAAAACGGTCGGGAGAGCTGCGACAGATGCTCGATTCGTTCCGCGTCGATTTCGCCAAATTTTCGGAACTGCTCGAAAAGACCAGACGCAAATTGCAGGAGGCGCAGGACAGCGTGGAAAGCGCCGAAAAACGCACGAATACGATCGGCCGCAAACTCGATTCCTTCCGCGCAATCGGCGGCGGCGAAGAAGAGTGAATCATACCCCTCCCCGCATGATCGGCGGGGAGGGGTATTATAATAGGGAAATGTTGTCTTTTCAAATCACTTGCTTTTTTATCCCCCGTATATTATAATACACCTATGAAACTCGTTAAAATCCTTTCCGATCAAGCGGAAGGCAAATTTACCGAAGCGCTCCCTTTCGGCCCTCCGCGCACCGTACAGGGCTGCGTTCTGGAAAAGGCGGAAGGTCTGCTGCGGATCACGGGCAAGCGCTTCAAGCTCTTTTCAGGCGCCGAAGATTACGTAAAAATCTGTGCGGGAAACGGGTTTATCAAGTGGGCGCGCGGCGAAGCGCAATTTTCCGCGGGGGATATTTTTCTTGCGGAAAGGATCGGAGAATATGAAGTGAACGGGGCGGAACGTTTCCTCGTCGCTAGGAGGTAATCGGATGGCGAAATTCGATGAAAACAAAGAAGAAACGGGGCTCGTTCCCGTAGAAAAACGGACGGAAGAAATACGCGAAGAAGCGTTCCCCGAAAAGAAGAAACGGCTCAACCGGAAAGAACGCAAAGCGCTGAAAAAACGCCAGTGGGAATACGAAAAGCAACTCGTGAAAGAAGGCAAGATCGCCCGCCGTTTCCGTTACGTGCCGCGCAATTCTTTCGCGCGCATTCTTTCGGTATGTCTGGCGTTCGTCATCGGGTTCTTCGGTGCGTTCGGCGCGCTCGCGGGCGGATTCGCCTATGCGGGGACCAAAGCCAAAGTGAACGATCTGTTAAAGATCGCCAACGTCAACACGAGCGAAATCGTAACCGAATACGCGGCGCAGAAATCCGTACTCGATCTCGTGACCGAAGTCGCCGACCTGTTCAAGGGCGGCGCCGGCTCGATGACGCTCGGCTCTTTCGACAAATACACGCCCGCCCTTTCCAAACTGCTCGAAGGCGTAAACGGGCAGATCAAGGATCTGGGCGTAGATCTCGACCTCGACGCGCTCAAATCCGTGCGGTTCGATTCGATCGGCAAATATTTTTCCGACCAAGTACTGCCCAACGTCGAACTCGAAGGAATCGTTTTAAAACTTGCGGGCGGCAAGCCGAATTCGATCGTAACCTCTCTTTGCTATAAAGACAAGTTGGACGAAAACGGAAATCCCGTTCTGGACGAAAACGGCGATCCCGTGAAAGTAAAGACGACCGTGAGCGACTTTATGGGTGAGAACGCGGTCGATCTGTTGAAATCCGTAAAACTTGCCGAAGCACTCGGCAACAGCGTCGATCCCGAAAACCCCGTGCTCAAAGCGCTTTTGTACAAATCGAACGGCGAAATGACGAGCGTCGGCGATATGATGAACGATCCGCAGGGACTGCTCAAAGGCATCGCCCTTGCCGAAGTACTGGGCGTTAAAGCAGACGACCCCAACGCCGATCCGCTCATGGTTTCCATTCTTTACAAAGAGGGAGAAGACGGGGAAAAAGTTGCCGTCACCGTCGGCGAACTGACCGAACAGGGCAGCGAACTCGTAAAGGGAATCGCCCTTGCCGACGCGCTGAAAATATCGCCGGACGGCGACCCGCTCATGGTTGCGATCTGCTACAAAGACGGCATGGACGAAGCGGGCAATCCCGTGAAAATCAAAAACACGATCGCCGACCTCACCGAACAGGGCAGCGAACTCGTAAAAGGCATTGCGCTTGCCGACGCGCTGGGCATCGAAGAAAACGACCCCGACGCCGACCCGATCATGAAAGCGCTCTGCTTTAAAAAGAACGAAAACGGAACGACCTCCGCCACCACCATCGGCGATCTGACGACGGGCGCGCAAAGTCTGATCAACGACCTCGAAGTCGAAGCGTTGCTTTCGGTAACGCCCGATTCCGACCCCGCGATGCTGTACCTTGCATACGGCACGAAAGCGGAATACGACGAAGAAACGCAATCCTACGAAAACGGCGACTATTACGTCGAAGAAAACGACGACGGAACGAGAACGGTCGTCATGCTCGAAGGAAAATCCAAAAAAACGGTGGGCGATCTGACCGCGCCCGACGCCGATTTGATCGGCGGAGCAAAGATCGGCGATCTGGTAAAGATCGACGACGGCGCTTCCGGACTCATGAAAACGCTTGCAAACTGGACGATCGCCGATCTGACCGAACAGGATAAAATCAACGGAATCAAACTCAACGAGATTCTCGAAATCAACGATACCTCCTCCGCGCTCATGCAGGAGCTGGGCGGAAAAAGTCTGGGCGAAATGACCGATCAGGCGATCATCGACGATCTCAGCCTCGGCACCGTTCTGGGCGTGGAAGACGGAGATTCCGGTCTGATGCAGGCGCTGAAAGATAAAAAACTGGGCGATCTGAAAGATCCCTCCGTCCTCGACGATTTAAACGTCGGGCAGGTTTTAGGCGTCGGCGACGACGCTACGGGGCTGATGGCCGCAATCGGGCACTGGACGATCGCCGATCTGAAAGATCAGAATACGATCGAAACTCTGAAAATCGGCGACGTGATCACGGGCGCGGACGGCGGATTGCTGGGCGCGATCAGCGGTTGGACGCTTGCCGACATGAAACAGCAAAGCCGCATCGAACGCTTAAAAATTTCGCAGATCATCGGCATGGAAAACAGCGATTCCCTGCTCCTGAACGCCATTTCCGACTGGCGGATCACCGACCTGATGAGCCAGAACAAAATCAACACGCTCACGTTGGGCGACGTGCTCTCCATCGACGCCGACTCCGCGAAAATTCTGCAAAAGCTCAAAGACACCCGTTTGGGAGAATTCAGCGGCGCGCTCGATTCCGTCTGCCTCGGCGATATTCTCGACGGCGATCTGGACGGCAACAAAATTTTGAAAAATCTGAAATACAGCACGCTGAAAACGCTTGCCGACGATATTCAGGATTTAACGGTGTCCGACGTATTCGGCGAAGAAATATACTCGTATCTTTCAATGAGCAAAGCGGTGTCCGACAACCACAGCGCTTACGAAAATCTTTCCGAAGAAAACAAAGCGAAAGCCGTAAAAATCACGACGGGTACGTACGCCGAAATCATGCAGGCTTACAAGAGCAATATGCTGGTGGCGGGTATGTCTCATCTGATTCCGATTCCTGTAGAAATCACCGCGCAGAATCCCGTGGAAATTTATTACGTTCATGAAAACGGCCTGCAGTTGAGCCTCGGCTGGTTCGCAACCAACGGCGACCGCATTGCGGACGAATCCGCGATCGTCAAGACGGGCAAAACGAGCGGCTATCTCGAACACAGAATCACGGTCGAACCCGTATACGAATGGAAGACAGTCAGCTACGACGCTTCCGTCCCCTCCCTCCCCTACGAGGGCAACGAAGACGACGTTCAAGAAGACGATTACGGATTCTTTTATAACGACGAACAAGGCGTCCGCATCGATCTCGACCGCTTCGTGACGGGCTATCGGATCGGCGAAACCGTATACGAAGCCGCCGAAAACGGCGATATCCTCATCGAAGCAACGTCCTACCGCGTCTATCGCGCGACGGACGGCACACTTTACTACGTTACCCGCACGGAAGCGGAAATGCGTTATTTCGCCGAAGGGATTAACGAACCGATCGGTTCGGATCGGGTGACCGAACGCTACCGCATGCAAAAAACGGAAGGCGGCTACGACGAACTCGACCGCTTCTTCGACGGGGTATGGTATCTGCTCTTCTGCACCGAAGACGCAAACGGCAACATCGTTTCCAATTTCGATATGAAGGTGCTCGACATCAGCGAAAACATTACCGGCGTGACCGATCTTTTAAACAACATGTCGCTCGGAAAAATGTACGCGCACGGATTCATCGCAACCAATCCCTATCAGATATTGCCCGAACGGTTTAAGCCCGATTCTTTGAAAGAATACGAAAATCTCAATCAACTGAGCATTTCGGGCGTCATTCAATACGTGCAGTATTTGATCGGCACGCTGAGCAGTTTGCCCTCTCTTCCTTAAAAATTTATGCGAAATACGAGAAAGGCTCTGAAAAGGCGTTGACTTGCCGAACAAAATATAGTAGAATAAAAGAACGAAAAAACCTTGCATGCCTTTTACAAAGGTATGCCGTAAAGACCGGGAGGTGAAAAGTATGCAGAAGTATGAAATGTTGATTCTGCTCAAAAGCGACATGGAAGAAGAAGCGAGAGAGGCTGAACTGAAAAAGTATGCCGATATCGTGGCTTCGCAGGGCGGCGCCGTTGAATCCACGGATAAGTGGGGCGTAAAGAAGACGGCTTATCCCATCGCTTACAAGCAGGACGCGTTTTTCGCGCTGATGACGTTCCAGGCAAACGGCGAGACGATCAAAGAGCTCGACCGCGTTGCGGGAATTTCGAGCGACGTATTACGGCGCGTAATTACGAAAGTTAAGGAGAACTGAACATGAACAAGGTGTTTTTAATCGGGAATTTAACGAGAGATCCCGAATTGACCGAAACTTCGGGCGGGGTAAGCGTTTGCCACTTTGCAATCGCCGTCAACCGTTCCTACACCTCTGCCGACGGCGAGCGCCAGACCGATTTCTTTAACGTAACCGCTTGGCGCGGACTTGCCGAAAACATCGCGCGCTACACCAAAAAGGGAAGCAAAGTCGCGGTTTCGGGCAGCGTTCAGATCCGCAACTACGAAGACAACCAGGGCGCCCGCCGCACTGTGGTAGACGTCATTGCGCAGGACGTTGAGTTCCTTACCCAACGCAACGCGAACGCGGGGGACGATTTTTACGACGCTCCCGCGGCGAGCGAAAAACCCGCTCCCGCAAGAAAGAAACCTGCGCTCGAAGCGTTCGACGACGACGGCGATATTCCGTTCTGAGAACCGCACTAAAAAATAAGGAGTTATCATGGAAGAAGAAGTAAAAGTAGCCGAAGTTGAAACCGCTGCTCCTGCGGCAACCGAGGAACAGGAAAACAAGGAGACCCAGCCCCGCGAACAGCGCGAGGGCAGACCTGCTAAAAAGAACTATAAAAAGCAGAACTATAAAAAGGTTTGCCTTTTCTGCCAGGAAAAATCGGAAATCGATTACAAGGATACGGCGAAGCTCCGCAAATTCGTGAGCGAAGGCGGCAAGATCCTTCCCCGCAGAATGACGGGCACCTGCGCAAAGCACCAGAGAGTGGTTGCGGTTGCGATCAAGCGCGCGAGAGTCGCGGCTCTGCTTCCTTTTAAGGCAGACTAAATGAAACTTAAAAAACGCTTCCCTTTCGGGAGCGTTTTTTGATTTCCGCTTTTAAAACGCTTGACAGCGAACGGTTACAATGCTATAATTCCTATCGGAAATATAGGAATTAAGGAGAAGGCAATGCAAGTTTATGCCGATAACGCCGCAACGGCGAAAATCCGCCCTTCGGCGCTTGAAACTTACGTTCGCACCGCGCGCGCATACTTCGGGAATCCTTCGAGCCTGCACGAAACGGGACAAGCCGCAAAGGAAGTTTTAGAGGAAAGCCGCGCACGAATCGCGCGCGTGATCAACGCGCAGCCGCGCGAAATCGTTTTCACGTCCGGCGGCAGCGAAGCGGACAATCAGGCGATTCTGAGCGCCGCGAAATTCGGCGCGAAAAAAGGAAAGAAAAAAATCGTCTCTACGGCGATCGAACACCACGCCGTCCTGCACGTTTTGGAACAGCTGAAAAAGGAAGGTTACGAAATCGTACTGCTCCCTGCGGGGAACGACGGAATCGTTTCCGTCGCGGACGCGGAAAAAGCCATCGACGAAAACACCTGCCTCGTTTCCGTCATGCTCGCCAACAACGAAATCGGGACGCTGCAACCCGCCGCCGAAATCGGCGCGATCTGCAAAGCGCGCGGCGTGCTCTTTCATACCGACGCGGTACAGGCGGTCGGTCATATCCCCGTCGACGTAAAAGCGCTGAACTGCGATTACCTCGCCCTTTCCGCGCATAAATTCGGCGGTCCGCGCGGGATCGGCGCACTGTACGCAAGAGCGGACGCCCCCCTATTCCCCCTCGTCGAAGGCGGCGCGCAGGAACGCGGGAAGCGCGCGGGGACGGAAAACCTGCCCGCAATCGCAGGCATGGCAACCGCGCTCTGCGAAGCGGAAGCCGGCATGGCGGAAGCGGCGAAAAAGGTTACCGCGCTGCGCGAGAAACTCATCGAAGGGCTTTTGAAAATTCCGCACTGTGCATTGAACGGCGACCGCAACCAAAGGCTTGCCGGCAACGTGAGTTTTTGTTTCGAAGGCATCGAAGGCGAAGGGCTGCTTCTGTACCTCAGCGACAAGGGAATCGACGCCTCTTCCGGCTCTGCCTGCACCTCAGGCTCGCTCGACCCTTCGCACGTACTGCTCGCAATCGGAAGAGTGCACGACGTCGCGCACGGCTCCCTGCGGCTCACCCTCGACGAAAACAATACCGAAGAAGAAGTCGATTATCTGATCGAATCGGTTGCGGAAGTCGTCGAAAAAATCCGCGCGTTCTCCCCCGTCTGGCGGGATCTGCAAGCGGGAAAACGGCAGTTCATTTTATAAATTTACCGAAAAGGAGCAAATATATGGCGCTTTATACCGAAAAAGTAATGGATCATTTCCGCAATCCGCGCAACGTGGGTGTCATCGAAAACGCAGACGGCGTGGGAGAAGTCGGCAACGCAAAGTGCGGCGACATCATGAAAATTTATCTGAAAATCGAAGGCGACGTGATCGCCGACGTGAAGTTCGAAACCTTCGGCTGCGGAAGCGCGATCGCTTCCAGCTCGATGGCGACCGAACTCATCAAGGGCAAACCCCTTTCCGAAGCGCTCGCACTCACCAACAAGGCGGTTGCCGAAGCGTTGGACGGGCTTCCCGCACACAAAATGCACTGCTCGGTGCTTGCCGAAGAAGCGATTAAAAACGCGATCATCGACTATTACCGCAAACACGATCTGCCCGTAAGCGAAGAACTGTTAAACTACGAATGCGCGCACGGCGGTGAAGAAGAATGATCGTTTCCACAAAAGGCAGGTACGCGCTGCACCTGATGACGGAACTTGCAAAGAGCAACGAATTCCGTTCGCTCAAACGCATCGCCGAAGCGCAGCACGTTCCGCACAAATATGCCGAAAACATTACGGCGTCCCTCGTAAAAGCGGGATTCGTAGAAGCTTCGCGCGGGAAGAACGGCGGTTACCGCCTGATGCGCGCTCCGCGGGATTATACGGTCGCCGAAATTTTAAGCGAAGCGGAAACGAGCATTGCGGTTTCGGGCTGTTCGGGAAACGGTTCCTGCCCGAATGCGGGCACCTGCCCCACCCTTCCGATCTGGAAAAAGCTCGACGAAACGGTTTACGAATTTCTTTCCGGCTATACGCTTGCCGATCTGCTCGTTTAAAAAAGGCAGTCTCCCGACGGAGACTGCCTTTTCAGTTTGCTTTTTCATATGCCGCAATCCGCTTTTCGGCTTCGGCATAGTAGCGCTCGTACGCTTTGGCGCAATACTTTTCGTGTCCGTTTTTCTGCACGGGCGCGTCGTTCTCGGGCTTTGCAAACGAATAAGCGCCGTTCACCTTCCACCCGCCGAAAAATCCGATCTTGATCGCGTCCGCCGGGCAGAGGAAAGAACACCGCATGCACATCAAACATTCTTTTCCGAAACGGAAATCCCCCTTGTCGCTCACCCAGATATTGTGCGCGGGGCAATTTTTGACGCACTTGTTGCAGTGAATGCAGCGATCGTTCACGCGATAGCGTTTGCCGTTGAACCGCGCGCCCCAGTGTTCGATCCGCAACACCCACGCCAAAAATCCGCCCAAAAACATACGCTTGACGCGGCGGGGCTTGCCTGCAAGGATTTCCGCACAGTCGGCGGGAACAAGCCTTTGCGCCGTTTCCCACATTCTGTACGCTTCTGCGTCGGTATGGCGGAAAATGATGTTGTAGGGCATGACGTACTGATATTCGTTGAGAACCGAAACGCCCTTCTTCTTTAAAATTCGAATCAGCTTCAACGACGACACGTCGCTCATGCGCACCGGCTCGCCCGAACTTTTAAAAATGAAAGCCCGCTTCCCGTCCGCAAAGTTCGGCAAGGATTTTGCAAACGCCAGCACGTTCGCGGGCGCGTTAAAACCGTGAATCGGGTAACCGATTCCGATCAGATCGTACGCGCCGTAATCGGGTTCTTCCTGTAAGGGCAGATACAGACAATCTGCTTCCGCGCCCCGTGCGATAAGCGCGCTCCGATACGCTTCGGCAATTTTTTTCGTGTTGCCCGTACCCGAAAAAGTTACGATTAAAACTTTCATGCCTGCGCCGTCTTTTCGGCGTGCGCGCCGAATTTTTCGTCGAGATAATAGCGCACGTCTTCGTCCGTGCCGTGCGAATCGTACCAGATCGAAGCAAACACCTTATCCTTTTTACTCAGACGGTCGAAATCCCAAACGTAAGAGCGGTAAACGGGGTTGTACCAGTGTCCGGCGCGCAGCACCGTGTACGGCGTCGCGGTGAAGCGTTCGCCGTCTTGCGTTTCCCATTCGAGTTTCGCGTACATACCCACCCCCGCAGGAAATTCCGTACTCAAAAGCTTCCCGCCGTGCGCGGCGGCGACGCTCTTTAAATCTTCCAGAGTGATCTCTTCGTCCGCTTTCGAAAAATCGAAGCCGTAATCCACCGATCTTTCGTTATCCGAAACGCCGCTTTCGGAATCGTAACGCGCGATCGGCGCACAGTCTTTCCAACCTTTTTTCTGCAAACTTTCGTATGCTTCCCGTCCGCCGAAATAGGCGAGCAGACGCGCTTCGTCGTTGTGCTTTGCCCAGTATGCGGGCGCGTTGTC
Source organism: uncultured Christensenella sp. (assembly GCA_910586245.1). GTDB lineage: Bacteria > Bacillota > Clostridia > Christensenellales > Borkfalkiaceae > Gallimonas. The sequence goes on along the minus strand of CAJUFY010000005.1, from coordinate 74,864 downwards.
GTCCTTTAACAGGCGCTTGATCGCAAACGTGCGAATGAGCCCCTTGGGAACGATTTTGCCCAGTTTATACACGGGGTGCAGGCGCAGAATTTCCTTCCAGTAATCTTCTACCGTCTGCGTCTGATAGGAAAACAAATCGTTCAACACGTGCCCGTCCGAAAACCAGACGCCGTGGAAGTTGCGCGTCGCGTTGTAGCCGGGGCGGAAAAAATCTTCCGCGCCGCCGCCCACGAGCGACATGCCGTCGCTGAGCGTGTGAATCCCGCAAATGCGGTTGCGCGCGCCGCCGCCGATGTTGTAGCAGCGCTTCCAGAACGTTTCGGGCAAATCGCCCGCGTGTACTCTGCGCAAAAAGTTGCGCACGAGCAGCCCGCTGTCGTGCGCGGTCGCCCATTCGAGCGGCGCGTCGAAACAAGTGTGAAACATCAGACCGTCGTGCATGTTGTCTGAAAGCATCTGCGGGTGCAGCATCGCCGTTTGGCGGAATACCGCCCACTGCGCGATTTCGCTCTCCAGAACGCGGAATTCCCCGCGCAGCTTCGTAACGGCGTAAACGTCGAACGGGCTGACGAGTAAAGGATCGCCCACCCTGCCGAACATATGCGGTTCGGTACGGTTTCCGTACAGCGCCACGGTGGAAACGTGCAGAAGACGGGGTTGATTTTCCCTGACCGCTTCGATCGCGGAAACGAGCGCGTCTGCGCCCCGTTCGTTGCATTCGATCGCGTTTAAGGGCGATTTATCGGAGGCGGGCGGAATCACCGCGCCCATGTTGATCACGAGATCGCACCCCTCAATCAATTGTTTGCAGGCGTTCGCGTCGGCAACGCTGCCCTGAACGAGAACGGTCTTTTTGCGGACACCTTTATGGCGTTTCAACAGTTTTTTCATTCTTTTACGGCTGTGGCATAAAAGGCGGATACTTTCTAAATATTCCTCCCCCTCGATCGCCGCCAACACGGCTTGCCCCATGTTCCCCGTAATCCCGGTAATCGCAATTTTCATTTTACTCTCCGTTTGTAAACGCTCCGCTCTTGCGGAACCGTTCACAATTATATCACACGGCGCACAAATTTTCAACGTTTTTTTATAAATTTGTCATACCTTTTTCTTACAATTTGGTGTATTTGTAATTTTAGGTTAGATTTTCCGCCCGCGCCTTGAACACAAAGTAAAAACGTGATATAATGTAAACCATGAACAATCTTTCCGAAAAAAACAACAGAGCGTTCGGACGGCAGGCAAAACGCATTACCGTCCTGAGTTGCGCGCTCGCGATTCTGATTGCTTTTTTGCTTATCTTCTTTTTCACGGCGGCGGATGCGGTTGTGACCGTACCCGAAACGACGGGTATTATCACACAGACCTTTTTCAACACGGACGAAGAAACGGGCGAAAGCGTGCCCGTGGAAAAAACGTACGAAATCGGAAAAGACGTAACGGCGATCCGAATCGAAGACTTTGCCGACTTGCAGCAAATTACCAAAGTCAATTACGTGCCCGACGCGTTCATCCGCCCGAACGTACTGCCCGAAAAAATGACGATCGTCGACCTGAATACAGATTTTCGCTTTGCGGAAAAAGGAACGTTTATTTTCGTCGTTTTAAATTTAGACCCTTTCGACGAGCTCTTTCACGAAAAGAGCGAAGCGCTCAACCGATACAAAATCGGCGATTACTGGCATTTTACCTTTGCGCTGCCCGGCGTATTTTCCGCTTCGAACGTATATTTGAAATCGCAGCTGATCGCCCGTCACGGCGAAATCGAAAATTACGATTTCATCGAATTCAACACCAGTTACGATAAAAAAACCGAACGGTTTTCGCCCGAAACGGAAGAAACCTTCATGAACTTGCAGTTTTATACCAAACGCAAAACGTTGGACGACACCCTGCGGTCGGCACAGATCGTGACGGTACACTATCAATCTTCGGGCACGGCTTACACGGGAATCGGGAAACCCGCGCTCGTCGGAACGGAATCGGCGGTAAAAGAAATGGAAAACGTTTCGTCAAATCTGCTGATCGCATTTACCGTGCTCGCCTTAGTGGAAATCGGCGTATTCGCGGTGCTCGCCGTTCTGAAAAAAACGAAGATTTTTTTGCCGGCAATCGCGCTGACCGGCGGAATTCTGCTCGCATTTTTCGCAAATTTTACGCTCGCTCAGGCAACGGCGGCGCCCTTGTTCTGGGTTGCGGTATCCCTTTCGGGCGGCGCGGTTACGATGGTCGGCGCGTTGCTTTCCGTAGGAAAAAACTTCCGCCGTTTCCCTGCCGCGCGCTGTTTTTCCGCCCTTGCCCTACTGGGCGGCGTGCTTGCGTTTCTCATGCCGTTTACGGGCTTTCGCGCGGCGCAGGCGCTGGGAATCGTTTGCACCGTAATCACGGCGGTCAACGCGTGCGCGCTGCTTGCGTTCGTTGCGATCGCGACAACGGAAAAAGAGAGCGAACACGGCGTTCTTAAACTCATTTACACGCTTACGGTCGCAGTAACCGCAATCGCCTCCGTCTTTTTTCCGCCTGCCTTCTTGGCGCAGACGAACGCATCGTTCTGGCTGCACGCTTTCACCGCAGTCATGACGTTCGTCAGCGTGTTCCTCGTTTTTCGGGATACCGAGCGCGCGAACGCGTACCTCACCGCAAATTTGAATTTGGAAGTGGAACGGCAGGTAGAGGACATCCGAGCGGTGATCGGCGAACGCGACGAGCTGCTGCGGTTTTTATCGCACGATATGAAAAAGCCCCTCTCTTCCGCAGTTGCGTTTCTTGATACGGTAATCGCACAGGAAACGGACGGCGAACAGCGCAAAGCACTCGACCAGATCAGGCAGAACAACAACCGCGTGATTTCAAATCTTTCGGAAATCGCCCGATTCGCACGCTACAATTATTTGGCGGAACCTTCGCAGACAGCCGATTTAAACGCGCTCTGCAAAAGTCTGTGCGACTTCCACCGCCCCGACTGCGAAGCGAACGGCATACTGCTGAAAAACCTCGTCGAAAAGCCGTACAGAGTGTTCGTAAAGACACAGGGGCTGGAAAACGCAATGACCAACATCATCATGAACGCCGTGGAACACGCGGACTGTTCGACGATCGCCCTTTCCGCGAAAGCCATGAAAAACCGAATCGTACTGACGATTTGGGACGACGGAAAAGGGCTTCCCGACGATCTGGACGCATTCCGGCCCTATGTTTCGGAAAACGAGGGCGACACGGGCGGGCTGGGGCTTTACATCTGCAAAAACATGATCGAGGCGATGAACGGAGAACTGCGTTACGAACGCAAAGAAGGAAAATCTTACTTTTTCATTTCCTTGCGGCAAGCATAAAAAAATAACGGGAAACCATTCCCGTTATTTTTATTTTTCACCTCATACGCCGCGCAGTCCGATTTCGAAGATCGAATACCCGTAATTCGTCGTCCGTTTCAAACATTCGATCCGTATGCGTTTTACGTTCATCACGATCTCCGGCGCAACGACGTCCGTTCTCGCGCCCGCGGTATAACTGCCGCGGAACACCCGCACCCAGTCGTCGCCCGCATCCGAGCCCGAAAAATACACTTCGTATTCCGCAGCCGACGCAGCCTCCCAGACGATCGTCATTTGATAAACTTTTACCGCTTCGGCAAGCGTGAGTTCCAGCCGCTGCGGCCCTTCGCCGTGTTCGGATTCCCAACGGGAGGACGTTCCCGCTTCGAGGACGCATTCCGCGCGGTTGATCCCGTTCTCGGAGGAAGCGGCAACGGTCGCGCCGTCGAGTGAAATCGGCGAAAGGCTTGCGTACGCATAGCCGATTTTTTTGAGCAATCCGCCCGAAGCGCGCACCATCACGTCCTGTTTGAACGTGAGTACGACAAGATCGGTCGCGTAGCCAGTTTGCGTTTTCGTGAGCGGAAGCTCCCTGCCGCCGACGAACAGCTGCGCGTCTTCCAGCGTGCCTTCGAGCGAAAGTCTGCCGTATTCCTGCGCCGCGCCGAACGAGAGTTTGTATTCCGCGGCGCCCCGATCGAACGACGCGCCCGCTTCCGTCGCCGTAACCCCTTCGCTCGATTGCGTAAAGGCGTTTGCGTCCGACTGTCCTACGTCGCGATACCGTTCCACGGTCTGCGTATGCTCCGTCGGATCGACGGAAACCAGCGACTGCTCGGGGATCACCGCGCTCCCCGTAATTCCGTCCGCATTGCGGAAGGTCACCGTCAAGGGCGCGGAAGTCGGATTCCAACAGATCGCGGTATAAGCGTCGTCCTTTTGATAAACGGTTGCGGAAGCGCCGCCCGCCGCATAAATATCCGTCGTTCTGCCGCCGAGCGACTTCATTGCATAAATCATGTGGTACACGTTGAACGCTTCGGACGTGTTGCCCACTTTGCCGCCCAGTTGTTCGTACCATGCGATTGCCGCGTCGGGATCGTACATGGCGGTCATCGGAATAAAGATATGCTGCCAGGCGTAGATTTCGCGGTGGCTCTCGTCTGCCGCGGAAAAATTCCAGCTCGCCTGCTCCTTTTTCATCTGATCGAGCACGTTTTCCAGCCGTTCGCGCTCGTGATCGTTCAGAGCGTAACCCGACAAAAACTCTCCGCCCGGAATCATATGAATCCCGTACATGAACAGCGGTTCGCCGTTGAAGAACGTGCCGAAGAAGTTGGACGCGCCGTAAAGCTGACCGAGCGTACCGAACGGATAAAATTCGCCGAACGAATCCCCGCCGTAATTGAACCAGTACTGTTTGATCGCGTTCAGTTCCGTGGTGAAGCCGTAAATCGCCGCGTCGCGGATCTGCGTGTTGCCGACGGCGACGGCGTACAGATACGCCCCGACCCAGCTGTTGAGCGCTTCGCCCGCCGATTCCTGATTGTTCCCGCCGTCGTTATCGGCATAACCTCCCGCCCAGCCGTGCCCCGCAAACACGTCGTAATTGCGCATGTAGGGAAAGAGCGCGTCGTTGTGCGAAGGGTTCATGTAATCGCGGATCATGAGCATGATCATATCTTCGTATTTTTTTGCAAACGCGGGATCGAACGCGCTCACAACCCCTGCCGCCAGCGTGAAATATCCGTACGTAAAATGGTGGTCTGCAAGGTTGACGTTCGCGCCGAATTCGCTGTTTTTATAATACAGCGTGCCCCACTCGGTATCGTAGTAGAAGTACGCGTCGTGCGGTTCGTTGCCGGGCGTGTAAGTAAACCAGTCTTCCAGCACGTATTCGATCTTTTCGAGAAACTGATCGCGCAGATCGGTCGCGCCGAGCTGATCGGCGGCGAGCGCCGCAAGCGCCATCGGATGCAGGTTCTTGCCCTGCCAGTAAGGATCGCCCGAAATGAGGTTGCTCTCTTCCGGCGATTTGTCGCCGCCCACGTTGGCGTAAAGTTCCCCGATCGCGCCGTACAGTTTGGAAGTCTGATATCCCTGCGCGGTAGGCTCTACGAACTGCGGTACGATGCCGTAAAAGACGTCTTCCGTTTCGTAGACGTTGCCCGCATGCGCGCGCACGTCTCCGCGCACCGTCTTGTACGCGTAGGCGTCCGAAAGCGCGTTCGTCGATTTCTTGTACTGGTGCGGCAAAAACGCCGTATACGCTTCGTTTGAGAAGCCGTTTCTCACGCACACGGTCTGCACGCGGTATTCCGTTTTTACGATAGAAATTTCCTCTTCGAACGAATAGGGGCACAGCGTGTTCGCGATAAACGCGTAACCGTGTTCGTGCATGAGCTTGGCTTCCCGCGCGTCAAGCGCGCCGTGCGCGCCCTCTTCCTGCGCTTGCGCCTGCGAAACGGTATTCACGCCGCTCATCGCGCCGACGGAAAGATAGTTCCCCTCCGTCATGTTCACCGAAAGCGTTTTTCCGCTTCTGCTGAACTGCGTTTCGGGCGGAACGCTTATCACGTAATACCGTTCCTCGTATTCGCGCGCGTTGCCCTTTTCAATGCCGTTTTCGTATCCGCTGTGCGTGCGCACGCACGCTACGACGCAATCTCCGCGGTAAACGCCGTCCGTCAGAATTTCCTTGCCGTTCAGATCGTAAAAGGCGACGAAATTGTCGGAAACGATTTGCGCGCGTTCGGGGCGGGCAAACAGACAGTACGCGTACAGCGCGCCCTGCGAAAGGGTTACCGTCATGTCGTCCACGCCTTTTTTCTGCGACACGGCGGCGGTGATCGCGTAATCGGAATAGCCCGTGACGCGCACGCTCGCCTGCTGCGTAATGCCCGCGTAGCCGATCGTGAGATCGCGCACGTCCACGTTGATCGTCTGCCTGCCGTTGCCGGGGTTGTCGCCCGAATAGTAGCCGTCGCCGGGGTTGGTGAGCGCAAGCCCTTCCGAAGTGAATTTTGCAACGAGCGGATTCAGATACATGGCGTGCCCGTGATCGTCGATCATGAGCGACTGCCACCAGTCGTTGCTGGGTACGGGTTTTCCGCGCAGACTCTCGTCTAAATAAGCGATCAGCTTGGAAGTCGGAAACGTGAGATCGCCCGTCACGTAGCTGCCGTTTTCCGTTTCGATGATTTGAAAATCGGGAAAGGTCAGCGCCGTATCGTATTCGATTTTCTGCTCGGTGGGATACTGCGAATGCACGGTAATCCCCTCGAGCTGAAAGCGTTCCGCGTTCGCGTTCTGCCAGTCGAGCACCCGCAGAAAACGCGCTGCGCCGAAGTAATAAACGTGCTGCAAGGCGGTGTCACCGTGCGTCTGGCGGAACACCGTCGTATAGTCGACGCCGTTATCGCTCACCTGCAAATCGTAATATTTGCCCTTTCTGCCGTCGTCGCCGCGCCAGTACAAATCGATCCGTCCCACCCGTTTGACTTCGCCCAGATCGAACGTCTGCGGAAGCGCGCGGTATTCCTTCCCGCCGAGGGTTGCGACCACTGCAGCCGCATCGTACGCGCTCGCCCAGCAAGTGGAATAATTGTCCCGCTTTAACGCGTTGGAAGCGGGGAAACCCGCCGATTCCGAACTTGCCCGCACGCGGCACCGTTCGATTTCTTCGTTGGTAAATTCCGTTCCGCCGCGCTTGAAATTGATCTGGTTGATGCGGTACGCGTTGGAATAGAAGCGGCGCTTGTGTAAATTCACGCGCACGTAGCGCGCCGAAACCGTCTTTGCCTGATTGCCCTGCGCTTCGAGCACGCGCCCGCCGTCGCCCAGACGGAACGGCGTGTAATCACTTCCGTTCAGCGAAGATTCTAGATCGTAAGATACGGGCGAAAGCCAGTTGTTCCAACTCAGCTCCATATTGTCGAAGGACTTCGTGCCGCCGAAATCGATGAGCAGCCACTGCTCGTCGGCAATCGCCCAGTCGGCGCCGCGGTCGTTTGCCGCGTCGAAATGGATCGGATAATTTTCCGCGGGAATCACGGTTCCCTTCTTCCCGAATACCTGTAACTCGAACACGGAATATCCGTAAGCGGTAACCCGCTTCGTCAGATGCAGGCGCACGTAGCGCGCTTCCTCGCCCGCCGTTTCGAGCGTGAGCGGCGCGGGCTGACCGCCCGCCATGTCCGCGCGCCAGTTTGCGAACGACTGAAAATTGCGGTAGGTAACGCCGTCGGCGGAAAGCTGCACCGCATAATCGGCGGCGTACGCCGCTTCCCAGCAAATCACGATGCTCTCCAACGGCAACACCGCGCCGAGATCGAGCGTGTAATCGACGAGGTCCACGCCGTGGTCGCTCTCCCAACGGGAGGAAAGATCGCCGTCCACCGCCTTCTCCGCGCTCCCGTTCGAAGTCGCGTCCGCCGCAACGGCAACGCCCTTTGCGATATTGAAAGGCTCTTCCGCTTCGTATATATATACGGGAGGGGGCGTTTCATCGAGCAGCGGATTCGCGGAAACGATGACCTTTCGCGTCTTCGTGCCGCGCGCTTTGCCTTCGGCTGCGGAATACGTCAGCGTATATTCGCCCGCCCGCGCGGTGTTCACTTCGCCCGCAACGGTGATTGCCGCCGTTACGTCTTTGCCCGATTCGGTCGCCGCACGCACGCCCGCATAACAATCGAACGCGCGTCCCGCGGTTACGGTGACGTCCTCCGCGCCGACGAAGGTGATCTTTTCTTCGGTTTCAACGATCGGAGGATCGGGATTTACGATCGGCGGCGGGGTAGGACGGCGGCAGCCGCCCAAAAACGTGGTACAACCGAACAAGCCCGCAAGCGCGAGGGAAAGAATTTTATTTCGCTTCATGAAATCTCCTGAATGTTCCGTGAATTAAGTTCCCGAACGGCAAAAGCCGTTCGGGAAGCCGTTTGAATGTTTTGCGTTTTGCGCCGCGGTTATGCTGCGGACGTGTAGGATACCGTTTGCGAAGCTTCGCCCCGCTCGCCGTTCCAGATCAAATTCCCTTCGCGGGCGACGATGACGGTGTAGAAGTTCCAGCCGACGTAATCGAACGAATCGTCGCCCAGATACGTTTGAATCGCCTTGTTGAAGGTTGCGCCGTCGCACCACAAATCTTTTACGCCGCCTGCAAGCGCTTCGCTGATTGCCGTTTCGCCGTCGTAAAGCTTGCACACGCCCGTTACGGGATCGTAGCGGAGGGAAATCTTATAATCCGTCGTTTCGCTTTCCCCTTGGAAGAAGCGGATTTCCACTTCCTGCGCCGCGCCCGTCGTAAAGATTTCACCGTTTTTCCAACCTTCGAAGGCGCGCACGAACGTAACGTTTCCTGCGTTGTCGAACCCGATTTGCGCCGCGGACGGGATTTCCGTTTTTTCTACCGCAACGGAAAGTTCGATCGGTTCGGACACCGCGCCGTAAAGGTAGGCGCTGTTTTCGCTTCTTACGTATTCGGAGGTCATGCTCCAACCGTCGTCCCAACGGAGCGCGAAGCCGTCGATTTTCAGATTTTGGTTGTTGGTAAACCAAGTCTTAAAGACGTCGAGCGCGAGATAAGAATCTTTGTAATCGTTGTTGAACTTTAAACCCTGTTCGTTCAGCGCGGGCGTTTGGTTCAGATACAGATAAACGTTCTGCATCTTCTGCCCGTCGTCGTTGTCCTCTTCCACAAGACGGATGTAAGCGTTAAATTCCGTTCTGTCCGCTTGATCCGCTTCCGCCGTGCGGTAGAAGGTCAGTTTCGCATAATCGGCTTCGCCGTTGACGAGGATGTCGCCGTTGCCGTTCGGATCGCGCAGGAATTCCAGGAAATCCCCGCTCCTGCGGACGGCGGTGGTGGGAATGGAAAGTTCGCTCTTGGCAAACGTCACCGAAGAAACTTCCGTCATCACCGTTTCGTCCCCCGTCGTCAGCTGCCACTGCATTCCGCGCGGGAAGTACTTGCGAAGCGCTTCGGCAAGGTCGTTCTGCGTACGGTCGGTAATGTAATAGTTCGCGTAATACGTGAGGTTCTCGAAGATTTTTCCGTCTTCCGCTTCGGGATTCGCCCGATAGAATTGCGACTGCCAATCCAACCGCATCTTTTTATAGGAGTACGCCTGGTTTTTGAGTTCCAGTTCTTTTTCGAACACGACTTCGTTTCCGCTCTTGACCGTGAAGTAAATGCCTACGTATTCGTTCGCATTGTTCGCAGTGAGCTGCGTTTCGGGCGCGTTCTCTTTCATTTCGTCCGCAAGCACGGCGTTGAACCGTTCGAGCAGAGCGGAATCGACCGTGCCGCCGATCAAGCTGAACGCGTGGTCGGCGCCGGGCCAGATGCCGGGATCTTTTCCGTCGTCGCGGATGGTATAGTAACGATCTTCGGGTACGAGATGCAAAAGCGTTTCGCCGCTCACGCTGCAACCTCTGATCGAAGTACGCGTGACTTCGGTATACGCTTCACTGCCCTCTCCCACGGTTTGGGTGTCGCGCGCATAGAACACGTAACGCACCGTTCTGTCGCTCTTGTCGCACAGTTCGGGCGCGGCTTTTGCAATCGCGCGGCGGAACTCGATTTCCGTCATTCCCGCGTGAACGGGAACGAGAGAAGCGATCGGAAGATTCTTAAACGTAACCATCGTGTCGCCCGTATCCGCCTCGATGTCGTCGGTCACGTATACGTTGACGTAAACGTTCCCGATTCCGCTTGCGTTGGTAAACGCCAAAGTATCGTTGGGCCCCGTGAACACGGCGCGCATACCTTCCTGCTCGTTGAGCCAAACCGTATTGCCCGTATGCGCCGCAAGATGCGCCGAACCCGTTTTGACGGTGGGCTGCTGCATGCCGGGATAGACGATTTCGTAATCGAGCGCAAGCGCTTTTGCCATGTCAGCGCCGTTCACGGTGACGAGCGTTGCGGTGTAAGCGGGGTTCTGCGTGTTTTCGTTATAGACGAAAGCGATGTTTTCTTCCGTCACGGCTTCCGCGTCGCCCAGCGTATAAGTGACCTTTACGGTAGGAATTTCACCCTCTTTGAGCGTCAGTCTTTGACCGAGTACGTTTTTATACGCGCGGATAATCACGACCTGATACGAACCATCCGCCGCGCCCGTTTCGGTAAGATACCGTTCGATGGCGTTGTAGTCGGGCGTTTCGCGAATGAGCGTCACGAACGCTTCCGCGGCTTCATACGCTGCGAAGTAGTCCGCGTCAAACACGGTTTTTACGAGCCCTTCGGTCAGCGCCGCGTATTCTTTCGTGAGCGCGGTCAGCGCGTTGTACGATTCTTTGCCGATACTCGCCCCTTCCGTTGCCGCCGTAAATCTGCCTGCAAGCGCTTCCGCTTCCGTATGCGCGGCGTCGTATTCGTCGAGCGAGTCTTTCGCTTCGGAAACGCCTGCAAACGCAAGCGCGAACTCGTCCTTTGCAATCGCTTCGTAAGCAGTCTTCGCCGCCGCAATCAGACCCGCATATTCCTTGTCTGCCGAAGTCAGCGCCTCGACTGCCGAAAGGAAGGTGCCGACCGAGCCGACCGTCGCCACGTAAGTATCGTACGATTCGCGCGCCGAAGCAACTTTCGCCGCATCCGTGCTCGCCTGAGAAGCCCAGTCCGCATGCACGTCGTACGCTTCCGCCGCGGTGAGCGCCGCAAGATACGCTTCCGCTTCCTCTTCCGTGCTTTCCGCGTCGAGCGTGCCGATCGCGTTGACCAGCGATTTATAATACGCAAGTTCCGCTTCGGTCAGTTTTGTAATGATTTCGCCCGAAAGGTTATAAACGCCCGTGTTGGCTTCGCCCTTCACGTGAGTATCGTAATGCGTTTTGGCGGCGGCGATCGCCTGCGCTTTGTCCTGCGCGGTATCGATTGCGTCGACGGTTTCTTTGAACGCTTTGACGGCAGCCTGCAACTTCACCGCATTCTGGCACGCCTTCTCTGCCGCGTCGAGCGTCGTCTTCGCTTCGGTTACGACGGTCATCTGCCTCCCTTCCGAAGAAAGCGTCTGATACAATGCCTTCGAAGCTTCGATCTTCGCGCCCGAATTTGCGTCGATCGGGCCGAGCGATTCCACGCTGGCGATAAACTTTTTCGCCGCTTTCACCTGCGCGTCCGCGTTGTCGAGCGCGGATTTTGCATCGGCGACGATTTCTTTCACCTCTTGTTTGAGTTCCTCGTAAGCCGCGTATGCGTCCTCGATCGCGGCTTCCAACTCGGCAACGGTAACGTTGCGTTTCGTTATGTCGATCGCGCTGACCTTCTTTACGAAGTTTTCCGCTTCTTCCTTGACTTCGAGGTAAGCGTTGTAATTTTCGCGCTTTCCTTCCAACGTTTGCTTTGCAGACACCACGTTCACGTCGGTCAGGATCACGGCATGCCCCGCCGAAAGGGAAGTATATTCCGCTTCCGTCGCAGTCAGTTTTGCCTCTGCGCCTTCCGCCGTGATGTTGATCGCGTTCACGTTTTTAATGAACGCGCGCGCCGCTTTTTTAGCGGCGAGCAACGCGTTCGCCTGCGCCACGCCTTTCACCTCTTTCGCCGCAGGGGAAAGCGCCGTGTACGCGGCTTCCGCCGTTGCGACCGCCAAATCGTTCAAATCCTCTTCGGCAAGAGAAATTTCGCCGACTTGTTTGATAAACGCGTTTGCAGCCGCCTGTGCAGCCGCCGCTTCTTCCTGTTCGGCAAGATACGCTTCGTACGCCGCGCGTTTTTCTTCGAGCAACGTCTTTGCTTCCGCCACGCCGGCAACCGCTTTTGCCGCCGCGGAAAGCTGTGCGTAGGCCTGTTCCGCAGCCGTAATCTTTGCTTCCGCGCCTTCTTCCGAAACCGCGCCGATCGCGTTGACCTGATTGATGAACGCCTGTGCTGCCGCCACGGCTTCCTGTTCTGCAAGATGCGCTTCGTACGCCGCGCGTTTTGCGTCGAGCGAAGTTTTTGCCGCCGCTACGCCGTCGAGCGTTTTATCGGGCAGAGCGCGATACGCCGCGTCCGCCGCGTCAAGTTTTGCAAGCGCGTCGGAAGCTGCGGGATCGATCGCTTCGACCTGCACGATAAACGCTTCCGCAGCGGCTTTGTGTTCCGCCGCAATCAGCGCGTCGTAAGCGGCGCGCTTCTGATCGAGCGTCGTCTTAGCCGACTTTACCGAATCCCAAGCTTTGTCGTCCGAAGTGAGCGCGGCGTACTTCGCTTCCGCCGCCTCGATTTTTTCGAGCGAATCTTTCGTAACCGTCCCTTCGATTGCGTTCACGAGCGCGATAAATTCGAGCGCGTTTTGCGACTCGCTCGCGGGCGCGTAAGTATACGTGACGGGCGAGGAATAGGGGCTTTCCTTCTTCTTGCCCACGGCGTTGACTTTGACCGCAATCAGGTTCTCCCCTTCGACGAGGTAAGCGACTTCTTCGAGCAGATCGAGCGAAACTTCGGAAACCGTTACCGTGTTGCCCGCGTCGTTCGTCTGGCTGTAAATTTTAACGGTGTAGCCTTCGCTCGCACCCTCTACCGCCGACCATGATACCGTGTCGCCCGATACGGTCACGTTCTGCGGCACGGAAAACGTTTCCGCCTGCTTCCCTCCGCATGCGGTGAGTACGCCGAAGCCGAGCGAAGTCGTAACCGCAAGCAATCCGACCCTCACAAGCAATTTTTTTTGCATAATTTTCCTCCTTATTCTTCAACCCGCAATGCGGATAAAAAGTCCTTATTTGTTTTTCTCGTCGATCAGCGCGGAATACCATCTTCCGCTACGCTTGATCGTGCGCTTTAACGTGTTGTAATCGACGTGAACAAGACCGAATCTGTCTTTAAAGCCCGCCGCCCACTCCAGGTTGTCGAGCAGGCTCCAGTAGCAGTAACCGCGGCAGTCGAGCCCTTCTTCGATCGCGCGGGACAGCGCCGAAAGATACCGCTTCATATAATCGATTCTGTCGTAATCTTCCACCGTTCCTTCGACGGTGACGATATCGTTGAGCGCAATTCCGTTTTCGGTAATCACAAGCGGCACCTTTAAAACCTTACGGAAATAAGTGAGCATTTCGTAGAAACCGTCTTCGGTGATCGGCCAGTTCATTAAGGTGTGCTGCACGGGCGGATAGACGGGCGCAGTGCCTTCGCGCGGGTTGTTCGGATCCGCCTTGACGTAGTTGCAGAAATAATGATTGATTCCGAGGAAGTCGATCGGTTCGGCGATCAGCTTCATTTCCGCTTCGGTCACAGGCGGGAGCTGCCCGCGTTCCCGGAACCACTTTGCCGCCGTCTGAGGATAGCGCCCGAATACGATCGGTTCGAAATACCAGCCCGCCCAGAACTCGTTCGCGCGCGCCGCGGCGGCGACGTCCTCTTCCGATTGCGTCGCAGGCGCGTTATAAGCGTAATCGAGTACGATCCCGATTCTGCCGTCTTTCACGATTTTGCGGAAGGCGCGCACCGCGCTGCCGTGGCTTTGCAGGACGTGATGCCCCGCCAAAATTTTAGAGCGGTAATCCCCTTTGATTCCGGGAGGGAACGCGCCCGTCACGTATCCGAAATCGGTAAATACGAACGGTTCGTTGAACGTAACGAAATCCTTGACGCGGTCGCCGTACGCTTTGAAAACGACTTCTGCATAGCGGGTAAACCAGTTGACGCTTTCGGGATTGAGCCACCCGCCCTTGTTCTGAAGCGCAAGAGGCAGATCCCAGTGATAAAGCGTGAGCAGAGGGCGAATGCCCGCCTTTAACAGCTCGTCGATCAGATCGCTGTAAAACTTGATCCCCGCCTCGTTCACAGCGCCGTCGCCGTCGGGAATGATCCTCGTCCAGGCGACCGAAAAGCGGTAGCATTCGAGGTGCAGCTCCTTCATGATCGCGACGTCCTCTTTCATGCGGTGGTAATGGTCGCACGCCACGTCGCCCGTGTCGCCGTTATCCACGTTTCCGGGAACGTGCGAGAACGCGTCCCAGATGCTTTCGCCCTTGCCGTCCTCGTTCCACGCGCCTTCGATCTGATACGCCGCCGTCGCCGCGCCGAAAAAGAAATTTTTCGGAAATTTCAAACTGATTTCTTTCATACGATATCCACCTCGATCGTTTCGAATTTTTCGCCGCGCACCTCTTCGGCAAGCGCGCCGGTTACCGTTTCCCGTTCGATAACTCCGTCTTGATTGATCAAACGGTACCGCGCGATTCTACCCTCGTAGGTATTCTTGCGCGCGGGATTCAGATAAGTGACTTTCGTTTTCCCGAGCAACGTAAAACGCACCGTGCCGTCCTCCTTAAAAAAGGAGCCGTGCAATACGGGATTCAGCGCAAACCGCAACGCGCCGTCCTCATAGGTAAACGGTCTTTCCGCGCCCGTCATGATCCGCCACATCGAAAGCACTTCGGCGTTCGCGCCCGTGAGCCGCGCCTGAAACCCTCTGCCCCGTTTGCTCTTGTCGCAATGGTTGGAAGTGGGCAGGAAAGAACAGTTTTCCAACGTGCTCCTGCCGTATACGGAGGGGTCTTGAAAAGGTACGAAATTCGTTTTGATTTCCTCGTAAAACGCGTCGTACAGCCCCGCCTGCAACAGCGAAAGCATGAGCTTGTAGTCCATGTGCAGGAAACAGGATTCCCGTTCCAGCCAGCCCTTGGGGAAGGAGCGGATGCGTCCGATTTCCATCGGCTCGCCGTCGAGCGGTTCGGAAGAGCGATACACGCCCAGTTCGCTATCGTACAGCGAAGAACGTTTCGCCCGATCGTAGAGTTCGCGCTCGCCGAGCATGAGACCCTTTGCAACCGCTTCGGCAAAGTGAGGAAGTGCGTGCGGCGCCGCCTTTATCACGCGCACGCAGGGCAACCCCGCGGCGTTATGTTTGAGCGCGCCCTGTTCCGTGATCGGTTCGTACTGCGTTACCTCGTAGTCGAGGTAAGTCGGATACCAACCGCCGCCCAGTTCCTTCGCCCGTTCGAGTCCGCGCGAAACGCGCGATTCCGCCAGCGATAGAAACGCAAGCACGCTTTGCACGCTTTCCTTCGCGTACGTTCCGCTCAACCCCGCATAAATACGGGCGCGGTATTCTTCTTTCAGCGCGTTGCTCTTTTCGTAATACGCTTCCGCAGAAGGATCTTCGCGGAGCAGCGCGGTCAGCGCGCGGAAGAAATCGCTTTGTTCCTTGCTCCACGCCACGTCGGGCGAGCAATCGGAAAGCCACCCTTTTACCGTGAGAATCAGCCGTTTGAGTTCGAGCAGGTCGGCAACGTTGCTGCCGAACAAGGCGGGAAGTCCGTTGGTCGCGTCGTTCCAGCCCGGTTTTTCCGCCTCCATATCGATGCCCGCGCCCGCAAAGTCGAGCGTCGCCGTTTTGACTGCGATCAATCCCAACAGCTTTGCGCAGAGCGTCGTCGTAAAGTCTTCGCCCGAAGGCGTTTTGAGCCAGCCGTCTTTCCCCGCATGTTCGACCGCGCCGTAACGGCGTACTTTGCCGTTTGCAAGCAACACGGTCTTTTCTGCGCGGGGCAGAACCCGCGCACCCGAAGCGAAATAGCGGTACTGCGTTTCGAACAGCAATTCGTCGCGCCGTTCGGGATAAATCGCAAGATAGGATACGATCAGATCGACGAGATACACGAAGTGATCCGTCCAGTACCCCTCGCCGAACGCCGCTTCGTATACGGGTTCGCATAAGGCGAGCGTTTCTGCGATGTCGCACGCTTCCGCGCTGTTTAACGCATTGCACAGCTCGCCGACCGTAAACGCGCCGTTGAACCCCGCAAGGCGGGCGGGCGTTTGTTTTTCGTCTTTGAATGTGTATTTTACGCCAAGCACCGAGAGCGGGTTGTACCCGTCCGCCTGCAACAGCGAAAAGAAATATCGGATATTGAAATCTCCGCTTTCGGGGAAGAGATACACGTCGTTGCGCCGATTCTGAACGACGTCGCGGAAATTCCCGTTTCCGCACGAATACGCCTGCGGTTCCACCGAAAAGAAGTTGTAGTCGCGTTCGGGATCGCCGTGCTTGCGCGAGTATACGTAATACACCTCGTTGCCGAGCGTAACGGGCATGCCGCCGCGCAATACGTTGTCGAAACAGCTTTGGCGAACGTAGTCGTCGAACAGTGGGAACGCCGTTTCCGTTTCCGCGCAGCGCACGATCTGACCGACGATGGATTCCGCTTCGTCCATCATGCGGAACGCTTCTTCTACGGAAAAAGTTTGTTTCAGCGCTTCGACTTGCGCACGGTCTTCCGCGTAGCCGATCAGATGCACGAGCGTAAGCGATTCGCCCGCGCCCAGCGTGAAACTGCCGTTTGCAAACGCGCAGGGATATTCGTTTTCGGTATTCTGTTCGTCGAGCGCCGTTTGCGGAATGCCGTTGCGCTCGAACGCGACCGCGCGCGTACGCGTGCGCTCCTCACCGAACACGAGCTTGGGATCGACGACCGTTTTCAATGCTCCGCGATCGCACACGGAAACGCAGAAGTTTCCGCCCCGAATTTCTTCCACCGCCGAAGAATCCGCAGTAGAAGAACGCATGCGGTAAAAGCCGTAACCTTGCTCCGCGCCCTCCGCGCACATCCAGCTTTTGAGCAGATTGCCCGTTTCCTTAAAATCGGAATTCGAAATGCCGTAAGGAAGCAGTTGCGCAAGCCCGTCTATCAGCTCGATCCGCTGATCGTCCTGCGCGCGGTTGGTGTACGTCACGATTCTTGCAAGCGCGGCGTAATCGCGGGAAGGCACGCCGAAGTATTCCGCACGGATTTTATATACGTTCGCCCGCTCTTCTTCGATTGCGAATCCGCGACGTTTCACTTCCATTCTTGCGGGAAGATCGCCGCACACCGCGAAGGGTTCGAAGCATTCCGCGCCGATCTTGACGAACGTGCGGAAGCCCTGCCGCGGCGCGTTCGCATAGGCGTTTTCCGCGGGAGAGAATTCCATGATCGAACGTTTTTTATCGCGTACGCCGAATCCCGCGATCCCCTGACCGCGGTTGATAAAAAATGCCCAGACGGGTCTACCGCGCAAACCCGCAATCCCGGGAAGAAAATCGCAAAAAGGCGCTTTATTCGCGTAATCTTCTATGACGAAAGTTCCGTTTTCAAAGCCGTAGCCGTTTTTCATATCGCACCGTTTTTGCGTGAATTATTTCGTAATCAGACGCGGCAGCATTCCCGCTCTGAAATTCCAGACCGTTCTGTCCCAGCCGTTTTCGAAAGAGAAATTGTAGGGATCGAGCAAAAAGTCTCTGCGCACCACTTCCGAGTTGACGATGTGCCCTTCCCCCGCCGCATAGAACGACCAGCTGGAAGTATCGCACGAGCCGGGCAGCGCGATAAGCGTGTAGTAATTATAGATCATGTCGCCGATCGGCCCGCTCTGCCAGTGGGTATTGATATCGAAATCGGGATCTATTTTTCCCGTTTCGCTGTCGTAACCGGGGTGAAAAACGAAGCTGTCCGTCGTGGCGGCGTAGCAGTTGCTGATCGTGCCGTTATTCCAGTCGGCAATGCCGCGGTTGACCTGCGATTCCCCCACCGTGTTGTAAATTACGATGCAGTTTTCGATCTTGCCGGGCGCGTCGTTCGAGCCGTTCACGCCCGCGATTCCGCCCGCGCGCTCCGCGTCTCCGCGCGAAGTCAAATTGCAGGAAACGAAACAGTTCTTTACCAAACCGCCGTTCATCCCCACGACCGCACCGCCCAGTCCCTGACAGTTGAGCGTGACGTTCACGAAGTTGGTGTTGATGATCTGCGCGTTTCCGCTCGTCTGCATGAAAATGCCGTTGTTATAATTCTGCGGGTTGCTCTGCGGGTTGCCGAGCGAAGGTCCCTGATGCTCGCCGTCCTCCCCCACGCCGCGGTCCATCGCGTTGATCGTTACGTTTTTGATGGAATGTCCGCCGCCGTCGAACACCCCTTCGAAGATGCCCGTGTTTCCGCCGTCGTACGATTTGCCGATCGGCCAGAACGCCTCGTTGGAAAAATCGAGATCGTTAGCAAGCGTATACGACCCGTTGAGGTCGTGGCGGATCGCGTTGAAATCGTCTACGGTGTAGATGACTTTGGACACGATGCGCACGGTGATCTGCAAATACTGCCCGCCGATGAACACGCGCAGAATTTTATCGCCCGCGCTCTGCCCTTCGAAGATTTTTTTCTTGACGGTCAGAAGATTATTTTTAAACGTATAGTCTTTGGGCGAAAGCACGCGGTACATAAAAGAAACCTTTTGCACCGAGTCCGCTTCAAGCGAAATTTTTACGTCCCGCTTTTCTTCCAGGCTGTAATACGCGATCTTATCGTAGCTACCCACCGAATCGGCAACGCCCTGCGAAATACCCACGTTGGGCTGTTTGGTGATCGTCGTCACGCCGCCGCAAGCGGTAAATCCCATCACCATGCCCGCCGTCAGAACGGCAGCCACGCACAGTTTCGTGATTTTCTTCATAATTCTTTCCCCTTCAATTTAACCTTTCAACCCGCCCATCGTAAGGTTGTTCATGATCGTCTTCTGGAACACGCAGAAGAGCAGAATGATCGGCACGGTCGCCACGACCGCCGTAGCAAGCAGGAGCGGATAGTTCGGCTCGTAAGCCATCTGGTCGGAAATATCCTTTAAGCCGAGCGCGATGGTCGGCATGCTGTTCAAATAGAAGTAAGGCGTCTGATAATCCCCCCACAGTCCCATAAAGGTGAGGACGCCGATCGCGGTGAGCGCGGGTTTCGCCATCGGAATCATGATCTGAATAAAAATACGGAAATCGGAAGCGCCGTCGAGCTGCGCGGCTTCCGCGTACGTCCAGCTGATTCCTTTGAAATAGGCGTACAAAAACAGGAAGTTGAATCCGAACCCGCCCGAATACAAAAACCATACGCCGACGATATTGTCGATGAGGTGCAGATTCTGCATCAAACGGTACTGCGCGGGCAGCGTGCCCACGATCGGCACGAGCATGGCGACGATGACTACGTTGTAAATAATCCCTCTGCCGCGGAATTTGTACTTTGCCACGGTGTACGAAGCGAGCGAACAGCTAATCAGCGTGGCAAGCACGCCGCCGCCCACAACGAGGAAGGAGTTAAGATACATCATCGCAACCGACGTCCCCTTCACTTTGTACTGAAAGGCGTTCACGTAATTCGAAAATCCCGCGTCGAAGTTCAGCCCCAGTTTATCCAGCCCGAACACGACGGGATCTTTAAAGGAGTTGAGCACCATCCAAAAGAAGGGATACAGAATGGTAAACGCATAGAACGCGAAGAAGACGAACACGATAGAAAAAAGCACGCTCTTCTTCCACCCCGCGCGACGGAACGGCATCACACAGTGTTCGAAGAGCCACGTTTTCACGTGCGCCCAATCGAATTTTTTGGCGGCAGCCTGCTCGGAACCGCTTGTATTTTCGGGTTTCTTTTCCATAGCCGCCTCCTCAGTAATCTACTTCGACGAACAGTTTGTCGAGTCCCCAGCGGGTGAGCAGAATCACGGGCGCGACGAAGATCGTCGTTAAAATGCCCAGCGTCGCCGCCTGCACGTTTCCCGCATTGTCGCTCGCCTTGTTGAAGATCCAAAGCCCGATCGTCATCGTTTCGTTCATCAGTTTATCCGTCAAAAAGAGCGGCTGGAACACGACGGAGAAAATCCCCATCATGGACATGACGAACATGGTGACCATCGTCGGCCAGATCATAGGAATCACGATGCGGAAGAGTTCGCCGAACGTGCCCACGCCGTCGAGATGCGCCGATTCGAGCACCTCGGTCGGCACGCGTTTGATCGTGCCCGAAAGTAGAAGCAGGTTTCCGCCGATCCCCGCCCAAATCGTGAACAGATAGACCGTCCAGCGGACTTTGGGGGGAAGCAGAAGCGAGGGCGCTTCCGCATGAAACCCTTCGTAAATTTTACCGAGCAAGCCGTCGATCTTGATCATATTCGTAAATCCGAGCGCAAGAATGACGAGCGGAATAATCGACGGAAGATAGAATACGATGCGGAAAAATCCCGAAAGCGGAACTTTTCTGCAAAGGAAATACGAGGTCAAAAGACAGATCGGAAAGATGATGAACATGCCCACGACCGAATGCAGTACCGAGTTGACGAGCATCATGTTGTACGCGGGTTCCAGTCTGAATTTTTCGAACCAGTTCGCATAGTTGTCGAAACCGACCCACTGCCACCCTTTGAAGGTATCGTACTTCTGAAAAGTCATCAGTACGGAGTCGATATTGACGAACGCCCACATCACAAGAAACTGCAACACGGGGTAAGCGAGCATACAGATTACGAAAATATTCGTACGGAAACGCTTTTTTTGAAATGCGGTCGGTTTTTTCCTTCCCGAAATTTTTTCCGCGGCGGTTTGTTCCGTCATGTCCCCCTCCCTGCAAAACCGTTTAAAGTTCTTTCTTGTAAGTTTCCCACATGCCCGAAACGCTCGTGTAAATACTCTTCAAAAGCGTATCCGGCGCGTAAGCGCTGTTGTTCGGTTCGTTCCATGCTTTTGCATAGTAGTAATCGTTCTTCGCCCAGACCGTGGTCATGCGGGCGGAGCCGCGCAGCGTCGTCTGACGCATCATCGGGTGTTTGGTATAGTTGTTGAATTTGGTGCTGTTCTGGTCGATTTCGAAAATCGCCTTCTGCCAAAGCGTCGCCTTGTCTTCCCCGTTTTCCACAAACGAACTCGCGTAGTCGTATTGATAGGGCAGCACGGTTCCGCCGCTCAGCCGCGTGAACAGCTGCGCGTTCTCTTCCTCCTGCATGAACAACAGGAATTTTACCGCAAGTTCTTTGTTCGAAGCTTTATTCGGAATCATTACGCTGTCGCCGAACGAACTCGTAAAGGAAATGCGGTCGTAATCGATTCCGTTTACCGTTACGACGTGTTCGGAATCTCCGTCCGCGCGCACCGCGTCGAGCGTCTTTGCGGGAGTAGCCGTATCGTACGATTTGATGACTTTGCCGTTCGCGTCCAGTTTTACGTTGGAAACGACGGGCGTGGGCATAATGGAAACGGTCTGCCCCGAGCGTTCGAGATAAATTTTCGATTCGTTTTCGATCCAGCAGGCAGCCGGCGTCATCGCGGCGTATCCGCTCGCAAACGCCTGTTCGTTTTCGAACTTGCTGTAACCCGCCGTTTTGGGATCCGACCACGACTGATTCCCCGTCACGAGATTGTACCAGAGGCGGTAAGCTTCTTTCAATTCGCCCGAACCGACGCCGTCGTTTTCGCGCGCATACAAATCGGGATTGTAAATTTCTTTATCGGGATCGGAAACGGCGCTCCAGTCCAGCTTGCCGTCCTTCATATTGTTGAAATTCTTGAAGACGTCCATCGTTTCCGGTCCGGCGAGCTGTCCCCACCAGTCGAACACCACGTAGTCCCACTGCCATTCTTCGGCGGGCGCCGACCAGGTTAAGGGATACACCGTGCCCGAATCGCGATCCCCTTCCACCACGGGAAGCTGCGCCTTCACGATATCTTCGCAATACTGCCACAAATCGTAATAACTTAACGGAGGCTTGCGGTTCCAGCGGCGCGCGGTATCGCCGCCGCCCTGCGCCGTCGCCAGATATTGCTGCCCCTTCGCACCCGCCAGCCAGCCGTCGAGCCGATCCATAATCGTCACGTTGTAAGCGATGCCCGCCGTGCCGATCGTCCAGGGAACTTTATAATAATGTTCCGTGCCGCTTGCGTCGGGATACGTGCAGCTGTCGAGCACCGTTTCGTCCCAGATTCTGTCCTTGAATTTTACGCCGGGAGAAACTTCGGTTTCATACAGTTCGTCAAGGCAGTAAATGGTGCCGGGCTGTACGAAATCTTCCCATGCGACGTCGTGGCAGAAGATGAGATCGTACTTCGTGCCGTTCTTCATCATGTTCGGCACGGCGTTGATCAGCTGGGAATCGGGATCGGTTTTCACTTTGACCCCTTCGTTTTCCGCTTCGAACTTGCGCGCGAGCTGTTCCGCCCACTCTACTCCGTAACCGCCTTTGAAAAAGGTAATCCAGAGCTCGTTTTCGTTTTTCGTCTGCCCGCAGGCGGCAAGCGCCCCTGCGGAAACCGCCATTACCGAAGCAAGCGCCAGACATACGGCTTTCTTTTTCATAAAATTTCCTCCCGCGAATCCTTTAATTTTGTTCGTATGCGGCTTGCGCCGCATACGAAATGAGGTATACCTCATCGAAAATTTTAAGAAATCGGTTTCCAAAATTTGCCAAAAGAAATACGGAAATCGGTTTCCACGGTTTGATTATATCATAAGGTTTTTATTCTGTCAACCGTATTTTTGAAAATTTTTTAAATAATTTGTTTGGTTTTTGCACGATATTTTTGAAATTCCTCTTGACAAGTCTATGATCGTATGATATAATTCTATTACTATGGAAACCGATTTCTATAACGGAAAAGGGGTTTCGGATATGATCGGAGGAATTATGAACGGAAAAAAACGGATTTTTTCCTGCGGGCTGTCGTTGGTTCTTACGGCGACCGCGTTTGCGGGGCTGTGCGGCTGCCGCAACACCCCCACCCTCGCCGCAAAGATGTACGACTTCGGCGACGATTACTATAAAAGCGTGGAAAAACGCTATAAGCTCAACTACGACGAAATGATATACGACGACTTTACGGGCGACGATATCGACCGCGATAAGTGGGTCGTTTCCGATTCCGTTTGGGATCAGTGGGGCACCGATCAGAACGGGGTGCGCCCGCAGAATTTATTTTTGCTCGACGATCCCGCCCGCCCAGAAACGCACCTGATCATGCGGGCGAACGGCGCTTATTACGACGGGGACAACGGCCGCCTTTCCGCACAGCAGACGGGCATCAATACGGGCGCGAGCATTTCAACCGTAGAAGCGCTTGGTCCCGGAAGATACGACGTAAAAATGAAACCGTGCCCGCGCGTGGGCGCGCTCACTTCGATGTGGGTGTTCTCCTGGTTCAATAAAGACGACGGCTCGGTACAGCAAAACGAAATCGACATCGAAATCGGTTTGAAGCCGGATTTCGCGAACGTGTTTTTTACGACCTGGACTTCCCCTTCCAACAACTCCAACTTTGCCCAACCCGTAGACTATATGGTAAACGACGGCGACTGGCACGTGTATTCCTTCGACTGGGTGACCGATGCGGAAGTGCCCTACGTCGACTATTACATCGACGGCGTGAAGATGATGACCATCGACACCAACGTTCCCACGACCAACGCGACGCTTACGCTCGGCATCTGGGTTCCCTCCTGGGCGGGCGGCGGTATGACCGACCCCGTGTACAACGTGTCCTCCGCAAGCCGCATGTGGGAGAGCGACTACGCCGAATTCAGCTGGTGGCGCTACGTCCCCTTCCAGATGGACGGCTGGGAACAACGCCCCGTAACCAACCGCAACTACGATCCCGACTATAAGGTGGAAAAGCTCGCGCAGATGCCCACGGTCAATAAGACGGCAAACGGCGACTTCGAACGCGCGGACGAAAGTTATTATTATCCCGAATTCCGGAACAACCCCGACGCGGTGAACGCGATCAATCTGGATACGCCCTGGAAAGATTATACCGAAAAAGATCCCGACAGCTCCTTCTTCGTCGAAAACAGCAGCGCGGAACGGATCGCGGACGCAACGAAAGATCCCGCTACGCCCGATAATTACGTGGCGAAAATCGTAAACGGCGGCTCGTTCGGGCAGTGGCTGCGCGGTACGGGCACTGGATATAAATTCCGCGTAAAAGGCAAATACCGCGTGGAAGGGAACGCAACGGCGATCTTCCGTTACAACAACTATCTCGGATTTTCCACCACTTCGCGCAGCAACGGATCGGAAACGATTCAAATCGGCAGCGCGACGCAATGGACGGATTTCAGCTTCGAATTTACCGTAACCAAACCCGAAACGCAGAGCATCCGTTACTATCTCGAAGTGCTGAACAGCGCGGGAACGGCGTATTTCGACGACATCGAAATGGTATACCTCGGTCATAACTGACAATTCGAATTTCCATGAAAAAAGGAAAAGTCCCTTGCGGACTTTTCCTTTTTTGAATATTTAACCGATTTTGCGGCAGCTGCCCGTCATTTGCACGGAGGCGGCGACCGTTATGATTTCCTGCGGTTCGTCCTCGAATTCGATCAGCCGCATCAGCTTTTTGGCGAGCGCGGTACCGATTCCCACCACGTCCTGTTTTACGGTGGTCAGTTTGGGGCTGGTTACCTCGGCGAACGCGATCCCGTCGAATGACGCGACCGAAACGTCCTGCGGAACGGAAAGCCCCAGATCGCGCAGCGCGTTTACGCCGCCGATCGCCGAATAATCGTCGGGATAGACGATCGCCGTCGGGTTCAGCTTCGGGTAAAATTCCCGCGTAATCCGCGCAGCAAATTCGGGGTTTGCATACGTCGCCTGCTCGTGCGGCAAGGGCGAAACGCCCGCTTCCGAAAACGCGTGGTAATAACCGCGGCGGCGCTCTTCGGTCACGTAATTGTCTTCGCCCGAAAAGAACAAAATGCGTTCGTGCCCCAGCCCGATCAGCGTAGAAATCAATTCCTTCGTCTTTTCGTAATTATCGCTCATCACGCCCGAAATCTGCAACCCGATGTAGTCGAATCCCACGCAGGGGATATCGCTGTTCATCAGCTTCTGCACGACCTCGCCGTGATAGTCGCCGAAGATGAGCACGCCGTCCAGCTGGCGCACGTGGCAGTGCTGCACGAACGCTTCCGCGCCCTCTTTTTCCCCTTTTGCAAGCAGCGTGATGTCGTACCCGTTCGCTTCAGTTGTCCGCTTGAATTCGTTCAGAATATTTACGAAAAGATACTGCGACAAATCAAGACTGCCTTGCAGATAGAACAGTACGCCGATGTTATACGAACGTTTCGCTTTCAGCGCGCGCGCGTTCGCGTTGGGCGTGTAGCCCATCTCCCGCGCGACCTTCATGATCTTCTGTTTGGTTTCGGCATTGACTCCGTAATAATTATTCAGCGCTTTGGATACCGTACCCGCGGCAAATCCGCTCTGTTTTGCAATATCGTAAATCGTGACCATATTCGTATTATAACCCCGAGCGGGGGATTTGTCAATCGCTTTTGGAAAACGGTTTCCAATTTGTTTCCGTTTGAAAAAAAGTACGCCCCCGCACGGCTGAACCGTTTGCTCCGGGAGCGTTATTTGGGGGGATTGTGCGTGCAATGAAAAATGCAAAAACTTATTTTTTCAGTTCGAATATTTTTTTGATCCGCGCGATCTCGAACTTCGGCGTACGGTCGGGATAGAGCAAACCGTTGATTTCCTGCTGAACGTCGGTCAACTGCGTATAGCAATAACCCTGAAATTTAACCGATGCAATTCCCTTTAACAACGATTCGAGCTGCGCGTAGAATGCTTCTTTATCCTTCGCTCCGTCGTTATAGCCCCAGGCGCCGTTTTTCTGTTCGCTCTGCATTGCGATTCCGCCGAACTCGGTAAACAGCACGGGCTGCCCTTCGTAATAACAACCTTCCGAAAGCAGCTTCCATCCCTGTGGATAGAGATTATCGTAATTTTCTTCACCGTATTTTTCGGTAAACTCCTCGGCACGGGCAATCGGGTAATCGTGTACGCCGATCAGATCCGTCGGCGTTATGGTTTCGAAACCGTCGTTCGTCGAAACGAGTTTTTCCCCGTCGATCGCCTTGGTCAGATAATACAGCGCGCGCGCAAAATCCTGCTGACGTTTGTCGCGTAAGATCTCCCGCGTGCCCCAGCTTTCGTTGAGCGGAACGTAACAAATATTGCTCGTCTGATTTTTGGCGACGGCGAGAATTTCCTGCCATTCTTTTGCGATTGCCGCCATTTCCTTTTCGCAGAAATAGTATGCCGACGGCATTTCGCACCAGGTGAGAAAGCCGAGTTCTTCGGCATAATAGTAATAATACGGGTCTTCCAACTTCTGATGTTTGCGCGCGCCGTTGAATCCGAGCGCCATCGAAAGTTCGATGTCTTTTTTCAACGCTTCGGCGCTCGGCGGAGTCAATCCGCTCTCCGTCCAATACCCCTGATCAAGCACGAGGCGCTGATACAGCGGCTTTCCGTTCAGGCAGATGACACCGTTTTCATCGACCGCAACGGTGCGCATCGCAAACCGCGTATGCGCGGTGTCGACGGCTTCGCCTTTTACGAAAAGCTTAAAATCCACGTAAAGCAGACGGGGCGTTTCGGGGGACCAGGAATAATCTTCGACGAACCCTCTGGAAAGTTTTACGCCGTAACGGGTCGTGCCCTTTTGCAGAGCGATTCTTTGGCGGTGAATTTCCTTCCCTTCGAAGGAAACGGTAATTTCAGCCTCTTGGGCAACGCCGTACAGCGTTTCGATTTCGCCGTGGAATCCGTCGCGGTCTTCGTCCGGGAAGAGCGCGTAGCCGCTGATGCAGTCCGCGCCGAAAAATTCCAGCCAGACGCTCTGCCAGATCCCCGTGTTCGGCACGTAGAAACAGGTGAAAGGCGTGCCCGTCCAACTCTGTTTCCCGCGCGGAACGCGCGCGTCGAGCGGATCGTAACAGCGCACGACGATTACGTTTTGTTCTTTCAAATAATCGGTAATATCCGCAGAGAACGGCGCGAATCCGCCCGTATGCGTAACCGCATGCAAGCCGTTGACCCAGACGTCGGTCACGTAATCCGCTCCGTTAAAGCACAAGAGCGCGCGTTTGCCCGCATTTGCTTTTTCTACGGAAAACGTGCGGCGGTACCAAACGGTATCGTGCTGCGACTGATCCCCGATTCCGCTTGCGGGGTACTGGTACGAAAACGGCACGTTGATCGTTTTGCCGAGCGGTTTGTCCCCTGCGGGAAGTCCGCGCAGCGCGCCGTCGCCCGCGTCGTCGAAGTCGAACTGCCATTCGCCGTTCAAACTCTGCCATGCTTCCCGCCGGAATTGCGGACGGGGATATTCTCTTCTCAAAAATTCCATATGATCCTCTTTCTTATTTTTTTAATTCTTCCATGAGCGCGCGGGCGATGATCAAACTGCCCGTCCAACCGGGGTGCACCCTGTCCCAACTGACGTACGCGGGATAGCGGTGCTTCAGAATTTCCGCAAACGCCGCCTGTAAATCGATGCACGGAATATTGCGCTTCGCCGCCTCTTCCTTGCAGATTTTTCCGTATTCGTCCATGCGTTTGCGCATCGGATCGTCGCGGTTGGTTTCAAGATAGTACGGCGTCATCCAGATCATCTTCGCGTTCGTCTTATCCGCCATCGCGTTTAAATTACTGCGGTACCGTTCGGGCGAAACGCCGAAATCGGGTTGCGCGGGGCTATCGAACTGCCGCCATACGTCGTTGAAGCCGATGCATAAAACGACCCAATCGGGGGAAAGCGCAGTCACGTCGGCATCCCAGCGGGCGAGCAGATCGGAAGAGGTGTTCCCGCCGATCCCCATATTTACGCAACGGATCAACAAATCGGGAAAATCGACCGTAAGCATGGCGTCCACCATGTGCACGAATCCGTTGCCGAGCGAATTCCAAAGCCCTTCCCCGACGGGGCGCGCCCTTCCGTCGTCGGTAACCGAATCCCCCGCAAACACAATTTTTTCGTTCGCTTTTAAAATCATTCCCTTCTTCCCCTCCGTTATTTTTTTCATTATAAAATGAGGAAACCCAAAAGTCAATCGCCGCGGATCAAAAGAAAAATAATCTGCTTTTTTCATGCGCCGCATGCGCTTTTGTAATTATTTTACATCTTTGACCGAAACGCAAAAAATCCCTCGCCGGCAGGGGGGATTTTTCAAAGATTATTCGATCTGCGTTGCGCCGTTGCCCTTCACCTTCATCAGACGGATCACGGCGGCGCGCTCGTTTTCGTCGAGCTTGGATTTGATGTAATGAATGGTCTCTTCGAGCTGAGGGATCATCACGTATTCGAGCGCGTTCACGCGGCGCTTGTTGCGTTCGATTTCGTTGGCAAGCAAACGCACCGTTTTTTCCACTGCGGCAAGCCGCGCCATTTTGGGCACGAGCGAAGCCGCCTGCGATACCGAAAAATCCGCCTCGCTCGTAATTTCGGAATAGGTATAGGGCAGTGCGGCGGTGCCGAAAGTATCCGCCTCCACTTCGGGTACGGCAACGCCCATGACGCTGCCCTCCCCGCACGAAAGAGA
This sequence comes from uncultured Christensenella sp., assembly GCA_910586245.1. Taxonomy (GTDB): domain Bacteria; phylum Bacillota; class Clostridia; order Christensenellales; family Borkfalkiaceae; genus Gallimonas. The sequence goes on along the minus strand of CAJUFY010000005.1, from coordinate 46,455 downwards.
GAGTTCGGCGGAAGGAATCGCAAACGCCGTTTCCGCCGCATACGCAGGCGTGATTGAACGCGCGACGGAAAACTGACGGAGCGTTTGCGAAAGCGCCCGTTCGACCTCTTCGCGCAAGCGCAGATTTTCTTTGATGATCAAGGAAAACTGCCGCACCATTTCGTCGGACTTATCCTTTAACAGCTTGTGCCCGCGCACCGCCGTATTCAGCCGCGCCTTTAACTTTTTGAGTTCCATGCGCGTGGGATTCACGTTTAATCTTGCCATATTATTCCTGCGGAAGATATTTTTCGAGATACGCTTTGCGGATTCGTTTGAGTTCGCTCACGGGCAGGATTTTGAGCAGATCCCAGCCCAGATCGAGCGTTTCTTCGATATTTCTGTCCTTCTCGAATCCCTGATTGAGATAGAGCTTTTCAAACTCTTCGGCAAACTTCGCGTAAAGCTTATCGGTATCGGACAGCGCTGCCTCGCCGAGAATTGCAGAAAGTTCTTTGCTCTCTTTCCCGCGCGCATACGCCGAAAAGAGCTGGTTCATCGTATCGGCATGGTCTTCGCGCGTCTTGTCTTTGCCGATTCCTTTATCTTTCAGACGGGAAAGGGATGGCAACACGTCGATCGGGGGATTGATCCCCTTTTTATAGAGATCGCGCGAAAGGATAATCTGCCCTTCGGTAATGTACCCCGTCAAGTCGGGAATCGGGTGCGTTTTGTCGTCTTCCGGCATGGTGAGAATCGGAATCTGCGTGATCGAACCTTCGCAGCCGCGGATTCTGCCCGCGCGTTCGTACATGGTCGCAAGGTCGGTATACAGATATCCGGGATATCCTCTGCGCCCAGGCACCTCTCTGCGGGCGGCGGAAACTTCGCGAAGGGCTTCCGCATAGTTGGTGATGTCCGTCAGAATGACGAGCACGTGCATGCCGCATTCGAAGGCGAGATATTCGGCGCAGGTGAGCGCCATGCGCGGCGTCGCGATTCGTTCGACGGCTGGGTCGTTGGCAAGGTTGGTAAAGAGTACCGTCCGCTCGATCGCGCCCGTCTTTTTAAAGTCGTCTACAAAGTACTGCGCTTCTTCGAAGGTAATCCCGATCGCGGCGAATACCACCGCGAACTTTCCGTCGCTGCCGCGCACTTTCGCCTGCCGCGCGATCTGCGCCGCAAGTTCGGCGTGCGGAAGTCCGCTCATCGAAAAGACGGGAAGTTTCTGTCCGCGCACCAGCGTATTCAGACCGTCGATCGCCGAAACGCCCGTCTGAATAAATTCGTCTGGATAGTTGCGGGCGGCGGGATTGATCGGCTCGCCGTTGATATCGAGCAGCTTTTCGGGAATGACGGGCTCGCCGCCGTCGCGCGGGTTGCCCATGCCGTCGAACACCCTGCCCAGCATATCGCGGGAAACGGCAAGTTCCTGACAGTGCCCCGTAAAGCGCGCTTTTGCGGTTGCGATCTGCAATCCCTGCGCGTTTTCGAAGAGCTGTACGACCGCTTTGTCGCGGTTGACTTCGAGCACCTTGCCCCTGCGGATTTCGCCGTTACTGCACACGACGTCCACGAGTTCGTTGTACGTTACGCCCTGCACGCCGTCCACCAGCATAAGCGGGCCGACCACTTCGCGGATCGTTTTATATTCCTTAAACATTTTCCCCTCCCTGATCAAGCGCTTTGAGTTCGGAAGCGATCGTTTGCAGAATTTCGTCGAACGTGCCGAGTTCCTCTTCGGGAATATATTTCGCGCGGCCGATCTTTTCCTTTACGCTGCACGAGAGAATCGCGTTGAAGTCGGCGTAATGCTCCACGGCTTCGCGGGCGCGGGTATCGAACTCGCAGATGAGTTTGAGCATCAGATGCTGTTTGCGCATGGACGTGTACGTATCCACGTCGTCGAACGCATTCTGGTGCAGATAGTCCTCGCGGATCATCTTAGCCGTTTCCATCGTCAGTTTATCTTTGGAAGAGAGAGCGTCCATGCCCACGAGACGCACGATTTCGTCGAGCGCCGCCTCTTCCTGCAATACGCGCATGACGAACGCGCGGTATTTGAAAAATTCTTCGCCGACGGAAGCGTCGTACCAGTCTTTCATTTTATCGGCGTACAGCGAATAGCTGATCAGCCAGTCGATTGCGGGGAAATGCCGTTTATAGGCAAGCGAAGCGGAAAGCCCCCAGAACACTTTGACGATGCGAAGCGTCGCCTGCGATACCGGTTCGCTCAGATCGCCGCCGGGGGGCGAAACCGCGCCGATCGCGGTTACCGAGCCCGTGCGGTCTTTTTGTCCGAGCAGTTTGACGATGCCCGCGCGTTCGTAGAATTCCGCAAGGCGGCTGGCAAGATAAGCGGGATAGCCCTCGTCGCCCGGCATCTCTTCCAAACGCCCGCTCATTTCGCGGAGCGCTTCCGCCCAACGCGAAGTCGAATCCGCCATAATCGCCACGTTGTAGCCCATGTCGCGGAAATATTCCGCAATCGTAATGCCCGTATAAATGGAAGCTTCGCGCGCCGCCACGGGCATGTCCGAAGTATTTGCGATGAGCACGGTGCGCTTCATGATCGGCTCGCCCGTTTTGGGATCGAGCAACGCGGGAAATTCGTTTAAAACGTCCGTCATTTCGTTTCCGCGCTCGCCGCACCCCACGTATACGATGATGTCCGCGTCCGCCCACTTTGCGAGCTGATGCTGTACGACCGTCTTCCCGCTCCCGAAGGGACCGGGCACCGCCGCAACGCCACCGCGCGCAATCGGGAACAACGTGTCGACGACGCGCTGTCCGGTAATCATCGGCTGATCGGGCGAAAGTTTTTCTCGATACGGTCTGCCCTTGCGCACGGGCCATTTGCGCAGCATGCAGACGGGAACTTCTCCGCGCGCCGTCTTCACCGAAGCCACCTTTTCTTCGATGGTGTAATCCCCTTCTTTGATCGAAACGACCTTGCCCCGCACGCCGTTGGGAACCAGAATGCGGTGCTGAATGAGTTCGGTTTCCTGCACCGTGCCGAGAACGTCACCCTCTTCCACCTCGTCGCCCGCGCGGACGGACGGCACGAACTGCCACTTCTTTTCGCGGTCGAGATTGTTCACCGAAACCCCGCGCGAAATGCGTGCGCCGTATTTGAAATACAGCGAGGTGAGCGGACGCTGAATGCCGTCGAAGATGCCCGAAATCAATCCAGGCGCAAGCTCCGCGGAAAGGGGTTCGCCCGTCGATACGACTTCTTCGCCGATCCCCAGTCCCGCAGTTTCTTCGTAGACCTGTATGGAAGCTTTATCCCCCCGCAGTTCGATGATTTCGCCGATGAGTCCTTTTTCGGATACGCGCACGACGTCGAACAGCCGCGCGTCCGCCATTCCCTCGGCTACGATCAGGGGTCCTGAAACTTTTATCGTTTTCGCCATAATTACTCCGTATTCGTTCAATTCCCGTGGAAGAGAATATCCACGCCGAGCGCGCGTTCCATCGCGCTCTTCAATAATTCCTTGCCGTGCCCCGTACTGCCCTTTCCCGAAGGGATCGAAAGCACGACGGGGTACAGTTCTTCGTCAAACCGTTTTAAAAAAGATTCCAGCGGACGGGCGAGTTCTTCGGTCAGAAAAATGATCTGATAATCCTTTGCGATTTTGCGCAACACTTCCTTTGCCGCCGACTCGTCTTCCGCCGCGAACGCCGCAACGCCCGCCGCCTTGAACACCGTGATACTGTCGCCGTCGCCGACGATCGCCGTTTTTCCCGTCATGGCTCCCCCTAAATAAGCGTTCGGAAACGCCGTTTGATTTCCCGCTCGTCCATGCCCGCCGCAAGGCATACGAGCAGAATGCGCACGTTCACGTTGTCCGCGCGGCGGCGGAAGACGTAATACAAAAAGGGCTGGGTGCGCTTCATCTCGTAACGGTGCGTTGCAAGGTAGTCGATTTCGAGCATTTCGAGCATGCGTTCCGCCTGCGTGTAGGGCATGCCCGCCCCTTTCGCCTCGTCGCACGCTTCTGAAAACGTTCCGTAGCCCGCACGGGCGAAAACTTCCTTCGCCTTTTCCGCGTTTTCGAAAAAGAGCGCAAAATCTTCTTCTTTGAGTTTTCCGCCCCCGACGAACGCCCGCCGAGCCGAAGCAAAATCTTCCGCACGGTACGCGGTGAGCAAATTCGTCATATCCGCGCGCCGTGCCGCAAACGACTTCAAAAGTCCGCCGTGCTTCGTTTCCCGCGCCAAGTGCGCAAAGAGCGCCCGTTCGAAGATCAGACCGATCTCCGCACCCGTTCTCTGCCCCTCGGGCAGAGCAAACGCTTCTTCGCACGCCCCTTTCAACGCATCCCCGAGCGGGGAAAAATCTTCCGCTTTCATACATTCTTCGATTTCGGAAACCGTATGAATGCCGTCGGGCGCGAGCAAGGGCTCCGCGGAAACGCCCGCGGCGCGCGCCTTGAACAGCGCCTTTGCGTTATGAAAATCGCGCGGCGAAAGCAGATATTCCCGTTCCGCACGCGTCGGCGCGTATTCGAGAATGAACGCGTCGGTATCGCGCGCGTCGGCGGCGAGCAGCGCTTCGTACCCCGCAACGGAACTCACTTCCGCGCCTTTGCCGAAACCGCTCGCAACGACCGCCTGAAAGGCTTCCTCCGCGCTCGCTTCGGCAAACTTAGCGATCTTCCCGCCGAGCAGCGAAAGTTCTTTTACGGCGACGACGCCGTTTGTGTACGTCAGGTCTTTTGCCATGATCAACCCGTTTTAAAAATTTTTGCGGCAAGTTCCGCCTGATGGCATTCTCTGTCCGCCGCAAGCAACGCGCCGTAAGAAATATCTTTATCGGCAACCTTTCCGCGCAGAACGAAACCGCCTTCGATCTTTGCCTGCGTCGGAGAAACTTTTAACTTTTTGTCCTTTACGACGGGGAGTTTCGCCACGTCGGCGGCGTACTTGTAGTCGGGCGCGAACGCAACCTCGTCCCCCTCCTCGGCGTACCGCGTAAGCAACACGTCCGCCAGACGGAGCGCGCCCGCCCTGTCGAGCCCGCGCAAACGTTCGAGCGCAAGCGCGTACACGCCGTCGATCACGCGGCGTTTTTCGGCGAGCAACGCCTTGGAAGAATCCAGTCTTGCCGACGCCGCTTTCCCGTCGAGAATATCCTTTACTTTGGCGCGCACTTCCATTTCGTTCGCAAGCGAAGAAACCTGCGCGCGTTTTTCCGCCTCCGCCGTACGCTCCGCCGCCTGTGCTTCCGCCTGTTTCACAATGCGTTCCGCTTCGGCGCGCGCGTCCGAAAGAATGCGCTCCACGATAGCTTCTTTACTCATAAAAATCCGTTAAAGCACCGCGATGAGCATGATCGAAATAATCAACCCGAGAATCGCGTAGAATTCGATCATTGCCGGATAGATGATCAGCTTCCCGCCGAGGGAATCCTGTTTGCCGACCGCATAAATACAGTTGACCGCGGACTTGCCCTGAAAGATACCGGTTACAAGACCGGAAAGCGCCATCGGCAACACGGCGCCGAGCATCGCCCAGCCCTGCGCAACCGTCATCTCCGCGCCGAGCGAGGAAGAAGCGATGATGCCGATAATGAACCCGTAAATTCCCTGCGTTGCGGGGAGCAGTACGAGTACGAGCACTTTGCCGAATTTTTTGGGATTTTCGCCCAAAACGCCCGCCGCCGCGCTGCCCGTTTTGTAGAGCCCGATTGCCGAACCGACGCCGCACAAAAGCACGCAGAGCGCAATCCCGATCAAGCCGATCGCAAAACCTGTTGTCATAAAATGTCCTCCAAATAATTTGCCGTTTTATATTACCGCAGTCAAGCCTGCGGGAGCTTTTCGTTTTCGACACGGACGTACTTCTGCGAAGCGCCGAGAGGTTTGAAGAGTTCGCCCTCCCCTTCGAAGAATCTGCCGTAAAATTCCACGTACTGCAGACGCGCGTCGTGAATGTACGCGCCGAGCAGCCCGATCGCAAGGTTGAACGCGTGCCCGACGATCAAAAGCACGACGCCCAATATGATGAGCCCGATATTTCCGCTCATCAAAAAGCCGACCCCGCCGTTCATGCCCGACACCGCGTACCCCGAAATGATCTGCGCGATCACCGCGCCGGAGAGCATGAGTCCGTATAAACGCGCGTAACTCAGTACGTCGGAAGCGTAGTTGATCACACCGTACGCCGCGCCGAAGCCCTTCGTAAACTTGCCGAGCAGTTTTTCCTTTCTGCCCGCGGTGAGCATGGCAATCGCGAGCGAAACGCCCGCCGTGATTCCGCCGACCGTCGCAAGCACGGGCAATCCCGCTTCCTGCGTGAGCCCCGCGATCGCGAGCCCTACGCCGAGGGAGAACGCCGCCCACACGAAGCCGTCCAGCATGCCGTCCCAGAACTTGCCGCGGCGCATGCACTGCACCGCGCGGCACAGATAGCCCGCAAACAATTGCACCACGCCGATTTCAAGGCTGATCACGAGCACGGCGGGAATTTTGATTCCCAAAAACGACCACATGTCCTTTTGCGCGTTCGGCATCACCGTGGGGATCCAAGGCATTGCGATTCCGAAGAAGGAGTTGAACAAAAATCCCCAGATCAGCGCGAAGATCCCGCCGATCGCAAACACGCCCGCCAGCCGTTTGAACGTGCCGTCCTCTTTGCGTTTCTTCCACCAGATCAGCCCGCCGCCCAACAGCATGAACAGCCCGTAGCCGATATCCGCCATAATGAATCCCAGAAACACGCTGTAAAAGAACGCCATGATCGTGTTGGGATCGAACTCGCGCGCATTCGCGGGCGAATACATATCGGTAATCGATTCGAAGTTTTTCACCACCGCGTTGTTCTCGTACAGCGTGGGCGGAACTTCGTCCTCTTCGCAAGGTGCAAAGGCGTACCATGCCGCGCCCGTGACGCCGCCGATTGCCGCGGCAACCTGCGCTTCGGCGCGCTTCGGCACGTACGCTTCGAGCAAAAACGTCGTTTCGGTCGCGCGCATTTTTTCGGAAAGCGCCGCCTTTTCCGCTTCGAATCCCAAAAAGTCGCAATACAGTTTCAACTGCCTAATTTCAGTCCCCAGCGCAAGCAGTTCCTTTTCCGTTTCGCGCAGGCGTTCCTGCGCGTTCCGCGTCCGTTTTCCCAGAGAGCGGTACGCTTCCCGCCCCGTTTGCGATGTACTTTCGGCGCACGGCGCGAACGCCGCGTTCTGTAAAATTTCTTCCGTTTCCGCAACCGACTCGTGCCAGCAACACAGCACGAGCGCAAATTCTTCCGCCGTGTTCAGAATCCGGAACTCCGTCAAAAGCGACTGCCGTACTTCCGCTTCGAACGAGGGCAAATTTTCTTTCGGAATCGTGCCGAGCTTCACCCGCACGTGCGCGGTATGCGCGAACTGCGCGAGCGGCGTGTCGAGTTCCCGATAGATTTCCGCGGCGCATAGACTGCGGCGGAGTTTCGCAAGCTCGCCCTCGCGTTCCCGCGCCGCTTCCGCAAGCGCAAGAATTTGATCGATCAACGCTTCGGCTTGTCCCGCTCTGTCTTTGACCGATAGAAAGTCCGAACAAGTCACCGCAAACCCGTCCTTTAACAGATCGGATTTGATTTTATGATCTTTTAAATAAGAGTCCGTGCGTTCGGAAAGTATGGCGAGCGCGCGTTCCGCGCGTTCTGCGCGGGCGGCTGCCCCTTCGCAATCTGTTTCGAGCGGGGCGGTATCCTCCGTTTCCTCTTTCGTTTTGATCTCGACCGCGCCCGTGCGTTTTAGCGCGTTCAACAGCGCGTCCCGCTCGTAAGACATGGCGACGAGATGCAGTTTTTCCATTTCAGCGATTGCCACCCGAAACCCTCCCCGCGATTTCTCCCGTGTACAGATCGGCTTTTTTCAACAGCGCGTCCGCATACGCCTTCGCTTCGGCGGCGCTCTTTGCAACCGCTTCGCGATAGCGCTTTTCCGCCGTTTCGCGTGCCTCTTTCAGCTGCGCTTCGCGGTAACGTTTATTTTCTTCCGCGCGTCTGCGGGAAAGTTCCGAAGCGTCTCTTTCCGCCTCGGCTGCAATCCGCGCCGCTTCTTCCAAAGCTTCCGCTTTGATTTCCGCAGCCCGCTGTTCCGCTTCGTGAATGCATTGCAGTAATTCGTCCATAACCTTTCCCTCTTTGCTTACGGTTTTTACAATCGATCCTATAAAAAACGGATTTCCTTATTTTAGCATATCTGCCGTAATTTTGCAACCCCCGATTTTAAGTTTTTTTCACGAAAAAAGAAAGAACGCAGCGTTCTTTCTTTTTCATAATCGTAATCGCCGTAACAGGCGTATAATTCCCCGTCTAAATCAAAAGCAACAACATTCCGACGCCGTAGCCGAGCAGCGTACCGATCGCAAGACCGAGCGCGCCGCAGATGACACCGGGCGCGATCAGATCGGCGCGGTCGGCGGCTTTCGCCACGGGCGCGATAAAGGGCGGTCCGTACACCCCTGCCGTGGAAGTGATGATCGCGATATCGCCGTCGATTCTGAAAATTTTACAGAGCAGCAAATGCAACAAAATAATGGTGACCTGCGCGATCGCGAAGAACGCGAGCGTGGGCAGAATGCCGCTTAAAAATACGCTCCAATCGATGCTCATGGAAAGGGAGAGCGAGAACATGAGAATCAGATACATGCCCAGCGTATACTGCCCCTTGATTTCGCGCACCGGTCTGATAAAGGAAAAACCGATCCCGCCGACGGAAACGCAGAGCAGAATATAGATCAGGTTCGCGCCAACCGTGCCTTCAATTAAAAATTCGAGCAGCGCGCCCACGCCCAGACAGCCGACCGCAATCCCGAACGCACCCAACAGTTTGAACACGCTTTTTTTATCTTTGATCGAAATACCGAAGGAATAGTCGTCCCGTTTTTCTTCGGAATCGGCTACCCCCCCCCTCGACTTTTCCGCTTCCTCCGTGCCTTCCGCGGGAAGCGCGGCTTTCTTTTTGGAACCGAGGAATTTTTTATAGATCTTGGGCGCGACGGAAATCAAGAGCAGAAAGTAGATACCGCCCACGAGGCTGTCCGAAACGTTGGCGGCGCTGATCACACCGCTGTTCGCTTTCAGCGCAACGCCGATCGCATCCATGTTGGGCGTGCCGCCCGTATAAAGCCCGATGCACATTGCCGAAAGCTTTGCGGGGTCGCTTACGAATAATGCGCCCAAAAAGAACATGCCCACGGCAACGATCACTGCCGAAAGTATGCAGAGCGAATAGCCCGCAATCGTACCCTTTGCCAGATTTTTGACCGAGCGCAAATCGATGCTGAACAGAATCAGCGGAATGGAAAGCGCCACCAGCACGTACGCAATCGTTTCGGTCAGGCTCTTGTCGTAAGAGTATCCCGAAAAGCCGATCGTGGAAAAGGCGAAACCGATCACGTAACAGAGCGCGATCGCGCCGATCACGCCGAAAATGCGGAATTTTCGCGTAAGCCATACCGTAAAAAACGGAATCCCCAAAATGGCGACGATCGCCATTACCGTAAGTGCAATGTTCATATTTTCAACCCGTAAATTCTGAAAATTTTATTGAGCGTGCCGCTCGCACTTTCGACGTTGCGGCGGGAGTCCGCGTTGTTTTCCATAATCGTACCCGCCTCCATGTACACAATCCCGCGCCGTTTGCACGTCTTGTAAAATTCGTGATAGAGCGCAAAGATAACGCCTTTTTTCTGATATTCGGGAATCACGTACTGCATCATCGCGCGCACCGAATCGATCTTCTTTTTATAACGGAACATCTGCACGATGGACACGGGATTGATTTTCCCTTTCATCTTGCGAAACACGGTAAAGTAGTTGGGAACGGACATCATAACGCCGACGGGTTTGCCGTCTTCTTTCCGGCGCGCGACGTGAATGAAATCCGGCCAGAGAAAACTGCGCCAGTTCTTTACGATGCGCGAAATTTCCTCCCGCGTGGGCGCTTCCTGAAAAATAATGTCCGTCGTCGCCCGCGCAATCACTTCGTGCACGTCGTCGATTTCCTGATCGAGATTGTTGAAATCGACGGGCGATACCTCGATTCCGTACCGTTCCAGCACGCGTTTGGTCACGCGGTCGATCCGTTCGAAATCGTATTTGTCGTAGTCGAGTTGATAGGACACGATGTCGTGCGCCTTGGTAAACCCGAAGTTTTCGAGCAGCGTTCCGTAATAGGGCGGGTTGTACGAAGTTAAAATCATCGGTTCGTCTTTAAAGCCCTGCACCAGAATCCCGCGGCGGTTATCCTGATCGTACGGGAAATAGGGTCCCTCTATCTGTTCGATCCCCTGCTCCCGCAGCCGCCGTTTGAGTTCGCCGAAAATGAGATTGGCGCACGGCTGGGAATCGATACATTCGAAATGCGAAAAATAGCCGCAACGTTCGAGTTTCAGCTGTTTGGACGGCGCAACCGTAAACAAAAGGCGGGCGACGTAGCGTCCGTCCTCTTCCACCGCAAGCGCGGTATACGTTTTTTCTTTGCGGACGAGCCGCACGAGCGTTTGAAATAAATCGCCCCGCATATACGGCACGTACAACGCGTCCCCGCGGTACAGCCTGTCCGCCATAGCAACGAATTTTTTCAGCTGCCGTTTCGTTTTCAGTTCGATTACGCGCATCCGTTCTCCTTCCGTATCGACTTACCGTCGCATCACGCAACCGTGTCATTATAGCATAATTTCCGAAACGCTGCAATCGCTTTCCGCCGTTTTCACGAATCGTTCACAAATTTACATCCGCTCGTCGCCGTTTAAGGCTTCTTCGCCAAATAGAAATGGACTCCGTGCGCCGCCACGTTGCCCTCGCCCGCGGCTTTTACGTACTGGTAAGGTCTGCCCGTGCAGTCCCCCGCGGCGAACAGTCCTTTGATATTCGTTTCGCAGGCGCGGTTGATCACGACGTGTCCGTTTTCCGTCTGTAACCCGTTTACGAGCGCCGCCGAAGGCATTGCGGCTTTGAGCATAAAAATTCCGTCTACCGCAAGTTCGCTGTCTTTTAACAGCAATTTTTCCGCGCGCAAACCGCCCTCAATCCCGAGGGGCGCGCCCGAGAGCGTTTCTACGTTTTTCGCCTGCACGGCGGGATTTTTATACAATGGAATCAAATAGAGCTTTTGGGCAAGCGTCGCCAAAAATTCGATTTCGTGTTCCTGTTCTTTTTCGGTGCAGACGACGGCAATCGTTTTTCCGCGATAGAGCGCGCCGTCGCAAGTGGCGCAATAACTCACGCCTCTGCCCAAAAAGTCGAGCTCACCCGCGATCGGCTTTACCGCCTCTACGCCCGTCGCAAGAATGACCGTGCGCGCGGTAAACACCTCGGTATCGCACAGAATTTCGAACGCTTCGCCCGCGGGATAGATGCCCGTCACGCGCTTCTTCGAAATTTCGATTCCCGCCGCCGCAGTCTGCGCAGAAAAGATTTCCGCCATTTTTGCCCCGCTCACGGCGGGAAGTCCGGGGAAATTATCGATCCGTTCGGCGTTGCGTATTTTGGCGGACAGACCGCCCGCGCCGAACCAGATAAAATTTTTATGCAAAGCTTTTAACGTGAGCGCCGCGGAAACGCCCGCCGCGCCCGCGCCGATGATTGCGCAATCGTACATAACGATACCTCCGTCTTCTATGATTGTACCCCGAACGCGCCGTTCTGTCAACCGCCGTTCCAAAAAATCTTTTCACCGTTTTTCAAACAAGCAAACACGCCGGCGTTGCCGGCGTGTTCCGATTAAATTTCCCAGATGTCGCGCGCGTATTCCAAAATCGTACGGTCGGAAGAAAAGTACGAAGAAAGCGCCGTGTTGGTAAGCTGTTTGATCGCGAACGAAGCTTTATCGGCGGAATCGCGATTGATCCGCAATAGCGTATCCACGTAGTCCTTTAAGTCGTAAATCACGAAATAATGATCGGGTTTATGCCAGCTCGCGCCTACGGTGAGGGAATCGTACAGTTCCTTGAAATACCCCGTCCCGCCGTCCGAAAACGTACCGTCGACCAACGCCGAAACCGCGCGCCGATGCAGCGGATTTTCTTCGAGCAGCGCGTTGGGATCGTAGCCCGATTCTTTGAGCGCTTCGACATCCTCTACCCGCGCGCCGAAAATATAATTGTTTTCCTCGCCCGCATGCTCTACGATTTCCACGTTTGCGCCGTCCATCGTACCGCACGTGACCGCGCCGTTCATCATAAACTTCATGTTGCCCGTACCCGAAGCTTCCAACCCCGCCGTGGAAACCTGAAGGGAAACGTCGCTCCCCGCAACGATTTTTTCCGCATAGGAAACGTTGTAATTCTGCACGAACACCACGCGGAGCAAACCGTTCACGGCTTCGTCGCCGTTTACGAGGTCAGCGATTTCGTTGATGAACTTGATGATTCCCTTCGCGCGCAGATACGCGGGCGCGCTCTTCGCGCCGAACACGAACACCGAAGGGCGGAAATCGGGAAGTTTATTTTCTTTTAACAAATAGTAAATTTCCAGAATGGCAAACGCCGTCATGAGCTGGCGTTTGTATTCGTGCAAACGCTTGACCTGTGCAAACACCAAAAAATGCTCGGGAATAACGACGCCCTCTTTTTCGGCAATATACGCAAACAGCTGTTTCTTCTTTTCCTCTTTCACTTCGTAAAACGCTTCCCACAGCTCTTTTACGCGCGGCAACAATTTACCGTGGTCGGCGCGCGCTTCCCGCCAACCCGTACCGATCGCCCCGTCGATCAAGGCCGAAAGTTCGGGGTTGGCAAGCATCAGCCAGCGCCGCTTCGTAATGCCGTTGGTTTTGTTCTGGAATTTTTGAGGGAACTTGCGGTACGCCGTACGGAAAAGACTGCGCTTTAAAATATCCGTGTGCAGCGCGGCGACGCCGTTGACGGCAGTCGCGATATACACGGCAAGATTTGCCATGGAGAAGACTTCATTGCGGTAAATCGCCATTTCGTCGATCTCTTCCGCAGAATAGCCGATCGTCTTCAATTCGTTTTCCTGCATGACCGCGATCTTCAAAAAGATATCCGCAATATCGGGCAGAATCTTGCGCACGAGCTCTTCCCGCCAGCATTCGAGCGCTTCGGGAAGAATGGTATGGTTGGTATAATTGAACGTCTGTTTCACGATCTGCACCGCCTTGGGGAAGGTAACGTTGTATTCCTTGGTGAGCAGACGGATGAGTTCCGCAATCGCAATCACGGGATGCGTGTCGTTCAGCTGAACGGTGTTGTATTTGGGGAAGTTTTCGAACGTTCTCCCGTAGCGTTTTACGTGGCGTTCCACGAGTTCGCCCATGGCGGCAGCCGAAAAGAAATATTCCTGACGGAGCCGCAACAGCTTGCCCTCTTCGGTGTCGTCGGCAGGGTACAGATATTCGCTGATTTTTTCCGCCTCCGCGCTGCCTTCCGCCTGAAAAAGCCGCAGCGTGTTTACCCGCTTGCCGATGATCGGAATATCGTAGGGCACGGCGGTCGCGGTATAATCCGCAAATACGATTTCCCGCTTTTCGCCGTCGCGGCGGATACTCCAGGGATCCCCGTACTTCTGCCAGTCGTCGGGAAGTTCCACCTGAAAGCCGTCCTTGATTTCCTGTTTGAACAAACCGTAACGGTAGCGGATTCCGTAGCCGTAGAGCGGAAGCCCCAGCGCCGCCGCGGAATCGAGGAAGCAAGCCGCCAACCTGCCGAGTCCGCCGTTGCCGAGCGCGGCGTCTTCGATCTCTTCGAATACGTTGATATCCACGCCCTTGTTTGCGAGAATGCGCGCAGTTTCCCCGAGCACGCCCAGTTCCATTAAATTATTGTAGAAACTGCGCCCGATCAAAAATTCGACCGATAAATAATAAGCGGTCCGTTCGGGGCGGCGGGAAATCTTCCCCTCCGCTTCGCGCATGGCAAGCGCGGAAATTTCGTTGTAGAGCGTCACCGCGTCCTTACCTGCGACCTCTAACCGTTCAAGTTCTTCTAAAAATCCGTTCATAAAACTCTCCGTTCCGTTATTTTTCCATAAATTTACGGGCGTAACAACGCCCGTAAACGTTTGGAGGAAATTTTCGCCGTTCACAGCGAATCGTTATCTGATAATTGCAATCGAATAGGGCTGCATGTTCAGTTTGCCGCGCGACAGTTTCGACGCGCCCTTTACGTCCAACACGTCGACAACTTTTTCGCCGTACGCGGAAACGTTGATTTGATAGCTTTCCGTCCCCGAAAGATTCACGAGCACGGTGATCGTTTTTCCGTCGTACGTTTTGGTAAACGCGCTCACGTAATCGTTGGGCGCTTCCGCCGCGGCAACCGTGCCGCGCGCAAGCTCGGGGTGGCGGTTTCTCAGCCGCATCGCGCCCTTGTAATAATTCAGTATGGAATTTTTATCTTCCTGCTGTTCCCGCACCGAGGGATATTTGTAAGCGGATGCCGACATGTCCGCGCCTTGGGGCGGTTTGGTCACCTGCCCGGTCGTAGGACGGGAATCCCACCGCATGGCAATGCGTTTGGTCGGATCGGAGCTCGCGTCCGCGCAGGTCATGCCGATTTCATCGCCGTAATACACGAAAGTGTTTCCGTTCATGAGGGAAAGCAACCCTGCGGCGAATTTAATCTGATCTTCGAATCCGAACATATTCGCCGCGCGCGCAGTATCGTGATTGCAAAGGAAGGGCGCCTGCGAACCGACGTCGTACGTCTTTTGTAAATTCAAAAGCAAGTTGGTATAGTACGCGCCGGGATCGAACAGCAGATCGGAAAAAGCCGCCTTGATCGAACTCGTGCCCGTTGCGCCCGCGCTTGCCGTAAACAGGAAGCAGCTGTCGATTCCGCTTTCGTAATACTGGCGGATCTGCACGTCGGTGCCTTCCCAGACTTCGCCCACGATGTAGGCGTCCTCTTTCACCGCTTTGGCGGTTTCGTTCACGAAGGAAAGAAACTCCACGTTTTTGCTTACGTTGCCCGTGTAATAACTCGTGCACGCGTCCAAACGGAATCCGTCCACGTCCATTTCCGTCAGCCAGAATTCGAGAATATCGGCGATTTCGCCGCGCACGTCCTCGTTATCGAGATTCAGATCGGGCATAACCGAATCGAACCGGCTTTCGTAGTACCAGCCGCTCAGACCGGATACGGGATTGTAGCCTTCGGGTTTGCCCGTAGGGGATTCCACGAAATTGTAATAATCGCGGTACTTCGCCGTCGCGGGATTGCTTCCGCCGTTTTTGAGCGCGCCGACCGCCTTCTGAAACCAGGCGTTGCTCGAAGCGGAATGATTGAGCACCATGTCCACGATCACGTTGATTCCGCGCTCGTGTGCCTCTTTGACGAGATTTTTAAAATCGTCGTTGGTGCCGTAATCTTTTTCGATCTTGCAATAATCCACGACGTCGTAACCGTGATAGGTGTTCGACTCGCAAACGGGCATCAGCCAGATGCCGTTGAACCCCATATCTTTGATGTAATCGAGCTTCATCGTAAGCCCGTTCAGATCGCCGATGCCGTCGTTATCCGAATCGCAATACGAGCGCACGAACACTTCGTACCAGTTGCGGTAATTGTCGTCGATCACGTTCAGCGTGTCGTCCCCGATCCTTTCGTTCCCGCAGGCGGAAAGCGGCATAGCGCATGCGAGCGTCAACGCGGCAAGCGCGCAAATGAATTTTTTCGCTTTCATAAATCCCTCCGTTTACTTGACCGCGCCGCCCGTCACGTCCTCGACGTAATACTTCTGCATTGCGATGAACAGCGCGGAAATCAACGCGCCGACGATGGTCGCGCCCGCGCAGAACACGGTGAAGTTTTCGTCGAAGGATGCGGGTCCCGCGTTGATCATGCGGTAGAGCCCCAGCGCTAGCGTATACTTGTTTACGTCGTTGATGATCGTGTTCACGAAAATGAAGTCGCACCAGGGAGCGATAAACGAAGTCAGAATCGTATAAACGATAATCGGCTTTGCAAGCGGCAGCGTCACTTTAAAGAACACGACGATCTGGCTCGCGCCGTCAAGGATCGCCGCCTCTTCGAGCGAGCGGGGCAGCGTATCGAAAAAGCCCTTGCAGATGTAGTAGGAAAGCGCCGCGCCCGCCGAATAGACGAGAATGAGCGCGAACAGCGAGTTCAGAAGCCCGACTGCTTTTAAAATGAAGTACACCGCGATCATGCTCATGAATCCGGGGAACATGCCCAGAATCAGCATAACGTTCATGAGCGGGCGGCGCATTTTGAACCGCATGCGCGAGAACGCGTAACTCACCATTAAAATAAACAGCGTGGTGATGGCGCACGAACACGTCGCCACGAGCAGCGTATTCCCGAACCAGAGCAGATACTTTCTGTTTTCCGTCTGACGGAACAACTCGACGAAATTGCCGAAGCCGAGCTGTAAATCTTTGGGAAAGAGCGAATTGATGATGCCCGTGTCGGGCGTTACGCGGAACGCCGTATAGAGCAGGTAAACGATCGGAAGAATCCACAGCACGCCGAGCACTGCGAGCACCACGTAAATGAATCCGTTGGCAACCGCGGTGCGGCTCTTTTGCCCGAACAGTTTTTCCTTCCAGCTGCGATCGGAAATTTTCTTATCCATTACTGAAAGTCCTCCTCGTTTTTCACTGCGTTCGAACGGTTATACGTAATCAGCGAGAGCGCCGCGCAGATAATGAACACGATGATGCCGATGACCGAAGCGATGTTGTACTGAGGGTTGTCGCCCGTCGTAAGACGGTACAGCCAGGTCACGAGAAGGTCGGTCGCCTGCGCGTTGTTGGTGTAATTCCCCAGATCGATCGGGCCGCCCTTCGTTAAAAGCCAGATGACGTTGAAGTTGTTGATGTTGCCCACGAACTGCGTGATGAGGTAAGGTCCCGTTACCTGCAACATGTACGGAAGCGTAATGCTGCGGAAGAGCTGCCAGGGGTTCGCCCCGTCGAGCCGCGCCGCTTCGTACAATTCCGCGGGAATGTTCATTAAAATCCCCGAACACATGAGCAACGTGTACGGAATCCCGATCCACATGTTCACGACGATGATCGTGATGCGCGGGATGATCGCCGCATTGTTCATGTCGGTGAGCCAGTGAATGTTCGTGCCCAGTATCACGTTTAAAATGCCCTGGTCGTCCAGAATCTTGTTCATGAGCATGAGCGTGACGAATTGGGGCACGGCGATGGCGATAACGAACATCGTCCGCCAGAGTTTTTTCAGTTTAATGCCCTTTTTGTTGATCATCAGGGCGATTATCATACCAAAGAAGTAGTTCGTAAACGTTGCGAAGAACGCCCAGATCAGCGTCCAGGCGAGCACGCGCAAGAATACGAGGAAAAATCCGCTGCCGCCGATCGAAAGCAAATTCCCGAAGTTTGCGAACCCGACCCAGTCGAACAGCTTTCCGGGAGGAGTATGCTGATAATCGTAGTTGGTAAACGCAATCAGAATCATGAAAATGAGCGGCATTACCGTAAAGATCAACAATCCCAGAAGCGGAAGCACCAAAAGCGGAATATAAAATTTCTTATTTAAAAATTTAGAACAATCCTGTTTGAAGGTGGCGACTTTGCCGCCCTCCTTTATAATCCCGTCGTTTTCGAGATTCCCGCGGACGTTGAGCACCCAAATTCCGATGAACAGTGCGAGCATGATCAGCGAAACCACGCCGTAGAGCAGAATCAAGAAGCTGTTATCCCCTTTCACGAATTCGTAAACGCCCGTCACGGGATTCCAGACTTCTTCGCTGTCCGCATTCAAGCCGAGATGTCCCGAAAATATCTGTCCGATGTAATTGCCGCCGAAGAATACGAGGAACAACACGAACGCAACTTCGACGAGGAAATATAAAATCCCTTTTACGATCTGCCCGCGCATCGCCTGCCCCAACCCCATCACGAGGCAGGAAAGCTTCGTTGCGAGCGAGCCGTGCCATACCGCAAGTACGGCTCGTTTGACCTTGCGGCCGATTCTGCGGAAAATGCTGTCTTCCCCTGCGAAAAACTCCTTTACGGAGTTTCCGAACCGACAAAAGGCTGATTTAACCTTGTTCATTTTTCCCTCCATAAAGCGAACGGGGCAAAGTTTGGTTTGCCCCGATCCTTTGCTTGTTCATTGTTCCGTATCAGTTTTTCGCTTCTTTTACGATTGCTTTCACCGCGTCTGCAAGGTTCTTTGCAGGATCAAATCCGGGAACCAACATGGCTTTGCCGAGCCCTTCGATCGGCGTCCAGTAGGAAGTCGGAACGTTCTTCTGCGTCTTGGAATACTGCAGCTGATCGCTCATCGCCTTTGCGAACTGATCGTCGGCAAGGCGGGGATCCTTCTGCGCTTCCTTGTTGGTCGGCACGAATCCGCGCGCGTCGTAATGCTTGAGCTGATTTTCCCGGTTCGTATAGAACTGCGCGAACTTCATCGCTTCGGCAGTTACCTTCGAATATTTGCAAACGCCCATCAGCTTATAACCCGCGAAAGCAACGAGCTGCTTGTCTTCGGTACCGAGTTTGTACGTGGGAAGTTTGATTGCGCCGAGGTTATCTTTGCCGACGTAGTTTTCAAACGTATTTTTGTTCCAGATGCCCGAAACGCCCGCAATGATCGATCCGTCCTGGAATCCCGCGGCAAGAATGGTGTCGTCGGAGTTGACGAAGTTGGGATTTTGCGTATATCCGTAAATCGCTTCGGTAACTGCAAGTCCCGTTTCGTTCCCGAAGTCGCAGGTTACTTCCGTTTCGCCGTACGAAGAATCGTACTTCACGGTGTAACCCAAGCCCGCGCCGAAGTAGAAAGAGGAAAGATACCAGGGCGTCGCGATCGGGAAACCGAATTTTTTCACGTCTTTTTCCGCACTGGCGTTCGCGCAAACTTCTAAAATCTTATCGATCGACGCAAGGTCGCTTTCGTTTTTGAAGTATTCTTTGTTGTAGTAAAGGAAGAACGAGTTATCCGTATAAGGGAACGCATAGAGCGCTTCTTCCGTTTCTCCGTTCTGCTTCGTAATCGTAACCGTTGCGGAATCCACCGCGTCGGCGGTGTTTTCTGCTTTTACTGCCGCTTCCGCGTCGCCGCCGATCCGCGCAAGCGCGCTGCCCTGAATGAGCGGATTGATCTGATCGCTTGCGAACGAGAAGACGTCCGGCGCGTTGGTAACGTCTTTGAGCAACGTATTGCCCGCGTCGCTTTCTTCCTGCGCGCCCCAGAAAAATTTATACGTTTTATCTTTGTTGGCAGCCTGGAAATCCTTTGCTACCTGTTTTGCGAATTCGGTGTCTTTTTCGGGCACCCAAACTTTGATTTTAATTTCACCGCCCGAAGAGCTGTTGCCGCAACCGACCGCAAGCCCTACCGTACCTAAGGTAAGTGCCGCGCCGAGCGCGAGACATAAAACTTTCCCTGCTTTCTTCATAAATTTGCCTCCTGATTTTTCGTGAATTACCATCTTTTTTCGGCAATCTGCCGACCTCCGTAAAAGAGGTCGGCTTTGCCGTAAATTTTGAAACAAAAACCGAAATTAAGCTTTTTCCGTAATCGTTACCTTTTGGGTCGTAAGATTAATCGAAACCGTGTAAGTTCCTTCCGCTTCGAAATAATAATTGCCGTCGTCAGCGCTTCCTTCCGGCGTATACCAACCGTTATCGGTCACTTTTCCGATGCTCGTACCGAACGCTACTTTTACCGCGCAAACCGCGTTTTTCTCTTTCAGCCAAGTAAAGCCTTCTACGCCCGATACGTCGGTTACGACCAACTCGTAGGTGTACGTTTCGCCGTCTTCCGTGGTCATCTTCGCGAAATCTTTTTTGATGTTTTCGAAGTTGACGTTTTCGGTGCCGTCGCGCATCGTGCCTACGACGTAATATTCACACTTTTCGTATTTGATCTCGTCGTTTTCGGGATTATAAGTGAAGCACCAGGTGCCGGGGGTAATGTTGAAGTTCGCATCCCCGTTCTCGCCGTACCAAGCGGCGGAAACGATGTTGTAGAGTTTTAATTGCGTATCTTCTTCTACGGTCACGTATCCCTTAAAGGTACCGTCGGTCTGCTTCACAAACAAGTCTTCTTCGTTCTTCGCTTCGCCGTTTTCGTCAAGCGCCTCTAAATTCCAGCCGTTGTGCGAGCCGAGGAACATCATCCTGTGCGTTTCTTCGATTACGGGAGCTTCGCCCGTCTTTTCCCAGGTCATCGAGTTGCTGGAATCGAATCCGGGATACGTGGAAAGCGTGAATTTGTAAATGCCGGACGCCGCGACTTTAATGTTCCAGCTCGTAGGATCCGCAACGAATTCTTTCGCGCCGGTGAATACGACCGTACCCGCGCTGTCTTTTACTTCGCCTTCGGTCTCCGACGTGTAAGCAAATCCGTTCAGGCTGCCGAGACCCGCTTCCGCCTTGCCGACGTCGCCCGTCCAGTCGTCGTTATAAGCGTTGGTCGCAAAACGGAAGATGTCGTTCGCATACAGCGTAAGCGTAAGTTCGTAAACGTTGGGCGCTTCGTCGTTCGCTTTCGTTCCTTTGGTAAACACGACGTCTTCGAAGCCGGGTTTCACGGTGTAGGTGGCATATCCGTCGTCGTCGAGAATCACTTCCTCGGTATCGGGATCCGTTGCCGCCTGAGTCGCGAACTTCCAGTTGCTTGCCTTCATGGTGCCTGCGCCGGAACCGATCGCGTACCAGATACGGTTATCCTCTTCGACCTTCGAACTGCGCCATTTCGCAAAGATATCGGTATCTTCTTCGATCTTGGTATCGAAATCAAACGTCTTCGAAAGCGAGCTTTCTTCATACCAGTCTACGAAAATGAAACCGTCTTTCGTGGGCGTCCATTTTTCTACAGTGGAACCCTTCTTAACCTTCGTGGTTTTAATTTCTTCCGTGTTGTCGTACCAGGTAATGGTTACCTTCTTTTCGCCGCAGCCCGCAAATACCGCCGCCATCGATGCGGTCAAAATTACCGCGGTTGCCAGGCAGATTGCCTTTTTTGTCTTCATACTCCTTCCTCCAAAAATAATTTGTAATATAACTGACGCTTGCGCGTTCAATTCTGATAATTGTTTTTTGGCTTTCATTGTGAATGAAAGCCAAAACGGAGCGCTCCGTTTTATAAAATAATCTGTATTTAACTTTCTGTTTTTCTATATTTTAACACATTTTTCGAAAATGTCAACAATTTTCAAAAAAAGTTTTTAGTTTTATTTTTTACGAAAAACAAAACACGAAACGCCCGCGATACTCTGCTTGCCCGAAAGGTTGGTTGCAATGGCTTCCGCACCCGCCTGTTCGCCGTTTACGAACAGATCCCAAGTTCCCGCGGGAAGGGAAACCGATTTGGCTTCCGCCCCGGCGTTATACACGATAAACAGCGTTTCTTCGCCGTTCGTCATGGTGAAGGCGATCGTCGCGCCGCTGTTGCTCACCATCGCGCACACGCCCTGCGAAGTCGGGCTGCGCAATACGCCGCTCGTTTTACGGAAGGCAATCAACCCCTTGTAATAGTTCATCATGCGCGTCTGCGGAGAATCTTCCGTGAGCAATTCCCAACGGATTTTGTTCACCGTATCGCCTGCATTGTAACTGTTTTCGTTATACGATCCGTCCGAATTCTTTTTGGCGCGCAGCATTTCCTCGCCCGCAAGCATAAACGGCATGCCGAGCGAAGTCTGTACGATCGCAGCCGAAAGCGCGTTGTACTTCATGCGGGTTTCGAGCGTTTCCGCCTTTTCGCCGTATACTTTGCAGATTCTGTCCCAAAGCGTGTTGTTGTCGTGCGCGGAAACGTAATTGACCACGTTGGTGGGATTGTAAGCGGACCAGCCGTTTTTATTGACCGCGCCGAACGCGCCGTTCGCCACGCCGCCGTTCACGCCGAACAGAACGCCGCCTTTGGCGGATTCGACCGCGCCGTTGGCAAAACCGAGATCGTTGATATCGAACACCGAGCCCTTGACGGCATCGCGCACGACGTCGTTAAACACCGCGATCCCGTTGGTCTGCGTTTTGGAATTGAGTCCTTTCACGTTGGACGTGGTAGACTGTTTCGAAGCCGCAAGCGTCGTGCTTCCGCCCGTCCAGCCCTCGCCGTAAATGAGCGCGCGGGGATTGTATTCGTGCACCGCTTCTTCGATTGCCTGCATCGTTTCGATATCGTGCAACGCCATCAAGTCGAAACGGAATCCGTCTACGTTGTATTCTTTCTGCCAGTAGGAAACGGAATCGAGCATGTATTTGCGGAACATCGCGCGGTCGGACGCCGTTTCGTTTCCGCAGCCCGAACCGTTGGATGCCGTACCGTTGCCGTTGAAACGGTAATAATAGTAAGGCACGATTTTGTTGAGGTTGGAGTTCAGATCGGCGGTGTGGTTGTAAACCATGTCGAGCACCACGCCGATTCCCGCTTCGTGCAGCGCCTGAACCATTTGTTTGAATTCTTTTACGCGCACCGCGCCGTCGTTCGCGTTCGTCGCGTAGCTGCCTTCGGGCACGTTGTAATTCTGCGGGTCGTAACCCCAGTTATAGCCGCTCGCCGCGCTTTCGTTGACCGAAGAGAAATCGAACGTGGGCTGCAAATGCACGTGCGTAATGCCCAGATTTTTGAGATAATCGACGCCGACGGGCTGCCCCGCTTGGTTGGTGAGCCCCGTTTCGGTGAACGCAAGGTATTTGCCCTTGTACTGCGACTGCTTCATGTCGATCGAGAAATCGCGCACCTGTACTTCCCAGATTTCGGCGTCGGTATAATTTTCCACGCCGTCGGGAACGAAAGGCGTTTGCGTCCAATTTGCGGGATCCGTGGTATCGAGATCGAGAATCATGCCGCGCGCGCCGTTCACGCCCGCCGAAACCGCGTAGGGATCGACCGCTTCCTGCGCGCCCGCGCTCGTCGTGACCGTATAAGTATAATATTTTCCCGCAAGGCTTTCGTTGGCGGTGTACGTCCAGACACCCTTTTCGCCTTTGGCAAGGTCGTGTTTGGAAAGCGCCGTGCCGCCGCTGCCTGCGGCGAACAGATTGAGTTGCACTTTCGAAGCCGTAGGCGCCCAAAGACGGAACACGGTTTTCGAAGCGGAAAGCTCCACGCCGAGCGCGCCGTCGTAGGCATACGCGTCGGTAAACGCCTTGCTGCTGAAATAAGTGTTCGGAATCACCGTAACGGGATCGAGCCCTTTCACCGTCAGACGGTACGTTTTGGCAAGGTCGAGCGGCGTTGCCGTTTCCACCGTACCAAACGCGCCCGTGCCCCCTTTCAACGCTTGTACCGCGACTTCCGCACCGCTTGCGTCGGTAATTTTCACGTCGTCCTTCGTGACGGAATGCGCCGCGTTGAGTACGTATTTAACGTGGGTAAGATCGATCATATCCGCCGTTTCGACGTTCAGCATCGGTTTCAGCGTCACGCCGCCGTCGGTACTCGTGTAATTCATGGCATCGCCCGCCTTTAAATAAAGTTTGGTTTCGCGGTCGGTCAGTTTTACCTTGCGATCCGTTTCCACCGCGTCCTTGCTCGCCGTGCCCCAGTCGGTGCCGCCGGGATCCGAACAGCCCACGCGCACGATAAACCCAACTTCCGTCACCGTTTCGGGTACGTTGATCACGACTTTTCCGCCGTACGCGCAATCGTACCAGAGGTAACCTCTGCCCGGCGTCGTGCCGTACCACAGCCAAAGGTCGCTGTCGTCGTAACCCGCTTCGCGGCTGTAATAGACCGAAAGCTGTTTTTTGCCGTCTTCGAGCGGAATCCCGTACTCTTTGTCGGCAGGTTTTTTGTTGCCGCATGCGCAGAAGGTAAAGACCATTGCAAGCAACAACGAAAGAATGGATGCAAACTTCTTCATAACTTCCTCCTCATTCCTGATTTCTTTGTTTCAGATCCGTTTGCTTTCGATTGACAAAACACGCAGTTTTTTTGCAAGCTCCGCCGAAAAATCCTCTTCGATAAAGCGGAACGACCAGTTCTCGGGCGAAACGGTCGCAGGGGAATTGATCCGACCTTCTCTGCCGATCTGCAACGCGTCCTGCAACGGAAACAGCACCGCTTTCGCCCGACTGAAATACAGCAGCCGCAGAATGCTTTCGCATACGCGTTTGCCCGTACGCGTTTTGGCGCGGAATCCCGCTTTGCGGCACTCCCGTTTTAAATCGCGCAATGCAACGCGCCGCGCGCTGCCCTTCATGCGCCCGAACCGCTGAAAGAGCGTTTCGTTGTCGTGCGTGCCCGTGTAGGCAAAAAAGTTTTCGGTATAGTTGCTCGGTTTATGCTCGCAGTCGGCGTCGCCGCCGAACGCGTGCTGTAATATTTTCATGCCGGGATATCCCGTCTGCGCGATCGCTTCCCGCACCTCGTCGGTTACAAGCCCCAGATCCTCGGCAACGATCTTCTTCTTTTCCAGCCCGCAAAAGAGCGCGGCGCCGGGACCTTGCCGCCATTCGCCGCGGCGGGCGTCCGCTTCCCCTTCCGGAATGCAATAATAGCGTACGAACCCGATAAAATGATCGATGCGCACGCAGTCGTATAAACCGAACGCTTCTTCGATCCGTCTCCGCCACCAAGCGTATCCGTCCGCCTGCATCTTCGCCCAGTCGTAAACGGGGTTTCCCCACAGCTGACCGGTCGCGGAAAACGCGTCGGGAGGAACGCCCGCCTGCGCCGTCGCGCGGCCTTCGGCATCGGTGAGAAAGAGCTGTTTGCCGTACTTCCACATTTCCACGCTGTCGCGCGCAAGATAGATCGGCATATCGCCGACGATTTCCACGCCGCGCGCGTTCGCGTATGTTTTGAGCGCCTGCCATTGCCGCAGCGCCTCGAACTGCGTAAATTGCCAAAATTCGATTTCGTCGCGGTACTCTTTCTCGAACGCCTGCACGCGCGCCCCGTCGTAGCGCGCAAATTCACCCCACTCCGTATAGGGCGCGCCCGAATAGCGCGTCTTCAACGCCATAAAAACGGCGTAGTCGCGGGGAGATTCGAGCTGTAAGAAAGACAGCCAAGCTTCGCCGCCGCGGTCGAACCGCGAAAACGCAAGACGGAGAATTTCCGCACGCAAACGGTACAGCAACCCGTAATCCGCACGGCGGGCGTCCTTTCCCCAGTCAAGGGTTTGATATTCGCCCGGTTGCAGAAGCCCTTCTTCGCACAGCATATCCAGATCGATAAAATAAGGATTGATCGCGCCCGCCGAACAGGACTGGTAAGGGCTGTCGCCGTACGAAGTGGGCAACAGCGGCAAAACCTGCCATAAATTACAACCCGAAGCCCGCAAGAAATCGACAAAACGGTATGCGGCTTTGCCGAACGTTCCGATTCCGTAAGGAGACGGCAACGAAGAAACGGGCATTAAGATTCCTGCCGTTTTTTTCATAATTTTCCCTGAATTTCCTTGATTCTTTCACATTGTAGCACGGATATCCGAAATGCGCAAGCAGTTTTACGAAAATTGTAAAATATTTTTATTTTGTGGTATTTTATCACTTTTTTCAGAAATTGCACTATTGACAAGTAAAACTTTTCATGGTATAATATAAAAAAGACGGCAAAGGCTGGGCATACGTATGACGATCAAAGATATCGCGGATAAATTTCACGTTTCCGTCGCGACCGTTTCGAAATCCTTGAACGGTTCGAACGACATTTCCGAAGAAACGAAAAAAATCATTTGCGAATACGCGGAATCGGTGGGATACCGTTCGCGCAAATCCAAAGCGCTGAACGGCAGAATCGCCGTACTTTGGGGAAAGGGCGAAAAAAAGGACGGCGCGCTCTACGAAGTGAGCAAATCCTTCCGCAAGACCGCGGAAGAGGCGCGCTACGTCGTCGTATCCGACGAAATCGACGAAAAATTCAACCTCAACGAATATCTCGCTTACAATCATCTGTACGGCGCGCTGTTGCTCGACATCAACTTCAATTCGCCCGTATACAATCAATTAAAATACGCGCGCTACCCCCTCGTGTTGTTCGACAACTACATTTCGGGCAACGAATTCGTTTCGGGCATCGGGAGCGACAACATTCACGCCATCGAAGCGGCGGTGGATTACCTCGTCGCGCTGGGGCACAAAGACATCGCGTTTTTGGGCGGTGAACGCGCTTCGCTCGTGGGCGCGGAACGGTTTGCGGGATACGTGCTCGGGCTTGCGCGCAACAGCATCGAATACCGCTACGATCTTACTTACTTCGGCGACTATTCTTCGGCGGCGGGCGCGGACGCGGCGGATTATTACCTGCGCGAAAAAAAAGAATTTACGGCGATTGTCTGCGCTTCCGACTTTATGGCGATCGGCTTTATCCGCAAAATGCGCGCGGCGGGCAAACGGGTGCCGGAAGATATTTCGGTCATCGGGTACGACGATCTGAAATCGGTGCGCGGGCAGGAATACAACCTCACCACCGTGCGGCAGGATTTCGACCTGATCGGCGAGCGGGCGTGCCGCATTCTCGAAAGTTCGATGAAAGGGCTTCCCGCACAGCGCGCGACCATCGGCGGAACGCTCATTCCCCGCGGCAGTACAATGAAACGGTAAACGAAACAACGAAAAAAGCACACGATCCTTCGATAACGAAGATCGTGTGCTTTTTTATATCTTGAATCACAAATAAAAAGATCATCTTTTCCACGGGCGACGCTTCCCAAGCCAACCGTGTTGTTCCCAGTACTCGTTATCAAGCCCCGCAACACCGTTTTTGCGCACTTTCTTTTGGATCAAACGGCAGAGATTAAATTTGACTTTCGTGTTAAACGCCGTACGGGCAGGCTTTTTGTAATTGATTTTCGCGAAACGAGCCGCGAGCCCGTTCAGTTTTCCGGTCAGTTTTTTGCGCCGTTTTTCGGGGAGTTTATTCCATAGAACGTCGTTCATCAGCGCGCCGTTGAATACGCCGATTTTCGAAATCCCCCACCAGGACAGGCTTTGTTTGATATCTTTTGCCGCCGACTTCGCCCCCGCGCCCAGACACTGCGTAATCACGACGGCGCGCTTCCGAAACATTTCGGGAGCAGGTCTGTGCGGCATCCAACGGTATGCGAGGTGATCCAACAACGCTTTCAATGCACCCGTCGCGTGCATCACGTACGCAGGCGAAGTCATAACGATTAAATCGGCATCGAGCAGAGATTTTTCGATTGCATTGACGTAGACGGAGTCTTTACAGGTGTTTTCGCCGTTCATGAAACAGCTCGTACACCCCACGCAAAAAGACGGACAATCCTTCGGCAAATCGTATTCGGTGATATCCGCCGATGGAAACCGTTCCAAAAAGATATCCTTTAACCGACGGGTTACGCCGTGCTTTTCCGTACCGTTTACAACCGTTATTTTCATATTCATTCTCCGCAGCGTCACTGTTTTATAAGAGAAACCAGAATGCGTTTCAGATCGCCAACGTCTTTTGCAACGTAATCGGGCACGGGCGGGTCGTCGTATTCGCCCGACTGTTCCGTATGCAGATACACGCAGGGCAGCCCCGCGGCGTGCGCGCCGCCTACGTCGTCGAACAGATCGTTGCCGACGTAAACGCCGTTCTCGCGCAAAAGCGAAAAGCGTGCGAACGCGGCTTCGAAAAATTCCGCCGAAGGTTTTTTGTAACCCGCTTCGGACGAGAGCAAAATTCCGTCGAAATACGTTTCCAGCCCCGTTTCCTTCAACTCGGCGCGCGTAAAACACGCCTGCGCGTTGGAAAGCAGATACAGCTTTGCCCCCGCCGCCCGCAGCGATTCCAGAAGATCGCATATCCCTTCGAACGGCTGCAATTTGACAAGGGACAGCTTGCGGAACGTTTGCGCGAATGCCTGCGCGGAAATCCCCGAACCGTATCGTACCGACAACGCCTGAAATATCGGAAGCAGATCGAACTCCTCTTTTGCCGTCTTTTCCGCGCGCGCCCGATCGCACAGCATGCGGTACTCTTCCCGCGCCGCTTCGGATGAAGCTGCGCCGAGCAGCGCGGCGATTTCCGACCAGAACGCGTCCCCCGATTCGTCGGTACGGATATCGAGCAACGTACCGTATAGATCGAATAAAAAATATTTCATACTTGCATTGTAGCACAAACAACGCCGAACGGCAACTTATTTTTTTATGCGTCGGAAGACCGCCGTCACGGGCAACAACATACAGGAAACGGTAACCGCCGTACAAACGACCTGCGGCAACATCGCCGTGAACGAAGCATAAAAATAGGCGAGCGCGGCGTCCCGCGTGTAACCGAGCATGAGCGGCGATATCACGTCGTCGAGCAGAGTAAACGACACGGTAAACGCCGCGGCGACCGCCGTAAACGCAACGGTTTTCAACGCCGCGCCCGTTTCTTTGCCGAAAAACTTTTTGGCGCAGTACAGCCCGTCGAACGAGAGAGCAAGCGCGGCGCACAGTCCGAACACCGCCCAGAGCAGCGCAGTCAGCGTCGCTTTCACGATGCGCGACGCTTTGATCCAGCCGAAGCCCGCCGCACACCCCGCCGCAACGGCAAGCCCCAACAGCAACGCGTTGACTGCCGCCGCCATCCAAAGCGGATACCGCGCGAACGTTTCGTCTTTGATCTTGCCCAGCCCCCCGAACGCCGCCGCAAACGCGGGATAATAAATCAGGTAGAGCACGATGACGTTGGGCACGAAGCCAAACAGAAAACAGCGCAGAAGCGAAAAGGACACGGCGCACAGCACGCCTCGCTTCACGCCGAACGCGGCGGAAAAACACGCCAACAGCGCGGTTACGATTTCCACGCCCGCGACGAAAGAAAAAAGATACTGCCCGCCCACCAACAACGCGCTCATGAGCGCGGGATAGGCAACGTCTTTCGCTTGAAAGTTGTAAGTTCCGCCCGACCGCATCAGTACGTGGAATACACGATCGCGTACGTATAACCCTCAACGCACGGAAGCGAAGATACGCCGACGGAAGCGCTGTTCAAAGTTTTTCCGCCAACCGTAACGGTGCCGTAATCGGCGTTGGAGTATACGAAGTCGTCCCCTTCGAGGGTGACGAGATCGGTATAAACCGCCCAGAACGCGTTGCCTTCCGCCTTCTTGCCGTAAACGGATTCGATATAAAATCCGTAATCGCCTTCCTTCCCGCCGTACACGAGCTCGCCGCCCTTTTGCAGCGCGTCGAGGTAATCTTTGAGCGAGGTCTTTTCCGTCAGCGCCATCACCTCGGCAGCCGCGGTAAACGAAACGCGGTTCACGTCGAGCGAAACGTTTCCCTTTCCGTCCGACGACGGCGCGTCGCCGCCGTTGCAGGCGGCAAACGGGAAGAGCGCGCACAGCGCAAGCAATGCCGAAAATAGAGCCGTAAGTTTCTTTTTCATAAAAAATCTCCTAAAAATAAAATTTCTCCCGCGGGGATTCCGAAGGAGAAAAAGAGCGCAAGCAACCCGCCGCGTTGCCGCGCAGGTTCGATTCGTCTTTCCGCGTCCCCTCGGAAATGCAAACGTCGAAAATATCGGGCAGGTCTTCCGGCTTACAACAGCGGCGGTGAATCCGCGCTCCTTCCCGCAAAAGCAGTGAAGCGCGCACACCGCTGAAACGGCAGCGGGGGCTGCGGAGCAATTGGCTCTGACTTCCCTATTAAACGCCCGTATCCGATCGGGGCGTACCTGATATTTTTCAATTTTGATTTATCTTACCGCAGCGGAGCGCGCTTTGTCAAGCGTTTGCTTCTTCCCCCGACAAGCGTATTTTGGCGGAAATAAACAGAATTTTGGCATGCCGCCCTTCCGCGCGGTTCACCTGATTTCTTCGAGCCGTTTCACGAATCCGAGCGCGTCCGCCGTGTATTCGTCCGCGCCGATCTCCCGCGCCGTTTCCTCGTTCAAAACCGCGCCACCCACGAAAATTTTCGCACTGCAACCTTCCGCGCGCAGCGCTTTGATCGTTTCCTCCATGGCGGGCACGGTCGTGGTCATGAGCGCCGAAAGCCCGATCGCGAAGGGAGCATGTTCGCGGTAAGCCCTTACGACGGAAGCGGGCGGCACGTCTTTGCCCAGATCGATCGCTTCGTATCCGTACGATTCGAGTACGACTTTTACGATATTTTTACCGATGTCGTGCACGTCCCCCCGCACGGTGGCAAGCACCACCCGCCCGCGGTTCGCACCCCCTTTGGGTAGCGTGCGGCTCACGAGCGCAAACGCCGCTTTCGCTGCTTCCGCGGCGGAAACGAGCTGCGGAAGAAACAACGTTCCCGCGTCGTACGCTTTCCCCACCTCTTCGAGCGCGGGGATTAAAATGCCGTTCACGATTTCAAGGGGCGGTCTTGTTTCCAGTTCCGCACGGCACAGCGCTTCCGCCTGCGCGCGCAATCCGCGTTTGACGCAATCGTACAAACTTGCCGCCTGCACGGCTTCGGTCTTTGCGGGCGCGGCGGCAACGGAAGCCGTTCCGGCAAAATCCTTGTACGCCGCAATGTACCGTTCCGCGTTTTCGTCACTGCCCGAAAGCACGCCGAACGCTTTGACCGCGCCCGTCATTTCGCCGTCGAGCGGATTCATGATCGGCACGTTCAACCCGCACGACATCGCGAGTACGAGAAACGTTTTGTTCAACAGCGGACGGTTGGGCAAGCCGAACGAAACGTTCGAAACGCCGAGTGCCGTTTTCACCCCCAGCGTTCCGACCAGTCCGAGCGCTTCCGCCGTTTCGAACACGAGTTTCTGCTCGGCAGACGCGGTAAGTACGAGCGTGTCGATCATGATTTTATGGCGGGGAATGCCGTACGCTTCCGCGCGGGATACAATGCGTTTTGCAATTGCAAAGCGTTCCATCGCCGTTTTCGGCACGCCGTTCGCATCCATGGTAAGCCCCAGCACGACCGCGCCGTATTTCTTCGCAATCGGAAAAATCCGATCCATCACTTCGTCTTCGCCGTTCACGCTGTTGATGAGCGGAATTCCGTTGTAATACCGCGCGCCGCGTTCGACGGCTTCCGCGTCGGAAGAGTCGATTTGCAGCGGCAGATCGCAATATTCCTGAATCCGCTTTACCGCACGTTCCATTGCCGCGGGCTCGTCCGTCTTGGGCACGCCCACGTTCAGATCGAGCAGATCGGCGCCCGCTTCCTGCTGGCGGATCGCCTCGTCGATCAGATAATCGTAATCGCCCGCAAGCAACGCTTCTTTTAATTTTTTCTTGCCGGTGGGATTGAGCCGTTCTCCGCAGATTTTTACTCCGTCGATCACGGTCATGACCGTTGCGGAATTGACCGCGGTATCCCGCCGCGGCGTCCGCCGCACGACGTCCCGTCCGCGGAACTTCGCAATGCGTTCGATGAATTCGGGCGTGGTTCCGCAACAGCCCCCGACGGCGCTCGCACCCGCTTCGAGAAACCGTTCGATCTCCGCTTCGAACTGCTCGGCTGTGCCGCCGTACACCGTTTTGCCGTCTTTCAGCAGGGGCATGCCGCGGTTGGGTTGCACGATCACGGGCACGCCGCTCACCGCAAGCATGCGGGTCACGACGCGATGCAGTTCCCCCGCGCCGCCCGAACAGTTCACGCCGAGCGCATCCGCGCCCAATCCTTCGAGCGTGTTCGCAACGATTTCGGGCGTAGAGCCCGTGAGCGTCCGCTCCGAAGCGTCGAAGGTCATCGTGGCAAACACGGGAAGGGACGTGCGCTCTTTGATCGCGAGCAAGCAGGCTTTCATTTCGTAAAGGTCGGAAAACGTTTCGCAGATATATCCGTCCACCAGATCGCGCGTGAGTTCCGCGATTTCCGCATAAGCGTTATACGCCTCGTCGAAAGAAAGCGTACCGAGCGGAGCAAGCATCGCGCCCGTAGGTCCCACGTCGAAAAACACTTTTTTGCCCGCCGCCCGCGCGTGACGGATCGCCGCCTCGGCAAGCGTTTTGAGATCGTACTCCCCGCGGTATTTAATGCGGTTGAGCCCGAACGTATTCGTCGTGACGATGTCCGCACAGGCGTACGCGCGATGCACGGATACGACGGCGTCGGGACGGGTGAGATTGTAATCTTCGGGAATCCCCGTAAGCCCAATGCGTTCCAGTTCGCTCCCGAACCCGCCGTCGATGATCAATACTTTTTTTCCGAGCCGTAACACCGCTTCCCCTCCCCGCGCAATTTACAATGCGGCAGCAAAACGCACTTGCCGCAGGATTTTTCTCGTTCCGTTCCCACGCCGTACACACCCGCCATCGATTTGGAGGGGAGCATGTAATTCGTCTCCGTGAGCGTCACGCCGATTTTTTCGGGCGAAAGCAACGCGAAAATTTCGCGTACGTCCGCCACGCTGCTCCCGCCGTATCCCGGACAGAAGCGGTAAGACAAATCCCCAAGCGTTCTTTCGTATTCGTCGGCACGCTGTTCGAGATACGCGCTTGCGACTGCGTCGAGCACGACGGAGCGCGCCGCGTCCGTGCGGGCGTAGTACCGAATCTTCCTGTCCGTCTCCGCGCCAAGCGTCGTCACCGCGAGAACGACCCCGCGGCTGCCCCGCAAAAATTCGAGATAAGGCTCTTTCAGCAAAAATTCGGGCGGCGTTTCATACGCACGGTAATAAAAGCGAAACTGCGCGATCCGTTCGAGTTCTTCCATGCACGAAGCAATCAACCCGTCCGTTTCGCGCGATCTGTTTACCCCGTAATATCCGAGATATTCGTATACCTTCTCATTCACGGAACAACTCCGTCAAAACGGTTTCCAACCGTTTGCAAATTTCGATCGCGGTGTCCGCGCGGTTCATGATGTACAGATGAACCCCCGGCGCGCCCTTTGCGATCAGATCCATAATCTGATAGACCGCATAGTTCAGACCGATTTCCCGCATGACGGCGGGACGGTCGGCATAAAATTCGATCATGTTGCGCAGTTCGATCGGCACGGTGCTGCCGCACATACTCCGGATGCGCTGAATATTTTTTACGTTCGTAAGCGGCATGATCCCCGGAATCATCGGCACGGTAATCCCGATTCTGCGCGCCTCGTTCACCAAACGGTAGTAATAGGAATTGTCGTAAAAGAGCTGCGTAATCAAAAAGCCCGCGCCGCATTCCTCTTTCTTTTTCAAATTCAACAGATCGGCGTGCAGCGTGCCGCACTCCGCGTGTCCTTCGGGATAGCACGCCGCGCCCGTCGAAAACCCGTATTTTTTCAGATACTTCATCAGATCGGTCGCGTGCGGAAAATATTTGCCGAACTCTTTGCCCGCATCCTGCGGCTGATCGCCGCGGAGCGCCAGAACGTTTTCCACGCCCAGCTCTTCGAGCCTGCCTGCCGCGCCGTCGATTTCTTCGGGCGAAGACGCTCCGCCCGTTAAATGCGCAAGCGGTTCAATCCCCTCCGATTTAATAAACCCCGAAATTTCGGCTGCGCCCCGCGCGGCGGAACCGCCTGCGCCGTAAGTCACGCTGATAAAATCGGGAGAAAGGGTTTTCAGCCTGCGAATGGTTTCATAAAGCTGCGCCGTTTCCGTTTCCGCTTTTTTGGGAGGGAACACTTCGAAGGAAAGGGTGCGCTTCCTTTTTAAAATATCTTCGATCTTCATAATACGCTCAATCCTCTTGCGGAACTTTGATCCCCCAGCAACGGCGCCGTTTGCACAGGTCGCGTTCGAAATTCTTCCAAAGATTCTGCACGTTGTCGTTCATTTCGAGTTCGGGCCCCGTTTCCACGAATTTCACCTTGCGCGCAATCAGACCGTTCAAGCAACTGTTCATGATCAAAGCGACCGCGCCCTTATTGTTTTCCGACTTCGTTACGCCGATGCTCATCATGTCGGCAACGTCGGTATGCTTTAAAGCGCGGATATAAGGGATGATCCCGCGCGGGAACAGCTTCCCGCGCGCTTTTTGCAATACTGCGTTCATGGATGGCATTAAAAACCCGTAGGCAACGACCCGATCGTCTTTTAAAACGATCGCCGCAAATTCGGGCACGAGAATGGTATACACGGTATCCATCTCCCGTTTCTTCTGTTTTTCGTTGAGCGGACTGGTGCCGTACAGATCTGCAAACGCTTCGTCCAAAACGTCCAGACACTGCATAATGTATCCGCTGAGTTTTTTCTTGTCGTGTTTTAAAAGGTACTTTACGTCCACCAGCGAATAACCGTTGCGCTTTGCAATCGCATCGGCAAGGCGCTGTACGCGCGGATCCGCCTGTTCGGGCACGGTAATTCGGTAGCCGTTCCAGTCGACAACTTTGTACGCGTTGAGCCGTTCCATATGTTTGACGTAATAGGGATAATTGTAAATTTCGATATACGTACTCGGCTTGTCGAATCCTTCGATGAGCATTCCCTCTTCGTTCAGGTCGGAAAAACTGATCGGTCCGATCACCTCTTCCATGCCCAGCTCGCGCGCCCACTTGAACAGTTCCGCAAACAGCGCCTGCGTCACTTCGAAGTCGTCGATCACGTCGAATCGGGTAAAGCGCAGCTGTTTGAGCCCCGTTTTTTCGTTCGCGCCGCGGTGCCAGATGCCCGCCACTCTGCCCGCGATCTTCCCGTCTTTATAAGCGAGAAACATTTTGCAGTCGGCAAAGCGGAACGCGTCGTTCACAGCGGGATCGAATTCCGCAAATTCGTCGGCATATAAATTGGGAACGGCATAAGGACTGCCGCGGTATAAATCGATCAAAAATTTAAAAAACTTCTTTTTGTCCTTCTTCGATGAAATTTGTTTGACTGTAATCATATTCTCTTCCTCTTCCGTATTGTACGGCGGGTAAATCCGCGTTATTCTATTTTATTACGCGCCGCGCGGTTTGTCAAGTTCTTGAACGTAAGGCCGGCAAATCCGACGTCGGCGCGTTTTCGGCAAAATATCCTTTTTTTACGCAAAATTTCACCGTGCAAAAAAGGATTCCAGATCCCGCACCCTTCATAAGAATAGCGTGTAAAACTTAAAAAAGGACGAACGCTTATGCAAATTTCAACCGTTATCGGAAAACAGGTCCTCTCCCCGCAGGGAGAAAAACTCGGTTACGTGATCAACGCGTATCCCGCGCGGGATATGAAGTCGCTCGCCGCGCTGCAATGCGCCGACGAAGACGAAGAAGAATATTTCCTGCCCGCAAAAAACGTCGTTTCGTACGGCGACGCGCTGATCGCGAACAAAGCGCGCCAGAATACGGCAAACGGGATCGCAAGCCCTGTGGGCAACGCCGTCTATTCCCACACGGGGGAATTGCTCGGCGCCGTGGACGATCTGCTGTTGGGCGACGGCGGCGAAGCACTGTTCATCGTTCACCGCGACGGCACGAAAAACGCCTATCCCTTTTCGCGCGTTTCGGTCGGCGATACGTTGATCGTATATCCCGAAGGGGTAAAAAAGCCCGCGCCTAAACCCGAACGCAAACCCGCGGGCAAAAAACCGCAGAGCCGCGTGCAAGCGGCGCGGGAAACGGAGCCGAAACCTGCAGAGCCGCAGCAAACCGCGCCCAAGCCCGAACCGCCCGCACAACCCGACCCTCCCGCGCAGCCCGCGCCCCAAGCGGACGGCGGAATCAACCGCGTCAATCTGCTCGGCAGAAAAGTGAAAAAAAGCGTTTACGACGATTTCGGATATCCGATCGCCGTCGCGGGAGAAACGGTAACCCCGTACACGGTTGCCGCCGCCCGCCGCAGCAACCGTCTTTTACAACTCACCGTAAATACGCTCACCAACGTCGTATAAAAAACCGCGCATTACGGTGTATTGCATCAGGATAAAAAGCAAGGATCGATCGCTCAATCGATTCTTGCTTTTTTATTGCAAATTTGCTATAATATTGAAATATCAAAGTTTTGTTTTGAGGAAAACATGATGTTAAATCCAAATAAATATAAAAAATACTATACCGGTTCCGTTGTGTATACGATATTGTCCGTAATCGCATTAATATCCAGCGGTATTTGCACACGCACGTTGTTTTCGCTTGCAAACTCCATTGATACGGACGGGGCGCTGATCGCGGTTTCAGCTTCTTTTGTTGTTTTCGCACTGTTTATGACCTTTTGCATTTCGGCAATTGCGCTTTCGATGTTGGGAGCGGGCTTTGCCCTTCCGTCCATAAAAGGAAACTATCTTAAAAAAGTAAACACAGCAATATTGATTTGCAATATCGTATGTTTTGTTACAGGAACTGTGTTGCTGATTTTGATCCTTACCGATCAATCTTTGATGATTCCTCCTTACGTATAGACTTCAATTCGGCATTACAAATACGGAAAAAAATATAGCACGCGATCCTTCGAAAACGAAGACTGCGTGCTATTTGTTTATTAAAAAAATCCCTATATCAAACACCCGCGTGCGCAGTTTTTTACAGTTTGTATTTTGCAGTGAGCTTTAACACGGAAGCAAGGCAATCGTTCAGCGACGCCAACTCCTCTTCGGTAAGCGCCCTTCCGCTCATCGCCTCGACCGTGCGCGAAAGGACGTCCACTTCCAGCCGATCCGCCGCGATGAGTTCTTCTTTCTTCAACTGCGCGATCAGTCCGTTCACGTGGGAAAGCCGCATGCCGCTCTCTTCCGCCGTCGCAAAGCGCTGCTCCTCTTCGAACGCGCACACCTTCGGCTGCGCTTCTTCCGAAGCCGCGGGCTCCGGTCTTACGGAAATTTCCTCGTGGAACTTGCGGTAAATTTTTTCTTCACGGGAGGAACGCCTGTGTTCTCTTTTAAAATACTCGCGCGGACAGGGGATAAAAAACAGCATGCGAAGCGCCGCCGCCAACACGGCGTACAGTCCCAAAAACAAAAACGCCGTTTTCAGTTCGCCGATGCACGCGACGAAAAAGAAACCGATCCCGCCCAGCACGATCACGATCCATAAATAAAACTTTCTGCCCCCGAACAGCGTCATACAAACCGCCGTAATCACGAGCACGACGGGCAGAAAAATCAAGGGCAGCCATGCGGGCGTCCCCGCGCCGATGGCGGAAATAAACTTGTTAAACTGTTCCATAATCAAACTCCGTTCCCGTCAATGATATCCAAACGGGCGTAATATATAACGACTCTTTTTGTCGGAAAAGAAAATCTTTTCTCACATTTCGATTTCTATGCACTGCGCGATATTTACGATCCGCGCGCGCACCGTTTTCTCGTCAACGCGCTTTGCCCGCGCGACCGCTTTTTTGTACAGTTTTATCTGCAAAGCGTAATCGCGCCGAATCCGCGCTTCGTCGTGCGAAGAAAATTTATAGTCGATCACGGTGTAACCGTTCCCGTCTTCGCACAGTAGATCGATCGCGCCCTGAAATACGATTTCGTCCCGCGCCTGCGTCGGCAGAACCTCGCACGCGGGCAACAAAACGAGAAAAGTCTGTTCCCGCCACACGCGTTTGCCCGCAAGCGCATTCAAGCAAGGGATTTGCAGAATCCGTTGCAACTTCGCGGGGTCGAGCAAGGCGCACTGCGCTTCCGTCAACAAACGGGCGTTCCGCATCCGTTCGAGCTCGCGTTCCGCAGGCTGACCGAAAACAACGTACTCCAAAAAGGCGTGGTATGCGGTACCCGTGTCCGCATCGTATCCCCCGCCGCGGGAAGAAGGCGGCGCGATCTCTTCCGCGCGGACGGTCTGCATGAGCGCGGTCGCCGAACTCTTGACGGGAAGCGACGTGCTTTCCGCAAACGGATATTCCCGCCCGTAAGCCGCAAGAATCTGCGCCTCGGTTTGCGGATCGGAACGGTACGCGAGCGCTTCCCGCGCACGGCTCTCGCCTGCGGGCGGAGCGTCTTCGGCAAAATAATCCGCGCAAGCCGAAAGATCGATCATATCGGAAAACCGTTTGGCAAAACGGGGATGAAGCGCGCGCTCCTTTTCGCCGAAGAGCATATGCAGACGGCAGCGCGCACGCGTCATGGCGACGTACAGAAGATTGCATTCGTCTTTGATCTCCCGCGATTCCTGTACGACTGCCGCCGCCCGCCGCACGACCGTTTCGTAAACGAGCTTGCGTTCTTCGTCGAAACTTTTGGGCGCGATCCGAAAGGCGTCCGTCCACGTCCATTCGTCGCGATCGGCACCGTGGAAATTCGCGTCCATGCCCGCAAGAATGACGACGGGATATTCCAGCCCTTTGGACGCGTGCATGGTAAGCACTTTTACCGCGCGGTCGCCGCCGCTTTCCGAAAAATCGATGCGGTAATCCGCCGCTTTCAAGCGGGACAGAAATCCGTGCACGCTGCCCGCGCTTTCCGCTTCGGCAACCAGCCGCCCCACCCGCGCAAGGCGGTCGCTCCCTCCCGGCTTTGCGGCGATCTGCGCTTCCAGCCCTTCGGCAAGCAGCGTGCCGAGAATTTCGGCGGCGGGCAGAATCTGCGCAAGCGCGCGCCGCTCTTCCGTACGCGCGTAAAATTCCTTGAGTTTTACGGCAAGCGGCGTCGTCATTTTTTCCGCGTATTCCGCGCATGCCGCGCGGAAGGTAAACGGAGAAGGGAACCGCAGCCGTATTTGCGCAAGCTCCTCTTCGGTAAATCCTCCCGCCGCGGAAAGGAGCGCGGTCGCAAACGGAACGTCCTGTTCCGCGTTGTCCAGATAGGAGAGCCAGTCGACGAGCAGACGCGCCTCGAACGAATCGCAAATATTCGTTTTGGACGAAGTCGTTACGGGCACGCCCCTCTGCGCGAGCGCCGCGACGATGCGTTCCGCATCCCCCGTGTTCTTGCGGGCGAGCACCGCGATGTCGCCGTATTCCACCCGTTTGTATTTCCCTTCGTCCGCATCGAACCATTCCTTGCCCAGTTCGCTTTCGACGACGGAAACGACTTTTTCGGCAAGCGCGTCCGTTTCCGGCTGCGCGGCGTTCGCAAGCACCGAATAGACGTCCCTCTGCTTTTCCTGCGTTTCTTCCTCTTCCACGCGGTGAAACAGCACTTCGCCGCGGTAATCCCCGTAGCGGTCGCCGCCGCGCATCGGCACGTACCGATCCCCGAGCAAAGGCGCGAACACGCGGTTGACCGCGTCCAGCACGGCGGACGCCGAGCGGAAGTTGGACGTGAGTTTGAGCGAACGTTCGAGTTCCGATTCCTTCGCTTCGAAGTATTCCGAACGGCTGCCGCGGAAGCCGTAAATTGCCTGCTTCGCGTCGCCGACGAGAAAGATCTCCCCGCCGCCTACGAGGGATAAAATGCGCTCCTGCACGGGATTCACGTCCTGATATTCGTCCACGAACGCGTATTCGTACTTTTCCGAAATTTCCCCGTTCGCGGCGGGATCGGATAAAATTTTTAACGCAAGATGTTCGAGGTCGTCGTAATCGAGCAGCCCCGCCTCCCGCTTCATGCGGCGGTAATTTTCGTCGAAGGAAAGCGCGAGCGAAGCGAGCGCGGCGGCGCGGCAGGCGGCGTCCCGACTGCGCGCGCGTTCCGTTTCTTCCGCGGCGTATTCGCGCAGTTCGCTATACAGCGCTTTGACCGATTTGGAAATCCCCGCCAGAAATTTCAGCTGTGCGGCGGTTTCGCCCTCCGCCTTAGCGGAAGAAGGCATTCTTGCGATTTCGGGCGGTTCCTGCGCAAGCGCCGTCATGCCGAACAAATCGTTTGCGCCGAGCAGGGCGTCGCACGCCCCGATCAGGCTTTTGCACACGGGAAGCGCGCGTGGAAATTTTTCCGCAAAGAACGCGCCGCGCTCCTCGCAAACGTCCCGTAAAAATCCCGCGCGGTCGCAGTAATATTCGTATAAAAACGCGCAGGCGGAATCGAAACGGTCTTCCCCCGCCGCCGAAAGAATTTCGATATAATCCGCGCTCCCCCGCACCGACCGCCAAATTCCCAGCACGATCTGTTTCAGACGGGCGTCCTTCTTTTTCCGAAAGTAGACGGAAAGCAGACGGGAAAACGCTTCGCCGCCCGTTTCGTAAGCAGTTTCGAACGTTTCGGCAAGCGCGTGCGATATCAGCAGTTTCCCCTCCGAATCATCGGGAGAGATGATACGGAATGCGGGATCGACGTCCGCAAGATAAAAATGCGTGCGGATGAGCCTGCCGCAGAAGGCGTGAATGGTCGAAATATCGGCAAGCGGAAGCGCGGCAAGCTGGGCTTTTAACCGTTCGCGCTCCTCCCCCGCCACTTCGCCGATCTTTTTGATGAGCGCGGTGCGCAGACGGTCGCGCATCTGCGCCGCGGCTTTGTTGGTAAAGGTCACGCACAGCACCCGACGGACGTCGGCGCCGTTTAAAATGAGGGAAACGAGCCGCTCGATCATGACGAACGTTTTGCCGCTGCCCGCCGAAGCGGACACGATCACTTTCCCGCGCGATGCAATCGCGCGTTCCTGTTCGGGCGTAATCATACTTCTTCCCCCTTCGCGCGGCGGACGATCTTTACGATCTCGCCGCAGCCCACGTTCTTCTCTTTGCGCGGCGTGCCGGTAAACGCGCACATTCCCTTGCATTTGCAGTAATCGCACGCCCCCTCGTACGGCGACGGCGCGATGTTTCCCGCGCGCATTTCCGCTTCCGCTCCGGCAGAAACGAGCCGCGCGTAATCGAGGAACCGTTCGAAATCCTCCTGCGGCATGCCCTTTTCCGTTCTGCCGCCGCCCTCGAAAAAGCGGCTCTTTTCCCCTTCCGCGCGCAGCGTGTCCATGCGGGAGAGCACCTCCTCCTCTTTGGAAAAGAAGCCCTTCATGCGGAATTTTTCTTCGCCCTCTTTCGAGAAATCGTCCGCGGCGGGAAAATAGAACGCGCCAGCAGGTTTCCCGCCGTGCGCCGCCGCAAGCAGATACAGCTGCAACTGCAGTTTTCTGCCCGTGTAATAGGAAACCGCCCTGTCGTCGATCTCGCCCGTTTTATAGTCGACGATGCGCACGTATTCGTCCGAACGGTCCACGCGGTCGGCTTTGCCCAAGAGCGAAAGTTCGGGAAGCGAAAGCCTCCCCTCCGTTTCGGCAACCTGAAACGCCGAATGCTTCAACTGAAGGTACGCGGCAAGCGACACCGCCGCGCCCTCGCGCACGAGCCGTTCGCCCGTATAGGCGCCGGCACGGGTATCGGCAAGCGATTGAAAGCGGGGACTTCGAAGCAGTTCCTCCCCCGTCCCCTCGGCAACGGCGCGCAGTTCGTCCTCGCTCCCGATCCGGTTGAACTGCCGCGCCGTTCTCTCGAGCACGGCGTGTACGAAGGTACCCGCGTCCGTGTCGAGCACGGTGCGCTCTTCCCGTTCGCGCAGTTTTAAGCCCCGCACGGCAAATCCCGCATAGGGACAGGAAAAATAACTTTCGAGCAGCGTAGGCGAAATTTCCCGTTCGAAGTACAGTTTGCCCGCCGCGGGCACGCGCCCCTTTTCCCCGCAAGAGAGCAGATTGCGCACGAACGTTTCACCCGACGTCCTTTTTAAAACGGCGCAAAGGGAAGAAAACCTTTGCACGTCGTTTTCCCGCCCCGCCTCGAAATCCTCTTTCATGCGGAGCAACGCCAGCGCGGCGGGCTGCGCTTCGCAACAGTCGTAAGGGAACAGATCGGGCAGGGGCGCGGCACAAAAAATCCGTGCGGCGTAGGACATGCCCTCGCTCTCCGCCGTTTCCGCGTCCCCTTTGCGCAAAGGACGGCTGAGATATAATTTCGCGCGGAACGCACAGAGGTTGAGCGCGAACGCTTCTCTGGCGCGCGCGTTCACGACGGCGATCGCGGGTTCGATCTGCAAAGAAAGTTCGGAAAGTTTTCGGATATCCCCGTCGGTAATCACGGCGGTATCCGCAGACACGCGCGGCACTTCGTCGGTCAGTCCCGTACAGAACAGCACTTCCGCGCGGGGCAGGCGGCTTTCGGTGACGTCGCCTAAATATACGGCGTCCGCAAACTGCGGAATCATGGAAATTTCCAACGCCGAAAGTCCGTTTTTCAGCACGGCGCAGAACTCCCGCGCCGTAAATTTTTGACCGCCCGCAACCGCTTCCGTTTCCGCAAGCACGTTTCCGAGGGGGGACGTGTCGAGAAATTCCCGCTCCGCCCCCGTCACGCGGGCGCGAAGCGCTTCGGTCGTTTCCTCCGCATGCACGTACGCGCAGAGGGCGCGCACCGCCGCGGCGTATTCCGCGCCCGTTCCTTTGGCGGGCACGAAGGAAAGAAGATCGAGCAGCCGTTTGCGGCATGCCGTAAGCTCGTCGCGGTCGTAATCCTTGACTGCTTCGCCCTCTTTGATCTCCCGCTTCACCGCGCCGCGGTATCCGCCGAATTTCAGCAGATAATTGCGGTAACAATCCCCTTTCCCGAAATAGACGGAAGCGAGCACCGTGTCAACCGCTTCGGGGAGCAGTCCGCCCGCGACCGCTTCCAGCACGGACAGCACGAACGCGCCCAAAGGGTGCAGATCGTACGTGCGTTTGCGGTCGGAAAAATAAGGAATCCGATAGGATAAAAACATTTTTTCGATCGCGGAAAAACTTCCGCACCCGCCCGTGAGCACGGCAATATCTTGATAGCGCAATCCTTCCGCCGTATGTT
This sequence comes from uncultured Christensenella sp., assembly GCA_910586245.1. Classification (GTDB taxonomy): domain Bacteria; phylum Bacillota; class Clostridia; order Christensenellales; family Borkfalkiaceae; genus Gallimonas. The sequence continues at coordinate 4,162 of CAJUFY010000005.1, read as the reverse complement.
TTTTGATGAGCGCGCACACGGTGCGGAATTCTTCCGTTTCGTCCTCCGCACGGAAGATGCACACCTGTTCCGAAGGCGTTTGCGGCGCCGAAAACCGTTCGGGCAAAAACAGACCGCGCTGCAATTCGAGCGCGTCCCCTTCGAGCGAGCACCCCGTCATGACAGACTGCGTCTGACCGAATTCCCCGGCAATGTGTTTCATGCAGCGCGCGCCTTCGTTGGTGTACCACTCTTCCCCCCCCGCGATAAAAATTCCCGTCACGCCGCCGGCGTATGCGATCGCGGCGCGCACTCCTTCCCGTGCCTGCGCGGTAAACGAGGGAAACGCGAAAAAGAATACGTGCGTATCCGCAAGCGCGCCCGAAGCGATTTTTTCGGGCAAAAGCGCCAGATACCCGTTTTCGTCGAGAAGCTCTCTTTCATGCAAAAACGCTTCGTATCGTTCGAACACGAGGGCAAGATCGCAAAGTTTGAGGCGGAGCAATCCTTCGGCTTGTTCCGCGCTTGCACGCAGCGCCGCCGCGTCCACGCGGGAAGCGGAAAGCTGCGCGATCGTTTCGTACACCGCCTGCGCGGCGTTTTTACGGAAACAACCCAGTTCCCCTTCGCATGCGGCAAGAATGGCGGAAATCGCCATGACCGAGCCCTGTTTGGAAAGTATTTTCCGATCGGCGCGCAGAAAACGGGAAAACGAGGAAACTTCGGTAAGCATCGTTCCGCCCGAAGATTGCAGCACCGCGCGTTCGGCAAGCAGCGTGAGCTTGTCCTCGCAGAATATCAAGTTTTTCCCGCCGCGCGACTCCCGCTCCTTCACTTGCGCCGCGAGCGCCGCAAGCGCGTCGTCCAGCGTGGGCGCGCCGATGATCTTCGTCATAATGTCCGCCGTAAAAATCCGTTTTAAAGATTATAGCACATTTCCGCCGAGTTTTCACAAAAATTTCCCTTGATTTCCCCGATTTATTTTTACAAACGGAAAAAATTGTGCTATAATGATACGGAAATTTCGCAAACGGAGTTTGATATGAAGAAAAAAGCCCTTGCGGCGTTTACGCTGTTGCTCCCGCTCACCGTGCTGTGCGCCTGTGGCGGCACCGCGGCGGTGCCCCTTGCATCCAACTGGTTAAAATTCCCCGATACCACCAACATCGAGGACAAGCACGAGCGTCTGGAATACAAAGTGACCTTCGAGCCGGGCAAACGGACGGATTTTTCCGTCGCTTACGAAGAGGGCAGTTACGTTACGAGTTACACTGCCGAACAAATTACCCTGCCCGACAACACCGTGGAAACGGGATACCACCTGCACAGCGAACTTTCCGTTGCCGGCAGATTCACCGTAAAGGGAGAAACGGGCGAGCGATTCGAAGATACGATCGTTTCCGACGTGTGGTTCCGCCCGATTACGGCGCGCCTGCAACCCGTGCGCAGCGTAAAACAAGTCAAGAGCCACGTGCCGCGCGCCAACCCCGATAAACTCGAAAACGCCGCGACCGCTTACGACTACGTTTACGAAGTCAACTACACCAAAAACGCCGCCAAGGCGGAAACGGTATATACGCAGAATCTGCCGGAAGTGGACGAATCGAAAAAGGTTACGAAAAAAACCGTTTCGGTGGGAGAAAGCACGAACTTTTTCGACAACGAGCAAATTCTGTTCGTTCTGCGCGGACTGAACATGGAAAGCGCGGTTACCCTGAAAACCATCAATCCTTCCGCGATTGCCGTTCAGAACGCCGCGATCACCGCAAAACCGAAACTCACCACTGTTTCCGACTTCGCCTTTTTGCTGAACGGTACGGAACAGAAGAAGGAAATGAGCGTGCACACGTTCAGCCTCACTTATACGGGCGCTTCGCCCGGACAGCCGCAGGAATTTACCTATGCTGCAAACACTTCCAAAGACAAAGGTGAAAACCTGTACCGCAACGTGTTGCTGCGCATGAGTGTCCCCGTCATTCAGGATTTGGGCACGCTTCATTACAAACTCGTGTCGGCAGAATTTTCCGATTAAACCAAAGGCTCACCCGTTTTTCGGGCGAGCCTTTTTATTTTTATCCTTTCCGCGGTCAACCGTTCCGTTTCATGCGAAGGCGTACGACAAGCGAAGTTTTGTCCGTTACTTTGACAAAATCGGAAATTTCTACCCCGAAGACCGCATAAACTTCGCTCCCTTTGGCGATCAGCGGAAGTGCCCGTCCGATCCGCGCGGGAATTTTCCGATCGGTTAAGAACGCCTTCAACGGTTTTTCCTTTCCGTGAAAGGGCGTGATACGATCCCCTTCCCGCCGCGTCCGCAATACGCACCCTTCGGGGAAAGCCCCGAAATCCGCCCGCAATCCGTCTTCCCCGCTTTCCGTAATCTCCGCCTCGTAACAGGACAATCGGAAGTTACCTCGCCCGAACGGAATTTCCCCCTCAAAAGGCCGAACCGGACGGTAAAGAACAATTACATCCCCTTCCCGCGCCGCCTCGAACCCGCACGGCAGACAAACTTTTCTTCCGCTCTGCAAGCCTTTTAATTTTTCGATTTCTTCGGCGTTCGCATCAGAATAATTTTTTTCGACCCCCAGCCGTTTTAACGCGTCGATGCACGCACGGGAAAACAACGGCTGCGGTAAATTCACCGGGACGTAAAAATCCCCGTCCCGCTCCGAAATCTTTTCCCGCGCCAGCGTCTGCAAAAAGTCGTCGTCTAGTTTCGCGCGGAGCGCAAACCGCACGAGGCGTTCCCCCGCCCCGCCGACGAGATTTTCCAACACGGGCAATACCGAATGCCTGATCGCGTTGCGGGCGTATTGCTCGTCCGCATTCGTCGAATCGTTCACGTATGATAACGAATGCGCCTGCGCATACGCTTCGATCTCCGCGCGCGAAACGTTTAAAAAAGGACGCACGATCCCGTTCCGCTCGGCAATACAGCCGAGCCCCGCAAGCGACGTTCCCCGCACCAGTCGAAACAAAACGGTCTCGGCAAAATCGTCGCGATGGTGCGCCGTCGCAACCGCGTCTGCATCGCTTTGCAGGATTTCCGCAAAACATTCATAGCGGAACGCACGCCCTTCCTCTTCCAATCCTCTGCGGTTTTCTTTCGCCCGCGCGGGAATATCTGCAGAAAAAACGCGTAAAGGAACCTTCCAATCCGCGCAAACGGATTGCACGAAATTAAGATCGCGTTCGGATTCCCCGCCGCGGATTCCGTGCTCGCAGGTTACCGCCGATAGCGTAATTTGAAATTCCGCCGCACTCCGCGCAAAAACGTGCAGCAAACAAATCGAATCGATTCCGCCCGACACGGCAACGCAAACGCGTAGATTGCGGTATTTTTCCAAAGAAATCAGTTCCATATCAGCTACAGTATAACATTTTCAAACGCGCTTTGCAAGAATTGTTTTTTCATCCCGCGAAAAAAACTTATTTTTCCATACAAAAACAGTTGACAAAATACTTTGCTTCCGTTAAAATAAATAAGCTATTCGGTTATCGGATACCAACATCGCGGGGTGGAGCAGCCAGGTAGCTCGTCGGGCTCATAACCCGAAGGTCGCACGTTCGAATCCTGCCCCCGCAACCATATGGCGATGTAGCTTAGTTGGTTAGAGCGATCGGTTCATACCCGATAGGTCAGCGGTTCGACTCCACTCATCGCTACCAAAAAATTCGGCTTTTTGCCGTTTTATAAGGCCCGTTGGTCAAGAGGTTAAGACATCACCCTTTCACGGTGGTATCGTGGGTTCGATTCCCGCACGGGTCACCAATAATATAGTGGGTTTTCATTTGAAAACCCACTATATTTAGTATTTTAACCCTCAAAAATAACGGATTTCGCCCTCTTTTTTCGTTTGCCCCCAATTTTGCCCCCAACTTTTTTTGGCAGAATGCCCCGCGCTCAGATCGAGCACGGGGTTTACGTTTGGCAGCCGATCGGCACGGTGGCGACAAGCGCGCGGTCCGGCCGCGCACAGGCGGGGCATTTCGATCGAAGGAAACAAACATGCCCTCTCGAAATTCCAAAAAAGATTTTCCTTTTCGCTGCGGCAGGTTCTTTTCTATCCGCTCGCCCTTTGTTCAAAATCCAAGCCGCACGCAGTTATCTTTGTCAATCCCGGCAATCTTTTCGGGCGGCTTCCTTCTTTCATTTCTATGACGTCGGCGCGAAAGCGCC
>CAJUFY010000004.1 GCA_910586245.1 uncultured Christensenella sp. | reverse complement strand
TTCCCGTTGCGACGTTATTCGATACCGTGCAGCCGTCCATCGTGAGCGTGCCGAATTTGTTCGCGTCATAACGCATTACATAAATGCCGCCTGCGTTTACGCCCGTATTATCCGATATCGTAACGTTGTTCAACTCGATTGTTCCGTTAGGATTCGCAGATGCGCTTGTAGCTCCGACATATACGCCGCCCGCAGAATTCGCTGCCGTTGTAATATGATCCGTAATCGAACCGCCGTTCATTACGATTTTTCCGCCGCCGTGGCAACCCGCTGCAATCGCGCCTAATCCACCAAAGTTATTATTAAACGTACAATCGTTTAACGTTGCGCCGCCGTCCGGCGTTGTTGATACATGCAAAACCGCATAAGAAGTAACCGTATTGCCGAGAAATTGCGTACGCGTAAAAGTTGCATATACTCCGTTACCGAACATGACAATACCGCTCTTACCAGTATTGTTTTTAAACGCTACGTCGGTTATCGTTGTCGTAAGATGTGCATTGCTAATTGAACCACCCGATTGAAAAATCGCACCTACGCTCGTAGAAGACGTAGCAGTATTATCCGAAATTTCTCCGCCTGTTACCGTTATATTACCGATGGCACAAATTGCCCCCGCTGAGAATGTGGCTGTACTGGCGCTTGTCGCTCTATTATTCTTGATTTTTACGTTTTCGAGCGTAGCGCTGCCCTGGCTCGTTGACGAACCCGCAACGTAAACCGCACCAGCATACGTGCCGGCGTTTCCGTCGGATGCGTTATCCCCGCCGATTGCGCCGCCCGTCATCGTAAGCGCAGAATTCGAATTCACATAAAACGGCGCATAGCCGCCCGAATTGCCCGTAATGACGCAATCGATCAGATTGATATGCGCTCCGTTCGAAACCGCACGCACTGCCGAAGCATATTGATTTGCCGAAGTCGTAGAATTATTGCGGATTGTAACACGCGTAAGAGTCGCTTCGCCCGCACCGTACACCGTTACGCCGGCGTTGCTGTTGACCGTCGTATAATTTCCTTCGACGATCGAATTCGTCATCGAAAAATCGGTCGTTGCGCCCATCATTACGGTAACCGCGCCGGAATATTCCGATGCGCCTGAAATATTGTTTCCCGCAACCGTTACGTTGGAAATGGAAACTCTCGTCGCTTCGGAACTTGCAATGATTCCGCCCGCATACGCGCCCGTGTTGCCGACGATATAGCCGCCCGTCATTTCAAGCGAAGAACCTTCGCGCACGGCAATTCCGCCGCAAGAGAAATTGCCGCTGTTCACATTGCCCGTAAGCGTCCCGCCGCTGAATTTCAGCATACTGGAATCTTCAACGATAATCGATCCCCACGGCGTAAGCTGCGTATTTGAAGAGGAAAGCTTACCCCCTTTAATCGTACCCTTATCTACCGTGTACGTTTTGCCGTTTGCAGTGATCTGCTGCGTTTCCCCGCGGTCATGCGAACTGTCTTTAATTTCGAGGCTACTCTTCCATACGCAAATAATCCAACTGGACTGTTTTGCGTCGATCGTAAATCCGTTCAGATCCAGTATGATGTTGGCGCCTTCCGGTACGAACAGCTGCCCTCCTACATCATAACCGTCCGCTTTATTCTTGTTTCCGTTACCGAATCCGTTGCTCCACGTCCAGTCGTCGATCAGCGTAAACGTTTCCGTTCTGCCGTTGTTCGCAACGCTGTTGCGGATCGCGTACGTCCACAAATCGCTATTCGAATTGCCGAGGAAATAACCTTCTTCGTCCGTACCCGTACCTTGATTTTCAACTCTGCCGAACGCGCCTTCACCCGTAAAAATCGTAGTAGGATGCACGCCCGAACCGCTGTGCTGCGCGCCGAAGCCGCTCGTGAACACACCGCTCTTCGTGCATGCAACAACGATTTCCGAACCCGTCAGCGCAGATTTTACGGTAATCACCGCGCCACCTTCCAGCCGAAGATTCGCCACGTTCCCGTCAGCGTTGGAAATATTATCTTTCATGGTAATTTTTCCGCCGAACGTTGCGTTTGCGCCCGCGATTACGCGCATCGCGCCCGTGTTGCCCGTAAACGTGCAGTTTTCGAATAAGTGTACGTTGCTTCCGGAAAGGTAAACCGCCGCACTATTCGCGCCCGTAGCCGTATTGCCCGTAAACGCAGAGTTGCGCACGGTAAGTTCTTGCGCTCCGAAAAGGGCGGAAACGCTGCCCGAAGATTGATTGTTGATAAACGAGCAATCGTCGATCGTAAGTTTATTGAATCTATGCGTAACCGCGCCCGTAGAACCGCTTACGTTTTCCTCAAAGGTGCAATCCGTTAAAGTAAGCGTATTTCCGCCCTTTAACGCGCCTGTGAAAATCGCGCCCGCGTAGCTCGAACTGTTTGCATAAAACTCGACGCCGGTTGCCGTTAAAACAGCGTCCGAAACGTTGCGGGCGAAATAAATACCGCCCGCCCCTTCGGGCGTATTAAGCGCCTTGTTTTGGGAAACTTCGCCGCCGTTGATCGTAAGATTTCCGGACGAGCTATAAATTCCGCCTGCCGAAATTGAACCGGTAGCCGTATTGTTGATAACGTGGCAATTGTCAAGCGTCAGATTCCCTGCGTTCTCAATGCCGCCCGCCGTTACACCGACGTTGTTCTTAATCGTAACGTTGGTGCAAGTAGTATGATTCGTATCAAATTTCCAAACCGAAAGCCCGCCCGTACCGCTGCCGCCTTTCGCTTCGTTTCCGGAAATTTCGGTATCGATAATTTCCGCTTTCAAACTGCTAGGTCTGTAATCGCTACCGGAACCCACGATAATGCCGCCGGTACCGCTGTTCGTGCTTACGTTGTTACGAATTACACTGTTAGTGATTTTTAGTTTTGCGCCGCTATCATTGTTAGAAATATAAATCCCGCCCGCGTGGTACGTTCCGGACGAAGTGTTATTTTCTACCGTGCAGCCTTCCATCGTAAGACCGCCGCCGTATACGGCAACGCCGCCGGCATAACCGCTACTATAATTTCCCGAAATCGTGACGTTGGTTAAGGTTACTCTCGACTGATTGTACATATCCTTTACGGTAATCGCGCCGCCGCAGGTGCCGTGATTGCCCGTGAGCGTAATATCGCGCACGGTTACGATTGCCCCGCGGTGATTTACCATGATGCCGCCTGCCTGCCATGCATCGGAAGTATATCCGCCTGTAATCGTACCACTTTTCGCAGCGGAGTTATCGACAATATCAAGTTTTGCCGTACCGCCGTCGCCGACTGCGATCACGTAACCGTGCGTTTGCGGCGCCGTTAAGCCGCGATCGAGCGTGTAACCGTTCATATCGAGCAAAATGCTTGCGCCGTTGGGTACGTAAAGCGCACCGTTTAAATAGCCCGTGCCCGTACCGAAGCTGCCGTTTTCGGCAGTCCAGTCGTCGGTCATGGTGAACGTCTGTTGCGCGCCCCCCGCATTTAAACTTGCCTGAACGGCTGCCGACCAGGCAGATTGCATCGGGTTGTTTGCGTATGCAACTTCCGTACCGGAAGCCGTACTGACCCCGAATACGAGCCGATTCGTTTTATCGGAACTGAATATCGCAGTCGGATCTGCCGAGTTGTGCGCGCCGTATCCTTCGGTAAATATACCGTCTTCCGCGCAAGTCACGCCGATACCCGAGCCATCTTCCAACGCCTCGGTGATCGTAATTTTCTTCCCTGCGGGAACGTACAGATTCTGCGCCGTGCACGTTGTGCCCGTCGCCGAATTGTTCTGTATAATTGTTTTCCCTCGCAGTGCGAGGGAGGCTGCGCCGTTTAGGTGCAGCCCGCCGACCCCCGAAACCGTGGTGTTTTCACTCACGGTGCAGGAATCGAAGACGTAATCTCCGCTATTTAACAGTATGGTAGCGGTGCTTGAGCTATTGCCCGTAACCGTACAATTTTTGAGTTCTGCATTCGAATGGAAATATGCGGCCGTCGTACCTCTGTTATTCAGAAGCTTTAAATTTTCAATCGTTGCATCGCAGCCGACGTAAATTCCGCCGCGGCCTGTTCCGTCGTCGGACACGTTTCCGGAAATTTCACCGCCGGTAATTTTAAATGACGCCGCGGTACTGGCAACATGTACACCTGCTGCACGCGTAGAACCCGCGATATGATTGTTGCTAATTTTGCCGTCGGTCATCAAGAATTTTCCATTCCCACCGACAAAAACACCTGCGCCGTACATATCTCCGGCAGCATAAATTGCTTTATTGTTTGCAATCGTTCCGCCGTTCAGGTTGAACGTACCGCCATCCACCTTAACGCCGGCAACGCCGTATTTCGAAGATATGCTCGCGTAATTATCAAAAACATGATTCTCTACCGTACCGCCGGTCATATTCAGCGTACCTTGCACGCGAATTCCGAGCGTAGCGCTTTCGCGCGGTAGATTGGTTGAAGAATACTCAAAATAGTTGCCCGACACAGTGCCGCCGGAAAAATTCATTACGCCGCCCGGTGCAATCCAAATTCCCGCCGTATTATTGCTCTTTCCCGTATTATTGTAAGTGTCATTAGCAACGCTATTTCCCTTGACTGCGCCGCCCGTCATGTTGAACGTACCGGCCACGAACACACCGCCTGCTCCGCCTGCGTTGTTATTAAAACAACCTTTATTGCCGTAAATCATTCCGCGCTCTAACGTAACGGTGCCCCAAACCGTAACACCTCCGCCACCCGTAACAGAAGTAGAATTACCGCCGATCTTACCGCCCGTAATTTTGCCCGAACCTGCTGCAGAACTATCGGTAATTACAAGGGTGCCGGCAACGGAAATAACGTCGCCACGGGCAGTTTGATCTGCATTCAAATTGTTGCCGTTAATGGTATAGCCGTTTAAATCGAGTACAACCGACTTTCCTTGGGGCACATATAAAGCAGTATCGTTATAACAAGCGCTGTCCGTTCCGAAAATATAGCGCGGCCACGCAAAGTAAGCAGTCCAGTTAGAAGTGAGTTTGTATCTTCTGGGAGAACTTGTAGAACTGTTTTTAACAGCCGCATCCCACGAACTTTCAAGCGGAACGTCTTCGTGCGCGAATTCGCTTAACGTTTCCGCCGAAGCGGTGACTTCGTTCAATGCGAGCCCCCGTCCGTTTGCGCCGCTTGCAAACAGCACGCCGAAGCACACGCTCGTTACGAGCGCGAAGAGCATGAGCACGACCGCGATCAGGCGCGGCGCGCGGCTTCCCCCTATATTTTCGTTGCGCGCGATACCCGCAAAGGCTTCCCTTCGCGCGCTCAATCTTTTTAATGAATTTTTCTTCTCGATTTTATTCTTCATGGATACCTCCATTCAAACAAAACTCTTCCTTGTCCTTCTTTGTGATTTTTGTTCACCTTCCCCGACGCGTTCTTTATTACATAACTATCGGTTCTGGTGACGAACAGGAGATTTCGCAAAGTGAATTTCATGCCGAAAACGACAGATATCCTGCCGTTGTGAATTTTGATGGCATAGTGATACACTTTTACATTTTTACACATAACTATTATATTATATAGATATGTCAAGATCAAGACGAATGGCGAAATATTCCCGTGATTTTGTCATAAATTTTAACTTTGTTTCAATTTATTGCGTATTTTTGTGGGTGTTTTTTGGGGAAAATTCTTTCATTTATTTTGTATATATCGGATTTTTATGTATTTTTACAGGAAAATTACGCACTTTATGATGATTAAAGGAATATATCGGCTTGCGCCCGATCCTAAGAATATTCAAGATATTACAGCCCGTTCCGCCGCAAACCGCGCTCCGAAGCGCATGCCGTTCGGGCGTGCCGAAGGGCAAACCCGCAGCAAAAAGCCGCCCAGAACAGGGCGGCTCTTATACCATATTATAGAGATTCAAATTTTACGGTAGATTGCAGAGGTGAAGGGCGGCAGGTAGATATCGTTTAAATTCCGCACCTCGCCCGTTAGCAGATTTTTGCCCTCCGCCTCCTCGACGCGCACGGTGCAGTCGCCCGCGCCGATATTGATTGCCACGATCAATTTTTCGCCTTCTACTTCCCGTACAAAGGAAAAATTGGTGTTCTGCAAGGTCGCTTTCGCATATTTTCCGTACGAAAGGGCAGGATTTCCTCTGCGAATTTTAATAAGATATTGAATATGCGCAAATAATTCGGGGTTTGCGGCTTGATCGATTTCGTCGATGCAGGGGCGCAGGCGGTAATCGCGATCGCCTTTATCCCCCTCGGCGCCGTATTCCGAGCCGTAGTACAAACAGGGAATGCCGGGCATCGTAAACAGCAAAGTATAAAGATTGTTTATATTCCGCTTTTCCAAGAGCGCAGTGTAAGCGCGCACGACGTCGTGATTGTCTACGAAGTTGAGCATGCGTTTGCCCGTATAGAGCACCCAGGGCTGATCGGAAAAGAGCCTTGTGAGCGAATGCTCGATTTCGAACAGGTTTTGGGAATTGAACGCCGAAATCATACCCTTGTAGCATTCGTAATTGGTAATCGAATCGAGCCGATCGGGCGATAAGTTGTTTTGAAAGTTCCCGCAGTGGATCACTTCGCCCACGAGATAAAAATCGGGCTTTTTTTCGCGCACGGTGCGGCGCAACAGCTCCATAAACCAGGGCGGAAGCAAATAGCACACGTCGAGCCGAAGCCCGTCGATATCGAACTCGTCGATCCAAAACCGCACGGCGTCCATTAAATACCGCTGCAAATCGGCGTTTTCCAGCCGAAGCTTTACGAGTTCGGGATGCCCTTCCCAGTCTGCGTAACCGAATCCGTCGTTGTAGCGCGAATTTCCGTGAAAGTCGATATCGAACCAAAAACGGTAATCGGTGCCCTCTTTCTTTTCCCGCACTTCGCGGAAGGGCGGGAATTCCCGCCCCGTATGATTGAACACGCCGTCAAGCACGACGCGGATCCCCGCTTCGTGAAACTCTTTCACCAAAGCTTTGAACTGCGCGTTCGTGCCCAGTCGGCGGTCGATTTTGTAAAAATCCGCCGTATCGTAGCCGTGGCGCTCGCTTTCGAACAGCGGATTGAACAGCACCGCGTTCACGCCCAGCGACTTGATCCGCGGGATATCCGCCCCGATCTTTTGCAAACGGCTGCGCACCGCGCCGAAATCGTTTTCGCGCTCCGCACCGCAATATCCCAAAGGATATATCTGATAAAATACACTCTCGTCAAACCACATTTCGTTTTTTCTCCTTATTTCAAGAGGATTATAACATCTTTTGCCCCCGTTTACAAGACTTATTGCAAAAAATATCGCCGAAAAACGCAACTCTACTCACAGTAGAGTCACGTTTTTTACAGTAGAACCGTAATCTGAAACAAGAGAGCGCGAATCCGAAAAATAGGGTGTAATTTCGGATTTCCCGTGTTATATTAAAATCGGGCGGGGAAAATACCGCTTTCGGAGGAAATTATGAAGGATTTTGAAATATTTGTCGATTCTGCCGCGAATATTCCCGACGAAATCCGTTCCCAGCGCGGAATTCACGTAATTCCGTACGTCTGCACGGTGAACGGCGAGGAATTCAGCTGCATTCAGGAAGGGAAGAATTACCGCGACGTCGCAAAAGCGTTTTACGATAAAATGCGCGCGGACGCGGACGTAAAATCTTCGCTGATCGTAGAAGCGCGCATCGTGGAAGCGCTTACGCCTGTTTTGGAAGCGGGCAAAGACGCGCTGCTGTTCACGATCGCTTCGGGCGTGAGCGGAACTTACCACCAAGCGGTCGCTGCGCAAAAGACGCTGGAAAAGAAATTCCCCAAACGCAAAGTTTACGTACTGGACAGCGCGAACGCTTCGATGGGCGAAGGCTTGCTCGCGATCAAAGCAGCCGATCTGCGCGATCTGGGCGAAACCGCGCAGGCTTGCGCCGACTGGGTGAAAAACAACGCCTATAAAATGAACAGCTACTTTACGGTAGACGATTTAAAATATTTGCGCAAGGGCGGCAGAATTTCGCGTACGCTCGCCTTAGCGGGCAGCCTTTTGAACATCAAACCCCTTTTGAAGGCAGACGGCGGCGCAAGCGCGAAGATTTCCTTCTACGGAAAAACGCGCGGCAGAAAAAAAGCGCTCTCCGCGCTGGTGGAAATGTTCGACAAAAACGTCGTACGTCCCGAATCGCAGACGATCGCCATTACGCACGCCGACTGCGAGGAAGAAGCGCTGGAACTTGCCGCCACGCTGAAAGAGCACGGCGCAGGCGAAGTGATCGTGGAATATTACGATATCTGCACGGGAATCCACGTTGGCCCCGGCACGATTGCCCTCTTCTTTATGGGCGCCGACCGACGCGCGGACGCCCCATCGCACGCGGTAAGCCCGCACGGCAAAGCAGTCGCCGATAAAATTTAAAAAAATAAGGCGGACTTTCGTCCGCCTTTGTTTTATAATCCCAACTTATCTTTCCGCATCGTGAGTGAGATGCGGTTTTTCTTTTCTTCTACCTCTTTTACCCAGACGGTAACCACGTCGCCCACCGCAAGCACCTCGGAAGGATGTTTGATAAAGCGGTCGCAAATCTGCGAAATATGCACGAGCCCGTCCTGATGGACGCCGATATCGACGAACGCGCCGAAGTCGATGACGTTGCGCACCGTACCCTTTAACTCCATGCCCGGTTTTAAATCCTTGATTTCGAGCACGTCGGTGCGGAGTACGGGGGGAGGAAGCTCGTCGCGCGGGTCTCTGCCGGGCTGACGGAGTTCGTCGGCAATGTCGAACAGCGTGGGAAGCCCGATGCCGCACTCTTTCGCGGCGCGCTCCTCGCCGTAGGCGTGCAGATTGCGCATCATGTGATCAAGCCGCCCCGCCTTTACGTCCTCCATGCCGTAACCGCAGAAGGAAAGTACTTTTTCGGCGGCTTCGTAGGATTCGGGATGTACGGAAGTATTGTCGAGCACCTGCTTGCTTTCGGGCACGCGCAGGAATCCCGCGCACTGCTGGAAGGCTTTCGCGCCGAGTTTGGGCACCTTTAACACTTGCGCGCGCGAAGTAAAGCTGCCATTTTCCTCGCGGTATTTTACGATATTCTGCGCGACGCTCGCATTCAAGCCGGAAACGCGCGCCAGAAGGGGCGCGGAAGCGGTATTCAGATCGACCCCGACCGCATTTACACAATCCTCCACCACGCCGTCAAGCGCTTCTCCCAGCCGTTTTTCGGGCATATCGTGCTGATACTGCCCCACACCGATGGATTTGGGATCGATTTTTACGAGTTCCGCAAGCGGATCCTGCAAACGGCGGGCAATGGACACCGCCGAACGCAGATTTACGTCGAACTCGGGGAATTCTTTTGCCGCAAGTTTGGAAGCGGAATACACCGAAGCGCCCGCCTCGTTTACGATCACGTAGGATACGCCCGCGCCCTTGCCCAAGCCGGCGATCATTTCCACCGTCATTTGTTCGGTTTCGCGGCTCGCCGTGCCGTTCCCGATCGCAATGTGCTTGACTTTATGTTTTTTGATGAGCGCAGAAAGCTTTTCGATGCACTCCTTTTTCTGCCGTTCGCCGTAAGTGGGATATACGACCGCCGTATCGAGCACTTTACCCGTGCCGTCCACCACCGCAACTTTGCAACCCATGCGGTAACCGGGATCAAGCCCCATCGTTACGAAGCCCTTTACGGGCGGCTGCATGAGCAACGGGCGCAAATTGAGCGCAAACTGCCCGATCGCTCCCTCGTTCGCCTGCTCGGTAAGCATTGCGCGGATTTCGCGCTCCACCGAAGGGAAAATCAAACGGTCGTAAGCGTCTTCGCCGCAAGCGCGCACGAAATCGGTAGAAGCACAGCTGCCTTTTACCGTACGGCGCCAAACGAGTTCGGTTGCAAGCTCGCGGTTGATTTCGACCGAAACCTTTAAAATTTCTTCGCGCTCGCCGCGGTTCATGGCAAGCACCTGATGCCCCTGCACTTTGCTCACGGGCGACACGAACGCATAGTAATTGCGGTACACCGTGTCTTCCTGGTCTTTTTTCGCAGCGGAAGAAAGAATATCGCCGCGCGCAAAAATGAGTTCGCGCATGTCCTTGCGGATTTCCGCATCGTTGGAAATATCTTCCGCAATGATGTCCCCAGCGCCCGCAAGCGCGTCTTCCGCCGTTTCCACGCCCTTTTCGGCATCGACGTACTTTGCCGCTTCTTCGAGCGGAACGGGGCAATCGGCTTCCTGCGCAAACAGAAGCTGCGCCAGCGGTTCGAGCCCTTTTTCGCGCGCGATCGTCGCGCGGGTGCGGCGCTTTTGTTTATAAGGGCGGTACAAATCCTCCACCTCGGCAAGCGTTGCGGCGTTATCGATCTGCGCGGCAAGCTCTTCGGTGAGTTTCCCCTGATTTTCAATCGACTTTTTCACTTCCTGACGGCGCGCTTCGAGATTGCGCAGATAGGCAAGGCGGTCTGCGATTTCGCGGATCGTCTGATCGTCCGTCGTGCCGTGCATTTCCTTGCGGTAACGCGCGATGAAGGGAACGGTGTTGTCCTCGTCGAGCAGCGTGACGATGTTCTGCACGTGCTCTTCGTTCTTGTTGAATTCCTGTGCGAGAATTTGTACGATCGTTTGCATATGTACTCCTTTCAAGCGTTCCCTATTTCAGAACGCAAGACATATATTATCATAATCGCGCGGAAAAAACAAGATTTTGAACGCAGATTTTTATTCGTCTTTTTGCAAACCGATTGCAACGTCTAATCCGATTAAAACGCCGTAACGGAATCCCTCGGCATAATAATCTTCTACTTGAATGCAAACGACTTCGTCGTACGAATTCAACACCTGTTTGTAGAGCTGCAACAGATCGGGATTTTGTTTCAGTTTTTCCTCCAATTCTTTTTGATAAACAAAAAATTCGTTGAACTGTTTTCGATATTCTTCGGTCACGGGCAATTGATCCAACTGCCCTCTTCTGCCGTAAAACATATCGCTGATTGCTGAAATTTTCATAACTACCTCATTTTTCATAAATTTTAATTAAGTATATCATTCACGAATGTGAACAGTCAAGCATTTTATTCACAATTGTGATATTCTTTTATTATGATAAAATTCAATCAACGATTAAAAGAATTACGGGAAGAAAAAAACTTATCACTTTCTGCTCTTTCAAAAGAAATCAATGTAAGCAGCACCGCATTATATTACTGGGAAACAGGCGAAAGAATCCCGAATGCGCAAGCAGTAATTACGCTTGCAAATTATTTCGGCGTAACGACCGACTATTTACTCGGTATCAGCGATTAAAACGTTTAATAACGTCCAAAGGCGCCGACGGCTAAGCCGTCGGCGCCTTTGGTTGATTCGCATTTACTTTAATTTCGCGCCGCACTGATCGCAGTACATACTGTCCGTTGCAACGCTCGCGCCGCAATGCGCACAAACGCATTCCAGCGGTGCACCGCAATTTTTACAGAATTTTCCGTCCGCCTCGTTTTCACACCCGCAGGCGCACGTCTTTCCCTTTTCGCTCCCCGAAACCGCCTCTTTCACTGCGGCGGCAACCGTTTTTACGGCGGGCGCCATATCTTTTGCCGCTTCGTTTACCACGGGCGCGGATTCCTTTTCCATATACTTCATGACTTCGCGTTTAAACCCTACGCCCAACAGCGAAGCGCCGATCCCGATCAGCGGCATACCGACAAAAAGGCACCAGAACCGCTCCGGCATTCCTTCCTGTAACGCGTTAAAAAAATCGATAAAGCCGATGAGCGCAAATACGATCCCGATTAAGAGCGTTATTATGCCGACTACTTGTAAAATACGTTTTACTTTTTTATGCTGATCCATTCCTTCACCTTTACTTTATTATATCATGCAAAACGGCGAAATACAAGTATTTTCGTCAAAAAAAGCCTTCCCGCACGGGAAGGCTTTTTTCCGATTTCTTTATACGATTCCGTGCGCCATCATTGCTTCGGCAACCTTTTTAAAGCCCGCGATGTTCGCGCCGGCAACGTAGTCGCCCGCGCAGCCGTATTCCTTCGCCGCGTCGTCCATATTATGATAGATATTCACCATAATATTTTTCAGCTTCGCGTCCACCTCTTCGAACGACCAGAACAGTCTTCCGCTGGATTGCGCCATTTCGAGCGCGCTCGTTGCAACGCCGCCTGCATTCGCCGCCTTTGCAGGAAGGAACACGACGCCCGCCTTTTGAAATACGGAAATCGCTTCGAGCGTGGAAGGCATGTTCGCACCTTCGCCGACGTATTTTACGCCGTTCCGAACGAGAATTTCAGCCGATTCGCCGTCGATTTCGTTCTGCGTTGCACAGGGAAGCGCAATGTCGCAGGGAATCGTCCAAATGCCTTTGCAGCCTTCGTGATACTCTGCACCCTTAACGCGTGCGGCGTATTCTTTGATGCGCCCGCGCTCCACTTCCTTAATCTGCTTCACGACGTCGAGCTGAATCCCGTTTTTATCGTAAATATAGCCGTTGCTGTCGTACATCGCAACAACCTTTGCGCCCAACGACTGCGCCTTTTGCGTGGCGTAAATCGCAACGTTGCCCGAGCCGGATACGACGACCGTTTTTCCTTTGAAACTATCGCCGCGGCATTTGAGCGCTTCTTCCGTAATATATACGAGCCCGTAGCCCGTCGCTTCCGTTCTGGCAAGGCTGCCGCCGTAGGAAAGTCCTCTGCCCGTAAGCACCCCTACATGCTCGTCGCGAATACGCTTATATTGCCCGAACAGATAACCGATTTCTCTGCCGCCGACGCCGATGTCGCCTGCGGGGACGTCGGTATCCTGCCCGATATGGCGGTAAAGCTCGGTCATAAAGCTCTGGCAGAATTTCATGATTTCGTGATCGCTTTTGCCTTTGGGGTCGAAATTGCTGCCGCCCTTGCCACCGCCGATCGGAAGTCCCGTGAGGCTGTTCTTTAAAATCTGTTCCAGACCGAGAAATTTAATGATGGAAAGGTTTACCGAAGGGTGAAAACGCAGCCCCCCCTTATAAGGGCCGATCGCGCTGTTAAACTGAACGCGGTAACCCTTGTTAACGTGAACGTTTCCGTTGTCGTCTACCCAGGGCACGCGGAACAAAATGACGCGTTCGGGTTCTACGAAACGCTCTAAAAGCGCAGCTTTTTCGTATTCGGGGTGTTTTTCGATCACAGGCTTTAATCCGTTCAAAATTTCGGTCGCCGCCTGATGGAATTCGGGTTCGTTGGGATTCTTCGCTTTCAGGTCTTCCAGCACTCTTTCTACGTAATGCATACGCTCTCCTTGTCGCCTTGCGGCAGAATTGTTTTGTTAATTCATCATATCATAATTCCTGTTATTATGACAACTTATCGGCAATCGCGAATCATTATAAAAATTATAAGTTTCGCTTATGAAAATTAAATCCCCGCGATTGCGGGGATCAGATTATGCGAAATTGTCTGAGGCGAACCTGTAAGCCGGGTTCTGTCGTGCGCGGTCATTTATCTAGGCCTACCGTCGCCGATAGGCTCAAGCGTTATTCACGGCTGTATTCGGGCGGGCAACCCTGTGTGAACACAGCCCAAACTTGCATCGGACGGGGTTTACATGGCACGGAACGTTGCCGCTCCGTCGGTGAGCTCTTACCTCGCCTTTCCATCCTTACCGCTTGCGCGGCGGTCTATTTCTGTTGCACTTTCCTTAAAGTCGCCTTCACCTGACGTTATCAGGCGTCCTGCCCTGCGATGCCCGGACTTTCCTCATCGCGCCTCCCGGCGCGCCGCGACCGCGTAGTTCGCTCAGACTGTAATAATTATACCACAAAATTATGAAAATAACTTGTTTTTTACGCAAAATATGTTAAAATATATTTTGGAAATTTTCGCTTTCAGAGGTATTATCATGAAAAAAACAAAAATCATATGCACGCTCGGCCCCGCTTCGGAGCGGGAAGAAGTAATCGCCGCCATGGCAGACGCGGGCATGAACGTGGCGCGTATCAACTTTTCGCACGGCACGCACGCAGAACACGCGAAAAAAATCGCCACCGTAAAAAAAGTGCGTGAAGCCAAAAAAATTGCGCTCCCGATCATGCTGGACTCCAAGGGACCCGAATTCCGCATCAGAACCTTCCGCGACGGAAAAATTCAACTCAACGAAGGCGACGAATTTACTTTTACGACCGAAGACGTCGAAGGCGATGAAAAACGGGTTTCCGTTTCCTACCGCGGCATCTGCGACGATATGTCCGCAGGCGATAAAATCCTTTTGAACAACGGACTTATGATCTTCGAAGTCAAAGAAGTAAAAGATCCGAACGTGATTTGCAAGGTTTTGATCGGCGGCGAGCTTTCCAGCCGCAAGAGCATGTTTTTCCCCGACAAACAATTAAAGCTTACCTATCTTTCGGAACAGGACAAAGCCGATCTGCTGTTCGGCATCGAACAGCAAGTCGATTTCGTCGCATGCTCCTTCGTTTCCAAAGCGCAGGATATCCTCGACGTGAGAAACTTCCTCCGCAAACACGGTTCCGACGATATCGATTTGATCGCAAAGATCGAAAATCGCGCGGGCGTGAATAACCTGAAAGAAATTCTCGACGTTTCCGACGGCATCATGATCGGGCGCGGCGACATGGGCGTGGAAATCCCTTACGAAGAACTGCCCGACATTCAAAAGACGATCATCAACGCATGCCGCATTGCAGGGAAGCGCTGCATTACCGCAACCGAAATGTTGGAATCCATGATCAAAAATCCCCGCCCCACCCGTGCGGAAATTTCCGACGTGGCAAACGCGGTTTACGACGGCTCGAGCGCCATCATGCTTTCGGGAGAAACCGCCGCGGGCGACTACCCCGTAGAAGCGGTAAAAGCGATGTCGAAAATCGCCATGCAGGCGGAAAGCAAGCAAAACTTTTTACAAGCCGTAGACGAAAGCGAGTTTTTAATCCGCGGACTTTCGGACGCGCTTTCGCATTCCGCATGTCTGTTGGCGCGCGACGTCAAGGCAAAAGCGATCGTCGTATGCACGCGCACGGGCGGCACGGCGAAAATGGTTTCCCGCTTCCGTCCGATGATCGACATCATCGGCATGACGACGGACCCCCGAAGCTACCAAAAGCTTGCGCTGAGCTGGGGCGTCACCCCCGCGTTGAGCGAAGAGTACCACTCGGTCGACGTTCTCTTCCACTTCGCAAAACAGTCCGCAAAGGATTCGGGGCTGGTAAAACAGGGCGACGTCATCGTAATTACGGGAGGAACCCCCAACGGCAAGAGCGGCAACTCCAATCTGATCAACATCGAAACCGTATAAATTCACAAAGCCCCCGCGCCGGACCGGCGCGGGAGCTTTTCGTTATGAGCTTAAATCGTGCTTGAACTGCGACATGATGCGGCTTTCGATCCGCGAAATCTGCACCTGCGATACGCCGATCGCTTTTGCAACCTCGCTCTGCGTCATATCGCGGAAATAGCGCAAGAAAACAATCTTTTTTTCCCGATCGGGAAGCTTTTCGATCGCCTGCCGCAAAACCATCGTTTCGATCATTTCATCCTGATTGTCCTTTGCGGGCAAACGCTCGGAAAGGGAGGCGGATTTTTCGTCCTTGTAGTCGGATTGCTCGTAAATGGACAGCGGCATGCGCGCCGAACCGAGCGTAAAAACGACTTCCCCCTCTTCCATCGCAAATGCAGCGGCGAGTTCTTTGACGGTAGGCTGCCTGCCGTGCTCGTTAAAATAGCTTTCGATAAAGCGATTCATTTCCCGCGACGTTTTTTTCATGGCGCGCGAAACTTTAATGCTTCCGTCGTCCCGCAAAAATCGTTTGATTTCCCCAGCAATCATCGGTACGGCGTAGGTGGAAAAGCGAACGCCGAAGCTTTCGTCGAAGCCCGCGATCGCCTTTAAAAATCCCATGCAGGAAAGTTGGAACAGGTCGTCGTACTCCACGCCCTTCCCGAGATATCGTTTTAAAATACTTTTCAGCAGCGAGGTATTGTGCGCGAGCAAGGTTTCCTTCGCCTCATTGTCCCCCGCTTTCGCCTTTCGTAACAAATCGAGCGTTTCTTCCTCACCCAGCATCAGCTTCCGCCTTTGCGCCGAAGTCCTTGCTCATTTTTACCGTCGTGCCCGTTCCCTCTTTCGAATCGACGGAAAAGCTCGTCATAAACGTCTGCATGATCGTAAAGCCCATGCCCGAACGCTCTTCGCCCGGCAGCGAAGTATAAAAGGGCGTAAGCGCCTGTTCCAGATTTGCGATCCCCTTTCCGTTATCCGAAACTTCGACGTAAAGACAACCGTCCTCCGTTCGGCAGGAGAGCGTAATCCAGCCTTCCGCCCCCGCATAGCCGTGTACGATACAATTCGTGACCGCCTCGGAAACGGCGGTTTTGATATCGGAAATTTCAACGAGACTGGGATTCAGCGGCAGCGCGAACGCCGCAACGGCGTTGCGGGCGAACTCCTCGTTCTCGGAACGGGCCAAAAATTTTAATTGCATTTCATTCATAAGCGCTCCTTAAATTTTGGGCATCAACGAATAAACTCCGCTCAGCGAAAGAATCTTATCCGCGCCCGTGTTGGGATTTTCGAGGTACATCGCCATACCGTATTTTTGCAGTTTTTTATAGCGGCCGATCAGAAAGCCGATTCCGGTGGAATCCATAAATTTTACGCCGGCAAGATTAAAGATCGCGCGGGAAAGCCCGGCGTTCTCGTCTATGAGCCGATCGGCACGCTCCCGCACCGAAGCGACAGAGTGCTCGTCGATCTCTCCCGAAAGATAAATGTAGAGATTCTCCCCCTTTTTGCATTCCTTCATATTCATGAGAAGTCTCCTTCCGTGCAAGTAGCAGTTTGCAGATATTGTAACAAACGGCGAAGCGCGGAATTTGAAGAGGTTTGCGGAATCTCGAAAAATTTCGTCGAAAAAAAGTTATCGGATTTTTTTGAAATAAACAAAAAAACGCTTGACTTTTGCTGGCAATTATAATATGATATTCAAGCATTGCGGTTACGGAACTCCCTTGCGGGCCTTTAGCTCAGTTGGTTAGAGCGGTCGGCTCATAACCGATTGGTCCGCGGTTCAAGTCCGTGAAGGCCCACCACTTTTACAAACTTTGTAAACAGGGTGTCCTCTCCGCCATTATGGCCCAATAGCTCAGTTGGTTAGAGCGCCAGCCTGTCACGCTGGAGGTCGACGGTTCGAGCCCGTTTTGGGTCGCCATAAACAGAGCCTCATTCCGAGGAATGAGGCTCGCGCCTTGAAAAAGGCATTTTGCCTTGGTAGCTCAGTTGGTAGAGCAACGGACTGAAAATCCGTCTGTCGGTGGTTCGATTCCGCCCCAAGGCACCACCTTGCCGGTGTAGCTCAACTGGCAGAGCAGCTGATTTGTAATCAGCAGGTTACAGGTTCGATTCCTGCCACCGGCTCCACCGAAACAACTTGATACGGGAAGATTCCAGAGCGGCCAAATGGATCAGACTGTAAATCTGACGTCTACGACTTCGGTGGTTCGAATCCACCTCTTCCCACCAGCACAAGATACGGCAAAAAACACTTTGTTTTCCCCCGTATCTTGTGTTTTTTTGCGACATTTTTCGTCCCCTCAAATTGTCACTGTGAACCGATAAAATTACATTTCCCCAATTTTCCCCAAAAACAAAAATACCGTTTCTGCGCTTTCCCGCGTAACTCGCGGGAATTTTCTGTTTAAATCCGCACGGGGCTTTACGTTTGGCAGCCGATCGGCACGGTGGCGGCGAGCGCGCGTCCATACGCGGCGAGTTCCCGGCTTCCCTCCGAGCGCGCAGCTTCGCTTTGAACGCACACAAACAAGCTCCTCTTGCCTATTCGGCAACCCGTTAAAAATTAGCGACGTGGCGGGTTCCGCTTTATTGGTGCATTTTGTTCAACGAATGAAACGCTCCGAGAAAGCGGAAAACGAGATTGTCGGCGTAAACGCCGACAATCGGGGCGAAAGGAAATGCGGGGTAAGGGGTGAAACCCCTTCCGCATTATCTGTAAATCGTTAAAATTTAACGCCTGTTTTATACGATCCGCTCGCACGGAGCTGAGCCGTCCGAAACATGGCGGCGCGTGCGCCGCACCGCTCCCCTTCAAGCGGCAACGTCCCCGTTTTCGGGCGTGCCGCGTATCTCTATATATAGAAGATACTATATAATATATAGATATTTACTGTACCATTTTTCGGACTGTCAGTGTAACAACGGCGAAACCGCGAAAGTATAAAATTCGTTACAGTACACAAAAAAGAAATCCCCGCCCGGTGTTCCCGGACGGGGTTCGTATTTTTTTGAACGCCGAAAAGCGCGGAAGTCCACGCTTTGAAATTTCTTATTCGGTTCGCCTACAAGTTACATTCAGGATCATCTCCGTCGCCCCCTTTCGGGATAGCAATCGCATTGCTTCCCGTTCGGGAGGAATCCCGTGTCGCTGCACATTCTGCAATGCCATTGCGGGATCAGATCGGATTCGGAGATCATCAGCTCCGCCATACGCCGTGCACGTTGCGCGCCGAGCCTGCGCTTCTCCTTTCGAAGTTCTTCGAGCTCAGGGAGATTGAATACCTCGGCGCGGGCGATCTTAGGCGCTGTGGCTTTCCATGCTGCATTGATTCGTCTGTATGTATCGTCTATGTTGAGTTGGTCGGTAAAGAACGCAACGCGGCTTAGAGCGCGATTCCTGAGCTCTGAATAGTAACGCTCTCGATCGGCGCGGGCGTTCGCTGCCTTCTCTTCTTCGGAAAGCGCTTTCCTCGAAGGCTGCGCCGGTGCGCTCGACTTATTGTAGTTTTTTTCGGATCGGCGCAGCAGCTTCTCATTCACTGTGTATACACTGCGCTGATGTCCGTTTACGCCGCGATCTTCCGCCGGGCGATAGACCAATCCGGCGCGCAACAGCGTTGTGATCGCTTTCTGTACGGTCGTTTTGGAGAGATTGAGCGTGCCGGCGATTCCGCGCGCAGAGCCGAGAAAAACACCTTCACCCCTTTCGTTTGCGCAATGTGTTTTAATGAGGCAAAGCACGTCGATTTCCGCCTTGGTTAAATACCGGGCTTCCCGCTCACCTCTGACGTTAAATTGCGTATGATAAAGATAGAACTCGATCTTGACGAACCCTTTCTCTTTCGTTCGCTTCGCGTCGCTGTATGCGGCACCGGCACGGCGGCTTTTGTCCTGCGTGATCTCTCCGGATTCTTTCAACGACTTGATCTCCCGCGCGACGGTACCGTGCGAGAGATCGAGCTTCTTCTCAAATCGGCTGTAAGAAAAATTACACGTTTTGGATTCTTTCGGATCGGAGAATGTGAAGATGGTGCTCAGAAGCAGGATCTTCGAGCGGCAGCCATGGCGTTTATAATACGAGTACGGAACTCGGATATAACCGGGAACAGCTTCATTCAGTTGTACTGCGCTTTCCGTCATGACTTACCTCCTTTTTAAATTTTGGGGACTTCGTTCCCAGAACGTTCGATTTCATTTCCCCGACGTGCGGGGAAGTTGTGTGTACTGCACTGTGCCGATCCGCGCGACGTCACCTGGTTATCTTCCCTGCACGACTGGGATTTCGGTGACGTCACACGATTTAATCGTTTTTCTTCAAAAAGACTATTTTCTTTGTCGGTTCGTAAGTGCGCCCGACGGGACGAAGATAGCCGAGCTTGACAAACTTCCGTACGTTATAGCGCACAGTGGATTCCGTTACGCCTATTTGCTTCGCGAGCTCCGTTGGAGAAATCTCTACCCCTACGCGGCGATCCGAAATGATCGCGTCCAGTATTCTGAGCGATTCATCTCTCGAATCATTGATAATAACTGCTCTTTCAATCATCTATTTTCTCCTCCTTTTTAATCGATTCGTCGCCCTGCGTGTCCTCAGACAGCTCGTCTGCGCCCGCGTCGGGAACTTGCTCTACCTTAGTCGTTTCGCCCGCTACAAGCCCTTTGGGGGGCTCTTCTGCCGCTTCTTCCTCTTCGGCTCTACTCTCGTTCCGATCCTCTCCCGGATCCTCCTCGACGATTTCGTACTCCGTATCGATCCCGTAATCGTCGAATTCCTCCACCTCGGTTTCGACGTCACCGTTCTGATCCTCTTCCGGATCTTCGGGATCTTCGCTTGTCTTTGTATTGCCAGGCGGTTGCGCTTCGCCCTCTGTCAGCTCCATGGCGGACATCGGAATGAACCCCGCGACATACACCGTAATGAGCTGCTGCACCTGCACCCGCGTAACCGGAACACTTTCCTGCACGCTTCCGCTCAGACCCTCCGCAAGCTCCTCAGGCTCCTCGGGCGCTTTCTTCTCCTCATGTTCTTCGGCTTTCTGAGCTTTTAGCCGTTTCAATGTGTCGGAAAAATATTGCTGCGCTTCGAGTTCTGCCTCCTCATCAAGCAGATCAGCCGCAAGATTCTGCTCTCTTCTAAAAAACCTCTTCCAGTTTCGCCAATGCTGTGGAGTGACCTTATCTCTTTTGCGATGCTTTTTGTAAAGCTCACGAGCTTCTTCGATCTCCTCATCTTCTTTCAAGAGCCGAAGCTCGCTCTTGTACTTATCGAGAATATTCTGCCCGAAGAAAACAAACGCTTCGTCGATTCCATTAAATATAGGGCGCGCTTCGTTCAGATCGTCGAACATTTTATAAAATTTGTCGTTTAACTCTTTGCGCTTATCCGTCATGCAATTCAATCCCCCTTGTTTTCGTTTCCGTCGTTACCCGATCCCTTGAACGATGGTTTCCCCCGGGTATAAAATCTCTTCTCGCGCTTCGTGAGCTTCGCCGGCTTATCCTGCGGAAGATAATCGAAATCTTGTCCCTTGGGCGGCAAGAAGTCTTCCAACTTCTCGAAGCTGTCAAACGAATCGAAAATACTCCACTCGTTCGTGTATTCCGTTTCCTTATATGTCTTTTCGCCATTCTTGATATAGCGTTCTGCTTCCGACCACTCCGAGAATTCTCGGCATTTCCAAGTCGTTTTGATGATATTCCCCGCAACGTCTTTCTCGTTGTGAATGCTGCGAATCTCGATCACGTGCACGCCGAGCTCTTTGATATTTCTATCGATCAGATTGCCGCGCTGCGCCAGCAAATAGATTTCGATCTCTGCTTGTCGGTGGATCTCGAAGCCGTAGCTCGCCCAACTTGGGAACTTTGAGCTTTCGCGGCTATCGACGATCCGTTGTGCCTCATCGAGCACCATTTTGCTCCCCGGCGCGATGTGCTGCGTATCGACTTCATCGTTGGTAACGCCGAAGTAGTGCCCGTTCATATAAAACGGCTCGTAGTACTTTTTATAGCCGACGTGCAGCTTAACTTTGTAATTGGTATAGAATGGTACTTTGGGAGGCGGAGTAAGATTCCGCCCGTACTTCAAGTTTGCCGCCTCGATGATCTGACGGCTGCGGCGAAGGATATTCTTCCCGTCGTTCATGTACTTTTCTTTCAGCAGATACGTCGCAAACGCAGTTTTGCCTGCGCCCGTCGCGCCGAATATGATTGTGATCACTTCTCGCCCCCGAATTTCAAGAAATCACTTGACATTCTCGCTTCAATCGCATATAATAAGTCCAAGGTAGCGAACTCAATCGCATTGCGATTGTTTACGTCGGCGCGAATTTCGTGTTCCGACCCCGCAGGCAAGAAGTAGTTGTTAACTACTTCTTTTTCTTTTGTCTTTTCCTTAGATACGTCGCAAACGCGGTTTTACCCGCGCCCGTCGCGCCGAATATGATTGTGATCATGATTCTATCGCTTTTTTCTCCAAATTGCTTGACTTCTTTCCTGTTTTGGATTATACTGAACACAGTAACGACGGCTTTTTTAAAGTCAGGGCTAATACTCTTTTTGAGCGTTTGGCACTCGTTACTTTTTTTTGTCTTCTTTTTTCTTTAAATATTTTTGCTTTGCACGCTCAGCATAAATTTTTGCTTGCTCAAAGTCGTTCGGCGTCATAGATCCGTCGCGCGGATCTTTATATTCTTCTTTGGACGCAACCGTTCCCTGGCGGCGCATATAAGAATTTTTTCCGTCATCAAGCGGACTTTTTTCCAATGCGAAATTTGTTCCGCTCTTTTTCCCTTTCCCTTTTTTCTTTTGCGTACTTAACCCAATTGATACGTGTTTATCTTCCAAATTTTCAATAATTACATGCGGATGTCCGTCGTTTTTGTCCGTATGTGTTTTGATCCGTACCGGGATATATTTCGATCCGCTTTTCAAATATAATTCAAGATCGTCCGCCATTGACTTGTTGGGCGCTCTTTTCGCCCTCAATACAGTGGGCTTTCCTTTTTTATCGAACGGCTTTTTGGCGGGGCGTTTCTGCTCCGTTTTTGCCGTCTGCGGCGCTTTCGGCGCCGTCGTTTTTAAACCGGTATTCTTGCCTTTATCAGGCGTTCCTTTCTTGCGCATGCGTTTTTCTTTTTTCCTTTTACAAATTTTTCGTCAATATCAATACAAGCAGCGTTCCGCCGATCCCGATCAGCTCGGCAAATATCACGAAAAACATTTGCTTGAAAAATGCTCTCCGCGCTTCTTTATGTTTGTTATGATTGCATTTTTTCATTTCGTCCCCTGTTTCGCCGCGCTTCGGGTTTCTGAGGCTCCTCTTCCTTCCCTTCCCGGCGGCGTGTTATCAAATTCCTTATTCCTCGGATCGGCAGCGACAACACGTAAATTAAATTTTTCACGAAAACCCCTACCGCATTTACGATCAGATTCACCAGAGCTTTGAAGACGGGAGAAAACAGCGATATCAGTTTAATAAACAAAATTAACAACAGAATTCCGACAATCGGTACAAGAATCTTCAAGCCCCAGATCGGGATTCCCGTTTTTTTGTTCATCCACTCCCAGAACGTTTCCCGATCATTCGTCGGATTTTTACTCCCCGTCTGCTTGTGATCGACCACGCCTAAATTGTACACCTTATTATCGCTCTCGAACTCTAACCGCATTAGCGATACGTCCGATACCAGCGTCCCCGTCGACGTGCACGAATTGACGATCGACCAAATAAATCCGCCCGGCATTAACAACGTAATCAGAATGTCCTTTTGCCCCGCCTGTACCTCGTAATCCGTTTCGTAGAAGTTGATGATCCATTGATAATTCAACAGCTCTTTCTTTTCCGCGGCGGGAATTGTTTTTCCCTGCTTTTCTATATCCGCTATGTACTCCGTCACGCTCGACAATCGATCCCAGATATAATGTTCTCCGCCCCAGCCGTTGCCCTCGTTGTCCACTTTCTCATGGTACAGCGTTACAAACTGTTTTTCTTTCACACCGTATTTGGGGCTCTGCCCCGCCATTGTCTTGTACGTCTGCGTATAAAAGCCTACGTCCGCACTGATCAGACGATCGATTTCCCGCTTCGTGGAAAACGCAAGGTAATGCGCGTCGCAAGATTTTGTCCCCTGCCACTGGAACCCGTCGTTATAGCGGCGGAATCCAACCATTTTTGACGTAACCTGGATCGTTTCAACGTCCTCCACCGTGTACGTGACTTCACCTGATGCCGTACTTGCCGTCCACAGTTGTCCCACGGCATACGGTACCTCGCTCACCGTGTTCCCCTCCGCCGTCGCGCCCGTCGTGATCTTATCGATCCCCGCGTGCCATGCGCGGTATATCGCCGATATATCGTAATACCGCACAGTGTCCGTCTTTACCTTTAAATCCTCTACACGGTATTTGTAAAACACGCCTTTGCTGTCTAACAACTTTAACGTATAGTTCTGATATTTCAAACTATCATGTAGCGCCGTTGAAATATTGATCGACGTCCCCTCGATACTCCACGTCTTGTGCGACGGCTGATATACATATACGAATAATTCGCCGTCCCTGCTCTCGGCGATCTGGATCACCTGCAAACTGTAATCCGAATTATCAACCGGATAATCGGACGATCTGAACTCCGTATCTTTTTTCAGATCGTCCAACACGGCGCTGTATTCGTATTCCGCGGCGCTTGCCGTAAATGGCAGTTCGGCGGCAGGAAGTGCCCCTACCGCCGCAAACACGCACAAAAATGCCGCTATCATTTTTTTGATTTTTACTGTTTTCATGCGCTATCTCCCGTTTATAAATTGCCAGGATACCAGACAATCTTGTCCAACTCGTCTTCGAACTCGATTCCGTCCACTTCGATCTTGAACGCGCCGACGTTGATGAAATAATTACGACTGATCTGCAAAGTCGACAATACTCTTTCTCCGTAGGTAAATTCCAGATGTGCCGTGAGCTGAACCATGTGATTGTATTTTCCGCTTTGATTATCCGGCAACGTCGACGTCCGCATAATCGTTTTATACAGCACGTTAAACTGCTCGTTTTTCGTTAAGCTTGGATTCCCGCTCGTCAGCAGATTGTCAAACGCTTCCCGCGTGAAATTGCTTTTGAAGTCCGCCACGTTCGTCAGTTCTACCGTGTTCCGCGTAAAATTGCATGCCGTAAATTCCTCTGCATACATGTTTTTGTTCGGATTTTTGCAATACGTAATATAGTCGCTTAAAAAAGATAAATCGAACTTCTTGATCTGTACTTCCGGTCTGATCGTTCCGTCCGTCCATTTGATGAACACCGTCGGATAGATTTCCGATGTCCCGCCGAAGTTGATCGTATTCAGCGAGAGTTCCTCGCCTTCGTGATTGACACAGACGTTCAAGCCCGGCACAATATTCGGATCGGTAGTATCGATGACCGAAAGACAGTCGTTTTGCATAACGACGTATTTTTCCGTATTCGAGCTGCTCTTTGCTTCCACCTCGATCGGCTCTCCGAATGCCTTTAAAAATGCCAGTACTGCCGACTTCGCGCCAAAACCGTTTGGCGTAAGCGACAGATACCCGCGTACGTCTTTCCCTTTCGCCCAGGCGCTTTCCGCGTTCTTCCACCGCACCGTCCAACTCACGGAATCGTCCGTGGCGTCCTCAGGCGTCAGAACTGCCGTGAGAGTCAGCGCTTCTTTCGCGTCCTGCACAACACCGTATTCCGAATATTCGTCCGTTGCGATCCGCGCGCTCAGCAACATCATGCCGTTCCCCTGCACCCGTTCCGGCGTAATCAGTTGTTCCGTCTGTTCTTCCGGAAGCGGCGGCTTGTTCGGTTTCTGGAACGCATTCGAAAGTTTGTACGGCGTGCAGAACTCGAAGATCAGCAACACCGACATCAAAAATATCGCAAGCGCTGCCATCCCCGCAAACATCTTCATTATCTCGATTTTAGCCGTTTTCTTTTTATTCTTTTTCATCTTCGTCACCCCTTTATGCGTTCGGATACCAGATCATCGAATCCCCGTCCGTTATCCCCACGTCGGTCACCGCGATTTTCATCGCACTCATGTCTACCGTAATCGGGAATGTTTTTTCCAATGTATTCACGATTTTTCCGTTATGCCTTTGCGTAATAGTTACCGTAAGCAATATCAGATCGTGATTATACGGCGTAAACGATGCATTCGCTGCATGAATAAAGTTTGTACGTTGATTCGTATAAGACGATCCGCCGATCAGGTTCAAATAAAAATCCGCTCCGTTTGATACCCACGTCGATTCGTCCGCTAATATCGAATTCGGCAAAGTATATTCTGTACTCGGAAACGTTACTTTATTGTTCGATTTCATAAATGCGTAATGATCAGGGTTCAATTTTAACTTCCCGCTTACCGTTTTCTCGTCAACGGAAGGCGCGATCGTTCCCGTTCCATACGTTAAATTCATCGCCAACCAAAAATATTTTTGATTGTCGCCCAATACCAAATGCTTTGATTTGCTCGATGACGGCTCGAAAAAATTCGCATCATAATCCGCAAGGGCTTTTACGTAATCGTTTAAAACACTCGCTTTTTTCGTCGAATTATCCCGACTTACCACAGTAATTACAATCGAACAGCCAAATGCCTGTTTGCACGTTGCCGTCGCCGTAAGGGCGCCGTCAGACGTCGCCGTTATCGTCATATAGTCCGTTACCGTCTTACCGCTTGACCATGCTCGCTGTTCGCTCGTTGCACGTGCATTCCAACCCACCTTCCAATCTACCGCTTGGTTTGTCGCGTCCGCCGGATCGATCGTCGCCGTCAGCAATTTCGCGCTTTCCGTCTGTGCCGATATTCCGTATTCACTGTATTCTTCGGACGCGATCAGCGCGCTCGTCAACGTGATCCCGTTCCCTTGCACGATCTCAGGCGTTACAACACGATCGATCACTTCCGTCGTTACGGGCGTTTCTTCCGTTTTTCCGCCGAACCATTCCGTAGGCTTTAACCGTTTCCCTGCCGGCGTACAGTATTGCAGCACCACCAGCACACATGTAACCATGATCGCAATCGATACGACCACCGATATGATCCGCGTACTTTTGCTCTGACTGCTTCTTTGCTTACTCATTCTTTTACCTCTTTTTTTATTTGCTCTCTGCCTTCGCTTCGATGAAGCGGGGTAGTTCTTCCCCGTTCAGTTCCCGCGGACGGATTGAGAGCAAAAAACGCCCGCACTTCGGGCATTCAAACCGAAACGCCCCTTTCGGCGGCGTTATTCGATAGTTCGCTCCGCAAAGGCAATTCAAAATAAACTTCCTTTCCGTGATCTTCCGATACCGCCGCATGATTGTTTTGTGCGGCATAATACTCCCGCACGCGGGGCAATTTTTGATCCCTTCGTTTACAAGACGTCGGATCGGATATCGCGCTCCGCAGTAACATTGATATTTTTCGCTCACTTTCTCCTACTCCTTAAAAAATTCGTTTACATAACCGCGGATTGCCGTCAGGCTCGTTACTGGGGATATGATCTTTACACCCTCTCCGCTTTGCATTGCCAAACTGTATCGATTCTTGCTTTGACGGGTGATCATGACCGTGCCCGTCAAAACCTTCTCCTGCGGCTTCGGAATATCGATCCGAAAGCTTTGCGTGTTGTAATCCGAATAGTACCTGTCCGCTTTGATTTCGGGCTTCCGCTCTTCTTCTGCTTTCGGCTGCTCCCACCGATGAAACGCCGCGCCGTTTGCTCCGTAGTTTGTTCTCTTGAAACCGTATAGGCTGAAATTATAATCGATCTCCATTCCGCATTCTGTGCTCCTTCCCCTTTCGGGCTTTTCTTCCCTGCTTTAAGGGAAGCTTCCGCGCCGATCAGCGCGACGTCACCCGGTTAGCTTCCCCGCACGGCGGGGACGGAAGATCCTCCGGAAAGTTATGATCCGCGCGCTCACTTCCCCGTGTTGGTCGCTGCGTGCGGTGCAATGCACGTCGCCGAGCTCCCGACCGTGCGGGAAGTCCTGCAAGCAAGTTTCGATCTTCCTTTCCCCGAATCCCCGTTAAAACTTGCCGGCGGTTCTTTGTAACAAAGATAGACGTAGCGCTTTTCATTTCGTGCTTGCTCAATACCTGCACAAATTACCCTCAAAGAACCCGTCAGCGTATCGTATTCTAAAAACTGAAACCCTTCCGGAAGACGCTCCGTTTCTTCTGCCGTTAGTTCATACAATAATGCATTGATCGGTTTCATTGTTTATACCTTCCTGCACTTTCGCGGGCATATGCGATCATGCCTTTGATGCAGTCTTCTTTGGTGATCGTTTCGAATTGTTTGCTTTGTTCCATTCCTTTGCATTTTTCCGAATAAACGCATTTATCGCATGCTTCCTGTTGATCGTATATCTCTTCCGCAAGAATCCGCGACGTCTCTTCCGCCAACTGCGTCAAGCGTGATTTTAATACGAAAACACCAAAACAAACTCCTATCACTACGCCGATTTCGATCCCGATACAAATAAAAAGCACAACCTCTCCCGCGCTCATGATTTCGCCCCCGCAAGTTTTTTTGACGGCTGCCGAATCGATACGGGCACAACAGGCTGTTCCTCTTCAAGCCCCAGTGACTTGCGCAATCCAGAAAGTGCTTTGATCAGCGCGCCGTCCGCTTCGATGAGCGATACGGCGCTTTCGCCCAGGAAGTACTCTTCTTTGGACGGCTCGCAGTTTGCGCCGAATCGCTGCATATGTTCCCGGCTCTCCGCTTCGTTTACTTGCCGCAGCAGCACGTTACAGTGCGTCTGCATTGCTTCCAGTTGCTTGATCATTCCCTTAATCTCTTTCTTCTCTTCCGTCGTCATAGTTTTAACTCCCTTTATTTTTCCCGTTACCAACGTTGACTTTATATGTACTTTTTGATATACTTTCAAAGTAGTATCATTCTTTATTAGATATCGGGGCAATCGAAATAAGCCTTTCGGCGGTTAAAAGGTCTACGATTCGCTTCACCGTTGTTTTCGACAAATTAAGCGTGTGCGCGATCCAAGAATAAGTGAAAGGAATATCTTTTTGTTGGACAAGTAAAGACAAAACGAGCAACTCGGAAAAAGCCAGCTTTCGTATTTTGCCACAATTTTTCTCTCGAATTGTGATTGAAAAATAGTCCAAAGGAACTCGCAAAAAAACTTTCCGATGCTCATTTGAGTTGGGTTGTTCGGCTAAGGTAGAAATGAATTCTGTTTTCATGGTTTTCATGTGCTTAATGCTCCTTAAAATGTAGTTGCAAATCTATCAATTTTAATCCATAGAGGAGGAAATAAAAATGAAAGTTGAGTTTTTAACTGATGAATCAGAAGCGGTGGTTCTTGCCGTCAAAGCTACGGAGTTTTTCAAAGCAAGGCTTAATGATTTCGAATTAGAAAGCCTTGATAATGCCGTAAATGCTTATTGCAATTTATATTGCCTCATTGGTGGAATAAATAGAGAGAGCTATGATATGTGCGCAGAAGTAGTTAAAAAAGGAGATGTTGTTATCTTTGCAGTAAAAGTAGATGAGCAAAATAGTTGTGATAGGTGGTTAGAAGTACATTTATCAAGGAATGGTATTCGCAAAAAAATTGCAAGTTGTTAATAGCAAGTTGGAAAAATCGCCCCCCTTTGCGGGGCGATTTTTGTTTTGCGGATTTTGCACCGCGTTAAATGCCCCTAATTTTGCCGTTCAGCATGTCACAAATTTCCTTATGAACCTATTTTTTTTCTGTATATTTACAGTTTTTCAGAAATTATTATATACTGTAAAATTACAGTTGTCAAGACTTTATTGTAAATTTACAGTAAAATATTTTCAAAGGAGGATAATTCGATATGAGCATCGGCGAAAATATGAGACAAGCTCGCGAAGAATGCGGTTATTCTCTAAAACAAGTTGAGGAGAGAACGGGAATCAATAACGGTAACCTATCTCGATATGAACGAAACTTAAATTTCCCAAGTATTGAATGTTGTATTAAGCTCGCCTACGTCTATGGCATAACTATTGACGAACTGATCGGAAGGAACGGAATTGCGCAAATAACAGTTCATTCCTCTCCCGCTTCGCAGCTTTCCAAAGATGAAAAAAAACTGCTTGACAATTTCCGTACTATGCGTCCGGACTTGCAAGCGATGATTTTAAAAATGTCGGATACTTTCACCCAAACTCCCGAATCAATCGAGGGAACCAGCCAAAAGAAAAAAGCATAAAGGAGAAATATAACATGGGATTATTCAAAAAAACACCTGAACAAAAAGCTGTTAGCGCAAAAAAGAAGATTCAGAAATATGGAGAAAAACGAGATAATCTTAATCGGTTTGATCCGAATTATGATCATAAGCACAAAAAGCTCACCAATAAAATGAGCCTTGAATACACAAAAATAGAATTCGCAAAAAAAGAGATGGAACACCCTACTCCAAAAACGACTACATTTTCACCCACTGTTCAATTAAATAACAACAAAAAAAGTAATGAATTACATCTACACCTGGCACAAAAACCAAGTAAGAAAAAGACAAAATAATTCAGCATTTGCAGAAAAATAAACTTCCAGTCAGCTTTTTACTCTGTAAAAAGTTGACTGAATTTTTCATTGAAAAATCGGTATAATTCCCCCTACGGGATTTTTCCCATGGGAGAAAATATATGACAAATGATGAACTGATTCGGGATCGGGTACAATCAGCAATGCAGCTGCTCACAGAAGTATTGATTTTACTACCCGCCCCACCGCCGAGCTCGCCATTGCACGTTGTTTGGAACAACGGTGTTTCTTTCGGATTCGGCGCCACTCTGGAACAGCGGCATGGCTCGTGCGCGCACGACGTCGACGCAACAGAAAACCCGCCGAAGGGTGACTACTTCGATACGATCGACGGCACACCAATCATTCCGACGGATTTTGCACGTCGATTTTATCGCACGTCGGATCCGTCACAAACAAAAAAAGCCCCCGCTGTAAGCGAGGCTCAAAAGGCAGAAACGGTATTTTTGGAATTTACTACGAAGGAGTTATCCAAAATGCCGAAATTTTTTAGAACTATCTACAAACTGAAAGGAGGTAAAGCCGCACATATCAGGCAACGTGCAAACGGTACATACGAAATTCGATATCGCCGCGACGGAATCAATCTCTCTGTGAGTGCAAAAGTCCTCGAAGTCGCAAAAGAACGTTTCGTTCAGGCATTGGCTTCTGCCAAAGCCGAAACATTTAACGATCGCGTAACCTTTGAGCAATTTGCCACACAATGGCTTGAAGTCGTAAAAAAACCGCAGGTCAAAACGAATACTTGGGAAACGTATCTTTGGACGCTCAAAACCTACGTCTTTCCGAGATTCGGGAAACTGCGCTTAAAAGACATTAAGCCGACTGACGTGCAAAAGCTCTTGAATGCAATGGAAGCGAAGAATATCACGCGCGGCGCACAAGGTGTTTACGTTCTTCTGAAACCGATATTTGAATTTGCAATTGCCGAAGAATTGATCCCTCGCTCGCCGATGCGCCTGATCCAAAAACCGAAATTCGAAGTAAAGCACGGGCAGGCGTTCACCGTCGACGAGGAACGGGAGTTTATCGAAAAATGTATGGCAAGCGATTGTCCCTATCGCTATTATCTGATCTTGCTATTGTTCACGGGAATCCGCCGTTCCGAACTCCCTTCCGTCGAGCTCACTCCGCAATGGGTAACGGTTACAACTTCCAAAACACGCAAGGGAGAAAGCATAAAGAAACGACGAATTCCTGTTTCCCCCATGCTGAAACCGTTTCTTCCCTTTTTAAAAATGGACAGTTTGCCGTCCGATCCAGACATTCTTTCGCGCTGGTTTAAGAAATTTGCAGCCGAAAAACATCTGCACGAACTGCGTCATACATTCATAACCCGTTGTCAAGAATGCGGTATCAGTCGCGAGCTTACCTCGCTTTGGGCGGGTCACAAAGCAGATAACACGATGACGAGCAATGTCTATACGCATTTCAGCGAAGATTTCCAACTTGGGGAAATAAAAAAGCTTCGATATTGAAGAAATTTTCCCCAAAAAAACCCCGAAAATCAAAAATATCACTGAAATAAATTGCTTAAAACAACAAAATACCCCCCTTTTTTGCCCGATTTCGCTGTAAATTTGGCGGGAATGGTTACTTAGACCGACTGTAAATTTGGCGGGAATGGTTACTTAGACCGACTGTAAATCTGACGTCTACGACTTCGGTGGTTCGAATCCACCTCTTCCCACCAGATATAGTGTGTTTTCGAACGAAAACACACTATATTTTGTATTTTTAAACCATAATCCCAAATCATGCCCAAAATTCGTTTTTTGCTATTCTCTCCTGCACAACCGCCTTACCAACACAAAAGAACCCGCCGAAGCGGGTTTTAAAGAATTTTTTGGAAAAGTGTTGACAAACCCCTTTCCGACGTTTATAATATAAGTGAACAAGGGCGAAACCGGTGCCGCGGTTAGCCTAAGTCTATTTTAGTAAAACTGCCTTTCGACTTCGACCCGAGGGCAGTTATTTTTTTACACGAATGATCACCGAAGTTTGGTTCACCGTGACCGAAGTCACAATGCCTTGCTGAACTAAGCCCAACAAAAATAATACCAATTCGTTACTCATATGTATCACCTCCTTTATTAAGGAAGTGCTAACCGCCACAGGTCGCCCCGTTCACTCCCGCATTACTGCGGGAATTTTATTATAACACGGCGCGGGTGGAAGGTCAACCAAAACAACATGATCAATCTGAGCGCCAGATATAGGGACGATTCAGCTTAAAAGTCAGAAATGCCCGCATTAAATGAAAACGTACTCTGTTCTCCACGATTGATCACCGTAAATTTATTTACGTTCCGTTTTTGAAAAAGCTTAACGGGTGAATCGTGTGTTCCCCCTTGATATCCATATCCCGCAACTTTGGATCTTTATAGACAATTGCAGACTGGATTACGTTATTTCCATATTTATGCCGAAGTTTATCTATCGCTGCGTCCAGCCGACGTTGTTTTTCGTCCTTTTCAAGACTGCCGAATAAATCGAGCTGTTCCGCCCCAAAGCAAAAGTCGGAAACGGATACCCCAAGCCCGCGCACATAATTTTGCCACGGATAAACTTCCCGAAAGAGCGTAAACGCCTTTTTACTTATTTCGATTGCATTACTGCACGGGCGCGGTAATTTCCCCTGCTTCTGATACCCGCTCAGATCGGAAGCGCGCGCATAGAGGTGAATGGTGCGCGCCCTCGTTAAACCCGCTTCCCGCATGCGCGCGGCAACCGAATCGGATAACAGGTGAATCACCATGCGCACGTCCTCTTCATCTTTTAAGTCGCGGTAGACGGTAAGACTGTTTCCGATGGACTTGATATTTTCCTCTTCGTCTACCGTCGTCACGGGCGAGTTGTCTTTCCCGTTCGCAAAGGTATACAGATAACTCCCCCATTTGCCCAGGATCCGCACAAGCAGCTCCTCGTCGCTTTGCGCAAGTTGCCCGATCGTCTTAACGCCGATCTTATTGAGTTTGATCTTCGTCGCCCGCCCCACGTATAGCAGTTCTTCCACGGGCAACGACCAAACGACGTCGCGAAAATTTTCTTCTGTAATCTCAGTTACCGCGTCCGGCTTTTCCATATCCGAACCGAGTTTCGCGAAAATCTTATTCCAGCTCACGCCCACGCTGACGGTGATTCCGATTTCCTTTTTTACCCGCTCGCGAATGATATGTGCGATGCGCACGCCGTTCCCGAATAAATTCAGACTTGCCGTTACATCGAGCCAGCACTCATCGATTCCGAACGCTTCGATCCGATCGGTGTAATCCTCGTAAATCTTCCGCACTTCTTTGGAAACTCTCAGATACTCGCCAAAATCGGCTTGCACCTCGACAAGCGCATTTCCGCACTTTTGACGCGCTTCCCAGTAGATGTCGCCCGTCTTAACTCCCGCCTGTTTTGCGATCATATTCTTCGCAAGTACAATTCCATGCCGATCTTCTTTCGCGCCTACAACCACGACCGGTTTGCCCCGAAGTTCCGGGCGACGATTACATTCTACCGAAGCATAAAAATTATTCAGATCGCTGTGTAAAATTGTCCGCATACTCTATCAGTATGCGGAATGAGTAAAAGTCAATTCATTTGTATTTTTTGAAAAATTGTAACCGCGCTTCCCATATACACATTGTATTTTAATTTTTCGGATTCTGGTTTGGCTCTACCACCACGTGTAACCACTCAACTATCAATAACTACATCTGTCTGTGACTTGAAAAATCACGCAGTTTGTGCTATAATCAAACAAACATCAATTGAAAGAGGTTAATATCATGACGAACAAAGCATTGGTTGTAATCGACATCCAAAACGATATCACAAAAAACTATAAAGAAATCATCGGCAATATCAACGCCGCCATCGAGTGGGCGGTTGCGCACGACGTTCACGTCGTCTATATCAAACATAATAACTTATCGCCCGGTACCCGAACCTTTAAACCGGACACCCGCGGCGCAGAGCTCGTGTCGGATATGAAAATCGTCTCCGCAAACGTTTTTGTAAAAAGCAAAGGCAACGCATTGACAAGTGAAGAATTTGCCGCGTTTGTAAACAAAAACGGCATCCGGGAGTTTTACGTAGCGGGCGCCGACGCCGTTGCTTGCGTAAAATCGACTTGTTACAATATGGCAAAGAACGGATTTCAAGTTCACGTGCTGTCCGATTGCATTACAAGTTACGATAAAAAGAAAATTCCCGAAATGTTAAATTACTACGAGCGCAACGGTTGCCGCATTGAAACCCTGAACGATCAATAACCGAAAGGCAATAAATTTATGAACTGGTTCAATTATTACGGACTTGTTATTATGGCAATCATTATGATTCCGAATGTCGTTTATGCGTTTACACACCGCAACGATACGTCCAAAAGCATACAAAATAAACCGCTTACAATCGCCGAACAAATTGGCAGATATGGCTGTTTTATATTGATGATATTCAATATTCCGTATACCTATTTTAATTTTTGGTTCGATTATGCGCTGATCGTTTATTTATCGGTTAACGGCGGTTTGCTCCTTGCATATCTGGCGTTCTGGATCATTTGTCGGAAGCAAAACGGCAAACTCAAAGCACTATCGCTTTCCGTAATTCCGTCGTGCGTTTTTCTTTTCAGCGGAATTGTTTTGGCATATATTCCGCTGATTGTATTTGCCGTTATTTTTGCGATTGCGCATATTACGTTGAGTTATAAAAATGCCGTGATTCCAACAAAGAACGCGTCATAATCGAATCAAAGCGGGGAAATATTATGATCGGACTCTATTTCAGCGGTACGGGAAACAGCAAGCACTGTTTAGAACGTTTTGTAACGGCGTTAGACGAAACCGCGCAATGCTATGCAATCGAATCGGAAAACGCGACGGAAGCGATTTTGAACAGCGATCGAATCGTGATCGCCTACCCTATTTATTATTCTGCGTTACCGAAAATTCTGCACGATTTTATCGTCTCGAACGCATCGCTTTTTCAAGGTAAAAAAGTTTTTGCAATCGCTACGTTCGGAATGTTCAGCGGAGACGGCGCAGGCTGTGCCGCAAGATTGCTGAAAAAATACGGAGCCACCGTCGTCGGCGGATTGCATTTGAAAATGCCAGATTGCATCGGCGACGTAAAACTGCTCAAAAAAACGGAACTGCAAAACAATGAAATCATCCGTCTTGCAGATGAAAAAATCGACTGCGCCGTTAAAAAAATCAAAAACGGAAAATACCCGCAGCAAGGGCTCGGCTTTCTCAGCCGCATGGCGGGATTGTTTGTTCAGCGCCTTTATTTCGGAGCAAAGACGAAACGGTATTATAAAAAAATTAAAATCGATCCGAAGAAATGCGTCGGATGCGGAACTTGCGTTCCCCTTTGCCCAATGCAAAACATCGCCTTCAATAACAAAACCGTTCAATTTCTCGATCGCTGCACTATGTGTTACCGTTGTTTTTCAAACTGTCCGCAAAAAGCGATTACCGTTCTTGGCAAAAAAGTTTACGCGCAATACCTGTTTCCTGCGGCGTATGAACGTGAAAATTTTTCTTGACTATTTCCCGCAATCGCGGTATGATAAAGGCGGAGGATATTTATGTCTTTTTTAAAGAACAAAACGGTTATCATTACGGGCGCGGGTCGCGCGGTGCTTTCGGACGGAAGATGCGGTTCGATCGGCTACGGAATTGCAACCGCATACGCAAAGGAAGGCGCAAACGTCGTGATTACCGGTCGCAACGCCAATAAACTCGAAGAAGCAAAAAAAGAGCTGGAAAGCAAATACGGCGTAAACGTATTGCCATTACAGGCAGACATCAACGAACGCGCAGATAACGTTGCCATTGCACAACACGTGGCGGAAGAAGCGGTAAAAGCGTTCGGCGGGATTCAAGTCCTCATAAACAACGCGCAAGCTTCCGCTTCGGGCGTAACGCTTGCCGAACATACGATCGATCAATTCAACCTTGCAATGTATTCCGGACTGTATTCTGCGTTTTGTTACATGAAAGCGTGTTATCCCTATCTGAAAGAGAGCAAAGGTTCCGTTATCAATTTTGCTTCAGGCGCGGGGCTGTTCGGCAATTACGGCCAGAGCGCTTACGCTGCTGCAAAGGAAGGAATCCGCGGACTGTCGCGCGTCGCCGCAACCGAATGGGGTGCAGACGGAATCAACGTAAACGTGGTATGTCCCCTCGCCTGGACGGCGCAGCTCGAACAGTTTGAAAAAGCATACCCCGAAGCGTTCAAAGCCAACGTAAAAATGCCCCCGATGGGACATTTCGGAGACGCGGAGCTGGAAATCGGCAGAGTATGCGTACAACTTGCCTCCCCCGATTTCAAATACATGTCGGGAGAGACCATCACGCTCGAAGGCGGCATGGGCTTACGCCCCTAATAACAAAAAGACAGCTTACGCTGTCTTTTTGCATTATTCGCCGTGTTTCGGCGTGGTACGGGCGACAAGATTTGAACTTGCACGGTTGCCCATTGGATTCTAAGTCCAACGCGTCTGCCGGTTCCGCCACGCCCGCTCATTTAACTAAAAAACAAATCCCCGTATATCGGCACTCGGCACAACACACAGGGCTTGGTGGTGGGGACGACAGAACTCGAATCTGTGACCTCTTGCATGTCAAGCAAGCGCTCTAACCAACTGAGCTACGCCCCCGTAGGCAACGATACAATCTTACCCGAAAAAGACGTGCTTGTCAAGCATTCTCCCCCGAAAACGGGGATTTTTTTTATGAATTTACTTTTTTCTCCCCTTCTTTCAATTCGGGAAAACGCGTACAGAGCAAATCAAAGATATACCGCGCGCATGCTTCCGCGCCGTAATTCTTCTTCTGCGCAAGCGCGGCGGCACGGTAAGGATTTAAAACGGCAGGATCCTGCAAGATTTCTTCCAACTTATCGACAACCTTTTCGGGATTGAAGATCTTCATTGCGCTTCCCACGTTTTCGATATAGTACGCGCCGATACTCTTTTCGATATTTGTCGCGTAGTGCGTAATAATTTGCGGCAACCCGAAGAAACAGGCTTCCGCAATCACGTTCGCACCGCTCTTTCCGCAAAACAAATCGGAAGCGGAAAGCAATTCCAGCATCTGATCGGTGAAGCCGATCGGGCGGAATTCCGTTTTGCCCGAAACCTTCCACGTGAGCAGTTCCCGATACAATTCTTCGTTTTTTCCGCAAACGGGAACCAACGTAACGGGCAAATCGCGCTCGATGACTTTTTCGCAGATTTGCGCCATCGTCCCCACGCCGTAACCGCCTTCGGCAAGAATTACGGTAAACTTGTCCTCGTTGAAACCGAATTTACGGCGCAACGCACGCTTGTCCGTGGAAACCGAAAAAGCTTCTTCGCGGATGAGATACGGCACGCACTTTAAATTTTCGTCGTTAAACCGCTTGCCGAACCGCTTGCGGGCGTGCTCGTAACCGGGCTCCATCGAAACCATTGCGAGATCGCAGGGATAGGAAAAGAGCGGATTGATGTCCGCATCCGGACAGTACATCGCCGTCAGCGGTTTATTTTCCATGTGTTCGGCGTAATAGTTGGTCGCCCAATGCGTGCTCACGACCAGATCGGGTTTCAGTTCCTCCATATGTTCGAAACCCAGTTTATTCGCGCCCAGCTTCAAAAATTTCATAGTCGCCCAGGACGAAAGACGGATTCCCCAGAAATCCATATTAAAGGTCATGAAAAACCCGAACGACGGACTTTTATTTGCTTTTACAACCGTAGAACAAAGACGGTTTTCAAATTCGATTAATTCTTCTTTATTCCCTTCCTGAAAGAAGGAGGAGCGTACGCATTCCACCCGATCGCCGTACAACGCTTCGAATTTTTCGGCAATGGCATTCATCGGCATAATATGCCCCAGCCCCGCTTCTGTATAGGGAAATAAAACTCTCGGTTTTCGCATGATTCTCTCCTGACACCCGAAAAACGGATTTTAAATTCCAAACACTATTCTATCATATATTTTAAGAAATTTCAACGGTTCAAACAAATTTTTTTGTTCCCGCTTTATTTTATAAATCGAGAATCCCGGAATATTCCGTTCCAAAAATATATTTTGCGACGTTCAAGCGGTTTCCGTCCCGATCCGTCGCGCTTTCGAGCGAAAACCACGCGGGATGGCGCAAATATTTTACCGCGATATCGTCCCAGACGTAGCAACCTTTTTCTCCGGAAACAAACGTCAATTCCCGCGACCGATTTACGATGCGCCGCAAGAGTCCTTCCCCCGCTACCCCGCCCTCCTGCACGTTGAAAAGCGGATTGCGGCAGGTATCCATCGTGACCGCAACGTGCGGAAACAAAACCGCTTCCGCAAACGCGGCGCGATCCAACGCGTGATTGAACTCGTACCCTTTGAAATTCGGCGTTTCGGCGATATTGCCCGCCATAAATACGAATCTGCGGCAAAGCCCCGTTTTTAAAATTGCGGGAACGAGCGTCATCGGCCCGAGACTCAGCAAATCGAATTGCTCTTTTAACCCGCCCAGCCATTCAGCATAACGCAACACGGAAAAGGGCGCAAACGGCTTTTCCGCAAACAGGTCTCCCATACCGTCTTCCCCGTGAATAAGTTTAAGATATTCGGACGGCTGTTCCTCGTCCGTCGTGTCGACGAGCGTCAGCTTCGGCAATTCAAAAGGCAGGTTTGCAACGAGCTTTTTCGCATTGCGCAGCGCAACTCCGCTCGGCACGTTGCCGCCTATAGCGACCAAAACGATTTGCGAATATCCGTCCTCTTTTGCATGCAACAATACGTCTACGGTGGCGGCAGCGTCGTCTAAACCGTAATCGCAGCATAAAACGAGTTTCATGCTGCGATTATACCACAAGTATATGATGATTTCAAGTCTTTTCGGATTTTTATGCGTTCGCCCTTTGCAAATAAAATTCCGCTCCTTTTAACAACCCGAATCCGCCGTCGCACATAAAACGAACCGTTTCGTCCGTTCGGTACAGCGTGCGCGCAACGCCGTTTTCGGTATTTTCTTCGGCAACGACGAATGCACAGCGATCGGAGATCGCAAAATCCCCCGCGTCGTCCTTGTCCACCGCCGTGCGGGAAAGCAAAGAACCGTCCTCCGCAAATTGCAGAATCCTCCAATCCGTTCCTATTTCGCGGCACACCAGATTCAGTTTGCATTTTAAAATTATCGTATGCGTAACCGTTATCGTCTCTCCGTCGGCTTCTTCCTGCATGGAAATCGTCTGTTTTAAATCCGAATCCACCGCATGAGCAATATTGTTCTCCGTCAAAAAAGGCGTTTCGGGTTCGCGAATCAACGTTCCGTCTTCGCCGCGCAATAAAGAATCGAAAGAAATCAAAGCGTTTTCCGTCTTTTCCGCATTCAAGTAAACGGTGCATTCCGCAAAATACGTCGTAATAATTTCATCGTCTTTTCGATCGGTATGCAGATTGACGGTGCCGTCGAGGAAAAAGTATTCCTCTCCCGAAAACGCACAGCCGAATTCCCCGACGCC
Organism: uncultured Christensenella sp.; assembly: GCA_910586245.1. Classification (GTDB taxonomy): domain Bacteria; phylum Bacillota; class Clostridia; order Christensenellales; family Borkfalkiaceae; genus Gallimonas. The sequence continues at coordinate 134,946 of CAJUFY010000004.1, read as the reverse complement.
CTCTTCGATTCCGTCCGCATCGAATTCAAGATAGAACGCGGCACAGGTTTCATCCCCGAAGCGCGTCGAAGTTAACAGCTCGCCCTGTTGCGCAAGCGAACCGACGCTCACCATGAAGCCCGACAGCATATCGGTAAATTCCAACGGCGAGCCGCCGTCCGCATCGTTTCCCTTTGTAAGTCCGCATCCCGCCAAAGCAAACGGCAAACACAGCGCAAATCCCAGCAATTTCAGTTTCGTTTGATTTTTACGCATCGTCTTCCTCCAAAACGCCGTCGAACTTTAAAATTTCGAACGCACCTCTATTATAGCACGTACCCCCCCCCGATTCGTCAAGCGTTTAAAATAAAAAACGCCGCAAAAGCGGCGCTTTTTTTACATGATGTTATTAACCGAACGCGGGAACAGCGTAACGTCGCGAATGTTGTCCATCCCTGTCACGTACATGACGAACCGTTCAAAGCCCAATCCGAATCCGCTGTGCGGCACGCTGCCGAACAGACGCAGATCGAGATACTGTTGATACGCGCTCATATCCATATTGCGCTCTTTCATCGCGGAAACGAGTTTATCGAGATCGGCTTCGCGCTCGCTGCACCCGATGATTTCGCCGATCCCCGGCACGAGCAGATCGGTTGCAGCGACCGTCTTTCCGTCGGGATTTTGTTTCATATAGAAAGATTTGATCGCCTTCGGATAGTTGGTTACGAACACGGGTTTTTTGAACACGCACTCCGTCAGATATTTTTCGTGCTCCGTCTGCAAATCGCAGCCCCATTCCACGGGATACTGGAACGCCGCGTCCGCTTTTTTCAGAATTTCCACCGCTTCCGTGTAATCACAAACCGCAAACTCGCTGTTCACCACGTGCAAGAGTTTTTCTTTGAGTCCCTTTTCCACGAACGCGTCGAAGAAATTCATCTCTTCGGGGCATTCTTCGAGCACGGCGCGGATCACGTATTTGAGCATTTCTTCGGCGATTTCGATGATATCGGGAAGTTCCGCAAACGCAACTTCGGGTTCTATATGCCAGAATTCCGCAAGATGGCGGGTCGTGTTGGAATTTTCCGCGCGGAAGGAAGGGCCGAACGTATATATTTTAGAAAAAGCGGTTGCCGCAACTTCCCCTTCGAGCTGACCGGAAACGGAAAGCCCCGCTTTCTGCCCGAAGAAATCGTTTTTGTAATACTCCGCTTCGGAAGCGGCTTTCACGCCGTAGGGCTGCGTGGTTACGCGGAACATTTCCCCCGCGCCCTCGCAGTCGCTCGCCGTAATGATCGGCGTGTTCATATAGTAATATCTGTTCTCGTGGAAATAGCGGTGGATCGCCTGCGCCGCAACCGAACGCACGCGGAACACCGCGGTAAAGGTGTTGGTGCGCAGCCTCAAATGCGGAATGGAGCGCAGAAATTCGAGGGTCGTGCGCTTCTTCTGAATCGGATATTCGGGCGGACATTTGCCGAGCAGCTTTACCTCTTTCGCGTTGAGCTCCGCGCCCTCCCCTTTGAACGCCTTGACGACTTCCCCCGTAACGCATACGGAAGCGCCCGTCTTCGCGCATTCGGGATCGAGCGAAAGAGCGTTCTTATCGACGACGACCTGCAAACGGGAAAAACTCGTTCCGTCGGCAACTTCCAAAAAGCTGACCGCAGAAGAATCGCGGAAGGTACGCACCCAACCGCAGACGGTCGCCGTTTGACCGAGCAGGGATTTGTCGTTTAATACCTGATAAACGTCGAGATGTTTCATAATGTTACTCCTTAAAAATCGGAACGGGATATGCAAAACGCAGCTCAATAAGCGCGCGCAAAGAATACGGTATGAACGGCTTCCTTCCCGCAGGTGACGCAGGTCTTTGCCGTATGCGTTTGATCGAACACGCGCGAAGTTGCCTGCGCGAACTCCTTCACCTTATCCTCGCACGCACGGCAGCCGCACCAACCCGCACGGACGAAGTTCCCGCCGTCGACGCCGCGCAACAGTTCTTCCAAAGACTGCGCGTTTACGATGCGGCTCTCCATGCGCGCTTTCGCTTTTTCGTACATGTTTTCCGAAACTTCGGCTAAAATTCTGCGAACCCCCGCCGCCGCTTCCGAAAGCGGGACGAACGTTTTTTCCGCGCCGTCTCTGCGGGCGCAGACCATATGCCCTTCTTCGAGATCGCGGGGTCCGAGTTCGATGCGCAAAGGCACGCCCTTCATTTCCCACTCGTTAAATTTCCAGCCGGGGGAATTATCCGAATCGTCCAGTTTGACGCGGATGCCCGCCTCCGCAAGCCCGTTTTTCAAAGCGGCGCACGCTTCGAGCACGCCTTCTTTTTTTGCCGCGATCGGTACGATGACGACCTGCACGGGTGCGACGGGCGGAGGCAACACCAGCCCGCGTTCGTCGCCGTGCGTCATGATAATCGCACCGATCAGACGTGTGGAAACCCCAAACGACATCGTATGTCCGTACTTTTGCGCGCCGTCTTTATCCGTAAATTTAATATCGAACGCTTTGGAAAAATTCTGCCCCAGATAGTGCGTCGTGCCCGACTGCAAACTCTTGCCGTCGTGCATCATCGCTTCCATGCCGTACGTTGCAACCGCACCCGCGAACTTTTCCTTTTCCGTCTTTCTGCCCGTGATTACGGGCATGCACAGACAGTTCTTTGCAAATTCTTCGTATACCCGAAGCATTTTCTGCGTTTCCGCTTCCGCTTCTTCGGCGGTGGCGAATACCGAATGCCCCTCCTGCCACAAAAATTCGCTCGTGCGGAGGAAGGGACGGGTGGTCTTTTCCCACCGCATGACGTTCGCCCACTGGTTCATGCGCACGGGCAGATCCCGCCAGGATTCCACCCACTTGCCGTACATCGTGCCGATGATCGTTTCCGAAGTCGGGCGCACGCAAAGCGGCTCGGCGAGTTTTTCGCCGCCCGCGTGGGTGACGACGGCGACTTCGGGCGCGAACCCTTCTACGTGTTCTGCTTCCTTCGTCATAAAGCTCATCGGAATGAGCAAAGGAAAGTACGCGTTTTCGTAACCGTTCGTTTTAAAACGCGCGTCGAACTCCCGCTGAATATTCTCCCAGATCGCATAACCGTACGGGCGAATGACCATCGTGCCCTTCACGGGTCCGTAATCCACCAGTTTGGTTTTTAACACCACGTCGGTATACCACTGCGGGAAATCCGTTTCGATATCCGCGATCTGTTCTACGAATTGCTTTTCCTTTGCCATATGATGCTCCGTTCAATCAAAAAAGATACGGCTATTATACCATATCTTTTTCAATCCGTCTATTATTTGAAATAATTTCGGAAATTATTTCCTCAGAATTCGTTGCGGAGCGCGTCGGTAAGATATCCGAGCGCAAACGCGTTGGGACCCACGTGCGAACCGATCACGGGGCCCATAATGCTCACGTTCGGCTCGAACCCGAACCGTTCGCGCACGTAGGCGGCAAGTTCGTTTGCCGCGGGCTCGTTGTCGGTATGCACGATATATACCGCTTTCAGATCGCTGGGCGCTTCCTTTTCCAGCTTCGCTTTGATGTACGAAATCGCTTTTTTGACGCCGCGCACTTTATCAAGCACGAACAGTTTTCCGTCGCGGTCGAACGAGATAATCGGCTTGATTCCGAGCACGCCGCCGATCGCCGCCGCGGCAGCGGAAACGCGCCCGCCGCGCTTCAAATAATTCAGATCGTCCGCAACGATATAATGCTGAATGTGCAGGCGAAGCGAAGTGCAGTATTGATGCGTTTCTTCGGCGGTCATTCCTTTGTTTCTGCAATCGAGCGCAATGCGCACGAGCGCGCCCTGCCCCACCGTTGCGGTGAGCGGATCGACCACGTACACTTCGAACTTCGGATATTGTTTTTTCACTTCCGCGGCGGCTTTGGCGGCAACGTCTTTCGTGGGCGAAAGTCCGCTGGAAATGGTAAAGTGAACGACGTCCTCCGCGCCTTCTTCCGCGAGCTTTAAAAAATGCGTGTAATGCGATTCGTAATTGAGCATGGACGTGCGCGAAAACGCGCCCCCGCGCAGCTCGTTGTAAAATTCGACGTACTGCCGATATTCGGTAAACTGATCGAGACGGTCTTCCATCACGCCGTCTTTTTCCACCGTGAACGTAAGCGACACGAATTTAATATCGTTCTCCGCAATAAAATCGTGATATAAATCGCAAGTCGAATCGGTCGATAAGGTAAATTTGTACATATCCCTGTTTTTCTCCTGTGATGCCTCTCAACGTTCTCAATTATATCACATAAAAATATGACATGCAAGGATTTTAATAAATTTGTGTCCTTTTCGGAAATTTTTTCGGAAAAGTCCTTGATAAAATCGCGCATTCCCGTTATAATGAATTCGTACGGCGCGCTAAGGAATCGCGCGCACGCGCGAGGAAAAATATGACCCGACAAGATTTTATGAAACTGAAAAACGGGACGGACGTGCGCGGCACTGCAACTGCGGGCGTTCAGGACGATCCCGTTACGCTCACCGACGAAGCGGTGCTTGCAATCGCAAAGGCGTTTACGGTGTTCGCGGCGCAAAGAACGGGCAAAAAACGCCCCGTAATCGCCGTAGGACACGATTCGCGCCTTTCCGCAAACCGCCTTTCCGCGCTCGTTGCCGAAGGGATTACCGACTGCGGCGGAAACGCAATCCTGACGGGGCTTTCCTCCACGCCCTCGATGTTCATGCTGTTGCAAGACGGCTTCGGCGCGGACGCTTCGGTCATGATCACGGCAAGCCATTTGCCCTACCAGAAAAACGGGCTCAAATTCTTTTTGAAATCGGGCGGACTGGAAGGCGCGGACGTCGCCGAGATTTTAACGATTGCCGCAGAAGGAACGTTTCCTGCCGCGAAAAAAGGGACCGTCGCCGAACGACGGTACCTTGAAACGTACGCCGCCGACCTCGTGCAAAAAGTGCGCGAAGCATGCGGCAAAGAACGCCCTCTTGCGGGCAAGCGCATTCTCGTAGACGCAGGCAACGGCGCGGGCGGGTTCTACGCCGAGCTCGTACTCCAGCCTTTGGGCGCGGATACGACAGGATCGCAATTTTTGGAGCCGGACGGCAACTTCCCCAACCATATTCCCAACCCCGAAAACGCGGACGCGATGAAATCCGTCTGCGAAGCGGTCAAAAGACACGACGCCGACTTCGGCATCATCTTCGATACCGACGTAGACCGCGCGGGCGCGGTTTCCCAAAGCGGCGAAGAGATCAACCGAAACCGTTTGATCGCGCTCATTTCGGCGATACTGCTCGAAGAAAAACGGGGCGCGTACATCGTAACCGATTCGGTCACCAGCGACGGACTGGCGCAGTTCATTCAAACGCGGGGCGGAATTCACCACCGTTTCAAACGCGGCTATAAAAACGTGATCAACGAAAGCATTCGTTTAAACCGCGAAGGAAAATATTCCCCCCTTGCCATCGAAACGAGCGGACACGCGGCGCTCAGCGAAAATTACTTTTTAGACGACGGAGCGTACCTCGTCACCCGCCTTTTGATCGCGCTCGCAAAATGTGCGGAAGAAGGCAAAAATCTGCTCGATTACATCGACGGGCTCCCCGAACCCGCGGAAGCCGCGGAAGTACGGCTGAATTTTGCGCCCGACTGCGATTTCAAAACGCTGGGCGTGCAAGTCATCGAAGAACTGAAACGCGCGGCGGAACGGGACGAAACGCTTTCCCTCGCGCCCGACAACTACGAGGGCGTGCGGATCAACTTCGCACCGGACGAAGGCGACGGCTGGGCGCTCGTGCGCATGAGTCTGCACGAGCCGATCATGCCGATCAACGCAGAAAGCAACCGTAAGGGCGGAAACGCGTTCATTTTAAAAAAACTGTACGATCTGTTGAAAGATTATCCGTTTTTAAACACGCAAAACTTGAAAAAAATCATCGGTTAAGGAGATAAAAGCAATGCAACAAACCACAATCAATGCGATCCGCATCCTTTCGGCGGAAGCGATCCAGAAGGCAAATTCCGGTCACCCCGGTCTTCCCCTCGGCTCCGCGCCGATCGCCTACGCGCTCTGGCAAAATCACCTGAAATTCAACAATGCCGATCCGAAGTGGGACAACCGCGACCGCTTCATCCTCTCCGCAGGGCACGGCTCCATGCTCAATTACGCGCTCCTCTATCTATACGGCTTCGGTCTGACCAAAGAAGACTTGCAGAATTTCCGTCAGATGGATTCCAAGACGCCGGGACACCCCGAATACGGCCACACCGTAGGCGTGGAAACGACGACGGGTCCTTTGGGACAGGGCATTGCAAACGCAGTCGGTTTCGCGGTTGCCGAAGCGCACCTTGCCGCGAGATATAACCGCAAGGGATTCCCCGTCGTAGACCATTATACTTACGCGCTGTGCGGCGACGGTTGTCTGGAAGAAGGCATTTCCTACGAAGCCTGCTCGTTTGCGGGAACGCACGAACTGGGCAAACTTATCGTATTCTACGACGATAACGACATTACGATCGAAGGCAATACGGACATCACGTTCAAAGAAGACGTACAGAAACGCTTCGAAGCGCAGAACTGGCAGGTTCTCAAAGTCGACCTCGTAAAACGCCCCGACGACGTGAAGGCGATCTGCGCCGCGATCGCAAAGGCGAAAAAAGAGACGAAAAAACCTTCGCTCATCATCTGCAAAACGAAGATCGGCTACGGCACCCCGCTCGAAGGAAGCCACAAATGCCACGGCGCGCCCCTCGGCGAAGAAAACGTGCAAAAGACCAAAGAAAAACTGGGCTGGCCCTGCACGGAAGCGTTCGAAGTACCCGAAGAAGTTTGGGCGCACGTTTCGGAAGCTTGCCTGAAAGGCGAGAAGAGCGAACTCGAATGGAAAGAGATGTTCGCAAAATACGCGAAGCAGTATCCCGAACTGGCAAAATCGTACAAGGCGGCAATGAGCGGCGAACTGCCCGATCTTGAAAATATGGAAGAGCTGTTCCAATTCGAAAAGCCGATGGCGACGCGCCAGACTTCGGCAGCCGTTCTGAATCGGATCGCGGCAGCCGTGCCCGAACTCATCGGCGGCAGCGCAGACCTCGCCCCTTCCAACCTTTCCGACATGAAAGATACCGAAACGGTGAAATACGGCGATTTCACGCCCGAAAACTACGCGGGCAGAAATATGCACTTCGGCATCCGCGAACACGCGATGGCGGCGATTACCAACGGCATGCAGTTGCACGGCGGACTGAGAGCTTACTGCTCGACCTTCTTTATTTTCTCGGATTACTGCAAACACGCCATGCGCCTTTCCGCGCTGATGAACGTTCCCGTCGTTTATATTCTCACGCACGACAGCATCGGCGTCGGCGAAGACGGCCCCACGCACGAACCCGTGGAACAGCTGATCGCGCTGCGTTCCATTCCGAACATGAAAGTTTACCGCCCCGCAGACGGAAAAGAGACGGCGGCGGCATGGATTTCCGCACTCACGGGAACGGCGCCCACCGCGCTCGTGCTTACCCGCCAGAATCTGCCCCAGTACGAAAACAGCGGGCTTGCGGCGCTCAAAGGCGGTTACGTTTTAAAAGACAGCAAAGGCACGCCCGACGTCCTTCTGATCGCAAGCGGTTCGGAAGTAGAACAGTGCATGGAAGCCAAAGAAGAACTCGCCAAAGAAGGAATCAAGGCGCGCGTCGTTTCGATGCCCTGCTTCGAAGAATTTGAAAAACAGAGCGACGAATACAAAGAAAAAGTCCTGCCTTCCGCAGTGAAAGCGCGCGTTTGCGTCGAAGCCGGCTCCCCTTACAGCTGGTACAAATACGCGGGCGAAAAGGGCGAAATCATCGGTATGAGCACGTTCGGCGCCAGCGCGCCCGCGCCCCTGCTCTTCAAAAAATTCGGTTTCACGGTCGAAAACGTGGTCGAAAAAGCAAAATTAAGTCTTGCAAAATAACAAACGGCGACGGACGCGGAAAACCCGCGTCCGTTTTTTACAAAGGATTTTATGAAGTTACCCTATCGAGCCGCAATTTTCGATTTGGACGGCACGCTTTTCGATTCCATGAACGCGTGGGTGGAAATCGACCGAAGATTCTTTTTCAAACGGAATCTGCCCTTTCCCCCCGATTACCCCGACGCGGTCAAGGGGCTGAATTTCACCGAAGCCGCGGAATACACCGTTTCCAGATTTTCGCTTGGCGAACGTATAGAAGACGTGACGGACGAATGGCTGAAAAGTTCGCGGGAATATTACGCCAACGAAGTTTGTTTAAAACCGCACGCAAAGGAATTTCTTGCCCTCCTGCGCCGAAACGGCGTTCCGCTTGCGATTGCAACCTCTTCCAAACGAAACCTGTTCGCTCCCGCGCTGCAACGATGCGGAATCGCGGAATATTTTGAATTCGCGGTGACGACGGAAGAAATCGGGCGCGGGAAAGCGTTCCCCGATATCTATCTCGAAGCGGCGCGGCGTTTGGGCGCCGCGCCCGCAAACTGCGCTGTATTCGAGGACGTTGTTACGGCGGTCAAAAGCGCGCGCCGCGCGGGATTTTATACGGTCGCCGTGCGCGACGACGCTTCGCTGCACGAAGAAGAAGCGCTGAAACACAGCGCAACCCGCTACGTACGATCTTTTGCGGAATTGTTATGAACGAAAAGGGACTGCCGATCAGGCAGTCCCTTTGTTTAGAAACGACGCAACCGTGCGAATAAAATCACCGAGCCAGACGCTTGCGTTTTCGTCTAAAAATTCACCGAGTTCGTTCAGCATTTCGGGCACGTAAAAGGCGTGCGTACCGCTCGCGTTGGTTACGCCCACGGCAAGCCACCCGCCCTGCGCCCAGTCGCCCAGGGCGAATTGCCCCACCGCCATACCGCCTACGGCGCAATACCCCACGGCAAGTCCGCCGAAGCTCAGCACTCCGATCGCCACGCCGCCGAAGGCGAAACAGCCCGTCGCCACCCCGCCCGCGCCGAACAGCAATCCGAGCGCAAGCGAACCGAATGCAAACAGTCCGATGGCGAGAATCCCGAACGAAATCAAACCCAACGACAAAAACCCGAACGAAACCAACCCCGTTGCGACATTTCCGATTGCAATAATTCCCTTCGCGCGGCATTTTGCGAACCCGAAATGGATATGTACGAGCGGAATTCCGCAAATTCTCGTTTTTGAAATATATTCGTAACGCCAGTTACCCGCATGAATCACACCCCACGTTTTTTCTTCCCGCGGCGAAGCGTCTTCGCGAATCCGTTCCTCCGCCTGCTCTTTTCCGAAGAGCAATTCGTCGGCGGAAACGCCGAACAGTTTACAAAGTTCCAGAATTTTTTCCGTTTCGGGAAACGCCGCGTCGGCTTCCCACTTGCTCACCGCCTGTCGGGAAACGCCGAGCCGATCGGCAAGTTCTTCCTGCGTCATCCCCGCTTTTCGGCGGCAATCGTAAATTTTTTGTCCTGTCGTCATGTTTCACCTCGGATCGATCATACCACAAACGCCGCGCAACCGCCACCGACTTCCCGTTGCGATTTGTCAACTTTAAGTTGCGTTTGCAAAAAAGCCCGCCTGAGCGGGCTTTTTTTAATACATTTCCGCTTTCGTGCTGCGCGAAAACAATTTATTGATTTCCTCCCGACAGCGCGCGATATCGTCGCCCGCGCCGTAACATACATTGTAAACGGCTTCGGTAATCGGCAATTCCACGCCGTATTTTTGCCCCAAATACCGCATTGCTTTCGAGGTGGCAACGCCTTCGGCAAGCTTTTCGAAGCGCTGACCTTTGGCAAGCATTTCGCCGTACGTGCGGTTGTGCGAAAACTGCGAAAAGAGCGTCGTTTCGTAATCGCCGAGGTGCGCCAAGCCGTATGCGGAAAGCTCGCTGCCGCCCATCGCTTTGATGAGCCGCGCCACCTCGCGCGCGCCGCGCGTCATGAGCGGCCCTTTCAGCGGCACGCAGATGACGTCGAGCGCGCCCGCGGCGATCCCCATAACGTTCTTTGCCGCCGCCCCGATTTCCGTTCCGATCAGATCGTTGCCGTAATAAAAACGAATGAGATCGCTCTTGAAACGGTCTACCAAATCCCGCTTTAACGCTTCGTTTACGGAATCGATCACCATGCAGTTCGGGTCGCCGTTCACGAAGCTCTGAATGTGCCCGGGACCCACCCAGACCGCAATTCTGTCGGGCGAAATTCCGCTTTCCGTCAACACTTCCGAAAGGCGTTTGCCCGTTTCCACCTCGATCCCTTTCATGCAGAGAATAAAGTTCTTTTCCGCAACGGGGAAAGCGGTGATCTTTTTCATAAAACCGCGCAATCCCTGCGCACTGATGGAAATGACGATCGATTCCGCACGGGAAACCGCCTCCTGCAAATCGCAGGTCAGTTTAATTTTGCGGTCGAGCTCCACGTATTCGTTGCGCCCCGTTTCTTTTAAAACGCGGTAGGATTCCGATTCTTCGGGCCCCCAGGAATACACTTCGTTCCCCTGGCGGGAAAGATACCAGGCGATAAACGAGCCCCATCTGCCGCAGCCTAATACGGAAATTTTCATGATAGCTTCCTCCGTTTTATAATTCTTTCCGTTCGATCAATGCGCGGGCGAGCGTTACCTCGTCGGCATATTCCAGTTCCGAGCCGACGGGCACGCCGCGCGAAATCCGCGTAACCAGAATTCCGAGCGGTTTTAACAGCTTTGCAACGTACATGGCGGTCGCTTCCCCCTCTACGTCGGGATTCGTCGCCATGATCACTTCTTTGACCTCGCCCCCGTTGACCCTTGCAAGCAATTCTTTGATGCGGATATCGTTGGGCGACACGCCGTTCATCGGATCGATGACGCCGTGCAGAACGTGATATACGCCCTTGTATTCGTGTACTTTTTCAAGCGCGATGACGTCCTTCGGTTCTTTTACGACGCAGATCGTCGTCTGATCGCGCGAAGCGCAGATCCCGCAGACGTCCTCTTCGGTAAAATTTCCGCAGACGCGGCAAAAACGGACTTTCCGTTTTACGTTCACGATCGCTTCGGCAAACGCGCGGGCTTCCCCCTCCGTCATGTTGATGACGCGGTAGGCGTAACGCTGCGCCGTCTTGCGCCCCACGCCGGGAAGCTTGGAAAACTCGTTCATCAGCCGTCCGATCGGTTCGATAAACACTTCCACTTAAAAGAGCCCTCCGCCGAGACCGCCGTACTTGCCCATTTTTTCGTTATATACTTCTTCCGCCTTTTTATAGCCGTCCAGAATCGCCGCCATGATCAGATCTTCGAGCATTTCTTCGTCGTCGGGATCGATCACGGATTTATCGATCTCGATGCCGTCGATGACCTTTTTCGCGTTCATGTACACGACGACGGCTTCGCCGCCCGCCGTACCGACGATTTCCCACTCGTCCAGCAGTTTTTCGGTTTCTTTCATTTCTTCCTGCATTTTCTGCGCTTGCTTCATGAGATTCTGCATTCCTGCGCCGCCCATGCCGCCTTTATTGAATCCTGCCATATTCGTCTCCTTTTTATTTCATTTCGATCGGATAATCGGAAAAATTCTTTTTCAGTTCTTCCACCGCGTTCGCGCCCGTCTTCTTTTCCGCGCGCGCAAGACGGATTTCAAACTCCGTCACGCCCACGAGCGCAAACGTATCCGCCATGATCTGATAGTGTTCTTCGCGATTCAGAGAACGGAAAATCGTTTCCACGTCCGTGGTCAGCACCAGTTTTTTGCCCTCGAAGACGGCGAGCAAATCCGAACACATCGTAAACAGCACGCCGTTCCGGCTCGTTTTGCGCAGCGTACGGATAAACTTGCCGAAAGCGACCTCCGCCGTCATATTTTCCGCCGAAACGGGAGGCGGGGGCGCAACGGATTGTTTTTTCGGAACGGGCGACGGCTTCGGCGCGGGTTCTTCGAACGGCGGCGCGTCGAAAACGGGCTCTTCTTCGGGCGGGATATAAAATCCCTCGTCGAAGGGCGGTTCTTCCGCCGCAACTTCTTTTTTCTTGGGCGCGGAAGCTTGCACGGGAACTTCGGCAAGCGGCATCGGCGTTGCGGCAAGCCGTTCTTCCAACCGCGCGATACGCACGAGCAGCGCGTCGATATCGTAATCCGCTTCGGGATAGGCAATCCGCATCACCGCCGTTTCCAGCGCAATCCGCGGCGAGGAAGCGAACCGCAATTCGTTTTCCGTCTTTGCAAGAATTTCCGTCGCCCGTAGAATCGCGCGCCCTTCCGCCGCGTCCGCAACTTCTTTTACCGTTTTAAAAATCTCTTTGGGAAGCGACAGCAATTTCTCTGCGCTCGCGCACGTCTTAGCCACGGCGACCTGACGCAAAAATCCAAGCAGATCGCGCAGCAGCACGCCGACCGATTTCCCCTCGGCAAGTACGTTTTCCGTTTCAAACAGCGCGGTCGGCATATCGCTGTCGACCAGCGCGCGCACGAGCCGCGCCGTCGTTCGGAAGTCCGCCGTGCCGAGCGCGGCGGTTACGCCTTCATAAGTGAGTTTATCGGCGTAAGCAATGCACGTTTCCGCAATGGAAAGCATATCTCTGTCGCTTCCCGCGCCTGCGCGCGCGATTGCGGACACCGCTTCGGCTTCGTAAGGTTTACCGATTGCGTCGAGAATGGAACGAAGATGTTTTTCCAGATCCTCTGCGGGAATGAGCTTGAAATCCAGCCGCATACAGCGGGATAGAATGGTCGCCGGAATTTTGTGCGGCTCCGTCGTCGCCAGAATGAATACGGCGTGCGCGGGCGGTTCTTCCAGCGTCTTTAACAGCGCGTTGAACGCGCTGTCTGTGAGCATGTGAACTTCGTCGATGATATAAACTTTATATTTCCCCGTCACGGGCGGATACTGCACTTTTTCGCGCAAATCGCGCATTTCGTTGACCCCGTTGTTGGACGCCGCGTCGATTTCGGTTACGTCGAGCGTGCCTCCCTCGAGCGACTTACAGGTTTCGCATTCGCCGCAGGGCGAACCGTTTACGGGGCGCTCGCAATTGATCGCGCGGGCAAAAATGCGCGCGACGCTCGTTTTTCCCGTGCCGCGCGGACCGCAAAAGAGGTAAGCGTGCCCCACCGCGTTCTGTTCGATCTGATTTTTCAGCACCCGCACCACGTGTTCCTGCCGCACCATTTTATCGAAGGTGTCGGGGCGGAAACGGCGGTATAACGAAACGTGCGCCATAACTTCTCCTTTAATTCCGCGCGCGGCGATCCGCGAACGCTTTTTGTAATTTCTTTTTGGCGCGGGCAAGTGCGTTGTCCACGCTCTTGATGTCTTTGCCCGTGACTTCCGCAATTTCCACGTACCGCATGCCTTCGAGATACATCGCCGTCACGCGGAATTCGAAATCGGAAAGTTCCTTCATAAGTTTTCCGTTCAGTTCCGCCCGCGATTCGCCGTCGATCAAGGAATCTTCGGGCGTATCCGCCTCTTCGTAAAAAGAGTCGGGATCGAGCGGCGCGCCTTCCTCGGCACGCCTGCCCGCAGCGCGAAGCAAATCGTAAATCCGCCGCGTGACGCACAGATATGCGAAATTTTTAAAACTTTTTCCGCTCTCTTTTTTATAGGCGCTCACCGCGGCGTAAAGCCCGATCATGCCTTCCTGCACCAGATCTTCCGTTTCGCCGCCCGCAAGAAAGTACTGCCGCGCCCGCGCGCGCACCGCGCTCTTGTAGCGGTTCAAAAGTTCTTCGGCGGCAAGATTGTCGCCCGCCTGCGCTTTTGCGGCAAGCGCTTCGTCCGATTCACGCCTGCCTTGCACGAACCACCTCGTAAACCGCAATGCCGAGCGCAACGGAAGCGTTCAGGGAATTGACCTTCCCGAACAGGGGAATGGAAAGCGTTTTATCGCATTTTTCGCGGGTGAGCCGCTTCACGCCGCTATCCTCCCCGCCGACAACGAGCGCGACTTTGCCCGTCAGTTTGTTGCTGTAAATATCCTCTCCGCCCGCTTCGAGCGCGTAAACCCAGTAACCGAGTTTTTTCAGCTCGTCGATCGCGTAATTGATGGAAGGGACTTTGGCAACGCCGATATGCTCCGCCGCCCCCGCCGAAATCCGCACGACCGCTTCGGTCACGCTCGCGCCTTTGGCTTTGGGAATCACGACGCCTGCCGCACCCGCGCACTCCGCAACGCGCAGAATGCTGCCGAGGTTGTGCACGTCCTCAATGCCGTCGCAAAGAACGATCAGACCGTTTTCCCCGCCGCAGTCGGCAAGTTCGAAGAGATCGGAATACACGAAATCCGTCGTAAACGCAACGACGCCCTGATGGCGTTTTTCCGCGCTCTCTTTATCGAGTACGGCGCGATCGACGAACTGCACGCGCACGTTCTTTTTGCGCGCTTCGGCAAAGATTTTGCCCAGACTCCCCTGCGCGCCTTTTTCCAGTAAAATTTTATCGATGGTTTTATCCGTCTTCAACAGTTCCAAAACGGCGTTTCTTCCTTCCGTCTTCATACTTCCTCTTCCCCGAAAAATAATTCTTCGATCCGCGCGATCTGCCCCGTGAGATACAGATAGCCGACGACTGCCTCGAATCCCGTGGAACGCACGTATTCGGTGACGCTTGCATTCTTGCTCTTCGTCGGTTTTTTCGCGTTTCTGCCGCGGCGAAAAATTTCCGCTTCCTCTTCGGTCAATTCGGGCAGAATGCGTTCGAGCGCGCCGCTCTGTCCGTGCGCGGAAACCCGTTCGCTCGCGCGGCGGTTCAGCTCCCCCGTTTTACAGCCCGAAGAGAGCGCAAGCCGTTCGCGTACGCAGAGCGTATACGCGGCGTCCCCTACGAACGCCAGCACGACGGGATTGAGTTGTTTGACCCTTTCTTTTTCTACGGGCGGAATCAGCGATAACATTTTCCGTATTATACCATACCGCGCGAAAAATGACAAGCGTTCGCCGTAAAACTATTCGAAAACTCTGCGAGCGCGCAAAAGTTTCGTCGCAAATCAATTGCTTTTTTCATAAAATAGGCATATAATATTCAAGTTGTGAATTGCGCGGCAGAAACGCCGCGTTTTACCAAAGGAGAAATATGAACGGAGTGTTTTACATCGACAACGGTCTCGGCTTCGTAATCGTACTTGCGATTATTCTGCTTACGACCAAACTGTGCGGATTGCTCTTTCGTAAAATCGGGCTTCCGCAGGTACTCGGTTACATCGTTGCGGGAATCCTGATCGGCCCCGCAATCTTCGGAGAACTGTGCGGATTTTCCATCATCGGCTTGGATAAAGGCAACGGCACGACTTACAACTGCCTGTTCCTGCTTTCGAGCGGCGGCGGGGAAGATATCTTCTCGCTGGGCAGCGACGGACTTTCTATCTTCGCGAAGATCGGCGTGCTCCTGCTCATGTTCTCGACGGGGCTGGAAACCAACCTCAAAGAGCTGAAAAATACGGGACTTGCCGCGGCGATGATCGCCTGCGCGGGCGTCGCGATTCCTATGGTATTGGGAATCCTGATCTCCCTGCCCTTCGGCAATATCGGGCTGGGCACGGCGCATATCTATCAGTGCGTGTTCATCGGCGCGATTCTGACCGCGACTTCGGTTGCCATCACCGTTTCCGTACTCAAAGAACTCGGTAAAATTTCCACCAAACTCGGCACGACCATCGTTTCCGCGGCGATCATCGACGACGTCATCGGAATCGTCGTCCTTTCCATCGTAACGGGCATTGCGAAGGCGGGCGGCGCAGACGCTTCCGTCGGCGGATTTGCAGGCTTCAAAGCGACCATCTACGGCACGATCATTATGATCGTCGCGTTCTTCATCGTTGCGATCGCGCTCGGCTTCGGAATTTCCAAGCTCTTCCGCTGGCTCGAAAAGAAATGGCCGCAGACGCACCGTCTGCCCGTGTTCTCCCTCGTCGTATGCTTCCTGTATTCGTGGGCTGCCGAAGAAATCTTCGGCGTGGCGGACATTACGGGCGCATTCCTTGCGGGCATCATTCTTTCGACGGCGCACCACGCAAGCGAATATACCGATAAAAAGGTGGAAGTCAATACTTATACGATGTTTGCACCCGTGTTCTTTGCGAACATCGGTATTTCGAGCATATCCTTCCTCGGCATGTCCGGCTTCATCATTCTGTTCGCCTTCCTTGCCGTGTTCATGGGCTTGATCGGGAAAATCGTCGGTTGCGGCGCGGTTGCGAAATGCTTCAAATACAATATGCGTGAGAGCACGATCGCAGGCGTCGGTATGATGGCGCGCGGCGAAGTCGCGCTCATCGTGACCGCTACGGTAACGGACGCTTCGCTCGGCGCAAACGCGCTCGGTCAGGAATTCATGATTATGACGGTGTTGCTCATTCTCGTGTCGTCCATTCTGACCCCGATTCTGCTGAAGGTGCTTTATTCCAAAGAAAAGCCCCTTCCCCCTCCCGAAGGCGGTTTGCCTGCGGAAGAACTTGCGGAAAGCGTTCCTGCGGAACAGACGGCGGAATTGCCCGAAGTTCCCGCCGCGGAATAAAACTTCGTTTAAGGCAATCCGAACGGATTGCCTTTTTTCGTGATAAAAACGATAATTTAAAACCGCGCCGACGTTTCGTCGGCGCGGCGTTTTATTCCACCGTAACGCTTTTGGCAAGATTCCGCGGTTTATCGGGATTGTTCCCGCGGGCAATGGAAAGATAGTACGCAAGCGCCTGCAACGGCAATACCGAAAGAACGGGAGAAAATTCCGCGCGGCAAGCGGGCAGAAGCACCGCGGAAGAAACTTCTTTGCGCGAAACGTACTCGGGCAAAGAAGTAATTAAAAACACGTTCGCGCCGCGCGCGTACACCTCGTGCACGGCGTTCATCGTCTTTTCGGCAAGCGCGGGATCGGTAAGCAGAGCAACTACGGGCGTCCCCTCGTCCACGAGCGCAAGCGTGCCGTGTTTCAGCTCGCCCGCGGCGTAGCCCTCGCTCGGCAGATAAGTGATTTCCTTCAACTTCAAGCTGCCTTCGAGCGCCGCCGCATAATCCGCGCCTCTGCCGAGAAAAAACACGCTGCGCGCGCCGAGAAAATAGGGAATCCAACCGCGCACTTCTTCGCAGGATTTTTCCGCCGCGGCAACCGTTTCGATCAGACGGTGCAATTCCGCAAAGTAACTTTGCCCGCCTTTGCTTTCGGCAAGCGCCGATGCAATGCAATAGAGCAATTCCAGCTGCGCGTTAAAACTTTTGGTCGCTGCCACGGCGATTTCGCGCCCCGCGCCCGTAAACAGCACGGTATCTGCAATGCGCGTGATCGAAGAATACGGAACGTTCGTCACCGCAACGAGATACGCGCCCGCCTGTTTCGCAAGTTCCGCAGCCGCAAGCGTATCGGCAGTTTCCCCGCTCTGCGTCACCGCGAGCGCAAGGGTGTCGGGCGGCACGATCGGGTTGCGGTAGCGGTATTCGCTCGCCACGCAGACCTCAACGGGAATGCGGCACAGCGATTCGATTGCAAATTTCGCGCACAACCCGCTGTGATACGCCGTCCCGCAAGCGACGATATGAATGCGCTGCGTCCGCCCGAGTACGCGCGTCAGCTCTTCGTAAGCCGGATCGCGCGCAAAATCAATGCAGGATTTCCCGATGACCGCGGGGATTTCCGCCATTTCTTTGCGCATATAGTGGCGGTATCCACGCTTATCGGGCGCTTCCGCTTCGGGATCGTATTCGAGCGGCTCCTTTGGGATTACAGTAAGATCGCGGTCGTAAACCGTAACGCCCTTGCCGTTTAAAAGCGCAAATTCTCCGTCGCCGAGCGCATACAGCGCAACGCCGCGCGCTGCGATCGCAGAAAGATCGCTTGCAACGTACACACCGCCGTTGCCCTCTCCGACAACCAGCGGGCTTTTGCTGCGCGCGCAAACGAGCGCGTCGGGAATCTCTTCGCACATCGCCGCGACGGCGTACGAACCTTTCAGCCGCCCTGCCGTCTTTTGCATTGCCGCAAGCAGATCACCCTCGTAGTAATATGCCAGCAAATGCGCGATCACTTCGCTGTCCGTTTCCGAAGAAAACGTATCGCCGCGGGCGAGAAGTTCCCCCTTGAGTTCGAACTGATTTTCGATGATGCCGTTGTGAACGATTGCGAATTTTCCGTAAACGTGCGGATGCGCGTTCGCTTCGGACGGCGCGCCGTGCGTCGCCCAGCGCGTGTGCCCGATTCCGAGCTGCCCTTTCTCGCGCCTTGCGCTTCCCAGTTCCCGAACCCTGCCGCGGCAACGGTATAAATTGATTTTACCGCCGCGAAGCAACGCGATTCCCGCCGAGTCGTACCCGCGGTATTCGAGTTTTTTCAAACCGTCCAGAAGAAAGGGCGCGGCGTTCTCTTTTCCGTAATAGCCTACGATTCCGCACATTACAAATCCTCCTCCGCCGACCGCACGGCAAGTTCGATTTTTTGAATCGCCGCAAGACAGCGTTCCTCGTCCTCCCCCTCGGCAAGAATGCGCACGAGCGGTTCGGTTCCCGAAGCGCGGAGCAGGATTCTGCCGTCCGACAAAAGCAATTCGGCTTCCTTTTGCGCCGCGCGGACGCCCTCGTTCAAAAGCGCCGCGCGCTTGTTTTTTACGCGCACATTCAAACTCCGCTGGGGCAAACGCTTAAGCCCCGCGCAAAGGCAGGACAGCGGGCACTTACTCTCCAGCACCGTTTCCGCAACTTTGAGCGCGGTTAAAATCCCGTCGCCCGTCGTCGCGTGTTTGCGGAAAATGATGTGCCCCGATTGCTCGCCGCCGAGCAACAGTCCGCGCTTCGTCATTTCGGCATAGACGTTCTTATCTCCGACGTCCGTAAAATGCACGTCGATTCCGAACTCCTTCAAGGAATGCGCAAGCCCCAAATTGCTCGTAACCGTTGCGGCGATCCCGCCGCCCTCGAGTCCCCCCCGCGCCGAAAGCGCGCGGGCGCACAGGTATAAAATACCGTCGCCGTCCACGATCTCGCCGCGCTCGTCAACGCAGATACAGCGGTCGGCGTCGCCGTCGAAGGCAAATCCGACGTCGAGCGCCCGTTCTGCAACCAACGCCTGCAAACGTTCGGGGTTCATTGAACCGCAGCCGCGGTTGATGTTCGTCCCGTCTGGAGAAGCGTTGATTGCAAACACCTGCGCGCCGAGCGCGTCGAACACGGCTTTGGAGATCGCCCAAGCGCTGCCGTTAGCGCAATCAAGCCCCACTCTGAGCCCGCGGAAAGAGGAACGCGGCAGCGATAAAAGGTAAGCAAGATAGCGGTTTCTGCCCGCCACGTAGTCGATCGTGCGCCCGATTTCCTCCCCCGCCGCAAGCGGAAGATTCCCCCCGTCGAGATATTCTTCCACCGCGACGAGCACATTCTCTTCCATTTTTTCGCCTGCGCCGTTCACGAGTTTGATGCCGTTGTCCGTATACGGATTGTGGCTTGCGGAAATCATAACGCCGCAGTCGAATCCGTCCGTCCGCGCGACGAAGGAAACGGAAGGCGTCGTCGTAACATGCAAAAGCGATACGTCCGCGCCCGAAGCGGTCGCGCCCGCCGCCAACGCGTATTCGAACATATAGGACGAAAGACGCGTATCCTTTCCCACGACGATCCGCGCCTTGCCGTTTTTTCCGCGGGAGTAATATCTGCCGAGAAAGCGTCCAACCCTAAATGCGTGAACCGCGGTGAGCGATTCGTTCGCCCGCCCGCGGAAACCGTCCGTGCCGAAATATTTTCCCAAAACATCCTCCGCACAGCAATCGCTGCGCAAAATCATTCTATGCAGAAAAAGACGTTTTCGTGAAAAAATCCCTCCGCGAGGGAGGGATTTTATAACAACGCGCGTTTTACGGCTTTTTTATAATTTTCGTACAGCGCGTCGAATTTTTCCCGCTGTTTGGAGGGCACGAAGATCCGTTCCGCTTCCCTGCGCTTGGGAATATCCGATTCGTCGCACAAACCGAGCGCAACCCCGCACATGAGCGCGGCGCCCAGCGCGGTGCTCTCTTTTTCCACGGGGCGGTCGATACAGACGCCCAGCACGTCCGCCTGAAACTGCATTAAAAAATCGTTACGGCAAGCGCCGCCGTCACAACGGATATCGCGCAGACAAATTCCGCTGTCCCGTTCCATGCACCCCGCAAGATCGCGCGCCCCGTAGGCAATGCTTTCAAGCACCGCGCGCACGACGTGCGCCCGCGTGGTACTGCGGGTAATGCCCGACAAAAGCCCGCGCGCTTCACCGTTCCAGTAAGGCGCGCCCAGTCCCGTAAACGCGGGAACGAAACATACGCCGCCGCAGTCCGGCACGCTCGCCGCAAGCCCTTCGCTTTCCGCGCTCGCATCGATGAGTCCCAGTCCGTCGCGCAGCCACTGCACCGAGCTGCCCGCGTTGAACGCGCTGCCTTCGAGCGCGTAAACGGTATTTCCTCCGCAAGAATAGCCCACCGTCGTGAGCATGCCGCTCTGCGAAAGCGCGCACGCGCTCCCCGTATTGAAGAGCAAAAAGAGCCCCGTACCGTACGTGATCTTGCCTTCCCCAGGGGAAAGGCACCCTTGCCCGAACAACGCGGCTTGCTGATCGCCCAGCACGCCCGCGATCGGAATGCGCCTGCCTGCAAGCTCCGCTTCGCCGAAACGCGCGTCGCACGGACGCGTTTCGGGCAGAATTTCGCGCGGCACGCCAAACAGATTCAACAAATCGGTATCCCAACGCAATTCACGGATATCGAACAGCATCGTACGCGACGCGTTGGTATAGTCGGTTGCAAACGTACGCCCGGCGGTGAGTTTGAAAATCAAATAAGTATCCACCGTACCCACGCAGAGTTTCCCCGCCTGCAACAGCTTGCGCGCGGCGGGCATGTTGTCGAGTGCCCAGCGGATTTTACTCGCCGAAAAATAGGCGTCCGCCACGAGCCCCGTGCGCGTACGGACGAGCGTCTGCGCGTCTTTGCTCAATCCCGCGCAATACGCGCTCGTTCGGCGGCACTGCCACACGATGGCGGGACAGAGCGGTTCGCCCGTTTCGCGGTTCCACAGCACCACCGTTTCGCGTTGATTGGTTACGCCGATACCCGCAACGTTTTCCGCGCCCGCATAGCGCACGCATTCGTTCAGACAGTACGCCGTTTTATAATAAATTTCGTTCGCGTCCTGTTCCACCCAACCGGGGTTGGGGAAACGCTGCGCCACTTCCTGCTGTGCACCGTGTACGAATTTTCCCGTGGATATATCGTACACGAACGCGCGGACGCTCGTCGTTCCCGCGTCGAGCGCGATCACGTATTTCATACTCTTCCCCCTAACAGCTTCTTCCGCCGCCACCGCCGAAGCCGCCGCCACCGAATCCACCGCCGAAGCCGCCGCCGAATCTTCCGCCTCCGCCCGATGAGGAAGGACGGGACACCATATTGCGTGCGAACGAACTGTTCATCGAACGGAATAAGTGGTTCCACATCACCCAGCTGAATACGACGTCCCCCGCGCTGTAACGCGCATAGGAAGGCGGATTCACGGCGAGCCCTTCGAAACGCTCCGCCCACGCGTCCGTCACGCCGAGCACTTGCGCGTAGGGCAGAATATTGTAATACAGTTCGGGATTCTCTTTGAGCATAAATTCGATCTTATCCCGCTCGGTAAAAACGATAAACTGTTTGAAACCGAGAATGTGCCCCAACTCCTGCGTATATTTTTCCGTATACGTGAGGAAAGAGCCGCTGATCCCGCCGCACGCCGCGGCAAACGCAACCAGCAAAAATCCCGTAACCATTCCGAATGCGGCGCTTTTGATCAACATGGCTAAGAGCGCGAGCACGAGCCCGATTATAATTCCGCCCGCAACGACGCCGATCCGCGCGATTTTTTTCCACTTATACCTGCGCTGCACGGCGCAGCTCGTACCGAACGCGCCCGCAACAAACGCAAAAATGCACGCGGGAATGGTAATGAGGTGCAGATATCCCGCAATCACGAACAAACGCGAATACAAATACGCAAAACCGCCGAGCAGAAGAACGGACAGCACCCCGAAAAGCCCCATGAGTACGAAACTCGATTTGCGGTAAATTTTTTCCACAGACGCGTTTACGCCCGCTTTTACGCTGTCCGCCGTCTTATAAAAGCGGTTTTTGAGCGAAGAAATACAAACGGAATCGCCGCGTTTGAACAAGCCCTCGTAAAAAGTCTGCACGTACGAAGGAAGATCGGAAGAGAGCGGCTTTTGCGTTTTCAGCAAAGTCGGATCGTCTTCATCCTCCGTCATGTCGATGGTCAGATATCCTTCCGAAGCGAGCCAGAATACGAGTGAACCGACGTCTTCGGCGTCGATTTTATTGTCGATGAGTTTCCCCATTTTCAGCGGATCCATGCGTTTAGGCGCTTCGAGGTTGACCGTTTTTACCAGAACGGGCTGACGGCATACGAACAGCTTCACTAGCAACGCCGCAACGAGGAGCGCCGTACCGAGGAGCGCGGCGTACAGGATGCTCCAATCGAACGCAACGGAAAGCACGCCCGCACCGAACGAAAGATCGAGCGTAATTCCCTCGCCGCAGTGCAACGTTTCGGCATTTACGGTGATCACGTTTCCGTTTTGCGATCCGCCGTCCGTCCGCTCGTCCGTCCCCGTGCCGTATTCGCCCGAATAGATGCGGTAGCCCTTTAACCCGTCCGGCACGGTCACGCGAACGGAAACCTGCTCCATCGGCGCCTGCCAGCCGTAGCCGATGACGTCGAGCGGAAGATACCCTTCCTCCGAAAGTTTGGGCAGGATCATCTGATACGCAACCGTGTACGTGCGCGTTTCGCCGTAAACGGTGCCGCTGCCGCGGAGATAGTACGAAATAAAATCGCCCGATTCGTTCGAAACGTAAGGCGAAAAATCCGCATTGTCGCAAGCCGCGGCAATATTGCGGTAACGCACGCCCCTTTCTATCGGCAAGTCGCGGATAATTCCGTGCAAACTGTTTTCGTACGCCGAAAAACGGTTGCGGAACTGCACCGTAATCTTTTCGGTAACCGTAACCGTGCGGTTTGCCGCAACGTTCATCTCTACGTCGAAACGGCTGATTTCAAAATCCGTTTCGCGGTAATAATCGGCGGAAACGGAAACGGGCGGGGTAATCCCCGCCCAAAGTACAAGTGCAAGGAACAAAGCGGCAAGCGCCGCGAAAATCCCCTTCATACTTATCGATTTTTTCATATTCCCGAATAAAATCCCTTAAAATTGAACTTTCACCGCTTGACGCTCTTCCTCGGAATCGAGCTCGAAGTACTTGCGTTTTTCAAGCTTCATGCGGCGCGCAACGATTCCCGCAAAGAACATGTCGACCTTCGTATTCAGTTCTTTGACCGTGCCGTTGTAATATCTGCGCGCGGAAGCGATTTCCGTTTCGATGCTCTTCAACTGATTCTGCAAATCCAAAAAATTCGTATTCGCTTTGAGTTCGGGATAAGCTTCCTGCAAAGCGAACAGCGATTTCAGCGTACCCGTAAGCACGTTTTCCGCAGCCATTTTGCCGTCGCCCGTCGCCGTCATCGCCGCGTTGCGCGCGGCAATTACCGCTTCCAGCGTGCCGCTTTCGTGCTTGGCGTAACCCTTTACCGTTTCCACAAGATTGGGAATCAGATCGTAACGCTTTTTCAGCTGCACGTCGATGGTAGACCAACCTTCTTCCACAAGATTCTTTAACGTTTGCAGGCGGTTATAGGTAGAAATATACCAAATAATCACTGCAATGACCGCAATAAGCGCCGCAACGCCTACGGCGATCCCGACGATCGCGCCCGTACCGAGCGCAAGTAAATAATTGCCCATATCTTCCTCCTAAAATGTTCTGAATTATTATACAATCTTTTGAATTAAAAATCAATCCCTTTGGGAAAAATTTTTGTAATTTTTTACAAAGTTTTCATGAGGGAAACAAAAAATATTCCGCCGACGAATCCGTCGGCGGAACGATTATTTCCGGTTATAATTGATCAGGCAGCCCGCAAGCAGGATTTCGCGCTCTTCCTTGGTGAACGGCGCAAGATGCAAAACGGTATCGCGCGTTCCGTTTTTGGAAATCACCTTTGCAACCACGCGCTCCTCGCCGCCCGCAACCGCCGCGGCAATCTCCTCCACGTAAATATAATCCCCCGTTTTAAAGTCGGGTTTTTCGCAAGTAAAGGGAATCATGCCCCAGTTCACGAGGTTGGAATGATACCGTTTGGTGGCGTATTCCTTGCAGACGTTCGCAACCCCGCCCAGCACGCGCTGGCAGGAAGCCGCCTGTTCGCGCGCCGATCCGTCGCCCGGTTTGTTGGAAACGACCACGCTGCCGTACACCGTGCCTTCGGCGGGAATAACTCCGTTCAACTCTTTCAGAACGCTTTCGGGAAGAGTGCCCGTTTCGCGGCGGATTTTCTCGTCCGCCTGCACCGCTTTGGCGCGGGTTACGTAAGCAGGATCTTTGCGCGAAAGCGCAAATTCGGCAAGTTTCAAAGGATTGGAACGGTACGACGAAGTTTCGCCCGAAGGAATGAGTTCGTCCGTCGTCGTAACGGCGTCTTTTAACACGGATACGACTTTCATGAGCAGATGTTTGCCGAGCGCGATCTGTTCGGGCCAGTCGGCGATGTTGGGTCCGTAAACGAGCTTCGTGTCCTTTTGCGGACGCCCCGCGCCGCGGTACACGCGGTTCGCGTAAATTTTACCGTCGAATTTATACTTTTTGATGCGTTTGACGTATTCGTAATCGAGCGCGGAAGTGAGCACGCCGCCGTTCGCCGCCGTCGCCGCGATCGAACGCGCGTCCATGAGCGCGACTGCCGCAAGCTGTCCCTGCGCGGGTTTGCTCCCCTCGCGGTTTTCGAAGTTGCGCGTGGTGTGGCGAATGGAGAGCGCGCCCGTCGAAGGCGTATCGCCCGCACCGAAACAGGGGCCGCAGAACGCCGTTTTTACGATCGCGCCGCTTTCCATCAGCGCGGAAATATAACCGTTTTCCACAAGGCTCTTGTAAACGGGCTGCGACGAAGGATATACGCTGAGCGTAAACGCGCCCGTTCCGACGTTTTTATCGCGCAGAATTTCGGCGCTTTCGGCGATATTCTCGTACATACCGCCCGCACAGCCCGCAATCACGCCCTGTTCCACGTACACCTTGCCGTCCTTCACTTTATCGGTGAGCGTAAATTGATCGTTGCCTAAAATTTTTCTGCCCTGTTCTTCCGCTTTCTTCAACAGTTCTACGGGATTTTCCAAAAACTCGCGAATCGTATAAGCGTTCGAGGGATGGAAGGGAAGCGCGATCATCGGCTCGATTCTGCTCAGATCGACGGTTACCGCGCCGTCGTAATAAGCGGGTTGCGTGGGCGCAAGTTTACGGTAGGCTTCTGCCCTGCCGTGTTCGCGGAAATATTCCTGCGTCTTTTCGTCCGTTTCCCAGATCGAGGAAAGACAGGTCGTTTCCGTCGTCATCACGTCGATGCCGTTGCGGTAGTCCATCGAAAGTCCCGCAATCCCGGACCCGATAAATTCGAGAATTTTATTCTTCAAAAATCCGCTCGCAAAGGTTGCGCGAATGATCGCCAGCGCGACGTCCTGCGGCCCGACGCCCCTGCGCAGTTTTCCTTTTAAATGCACCGCGATGATTTCGGGGCGCTTCACGTCGTACGTCTGCTTCAACAGCTGTTTTACGAGTTCGGGTCCGCCCTCGCCCACGGCAAGCGTACCGAGCGCACCGTAACGGGTATGCGAATCGGATCCGAGAATCATTGCGCCGCATGCCGCCGCGCATTCGCGCATGTACTGGTGAATCACCGCAAGATGCGCGGGCACGTAATCGCCGCCGTACTTTTTCGCCGCCGAAAGCCCGAACACGTGGTCGTCCTCGTTGATCGTCCCGCCGACCGCGCACAGCGAATTGTGGCAATTCGTGAGCGTATAGGGAATCGGAAATTCTTGCAAGCCGCTCGCCTTCGCCGTCTGCACGATCCCCACGTAAGTGATGTCGTGCGAAGCGATCCCGTCAAAGCGCAGTTTCAGGTTTTCCGCATCGCCCGCATTGTGCGCTTTCAATACGGAATAAGCAATCGTATTCTTTACAGCCGCTTCCTTTTTATCGGACGTCATGAACGCCTGCGATTCTTTTACGAGCTTTCCGTCCGCGTAATAAACGCCCTGTTTGATCAACTTTACCATAGTGACTCCCGATTGCCTTTTCTGTTTATTATAATGGATTTCGGGGAATATTTCAAGCAAAGTCGTACAAAGAATTGCTTTTTGCGCAAAAATGTTTTATACTGCCTACTATGAGCGAAAAACAAAACAACCGGAACGAAACGCAAACGTTCAGATTCAAATTTACAGGCGTCATGCTCGCGGTACTGATTTTGCTGCTCGCGCTATGCGCCGCGGGCGTCGGTCTTACGACCTGGCAATTCATAGACTTTTTAAAAGACGACGTTTCTTCCGTCTACGACTGGATGAAATACGTTCTCTTGTACTTCGTGAGCATCTTCCTCGCCGTACTCGTGCTCGCCATGCTGATCAAATCCCAGTACGCGATCACGGAAAAAGAACTGATTTCGCAGTTCGGAATCATCCGCACGAAGCACGAAATCAAGAAAATTTATTCGGTGCGGCTCTTCCGCGGTTCGAACAAACTGACCGTTTACTTCGACGATTTTAAAACGAAATATATCGTCATCGTCGTAAAAGAAATCTGGTATCACGATTTTATCGAAGCGCTCATTGCGCGCAACGAAAAGATCTCGTTTGATTTTATCACGCCCGACGAAGAAAAGGATTCCGACCAAAACAAAAAGAAATAAAAACCGTTACAAGCGGAGCGCGCCGACTGTGTCGGCGCGCTCCGCTTGTTCGTTTAAATTATTTGAGCATCGTAAAATTTTTAACGCGCACGACGTGAAAGGTAAGCGTAACGCCCGCGCCCTCTTTATCCTTTTTCATTTCCAGCTTCGCTTTGCCGTCCGTTTCGAAATACTCGTCGGCAACGCGCTGAAAATCGCGCACCGCGGCGGTCTGCGTTTCCGCGTTCATTTCCTCCTTGTCTTCGGCGAGCATGCGGGTCAGCCGTACTTTGGTTGCCGTTTCTCTCATATGCGTCTCCTTTTTCAATTACTTATCTTGCAATCCTGCCGCGTTTTATCATGCACGCCGCCAACGCTTTGAACGCGCGGGAACGCTCGAATACGTTTTCCAGAAAGAGTTTATCCTCTTCGGGAACCACGGCGACGAGCGGCAGACGAAGCGCGGAAGCGATTTCGTCGGGGGAAAGAATCTCCCCGCGCCGCGCCAGATCTTTGCGCACCAGATTGACGACGAGCCCCACCTCTTTGAAGCGGTAACTTTTTAAAATTCCGGAAACGCGGTCGGCGTCCCGCATGGCGGAAATATGCGGCGTCGTTACGAGAAGCGCTTCCTCCCCGCACGATGCCGCGCGGTGGAATCCCTCGTCGATCCCCGCAGGCGAATCGATTAAAATATAATCGAACTGCGGGGCGAGAGAATCGAGCACGAGCCGCACCGCCTGCGGCGAAATATACCGCTGCGAAACGCGGTTACTTGCCAGCGAGTACAGCGTAGGAAAGCGGGGATGGCGCACGAGCGCCTGTTTGGGGCGACATCTGCCTTCGACCGCGTCCAGCACGTCGTACAGCGCAAGATTTTCCGTTCCCAGCACGACGTCCACGTTATTCAGCCCGAAATCGAGATCGCATACGATCACGCGGTAACCGTTTTTGGCAAGCTGTACGGCGAGGTTGCAGCAGACCGTCGTTTTGCCGACGCCGCCCTTCCCCGACGTAATCACGATTTTTTTTGCCATAGTTTCACCCCGCGCGCGCGTTTTTTGCTATGATAGCATACGCGCGGCAGGATATTTCGGCACAATTTGCCGAATCCACACTTTGCTTGTCGGACGCGGCGAAATAAAAAAACGGAGGAAAATTCCTCCGTTTTTTTATTTTTCCAATAACGATTTTAAATATTCCTCGTACTCCTCGTCGGTGAGTCTGGGAATTTTTTTCTTTTCATCCATACCTGCCCCTCACAGAGATTTGTTTGAGATAAGTATGCCCGCCCGAAGAAAAATTATTCCGTCCGAAGCGCGATTACGGGATCTTTTTTCGCCGCAGCCTGCGCGGGGATCAGCCCCGAAACCAACGTAAGAAGCACGCTTACCGCCACCATGATAAACGCCGTAAGCGGCGGCAGCGCCGCAATCCCCGCGATTCCCGTTAGGGTAAGGATGATCACGTTCAGCGCAAGCGAAAGCAGATAGGTCACCGCAACGCCGAACAAGCCCGCGGCAAGCCCGATGATAAAGGTTTCGGCATTGAACAGGTTGCGGATATCCTGTTTGCGCGCGCCGAGCGAGCGCAATACGCCGATTTCCTTGACGCGTTCCACCACCGAAACGTAGGTGATAATCCCGATCATGACCGAAGATACGACGAGCGAAATCGCGGTAAACGCAACGAGTACGGCAGTGATCACGTTGAGCATCGTTTGCATCATGCCCATGAGTAGTCCGACCCGATCGGTGTACGTAATTTTATCGGCTTCCTTCAACACGACGCCGTCGTACGTATCGCCGCGTTCACACATTGCGTTCCATTCGTCCAGATACTTTAACAGCTCGTCTTTTCCGTCGAAATCGATCGCGTAAATTTTCAGCCCGTTCGGCGTATCGACGCCGCCAACCCAGCGGAGGACATCGTCCGTCGTCGCATAATTCACGGTGATCGGGCCGAGCAGAGGATGCTCGAATTCGGCGACGGATTTGTAATAACCCGTCAAATTCTTTGCAGGCGGATTCAAATAGAATTTATAAGGCGTGCCGTCCGAAGCCGTACCCGTATAAATATTCGCGGGATCTTTGATATGATTCACGATTGCGGAATCCGTATTCAAATCAAGGAAAGATTCCACGACGGCTTCGGTCACGTTGAGTCCGTTGGTCAGACAGCCGTACGTCATCCCGTCTTTGAGCCGCAAAATCCCCTTTACCGTCACTTTGACCCCTTCGCCGTTTTCCACCGCGAGCGAATCCTTTTCTCCGTTATATGCAAAGGGATATTCGCTTCCGACAGGCGACTTTTGATAGACGGAATCATTGCCGTAGAATACGTATTCTTTGCCGATCACCGATTCGAAGTCGATCGTCAGATAGGAATCGGAATCCTCGGAAGAATCGCCGTCCTCCGCGCCGAGTTTGAACAGCGAAAGGAATTGCGGCTCGGGCAACAGTCCGAGCTGTGCGAGCGTTAAATCGCTCGCCTCGTTGCTGCCTCCGACCACGAGCACCGCGCCGTTTTCGTCCTGCGGAAATTCCCCCGCAATCACGTCGTATTGCGACAAAACGTATTTGGCGTACTCTTCCCGATCGCTGAAATCAGAGGTGCCGGGCATCTTGTTCACGATATTCCCGAAGAAGTCGGCAAACGGAATGAGCGCGGAATACTGCGGCGCATGCGTCTGCAATTCCGAAATATAAAACTCTTTCAAACGGGAAAGCGACATGTACTCTTTCTTCGCGTCCTCAGGTTTTGCGCCCGTAATGACTTCCGTAAACAGATTGTCGGTAAGTCCCATGCCGTAACTGTACTGAATGGCGGAATACAGTTCCGGATTCATTTCGCTCACGTATTTCAAATACGTTTCCGTCACGTTGTTGCGCACGGAAATCCCGTTCGCAAGGTTGGTGAGAAAGGAATCGACGTATATCTTATCCCCGATTTCCGAAAGATCGGGCATCTTATTCGGGCCCGTGAAGGTGATCATTACCGAAGTCATGTCGAACGCGCTCTCGGTGACTTCAATCGGATAGTAGGAAAGCATATCCTCTTCCGTGCGCTTGATATAACTGTTAAATCCGCTGGACAGCGCCAACACGAGGCACACGCTGATAATGCCGATGCTGCCCGCGATGGAAGTGACGATCGTTCTGCCCTTTTTCGTGAGCAGGTTCCGCGCCGAAAGCGCCAGCGACGTCAAAAAACTCATGCGCGCGCGCAGTTTTTTCTTTTTGGGTTTGCCGCCCTTTTTATCCCCCTCGACTTCTTGCCCTTCGCTTTCCGAAACGACTGCTTCGGGCGTTTCCTCGGTTTCGTTTCCGTCGTAGGGGTTGGAATCCTCTTCCACGAGTCCGTCCTTCAAACGGACGATACGGGAAGCGTACTGCGTTGCGAGTTCGGGGTTGTGCGTCACCATGATTACGAGGCGTTCCGCCGCAATCTCTTTGATGAGTTCCATAACCTCGACGCTCGTCTGCGAATCGAGCGCGCCCGTGGGTTCGTCGGCAAGCAGAATGTCGGGATTGTTTACCAGCGCCCGCGCGATCGCAACGCGCTGCATCTGTCCGCCCGAAAGCTGGTTGGGGCGTTTATGTAATTCCTTGCCGAGCCCCACCCGCTTCAACGCCTCTTCGGCGCGCGCTTTGCGCTCTTCCCGCCCGATACCCGCAATGGTGAGCGCGAGTTCGACGTTGCCGAGCACCGTTTGGTGCGGGATCAGGTTGTACGACTGAAAAATAAACCCGATACGGTGGTTGCGGTATACGTCCCAGTCGCGGTCGGAAAAGTCTTTGGTCGATTTGCCCTGAATCACCAGATCGCCCGACGTGTATTTGTCGAGCCCGCCGATGATGTTGAGCAAAGTGGTTTTTCCGCAGCCCGACTGTCCTAAAATGCAAACGAATTCGTTCTTGCGGAAATCCAGACTCACGCCTTTCAGTGCGTGCACGTATTCGGAAGCGACTTTATAGTCCTTTCTGATTTCGGTTAATTTTAACAATGTATTCTCCTCTCCGTTCAGTCCGCATGTTCGCCCTGAACGTTCTGTACCTGTTTGAATATTTTAGAAAGTTCGCGGCAGGAGGTCATGAACGCGTCCATCTGCTCTTTGCCGTACCGTTCGACGACCCGTGCAAAAAATTCGTTCGCCCGCAAGCATTGTTCTTCGAACACTTCGCGGGACTGTTCGGAAAGCCGGATATAAGCGATTTTCTTATCCACGGGCGAAGCGACGCGTTTTACGATGCCGTTCTGTTCCATTTTGTTCACGATCTGCGAAACCGCCGAACGGGTCACGCCCAAACGGCGCGCAAGTTCGGAAGAGATGATGCTGTGATCCTTCTCCCCTTCCAGAATGATTTCGCGGAGCATGCGGAATTCCGTCTTCGAAAGTTTTGCCGAACTTTCGAACAGTTCCAGCCCTTCGATTTCCCGCACGATTTGCATAAACTGCACAAGATACTCGTTAATTTCCATACCGCACCTCTTTCGTATTTTTTGTTATGCGCTGAACAATTTAAATTATATACAAAAAGCGGCACGATTGTCAACAAACGAAACCGCTTTACTTTGTAAATTCACCTTAACATCACAATTTTCATAAAACTTTTATTCTTCCGTTTCATCGACGTCTTCCGGCTCTTCGGGCTCCGGAATAAACGGATTGAGCGGCGCCGTTACGGGCGTAAGATCGTATTTGTCGTCTATGTCGCCGAGCAATTCTTCGATCATGTCCTCGCGGGTAATCAGCCCCAAAGCGTTCCCCTCCGCGCCGACGATCATCATGTGTTCGCGGCTCGTCTGCATCCGCTTCATCAGATCGGCGACTTTCACGTCGGGCATCGTATAGGACAAAGGCCGGATCAGGTTGAGGAAATCCCGCCGCCCCGCAAGCAGATTCTCGTAGAAATCGGCACGATACAGCACGCCGATGATGTTCTGTCTGGTGCCCTTATACACGGGCACGCGGGAAAAGTTGGTTTCGCGGAAAATTTTAAACACGGTATGCGAATCTTCCCGCCGCTCCACCATCACTACGCGATCGAGCGGAATCATGCACGAACCGACGTGCAAATCGCCGTAACGCAGCGTTTTCGTAATGAGATCGTGTTCCGTTTCGTCGAGCACGCCGTCCTCGCGTACGTCGGACACGAGCATTTTAAACTCTTTTTCGGTGAACTTCGGTTTCTTTTTATTGAATCCGAAGACAAGGAAGATCAACTTTTTCCAGACGCCGAAAATAAAATTGAGGGGCAAGAACAGCCACGTGCATATCAGCAGAGGATACGCCATGAAACGGGCGAACGTTTCAGGCGCTTCGCGCGCCAGCGTCTTCGGCGTGATTTCGCTGAAAATTACGATCACGACGGTGAGAATTACCGTGGAGAGCGTAGGCCCGAGTTCACCGCCGAAAAAGGCAGTAAAAAGCACGGTGGAAAGAGTTGCCGCCGCGATGTTCACGATATTATTCCCGATCAGCAGCGTCGTTAAGACTTTGTTATAGTCCTCGCTCAGTTTGAGCGCAACGCGCGCCGAGCGTTTTTTTTGCGCGTAACCGCGCATTCTGACCGTGCTGAAACTTGTGTACGCCGTCTCCGTCGCGCTGAAAAAACCCGACAAGACGATACAGATAATGAGCGCTATCAAGATACCTATGTGTGCGCCGTCCATAAAACGAAAAAAACTTCCTCCCGTCTGAAAAAATAGATTCTGTAATTATATTTACCCGATCGAAACGAAGTTTAATCGGATTCGCGAACTTTTCTCTTTAATTTGAGCAAAGGCACGTCGCCCTCCACCTTCTGCGTGCGCAAAAGCAGGCTGGGAAGCTCCTTGGGCTCTTCCATCATTTCAGAAATCTTTTTTAACTCCTCTTCCCGCTCGTCGGAAAGATCGTCCATTTTGAATTCGGAAAGAATATGCGCGACCGTTTCGAGCATTTCGTCCTGCCGTTCGGCGGGCTCTTCCTCCCTTTCTTCCGCAACTTGCCCTTCTTCCGCTTGCGCCGCGTCCGTCTGTTCCGGATCGGACGCCTTTTCGAAATAGAGCGGGCGCTCGGGCAGCGTGCTTTCGCCGCAGGGAAGCTTCGGTTCGGGCAACAACGTTTCGGGAATGCGCATTCCCTCCGTTTCGCGGGCGATAGCAAGCCGTTCGTGCGCGCTTGCGCAAGGCGTTCCGTCCGCCTTCGAACAGAACAGGCAGCGCGCGTACCGTTTGCACAGATCAAACCCCAGAACGCGTTCCGCTTTCTCTTTTTCGCTCACCAAAAACAATTCCAATTCCTGCGCCGTCATAGTCCACCTTCCGTAAGATAAAATTATTATACTCTGATTTTCGGAAAAATACAAGCATTCCGCCGAAATTCGCATTTTTTTATGCAAAACGGCTCGATGAAATCAGTATAACACAAGGCGCGGAATCTGTCAAGCTTTCACCTTTTAGAATAATTCACCTTTAAAATCGACGGAAACGGTTGATTTTTTATGCAAATGCGTCTATAATGAAATTTATGGAAAAACGCGGTGAAAAATACGGTGCGAAAAAGATTGCCGTTCTCGCTCTTTTAACGGGATTCGGGCTGATCGCATTCATGATCGAAGCATTGTTGCCCTCGCCGTTGCTGCCGGGCGCGAAGCTCGGCCTTTCTAACGTATTTTCCCTGTTCGCCCTCGTCGTGTACGGGCTGCCCGAAGCGTTGCTCGTGGTCGTCGCGCGTACGGTACTCGGCAGTATTTTTGCGGGCAATTTGTCCCTGTTGCTGTACAGCCTTACCGCGGGCGTAATCAGCACCTGCATTTCGCGTCTGCTGCTGTTGCTCTTTCCGCACGTCAGTCTGTTGTGCGTGAGCGTAATTTCGGCAACCGTGCATAATATCGTGCAGTTGTTCGTGTACTGCGCGCTTACGCAGACGCTGCTGCTCGTATCTTATTCGCCCTATCTGTGTCTGCTCGGCGCAGGCGCGGGCATCGTCGTGGGACTTACGGTCATCTTTACGGTAAAAGCGATCCCCCTTTCCGTCTTCAAAAAGATCGGGGGGCGTATAACGCAAAAAAATAAAACGGAGGAATCATCTTGAAAGCGAAAAACGGAAAGCTTTTCTTCCGCGGCGTGCATATCCGCGGCAGAAAAGAGCTCTCGGAAAATTGCCCGATCAAGCCGGTTACGGCGGACGAAGTCGCAATTCCGATGAGCCAGCACATCGGCGCGCCCGCGCTTCCCGTCGTGGAAGCGGGACAAGCCGTGAAGCGCGGCCAGCTCGTGGGAAAATCGGCGGGGAAAATTTCCGCCAACGTTCACGCGAGCATCTCGGGCGTCGTGAAAGAAGTTGCCGAACGCCCCGACGGACGCGGCGGCAAATGCGTTCACGTCGTGATTACGCGCGGCGAAGAACAGGCGGAGGATTTTATGCCGCCGCTCGAAAGCCCTACGGGCGAAGCGATCGCAAACCGCATCGAAGAAGCGGGCATCGTAGGTATGGGCGGCGCGGGTTTCCCCACGCACGTGAAAATGCACCCCGCCACGGCGGTGGATACGCTCGTTTTAAACGGCGCGGAGTGCGAACCCTACCTGACCTGCGACGACAGGCTGATGCGCGAGCAGCGCGATAAAATCGTGCGCGGCGCGTTCTATCTTGCCGAAGCGCTGGGCGTGAAGCAGGTGATCATCGGAATCGAAAAGAACAAACCCGAAGCGATCGCCCTCTTCGAGGAAACGGATTTGAGCGTCGTCGCATTGAAAAAGCAGTATCCGATGGGCTCTGAAAAACACCTGATCTACTGCTGCACGGGGCGCAAAGTTCCCCTCGGCAAACTTCCCGCAGACGCGGGCGTCGTGGTTCAGAACGTTGCCACCGCCTACGCCGTGTGCGAAGCCGTAGAACTGGGCAAACCGCTCATCGAGCGCGTCGTCACCGTTTCGGGCGGCGGCGTGGAAACCCCGAAGAATCTGCTTTGCGCGGTGGGAACTCCGCTCGGCGCGCTGATTTCGGCTTGCGGGATTAAGGAAACGGCGGTGAAGTACGTGGCGGGCGGCCCGATGACGGGCACCGCGCTCACGGGCACCGAAACCAACGTGACCAAAACGACGTCCGGATTCCTGTTTTTAACCGCAAAAGAAACGAACGACGACGAGCCCACCCCCTGCATCAACTGCGGCAAGTGCGCTTCGGTATGCCCGATGAAGCTCATGCCGATGCAGATCGAATTTTACGCAGCGGCGGGCGAATACGAAAACGCGAATCGGTACGGCGGCGCGCTTGCCTGCATCGGTTGCGGCGCATGCGGATACATCTGCCCTGCACGCCGTCCTCTGGCACAGGCGATTAAAACGACGAAAGCCGAACTCGGGAGGAAAAAATCGTGAGCAAACTTTTGATTTCCCAAACCCCGCACGTAAAAACGAAGCGCACTACGAAGCATATTATGCTCGACGTGCTCATCGCGCTCGTACCCGCGGCGGCTGCAAGCATCGTATATTTCGGCTGGCAGGCGGCGGTGATCATTGCCATTGCGATGGCTTCCGCATTCCTCACCGAATTCGTATACTATATCGTTCAGCACAAAATCTGGGCGAACCCGAAAGAAACCTGCTTGAAATTCTTCCGTCAGTTCGACTTCACGACGCTCGTAACGGGTCTGTTGCTCGCGCTTTGCATTCCCGCGAATATCAACGGTTGGTATATGCCGATTCTGGGCAGCATCTTTGCGATCGCAGTCGTAAAAATGCTCTTCGGCGGCACGGGCAAAAACATCGTGAACCCTGCGCTGGCAGGCAGAATCTTTTTATTCATTTCCTTTGCTTTGATGACGGCGGCAAGCGTTTGTAACTTCGCCCCTATCATCGGCGGCGGGGAAGAACTGCAAACCGGCGCAACGCAACTCGGCGGAAACATTCTGCAGGGCAACGAAAGCATCAGCCCGCTCGATCTGTTCCTCGGCACGGGGTTGGCGACGACGGCGATGGGCGAAATCTGCAAACTGGCGCTGCTCGTGGGCGGAATTTATCTGTGCGTGCGCGGCGTGATCAAATGGTACCTGCCCCTCATCTATATAGCGGTTACCGGTCTGTTTGCGGTCGCGCTCGAAGGATTCGACTTCAACGCCTTCCTTCCCTCCGTTCTTTCCGGCGGTCTCTTCCTCGGCGCCATCTTCATGGCAACCGACTACGTGACTTCGCCGAAATCCTTCTGGGGCAATATCGTGTACTTCGTCGTACTCGGCTTGCTGACGGCAGGGCTCAGAAAGGCGACGGGCGTGGAAGTGGTTTCTTTCGTGATTCTGTTAATGAACTTCGTGGTATTCCTGCTCGATCTGCTGTTTAAAGTCGTTCCCTTCGGACACGTACGGCAGAAAAAAGAAAAGAAGCAGAAACCCGCAAAGGAGGAGAAAGTATGACGGTAAAACAGTTCTTCAAAAGTACGGCGTTTAAAAGTCTTGCGGTGCTCCTCTCCATCGTGATCATTGCGGGCGCGCTGCTTGCGATCTTCAACGATCTTCTGTTCGTTTCGGAAAAAGAACGGCTTGAGCGTTCCCTGAAAAAGATTTACGGAGACGATACCAAATACGAAGACATCATTCTCGGCCCGCAAGACGAAAAAGTCACTTTGGACGGTCATACCGTGAATCAAGCTTATTTAATGAGCGACGGAAATTATCTGATTCAGTCCACCGGCAACAACGCCTATGCAAACGGATCGATCACCGTATGGACAATCTTCGATTGCACCGGCTCGAAAAAAGGCAATAATCTGAAATGGAACGGAATCGGCAAAGTCGTTTACGAATCCAACGACAAGCAGTCTTACATCGGAAGATTCACCGAAAAAGATTACAAACAATTTGCCGAACACAACGCAGACCTGATTGCAGGAAAACTTTTCGGCGACGGAATCGACGTCGTAAAAACGGGCGCTTCCGCACCGTTCACGTTCACCGCACTCACGGCAGCCGTAAACACCGCGGTCACTTATTTCAAACAAACGATCGTAGGCGTTTCAACGGAACCCGATCTGTATAAGCATCAGAACTGGATCAAATTAGACGAAAGCGAAATTGTTCCGAATGCTGCGGAAAAGACGGTAACTTATGCGTTGAAGATGAAAGCGAACGCCATTGCTCCCGTTATAACGGTCAATATTACCGTAAAAGAAGGTAAGATCGAATCTTACTCCCTCGAAGGCGATTACGTGGTCGACTACGATCCTTCTATGGTCGTTCCTTCCCTCTCGGGCGGTTCCTTCTTTGTCGGAAAAGATCTTGCGGCGCTCGAAGGGCTTTTGAACGAAAAAGGGAATACCACTTCCGATATTCTGAAAGACAACGGTCTTTATCCGAATGTCGAACTGCCCTATACCGGCGCAACGTATTCCGCGTCTACCATCATTCGCGCGGCGGTCTTCGCTCTTGAAAATTATGCAACGGCGTTGTACCCCGTCGTCCACGACGAATGGCTCAAAGAAGCGCCCTCCGTTTCC
Organism: uncultured Christensenella sp.; assembly: GCA_910586245.1. Lineage (GTDB taxonomy): Bacteria > Bacillota > Clostridia > Christensenellales > Borkfalkiaceae > Gallimonas. Next base: position 97,767 of record CAJUFY010000004.1, on the reverse strand, counting down.
GTAGACGACGCAACCGTAACGTACGCGTTGAAGATGAAAGCAAACGCCATTGCTCCCGTTATAACGGTCAATATTACCGTAAAAGAAGGTAAGATCGAATCTTACTCCCTCGAAGGCGATTACGTGGTCGACTACGATCCTTCTATGGTCGTTCCTTCCCTCTCGGGCGGTTCCTTCTTTGTCGGAAAAGATCTTGCGGCGCTCGAAGGGCTTTTGAACGAAAAAGGGAATACCACTTCCGATATTCTGAAAGACAACGGTCTTTATCCGAATGTCGAACTGCCCTATACCGGCGCAACGTATTCCGCGTCTACCATCATTCGCGCGGCGGTCTTCGCTCTTGAAAATTACAACTCCTATCTTGCAAAAGGAGGTACTCAGGCATGAACAAATACGGTAAAATAACTTACGACGGTTTGATTACCAACAACGCGTCGTTCAAACTCGTACTCGGCACTTGCGCGGCGCTCGGTATGTCTTCCAGCGCGATCAACGGACTCGGTATGGGACTTTCGGTAACGATCGTTTTGCTTTTGAGCAACGTATTGATTTCTTTGCTCAGAAAAGTGATTCCCGCTACCGTGCGCATCCCCGCGTTTGTGGTCATTATCGCGACGCTCGTTACCATACTCCGTATGGCACTCGACAAGTTTATTCCCGATCTGTATGAATCGATGGGCGTGTTCCTGCCGTTGATCGTGGTAAACTGTTTGATTCTGGGCAGAGCGGAAGCGTTTGCAAGCAAACAACCCGTTCTTGACAGTGCGCTCGACGGCGTTGCTTCCGGACTCGGATTTACGTTTGCACTTACCGTTATGGGAATCATCCGTGAATTGCTGGGAGCAGGAAGCTTCTTCGGGCTTAAGCTTTGGGAATTTTCGATCGGTTTCTTCTCGAACTCGGCAGGCGCGTTCTTCGTGTACGGAATCTGCATCGCCCTCTTCGTATTCATTACCGACAAAGTAGAAAAAACCTTCCGCAAAAAGAAATCGCAGCTGTTGCGCGTTGACGCCAGCGCGCCGCTCGAAGCGCCTGCGGAATCGGCGGAACCCGCAAAGGAGGCTGAATAATGTTTGCAACGATTTTAATTATCGTCGTTTCGGCGATCTTTTCGCAGAACTTTATTCTTACGAAATTCCTGGGCATCTGTCCGTTCCTCGGCGTATCGAAGCGCACCTCAAGCGCGTTTTCGATGGGCATCGCAGTAACGCTCGTCATGTTGCTCGCAACGCTTGTAACCTATCCCCTTTATACGTACGTAATGGTGCCGCTCAAAATTGAGTATCTTGAAATCATCTTCTTTATTTTCATTATTGCGGCGCTCGTACAAATGCTGGAAAAAGTCATCGGAAAAATTTCCCCCTCCCTGTATCAGGCAATGGGAATTTATCTTCCCTTGATTACCACCAACTGCGCGATTCTCGGCGTGGCAGAGCTCGTGCTCGTGAACGACCTGAGCGGAATCGTAAGCGGGCTGCAAGGCGGTATGAACCTCGGCTTTGCGCTCCTCTACGCCTTAGCGGCAGGCATCGGCTTTACGTTCTCGATGGTGCTGATGGGCGGCGTACGCGAACGGATCGAAAAACTCCCCGTTGCTAAATGCATGAAGGGATTCCCGATCACGATGGTGGCGGCAAGTCTGATGGCAATGGCGTTCTACGTGTTCACGCTGATTAAATTTTAACGGAGGTCGAAAAAATGAACGAATTGATTTTGGCGTCCGTACAGTGGGCGCAGGTAGGAATCGTAATCGGAATCTTTGCGGCGATCGCCGTACTGCTTACGGTGTGCATTCTTCTCGTTGCGAAATTTTGCAAAACGAATCCCGACGAAAAGGTGGAAGCCATTCTCTCGCACCTTGCGGGCGCGAACTGCGGCGGCTGCGGCTGTTCGGGTTGCGCGGGATTCGCGGCAAAGCTTGCGCGCGGCGAAGCGACGCTGGGCGACTGCCACGTGACGCAGAAGACGGAAAAAGAAATTATCGCAGGCGTGCTGGGCGTACCCTTCGAGGACGCAAAGCCCACGGTCGCGGTGTGCCGCTGCAACGGCGGAATGAATGCGACCGACGCGTTCGAATATTCGGGCGCGATCGACTGCAACGAAGAAAACAAACTTTACGGCGGTCATAAAGACTGCAAATACGGCTGCATGGGCGGCGGAAACTGCGTTCGGGTGTGCCCCGAATCCGCAATCTGTTTAAAAGAAGAATGCGCGAACGTAGACCCCGACCGTTGCATTTCGTGCGGGGCGTGCATTACGACCTGCCCGAAAGGTCTGTTCGAGCGGATTCCCGCCGACGCGAAAGTTTATATCGCCTGCTCCTCGCACGATAAGGGAAAAGCGGTAATGGACGTTTGCAAATACGGCTGTATCGCCTGCGGCAAATGCGCAAAGGTATGCCCTTCCGGCGCGATTACGATGGTAGACAATCTGCCCGTAATCGACTACGAAAAGTGTATCAAATGCGGCAAATGCGCAGAATCCTGTCCCCGCAACACCATTCAGACGAGATATTGAATCACAAAATAAAAAACCCGTCCGCAGACGTCGTCTGCGGACGGGTTTTTATATGACTTTAACGAGGCAATCCTTTTTTCATTTTTACGAGTTCCATAAAAATTTTTGCGGTGACGAACGCATCGTCGTAAGCGCGGTGGTGATTGAACGAAAAACCGAAGTGTTCGGCAACCGTGTTCAGCTTGTAGTTGGAAAGCCGAAGCATTTCCTGCGAAAAAGTCACCGTATCGTACTGCTTCTGATCGAACAGATAACCTTCCGCTTCGCCGTAGTAGCGCATAAACTTGTAGTCGAACTGCACGTTGTGCCCCACGAGATAACATCCCGACGCAAACTTATAAAAATCCGCGACTACGTCTTTGATGTCGGGCGCGCCGACGAGCATTTCATCTGTAATTCCCGTAAGACGCACGATTTCGATACTCAGCTTTACGGGACAAGCCACGAACGTAGAAAACTTTTCGCAAATTTGTCCGTCTTTGATCTTTACCGCGCCGACTTCGATGATTTTATCCATCGCCCCTCCGGGCGCACAGTTCAGTCCCGTCGTTTCCAGATCGAATACGACGAATTCTTTTTGCTTGAACTCCTCGGGCAAAACGCTTTCGCCGAACATTGCCGCCTGCACGAAGTCGCTTGCAGGCGACGGAAACACCGTCCTGTACTTTGCGGGAACGGGGCGGGAAGGTCGGCTTTCCGGAACGAAATCTTTGGGCGCGCTGCCGTAATCGAGAAACTTTGCACGGAAAGAAAGCGATCCGTTGAACAGTTCGTTATCCCCCGTCAGGCACACGCTGTCCCCCGCTTTTAACCCGCGGATTTTTTCCAGCGTGGCTTTTTTGGTAAAGTAGGAAACGCGCAGCTGCCCCGTGCCGTCGGAAAGAGAAATCGAAAAATACGGTTTCTCGTTTTTAGTCATGCGCTCCGCGATGAACGAAATTACCCCGCATACGGTAACGCCCTGCATTTCTTTGACGAGATCGGCAATATAAACGGCGTTCTGCGGTTTTCCACCGTCGATTTCGCCGTATTCGCATACGGGGAAAAAGCGCGGCCCGCGCACGGGTTCCGCAGGCGGAAGTTCTTCCTGTTCGATTTCCCCGCGCGCCTTTTCCACTTTTCGGAATTCGCCGTACCACACGCCGCAAAACTGTTTGCCGAGCTCCGCGCACAGTTTATCCAGCACGGAAGGCGGCGTGAGCGCCTGTTCCGCGCTACCGATACCCACGATAAAATGTCCGCCGCCCGATTCGACAATCGCTTCCACGTCCTCCGGTTCGACGAACGCCGCAACCGCAGGGAAGCGCGTTTTCAACAAATCCAGTACGGCACGGCGGATCCCTTCCTCACTCGGCACCGCCTTCATGATTTTTACGGCGGAGGTAAACCCCGCCGGCGTATAACGCGCGGTAACTTCCTGCGCGTGCGCCGCATCTTCCTCCGAATAATTCAGATCGGTCGCCAAATAAAAGGTCGCCGTCGTCCCCTTGACTTCGATCTTTCGCAATACGGCGCGTTTTAAGCCTTCCGCGCCCCTGATCTCTTCCAGATAAGCTCTGCTCTTCATTCCTTCAACAATCCTTCCAAACGTTCGAAGAACGCGCGTTCCGCATCCTCCGCGCGCACGCGTTCGTCCTCTTTTCCCTTTTGTATGATCACGCAATATTCGCTTCCGCCCGCGATGCCAAGATCGCACCCGCGCGCTTCGCCGGGGCCGTTTACCACGCAGCCCATAACGCTCACCTTCAACTTCTTTTTTACGCCGCGCACGCGCGCCGACACTTTTTCGGCAAGCGGCATGCAGTCGTAACGGCACCTCCCGCAAGTAGGACAGGATACGACGTCCACAAAGTCCGTTTCCAGCCCGCAAGCGCGCAGAATTTCGTGCGCGCACTCCGCTTCCCGCACGGGATCTGCGGAAAGGGAAACGCGAATCGTATCCCCGATGCCGTCCAACAGCAGCGAGCCGATCCCGATCGCGCTCTTCAGCCGCCCTGCCCGCTCCGTGCCCGCTTCCGTCACGCCGAGATGAAGCGGATAACCGCACCGCGCGTGCAGCAGACGGTACGCCTTGACCGTGAGCGGCACGTCGGAAGCTTTGACCGAAATCACGATATCTTCCACGCCGCACCGTTCGAGCGTACGGACGTTCAAAAGCGCGCTTTCCACCAACGCTTCCGCGCTCCTGCCGTACCGTTCGAGAAAATGCGGTTCGATGCTCCCCGTGTTCGCGCCCACCCGCACGGGCACGCGGTGCGCTTTCAAACAATCGGCGACCCGCGCGATTTCCCGCTCGCCGCCGATGTTGCCGGGGTTGATTCTCAGCTTATCCGCGCCCGACTCCACGGCGAGTACGGCGAGTTTCGCCGAAAAATGTACGTCGGCAACGATCGGCGCGTGTACGCGCGTTTTGATCTGTTTGAGCGCGCGCGCGTCCGCTTCGTCCGACACGGCGACCCGCACGAGATCGCAGCCCGCTTCTTCCAGACGAAGAATTTGAGCGACGCTCTGTTCCACGCCGCTCGTCTTTTCCGTCGTCATACTTTGCACTGCAATATCGCCGCCGCCCAAAAGAACGCCGCCGATCTGCACTTTTTTTTCAGACATTTATTTTTCGTCCTTCTTTTCCATCATTTTCTGCAATTCGGACATGAACGAAGAAATATCTTTAAAAGAACGGTATACCGAGGCGTAACGCACGTACGCGACTTCGTCGAGCCCCTTCAACCCTTCCATCACCATTTCGCCGATGGCTTTGGAGGAAACTTCCTGTTCCATGGAATTGTAAACCTGTTTGGAAATTTCGTTGACCACTTCGTCGATCTTTTCGATCGGCACGGGGCGTTTTTCGCACGCCTTGATGATTCCGCGCTTGATTTTGCCGATATCGAACGCCTGACGGTTTCCGTCTGCCTTGACGACGAGAATCGGCGAAACTTCGATCGTTTCGTAAGTGGTGAATCTTCTTCCGCAGCTCATGCATTCGCGGCGGCGGCGAATGGTTTTATCGTCGTCCGCAGAACGCGAATCGATCACCTTGCTTTCCGTACAGTTACAATACATACAACGCATTTCGTACCCCTTCGCACAAACGCAAACCGCGTCCGCGCGCCTTTGATAGTTTCATTATACCATAAATCGCGGTATTTGTAAACAAATTTTTTAAAACTGCAAATTGCCGCTCTTGACAAAACGCTTTCCGCAGGGATACAATAATACTATGGAGGCAAATATGTCCGATTTCAAAGACTTACGCATCGTAGATAATTTTTACCAGACTTCCGCATTTTTCCCGATGCCCACGATCCTCGTTGGAACGCTTTCGGAAACGGGGGAAACCAATCTGGGCGCATATTCGCTCTGTTTCCCCTATTACGTTGCGGGAAAAGAGTACTACGCCATGATTCTGGAATGCCGCAACAATTCGAACACGGCGCAGAACATTTTGCGCGGCAGCAAAGTTTCCCTCAATTTTATTCCAGATAATCCGAAATATTTCCGCGAAGCCGTACGGCTGGGATTCCCCGGAGAAGCGACGGAGGAAAAAATGAAACGGTGTCTTTTTACGCTTGAAACGGGGCTTGCCGAAGGCGTTCGTCCCAAAGTAATCAAGGAAGCCTTTCAGGTCTTCGAATGCAGTTGGGACGGGAGTCTTGAAAACGCCGCGCAGGACAGAGCGGGCTATACGGAGGGCTACCCGCCGCCCTACCGCAATTTCAACGGAATCACGAGCAAATTCGGCGCGCATTTCATTTTGAAGATCGATAAAATTCTGATGAAAGAAAAATACTATCAATCAATCATCGGCGGCGTGAAGGCGAAAGATTTCCCCGCCCTGCCCGTGGACTACGGCTACCGCGACAGCACGAATTTTTGGTACTCCCCGTTCAAAAAGCCCAAACCCGAAAAAGTTCAGGCGAAAGAGGGCGATCTGCAATCGGTCAAATACGCGGCTTCGCGCATCGATCCCGCCGTAAAATTTACCGACGAAGCGTGCGCAAAACTCACGAAAATCCCGCGGATCTTTTTAAAAGCGGCACTTACGCAAATGGTGAGCATTGCCAAAGAAGAGGGAATTTCGCTGATCGACGAACCCGCGTTGACGCTGATCAACGACAAGCGCAGAGCAGAGAAAAAACGGTAACTGCAAAAGGGCGCCGACGGAAAATCCGTCGGCGCTCCGATCTTTTTTGTCAACTCAATTTTACGACGGTCAGCGTAACTTTGTCGCCGTTGATTTCAAGCGGCTTCGTATACCCTTCCGCATTGCCTTCTACAATGCGGTCTGCAAGCACGTCGGCGGCAATCCCGCCTTGCGCAAGCATCTTCCGCGCTCTGCCTTCCGCCTCGTAATAGACAGCAATGCGGTCGGTCACTTCGAATCCCGCTTCCTTGCGCATCGTCTGAATGCGGGAAACGAGTTCGCGCGCGCAGCCTTCGTCGAGCAAATCCTCGGTCAGCGCGGTATTCAGCGCCACCGTAATCCCCTTGTCCGCCGCGGAAACGTAACCTTCCGCCGATTGCGTAAAGATTTGCAGATCCTCTTCAAAGAGCACGACTTCGCCGTCCAAATCGACTGTGTACGCGCCGCCCCCTTTGACCGCGGCAACCACCTCGCCCGCGTTGCAGGTATTCAGAAAATCCGTAATCGCTTTCAGCTTTTTGCCGTATTTGGGGCCGAGCGTTCGCAGCTGGGGCTTCAACGAATAGCATACGAGTTGTTCGCCGTCCTTTGCAAGACGCAACTTTTTCACGTTCAGTTCGTCGAGCGCAACCGCTTCGAGTTCGCCCGCAAGCGCAAGTTTGCGTTCGCAGGACACCACCATTTCGGAAAGGGGCTGACGGTTCTTGACCGAGCCTGCATTGCGCGCCGCTCTGCCCAGCGTTACGACGTCCAGAACGTCCTGCATGCCGGCTTCAAGCGCGCCGTCGATTGCCCGATCGTCGCACGCGGGGAATGCGCACAGATGCACGGAAACGGGCTCGGAGGCGTCGAACGCAGGCACGAGATTGCGGTACATCATTTCCGCCATAAACGGCGTGTAGGGCGCGGTGAGCTTTGCAAGCGTCACGAGCACGTGATACAGCGTGGTATACGCCGCCGCCTTATCCTCCGTCATTTTGCTGCCCCAGTATCTGTCCCGCCCGCGACGGACGTACCAGTTAGAAAGTTCGTCCGAAAATTCCTGAATCTCGCGCGCGCCGTCCGTAATGTTATATTCGGCAAGATAGCCGTCCACGCGCTTGACGAGCGTATTGAGCTTGCTGAGCACCCATTTGTCCATGAGGGACAGTTTGCATGTTTTCAGATCGTATTCCGCGGGATTGTAACCGTCGATTTCGGCGTACAACGTAAAGAACGCGTAGGTGTTCCAGAGCGTGCCCTGGAATTTGCGCTGCACTTCGGAAACGGCTTCCTCGCCGAAGCGGGAAGGTACCCAGGGCGCGCTGTTGGTGTAAAAGTACCAGCGCACCGCGTCGGCGCCCTGTTTGTCGAGCACGCTCCACGGGTCGACCACGTTGCCCTTGTGCTTGCTCATTTTCACGCCGTTCGCGTCGTTCACGTGCCCCAGCACGATACAGTTTTTAAAGGGCGCACGGTCGAACAGAATGGTGGAAATCACGAGCAAAGTATAAAACCAGCCGCGCGTCTGATCGACGGCTTCCGAAATGAAATCGGCGGGAAACGTCTTTTCGAACAAATCGCGATTTTCGAACGGATAATGGTACTGCGCGAAGGGCATGGAGCCGGAATCGAACCAACAGTCGATGACTTCGGGCGTACGCTTCATCGCCGAGCCGCACTTGGGGCATTTGCACGTTAAATTGTCGAGATACGGGCGGTGCAGTTCGACCGCTTCGGACGCACCGCACTTTTCTTTCAGCTCCGCTTTCGACCCGATCACTTCGATTTCGCCGCAACCGTCGCAGACCCAAACGGGCAGGGGCGTCCCCCAGTAGCGGTCGCGCGACAGCCCCCAGTCGATCACGTTTTCGAGGAAATTGCCCATGCGCCCTTCTTTGATGGTTTCGGGCATCCAGTTGACCGAACGGTTTGCGGCGATCAGGCGGTCTTTGACCGCCGTCGTCCTGATAAACCAGCTCGAACGCGCGTAATACATGAGCGGCGTATCGCACCGCCAGCAATGCGGATAATCGTGTTCGAAGGGCAGGGCGCGGAAGAGCTTCCCCTGCGCTTTAAGTAAATCGAGTACGACTTTATCTGCCTTTTTGATGAACAAACCGTTGAGTTCGGGGCAGCGCCCGTCGAATACGCCCTGTTCGGTGACGAGCGAAATCACGGGGAGCCCGTAATTTCTGCCCACATTGTAATCGTCCTGCCCGAACGCAGGCGCGATATGCACGACGCCCGTGCCATCGGTCAGCGTGACGTAGGGATCGCACACCACTTCGTATACGCGTTTCCATTCGTTTTTCGTCGCCTGCAAATCGTTTTGCGCGTAAGAAAACAGCGGTTCGTACGCCGTGCCCTCGTACTCCTTGCCCGTCTTTTTACTCACCACTTCGTATTCTTCGAAGAAGTTTGCAACCAACGCTTCGGCAAGCACGTAATGCGTTCCTTCCGAAACGAGTTCCACGTACGTTTCGTTCGGATTCATGCACAGCGCCACGTTGGAGGGAAGCGTCCAGGGCGTCGTCGTCCAGGCGAGAATATAGACGTTTTCCCTGCCCTTGACGCGGAAACGCGCGACGGCGGAAGTTTCTTTTACCGATTTATAACCCTGTGCCACTTCGTGCGAAGAAATCGCCGTTCCGCAGCGCGGGCAGTACGGAACGATCTTGTGCCCCTTGTATAGAAGCCCTTTTTTATTAATTTCTTTGAGCGCCCACCATTCCGATTCGATATAATCGTCGTGATAAGTGACGTAAGGGTTTTCCATATCCACCCAGTACCCCACGCGGTCGCTCATCTTTTCCCACTCGTTCTGGTACTTCCAAACCGATTGCTTGCACTGCTTGTTAAAGGGCTCGATGCCGTATTCCTCGATCTGCTTTTTTCCGTCCAGCCCGAGCGTCTTTTCCACTTCGAGTTCCACGGGCAAACCGTGCGTATCCCAGCCCGCTTTGCGCAAAACGTGCTTGCCCTTCATCGTCTGATAGCGCGGGATGATATCCTTCATGACGCGCGTTAAAATATGCCCGATGTGCGGTTTTCCGTTCGCCGTGGGCGGCCCGTCGAAGAAGGAAAATTCCTCGCCGCCAGCGTTCTTTTCCACGGATTTTTCAAACACCCCGTTCTCTTTCCAGAATTCGATGATTTCCCGTTCCCGCTCCACGAAATTGAGCGAGGTATCCACCTTACGATACATATTTTCACCTCAGAATTTAAATATAAAAAGCCTCCGCGTTTCGGAATACGCGAAGGCATACTAAACCACCAAAACAAACGATCATTTGCCGCAGAGATAACGGACTGCGAACCCGTGCGGAGTTACTCGAATTTCTCCCCGCAGGCTGAAAGGTGATACCCGAATGCCGCTCCGCCGCCCCCTTTCACCTTTGCGGGGCTCTCTGCAGACTTTGCATCGCATCGGACGCGTCCTCTGTAAACGCCTGATATTTCTTTGATTATACCCTTTCCCGCCGCAAAAGTAAAGCGTTTTGCGGAAATTTATCCGAAAATGCCTTTGCGCGGACGAATGAGTTTCACCCCGAACCCCGCTTCCGTCACGCAAGACACGAGCGCTTCGTCGGGCAAGTTGCTTTCTACGAACACGATTCCCTTTTTATAATTCGCTTTCGCGCCCGCAACCCCTTCCAAAAGACGGAGCTTTTTTTCGACGCGTTCCGCACAGCGTTTGCAGCACATGCCTTCCGTTTCGATCACTTTTTTCATACGGACAGTATAACACGGTTTTCTTCCTTTGTAAAGCGGAAAAGTCCGCCCGAACCCGGGCGGACTGCGTTTTACGAAATATTCGCTTTGATCTGTTTGAGCGCCGTCTTTTCCAATCTTGAAACCTGCGCCTGCGAAATGCCGACTTCGGCGGAAATTTCCGTCTGCGTCTTGCCCTCGTAATAGCGCAGCGTCAGAATCTTGCGCTCGCGGTCGGTCAAACGGTTGATCGCCTCGCGCAGGGCGACCCGTTCCGTCCAGACCGTTTCGCTCTGCGATTCGTCGTAGAGCTGATCGAGCAGCTGCAACGTATCCCCCGATTTGTTATAGACCGGCTCGTACAGCGACACGGGATCGGAAATCGCGTCGAGCGCGTATACGACTTCGCGTTCCGCCACCTGCATTTCGCGTGCGATGCGCTCGATCGTCGCTTCTTCGTCGCGCTCTTCGATCCCCTCGCGCACCTTCAAAATTTTGTAAGCCGTGTCGCGAATGGAACGCGAAACGCGCAGGCTGTTGCCGTCCCGCAGAAAACGCTTGATCTCCCCCAGAATCATAGGCACGGCGTAAGTCGAAAACTTCACGTTAAAGCTCAGATTAAAGTTATCGATCGCCTTGATCAACCCCACGCATCCCGCCTGAAACACGTCGTCCGCATTCGCGTTCTTTGCCCAGAACCGCTTCACGAGCGAAAGCACCAGCCGCATGTTCCCCACGATAAACGTTTCGCGCGCCTTTTCGTCGCCCGCTTTTAACCGCTTCATCAGTTCGTCGTTTTCCTTCGCGCTCAATTTGGGCAGTCCCGAAGTATCCACCCCGCAGATCACTACTTTTTGCAACATCAACTCCACCTCCTATGTAAAGCCCAACGGGAGCGGAGCGCGAAAGACAGAATACCATTCCTTTTTGCGAAAAAATTCGCGAATGTCGTCGAATTCCGTCTATTTGCGCCGAAACAAACCGCTCAGCCGTTTTGCAAAATTACGTTCTGCCGCCGCACGTGCGGATAGCGGAAGAGCGCTGCGCCCTGTAAATCCGCACGCCGCAAGTCGACGGCGGTCAAACAACGGTTTTCGTACGTCGAATAGTAATACACGCCCGTATCGGCATTGCAGCACGAGGTATACACGGTATATTCATAACCATCCTCCGCTTCGTTACAGCCGCGGGGCTGTTCCACCGCGCCGAGGACGTGAAAAAACTGGCTCACGCTTTCCTCCTCCGAAGTCCCGGAAACGGAATTCAGCCGCGCAAACGCCGTCCGCACGAAGCGGGACGGCGACGAAAGATCGCCCGGAAGCCCGATTCCGCCCATGCCGAGGCTGTACGGTTTTAATCCGAGTTTTTTGCAAAACGCGTTGCGCGGCTGTTTGGGCGAGAGCCGCATGTAATCGTTCAAGCGGAACGTCTGCATCGGAAAGGGCGGATTATTCGCGAGAACGCCTACGGGATTTTCGTAAATCTTCATACCCTCCTCCACGCATTCCAGTACGAACGCCTCCTTTTTGTCGGCAATCAGCCAATGCAATTCCGCAGCGTGCAGGTCGGAGGAATACGGACGCGCCGTCACGTTGACGGTTTTCAACGCTTTTTTCGCTTCCGCCACGCTTGCGCAATCCCCCAGCAAAAAAGGTATCAGCTCGTACTGCGCAACGTTACAACGGTCTGCACGGTCCGGAAAATAACGCGCGTTCCCGACGAAATTCAATCCCGCCATGCAAAGTCCTTTTTCGTTGACCGCATCGTAATAGAGCGGAAATCCGTCCGGAACGAACGCCGTGCCGATCATTGCGTAATGGCGTTTCCGCTCCCCCGCTCCGTAAAAAGAAAAAGGGAAATTGCGCGGCGTAATCACGACTTCTTCCCCGTAAGAAAAATGAAGATCGAGCGTGCGCCCGAAGTAAAAGTGGTTCGTCAGATAGGTTGCAGCTGTACACATACGGTTTCTCCTCTCGTCAGTATGCCGCTTCCCTTGCATAAATTATACAAAATATCGCAAATTTTGTTGACTTTCCAACAGAAAAAGCGTATAATTTCCGTAAAAATTCATAAAGGCGGCATTATGCTAACCATCGACAAAATCTTTCACGCACAGAAGGTGCTCGAAGAGGCGATTTATAAAACGGACGTAATCCGCGCGGATAAACTGGCAGACGATTGCGAACTGTGGCTGAAGACGGAAAACCTGCAAAAAACGGGCTCCTTTAAAATCAGAGGCGCTTATTACAAAATATCCCAGCTGTCGCCCGAAGAAAAAAAGCGCGGCGTGATTGCGTGCTCGGCGGGGAACCACGCGCAGGGCGTGGCGCTCGCTGCGGCGAAAAACGGGATTCAGGCGCTCATTTGTCTGCCCGAGGGCGCACCGATTTCCAAGGTAGAAGCCACGCGCGGCTACGGCGCGGAAATTTGCCTCGTTCCGGGCGTATACGACGACGCCTATAAGCGCGCGCTCGCCTTGCAGAAAGAACGCGGCTACACCTTTATACATCCCTTCGACGACGACGCGGTCATCGCAGGACAGGGAACGATCGGGCTGGAAATCCTCTCTCAACTCAAAAACGTAGACGCCGTGATCGTGCCGATCGGCGGCGGCGGACTGATATCCGGCGTTTCCTTTGCGATTAAATCGCTCAATCCGAACGTGAAAGTTTACGGCGTACAGGCGGAAGGCGCGCCGGGCATGCTCAACGCGCTGCGCGACGATAAAATCAAAGCGCTTGCTTCCGTTTCCACCGTCGCGGACGGAATTGCGGTCAAACAACCGGGCGAACATACCTTCTGTTACTGCAAACAGTTTGTAGACGGCGTCGTCACCGTAAACGACGACGAAATCGCCTCCGCGATTCTCGCCCTCATCGAACGGGAAAAAATCGTGGCGGAAGGCGCGGGCGCCGTACCGCTTGCGGCAGTGCTTGCGGGCAAATTCCCCGAACTCAAAGGAAAAAAAGTATGCTGTCTTGTTTCGGGCGGTAACATCGACGTTACGATTATGAACCGCGTCATTACGCGCGGGCTCACGACCTCGGGCAGACAATGCACGCTAAACATCGAACTGCTCGATAAGCCGGGGCAGCTCGTAGAAGTTTCCCGCATCATCGCGGATTGCGGCGCGAACGTCACGGGCGTGCATCACGAACACGCGGGCGCAGGTAGCGCGGTCATCGGCTGCTTCCTGCGCATCGATATGGAAACGCGCAACTTCGAACATATCGCCAAAATCACACGGAAATTAAACGAAGCGGGATTCCGCATCTGCTGAAAGGAGTCAATCATGGAAAAAATTTTTACGGAAAAAGCGCCCGCCGCGATCGGTCCCTATTCGCAGGCAATTCGGGCAAACGGACTGGTATTCACTTCGGGGCAAATCCCCCTCGATCCCGCAAACGGGCTCGTCGTTGCGGGCGGCATCGAAGAACAGACGAGACGGGTCTGCGAAAATCTAAAAGCCGTACTCGAAGCGGCAAGAAGTTCGCTGAATCGGGTTGTAAAAACGACGTGTTTCCTTGCCGACATGAACGACTTCGCGCCGTTCAACGCGGTTTACGCGGAATATTTTCAAGAAAAACCCGCGCGGTCTTGCGTCGCCGTCAAAACGCTTCCGAAAAACGTACTGGTCGAAGTAGAAGCAATTGCGGAATAAAACAAATAGAACGGAAAAGGGCATAGCGTTTGCTATGCCCTTTTGATACGTATTTACGTTGCGGCGTACTCGCACAATTTTCCCTGATAAACGACCGTCCCCTCTACGTTCAGCAATTCGACGGGACGCACGACTTTTGAAAATTGCTTTTCTTCGATGATATGAAACCGCGTTAACAGATCTTTCACAAATTCGGAACAGTAAAAATAATTGTCTCTGTGAATATGTAAACCGAACTTCGCAAGAAAGAAACCGATGTAATTGTAGTGATATTTTTTCCGCTGACGGTACATCGCATCGATGTATTCGTTGATTTCCGCATACTGTTCGTTTTCGACCTTCAGCTGAATCACCACGATTTCCGCCGTCCGGAATTTTTTCATCGAACCGTAATTGACCGATTCCTTTACGAACCCGCCGATGACGGGATTGTTCGTGTAAATTCTTCCGAACGAATACATCGGTTCGAGGCTGTCGTCCAACGCAATCGAAGCGTGCGTATACGGATCTCCCGTTGCGCGTCCGATCAGGCGGGAAACGATCGAGCCCGTTTTACTTACGACGACGTAGATATTTTTCATACTCCTCCCGAAATTCACCAAAGATGAACGCGCCAGTACATCGGCGGCTGATGAAATACGATAATCTGAATCATCATGGCAAGCGTATCCAAAACGATCAGAACGCCGATCGACGCGCAAATCGCCTTCGCGCAGCCAAAACCGACGCGATTGCGAATGCGCTTCATCAACGGCTTGTAAATAAATTTAAAAATCAGATAAGCCCCTCCGCCGTATCCCAGCGAAGGAATCAAACCCGCATAGCGGTTTACCTGCAAAGGCAGTTCGCTGTAATCCCAAAGCTGCGCATCGAACGCCGCTTCCCAAAGACTCCCGACCGCGAGCTCCCCCAAAAATACCGCCGAACAGATCGCCGTAAAACAAATTGCGTTGGACGCGATTTTCGTCTTCGTACTCTCTTTGCGGAATACTTTTTTCCCGAAAAACGCAATACTGTCGGGATCGCCCAACAAAACGTGAAAGGCAAACGGTACGAGCGCGTACGGCGAAATAAACGGCAGGATATGAAAGCGGCAATCGAAAATCCCCTGCGACACGATCTTTACGGTATTTTCCGCAATCCATCCGACAAACGCAACGCCGATTCCGAAAAGATATAAGTAGACGAATTCAACGCCCAGAATCGTAAACCGTTTTTTACCGCGTTTTTCCTGTAAGGGAATTGCTTGCTCCGCTTCCGATTCGGTCAAGCCCGTTATTTGCTCCATTGCCCTCTTTCCTTATAATATAATACATTATTCATTTTAGCAATGATTTATAAACGTTTTATCGATCTTTCGTTAAATTTTCATAAAAAATATTTCACGAATCTTTCCGATAACCGAAAACCCGATAACATAAAAGCCGTTCTTTTGAACGGCTTTCCTCTTTCACTAATTGTAAAATCCCTATCATGTACGGTACAACTCTTCATGAATTCAAGAACAGCTCATTTGCCCTTTTCATCATTTCGGGAAAGTCCGAAAGTTTCATCTTTCCTTCCTTATCGCGAAACTCAGCCATGAACCCGAGAGTCTTAGGCTCGTCCTTCATCCAGGCAATTTCGCTCCCCGTGAAGATGCCGCCGAACACCGCGTTAAACGCTTTTACAGCCTTCGGGCTGTCGAATACTTCCGTTACGTAGCACTCGGGCGTAAACGGCGTATAAATTAAATCTTCACACCTTCGTTCAAACACGTGCCTGCCCCCACACACGGTTACGGGCGCTTCGTTCGGCAGAATGATTTCTGCTTCCACGCCGTCGGGAATTTCGATTTCATAAATAATTTTGCCGTCTCTCCGTTCATAGTTCGAAACGATTTTTCCCCGAACGCTCTCATATTCCGCTCTGAACGCAGGAAAAGCGACGTACGGTACGGGCGCAACTCTTACTTTTTGAAATCCCGCTTCGAGTGGATCGATCCCCGCGATTCTACGGTATACGAATTCCATAACGCTGCCGTAGGCGTAATGGTTATAGCTGTTCATGCCGTCGGGATTAGGCGTGCCGTCGGGAAGCAAACTGTCCCAACGTTCCCAAATCGTCGTCGCGCCCATGTCCACTTCGTAGAGCCATCCGGGGAAACTGCTGTTCAAGAGAATTTTAAACGCCGTTTCGATATATCCGTTGTCCGCCAACGCGAATAAAAGATAGGGCGTGCCCGCAAAGCCCGTGGTCACTTTATAGCCGTGCGCCCGTGCGTTATCGCTCAGCACCTTGGCGCTGTTCTTTCTGCATTGTTCGGGTACGATCCCGAAGCACAGCGCAAGCGCCTGCGCAGTCATCGTATCGACCGCCACCCTGCCGTTCGGCGTAATATATTCCGCGCGTATTCTGTCCAGCGTTTTTTGATATTTTACACGGTATACGCTTTCCGCAGAATCGCCGAGCAGCTTCGCCGTTTCGGATAAAATTCGCAAACATTCTAAGTAAAAAGCGCTTGCAAGAAATGTGCTCTCCGTTCTGCCGTTAATGCTCTGCTTGAACTTTTCGCCGTCTTGCGCGAGCCAGTCGCCGTAATTGAATCCGCGAACCACAAGCCCGTCTTCAACGTTCTTCTCATACGCGCTCATATATTTTTGCATGGCGGTGTAGTTGTCCGCAAGAAAAGTAATATCGCCGTACATTTGATAAAGCTTCCACGGAATCATCACGACGACGTCGCTCCACAGCGCGGCGGTAGACCTGTCGCCCGCTCCGCGCAAACAATCGGGTATGACGTGCGGAATTTCGCCGTTTTCCGCTTGTTCGTTCCGTAAATCCGCAAGCCACTTTTTCATGAACGCGCGGATATCGTAATTATACGCCGCCGTGGTACAGAAAGCGTTAATGTCCCCCGTCCAGCCCAAGCGTTCGTCCCGCTGCGGGCAATCGGTAGGTACGTCTACAAAGTTCCCCTTCTGCCCCCACACTACGTTTTCCATCAAACGGTTGAAACGGGCGTTGCTCGTGTTCACGTGCCCCGTGCGTTTCATGTCGGTATGGCGCACGATTGCCGTAATATTTTCTTTGGGTAGTTCCATACCTACAAGTTTCATATAGCGAAAACCGTGAAACGTAAATTCGGGGCAGAGCATTTTGGCACCCTTCACCGTGAACGTATCCGTCGCCTTTGCAGTGCGCAAATTATCGGTATAGAAATTCCCGTTCACTAAAATTTCGGCAAACTGTAAGGTAAGCGTGCCGTTGAAATTTTCGGGTGTTCTGATCTCGACCACGCCCGCCAGGTTCTGCCCGAAATCGTACACAAGCTCGCCCGCAGGAGTATGTATCACTTCCTTTACCGCAAGCCGTTCGATGTTCCGCACGGGCTCACTTATCTGCGGCACAAGCACACTTTTATCGAACGCGACTTCACAGACAATTAAAGACTTTAACTGCGCCGTAAAGTCCTGCGTTTCGCCGTCGTAAATGCCGCTTCCGCGAATTACGCTCTCCCGCGCCGTCCAGCTCCCGTCCGTAAAAATAATTTTATCGAGTAAAATCAAATCGGCACAGACGGCGGACTGTTCCCCGTACAGATCGCGTTTTTTCTCCCAGGTAACGCCGCTGCAAAACCAGCCTTCGCCGACGGTGAGCGTCAAAACGTTTTCCCCCTCTTTCAAGAGCGCGGAAACGTCGTATTCCTGCACCTGCAACATCTTGTTATACGAAGTCCAACCGGGCGTTAAATATCTGTCGCCCACCCGCGCTCCGTTGATTTCGGCAAAATACAGCCCCAACGCCGTTGCTTTTAACACGGCTCTTTCGCCCGCATGCGCCTTGAAACTCTTTTCGACGGCGAACACGTTCGCCTTTTCTTTTACTCCGATAAAGTTACCTTTTAACATTTTCTTTTCCCTGTTTCAAAAATTGATTTCAGCTTCGTACTATCAAATTTCGGCGTATGATCGGCATATAAGAGCCCGTTGATTTCCTGCTGTACGTCGGTGAGCTGCGTATAACAATATCCCTGAAACTCCGTCTGCGCAATGCCCTGCAATAATTCTTTAAGGTGAGCATAAAACGATTCTTCGCTCGCTTCGCCCTCGTTATAGCCCCAGGTGTCGCTCTTCTGCTCGGCTTTGAGCACCATGCCGCCGAACTCCGTAAACAGCACGGGCTGCCCCTCATATATGTTTCCATCGGCAAACAAACGGAAGCCCTGCGGATACAACCCGTCGTATTTCCCGTCTTTATATTTTTCGGGGAACTGTTCTGCTTTGGCGATTTCATAATCGTGAATCGTTACGATATCCGTGGGATTCACGTTCTCGAAACCGTCATTGGTGGATATCAACTTTTCTCCGTCGATACTCTTTGTTAAGTAATATAAACTCCGCGCAAAGTCCTGCTGCGCTTTGTCCGTGCCGACCTCGCGCACGCCCCAACTCTCGTTGAGCGGGACGTAACAGATATTGCTCGTAAAGTTTTTTGCAACGGATAATATTTCCTGCCATTCTCGCGTGATCGAGGCGATTTCCTCTTCGCAGAACGTGAGCGCGCTCGGCATTTCGCACCAGGTGAGAAAACCCAGCTCTTCCGCATAGTAATAAAAATACGGATCCTCGAATTTCTGATGCTTGCGTGCGCCGTTAAAGCCCATGGCTTTGGCAAGTTCTATATCCCGCTTTAACGCCTCCGCGCTCGGCGGCGTAAGCCCGCTCTCTTCCCAGTAGCCCTGATCCAAAATCAATCGCTGATAAAGCGGCTTATCGTTCAGGCAGATTTTGCCCGTTTCGTCGATATGTATTTTGCGCATTCCCAACCGCGTATGCGCCCTGTCGCACTCCCTGCCGTCCGCATATAACGTAAAGTCAACCGAAATCAAATTCGGATTTTCTACCGACCAAAGCAAACCGTTAAAATCAAATGCGATATTCGAAAAGTCGATTGAAAACCGCGTGCGCTTTTGCGGCAATAATATCCGATGCTTTTGCAAAACTTTCCCTTGAAAGATAAGAACGATTTCCGCCTCGTCCGCTTTTTTGTACATGGTACGGAGCTCGCCCTTTACGGAGCGACTGTCGATATCCGCTTTGAGCGAATAGCTCTCGATGCAGTCCTGCCCGAAAAATTCCAGCCACACGCTTTGCCAGATGCCCGAATTCGGATAATAGAAACAACCGTAGGTGATCCCTTCCCAATGCTGTTTGCCGCGCGGCACAGCCGTTTCCAAGCTATCGAAACAGCGTACAACGAGCACGTTTTCACCGCCACCGCCGTGCAGATAGTCGGTAATATCCACCGAGAACGGCACAAAGCCGCCCTTATGCGTGATCGCATGAATCCCGTTTACCCACACGTCCGTTTCGTAATCGGCGGCGTTGAAGCACAATAAAACCCGCTTGCCCGCGTTCTGCTTTTCGATCACGAACGTGCGGCGGTACCACGTGATGTCGTGAACCGTCTTGTCGTTTATCCCGCTTGCGGGGTACTGATAGGAAAACGGCACGTTGATTTTTTGACCGAGCTTTTGATCGCCCTTCCACCAACCTTGTGCCTTGCCCTCGTTTTGATCGTCAAACGCAAATTCCCATTCGCCGTTTAAGTTTTGCCAACTATCCCGCCGAAACTGCGGGCGCGGATATTCTTGTCTTTCCACCATAGCTTTCCTTGTTTACAAAACAGTTATTTTGCCGTCTTTGATTTTAATCTTTATTTTGAGTTTTTCGTCTGCAACGGACGCGGCTACAATGATTTCGTATATGCCGTCCTCCACTTCCCAACGATCGTGCCCGACCGACCAATATTCGAACGCGTGTTTGTCGAGCCTTACCGTCACCTTTTCCGTTTTACCCGACTTTACAAACGTCTTTGCAAAGCCCTTTAATTCTTTATACGGACGATAAACGTACGAGCTCACCGCGCGCACGTAAACTTGCGAAACCTCTTTGCCGTCGATTTCCGAACCGTTTTCGATTTCGAAGTTTACTTCGAGTTTATCGCCAGTCCCTTTCAACGTCAGATTTTTATAGTCAAATTCCGAATAGGAAAGTCCGTAGCCGAACGGAAACAGTACGTCCACGCCGTAAGTATCGTAATACCGATAACCCACGTCGAGTCCCTCTTCGTAGCGCGTCACCGTTCCGTCGATATACCCCTGCGAAGCGGGCGTATCTTCGTAGCGTAGCGGGAACGTTTCCGTAAGTTTTCCGCTCGGATTGACCTTGCCCGTTAAAATATTCGCAACCGCTTCGTCACCCCGTTCGCCCGGGAAGCCTGCCCAAACGACTGCCGCAACTTCGTCGATCCAAGCGCTCACGTCGATCGGCGCGCCCGCGAACAGCACTACCACCGTATTGGGATTGACCGCCGCGGCATCCAAAATGGCGCGCTCCTGCACGTCGGAAAGTTTCATTTGCTTGCGGTCGTTTCCTTCATGTTCGATCTCGCCGCCCGTGCCCGCAAAAACAAGATTCACGTCGCTCACCGCCGCATTTTCGGTAGCCGCACGCGGGCTCATTCTCACCCAGTTGTTAATTCCGTTGTCGTCGAATCCGCCGTTAAAAAGCACCGAAAATCCTTGCTTGCGCAGCACTTCGGGGATATCGAATACATTCGTCAAGCGTACGACTTTGCTCGACCCTCCGCCCGCCAAATAACGCGAATAATCGCTGTTTGCACTGTACGGCGCGCCGTATATTCCGCACGCGGCGACTTTCTGCCCTTTTTTCAAGGGAAGCACGCCGTCGTTTTTCAACAATACAATACTTTCTTCCGCCGTTTCCTGCGCGACTTTCACGCGCTCCGCTTGCGTGCGTTTTCTCTTTTTGCCTTCCTGCAACTGCTTGCAACGGGAAACCATATCCAATACGCGCTGCGCGCATTCGTCGATTTCCGCTTCCGTGATTTTGCCCGCTTGATAATCTTCGAGCAATTTCTCGTAATTGCTCTGCGAAAACGGCATTTCGAGGTCTAACCCCGCCTTTGCCGCTTTTGCCCTGTCGTATACCGCGTCCCAGTCCGAAATCACCGCGCCGTCAAAACCGTATTCCTCGCGCAAGACAGCAAAGCCCTTTCTGTATTCCGAACCTTGCACGCCGTTGATTTTGTTATACGAACACATGAGCGAAACGGGCTTTGCCTCGCACGCAATTTCAAACGGCTTGTAATAGATTTCTCTGAGCGTTCGCTCGTCCACCTCGCTCGACTGCAATCTGCGGTTATATTCGAGGTTATTGCAGCAAAAATGCTTCAAGCACGCGCCCGCGCCCTCTTGTTGCATGGCGCTTATGTATTCCCGCGCGATAACGCCCGCTAAATACGGGTCCTCCGAATAATACTCGAAGTTTCTCCCGCATAAAGGATTGCGTTTGATATTCACGCCCGGTCCCAAAAGGATATCCGCACCGTATTCCAAACAGTCGTCCGCCACGCATTCGGCGTATGTGCGCACCGTTTCCAAATTCCACGTGTTCGCCAGCATTTGCGAGGAGGGATAGGAAACGGAAGGCTTATCCCCACTCCCGTCTTCCTTAGCCGTCCTCACGCCCATGCTCGCGTCCGTTACTTTCACGAACGGAAGTTTGCCGTTAAAATCGCAAGTTTGCCACGCGTCTTTGCCGCAGATCAACCGCAGTTTTTCTTCCACCGTCAAATTTTTCAAGTCCATTTTTTACTCCTCACCGAACAGTCAGGGGCGGCGGCAGACGCCGCCACCCCCTTTTGCAGTCTTTTCAACAAAAATTCAATTTCAAGCTTCGGGAAGCGTTTCCGAAATCTCGAAGTTCCACGTTGCGCCGTCCTCCGCAGCGTCCCAGGCAAAGAATCCGACCTGCACTTTGTCGTCGGCGTATTCTTCGTTCAGCGTATTCGTACGCACGCACACGCCGTCCAGATAAACTTTCAGCGTATTGCCGCTGCGAACGAGCTGCAACTTCATCTCCTGATTGGAAGTCCACGTATTCGTTTGCGTTTCATCGAATTTGAGAACGTCGTCCCAAGGCCAATCCTGCACGACGGGCAAATTCCAGGTATCCCCGCCGCCTTGCATGTACTCGATTTTATACTGATTATCCCACCAGCTGAACCGAAGGAACATATACTTTCCGTCTTCGAATTTGATGAAGATACCCTGCGAACGGTTGCCCGCCATGCTGTTGTTGAACTTACCGCCGAGCGTTACGGAAACGTCGTTATAGGTATCGGTCGAAAGAGCATTGAACCGTTCGACGTACTGCTTGTTCTCGATCGTCGCGTTTTCATCGTTGACGTGCGAGAAGTCGTAAAGATCGTAGCTTCCGTCACGCTCCACGATATCGAATCTTTTGTATTCGAACACGATTTCCGTAACGTTTTCGGAAACGGTCAGTTTCTTTAGATAAACCGCATACGCATTCCCGGTAACCGTAACGGAATATACACCCGCGGGAAGCTTTTCGTTCGCGCCGCCGATCGTGCCGTTCGTGCCGACCGTAAACGTTTTGTCGTAGCCGAGAAGGTTCGTAAAGCGTACCGTCGCGCCTTCGGTGAGATTGGTCGTAACGCCCGCCTTATTCCCAGTAACGGTCGCGTTGAGCGTATATTCTTCCGCCGCCGTGACGGCAATTTCCGAGAACTCCCAGCCGCAGCCCGTTCCGTAGAAGCAAACCTTCAGGTTATCGTTTGCTTCGCAATCCGTATAACCGAGCTCTAACCATTCCGTACCGTTGTAAGCGTATAAAGCAATTTTATTTCCGCTCCGCATAATGCGCAGCTTCAATCCCTCGCCCCTTACGAACGGAACGATCCAGCCTCTTTCTTTTTCCGTCCAATCGTTTAAATCTCTTCCCTTGTTTTCCTCACGGTTGGTCAGGCTGTAAATTTCCTGATAGCACGCTTTATTGCCCTCTGCATTCCACGTCCAGAAGAAGAAACCCTTGCCGCTGTCGGTTATCTGAACGATGAAACGCTGCATGGTCGATTTCACCGTCCAACCGTCTTCGAAGTTGACGGCTTTTACCGTCGTTTCCAATACGACGTCCGCATTTTTCAGTGCGCCGTCAGTTACAAGTTCCGCATGTCCTGTATACGACTTATCGGCAGGCAGACTTTCCACAATCGCAATCTTCTGATTTGCGTTGTCTACAATCACGTTATCGTTGCTTGCATAGGCAATCGTCGCATTCATGGTAAGCGTTGCTTCCCCGCTCGCTTCCACCGCAAACGTTTCGTCGTTAAAGCCGTAAAGCGTTACCGTATATTCCTCTCCCGCGCAAAGCGTTCCGCTCAGAACGCCGTTTGCGTCCGCCGTGAGCACGCCTTTATGATAACGCGATTCGACCGCTATTTCCGTTCCTTCGGGAATCGGCAGATTTTCGCCGTTTAAGCCCTTTAACACGAGCGTCACCGTCGCCGCAGAAACTTCCATATCAAGCTTAACCGCTTCCGCCGTGGTCGGCGTGCCGTCGGGCAAATAGTATTGATCGCCGTTTACGAAATGCTCGATATGACCGGGCGTTCCCGCCTCGAAGAGCCGTTCATCGACGTGTGTTCCGAGAGCGGTCACATTCATTTGAGAAAATTCCCAGCCGCAGCCCGTGCCGTAAAGCACGACCTTCGTTTGAGCGTTTTCTTCACATTCCGCGCTGCCGAGGTAAATCCATTCCGATTCGTTGCGTCCATA
The DNA here is from genome assembly GCA_910586245.1 of uncultured Christensenella sp. GTDB lineage: Bacteria > Bacillota > Clostridia > Christensenellales > Borkfalkiaceae > Gallimonas. The sequence continues at coordinate 74,106 of CAJUFY010000004.1, read as the reverse complement.
CAACGCGATCTTATCTCCGTTTCGCACCAGGCGCAGCCTCAACCCGTCGCCCTTTATAAACGGAACGACCCAGCCTCTTTGCTCTTCCGTCGTCGTTTTATCGAGGTCAAGCTCTGCGCCGCCCTCCTGCGTACGATCCGTTAAACTATTGATTGCTTTGACGTTCGCTTTGTCGCCATTGCTGTTAAACGTCCAGAAAAATACGCCTTTGCCGCTCTCCGTCATTTGAATCATGAAGCGCTGCATGGTCGTTTTGTAAGTCCAACCGTCCTCAAAATTATCCGCTTTTACCGTCACCTCGAACAATACGTTCGCAGATCCCAACGCGCCGTCCGTGACGAATTCCGCATTGCCTGTATACGAATTGTCCGCAGGCAATCCTTCCGCAATCGTGACTGTCCCGTCCGCATCGTTTACAACAACGTTGTTATTGTTTGCATGTGCAATCGTCGCGTTCATGATAAGCGTGACTTCCCCGCTTTCCGAAACGGTAAGCGGTGCGTCTTTATATCCGTAAAGGCTCGCCGTGTATTCGCCGACGTAGAGCGTCCCGCTCAGAACGCCGTTCGCGCCCGCCGTAAGCGTTCCGTTGTGGAAGAGCGAGTTTATTGTAATCTCCGTCCCGTTTGCCACCGTTACGTTTTCGCCGTCCAAATTCTTTAATACGAGCGTTACCGTCGCCTGAGACTCGATCAATTCCGTCTTAACTTCAGCCGCAGTAATCGGCGTGCCGTCAGGCAGATAGTATTTGTTTCCGTTTACATAGTGCGCGATATGACCGGGCGTTCCGACCACGGGAAGCTGTTCTTCCACATAAGTTCCGATATTCGTAACCGACGTTTGCGTGAATTCCCAGCCGCAGCCCGTGCCGTAAAATACGATTTTCGTTTGATCGTTTTCTTCGCAATCGACCTTCCCGAAATAAACCCAATCCGCATTATCGTACGCATATAATGCGATCGAGTTTCCGTCTCTTATCACGCGCAGTTTCAAGCCGTCGTCGCTTCTGATGAACGGAACGATCCAGCCTCTTCCGTCTTCGCCCCAATTATTGATGTCGAGCTCCGAACCGCCTTCATTCTCGTAATTATACAAATTGTTGATTGATTTGATATTTGCTTTATAGCCGCCGTTATTGAAAACCCAGAAGAAAAGTCCTTTGCCGCTTTCCGTCATCTGAATCATGAAACGCTGCATCGTCGTCTTATAAGTCCAACCGTCGGCAAAATTTTCCGCTCTTACCGTCGTTTCCAACAGAACGTTCGCCGTTTTGAGAGCGCTGTCCGTTACGACCTCCGCCGTGCCCGTATAAGTTTTATCGGGATTCAATGCTTCCACGATCGAAACGGATTTCTCCAAATCGCTCACAATCACGTTGTCGTTGCCGGCAATCGCAAAAATCTTAATCAATTCGAATTCCGCCGTTCCCGTGCCTTTCGTTACGACAAGCGTCTTTTGCGGATAGCCTTCCACCGTAAGCGTGTAGGTCGTGCACAGGAGATCGTTAAAGGTAACTACGCCGTTTGCATCGGTCGTTACCGTAATCGGTTCGCCGAAGCCGTCCGTTAAAGAAACGTCTGCATTTGCAAGCAAAGAAACGCCGTCTTTCGTTTTATCTTTGAGCGTAACCGCAACCGTCTGCGTTTCGTTTTTCACGACAACGGGGGTTACGGTAATATCCGCCGTATTCCAGGGAAGCTCCAAATCGGAAATCGAAACGCTGAACGCACCCGCACTTGCCTGTACCGTTTTGCCGTTGACGTTCAATCCGCGGAACACGTAGCCTTCCTTCACGGTAACCGTTCCTTCCAGCGTTCCGTCTACCGCTACTTTTTCGGATAATCCGCTGATCGTTACGTTATCATCTGCAACGATATTTACCTTGTATTCCGTTGCCACGGTGCGGAAATCCTCCGATAAGCCCTCTTGCGTGACGATCATATATTTATGCGCCTCGCTTCTGTCGGAATAACCCGACTTCTCCCAGAGATACCATGCCTCCGTCACGTCGCCGTCGCCGATCGGCGAGCAAAGGCTCGTTCCGTTGTTCTCGAACTTTTCGGCTTGGTCTTTGTTGTACATGCACCCGACCGTCGTCACCAACACGTTATATCCGTTTTTAAGAACGGTTTTGCCGTCTTGCTCTTCAAAGGCGTATTGCAAAACGGATTTGTTGGTTTGGGCAAGTTTTTCAAAGGAACAATAAACTTCCCAAACGGTCGTATACTTCGTAGGCGCTTTTTCTTCGTTCGTTACGGTTTTGAACGACTTCACGGTATGCGCGTCGTGCGTACCGATATTGCCGTTGAGCCCGAGATTCATCACGATGGTCTGCGCTTCGCTGACCGCCGCATTCCCGGGCAGTTTTTTATCCTCGGTGTTGCGGGCGTTGATATAAATTTTAACGCTTCCCCATCTGTCCTGTTCCGCTGCGGGCGTATTGTGATTCGTAACCAAGTGAAAATAAACGCCGTCCTTTGCGAGCGTCGCGTTTAACACTATGCCCAAACCGCCTTCGCGCACGTTACTTGCACCGATCACAAATGCGTTCTCTTCCTGATAGAATTCGTCCGTCAACTCGCCGTCGATCGTTTCCTGAATCTTGTCGATCCGCAAATCCTCTTCCGTCACGACCTTATCGCCGTATTTGTCGCCGTACATCGTATGGCACGAGTTGCATGTCCAGGAAGGTTTTCTGCCGTACGCGTCTTTTGTGGGATCCTCGGCGGGACGAAACCCTTCGCCCGAGAAATCGTGATCGACCGTCACGCCGATTTCGGAAAGCTTTTGCGATCCCTCCGAGTCGGCATAATAAACGCCCTCCTCCCGCGAACAGGTGTAATACTCTACATTTCCGGGGTGCGTGCAGGTTGCCTCGTCCTCGTCGTGTTTTGTCATGTCGTGCCCGAGCGCGTTGATTGCAACGGGCGCGGGAATTTCCTTTTTGCACGCCTCGTCGGAATAGAATTTGTCGCAGTGCGTGCACAAATAATACTGTTCGTAACCCGATTCCGTACAGGTGGGGTCTTTCCCTTCGACGAGCGTCGGTTTATGCCCGCCTCCGCCGCAACCTGCAAGGGCTGCGCCGAAGGAAAGCGTGAATAACACGCTGAGCGCTAAAATGGCTTTGTTCTTTTTCCTCATTTCTTCCTACTCCTTAAAATATTTTTTAGAAACGCAAGCGTTTCACTGAGCCTGTTTTTCGGCAAACGTCGCCGAGATTTCGATATCGCCGCTGCAACGTACGGAGAGGACTCCTCTCTTTACTTCGCCCGTAACGTCCCTGCCGTTTGCAGTAATCGAAACGAGTTCTTTTCCTGCGTCGGGTTTCATGTTAAAGTTCACCGTATCGCCCGTAAGACACCAATCGTAACCCCATTCTTCGGTTACCGTTCCCCCCTCGGACTGGATCGTGATTTGATTGCTGATAAAGCCGTCTTGATCGAACGCGTAGCCTTGATTGTATGCCCCCCATGCGGAAATTTCGGGCGATTGTCTTGCCCCGAAGTTATACCAAGTTCTGAAGGCTCCGCTTTCGAGCATATTTTCCTCGTTGAATTGCGCCGAAATCATGGTGGGATTGAGGTAAACGAGCTCGGGGCGCGTCTCCAATCCGAACAGCGACCACGGCATGAAATACTCCGCGTCGAACCCGTAGCACTCGCCCTTCGCAATGCTCCCGTGCCGCACGACGGCAGAATAGATATCGTATCCCGACGTGTCGATATTGCGGATACCCAACGCCGTCATTAAACTGAAATTAAAAACGTTTCCCGCCGAACACTCCACTTCGTATACGCTGTAATTGGGACTGCTCTTCGAATCGACTGAAAAATAACAGTTAAAGCAGCTGCTGTTGCCGGTAGCGACGTGTTCGCTGTAAACGACGGGAAGACTATCGCGGAACTTTGCCGCCACCACAATGCCCGATTTGGAAAAATATGTCGTTACGTCCAGCGTTCCGTCCTCGTTATTCGAGACCTTATGCCCCTTGAACCACTTACGCGATTCGTTATAAAAACTCTCGTCGAACTTTCCGTCGATCTTTACGTTACCGTCGATGACGGGATTATCCTTTTCGAAACCGTACGTTTTATCCGACTTGATTGCCGTATATTCGTACTGCGGACCTTTTGCCTGCAAACCGCCGCAACCTGCAAGAAGCCCTGCCGCCGAAACGGTCATAATTGCGCCGAGCGCGATTGCCGTAAACTTTTTCATCTTCTTTCCTCCTTAATATTTTCCGAGGACGACGACTTCGCCGACGGCCGCACGTTTCTGCCCTTTGGGCAATTCCACCGTAAAGCGAATCTTCTTCACCTTGATCGCATCGAACTCGGCATAGACGTTGCTGCAACGCTGAATCCCGTCGTAACGGTTATTGCGGATATCGAAGAAATAGCTTGCCGCTTTATCGACTTCGAGCTCCTGAATATAATCGATCCGTTCCGCGCCGTTGTTTTCCGAAATAAACGCAATGTCCTTGATTTTCGCAAACGCCTTTTCGGTATTTTTGGAATTGTAGATCATAATGCCGCGCAGTTCCTGCTCGGTTTCGAATTCCAGTTCAAAGGTGGAGGTTACGCTGATTTCCGTTTCCTTTACGTACTTGTTCTCGAACGCTTGATTCATCTTCAAGTGGGTGGGAATCAGTCCGTCGATAAGATTTTCGGCGCTGCCCTCTTTTACCGTTCCGCGCACGAGCGTCGCGTTTTTCACGCGCGAAGTGATATCGCCTACTGCTCTTCCCACGCCGAACGTGGGCTGCACGGTAATCGACGGTCCGTTCAAATGCATCACGTCGAACGTTTTGCCGTCTATCCCCTGCGTTTCCACCCATTTGATTTCGTCGAGGCGCATACACCTGCCCCAGCTCTCCGAATACACGCTCTTTTGCGCGTGATACATCATGATGAGCTTTTCGTCGCCGTTACCGTCCTGCGCGCGGACGAAGGAATGGTGACCGGGACCGCTCACCCCGCGGTTGGAGCCGAGATCGCTGCTCACGATAAACCCGTTTTCCTCGTCCGTGAGCTTACGGAAGGGACCTAACGGGCTGTCGCCGATTGCCTGCATGACGCTGTAATTGCCCGTTTCTCCCGACCCGATCGAGAAAGTGAGATAATACTTTCCGTTATGCTTATAAACGAACGGTCCTTCGTTGCAATAGGCGCCCAACGTTTCGTAATAGACCTTTTCAACCGAAGTATCGCCGTTCGTCGCCTTTACGTAGTCGTCCACGGTGTAATACAGCGCCGCCGCAACCACCTTGAACGTGCTCCAATCGGGCGTCGTCCAATCAATCATCTCCACCGCCGCCGTACCGCCGGGCGACTGGCTCCAATACAAATACTTCTTGCCCGTATCGGGGTCTACGAAGGGGCTGAAATCGAACGCGCGCATCCAACCCGCATCGACGATCCCGCCATCCAGAGTGTAAATTTTTTCCCAAGCGGACGTATCGCTTACGGGAAGGTTTAACGCTTCGTACGCCGCTCGGTACTGCGCCATATCGAGGAAACAGTATTTGGCGTACCACTGCGGATACGCAGTATTTCTGTCCTCGAAAGTGAGCGGCTTAAAAGGACCGCGCGGGTCTTTGGACGTTGCAATGACAGGCATGTGTTCGGGCGCTGTAAACGCCTCGTATTTTGTGTCGGGCGTAGGCTGCACCGCCAAAAACGCATAATACGTTTCGTCCTCTTCGCTGTAAATCACTTCGGGCGCCCAAAGCCTGTCGCAGCCCGCTAACCCTTCCGGAGAAAAGAAGCTCGCCCCGTAATTCCAATTTTCGAGGTCCTTAGAGTAAAAGTAATTAAACCCCGTGGAATAGGCGTAAAAATAGCCCGTGCGCTCCGTGTCGTCCAGAACCTGAAAGTCCGCGCCCTCGTTCAAACTCGAATTCCTGCGCCAAAATTCGCTGTTATAATAGGGTTTATCTTCGGCGTCGAAATCTCTGCGCGTCGTACCGTCGTAATGCGGAAGTTCGTACGCAACCTGCTTTACCGTTTCGCCCCCGCAAGCACAAAGCATTCCCACCGACGTGAGTGCGACGACTGCCAGCGCCGCAACTTTTATTTTTTTCATTTTCTTTCCTCCTCTTATTCCTTTCCGCCGCCGATCGTGATGCCTTCGATAAAGTACTTTTGTACTCCGACGTATAGCGCCAACAGCGGAAGCAACGCAGCGATCGACGCCGCGCATTGCATATTCACGTAGCCGCCTTCGGATTGCGAACCGATCGTCACCAATTCGGACACCGCGAGTTGCAAACTCCACATGCTCTTATCCCGGTACAGATACATCAGCGCCGAAGCGTAGTTGTTGTATCCGCCGACGAATCCGAACAGAAATTGCGAAATGATCGCGGGCTTTGCAAGCGGTAAAATCATGCCGAGAAAGATGATAAAATCGTTTGCGCCGTCGATCTTCGCCGCCTCCAATATTTCGTTCGAAATCGCGCTGTCGAAGTACGCCCGCAAAAAGAACACCGTGCCCGCGCCGCCGAACAGTCCCGGAATGAGAATAGCGAGTACGCCCTTGCTTCCCACCCAGCCGATGCTTGCATAAAAGAGATAACTGACGAACCCGAACGCTCCGAGCGGCAGCATCATCGTGAGCACCGTGACCATAAACAGCGTCTTGCGCCCCGGAAAACGATATTTGGAATACATGAATGCCGCGAACGCCGAAACCACAAGTCCGCCGATTAAGGGGATCAACGTCTGCCAAAGGCTGTTGAAGAAGCCGACGATCAGCGAAGGAACGCCGTTTACCGCGTTGTATTCCGCACTCGTCGAAAGCGCCATGGAAAACCCTTCCAAACTCCATTTTTTCGGAAACAGGGTGTAGCCGTTTATCTTTCCCATTTCCACAATCTCCGCGTCCGTTTTGAACGCCGTACACAGAACGATTAGAAAAGGCAAAAACAAAAAAACGGTGTAAAGCACGAGTACGACGTAAGTGACGATTTTTGCAATCGGAACTTTTTTCCGCTTTGCCGCAGAGGCAATTTCGTTGGTGTTTTCCATACTCAATTATCCTCCATCGCCAAAATCCTTTTCTTGACGAGGAACACGGAAGGGATCATCATTACAACGAAGAGCAACCAGCTTAGGATCGAAGCATAGCCCATTTCCCCGTTTTTCACGCCCATATTGTAAATGTAGTACATGATGGTAAGTCCTGCGTCCTCGGGACCCGCAAAGTTATCCCAACTCATAGGCGCAAGCACCTTGGCTGCGTCAAACGTGGTAAGACCCGCCGTAATCCCCGCCAAAATCAGGAAGAACGTTATAGACGAAATCCCCGGAAGCGTGATATGGCAGAATTTGTGCCAGGCGTTTGCGCCGTCGAGATCCGCCGCCTCATAAAGCGACGGACTGATCGCCTTAAACGCCGAACAGTACATGACGATGCCGTATCCGGGCGCCTGCCAAACGATCGAAATAAAAATCGCCCAGGTAAGCGTAGACGGATTTTCCAGATTGTTCAACCACTTGATTTGCGTTCCCAAAATCGCGTTCAAAACGCCGTTCAAATCGAAGATGTTGCTCCACATAATCGAAATCGCAACCGTAGAACAGATATAAGGCACAAAGTACAGCGTTTGAAAAACTCTCGTCCCCTTTACGTTTTGGCTCAAAAACGCCGCCATCAACAGGGCGATTCCGAGCGAAACGAACTGCGCGCATGCCAAAATCAGGGTCACTTTGATCGAGGCAAGCAATTTCGCGTCGCCGACCATCATCTTGAAATTGGCAAAGTTGTTCCATTTCATGGTTTCGAGCTTGCCGAATTTCATCGACGAAAACATCGCCTGCAACGATACGATAATCGGATAACCGTTGAATACGAGGAACCCGACGAGCGGAATCGCCACGCCGATCCAACACATAATCCAGCTTTTACGGAATTTCAATTTTTTCCTTTTCGGCGGCTGCGCGGAAGAAACCGTTTGATCCGCTTGCAAAACGGCTGTCGTTTCCTCCATGATTACCACCTCCCGTTCATAACGATCGAAACCTTCCCGATATCGCCATTGGCAATACCCGCAAAATTCTGCATGAACTTTTCGGGCGTGGAATAGCCGAGCCGCAAAGCCTGATTGAAGTTACCCGACCATTTATCGACCCAGGCGCCGTTGTTAAAGTAAGCCCAGTCGCCGATTTCAGCTCCCTGCGCCGCAACTGCCGCCGCGCGGTAATTGCGTTCGCCGCCGAGCGATGCGTATTCGTCGCTCAACGCAAGCGCGCTCTGGTTGGGCACGTTGCCCGTTTTCATAAAAATTCTCTGACCTTCTTCGCTTGCCGCCCAACGGATGAACTTCCACGCCGCTTCGTAATTCGAAGAATCGGAATTCACGGGAATAATCAGCGCGGAAAATTCTCCGTAACCCGATTGCCGCCCCACGAACGGAACGCCGCTCACGGCGTCTTTGTCGAGCTCGCCCGTGTAAACCGTTCCGCCGTATTGTTTGCCGATGACTTTGAGGTATTCGTTTGCAAACGTTTCTTCGCCTTTATAGTAAACGCTGCCGCCCTGATATTCCCGCCACTGAGCGGGCACGGTAATATCATATTGACCTTTATAGGCAACTTCCAAGGTAGTCGTCTGTTCGACTCTGCCCGATACCATGGCGACCCTGTTCGACGCGCTCCATAAAGCGTCCACCCCTTCGTTGATACCCGTCGATACGCCGTAACCCGTCGTTTCCATTCCGCCCGTCTTTTCCTGCGGGACGGTCAAATTGATAAATTCTTGCATGGCGGCTTTCTGGGAAGGCAGAACGTGCAAGCCCGACATCGTTGCAATATCCGATTGTTTTACTTTATCCTCATACCGCACGACTTCGCCCGCCGCATAACGTCTGCCGTTAACCGTAACGCCGTCGGCTGCCGTGACGAGATAGTTGGCGGAATCGTCGAGCGCCGTGAACGTGTATTTCTCGCCGTCGTATCCCACGCAGTCGCCGCCGACCGACCAACCGATAGAGAACCAGTGGTGCATCGCGCTCCCGTAAGCAGTGGGAGAAGTTTCGTTATACGCCGCGGTGAAGCATTTGCTCAGATAACGGTATTCCTCCCAATTCATTGGAATCAGGTTATTAAATACCTTATAAACAAGCTCTCCTGCAAGATTTTCGCTTACCGTCGCACCCTCTACGGGAGGCTTGGCGCCGTTTTCGGCAGTGTATTCCGCATAACCGTGCGGCTGCAATCCGGGATATTTGCTTGCAAGTTCTTTTTCTTCGCAGGAAATGATTTTAATTCCCGCGTCCTCGAATACGCTTTTGCTGTAATAATGTATCATCGGATCGACGCCGAACGGAATCCCCTGAATGGCAGCGCCTTCCCCCGCCATACGCTTGCCGTTGGCGGAGTCCTTCGTATCGATCCGAAACGCCCGCGTAAAGGAAGTCGGAATTTCCGCTTCGTTATAATTCCCCGGCATTTCCGCGTAATATTGCGTCAGATCGAGGTAATAATCCTCCACCGCAAACTGTTTGAAATTTTCGTCACCCAGCATAACGACGTTGGGAGAATCTACCATAAAATCCGTTCTGTCGATCTGCCCGCGGTTTTCGCCCGTAACCTTTACGCCGTCCTCGATTCCCTGTCCGTTGTTATAGGTTTCGATCAGCTCGCTGATAATTCTGCCGTCGGCAATGGAAGTGGAATACCAAAAATCGATTTCGCCCGATCCGCCTCCGCCGCATGCACCGAGCGCCGCAACCGTGCCGAACCCCATGATTGCCGCAAGAGCAACCGCCGCCTGTTTCCCTTTCATATATGTCCTCCGATTTTTAATTTTCCGTTTGCAAAACTTATTTTTTTCTTCTTTTCAAAAGCACGAACGTTACGACGCCCGCTACCACCAAAACCGCGGCGCAACCGCCGACCGTCCAGCCGATCCACGCCTTGCTTTCTTTGGGAGTATCGTCCTTATCTTCGGTCTCGGGCGGTATCGGCGTGCTCTTCTCATAGCCGCACACGCTGCACTTCCCGTCAACGAAATCATGCTCCGCCACGTCGCCCTTTACGTCGTGCCCGCAAGCCGCGGTATGCCAATGCGACGTTTCGTCGCTCACCCACCCCTGTTCGAAATAATGTTCTTTGCCGCCGACGCGAAGCATGAGCGTGAGCACGTCTTTCACGTTCTTTTCAAGCGTTTCGCGCGAGAGGAAGCCCGCTTCATACGCTCTGAATGCCTGTGCATAGTCCGGATTGTCGCATTTAATGTTATTGCCCGCATTTAACATGGCGGCATGATCGTTAAAACACCACCAGTCGGAAAAGACAGCGCCGTCGAATCCCCATTCCCCGCGCAGAACGTCCGTTATCAGCTCGGGCGTAGCCGCCACGTATTCGCCGTTCAGGCGGTTATACGAACTCATGATCGCCCAAGGATTACTCTCTTTAACGATAATCTCAAACGCCTTCAAGTATATTTCACGAATTGCGCGGTTCGACACGCAGGAATTACTCGTAAATCTCGTCGTTTCCTGATTGTTGACGGCAAAATGCTTTAAGCAAACAGCCACGTGGCGCGACTGCGCTCCTTTGACAACAGCAGCTCCGATCTTGCCCGATACTAAGGGGTCTTCCGAGTAATATTCGAAATTTCTGCCGCAAAGAGGATTTCTGTGAATATTCACGGAGGGCGCAAGCCAGACGTTGAACCCGAAGCTTGCAGCTTCTTCGGCAACCGCCTTACCGTATTCCCGCGTCAATTCCTCGTCGAACGTCGAGGCGATCAACGTCGCGCACGGGAACCAAACGACGTTTCCCTTGCTGCTCAGTCCTACGCCGGCGGCAGCGTCGGTCGTATATACCCGCGGAACGCCTCTGTCCAGTTTTCCGTTCCATGCACCGTTCCCCAATGCGCCCGCGCCGCCGTAGCTAAATCCGAGCGAGCGTTCCAAGCCCGTAAAAGCGATAAGCTCCTGTGCGGACAGCGCGCTTACAAACGTATCCATTTCAATTTTGCCGTTAACCAGCTGCGAATAAGTTACCGATGCGTCATACGAATCGTTCTCGGCAGGGCTGTGAACCTCGTCGGTATTATTCTTAAAGGCATATTCGGGCGCGCCGTTTTCCGCAGGAATGATTTCGACCGCATCCAACGCGTAAAGATTTGCGTCCTTCGTTTCGATTTTAAGCTGCGTTTCTCCTGCGGGAAGCGTAACTTTAATCGGGTTGGTATAGGTAAAGCGGAAGTTGTTTGCCTCCTGCGCGTAATCGTCCGCAAACGAAGTGCGCATCAGTGAAAACGTCCCGATTTCCGTTCCGCCGACGGAAAGAACCGCCGTCCGATCCGAAGCATTCTTCACGTTGGAAGCCTTTAATCTTACGTAATAGTCGCCTGCCTTCTCGGCATTGACGGGAACGGCGATGCTTTTATTTGCAGCGTTTACAACAACCGCGCCGTTATCGCCGTAGCATACGACGTTCAGATCGGACGTTTCCGCATCGAGAGTTTCAGCCTCGATCACCGTGGGCGCATCGGGCGAAACCGCGTTATTATAAACCGTGAAAAAGTCTAAATTTGAAAACTGCCCGCTTTTATTTTCCAGCCGTATCGTAACCTCGCCTGCAGGAAGCGTGAGTTTTCCCTCCGCTACCGCATAAGTAAAGTTAAGCCAGTCGCGAGAAACGTAAGTATACTTCACGGTTTGCTTTACGCCGTTTACGTAAAACGTTACCGCGTCGACGAACCTTCCGCCGCCGTTGTTCGCATTCGCCATTGCGAGCCCCACGGAATATTCTCCCGCCTTTTCAACGTTCACTTTATAATCGAGCCATTCTCCCGTATGACCCTGTATTTGCCCGACGAAATAGAAACTGTTTACGCCGAGATTTGCTTCGTTCGTAGAAACGTCGCCCTCGCGCGGTTTGTACAGGTGCGCCTTTTGATTGAAATTTTCGCCTTGTATCGTGGTAGAACCGTAGGACGCGATTTTTTTCATCCCCACCGTTTCCTTCCCGCCGTTTGAAAGCAGCCGCTCGTCAAGCTGCGATGCGGAAAGCTCCGTCAGTTTTTCGGAAACAGCCGTTGTCTGCGCCACGGTATAAGATTGATATCCCGCAAAAACGTTGTCGGCATCCCTTACGTTCGTACCCAAATAAAATTGATAATCGCCCGCAAGCAACTGATAAGTATTCACTTCGATTTTTCCCAAATCGTCATATACCGCCATATCGCTAACTGGAAATTTGATACTGACCGTTTCGCTTTCGTTCGGCTTCAACAGCCGCGTCTTTTGAAAGCCGCCAAGTTCGCGCGCGGGCGTACCGAAAAATACGGTTTCCTCTCCGATTTTTACGGAATCGGGCGATTGATAATAGAGTTGTACGACCTCTCTGCCTTCAACGCCGCCGACGTTCGTCACTTTTACGCGCGCCGTCACTTCGTCTCCTTCAACCGAGACCACCTGTTCGCTTAAAGCGAATTGCGTATAACTCAATCCGTAGCCGAACGGATAATTGACTTTCTCATAATCGGGATCAAACGTGGAAAAATAGCGGTAGCCTACGTAAACGTCTTCCGTATATTGCACGTTGTTCTGCACGCCGAACTCGCCGACGGATACGGAAGGATAATCGGCGTAACTCGCCGCCCACGTATCCACCGTTTTCCCCGAAAAATTACTCTGCCCCGTAAGGCAGTCGGCAAGCGCGGCGCCCGCCGTATTTCCGCCGTAATACGCAAGAACAATCGCGCCCAACTTCAGATTTTTCAAATACGTCGTATCCATCACGCTGCCGACGTTCAGCACCGCGATCACGTTTTCCGCGCCGAACGTTCCGCAGGCCTCCGTCAGTCTGCTCTTTTCGGCGGACGAAAGATTGAAAGAGCTTGCGGAAATATCGGTGTCCTCTTGCGAAGCACGCGATATAAAAATAATACATTTATTACCGTCGCCACGAATGGAATCGGTATAAGAAGCTATCAGCTTTTTTTGCGCGGCTTCCTTCAAAGCGTCGGAATATGAAATATGACGGCGCGAAGAAGAAACAAGCCCCGAACCCGATCCCCCGTAAACAATCTGACCGAGACTAGTTCCCACAACGCGATCGGCAGAAGTTAAAGGCAATGCGCCGCGATTTTCCAGTAATACCATACCGTTTCTTGCAATCTCCTGCGCCAACTCCTCATGTGCCGCAAGCGTTGATTCGTCAAGCGCAGCCGACGCTGAAATTTTACTTGCCCCTGCCATGCCGGTAAAAAGAACCGCAACCGCTAACGTAAGCGAACATGCTCTCACAGTTTTCCCTTTTATCACAATTTTCCTCCAAATCTATTAGCATTGTTTCCGTTGCGTTCCGCAACGGAAAGGGGCATGCCCCTTTCCCAACACATAAAAAGTATACCATTACAAAATCCTAATTTCTACACAAATAGTCCAATGTTTTCACTAAATAGTCATATCTCATTGTAAATTTTAGAAAATCATGCTATAATTTCCAAGCTATGGAAAATTTGTTCTTTTGTTTTTTCAAACATGAAAAGCTACCCGTTACGGAATATACGCACCCGTATACCAACCCCGCTCCAATGCACACCCATAATTTTTTCGAGTTTTTAGTTCCGATCGAAGGAAAGATAGAAAATATTTATAAAGGAACAACGCAAACACTCTCGCCGGGCGAACTTCTTCTGTTGCGTCCGAACGATGAGCACGCGCTATCGATTCCGAACAACACAAAGCATCTGCATCGGGACGTTTACGTCTGGCCCAAAAAGATGCAAAAAATCTGCGCTACCCTTTCCGCCGATCTTTACGATAAAATCACGTCTGCCAACGAACCGTTATATTTCAACGTCGGTATGAAAAAACTGCAAATTCTGCAAGAACAACTCAATCGGTTCGATTCGGAAAAAGCGAACATCATTGACTACGAAAGCTATCATACCTGTATCGTGTTCGAATTGCTCGGCTTTTATATCGACCACCAGATCCAACATATATCCTCTCTGCCCGAATGGCTGCAAACTCTTCTTTCCCTGCTCAATCAACCCGAAGTCATGGCGTTGCCGATCGACGATATCATCGCCTCGACGAATTACAGCCGCGGTTATGTTTACGATACATTTAAGCACTACACGGGCAAATCGATCGGGAAATATCTCACGGAAAACAGAATGAACTATTCCGTGATTTTGCTTACCGATACCGATATGCCGATTTCGAGGATCGCCACAAAGCTGGGCTACGATTCGCAAAACAGTTTTACCCGTAACTTTCAGGAACAATTCGGCGTTACCCCCGCCGCCTGGCGCAAACGCAACCGTTCCAAATCGTCCGACAATAAAAATATTTTTTCATGACGGTATTCAAAATTTATTTTAAGTATTAAAACAAAAATAGTCCCGCACTGATACGATGCGGGACTATTTTTATAATTACGTCGGCGTTTGGGAGTGCTCCTCCGAACAGCGGTTACACTTTCACGAGTTATTCTATATCCCCAGAAGGTAGCAAACCGGTTACAAATTTTAACCGGTTTAAATTGCCTGCTGATGGAAACATGATAAAGGCGGGCAGAAAAAAGAACTTTTATTGAACTTGATTTTCCCCGATTATCCCGACGGAAACGGCGAAAACGAGAGTGAGGACGAACAAAGCGCAAAAGAAAAAGAAACCGAAAATCCGGTTTCTCCCTCGGGGTGTGCGTATACCCCTCGTCTGGTGACCCTGCCGGGAATCGAACCCGGGATTGCGCCGTGAGAGGGCGCCGTCTTAACCGCTTGACCACAAGGCCGCTTACATTAGCGTTGTGATTATAACATAATCTTAATTCCGTTGCAACTTTTTTTATAGGCATTTGCCAAAAAAGTCGCCCCGAAAATAAAATGACATCCGCCTGTGCCGCAAAACGAAACCGGTTAACCCGCTTGCGCAGGTGGGTGCGCGGCGAACGGGCATCAGACTTTCCGCAAAAGCAGACCTTGCCTATCCCGTACGACCTACGCTCCCGAATATACTTCGTGGATTACGCGTATCCCGTTTTCCGTACACCGCAGGTGTCTTTATTATTATATCAATACCGAGGCAAAAAATCAACTTTCCCGCAAGCAATTTCAAAGGAAATTTTCGCCACGATCAATAATCCTCGGTGAAGCGATGCCTGTTCCCCGCTTTGTCTTTATACGAAATCAAATTCGAAAGGCTTGCATTCTCTACGCTCTTAAAGATATTCTGCTCGATTTCGGGATCATCCTTCGCAATCATGTGAATCAGTTCCTTCACTTTCTGCCGTTTCGAAGTCACCTCTTCCGCCTGCACGCCTTCGGTAAACCGACAGGCGCACTGTAAAAATTTCAGTCCGTTATAATCGCGCCATGCAATGATATCGCTTTCGCGCACGTAATACATAGGACGGATGAGCTCCATGCCCGCAAAATTCTTGCTTCTGATCTTGGGCATCATGGTCTGGATCTGCCCGCCGTAGAGCATCGCCATCAAAATCGTTTCGATCACGTCGTCGTAATGATGCCCAAGCGCAATCTTATTGCAACCGAGCTCTTTTGCCGCCGCATATAGATTCCCGCGGCGCATGCGCGCGCAGATATAGCAGGGCGACTTTTCGATATGCAACACGTTTTCGAAGATATCAGACTGAAACACGGTAATCGGCACGCCGAGCATTTGCGCGTTCTTTTTGATATTTTCGAGATTCGCTTCACTGTACCCCGGATCCATGACGAGAAAGACGAGTTCGAACGGAAATTTATTGTGCCGTTTGAGTTCCTGAAAGAGTTTTGCCATGAGCATGGAATCTTTCCCGCCCGAAATACATACGGCGACTTTATCGTCGGGCTGCAACAGTTCGTAATCGGCAATCCCTTTTGCAAAGCGGACGAACAGCTTTTTACGGAATTTTCCGCGCAGGCTTTCCTCTGCGCGCGCCCTGTCAAAAGTTTCCACACACCCCTCCTTTGCGCAGCAAATCGTTCACGATTTCCCCCGCCATGATGAGTCCCGCGACCGACGGCACGAACGAAATGCTCCCCGCAATACGTTTTCCCGCTCCTTCCCCGACTACACCGCGCGGTTCTTCTTTGGAATACACGACTTTTAACCTTTCGATTCCCCGTTTTTTCAGTTCTCTGCGCATCACGCGCGCGAGCGGGCAGACGGAAGTTTGCGAAATATCGGCAACCTCGAACTTCGCCGCGTTCAGTTTATTGCCCGCGCCCATCGCGCTGATGACGGGAACGCCCGCCGCCCTCGCTTTTTCGACGATCGCAAGTTTTCCCGAAACGGTGTCGATCGCATCCGCAACGTAATCGAATGCGCAAAACTCCGTTTCTTCCGCATTTTCAGGCAAAAAGAAGGCGCGCGACAGCGTTACCCTGCATGCGGGATTGATCCGTGCGATGCGTTCCGCCGCGGCGTCCGTTTTGTATTGACCGATCGTATCGCGCGTGGCGAAAATCTGACGGTTCAGATTGGATTCGTTCACGGTGTCGTGATCGACGAGGTGCAGCGCGCCGATTCCTGCGCGGGCAAGCGCCTCGGCAAGATGACCGCCCACCCCGCCCAGTCCGAAAACGGCGACGCGGGCGCGTGCAAGAATTTCCAGCCCCTCCCGCCCGATCAATAATTGAGTTCTCGAAAATGCGTTTTCCATAAGTTTGAATAAAAGAAAAGGGCGTTTTCGCCCTCGGTTAAATTTTGACGTATTTTTCCAACCGCACGGCAAGCAGCGCGGCGATCGCAAGTTTGACTGCGTCCGGCAACAAATAAGGCAAAACGCAAACGGTAAGCGCGTAACCGATTCCGCAGCGCGTAAGATATGCAAACCAAAGGGTGCCGAACAGATAACACACGACAAGCCCCAGAACGGCGGCTACGTAAAAGACGCCCGCCCTGCCCCACTTGTTTTTAACGGGAAGCAGTTTGGCAAGCCCAGGAAGAAGCGCCGCAAACAGGAAGCCGAATACGTATCCGCCCGTCGCGCCGAACAACGCGCCGACGCCCGCGCGGAAACCCGAAAATACGGGAATGCCGATCAACCCCGCAAAGACGTACGTAAATACCGCCGCAAGCGCGCGCTTCCAACCGAGCAGCGCGCCGATCAGCGCAACTGCAAACGTCTGCATGGTCACGGGAATCGCCGCAACGGGTACGGTCATCCAAGCACACACGGTGACGAGCGCCACGCCGAGCGCGATATAGGCGACGTCGCGCGCAAGGCTCTTTTTGAAATTGCGCCCCGCGGATTGCGGCCGTTCGCTCCTCTGCTTCATAAATTCCCTCAAAGATACTTTTTCAGCGATTCCGCGCGATCGGTCTGTTCCCAGACAAACGCTTCCCGCCCGAAATGCCCGTACGCCGACGTATTCCCGAAGACGGGACGGCGAAGTTGCAACGTTTCGATGATCGCCGAAGGACGGAGATCGAACTCCTTCACGACGATTTCCGCAAGCCGATCGTCGGAAAGTTTTCCGCTGCCGAAGGTATCGACGAATACGGATACCGGGCGCGCGACGCCGATCGCGTAAGCAACCTGCAATTCCATTTCGTCGGCAAGCCCCGCAGCAACCATGTTCTTACAGATATAGCGCGCCATATAGGTTGCGCTTCTGTCCACCTTCGTGCAGTCTTTCCCCGCAAACGACCCGCCCCCGTGCGGACATCTGCCGCCGTAGGTATCGACCACGATCTTTCTGCCCGTGAGTCCCGAATCCCCTTCGGGTCCGCCGATCACGAATTTGCCCGTGGGATTGATGAAATATTTCGTATTTTCGTCGAGCAAGTGCGCGGGAATCACCGCGTCGATCAGACGTTTTTTCAGATCGGAAGCAATTTGCTCCTGCGAAACCTCCTCTTTATGCTGCGAGGATACGACGACGGTATCCACCCGAACGGGCGTTTTCCCCTCGTACTCCACGGTGATCTGCGTCTTGCCGTCGGGACGGAGATAGGAAAGCATCCCCTCCTTTCTGAGCGCGGTGAGTTTCGCCGCAAGCTTATGCGAAAGCATGATCGGCAGCGGCATCAATTCCGCCGTTTCGCGGCAGGCGTAACCGAACATCATGCCCTGATCGCCTGCGCCGAGCAAATCCTTTTCGCTCCCGCCCGCTTTTTTTTCTTTGGAATTGTTCACGCCGAGCGCGATATCCTGCGACTGCCCGTGTACCGTTTCGATCACGCGGCACGTATCGTATGCAAACTCCCCGAAGTCGTAACCGATTTCGCGGATTACCCTGCGGGCGATCTGCCCGTAATCAACCGTACAGTTGCCCGAAACTTCGCCCGTAATGAACAGCGTATTGTACGCTGCGCAGCATTCCACCGCGGAACGCGCAAAGGGATCTTGCTTCAATAGTTCGTCTAAAATGCTGTCCGCGATCTTATCGCAGACTTTGTCGGGATGTCCTTCCGTAACGCTTTCGCTTGTAAAAAATTTTCTCATAACCGTATTCCTTTCGTGACCGCTCTATTATATAAGAAGCGTTCCCAAATGTCAAGAGAATGCGCTTGCAATCGGGTTGCGTTTTTCGCAGGAAAATGATATAATCGCCCTATGCAATGTACCTTATGCCCCGTCGAATGCGGAGCGGACAGAGAAAAACGGGCGGGACGGTGCGGCGTAAAAGGACTTTCCGTCGCCAAATATTATCTTCACCCCTACGAAGAACCGCCGATATCCTATCTGAGGGGAAGCGGAACGGTTTTTTTCGGCGGCTGTTCGCTGAAATGCGCCTTCTGTCAGAACTACGAAGTTTCGCGCGCGAGACGCGGGAAAGAGCTCACGCCCAAAGAACTCGCCGAAATTTTTATTCAGCTTGAAAACCTGGGCGCGGAAAACGTCAATCTCGTCACGCCCGATCACGTTTCCGATCTGATTGCGGAAGCGCTTGCGTACCGCAAACCGAATATCCCCGTCGTATACAATTCGGGCGGATACGCAAAAGTCGGCGCGCTCGAACGGATCGCGCCTTACGTCGACGTCTGGCTGCCCGATGTAAAATTCTTTTCCCCCGCGCTCTCCGCGCGATACACGGGAAGAGAAGATTACTTCCGTTACGCGAGCGAAGCGGTCGCCTTTATGGCGCAAAAAAAGCCCGCGTGGGCGGGCGGTAAAATGCTTTCGGGAATCCTCGTGCGGCATCTCGTCATGCCCGCGTGTTCTTCCGATTCCCTGCGCATCTTGGATTTTTTGAAAAAAACTCTGCCGGACGGCGCGCCCGTTTCCCTCATGCGCCAGTATACGCCGATGGGCGAGATTGCAAATTTCCCCGAACTCAACCGAAAAATCACGGCGCGCGAATACGGGCGCGTCGTCGATTACGCGCAGTCGCTCGGTTTTACCAATCTTTACACGCAAGATAAATCGAGCGCGGAAACGGCGTTTATCCCGCAGTGGGATTTTTAACCGTTCAGCCAGTCGTCTTTCAATTTTACAAGCTTTTTGGCGAGTTTCGCGCTCTCTTCGGGGGAAGCCCCTTTCAGCTTTTCTTCGATCGCGCGGATGTGCTTTAACTGTTTGCTCATACTCACAATTTGGTTCACGGAGATAAAATTATGCTCGTCAGTTTCGAAAACGTTACGTTCGGCTATACAGGCGCGCCCGTCGTGAGGGGCGTCACCTTTGCCGTACACGAAAACGAGCGGGTGGGCTTCATCGGCGGAAACGGCGAAGGGAAAACCACGCTGTTAAAACTCATGCTCGGGGCGCTCTCTCCAGACGAGGGAGAAATCTTCCGCAAGAACGGCGCAAGGATCGGATATCTGGAACAGAGCGGCGGATTCGAACGCGACGACACCGTTTACCGCGCCATGGAAGAAGTTTTCGACGAGGACAAAGCGCTGCTCGATGCGCTGCGCAAAACGCAGTCCGCAATGGCGACGGCAGACGAAAGCGAAATGCGCGTGCTTGCGGCGCGGGCGGAAAGCCTGAACAAACGGATCGCCGCGCGCGACAGCTACAACTTCGAAGTGCGCATTAAAACGGTGCTCAACGGCATGAACTTCGGGAGCGTTTACGATCAGCGGATCAACACGATGAGCGGCGGCGAAAAGACGAGGCTCAAACTATGCCGTCTGCTGTTGGAAGAACCCGATCTGCTCGTTTTGGACGAGCCGACCAACCACCTCGATATGAAAACGCTGTTCTGGCTCGAAGATTATCTGACGACCTATCGGGGAGCGCTGCTCGTCGTATCGCACGACCGCTTTTTCCTCGACCGCCTTACCGCACGCACGCTGGAACTGGAACGCGGTCAGGTTCTCTCCTTTGCGGGGAATTACTCGAAATACAAAATTTTAAAACAGGAACGCAACCTTCGGCTGGAAAAAGAATACGAAAAACAGCGGGAAGAGATTGCGCGGTTGCAGGAATACGTCGATAAAAACATCGTACGCGCCACCACGGCGAAGAGTGCGCAGTCGCGCGTCAAACAGCTCGAAAAAATGGAACTGCTCGAAAAGCCCGTTCCACCGCCCCAACCGCCCCGCTTTGCGTTCCGTTACGACGACCGCCCCTACGAACGCGTCCTTCACGCCGAAAAATTCGATCTGAAAGCGGACGACAAACTGTTGCTGAAAGACGCGGAATTTACACTCATGCGGGGCGAAAAATGCGCCGTGCTCGGCGACAACGGCACGGGCAAAAGCACGCTGCTGAAATATTTCCTTTCCAAACCGCCCACCGTGCAGTTCGGCAGATTCGTGAAAACGGCGTACTACGATCAGGAAAACGCCGATCTCGATCCCGAAGAACGGGTGCTGGAAGCTTTCTGGGGCAAGCATGCGTTGCTTTCGCAAACGGACGCGCGCAAACTGCTCGCACAGGCGGGACTGGACGAAGAAGACGTAAACAAAAAGGTCAAGGAACTTTCGGGCGGGCTCAAAGCAAAGCTCGAACTTTCGCTGCTCGAAGCGCGGCGCGGGAATCTGCTCGTCCTCGACGAGCCGACCAACCACCTCGATCTTTCCGCACGGGAAGCGCTCGAAGCCGCGCTGAAAGCGTTCGACGGCACGGTACTGTTCGTTTCGCACGATCGCAGATTCGTGGAATCCGTCGCAACGCGCATCATCGTTCTGGAAAACGGCGCCCTCGTTCCCTTTGCGGGAACTTATTCCGAATATCTGGAAAGCCGAAAAACGCAGCCCGCCGAAAAGAAAGAAAAACCGAAAGCGGATACGGGCTACCGATCGAAGGAAGACCGCGCCAAAGAAGCGCGGAAAAAAGCGCGGGTCCGCGAAATCGAAGCGCGCATCGGGGAACTGGAAACGGAAGAGGAAGCGCTGAATCTCAATCTTGCCGAGCGCGCGGCGGATTACAAAGCGGTGCAGGAAATCACGCTCAAACTGAACGCGCTGCAAGCGGAAGTTTCCGCCCTCTACGAAGAATACGAAACGCTCATTTAAAAACGATTGATAAAGCCGCAGCTTGCCCGCTGCGGCTGTGTTTTTTCCCGAGGGGACTCCCCCCGACAAAATTATCAGGTAATACAAACTATTCCGGCGTTCGGCTTTTTGTTACCCTTCGCCTGTTATATCACCCGTAAATGCCGCGTTCAAACGCGCCGCGGCAATCTTTCACGCAAACTTCACTTCTTTTTCTTTTCCCGCGTCCGCATTTCGCTAAAAAACGACGTAAGCACCGCCGCGCATTCCGCTTCGAGCACGCCCCCCGTGACTTCCGCCGTGTGATTCAAAAGCCCCGCTTCGGCGATCTGCTTCGTCAGACTGCGCCCTTTCTGTTCGTACGCACCGAAATACACCCTGTCGATCCGCGCGTTCAAAATTGCGCCCATGCACATCGGGCAAGGCTCCAGCGTCACGTAAATTTCCGCTTCGGGCAGCCGCCACGACTTCAGCTTTTTGCACGCACGGTCGATTGCGCGCACTTCCGCGTGCTGGGTCGCGCGCTGCAATCTGGTGCGGAGATTGTACCCGCGGCCGATCACTTTCCCGCGGTATACGACGACCGCCCCGATCGGCACTTCGCCCTTTTTTTTCGCTTTTTCGGCGAGAAGCAATGCTTCCCGCATAAATTTTTCTTCCACTTTAAAATCCTTCCGTAATATCCTTTACCGCGTCCCCGCAGCGCAAAACGATCGCAGCGAGCGAACGCAATCCCAGCGGGTGGGGAAGCACATCCTCCCCCGCCTCGACGGTAAACGCGGGAATCTTCAATTTTTCCACGCACCAGTCCTTATAGCCGCCCGCGGAACCGGGAGCTTCCTTCAAGGGATAGCCCGTCGATTTGGCAAGTCTTGCCGCAAGTTTGAAATCCCGCCGCCTCCGAAAAAAGGGTTGGCGGAACCGCCAGTAAATTTCCTCCCCTTTGGTATGCCAGCTGATCGTAAAATCGGGCGAAGTCTTTAACGTGAATTCCGCCAACGCGCGGCTTTCGGGTGCGCAGAGCGGCGCGTCGCCCACGAAATTTTCGGGCGCGGGCGCAAACAGATTGCGCTTTCCCGTGCCCCACTCCGCAGGGAAATTCACGTTTAAATCCACCCCTTCGGCATTCGCTTTCCAAAGCGAAAAATCTTCGCCGCCGTTGAGTGCAAGCAGTTTTTCCCTTCTTGCGGGCGAAACGCAGGATATGCCGCGCGTTGCGAGCAACGCGCCGTCCGGATTCGTAAGCGGAAGAAACCATACGCCGCCGCGCTTTACGCCGCGCGCGATCTGTTCGCAGGCGAGGTAGGCAGTAATCCATTCCCGCGCGTGAATCGCATACTGACAAATTCCGATCGGGTAAGTATGCTCGCCCGCAAAAAACGCGTATAAATTCCGCCCCTCCGCGCTCTGTCCGAAGACGGTTTTTTCTCCGCGGTAAGTATCGTAAAAACGGGTTATTTCCGAATAGACGTCCATTCTAACAGCATATGCCGCCGTTATTTATGATATTCCGATCCGCACCCGATCATAAACGCGCGGTAAATCTGTTCGAGAAGCATCACCCGCATCATCTGATGCGGAAAGGTCAGTTCGGAAAAAGAGAACAATTCCTTTGCGCGTTCTTTCACCGTACGGTCGAGCCCGCAAGAAGAACCGATGACGAAGGTAATTTCTTCCCCGCGCGCGTACAAACTTTCCAACTTGTGCGAAAAGGCAGCCGAATCGCACCGTTTCCCCTCTACGGCGAGCGCAAACGTGTACCCCTTGCAGGCGCGCAGAATGCTTTCCGCTTCCTCTTTGGGCGTTGCGCGTTCGGGCAATTCGATAATTTCCGTTTTGCAGAAACGGGAAAGGCGTTTCACGTACTCGGCAACGGCTTCACGCCAGTAACGCTCTTTCAACTTGCCCACGCACACGAGATTGAGTTTTTTCACGAGAGTCCCTCTACGAGCATCGCGATCCACTGCACCGCGCAGAACGCGATTCCCGAGCAGAGCGCAAGCGCAAACACTTTGCCGTACTTCACCCCGCCCTTGCGGTTTCCGTTACAGTCGAAAAACACCAGATAAACCATCGTTCCCAACAGACACGCCGCCGAAACAAGACAGAGCGCAAGATATCCACCCCACGGGATCGTCCAAGCCGTGCCGTAACCGACAGATTCCAAAATCAGAATCGCCGCATTGTTCAGAAAGTGCGCGACGACGGTGGGAAACACGCTGCCGGAACGAACCGCGACCAACGTAAAACACGCGCCGCAGAGAAACTGATAAATCGTCTGTTCGGGATTGTGGTGATACAGCGAAAACAGCGCGCCCGAAATCAAAACGGTCGCCGCCGTTCCCCAGCCGCTCTCGAACGTCTGTCGGACAAGAATGCCGCGGAAGAGCGTTTCTTCAAACAGCGCAGGCAATACCGCAATCACCAAAATCGCGGGGAACAAATTCCACCCTTCGAGCGAAGGAACGCTCGACGATAAACGGTCGTACCCGAACAGTTCCAAAAACCGAATAAAATATTCGTTAAGTTCGGAAAGCGAAAACAACAGCCCGAACTGCAATAAAACGGCGATCGGGAAATAATACCATTTGCACGCGCAATACGTTTTTTTAACGGAAAAACGGCTCCTTTTGAAAAACAGGATTGCCGCGCCCGCAAGGCACAGCTGCGGCAAAAGGTAACAAAGATATTTGTACCAGTCGGCGTCTTCGAAGTCTTTGACGCCGCACAGCCCCAGAATCAGCAGAATCGGCGCAAGCAAAAGCATGGGCGCGATCGTGCCCACGGAATAAGAAAGCCCCGCTTCTTTGAGCGAGCGGCGTTTGAAATCTTCTTCGGTCAAAGTCTGCGTCTGTTCCATGCCGATATTATACAGGAAAAAGCCGAAAATGCCAACGAAAAACTTTGCTTTTTCGCAAAAATGTTCTATAATTATGGCGATATGAAAAACATTTCCACCAAAGCAATTTCAGACTGCGTATACCGCCTGGCGCGGAAAGCAGGGCTTACGCTCACCGATTCCTGCCGCAACGCCTTAATGCAGGCGGAAGCGCAAGAGACGGGCGCCGCGAAATTCGCGCTTTCCACCGTACTCGAAAACGAACGGTGCGCACAACGCGAAAAAATGCCCGTCTGTCAGGATACCGGCATGAGCGTCGTCCTCCTCGAAATCGGGCGGGAAGTCGCGCTCACGGGCGGATCTTTGCAGGACGCGGTCGACGACGGCGTGCGCCGCGCTTATCGCGACGGCAACTTCCGCAAGAGCATCTGCGATCCGCTCACCCGCGTCAACACGGGCGACAATACGCCCGCGCATTTGCACACCGAAATCGTAGAAGGCGACCGGATCTCCGTCACCTTTCTTCCGAAGGGATTCGGAAGCGAAAATATGAGCAAGCTCTTTATGCTCACCCCCGCCGAAGGACGGGACGGCATCGTGCGCGCAATCGTGGAAACGGTGAAAACGGCGGGTTCCCGCCCCTGCCCGCCCGTGTACGTGGGCGTGGGAATCGGGGGCGCGTTCGATTCGTGCGCGCTGCTCGCCAAAAAGGCGCTCACGCGGGAAGTGGGCAGCGCCCACCCGCGCAAAGACGTCGCCGAAATCGAACGGGAAGCGCTCGAAAAAATCAACGCGCTCGGCATCGGCGCGCAGGGATTCGGCGGCAACGTAACCGCGCTAGGCGTATCCTGCGAAATCGCGCCCACCCACATTGCGGGGTTGCCCGTAGCAATCAACGTTCAATGCCACTGCGTGCGCTGCGAAAAGGAGGTGCTGTCGTGAAAAAACTCACACTTCCCCTTTCGCAAGACGAAGCGAAAAAACTCCGCGCGGGCGACAGCGTACTGCTTTCGGGCATCGTTTACACGGCACGCGATTGCGCGCATAAACGCCTGTTTGCGCTCCTCGACGAAGGGAAGCCCCTTCCCTTCGACCTCAAAGACGCATTCGTTTACTACGCGGGGCCCTGCCCCGCGCCCGAGGGCAAAGCGTGCGGCAGTTGCGGGCCTACGACCTCGGCGCGCATGAACTCGTTTGCACCCCGTCTGCTGGATGCAGGGCTCGGCGGCATGATCGGCAAAGGCGGCATGGACGAAGAAACGCGGCAAGCCGTCGCGCGGAACAAGCGCGTATACTTTGCGGCGATCGGCGGCGCGGGCGCGATTTACGGCAACGCGGTCAAACGCAGCGAATGCGTCGCGTTTCCCGATTTGCTGAGCGAAGCGATCTATCGGTTCGAAATCAAGGACTTCCCCGCCGTCGTTGCAATCGACAGCACAGGCAATAACATCTATTGAACGCACTAAAAAAGACGGGCGAATCGCCCGTCTTTTTTGATACCGTTAACCGATGATGGAACCGATCGGAATGAGCTGATAGCTGTCGTCCGAAGCAATCCCTGCGGGAAGCGTTACGTTTACGTCGCCCGCCTTTACCACCGCGCCGCCTTTGATCGAAACTTCCGTCTTCATAAGAGGCGTCAATTCCATCTTCGCGGCAACGTTCGCGTTAAAACTGATCTGACCGAATTTCCCGTCCCGATCGAACACCGCGTAAAAATCCAATACGCAGGAATCGAACTGCAAATACTCCGCCATTTCGGCGTATTCGGGAATTTCTTCCATCGCGCTTCTGATAAACGTTTCGTCGAAGCCGATTTTTATTTTCAGCCCTTCCGATTCGTCGAGATATATTTTTCCGCCCACTTCCGCAAGCCCGCCGAGAATTGCAGCGATGTCGAATTCCTCTTCTTCGACGATATCCCCTTCCGTTTCGTCGGACGAAACGGGAATCATGCCTTTGATCGCTTCCATAAGCTCGGAAACGGATACCTTTACCTTCTGCGTTTCACCGTTTGCATTTGCTTCCGCATAGGCGAAATCGGAATCGAGATACGCTTTGAAGGAAGATTCTTCTTTTTCCGACTGCCCGTTGGCCTTTTGCGTCGCGGTTAATTTCAGGTTGCCCGCCGCAAGAAGATTCATCTGTTTGTCGACGGAAAAATCGAACTTGCCGCCGATCACCGTACTCGTTTCGGAAGTCGCCGACTGCTTACCGTCGGAAACCGTCGCTTTTACGCCCATGCTCAGATCCGCCGAAATCTGTACGCCCAACTTCCAATCGTCCGCCGTCATATCGCCGAACGCGTTTTCGGTGTCGATTTTCGCAATCGCCGCACTCAGTTGTTCGGCGGTCGCTTCCTCGCTGAAATCACCTTCTACTTTTCCCGTATTCGCATTCGCGCCGCCCTCGCCGCACGCCGTGCATGCAAACAACGTACCCGCAAGCAAAAAGCCTGCAACTGCAATTCCTGCTTTTTTCATATTCTGATCCTCACTTTTCGGCTCGACGCCGTTTCTATCATTATTCTACTACTTACCCCCCCCCGATTGTCAAGAATTTAATCTTGTTTTTACGACAATTTTCTACATTTTTTTAAATGAAAAGGCTGTGAAATAACGTTTGCCTTTTCAAATGTCACTTGTATTCGTTACAGCATCCGTGTTATAATGTAAAGCAGAAAACAATCGGAGGATTTTGCCATGAGTTATTTGCGTCTCGAACACGTAAGCAAACGTTACCGCGTCGGCGACGTTACGGTCGACGCGTTGAAAGACGTTACTTTTTCGCTGGAAGACGGGGAATTTGCCGTCGTACTCGGATCGAGCGGCGCGGGCAAAACCACCCTTTTAAACCTGCTGGGCGGCATGGACGGCGCGAGCGAAGGCGAAATCGTGCTCGACGGAAAAAACGTTACCAAACTCAACAAACGCGGGCTCACGGAATACCGCCGCGGCGACGTCGGTTTCGTATTTCAGTTTTACAACCTGATGCCAAATCTTACGGCGCTCGAAAACGTGGAAATCGCCGTGGAAATCTGTAAAAACGCGCTCGATCCCAAAACGGTGCTCGAAGAAGTGGGACTGGGCGAACGGCTGCAAAACTTCCCCGCGCAGCTTTCGGGCGGAGAGCAGCAGCGCGTTTCGATCGCGCGCGCCGTTGCGAAGAACCCCAAACTGCTCTTGTGCGACGAACCGACGGGCGCGCTCGACTACGTAACGGGAAAACATATTTTAAAATTGCTGTTCGATATTTCGCGCAAACAGAAAAAGCCCGTGATCGTCGTAACGCACAACGCCGCTTTAAAAGAGATGGCGGACAAAGTTCTGCACATCAAGAGCGGTAAAATCGAACAAATCGAAATCAACGAAAATCCCAGACCGATTGAGGAGATCGAGTGGTGAAAACCTATTTAAAAACGCTCGTCCGCGTCTTTCAAAAGCATATCGCACGGTTTCTTTCCATCATTTTTATGGTGCTCGTTTCCGTGGGATTTATTGCGGGAATCGGAGGCTCGACCAACAAGGTCGACCAGTCCCTTTCCAATTACTACAAGGCGCAGAACGTAAGCGATCTGATTTTAAAGAGCAAGCGGGACGAAGGCTTCACGCAGGAGGAAGCGGACGCGGTGCGCGCCCTTTACGGGGAAGAGAACGTCAACGCGGGAAATTCGGTCGACGTGAATCTCACCGTCGGCGAGGAAGAACAGCTCGTCAGGCTGTATTTTTTGAAAGGGAAACGCACGGTCAATACGTTGCACGCCGTAAAAAGCGACGCGCCGACTGTAGTATACGAACGTCCTGTTTCCGCCGAGCGACAGGATAACCGAATAAAAGGCGTGCCCGTCGGCACGGAAATTACGCTGAATTTTAAAGACGTCGTCACGCAGCTCGCCGAACAGGGCGGCAAAGAGCCGCCCGCCCAACTAGCTTTGCTTCCCGACAAAATGGCGACGGTAACCGTTACCGTTGCCGAAATCGTAACGAGCCCGATCTCGTTCGCCGTCGACGGCGAAATCAGCTACACCAACCCCGAAAACGCGGAAGTGCCCGACAGCATCGGCGGGCTGGACGATTTCGTTCTGCTCGACAATATTCTGTATTTGAGTACCGACGTCATTCCCGTCGTCTTCGGCAACGCGCTTTTGCCAGCCGCGGGCGATTTGTACGTCGCGCTCCCCGACCGCGAAGCGTTTGACGCCTTTTCGCGCGGCTACCGCCCCTATCTGGAACAGGAAGCACAAAAAATTGCCGCCGTCCTTTCCGACGGCGACTACCGCGCGCTCACTCTTTACGACAATTACAGCTTCGTTTCCTTGCACGCTTACGGCGAAAAGGTCATGGAAATCGGAATCGTGCTGATGGTTGCATTCCTGTTTATTACGGCGCTCGTGGTACTTTCGAACATGACGCGCCTGATGGAGGAAGAACGCGCGCAAATCGCCTGCCTGCGCACGCTCGGCTACGACGGATTCCGTATCGTATTCAAATATATTTTATTCGCCATGTTGGCAACGGGGATCGGCGGCGTGGGCGCGTACTTCGTGGGCATCGGGCTTGCGAGCATGATTTACTACGTATTCAATTACAGCTTCGATATGCCGCCGATGAGCGCGAGCGTCATGCTCTGGTTTTTCCTTGTGACTTACTTCGTCATCGTCATCACGACGCTGCTGGCGACGCTACTTGCGGGGCACAGAATGACGCGCGAAAAGCCCGCCGATCTACTCCGCCCCAAAGTTCCCAAAGCGGGCAAAAAAGTCATTCTGGAACGCATCCCCTTCCTTTGGAACAAACTTTCCTTCAAATATAAATCGACGATGCGCAACGTCTTGCGCTATAAGAGCCGGTTTCTGATGACGGTAATCGCCGTCGCGGGATCAATGGGGCTCGTACTCGCAGGGCTTGCACTGTTGGATTTGTGTCTGTTCGGCAACTTCGGCTCCCCCTCCATCATGGCGCTTGCGGTGATCATCGTCATCTTTGCGGGGCTGCTCACCGCCGTCGTGATCTATACGCTGACGAACATCAACGTCAGCGAACGCAACCGCGAAATCGCGACGCTCATGGTGCTGGGCTATTTCGACAAAGAAGTAACGGGGTATATTTACCGTGAAATTTACGTAAATACGGTTGTCGGGATATTGTTCGGCTATCCCGCGGGGCTGCTGCTGATGTGGTTCGTATTTTCCATCATCGGCTTCGGCGCGATCGCTTCCGTGTCCTGGTTCGTGTGGCTGATCGCTCCGTTTATTACCCTGCTGTTCACCTTCCTCGTAACCCTTGCGCTGCGGCGCAAGATCGTAAAAATCGACATGAACGAATCGCTGAAAGCAATCGAATAACGATGATCGCGCAAACGCCCGCCGACATACCGTCGGCGGGCGTTTGCGTTTTCATTTAATTCTGAATGGCGTCCCGCATTTTCTCCGTCGCTTCGGCGCGGTTGCCCGCTTCGAGTTTTACGTAGATCGCGGAAATATAATTGCGCGCGGTGCCGTCCGTCAGTTTGAGCGCGGCGGCAACCTGCTTGTTGGTAAATCCTTCGTAAATCATGAGTGCGATTTCCGTTTCGCGGTCGGAAAGCCCGAACTTGCGTTTGAGCTTGATTTCGCGATCGTTGCTCACCATGCGCGCCGCGTCGGCAATGCGCTTTGCAATCTTGGCGGGCAAGATGGTATCGCCCGCGTAAGCGTTGCGGATCGCGTCGATCAGCGCCGCCGAAGAAGTATCCTTCAACAAATATCCGCTCGCACCGTTGTTGATCGCGTTTAAAATGTAATCGCTGTCGTCGAACGTGGTGAGAATAATCACTTTCACTTCGGGGCGGCGCCGCTTCACTTCCTGCGTGGCGATCACGCCGTTCATATTCGGCATGCGAATATCCATGAGCACGACGTCCGGATTGGTCGTTTCGAGCAATTCGAGCGCCTGAAACCCGTCCTGCGCGATTCCGACGACTTCGATTTCCCCGCAGGAAGAGAGTACGCTCTTGATTCCGTCCGCAAGAATCGATTGATCGTCCGCCAGCAAAACTTTGATTTTCATACTTTCTCCTTATCGCCGTCCGACGGCAAAGTTACGTATAATTCGAAGCCTTCGTCCCGTTCGCTTTCGATTTTCACGCTTCCGCCCAGCGATTCCGCGCGGCGGTACGCGCCCTTTAAGCCGAGCCCTTCTTCGATCTGCGTCATATCCACGCCGCTTCCGTTATCCGAGAGCAAGAAGGAAATCTGACCGTCCGCCTCTTTCAGCTCGAACCAGAACGCGGAAGCGCCGCCGTGGCGCAACCCGTTGGAAATCCCCTCTTTTAAAGTATTGCACAAAAAACGCCTTTTTGCATCGCAAACGGAAATTTCGTCGATTTCGTACCGAACGGTAATTCCCGTTCCGTCGGTGGTATCGTGAATGATTTCTTCCATCTGTTCTTTTAAGGTATCCTGTTCGGAAATGCCCGAAAGCAAGTGTACGCTTTCGCGCAACTCTTCGAGCGCGTTTTTCGCCTGCAAATTCGCCGCGGCAATCCGCCGTTTCGCTTCGGCGGGATCGCTGTCGAGAATAAGCTTCGCCGCTTCCGTCTGCATGATTACGGTCGTAATGGCGTGCCCGGCGGTATCGTGAATATCTTTTGCGATCCTCTGCCGCTCTTCGAGCGCAGTGACCTCCTGCAATTCGCGGTACGCGATGCCGAGTTTGATATTGCTTTCGTTGAGTTCGTCGAACGCTTTGGTGACTTCGCGGTTCTTACGGTACATATGAACGGCAAAATTGACGATCAGAAAATGGAACGCAATAATAATAATGTCGTTAAACGCGTTGGTCACGAGCGCCGCGATTTTCACGTCTTCCCCGCGCAGCGCGCCCGACACCGCGAACGCGATTAAAAACAGTCCGATGCTCGTAACGCCCATGGCGATCCCGCCGATGAGTTTGGTCTGCGTCAAATAAAATTCCGAAAGTATCACGATATACAGCGTAGAAAGGAGGGCGCCGTCCGAAAAGAGCGTAATGACGATCAACAGCACCGTATCCAACACGTAGCACGGAATTTTTGCGCCTGCGGAACGCGCCGCCCAAAATTTGAGTGCGTTTTCGAACGCGAGTAAAAACAGAGCGGGAAGCTGCACCCACCAGGAAGGAATATCGGTAAAATACCGCGCCTCCCAGTTGGTGAGCAGAATCAGAATTTCCACCAGAATCAACAGGCAGAAAACGATCGTCTTCCAGCACCGTACGAAAAACGGATTTTCCAGTTCGAATTTCCTCTTTTTCATAACAGCGGATTCCCCGAAACGATTTGATCGATGTTATATTTTTGTCTGATCTTATCCATATGCCCCAAACGGAAATAACTGTATACGCCGTTCGTCCCTACGATAATATGGTCGTAAAATTTTACGTTATTCACCGAACAGACGACGGCGAACTTTCCCGTAAAATCGTCGTCCGCTCTCGAAGGCGTGCACCCCGCCGCAGGGTGGTTGTGCGCCACCACGACGCCGTCGGCGCGGGACGCTGCGACGAACGCGCTGATCTCCTCCGCGCGGACGCGAACCCGTTCCGCGTTGCCCGAAGAAAACCGCTTGCAACTTTTAATCCGCTGCGAGGAATCGAGACAAAACACTTCGACCACTTCTTCGCTGAGCCCCGCATAACGTTGCGTCAAAAACCCAGAATACGCGTCGATATTGAATTTACGGGGCTGCTCTTCTTTTCCGAAGCGCATCCGTTCGTACAGCAAACCGATATTCCGAATCTGCGCGGCGGTTTTTTCTCCGATTCCTTCCACCTGCGCAAGTTCCGTAGCGGAAGCGAGAAAAATACCGTTTAACGAACCGAACGCATCGAGAAGGCGATGCGCGACGCCGTTGGTGTTCTTGCGGGGAATCATCGGAAACAGCATAATTTCAAGCAGCTCGTGATCGTTGAGAGAGCTTTCGGAAGCCTTCAGCTTTTCCAACATTCTTTCTCTGTGTCCTTCGTGCATATCCATCCCCTTTTTGCGATTATAACATATCTTTTCAAGTTTTGCACTGTTTTCCGCCCTGTTTTACCAAATTTTCTGTACAACCGCCGTTTTCCGTCTTGACAGCCACCGCACCGTATGATAAAATTCATGCGTGGCAAAAGGAGAGGATTATGCACCCTTACTTCAATGAAACCGTAAAAAGTATTTCAGAAAGCGTAAAATTCGATTCTTCGCGCAAAGAACGCTTGCCGAACGCGCCCTTCGGGCAGGGCGCGGCGGACTGCCTTTGCCATTTTCTCGCGCTTGCAGAATCGCTCGGTTTCGAAACGCACAACTACGACAATTACGTCGGAGAAGTCGTTTACGGCGACGCGAAAAAAGAATTCGCCGTGCTTGCGCACCTCGACGTCGTGCCCGCGGGCGGCGGTTGGGAACACGAGCCGTTCGGCGGAGAAGTTACCGAAGACCGCATTTGGGGACGGGGAACGGTTGACGACAAAGGTCCTGCGATCTGCTGCCTTTACGCTTTGAAAGCGCTGAAAGACCGCGGATTCGTTCCCGACAAAAAAATTAAGCTCATCGTCGGTTGCAACGAAGAATGCGGCTGGGCGTGTATCGAACATTACAATCGCGTGGCGCATATGCCCGAAACCGGATTCTCGCCCGATGCGGATTTCCCCGTAATCTTTTCGGAAAAAGGCATTCTGCACGTACGCTTCCACTTCCCGATGGAAAAACCGCCCTTTATTTTTTTAGAAGGCGGAAACAGCGCGAACATGGTTTGCGACTACTGCGAAGCAACGCCGAAAACGCTTACGCATTCAAAAGCGGAAGCGCTGGGTTTGCAGACCGGCGGTAAAAAAATCATCGCGCGCGGAAAGAGCGCGCACGGCTCCACCCCAGAACTGGGCGCGAACGCAATTCTCCCGATCCTGAAATACTTCGAAAAACGCAACGAATCGGTGAAACGCATTCTCGACTGCCTTTTCTACGACGTATACGGAATCACGGGCGCGCACGACAGTTACGATTTCCTCACCCTTTCGCCCAACGTGATCAAATTCAAAAAGAACGAAGTACACGTGGTATGCGATATCCGATATCCCGCTTCGTTCGAAGAAAAGTTCGTGTTCGAAATGTTGGAACAATTCGGCGTGAAATACGAAACGCTCAGCCGTCAAGCGCCGATGCGGCTCAACAAACGCGACCCGCTGATTCAAACGTTATGCGGCGTATACGAAGAATTTACGGGCGAACAGGCTCTGCCTATCTCCATCGGCGGAGGGACTTACGCGCGTGCGCTCAAACACGGCGTGGCGTTCGGTCCCGAAATGCCGGGCGACGAATCCGTCGTACACCAGCCCAACGAATACATAACCTTGGAACGCGTAGACCTGTTGCTTCGGATTTACGAAGCGGCGATCGAACGCCTGAACTCATAAAAAAATCCCGCATATTGCATGCGGGATTTTTTTATTCGGTTTCGTCGTCCGAAACTTCGATAAGATCCAATTTTTCCTGTTCCTTGGGGAGCGCGATCTTGTCGGAAGAAAATCCTCTTCCGCGCACCTCGGAAATTTCGTTTACCATTAAAAAAGCTTCGGGATCGATCGCCTGAACTTCGTTTTTCAGCCGCACCACGTCGCGGTTGGAAACGACGGTCAGCAGTACGAACGTTTTGTCCTGCAAAAAGCCCGTCTTCCCGTACAGCAAGGTGACGCCGCGGTTCATTTTATTCAGAATCATTTCGCGCAGTTCTTTGTATTTTTTACTGATAATCATAACTTGCGCGCGGCGCATGCCGATCGGAGATATCAGCCCGACGACAAAGCCCGAAAGCAACGTAATGAAAATCCCGTAAAGCACCGTATCGAGCGAAATTGCAACGAGCTGTATCAGACAGATGAAAAGATCGAGCCCCCAAATGCCGACCGAAACGGGCAAATTGAAATATTTATGGAAGATGAGCGGCGGGATATCCGTGCCGCCCGTGCTCGCCCCGATCCGTACGACGATCCCGATCCCGAACCCGAAAAGCAAGGATCCGCATACTGCCGCCAACAGCGGATCGTTCGCGGAAATCGGCGCGCCGTTCGCTTTGACGTACAGATCGTTCAAAAACGTAAACAAACTCAAAAAGGATGGATAGAGCAAAGTACCCGCCAGCGTCGCCGCGGCAAACTTTTTTCCCAACAAAAACGAACCGAGGATAAACAGACAGACGTTCGCCACGTAAACCGTAAGCGTAACCGCCCACTCGTTCGAACCGCCGAGCAGATTGCGGATAAAAATACCGATCCCCGTCGTCCCGCCCATGACGAAATTGTTCGGAATGATAAAAAATGCAGAAGCCGCCGAAGCGACGGCGTTTCCGCAGACGACGATCAACAAATGCAATAAAAATTTATGCACTTGTCTTTTATTCGGTTTTTGAAGTTTGGGAAGTTTCATGCGACGCCTTCTTCTGCGATCCGTATTACTGCGTTATTATAACACTCCGCGCAAAAGTTGGCAAGGATTTTATGGAAAAATAAACGTAAAAAAAACGGCGCGCCGCACGGCGCGCCGCCTTTTTCAGTTAAAAATTGCAGCAGTGCGAACAACGGCAGCCGCAACCGCATCCCGAACGATTCGTCGTGAGCGCGTATTGCCGCGCATAGTACGCATCGTTATCCGCATTGCAGGAAGTAAACGCGCTCAGATTGACCGAGCTTCCGCAGCCGCAACCGCAGCCGCTGCGATTACAACCGCACCCGTTGTTACAGCCGTTGCAGCCGCAGTTGCAAGTGGAAAAAAGGTTGTCGATTGCGCGCGTAAAAGCATTGCCGTGACAGCAGCCGTTGCAACCGCAACGGTTGCAGCCGCAGTGATTACAGGTATTACACATATCAGACCTCTGTGGTATAAAATATCGGTAAGTTACCGTACTGCATTTTATGCCGCAAAGCCCGTTTATGGTGTACGTTTCCGTTGAATCGAATAAAAAAACGCCGCACGGCAGCGCGTACGGCGGTTCGTTATTATTTCGCGTATTCTACGCTTCTGAATTCGCGGATCACGTTTACCTTGATCTGACCGGGGTATTCGAGTTCGCTTTCGATCTTCTTTGCGATGTCCTTTGCAAGGAACAGCGCTTTGGCGTCGTCCACCTGATCGGGCTTTACGATGACGCGCACCTCTCTGCCCGCCTGAATGGCGTAACTCTTGTCCACGCCCGCAAATCCCGTGGCGATGGCTTCGAGTTTTTCGAGCCGCTTCACGTAGTTCGAACCCGTTTCCCTTCTCGCGCCCGGGCGCGCGCCCGAAATGGCGTCGGCAGCCTGTACGAGCACCGCTTCGATGGTTTTGGGTTCCACGTCGCCGTGGTGCGCCATGATCGCGTTCACGATCATCGCGTTCTCCTTGAACTTTTTCGCAAGATCGGCGCCGATCTGAATGTGCGTGCCTTCCTGTTCGTGATCGACGGCTTTGCCGATATCGTGCAGAAGCCCCGCGCGCTTTGCAAAGTTTACGTCCAGCCCCAGTTCCTGCGCCATGAGCCCCGCAAGCTGCGAAACTTCGATGGAATGGCGGTAAACGTTCTGCCCGTAACTCGTACGGTATTTTAAGCGGCCGATCAGTTTGATGAGTTCGGGGTGCAAGCCGAAGATTCCCACTTCGAACATTGCGTTTTCGCCCGCCGCCTTAATTTGCTGATCGAGTTCTTTGGTGACTTTTTCCACCGTTTCTTCGATACGGGCGGGGTGAATTCTGCCGTCCTGAATGAGCCGTTCGAGCGTAATGCGCGCAATTTCCCTTCTGACGGGATCGAAGCCCGAAAGAATGACGACTTCGGGCGTATCGTCGATGATCAGCTCGATGCCCGTTGCGTTTTCGATCGCGCGAATATTGCGTCCTTCGCGCCCGATGATGCGGGCTTTCATATCGTCGTTGGGAAGGGGCACGACGGAAACGGTGCTTTCCGACGCGTGGTCGGAAGCGCAACGCTGAATGGCGAGCGAAATAATATTCTTCGCATTCAGATCGCATTCGTCCTTCGCCTGCTGTTCGAGGTTGCGCACCTGCATCGCGCAGTCGCGGCGGGTTTCGTCCAAAATTTCTTCGGTCAGAATCTTTTTCGCCTCATCCTTCGTAAGCTGGGCGACGCGTTCCAACTCCTGCACCATCAGCTCGTGCTGACGGGAAACCTGTTCCTGCTTCTTTTCGACTTCTTCGAGCTTTTGCTGATAAGCCGCCTTCTGCTGATCGAGAGATTCGGATTTCTTCGCAATCTCTTCCTCTTTGCGTTCGAGCAGATCTTCCTGACGGGTAAGACGGGATTCCACGCGCTGCTGTTCGGCGCGTTTCTCCTTCATCTCCTGTTCGAACTCGTTTCTTCTTCTAATTTCCTGTTCCTTTGCTTCTAAGATCGCTTCTTTTCTCAGTTGCTTGCTCTCCGCTTCCGCGGCTTTCAGCATTTCCTCGACGCGTTTCGAAGTATCGTCGAGTTTCTTTTCTGACTTTCTTTTTGCACTCTTATTGCGAAGCACCCAGGTTACCGCTACGCCGACGCCCCCGCCTAAAATCAATGCGAGAATCGGGAAGAGGATCACCATCCAGGTATCCGCTGCAAGGAGCAGGCTGCTAAGTGTTACCATAATACAGCCTCCTTGAATTTTTGCCAAGTCAACTCCGCTTGGGGCAGAGTACGACACGATTGATTTTATTATACCCGAAACGCAGTCGGTTGTCAAGTGGTGAAAGTTCTTTCGTTCCCCTTTCGGCAAAAATATTTTTCAAGCAAACAACGAGGCGCGCGATGCATCGCGCGCCTCGTACGTTATTTTCGATACAGGCGATCGTACCTTTGTTCGACCGCGCCGACGGTCATCACGATTGCCATGGCAACGGCAAACACGGTTGCAGCGATCAGTTGCCAGTTTCGTTTGAAATCGATCCATGCCCCGCTCGAAAACCCGTCTGCAATCACGTAAATCCAAAGAATCAACGGTAAAAGCATGACAAACACTGCCATGGCAACGTAATAATTTTTTCCGTAATCCTTGTCCCGACAACAGAACGCAACCGACACGGCGAGATATAAAAGATAATAACCGCAGAGCAGCCAATCGGCAAAATCGGGATCCGCATTCCCCGCGTAATAAAACGCATTCGCATACAACGTCAGAAATAACGCGATCGATAACCCCGCGTTTACGAACCGAAGCTTTCTCGTTGCTAACATCGCCATTCCCTCCTGATATCAAATTCTCGTATCCAGTTTATCATACCCCCCCCCGATTTTGTCAAGTCCTTCCCTAAAAAAAAGGCTGCGGTTTCCCGCAGCCTTTTTTTCGTTGATTACATATAATCCGATAAATTTTCTTCCGTATAACGGGCGTTTTTCAACAGCAATTTCGTATTGAACGAAAGAATGCCGACGTCCGTGTTTCCCGAAACCCCGTACGCGTCCAGCCCGTCTAACGTGAAGATCAATTCGCCGTCGACGTAGAAGAACAGATAACCCTGATACTTTAACAGCGCCAGCTTGCAATATCCGCCCTGCGCATAAGAGATTTCACAGCTCTGTTCAACGCTCGATTCCCACTTCCAGGTATTGTTGCGGTCGTACTCGACGTACCCCACGCTCTTGTTTTGCAATCCGTTGCTTCCGTCGACGTAGAAGAACAGCGATTCTTCTCCCGAAGAAAGGACGATGCCGAATTTGGGATACGCGTCGGAATTGTAAACCCGTTCCGCCGAAAGTTCCGCTTCCGCATAGAACGCTTCGCCGCCGCAATTCTTGAAATAGGTATACTGGTCGTATACGCCGTCAAGTACGGTTACGCCCGCCGTTTCGGCAACTGCCGCCGAAGAAGCGTACATACTGCCGTCGCCGAACGCGCCCGACTGCGCGCCCGCGATTCCGACGGCGCCGCGAATCAATTTGGAAAGCACGTTGTAACCGAGCTGGTTGAGACGTTTTCCGTCCGTGCCCGCATAGCCCGCTTTCAGCGCGCCCGACTGCGAGAGCACTGCCGCGCCGTCGATCACGGTTACGCCGAGTTCCTGCGCCGAAGCCGCGAGCGCGGCATTGAACTGTTCGATCTTTTGCCCGTTCGCGCCGCTCGTTTCGCCGAGCAGATTGACGGCGTACACTTCCGCTTTGGGCAACGCGATCGTGATTTTTTCCAGCAAGGTTTCCGTCTGCGCGACGAGTGCCGTTTCCTCGGCGGAAGCGATCTCGTCCATGCCCACGTACGCCACCACGTTGCGCGGCGCGTAATCGGCAATGCTCTGAATGCGATTCTGCCAATCGATGATTTTGGTGCCGGAAGCGGCAAGATTCACAACGTTCGTTTCTTTAAAATCACCGACGAAAGTCTTCCAGTTTGCCGTTTCGAGCTGAGAATCGCCGAGAATCAGCAACTCCGTTTCTTTGCTTCGGTCGATCACGTAACCGTTTTCGCCCACGCGCAGGAAAGAGGAAGCGTTGCCCCAGTCGCACCCGCCCTCCCGAAAAGGCGTCCACACCGTATCGGCGTAATCGTGCGTATTGCGCATAGCGGGACAAACGTACAAATTATTTCTGCCCGCCGCCGCGTCGACGCCGAACAGCTCGTAGCCGAGAAACACCGACGTCCGATAGCCGAAGGGCGTTAACTCCGACGAATAGGAAAAGTTTTTGCCGTAGACGCAGTACAAGTCGGGCGCGTAGCTCTTGCCCAAGCCGTTGCTTGAAACGGCGCGTTCGAACGAAGTGTCGCCGTCGGCGGTAATCAGGAAATGCAAAGTATTGCCTGCGTCCCAGCCCGTTTGCCCTTCGTACTTCGTTCCGACGAGGTACTCTACGTTGTCGTCGTAGCCGTGCGAATAGTAAATTTCCGAATGGATATCGTCGTCCAGCACGTACGCGTCGAGATGAATCCCTTCGTCGGAATACCTTGCCGAAAAATAGGAAGTCGCCGTATTGGTCGCGTTGGACGAAGTAAGCACGATGGCGTTTTCGGGGATTTCGGGCACGGGATCGACGACGGGAGGATTCGGTTCGGGCGGCTTCGGCGTTCCGCCCTGTCCGCCGGGCGCGCAGGCGGCGAGCGTACTCACCGCAAACGCAAAGGTAAACAATCCCGCAAAGGATTTTAAAATTTTATTCATGTTTCCTCCCACTTAAAACCTGCCGAGAATGACGAACGACGCGCTCGGAACGGTCAGCTTCAAAACGTTCCCCTCCGCGGCGACCATATTGCCCGTGAGCAGATCGACGAAATTCCCGCCGACGCCGGCATTGCGAAGATCGACTTCGATTTCCGCCTCTTCGCCCGAATAGTTGAACACGACCAGCGCGCGCTGTCCGCCCTTCATGTCGCTGCGGCAGTATGCGTAATACACGGTGTCGTCGTTGGTGGGCACGCGGTAGCGCGCGCCGCTCACGTTGAACGCCGAATAACTGTTTTGCAGTTGGAACAGCCCGAAGACCGAATCTTTCAGTTCATCCGACCAGGTCTTTTCGATAATGTCCTGCCCGACGAACGCGCTCGTCCCAGCATGTAGGAACGCCATATGTCCGCTCGTGGTGAGCAGCGCCGCTTCTGCAATCCGCTTATAGTCCGCCACGTTCTCGTACTTCTGTTCGAAACACAGCGTTGCAATGCTCGATCCGCCCAGCGCAATCACGTTGTCGCGTCCGCCCTTGATCAGATCGTCGATCGAGCGGGCGTTCCGATCGGTTACGGCGTCGATGCCAAGGCTCCAGGCGCCGCCGCCCCATCCGCCCATATTGTAATTCTGGACTGCCTTGTAATGATAGGAATAAATATAGTTGTGATCGCCCGTCCCTTCCGGCAACACCATGATATTGCGCGCAAGCAATGGCTTGGTAATATGTTCGTAAGTGACCGCCGCGGGATCCTGAGAACCGAAGTAATAAGCGGGAGGCGCGTCAAGCGCAACGCCGTCAAACCCGAAGTCCGCCCAGTACGTTACGTAACGCTCCGCTTCGTTCTGCCACGCCTCGGTATCGAAGTTGTAGTTGGGAATCTGTCCGCCTTCTTCCCAGTACGCGTAATAATAGGCGTTCGCCGTGTCGCTCCAGAACCACTTCGCAGGGTCGGGATTCGTTTCGCTGAACAGGAACCAGTCGCGCTCGGGCGACTGCACGCCGTTCGCATAATCGAGGCAAGCCTTTTGGAAGAACTCCGCCGTGCAGCGTGCGTATCCGACGTTCCCGAACATGAACACGTACATGCCCAGTTCGTGCGCCCGATCGAGAAACGCCGCCCAATCGTCCAGCGTGCCGTTCACGGGGTCCGCGTTGTAATTATCCGTCGCGCCCAGTCCGCTCCAGATATCGCCCTGCCCCTCGTAGGGCTGGTGCACTTCGATCACCTTAAACCCGTTGGAACGGTATTCGTCGAGCTTCTTGCGCATTTCGGCAATGGAAACTTTTTGCTCCTTGGGATAATAACGGACGACGCCCGACTCCCGCTGCCACCAGCCCTCTTTGACGGGCGAACCGTATCCGATGACCTGCAGCTGGTTACTGTTTGCAAAGTCGTTCCCTTCCGTCATGACCGTGAGCCGCACGTAGCGGTAGAAATCCCCCGCCTTTGCCGAAAATTCCTGCCCCGAAACGGGCGCGCCGTACGAATCGAACAAACTCGTCCACGCCGTGCCGTCGAGCGAAGCTTCGATCTTAAACCGATAACCGTTTTTGTAATCCTGGAATTTCTGCACCACTTCTTCCACGTAGCACGCGTTCCCGAGATCGAGTTTGAGCCAATGCTCCCCGCCCGCGCTTTCCGCGCACCAGAACTGGTTGCGCCCGTCGACGTGTTCGGGATTCGTCGTACACTTTTCGGCATTAAAACTTTCGTTGGAATAGTCGGACACCGCGCCCCGCAACCCGCGCGCAAGGTCTTTGGCAACCGTCATTCCGTACAGTTTCACCTGTCCCGCGCCGAGAACGCGCACGTAACGGCACACCGCTTCGACGCCTTCCGCCGAAACCGGTTCCCACGAAGACCCGTCGCTTGAAATTTCCACCTGCTCCGCGCCGACGACTTTGTGGATATACGTAAGATAATCGAACGAATATACCGTGCCGCCCGCTTCGGTGGAAACGGACGCCGCATCGGCGCATTTTTGCGACGCCAGATCCTTGAAGCCGTTCACCGTCAATTCGGCGAGGTTCGCCCAACCGGGCGAAGAATAAACTTTGTACTCGAAGTTGGAATACCGACCTTCGACTTCGAAAGTAAAGTTGATGCCCGTGCGCGGCGCGCGCTCGACGACCGTCACGCGATCGCCCGCCTCGTTCTTCGCGGTCACTTCGAAATCCGTCGTCGTATAGTCCTGCAATTCGATTTGAATGCCGTTTACGAGCACGTCGTATTCCCAGTCGACGCCGCACCACTGCGGGAAACTGCCGTCGTTCGCACAGTAGTAGCTGCCTTTGTCGCCGTCAAACGCGCGCTCGTGCTCGTATCCGCCCGCCCAGCTTCCGCTGTACCCCTTCATGCCGAGGGCGACGTTCTCGCCCGCAGAAAGCGGCTTGTTCTGTACCGAAAATTCCGCGCTCGTGAACGGAGAACCGTTTTCCGCGCCGTAGAATTCGATCTTGACGTAACGGTAAATTCCGCTGACGGTATCGGCAAACGTCTTGCCCGCCGCCCCCGACGAATAGTCGGCAAGCGTCGCCCAATGCTCTCCGTCCAACGAACCCTTGACGGCGAAAAACCACACGTCTTTGTTTTGAAAATACTGTTGATACCCGGTGACCGTACGCAACTCGCCCAAATCGCAGAGCAACGCGGGCGCGTCGTCCGTTGCGGAGGGCATCCAGTAGGTCGCCGTATCGCCGTCCGCCGCGGCGGAAGCCCCGTGCGAAGCCGCCGACGAAGTCGCCTGCAAGTCGTAACCGGCCGCTGCAAAAGTCCTTCCCGTTTTCACCGGCATGATTTGTAACCCCATGATCGCCGCCGCGCAGAGCGCGAGCGTCGTTTTAATTCCCGTTTTCATTCGTTACGCTTCCTCCCAGCTCAGAATCGGACGGTCGGAACCGTTCTTCCATACCGACCGTTCCCCGTTCAATTTTTCGGCAAGCGAAGCCAGATCCTTCCCTTCAAACAGCTCCGTTTGCGTCGGTACGGGACTGTAGCCGAGAACGGAAGTACCCGCAGGCGCAAAACAGTTGACGATCTTCCCGACGTTCGAACCCGCGACCGAACCGCTCAGCACGAGTTTTCCGTCCTTTCCGATGACCGAACCGATATCGTAGCAATTTTCCAGAACGCCTTCGTTGCTTGCCGTCAGTCCGCCCGCATATACGTTGCCTGCCGCGCGTTCGTTTGCCGCTTGGACGCTGCCCGTATAATAACAATCGCGCACTGCGCCGAGATTCTTCGCCGCAATCCCGCCCGCGTAAGCGTTGACGGTCCCTACGACGGTTGCCGAAACCGCACTGCGGCTTTGAGAAATTTCTCC
The DNA here is from genome assembly GCA_910586245.1 of uncultured Christensenella sp. Taxonomy (GTDB): domain Bacteria; phylum Bacillota; class Clostridia; order Christensenellales; family Borkfalkiaceae; genus Gallimonas. The sequence continues at coordinate 31,471 of CAJUFY010000004.1, read as the reverse complement.
GTCGTTCACCGCACAGATTCCCGCCGCATACGCCGAAGGGTTGGAAGACGCCGCTTTGATGTTTCCTTCCGCCGCACAGCGGACGATCCAACCGCCGTCCAGATAGCCGACGATCCCCGCCGCAGCGACGCCGTTCGCCTGCAAATCGAAATCGACGGTTGCAAAGCAGTCTTCCACGACCGCATCCAGCCCGTATGCCGCGATGCCGCCCGCGTAGCGCTGTTCGTTGCCGCTGCATGCAGCCGCGATTTCAACGCGCAGATCTTTGATTCTGCCGTTGAGATATCCGAAAATACCGACCGCGCCCGTCTTGATTTCAACGCCGTACAGGCGGTGTCCCGCGCCGTCCAGATTCCCGAAGAAAGGCGCGGTATAACTGCCGATCGCCGTCCATTCGCCCAGTTCGAGGTCTGCCGTCAACACGTACGACTTCCCCGAAACCATATTCCGAAGCGCATCCACGGTGCCGACTTCATAGGGATTTCCCATCGTGCCCTTCGCCGCCGTCTTTGCAAACGCCGCGCCTTCCGACTGTCCCGCAAGATAAGGTATTTTTCCCTCTTCGACCGTCCAGCCTTCGAGCCCGATTCCCTCGTACCATGCTTTGGAATTCAGCTCCCGTGCCGTAACCGTCGTTGCGGAAATGCGGCGGTGACGCGCCGAAGCGTCGTTCGCACCCGCGCCTTTGAGTTCCAGTTCCTGACCGTTCCAACCGTAACACGATTCCATCGTGTCGTCCAGGAAACGGTGTCCCGCAACCGCGCCTAAAAAGGTATCGCCGCCCTCCGTCGCCGCCGAAACGTTCGCGGACGACAAGCAGCGAATCAGCGTTCCGCCGTTGTTATCCCCCGCAACGCCGCCCGCGTACGCACGGTAATCGCCGCACGCCGCCGAAACGGAAGCGGAATGGCTGAAACTGTCGCGCACGATCCCGCCGTTGTGTCCGACGATCCCGCCCGCATACGCCGCGGAAACGTCCTTCTTCGCCTTTGCCGAAACGTTGCCGTAATGCACGCTCGAAGCGACCGTTGCATAATCCTTTGCCTCGCCGCCGTTATATCCGACCACGCCGCCGGCGTAGACCGCAGCCTCGTTTTCAACGTCGATTTCCGCCCGTGCGGTACAAGCCCGAATATTGCCGCGATAGCTTCTGCCGGCAATCCCGCCCGCATAGACCGCAAGACGGCTTTCCGCCGAGTCGATTCGAATGGTTACGTCGGTTGCGCAGCGTTCCACCGTACCGCCCTGCAAAAATCCGACGACGCCGCCCGCATAAACGGTACCGAGAGAACCCGTAACCGTTGCCGTAAGTCCGACGGATAAATTCTTGACCGTACCCGAAAGGGAAGCGAATACCGCGGGCGCGTTTCCCGAAGTAAGAGATACGTTTTCCAGTTTGTGACCTTTGCCGTCGAAATACCCCGTAAAAGGCTCGTCGACCGAACCGATCGGTTCAAACGCGACGTCCGAAAAATCAAGATCCGCCGCAAGATGATAGTTCCCGTCCGGCTCCATGCCGAGGAATTCTTCCGCCGTGGAAATCGCCTGCGTTTCGACCGCCCAGCACGCGTACAGAACGGTGTCCTGCGTGATCGGAGAAGAAAACCGATACGCTTCGGTACCGAGCGCGTCCGCGCTCCAACCGACGAATTCGTAACCTTCGGCAGAAGGAGCCTGAGGCTCCTTCGCCGTTTTGCCGTGTTCCACCTGCTGCGACGCGATCCCGATTTCGAATCCGTTGCCGTCGAAGGATACGGTATGGTACTCCTTCTTGCCGCCGCAGGCGGTGCAAAATGCAAGCGCGCAGCTGCAAGCAAATAAAATGGTGAGTGTTCTTTTCATTCGCGCTCCTTATCCCAAATCCACGTTGCGTACGGGCGCGCCGACGCCGTAAACCTGGAACGTTTTGCAATTGATCCAGTTATCGGTGATCAACACCGTTGCGCGGACGTAACGCGCCAACACGCCGTCTGCCTTGCCCGTAAAGATTTTACCGCCCGAAAGCGCGTCGAAGTTGTCGAACACCTTCGTCCAGCTTTGTCCGTCGAGAGACAGTTCGATTCTCAACGCATAGTTGTTGTGATCGCTTTCGTCCTGGAACTCGTACAGCCAGCTCTCGACGATGCAGGGATTGCCGAGATCGACTTGCAGCCAGTGCTCCTCGCCGGGGCCCTGCGCGCACCAGAAGCGTTCGCGCACCCAGGTATTTTCGGGGTTCATCGTCGCGATTCCCGGGCGATACCCTTCGTCGGTATAAGAATCCGCCGTTGCCGTCGTATAACGGGCAAGGTCTACGTTGAAGGAAGTTGCGAAAATTTCAACGTTCGCATCCGCTTTGACTCTTACGAACGCCGCTTCGTCCTGCACTTCGCCCGCGCCTTCGATCATCGCAACGGGGATCCAGGACTTGCCGTCCGCCGAATATTCCGCCGTCGGACTGTCCGTCGTCACGCGGTCGAGATAGCCGCGCCCGATTTCGTAAACGTCGTAACCTTCCGCCTGCTCGGGCGCCGCGTTCGCGGCAAGATCCTTAAACCCGAATACGTTCATTTCGGAAATTGCAGGCCAGCCCACGCTCGCGCCGTCCAGCCAGAATACGATCGCATCTACCTTTCTGCCGACTTCGACGACGATCGGCTCGCCCTTTACAAACGGGACTGCGCTCTCTCTTACGATTTCGGGGAATTCCGAGCTTCCCTTTTCCCGCACTTCGACGTGGAAGCTGTACTCGCCGTCGTTCGGATAATGCAGCTCGATGCGGTCGACGTAAACGTTATACGTCCATTCCACGGAAAGGAACTTCGGGAAACCGCCGTCGTTGGAACAGTGGAAAGTATCGTAATTGCCGTCAAAAGCCAACTCGGTTTCACCGCCCGCAGTCCAGCTCGTCGCACCGCCTTTCATACCGAGCGCAACGTTCGTGCCCTCGGCAAGGTCAACTCTGTTTACGGAAAGCGCACGGCTGGAAGCCACGCCGCCTTCGAGTACGTTTAAACGGATATAGCGGAAATACGCGTACGTGCCTGCGGACACGGTAAATTCATCCTTCGCCTCGATTGCAGTCACCGTCCCGAAGGGCGCCCAATTTCTGCCGTCCATCGAGCCCGCAAGTTCGAACTTCCATTCCGCCTCGGTTGCAAACACCTGCGTGACCGAGCGAACCTCGGCTACCCGCGCAAGGTCGAGCGTCAACGACGCTTCGCCTGCGGAAGCCGCCTGCCAGTACGTTTCGGAATTGCCGTCGATCGCGAGCGCCGCACCGTGATTCGCCGCTTCGGAAGTCGCGGTTGCAACGGGCACGTTCTCGCTCCACTGCGCAACGATCGTGAGATTCTTCGTGACCGGCGCTTCGAAATCGTAAACCGTGCCGTCTAAATACCATCCGAGGAAGGTATTGCCTTTTTTGTATGGATCGTTTTCGGGTTGTTTTGCCTTACCGCCTTCTTTAACCGACTGCTGCGCAATCGCGGGATTTGCCGAACCGCCCGCAAGATCGAATTTTACGGTAAAGTTTTTGGGAATATTCACTTCTTTCCAACCCGCATACAACGTAAGATCTCCCGTTACGGGGGAGGACATCTGATACTTTTGCGTACATTTTTCGTCGGTATACCAGCCGTTGAAGATGTAACCCGTTTTAGACGGATCTTCGTAAACCGCCGCAGCGCCGTCCGCAACCGTAACCGCATGCGACACGCCGTCGATCACGAACGTGACGGTATGCGTCGAAGGCAACGGCGTGCTGTCGCGCCAAGTGCCGTACAGGGTAATATTCCCCGTCACGGGCGTTTGTTCGTCGTAACGATCGGTCAGTTCCCGATCGGTATACCAACCGTCGAAGGTTTTTCCCTCGATCGCTTCCGGCTCGGCGCAAGTCGCCGTGCCCCCCTTTTCCACCGTTTCCGTGCTGACCGTTCCGTCTACGCTGTAACTGACGGTATACTTCACGGAAGCGCAGCCCGCGAAACCGACCAACAGCATCGCCGCAAGCACAAGATAGGACAAAATTCGTTTCATAACTTTACTCCTTTGCATATTTTCATACGTTCTGGTTTCAGTATAATGGATGAAATGTACATTGTCTTTATGGTTTTTTTCAGCAAACGTGCCGATTTTTTTAGCGTTCTTTGAAAAATACTGAAAAAACAATGGATTTTTTTTGCGTTTCGGCGTACAATAATCAGAAAAGAGCAGCGGAACGCATTATGAAAAAATACGATTATCTTGCAAAACAGACCTTTTTAGACCCGAAATTGCCGTATAGCGTGCATTGGTGGAACAAAAGCACGACGGACTACCACTGCCACGTGGATTTTTACGAGCTTTTTTTGACCATTGACGACGGTTTCGTACACTACTATAACGACGAACAGGTAAAACTGGAAAAACATTCCGTTTATTTTATTCCCAAAGGTCAGTACCACCGCATCGATTACACGGGAAAAGGCGAATCCAAAATTCTGAACATGAGCGTGGAACCGCAATTTTTCGAAGAAAACGTAAGACTGTTTTCTTCCGCGCTCTATACGGATATCCAAGCGCCGCAATGCCTTTGCGTGCGACTGGAAAACAGCGCTTACGAATTTTTACTCACTCTTGCAAAACGCGCCACGCATTACGAAAACAGCGAAATGCGGTTGCATTCCGTTCGCTTGTTCCTTGCGGTAACCGCCGCATGCTACCGCCCGCAGGCGCTTCCAGCAAAGCCGTTTGCAAAAGTTCAGGAAACGCTCACCTCTCCCCAGCGCTACGCAGTCGATTTGAAAATGCGGCTCGACAGTCTCGAACAAATCGACGGGGACATTGCCGAAGTGTACGCGCAATATCCGATTTCGCCCTCCCTTTTGATTTCCGCATTCAAAGAACTCACGGGAAAGACCATCGTGCGCTATCAGATCGACCGCCGCATGTGCTACGCCTGCACTTTGCTCACGAATACCGATTTTACCGTATTGCACATCGCCTCGGAAATCGGGTATGATTCTCTACCTCATTTTACCGAGAATTTTAAAAAATATACGGGGCTCACGCCCTCGCAATACCGAAAAGAAAACGTCGTTCACAAACAAAACATGCACCTGTCCGTGCAACCTCCCCGATCCCGATAATTATGCAAAAATAAAAAAGCGGAGCATTGCTCCGCTTTTTTTCGTTATAAGTTTTCCGCTTCCCTAAGCCACAGCGCGCACGACGCGTCGGATGGCATGCGCCAGTCCGTTCGCGGCGAAAGAGAGATGCAACACGCTTTCACCCCGTCGGGCATACAGCTTCGCTTGAATTGCTGAGAAAAGAATCTGCGATAGAAAGAAACCAGCCATTTTTTGATTTCGTCTTCCCGATCGCCCGAAAACGCGTACCGCGCCAGATCGTAAACTTTTCGGGGCGAATCGCCGCAATGCAGAATGCGGTACAAAAAGAAATCGTGCAATTCGTAAGGGCCGACCAGATCTTCCGTCTTTTGCGCAATGTTTCCGGAAGGATCGGGCGGAAGAAGTTCGGGGGAAATTTCGGTATTCACTACCGCGGCGAGCGCCTTGCCAAGCTTCCCGCCCAGCCGTTCGCCCTCGCGTGCGACTAGATATTTTACGAGCGTCTTCGGCACGCCTGCGTTGACTGCATACATGCTCATATGATCGCCGTTGTACGTACACCAACCCAACGCAAGTTCGCTCAGATCGCCCGTGCCGACGACCAGCCCGCCCGTTTGGTTTGCAATATCCATTAAAATCATGGTGCGGTAGCGCGCCTGCGCGTTTTCGTAAGTTGCGTCCCGCGCTTCGAGCGGGTGCCCGATATCCTTAAAATGCCGGACGACCGTTTTGGAAATACGCACCGTTCGGTACGTCGCGCCGATCTCCCGCATTAAAACGAGGGAATTGTCCTTCGTCTTTCGCGTCGTTCCGAAGCCCGGCATCGTGACCGCCACAATCCCGCTGCGGGGCTTGCCGAGCAAATCGAACGCGCGCGCCGTCACCAGCAGCGCAAGCGCGGAATCCAACCCGCCCGAAACGCCGATCACCGCCGTCTTTGCGCCCGTATGCGCAAGCCGCCTTGCGAGCGCGTGCGACTGAACGGAAAGAATTTCTTCGGCGCGGAAAGCGGGATTTTCCGCTTCGTCCGGCACGAAAGGCAGACGCGGCACTTTGCGAAGACGGAGTTCGCCGTCGCCGATAAACGAGCAGACTGCCTCGCAGTACGTTTCCGCCTGCACGGCAATCTTTCCGCGCTTTCTTTCATACAGCAAAGCGCCCGCGTCGATCTCGGCAAGCGCAATTTCATTCGAAAAAGGCAGCGCCTCCGCCAAACAAATTCCGTTTTCGTAAATCAGATGATTGCCCGAAAAGACGCAGTCCGTCGTGCTTTCGCAAGAACCCGCTTCCGCGGCGATACACGCGCAGACGCGCGCTTCCGATTGCGCTGAAAGTTGTCTTTTGCGGAAATCGCGCTTGCCCGCCCGCTCTTCGGAAGCGTTCAAACAGACGGAAATCGCGGAATTTACGACCGAATCTCCGCCGAACTGCGCGGAAACCGCGATTTCGGGATACTGCGCATCGCGGAAAAGTAAGTTTGCCGAAAAGGGCGCGGTAACGCCTTCCCGCAATGCAACCGTAAAACTCCCTTCGGGCGCGGGCGAAAAATAACGCGATTCGCTGCACGCGCCGTAATCCGAAATATGCGTTTTGGGCACGATGCCCGCCACTTTTCCGTCTGCCGCGCATGCGGCGCAGTTATACAGTTTTCCGCGAAACGAAACGGGAAGTCCGACGAACACGATCATCTTCCGATCTTTCGTCTCCGCCGCAACTTCGAGCAATGCCGAAAGGCACTCTTCCGTCAAAGCAGGTTGCAGCAACAAATCGCCGCAGGTATAACCGCACAGCGAAAGTTCGGGAAAGACGAGGATTTCCACCCCCGCCTTTGCCTGTTCCCCGATCGTTTCAATAATTTTTTTTGCGTTGAATGCGGGATCGGCAATCCGCGATTCGGGACTTGCCGCCGCCGCGCGCACGAATTGATGTTTCATAGTCGAATAAATCTCCCCGAAAGGGCGGGTTTTGCGTTATTCCGCAGCGTCTTCCCCGCCGGCGACTTCGTCTACCGTGCTTCCCTTTGCCGCATTGCGGATTTTATCTTCCATTTCTTTGGCAAGTTCGGGGTTGTCTTTCAGGAACAGTCGCATCTTTTCCTTGCCGTTGGCAAGCTTGTTGTCGTTGTAACTGAACCACGCGCCGCTCTTTTTGATGATGTCGTACTGCACGCCCAGATCGATAATGCACCCTTCCTGCGAAACGCCCTCGCCGTACATGATATCGAATTCCGCCTGACGGAAGGGAGGCGCAAGTTTGTTCTTGACCACTTTCGCACGCGTGCGGTTTCCCGCAGCGCCGTCCGCGTCCTTTAAAATGTCCGTCTTTCTCACGTCGATTCGAACGGAAGCGTAGAATTTGAGCGCTTTGCCGCCCGGCGTCACTTCGGGGCTGCCGAACATCACGCCCACCTTTTCGCGCAGCTGGTTGATAAAGACCACGCAGGTTTTGCTCTTGTTCACGATTCCCGTCAGCTTTCTGAGCGCCTGGCTCATGAGCCGCGCCTGCAACCCCACGTGCGAATCGCCCATATCCCCTTCGATTTCCGCTTTGGGCGTGAGCGCCGCAACGGAGTCCACCACGATGATATCGACCGCGGAAGAACGTACGAGCGAATCGACGATATCGAGCGCCTGTTCGCCCGTGTCGGGCTGGGAAACGTAGAGTTCGTCGAGATTGACGCCGAGATGCTTCGCATAAACGGGATCGAGCGCGTGTTCCGCATCGATAAACGCCGCGATTCCGCCCGCCTTCTGCGCCTGCGCAACCGCGTGAAGCGCAACGGTGGTTTTACCCGAAGATTCGGGTCCGTAAATTTCCACCATTCTGCCGCGGGGAAGCCCGCCGATGCCGAGCGCCAGATCGAGCGCCAAGCAGCCCGTGGGAATCACTTCGATATCCGTATTGCCCGCGTCCTGCCCGAGCTTCATGATCGCGCCTTTTCCGTACGATTTTTCGATCTGCGCGAGGACGGCGTCCAACGCTTTGAGTTTTTCTTCGTTCATTTATGTTTTCTCCTGTCTTTTTTTATCAGTTCTGTTTCAATTCCCGATACGTTAAAAACAACGCGAGATTGACCGCAGTTTCGGTCACCGTTTCGCGGTCGCCCGCCAAACGGAAGCGGAAAACGCGCACGCGTTCTTTGGTGCCCACCGCAATGAAGCACAATCCTACGGGTTTATCCGTACCCGCGGCAGTCGGCCCCGCAACGCCCGTGGTCGCCACGGCGACGTCGCAATTGCCCCGTGCGATCAGCCCCGCCGCCATTTCGTAGGCGGTTTCGTCGGACACGGCGCCCTTATTCTTGATCGTAAAATCCGAAACGCCGAGCCGTTCGCATTTGGATTTGTTGTCGTAAGTATTCAGTCCTTCGAAGAAGACCGAACTCGCACCGGGGATCCGGACGAGCGCCCGCCCCACGCCGCCGCCCGTAAAGGATTCCGCCGTACTGATCCGCAGGCGGCGCAGTTTCAGCGTTTCGAACAGCCGCTCCGCAACCGACACGTCTTCGAGCGCGTACACGTAATCTTTCAGTTCGGAAGCGATCACGCGCACCACTTCGTCGGCAATCATTTTCGGCGTTTCGCGGTCGTAGATGAGTTCGATCCGCACGCAGCCGAACTTTTCGCTCGCGTGCAGTTCAAGCCTGCCCTTGCCCGCCTCCACTGCAAGCTTCAGCGTTTCGCTCAAAAGCTCCGCAGGCACGGAAACGGCGCAAATCACCACCCGAAGATACGAATTGTTTCTGCGCGAATCGATGCGCGGCACGAGCGCGGCGCGCGCGAGTTCGGCGCCTTCCGTCCCGTCGGGCAATACCGCCACGAGGGAGCGTTCCGTTTCCAGCAAATGCTCTTCGGAAAACGGCTTGCCCGCCGCCGTGGAAACCGCGTTTTTCGCCGCGGACACGAGCACGCCGTCGCAGACCACCGTCACCGCGTCGCAATCGGGCATAAGACGGGAAAGCGCCGCCGTAAGCTCCGCAGGCGCGTCGTAAGACAAAAACACGATTTCATCCAAAAACACCCCGCCCGACAGGAGCGCGTCGAACACCCCTTCGTACGAAACGGAAGAGAGCGGATTCTTTTTATTCCTGAGTACGATCCCCGCGTATTTCATTCTTCCCGTCCTTCATCTTTGAGTACCTGTTTGTTCTTCACAAGATAGTTCACGCCCGAAACCACCGTAAGGAGCGTGCAGAGGATCAAGAATCCCAATCCGATATGTGCAAGAATCACGCCGGCGTCCGTTCCGGGGAAGGACATGGCAACGAGCAATACGACCACGGCGATATCCTGGGTCGTCGTTTTGACCTTGCCCAGTTTATCCGCCGCGAGCACCAGATTTCTGCCCGCCGCGATGATGCGGAATCCGCTTACGATGATCTCGCGCGCAAGAATGAGCGCCGTGCATACCCCCGCCGCAATGATTCCGAATACGCCGTAAACGTAGATCTGGAACGCCGTCGGAACGGTGAGAATGACGATGAGCGCCGTGGAAACGAGCACTTTATCCGCAATCGGGTCCAAAAACTTGCCGAGGTTGGTCACCAGATTGCGCGACCGCGCGATGTGCCCGTCGAGCGCGTCGGTAAGCGCCGCAAGCAGGAACACCCCCGCCGAAGCGAGAAAACACCACGGCGTGGAAAACCCGCAATAGAACACCGCGACGAACACGGGAATCATAAAGATGCGCGTGAGCGTAATTTTGTTGGGCAGATTCATACTTCCTCCTCCGCCGCGCCGTACAGATCGTACGCATCGGCGCGTTCGATTCGAACCGGATACCGCCTGCCCGTTTCCGCATAGCGGGCGGTAAAATATACGGCTCCGTCGATTTCGGACGCCTGAAAGAACGCCCGTCCGACAAAGCAAGATTTTTCATAATCGATTCCGTCGCACACGACGGAGAGCGTTTTTCCCGCGTATGTTGAAAGCTTTTCGCGGGAGATCGCCTGCTGCGTCCGGTACAGCGCGCGCACGCGCTTTTGCTTCACCTTTGCGGGAAGTTGACCGGGCAGTTTGTAAGCGGGCGTTTCGGGTTCGCGCGAATAGGCAAAGAAGCCGCAGTTTTCGAATTTTATTTCTTCCAAAAACGCTTTCATCGCCTCGTGTTCCCCCTCCGTTTCGGAGGGAAATCCCGCGATAAACGTGGTGCGGATCGCAATATCGGGAATTTCCCTGCGCAGTTTTTCAAACAGCGCGCGGTACTGCGCCTTGCTGCCCCGCCGCCCCATGAGTTTTAGAATGCGGTCTTCCGAATGTTGCAACGGAATATCGAGATATTTGATCAGCTTCGGGTTACGCTTTAACTCGCCGATCAGCTCGTCGGTCACCACTTCCGGATAACAGTATAGCAGACGAATATGACAGATATTGTCCAGTTCGGAAATTTTTTTTATTAAATTTACAAATTGATTTTCGCCTTTGTCCTCGCCGTAGCGGGTGGTGTCCTGCGCGACGAGTACGAGTTCTTCCGTCTGTCCCAAAGACTTTGCTTCGGCAATCAGTTCCTCTTCGGGATAAGAAACGTACTTCCCGCGGATTTTTGGAATCAGACAATAGGTGCAATGATTGAAACAGCCGTCCGCGATTTTCAGATATTTCAAATGCGGCGCGGTGGTAACGACGCGTTCGGTCAGCCCGCGCACGGCGCCCGTGCCCACGGCGTTCACACGGCCTTCGGCATACGATTGTTCGAGCGCGGGGAAGAGCCTTTCCACGTCGTTGAGCCCCAGAAACACGTCCGCTTCGGTGAGCGCGGGAAACAGTTCGCCGATAAATTTTTCGCTCAGACAACCCGTTACAACGATTTTTTCCAAATTTCCGCTTCTGTAACCGTTGCTTTCGAGAACCGCCTGAATGGATTCCTCCCGCGCGGCGTTTAAAAAAGCGCAGGTATTCACGATGAGCACCTGCGCGCGGGAAATATCCCCCGTAATTTCGCAGCCGTGCCGTTTGATTTCCCCCAGAATGCGCTCGCCGTCCACGCGGTTTTTATCGCACCCGAGAGAAATCATGCCGAAAACTTTGTTCATCAATCGAGACTCCCGTATTTGGCTTCGAATTCCTCTTTGGTCAGGATCACGGCGCGCGCCTTCGCCTTGCCGTCGAAGGGTGCGACGTAGCCCATAATTTCCATCCATTCCATGATTTTGCCCGCGTGGTTATACCCGACCGAACATTTGCGCTGAATGAGCGAAATGGAAGCCGAACCGAGCTTGACCACGATCGCAAGCGCTTTGATATACTGCGGATCCACAGAATCGTCTGCGTCGTCCGCATCCGAACGCGCGCCGTCCGACTGATTGGTCTTGTTGATGTAATCGGCGACGGAATCGTCGAAATACGCTTCGTTGTTTGCTTTGATGTTCTCGATTACCGCCTGCACTTCCTGCGAGCTGATAAACGCGCCCTGCACGCGCAGGCAGTTAAACATGCCCTCCGTACGGTACAGCATGTCGCCGTTGCCGAGCAGTTTTTCCGCGCCCGATTCGTCGAGAATGGTGCGCGAGTCCACTTCCTGAATGACGCGGAACGCAAGGCGGGTGGGCAGATTCCCCTTAATGACGCCCGTAATGACGTCGACCGAAGGACGCTGCGTTGCGATCACGAGGTGCATTCCCGCCGCACGCGCCTTCTGCGCGAGCCGCTGAATGCGGTCTTCGATATCCTTCTTGGCAACCGACATGAGATCGGCAAGCTCGTCTACGACGATCACGATTTTGGGAAGCCGTTCTTCGTCCTCGGTCAGACAGGCGTTGTATTCGTCGAGATTGTGTACGTTTACGCCGCCGCGCGTCTTGCGTTCGAACAGCGTGTACCGCCGCTCCATTTCTTTGATCGCCCAGTTGAGCGCGGTAACCGCCTTCTGCGCGTCAGCGATAATTTCGTTGATCATGAGGTGCGGCAGTCCGTCGAAAATGGCGAACTCCACTTTTTTCGGATCGATGAGAATGAGCCGCAATTCTTCGGGCGAATAACGGCAGATCAGGCTGATGAGCATAGCGTTCAAGCAAACGCTTTTTCCCGAACCCGTAGACCCCGCGACGAGGATGTGCTTCATTTTTACGATGTTGCCGCAGACGTTGCGCCCTTCGATGTCTTTCCCGATCGCAAACATCAGCGAGTTGGGCTTTGCGTTAACGTATTCGTCCGCCATGAGCACGGAACGAAGCCCGACCGTCGCGCGTTTGGAGTTTGGCACTTCGATGGAAACCACGCCCACTTCGGAGTTGGGATAAATATTCACGCCGTCGCGCGCGTGCAGACGCATCGCGATTTCGGCATCGCGCTTGACGACCATGCGTACGGCAATGTTTTTGGGAATATCGATGTCGTACCGCGTCACCGAAGAACCGGAACGCACTTTTACGACTTCGGCGTCTACGCGGAATCCTGCGAGCGTATCGACGATGACGGAAGAGTTATGCTCGATTTCCTCCTGCGAAACGGTAACCGTATCGTCGTAGGGCACGAACAGTTCGTAGCCGGGGCGGCGGTAAGGCTTGTAAACGTGCCGCTTCGGTTGGGGTGCGGGCGCGGCGGGCTCTTCGGAAACCGCCGTTTCGCGGATGCGGCTTTCACGGAATCCGCTCTCGCGGAAACCGCGTTCTTCGAACGAACGCGTACGCACGGGCGCCGTTCCCGCGTCGGGTTCGGCGCGGAAATCCGCGTCGTCGATTTCAGGCTCGTCGTCCGAATCGAATAAGTCGGCGCTGCTCGTGCGCGCGGGGGCTTCGAACGTGCGGAAGGAGGGCGCTTCTTCCTCTTCGGGCGGCTGCACGTCGGCGCCGAATCCGAAGCGGGTTTCCCGACGGTCAAACGGATCGGCAATCACCGCCTCCGCGGCAAGCGCCGTTTCCTGCGGTTCTTCCCGCGCTTCCGTCCGCTCTGCGGGACGCGCAAAAAGGTTGCGGAAAGAGTCCTCTTCCGTTCTGCTTGCAGGCAATTCGTCCGCTTCCTCCTGTACGGGTTCTTCGGGCGCGGGCGTGAGTAAAATTTCGCGTTCGTCGCGCACGGGTTTTACGGGCGCGCGCGAAACGGGCGTTTCATATTCTTCTCTGCGGAAATCCGTCCCGAACGGGAAATAACCGCGTGCGGGCGTTTCCTCCGCTTCCTGCCGACTCTCTTCGACGGGTTCCTCTTTTGCAGGCGCAACGTCGTGCGCGTAAAAATCGTTCGTTTCGGGGAGCGCGGCGCTCGGCGCGCGATAAGAGGGAGTCGGCGTATAAGCCGCGTCTTCCGCGGGGGAAATTTTTTCTGCGGGCGTGATCTTGCGCGGCATCGCGGGGCGAACCGTTTCCGCCTGCGAAGAATAACGTTCCGAATAGCTGGGCGCGGTATATACGGGCGCGGCGTAATCGGGCTTGGAAGGTTCGTAAACGGTTGCGGCTTTAAAACCGGGCTGCGGTACGTCGTACTGACCTTCCGTCAACGGTTTTACGCTGCTGCGTCTGGGCGTCGTATTGAACTGCGAGTCGCGGTCGAAAATCAGATTTTCGCGGTAATTCCGCGCGCGGTCGCCCGAAAACAGAATATCTCGGCTCGCTTCCTTTTCTTCGGGAGAAACGGGTTTGATATGGTTTTTCGTCGCCGAAGGGAGCGGTTCGAACTGTGTCTGCGGCAGAGGCTCTTCGATGGAGCGGTGTGCGGGAACGGATAAATCGTCAAATTCCACTGCATTCGTACGGACGGATTCTTGTCGCTTTGCGCGACCGCTTTTGCCGAAACCGCCTTTGACGAGCCGCTTGAACGGCGTCGCCCAAAGAATGAGAAAGACCGAAAGCGCCGTAAGCAGCGAAAAGAATACGTAAGCGCCCGGCGCGGAAAGCAAAAAGCGTACGGGGAAAGCGATCAATCCGAACAGAACGCCGCCACCCGTGCCGTTGGCGGCGCTCTCGCCCGCCGCCTTCCAGCAACCGGAAAGGTATCCGCCGTAACCCGCCTTTACGAAGGGTTCCGCCGTCGCGGTATGCACGATCAGAAATACCGAAGCGATCAGAAAGAGTCCGCGCGCAAGCCACTTGCCCGAAATGAATTTTTTACCGCTGATGAGCGACACGCCGAGATAAATTATAAACAGGTCGAGCGGATAGAAAAAGTACCCGAAGAGTCCCAAAAAGAACGCCGTAATCGCCGTGCCGGGCGCGCCGAATACGATCGGGCCCGTAACCGCAATAAAAAATATGATCGCGCCGAAAAGCAGCATCGTCATGCCGACGGTCTCCCGCGTGATCACGGAAGCTTTATTTTTATCTCTTTTCTCGTCTCCGCGTCCCAAACTGTTCACCGCAAAGTCCTCCGTATTATTTCCCGAAACGGGAATAACGCACATTTTTTCATATTACAGTATAACATTTCCGCGCGGAATTTTCAACGATATTCCGTAAGAATTTCATATTTTTTTCGCGCGGCGGATGCGCGGCGGTTTTCGGACGCAAAGAAAAATCCGCAAGGCGCGCAATGCGCCGTGCGGATTGATTGCAAAACGAAAAATCAAACCATGCTTTCGAGAATGAGTTTATCGGCAACCAACGCGATGAATTCGCTGTTGGTGGGTTTTTCCGATCCGATATAAACGCGCGCGCCGAAAATGGCGTTTACCGCGTCGACGCGCCCCCTGTTCCAGGCGACTTCGATCGCGTGGCGGATCGCGCGTTCCACCTTGCTTGCCGAGGTATTGAATTTTTCGCCGATCACGGGATAGAGCCCTTTGGTAATGTTGTTGATGATTCCGGGGTTGTTCACCGCAAGTTTAATGCCCTCGCGCAGATAGCCGTACCCCTTGATGTGCGGCGGGATTCCGATGGAAATGAAAATATTACTGATTCTCTCGTCCAGAGAGCCTGCCCGCTTGCGTTCGTATTTTTCGGCGGCGGGCGCGTTTTCGGGCGCGGATATTTCCGCGACGCGTTCCCCCACGATCTGGGCGGAAACGGGCTTCATCAAATAATATCTTGCGCCGAGCGCAATGGCGCGGTTGATGATTTTATCGTCGGCAAAATTTCCTGTAACGACAAAATCGATTTTCTTCCCGCCGGCGCGCGCCGATTCCATTACGGAAAATCCGTCGATATTTTTCAGCAAAAGCCCCAGAACGATCACCGAAGGAGCAAATTTTTCGATGAGTTTTAAGCCTTCCGCGCCGTCGTCGGTCACGCCGCAAACGTCGTACCCCTCTTTGGAAAAATATGTAGAAAGTTCCTCGGCAAACGCTTCGTTGCTTTCCAAAATCAATAATTTTTTCATACCGCACCTCTTATTTTTCTTGTATTTCGAATTATAAACTGCAAATTCAGATTTGTAAAGCTATTTTTGTACAATATTCATATAATTTTTTACAAAATTCGTCTATTTTTGTAAAGATATGTCGATGCGACAAAATTCTTTTTGTTTCGCATCCGTATTTTCCGCAATTTTGTCTTATTTTCATGACAAATGCGATTTGTTTCTCAATTATAACAAAATATTCGGCAAAGTGCAATCCTACGCAGCGCGCGCGTTCGAAATTCAAACGAAAAGCCGTTCACGCAGAACGGCGCAAACGGCTCTTTTTTAATTGTTGGTAATTTCCACGTATTCGTCAAACGTAACGTTTTTGTCGAACGTTTTCGTTCCGTTGATCACGATGATGCGATTACACACCGTATTCATGAGTTCCTGGTCGTGCGAAGTGAGCAGCATACAGCCCTTGAACACGGTAAGCCCGTTGTTGAGCGAAGTAATCGATTCCAGATCAAGGTGATTGGTCGGCTCGTCGAAGATCAAAAAGTTCCCGCCTTCCAACATCATTTTGGAAAGCATGCAACGCATTTTTTCGCCGCCCGAAAGCACTTTTGCTTCTTTTAACGCCTCTTCGCCCGAAAAGAGCATGCGCCCCAGCCAGCCGCGCAGATATTCTTCGTAATGATCTTTGGAAAATTGCGAAAGCCACTGTACGAGGTTGAGCGAACAACCCTCGAAGTATTCGTTGTTGTTCTGCGGAAAGTAGGAATGCGAAATGGTTTTGCCCCACTTCACCGTACCCGCTTCCGGTTCTTCCTTGCCCGTTAAAATATCGTACAGCATGGTAACCGCGGTGGATTTATCGGAAATCACGCCGATTTTATCCCCTTTCTGTACGGTAAACGAAAGGTTTTCGAAATAACCCTGTTTGGTAAGCCCTTCCACCGCAAGAATGTCGTTACCGATGTCGCGCTCGTACTTGAAATCGATAAAGGGGTATTTGCGCAGCGACGGTTTGAAATCGGAAATCGTGAGCTTTTCGAGTTCCTTTTTGCGCGAGGTCGCCTGACGCGATTTGCTCGCGTTCGCCGCAAAGCGGGCGATAAAGTCCTTCAATTCCTGCGCGCGCTGTTCCGCCTTCTTATCCGCATCGCGCTGCTGGCGGGCAAGCAATTGCGAAGTCTGGTACCAGAAATCGTAGTTGCCCAAATAGAGATTGATCTTCCCGAAGTCCACGTCGCAAATGTGCGTGCAGACCTTGTTTAAAAAGTGACGGTTGTGGGATACGATGATAATCGTGTTTTCGAAATCGAGCAGATAATTTTCGAGCCAGCGCACCGTCTTTAAGTCGAGGTTGTTCGTCGGCTCGTCCAACAGCAATACGTCGGGATTGCCGAACAGCGCCTGCGCCAACAGCACGCGAACTTTGCGCTTCGCGTCGAGATCGACCATTTTTACGTCGTGAAACTCTTTTGGAATATCCAGCTCGTTGAGCAGCATTTCCGCTTCGTTCTCCGCTTCCCAGCCGCCGAGTTCGGCAAATTCGCTCTCCAGTTCGGAAGCGCGGATGCCGTCCGCCTCGGTAAAATCGGCGTGCGCGTAAAGCGCGTCCTTTTCGTCCATGATCTCGACCAGACGTTTATGCCCCAGCATGACCGTGCGGAGTACCGTTTCGAAGTCGTATTTGTTCTGGTTCTGCGCCAACACGGACATACGCTCGTTTTTGTCGAGACTCACGTCCCCCTTGTTGGGTTCGATTTCGCCCGAAAGCACTTTTAAGAAGGTGGATTTCCCCGCGCCGTTCGCACCGATGATGCCGTAGCAATTCCCCTTCGTGAATTTCAGATTGACTTCTTCGAATAATTTTTTACTTCCGTACTGTAAACTTACGTTATTTACCTGCAACATACGTCTCTCCGTAGCTCTTTTTACCGCATTATACCATATTTTTCCGCTTTAATCAAACGAATTGCAAAGGAAACCGCGTTACAAATCGGTTGCTTCGAAGCGTCTTTGCGAAAGAACGCAAGCCGCCGCGCTGCACGCCGCGTAAACCACAATCCCTGCGGAAAACACCGCCGCCTTTGCCGCCATATTCGCAGGATCGGGCGCAACGAGCAAATCGGAATAGACAGGCGCGGTAAAGCGCAGCGCACACAGCGCCGCAATCGCGACGAACTGTACCGCCGAAGCAAGCACGAACGGCCGCCCGACTTTTACGGGATTGCGGAAATAGAGCGGAAAGAAAATCAGATTGAACGTTCCGAGCAGCACGCCGCCGTGCCCCAAAAGCGCCAGATTCGCACACGATCCCGCCAGATTGATTTGCATTTCGGGCGGAAAACAGACCTCTTTCACGAGCACGGCAATCCCCGTAAGCAGAAGCAAAGCACACTGAAAAATCATGCAGAACAGAACGCGCGCCAACGCAACGTCCCCCTTTTTTACGGGTAGCGCGCAAGTATAGTACAGATCGCCGTTTTCCCGCGCCGTCAGGCAAACGAAAAACGTGCCGAGTCCCGAAAAGAAGAACGCAACTTCGTAGGGATAGTTGGGGATCAACACGAACAGGCAGAAAGCAAGAAACAGATAATTCGTAGGATGCGCCGAGAGCGCAAATTCTTTTTTGATCAGTTTCGCGCGCATAACGACCTCCGTTCGCATTCGAGATGAATGATGATTTCGTCCAGCGTCGGCACACGGAGGGAAACGGATTCCGAACGGTCTTTTTGCAAAATCAGCCCTTCGAAGCCCTCTTTCACTTCTTTCGCCCCGATCAGACGGCGCGCCGCTTCCCGATCGTCGACGTGCGCGAGCAGATATCGCTCCTTCAACGCAGAGAGCGGCTCGTTTGCCAACACTTTTCCGTTGGAAAGAAGAACGACGTCGTCGGCAATGCGCGCAAGGTCGGAAGTGACGTGCGTGGAAAACAACACCGCAACGCCCTCTTCCCGCACCAGCGCGAGAATGCAGTCGCAAAATTCTTCGCGGGAGAGCGGATCGAGCCCGCTCGTCGGTTCGTCCAGAACGAGCAGCCGCGCGCCGTGCGAAACCGCCAGCGCGAGCGAAAACTTCACCCGCATTCCCTCCGAACATTCCGAAGTCTTCTTTTCGAGAGAAAGCCCGAATCGCCCGCACAGCCGTTCGAACGTCGCCTGATCCCAACGCTCGTAAAAGGACGCCGTGACCGCCGCAATTTTTTTCAGCTTCGTCTGCGGATAACAGCGGAATCCGCCGCCCGAATATCCGACGAGCGTCTTTGCTTCGCGGGAAGCCGCGGGATAGCCGAAAATTTTTGCCGAGCCCTCCGCGGAAATTAACCCCAAAATTCCTTTGAGCAGAGTACTTTTGCCCGCGCCGTTCGCGCCGACAAGACCGCACACCCGCCCCTCTTCCACCGCAAAGCAAACGCCGTCCAGCGTAAACGAAGGGTAGCGCTTCGTCAAATTCCGTACGGAAAGCGCCGTCATTGCTTTTCCCCATTCAGATCGGAAACCGTCTTCCAGAACGTTTCGGCATACGCAAAAGGCTGCAAGGCGATTCCCTGACCCCGATCCGCCATTAAAATTAAGCTGTCGCCTGCTTTCAACCCGAACAAGTCGCGCGCTTCCTTCGGAATCACGATCTGCCCTTTGCTTCCGATTTTTACCGTCGCCATATATTTCCCTTCGGGAAAATGTCCGTCCATATTTGCCTCCGTATGAAAAGTATTACTTTTCATACATTATAATTCCCGATCGTTCGTTTGTCAAGAAAAAACACTGCCGGCGCGCATTGCGTCGGCAGCATTGAAATTCAGTTTCGGTTCGGATCGGGCTCCGATTGCTTCGTCTTTTTCCTTGCAAAATACACGAGCAGATAGGAAATCGTCATTCCGACAGCGAGCAACAAAACGGTTACCGCCCAGTACCAGGGGTTCGCGGGAAGGGTGCCCCAGGTAAGCCCTGCGTCGCCGGCGGCGGAAGCGTAAACGGCGGGAATCGAACCGACGATAAAGCCCAGAATCGCAAAATGCGTCCCCCGCGGAAACTTTTTGAGCAAGAACTTCATCAGAACGGAAATCCCGAAAAATCCGACGACGATCCCTACCGCAAGGCACAGCAATACGAGAATGCAGACGCCGACCTGATCTCCCTTTAACAAATGGTTGGTCAAGAGAGATACGATCGGATTATAATATCCGAAAATGAGCAACAACATCGAACCGGAAATCCCCGGCACGACGAGCGCGCACGAACCTACGATTCCGATCAGTATCAGCAGCAGATATCCGCCGAAATTCAACCCAAAGAGATCGACTTCCACTCCGTGCGGAATCCAGCACAGCCCCGCCGCCGCAATCAGCGGAAGCATTCCCGCAAGCACGTGCTTCCAGCTTACCTTGCCGCCCTTCATTTTATCGGTCACGGAAGGGATTCCGCCGATCGCCAACCCCACGAACAGCGTTACGGTGGGAATCGGAAATCGTTTCAACCCCCACTGGATCGGCAAAATAAACGCCGCGATCCCGAGCAGCATGCCCAACAGAATCGGCAACAGGAATACGATGCTCTTTTTAAAACTTTTAAAAATATCGGCGATGGCGCCCACGAGCCGCTCGTAAATGCCCAAAATCGCCGCAACCGAACCGCCCGAAAACCCAGGAATGATAAACGCCACGCCGATGGCGGCGCCGCGTACGACGTTCGTAAGAAATTCCAGAAAGGCGTTTTTCCGCTTTTCGGGTTTTTCTTCCCTCTCTTCGGATTCGGTTTTGTGTTCTTCTTCCATAATGGCTCCTGAATTTCAGTATAACACGAACGCGCGGAAATGACAACTTTTTTCCGCCGTTTATACGAGTTTGGAAATTTCCTTTTTCAGCCGCTCGATAATCTTCTTTTCCAACCGCGAAATGTAGCTCTGCGAAATTCCGAGCTTATCGGCAACGTCCTTCTGCGTCATTTCCTCCTGCCCGCCCAGCCCAAACCGCAGATACATGATTTTACGCTCGCGCGCGGGCAGTTTCCCGAGCGCGTCTTTGAGCAGTTCTTTTTCCACGCTGCTCTCCACGCCGCCGTAAACGGATTCACTGTCCGTCCCCAAAACGTCGGAAAGGAGCAGTTCGTTTCCCTCGAAGTCGGTGTTCAGCGGTTCGTCGAAGGAAATTTCGCTCTTCAGCTTGACCGTGCGGCGCAAGTGCATCAGAATTTCGTTTTCGATGCAGCGGGAAGCGTACGTCGCGAGTTTGATATTTTTATCCGTACGGAAGGAATTGATCGCCTTGATCAGCCCGATCGTACCGATGGAAATGAGGTCGTCGGGATCGACGCCCGTATTTTCGAATTTCCGCGTAATGTACACGACGAGGCGCAGATTATGCTCGATCAATTTGGCTTTCACCTCTTCGAGATCTTCGCCGCCGTCCAGCTTTTGCAGCATTTCCGCCTCCTCTTCCCCCGAAAGCGGAAGCGGAAGCGCTTCACTTCCGCAGAGGTAATGAACGACGTTTTCGTTCCCTCCCACCTTTTTCAGCCAGTCCCTCAGCATGCGCAACAGTTTCATGTTTTCCCTCCAAAAACGCGGTATGCAAAATCAGTTGATATTCTTTGCCTGTAACTTCTCCCACGGCGAGAAACACGTTTTCGAACGTTTCTTTTCCCACCTTCATTCGTTCGCATATAAAAACGGGCGTTTCCCGCCTGCCGTTTACCGTGCCGATTTCCAGTCTGCCCGCTTCTTTTAAATTCCTGCCGAAGAGCGCGAACGCCGCGCGCGAAGAGAACACGCAAACGGGTTTCCCGCGGAACTGCAACAGATTTCCGCTGTCCGCAAGCCCCTTCCAGCGCACCTCTCTGCCCGCGTGCGCGAGCGTGCATTCAAATAAATTGCACCTGAGTTTTCCGTAACGGTAAAAAAATTTTATGGATTGCAGCAAAACGACGGCAAAAATCCCCGCAAGCGCGAACACGAGCGCGACGGGCGCGCGCTCCACCAAAAACCCGTTGCCCTGTTGGTATTCGACGCCGAAAAAGGAATACGCCGCTGTCAGAAGTCCGCCAAGCGCAAACGTAACGGCAAAGAACGCGCACGCCGTCACCGCGTACGTTTTCAACCTCTTTCCGGAAACGGCGACGGCGCAGAGTAAAATTCCACCCAACACTTTGAGCAGGTAGGCGCTCCATACGGGCACCCGAAACAACGGAAAGACGATCGCCTCCGCCGCCCCGACCGCGGAAGCGAGAAGCAACCGCCAGACGCGCACCTTCCCGCGGGCGATCTTTAACGCAAGATAAAGGATCAGCCCGTCGAGCAAAAAATTTTCGATAAACGCATACTCCCAATATACGACCATGCCCCTGCTCCGTACCCGCCATTATAACGGTTTCGAACGCACGAAAAAAGGCATATTCCGTCGGAATATGCCGTAATTTGCAAGCGTTTATTTTATCCTATTTCAAAAACTTTCCGTAAACTTCGGAAGCGGGCGTAAAATACGCGAACGTATCGGGATACTGCCGTATGATTTTTTGCAGCAGCGCGATCTGCCGTTTGCGGATAATGCACACGAGCATGCTTCTGCCCTCGTGCTTATACATGCCCTCGGCGGAAATGCGGGTTACGCCGTGGTGCAGCTTCGCCATAATCTCTTCGGCAAGCGCTTCGGGATCGTTCGTAACGATTTCGAATTTGTACGCCGTTTTAAAGCCGTGAATGATGATATCGCACACCTTGCTCGTAACGAACAGCGAAACGAGCGCGAGCAATACGGGATCGAGTTTCACCGTAAAACTTTCGCCCTGGTTATAAACGAAGAAAGAAACGAACACGACGATCGCGTCGAACGCGGACGTGAGCATGCTCACGCTCATGTTGCGGAACTTTTTATTGATGAGGGACGCAATGATCGTCGTCCCGCCCGACGTTCCGCAGCATTTGAGCATAACGGCGAGCGCAAGCCCCAAAAAGATACCGCCCGCAACGGCGCCCAAAAATCCGTGAAATACCGTTTCCGTTACGCCCGTACCGCCGTATTGCGGAATCCCCAGTTCGGGAAACGAATCGAGAAGTACGAGCAAACCCGAAGAAACGAAAAAGGACAGCGTGGAAACGACCGCTTCTTTTTTGCCCAAAAAGAAAAAGGCGATGAAAAAGAGCGGAACGCTGATCAAAAACAAAAAGATACCTGAGCTCCAACCCGTCGCAAATTCCAAAAGGACGGCGACGCCGTTCGTCCCGCCCGGTGCGAAATGGTTGGGCGTTACGAAAATATAAATGGCGAGCGCGCGAATGATACCCGAAACGAGAATCGGAAGCGTGGGGTTGAGCAGGAGTTTGCCCAATTTGCTCCAAAAGCGCCCCGGCTTACCATCCCCCTTTTTTTGCCTTTGTTTATTACGTTTTTTCGATCCCGTTTGGAAGGCTTCTTCCGCAGAAGACAATCCTTCCTCCGTCTGCGCCGCTTCCTGCGGCTGCGTCGTCTCTTCCATGAACTCCCTCTATTGCGATAGTATCATTATCTTAACACGAAACGCAGAAAAAGACAACGGTTTCCGAACAAAAAGAAGCGCCCTTTTTTAAAAGGACGCGTTCGTTTACTGTTTGCTGTAAGAGGCAAGCTCGCGGATGCGTTTGGAATCGATCGCATAGATCAGATTTACGAGTTCGTCATCGCCGAACGAACTGTTTCTGCCCTCGGCGTATTCTGCGTCCACCCGCTCTTTCATGGAAAGAACAAGCGCGTCCGACTTTTCGACCTTGTGCTCTTCGGGCAGTTTGTAATAATCGTTGATCCAGAACGCGATGCCGGCAAGCCCGCTCGTTTTATCGACCGCAACGTGCGCGGGACGGTTCAGAATCTTCGCCGTATCGAAGATATTGTAAATTTCCTCGTTTTTCAGCATGCCGTCGGCATGAATGCCCGCGCGGGTGGAATTGAACGCCCGCCCCACGAAAGGCGTTTTCGGCGGAACGAGATAGTTGATTTCCTGCTCGAAATATTCCGCGATTTCGGTAATCACGGTAAAGTCCATTCCGTCCATCGTACCGCGCAGCGAAGCGTATTCCACCGCCATCGCCTCCAACGGGCAATTGCCCGTACGCTCGCCGATGCCGAGCATGGAACAGTTCACTGCGGAAGCGCCGAACAGCCACGCCGTCGAAGCGTTGGAAACCACTTTGTAAAAATCGTTGTGTCCGTGCCATTCGAGCTGTTCGTGCGGTACTCCCGCGTAGTGATTGAGCCCGTACACGATCCCCTGTACGCTGCGGGGCAGCGTCGCGCCGGGGAACGTCACCCCGAAGCCCATCGTGTCGCACATTCTGATTTTGATGGGCAACCCGCTCTCATCCGAAAGCTTCATCAATTCGCTTGCAAACGGCACGACGAAACCGTAAAAGTCCGCCCGCGTAATGTCCTCGAAATGGCAGCGGGGAATAATCCCGTGGGAAAGCGCGCTCTTTACGATGCCGAGATATTTGTCGAGCGCCTGACGGCGGGTCAGGTTCATTTTCTTAAAAATATGATAATCGGAACAACTGACCAGAATCCCCGTTTCCCGAACGCCCGCTTCCTTTACCAGTTCGAAGTCCTTTTCGTTGGCGCGGATCCACGTCGTAATTTCGGGAAATTTCAAACCCAGATCTTTACAGGCAAAAAGCGCTTCCTGATCTTTTTTGGAATAGATAAAAAACTCCGATTGCCGCACGAGCCCCTTCGGGCCGCCGAGGCGGGACAACAATTTGAACAGATCGGCAATCTGTTTTACGGTAAAAGGCGAAGTCGACTGCTGCCCGTCGCGAAAGGTGGTGTCCGTCATCCAGATCTCGTCGGGCATATTTACGGGAACGTGCCGGTTGTTGAACGAAACTTTGGGAATCGATTCGTAATCGAACAGTTCGCGGAACAGATGCGGTTCTGCAACGTCCTGTAATTCGTAGTGATAGATGCTGTCTTCCAGGAGATTTGATTTTTCATTAAATTGTATCGTGCGTTTTATCATGCCGTCCTCCCGTAATGATAAGATTGTATTATTTTACCAAACAAACGCCTGATATGTCAAGCAAACGCCCCTGCGATTTGTATTTTTCAATAAAATTCCGTATAATTTCACAGTTTTTATGAAAAATATTCAATTTTTATACAAATACAAGAAAAGCGGAAGCAAAAAATTGCTTCCGCCTTGCCGAATCGCGCAGATGCGTTTATTTCTTTTCAGATTGCTCTTTTTTATGCGAAGCGCAGGAAGAACAGCTTCCGCAGGAACTGCAGCCCGAACAGCCGCAGCCGCCCTTCCCCTTGATCCTGCGCACGATCTGCCAAACGATTACCCCGGCGACGAACGCCGCGGCAGCCGCAATCAATACGATTTCATACCACTGCATTTACTTTTCCTCCTCAACGTTCGCCGATTTTTTGGGCGGGTGTTTTTTGTTCCACAGCGCAATTCCCGCGATCGACGCGGCAAGCGCCGCCGCAAAAATAAACGCCGTCCACCACCACGTTCCCACGAGATAAATCGCCGCAGAAACAATATATGAAGTTGCGAGCCAGAAAAGAAGCGTCCATTGAAACTTTCCTTTCGGCAGTTCCGCGCGCGCCGTCGCGCAGGCAGCGAAACAAGGAACCGTGAGCATGTTAAACGCGATAAAAGCAATCAGACCCGGAACGTTGACGCCCGTCGCTTCGATGATCGCAACCGTTTCCATTACGCCCTCTTCCGTTGCGACGTAAGATCCGGCAATCGCAGCGGCAAGGGTTCCGAACGTTGCGATGACGTTCTCTTTGGCAACCAGCCCCGTGAGCGCGGCGACCGCGAACACCCAACCCGCGCTCTGAAGCTGCGCGCCGAAGCCGAGCGGCGTAAACAGCGGTTGGACGAGCATGCCGATCGAACCGAGAATGCTCTCGTTCATGCGCAGATTCGCCATGAACGTTTCCCCTTCGTATTCGATTTCCTGCGGGAGAAATTTCCAATCCCACGAAAACGAGGATAAAAACCAAATGACGATCGTCGAAGCGAAAATCACCGTAAACGCTTTTTTGATAAAGTGTTTGGTTTTATCCCAAAGGTGAATCATCAACCCCTTAAACAAGGGCGCGTGATAGGCGGGAAGCTCCATGAGAAAAGGAGAAATTTCTCCGCGCAGCGAAGTCGAACGCATGAAAAGAACGCAGAAAATCGCAGTCACGATGCCGAGCAGATACATGCCGTACGTAATCAGATCCGCATTACCCACCCCGAAGCTCGTTACGATTCCGCCCGCGATCGCGGTAAGAATCGGCAGTTTCGCTCCGCAGGAAAAGAAGGGAATCACGCGCACGGTGGCGGTACGCTCTTTTTCGTCGGCAAGCGTGCGCGTATTGATCATAGCCGGAAGCGAACAGCCGAAGCCCATGATCATCGGCATGAACGCTCTGCCCGTGAGCCCGAATTTACGGAAAATCCGATCGAGGATAAATGCAACGCGCGCCATGTACCCCGAATCTTCGAGAATGGAAAAGAACAGAAAGAGTACGAGAATCTGCGGAAGAAACCCGAGTACGGAGGAAAGCCCGCCCCAAATTCCGTCCACGACGAAGCTACCCACCCAGGGCGCGGCATTCGCACAGCAGAGTTCGAACAACGTACCGACCCAGCCGAGCAGCCAGTTCCAAAGATTCGTGAAGATGACTCCGGGCGAAAAGACCGCGCCGTCGTAGAAACAGGCAAGCAACGTCGTCGCGGCATTCTCTTCCCAACCGAGCCCGCCCTCCGAAACGGGATCGAACAACGTCGGAAGCCCGTTCCCGAGCGAAGCCCACGCGCCGAGATAGAGAAAATCTTCCGAAAAAGTCAAATGAAAGATCGCCAGCAAAATCACGAGGAAAATCGGAATGCCCCAAATTTTGTGCGTCAGCACTTTGTCCGCTTTGTCCGACGGCGTGAACGGCTCCCCGCGGTTCCCGCGTGAAATTACGGCGGAATAATTTTCCGTGATATAGCGGTAACGCGCGTCGGCGATCACCGCGTCGAAATCGGTGCCGAACGTGTCGTCGTCAAACGTGGATTTAAAGGCGTCCACCATCGGAACCAGTTCTTCGTGCGCCGCCGCCTCGATTTCATCCATTTCCGAAAGCTTTACGGCGTGGAAAAGCGGATTTTCCACCTTCTGCCCTTTGAGCGCGATGGAAACGTCGCGCACCAGATGCGCGATCGGGGAACCTTTGAGCACCGTTTCCCCCGCGCGCGGCTCTTTGCTCACTTTCAGCGCCCGATCCATGAGTTCCTTGATCCCTTGGTTTTTGAGCGCGGAAATCCGTACGACGGGCAACCCGATTTTCCGCTCCAGTTCCTTTTCATCGATCGCGTCCCCGCTCTTTTCCACCGCGTCCATCATATTCAGCGCGATGATCACGGGCACGTCGATTTCCATGAGTTGCGTCGTCAGATACAGATTGCGTTCCAGATTGGTCGCGTCTACAACGTCGATAACGCAATCGGGTTTTTCGTCGAGAATGAAATTCCGCGAAACCACCTCTTCCGGCGTATAAGGCGAGAGCGAATAAATCCCGGGCAAATCCACGATCCGCACCCGTTCTTCCCCGCGCTTATACGTTCCCTCGCGCTTTTCCACCGTAACGCCTGGCCAGTTGCCCACATAAGCGGCGGAGCCCGTAAGCAAATTGAACAGCGTCGTCTTTCCGCAGTTGGGATTGCCCGCCAAAGCAAACTTTTTCACGCATTCACCTCCATACGCACGCATGCAGCTTCCGTCTTGCGGAGCGTCAGCTCGTACCCGCGGAGATTGACTTCAAGCGGGTCTCCGAGCGGCGCCTTTTTGCGGAGCGTTATTTTCGCCCCGGGCGTTACGCCCATATCGAACAATCTTCTCCTGAGTCTTCCTTCGCCCGAAACGGTTCTAACCGTTCCCGTTTCGCCGACGGTAAATTCACTGAGCAGTTTTTCCATACACACCTCTTTTTAACCGAGTTCGCCATTGCGAACCGGAATTACATAAAAGCAGTTCGCCATTGCGAACTTCCTTTTTAGGATACCACTTGAAAAAGCGCTTGTCAACCGTTTTGCATCGATTTCCGAAAAAAAAATTGAAATAAAACGCGCCGATGCAAAACGCATCGGCGCGCAAGACAAACGCTTTAATTTTCGAAATGAATTCTGATCGCTCCGCAACTCGTTTTTGCCGTGAGCGTTCGGGTGCCCGTTTCGGTGTTCGTTAAATTGCACGAACCCAAATGCGCCGAAGCGGTGATTTTATAATCCGTCTTTTTTCCGATCAGATTCCCGCGAATGGTACCGTTATCGGCTTTCAGGAAAACGTCCGTTCCGTCCACTTCGTTCAGGCGAAGCTCGCCGTTGTCCGCTTCCGCCCGAACGGAACCCGCCTGCACTTCGTTCAATCTGATCGCGCCGTTGTTCGTAACCGCGCGCACTGCGTCGGCGCGCACCGCGTCCAAGCGCAGCGCGCCGTTTTCTGCGATTGCGGAAACGGTACCGAACGAACTGTTTTCAACGACCACCGCTCCGTTATCCACTTCCAGCGTAGCATTGCCGAGCGCAACGTTTTCCATGCTCATCGCGCCGTTATTGATTTTGATCGCAAGATCGCCCGAATACGTCGTCGGAAGATACAGCGTCGCCCGATTGCTCAGGCTCGCAATCGTAGAAAACATCACGCCGCGCTTCCAGGTTTCTTTCATGTATTCGCCGGCGTTATTCGCCCATTTGCCGCAACTGATCGTGAGTTTTCCGTCTTCGAACGAATAAGTTTTGGGCAATTCGTCCGATTCGAAATATACGATCTTCGCTTCCGTCCCCTCCGCCACCACGTCGAGCGCCAGGTTATCCGAAACGACTGCAAAATTTTCCAACCCGTCCAAAGTAAACGACTGCGAAACTTCCCGCATATTCCCCATGACCGCAAGATTTCTCCAGTTCCAGTCGAGTTTCCCGAAGCCGAAGCCGAACGCGGCGCCGCCCGCAACGACGAACACGAGTCCCGCGGCAACGGTGGCTACGGTTCCGCCGTGGGAATGCGCCGTACGCACTTTATCGGAGGGACGGCAACCGCGGAACAGCCAACCGGAAAAACGCCCGAAACCGCGCGCCGTCGGCGCGACGAGCAATCCGCAGAACAGCGACAGCCCGACCAGAAGCACGCCCGCGCCGATCTGCGAAGCGGCGACCCAGCCGTGCGCAGGAAACAACCCGAACGACATGACGACCATATACAAACCGCCCGCAAAGAACGCGACGACGAGCGCAACGACCGTAACGACGAGCGCGGCACCTACGAGAATCGCCGCCAGACCGAGCAAGAACGCGATAAGATACAGCGGAATCAACAAAACGGTAATCAGAGGATTTCTGCCCGATCTTTTGCGCGGTTCTCTTCCGCGTTTTTTCGGCGGTTCGTAATCGCCGTAATCGGCTTCCCTGCGGCGCTTGGGCGCATCGTATTCTTTATAATAATCGTCGGGACGGTGGCGGCGCCGCGGCAAATCGTCGTCGTAAAGTCCGCCCACGGGGCCTTCGTTCGCATTGAAATAATCGGCGGCAACCTGTTCGGGCGATTCCAGATCCTCGAAAACTTCCCGATTCGTCTTGCCCCGCTCAAACGATTCGTCGATGATCTCGGCGTAATATTCGATCAGTTTTTCTTTTTCGCTTGCGGGAAGCCCGCGCAACGCCTTTCTCAATTTACGGAGATACTGTTTCTTTGTCATCTGTCTGCTCCTTGAATAAATGCATTGATTTTTTGAAGTTCCTTCCATTCGAAGGCGAATTCCTCCACCCGTTTCATGCCGAGCCGCGTGATGCGGTAGTACCGCCGCAACCTTCCGCCGTGCTCACGCGTATACGTCACGAGCAATCCCGCGCTCTCCAACCGTTTCAGAATCGGATACAGCGTAGACTCCGAAACGTCGATAATGCCCGAAAGCTCGGCTACAATCTGATAGCCGTACGAGTCGCCCCGCTTCAAAAGCGCCAACACGCACACGTCGAGCAATCCTTTTTTCATCTGAACGTCCATGCCATACTCCTCTTTACATAATACTATACATTGCATAGTATAATATGTCAAGTATTTTTCGCGAATTTTTTTCGGAAAAAATTAACAAATTTCACGGATTCCAGCGGGAAATTCCCTTTCCCTTTGCAATCGCGCGCAAAGCGGCAAAGAAACGCTTGCAATTTTTTTACGCTTCGGGTATACTGTTCACAGAATCTTCACACAAAAAATAATGGATAAAAGCATGAATAAAGTAGCGGAACACGAATACGAAGAACGGAATATTCAAATTTTCAGAAGTTCGAGCAAAATGTTTACCGAAACGAAGATCGCGAAGGTCATTCTCTATCTCGTAACTTTTATTCCCTTAGTCCTCGTCCTTACGCAGGATATGTTCGTCACCGACGCTACGACGGCGAACATCGTAAAATTCACCAGCTCCGCCGTTTCGATCATTCTCAATATCCTCACCGAACTCGTTTCCAACATCATTGCAAACCATAAAGAAAAAGCCGTGCTTCTCGCGCAGCTCTTCGAAACGCAGATCACGGGCAGAAAACTTTCTAAAATGGAATACGACCGCGAAACGACCAACGAGCTTTACGAACTCGCAATCCGCAAAGGAACGCTGAAAAAAGCAAAGACGTTTACGGGCGCGTACGACGTTCCACAGGAAATCGACGACAAATATTCTTACCTCTTCATCAACCGTTACATCGCGGCGGAAACGAGATTTTTGCTCGACAAACTGCAAATTATTTACGGCGTCATCATTACGGTGGTTTCCATTTTGTTCGTGTTCCTGCTCTCCAACATGCACATGTCGGAAGCCGTTTATTACATCGTCTGCTTCTGGTCGGTCTTTATTCCGATCGTACGCAACTTTGCCAAATGCACCAAAAACAGAAAACAGTGCGTCAAGATTTCCGCCGATATCGACAATTATTTCGCGGAAGGCGACGATTCGATAGAAAAGCTGTACCGTTTCAACGCCTATATTCAAAGCATTTCCTTCGAAATGCGCAACAATCTCGTCACGATGCCCGCCGCGCTCCGCTACGTCTTCGCTTACCAGATCAAAGTTCTGGACGTCGGCGTCACAAACCGCTTCATCGAAGCGATTTTCCAGCACGAAAACCTCGTTTTAGAAAAGAAAGGCATGAAAGCCAACCGCCGCAAACACGAATGGATCAGCCGAAACGGAAAAAAGGATAACGACTCCGCAGAAGAAAAGAAAGAAATTATCCGGAAAGCAAAGACCGCCGTCCTTGCCGCCGAAAACGCTTCGGAAAAAGAAAAAATTGCGAACGATAAACCGTTAAAGCCCGACGGGAAGAAAAGAAACGTTTCCGCAAAAGAAATTGCCGTCGCGGCTGCGCCAACGGAATCGCAACCCAAACCCAACGCGCCTGTGACCGAAGCAAAAAAATCCCGCAAAAAATCAACTCTCCCGCCGGTTTGATCCCCGGGAGAAAAATTTCGTTTCCGTAGTTAAATGGATATAACAGCCCCCTCCTAAGGGGCCGTTGTGGGTTCGATTCCCGCCGGGAACACCAAACTGCCGTAATGTTTTACGGCAGTTTTTATTTTATCCTTTGCAAATGCCGATTCATTTTTCGAAACGTAACAAAATGAATCGTTTTTTTATATAATTTAATAGAAACATGTATTCTGCGGAATACGTTTTTATACCGACTTTAAAATTCAAAAAAACGGGCAAATTCACGCCTGTTTTTTTCAGGAGGAAAAAATATGATATACGAAAATCGCTGTTCCGCATGCGGCTGCTGCCCGTGCGTATGCGTACGAAAAGTATACAAAGTCATTCATTACGGTACCGGCATCACGGGCCCTACCGGGCCGACAGGACCGACAGGTCCGCGGGGAAATACAGGTCCTACCGGCGCAACAGGCGCAACGGGCGTAACGGGAGCCACCGGACCGACCGGTGCGACGGGCGCAAACGGCATCACGGGTCCGACAGGCGCAACGGGCGCGACGGGCGCAGACGGTGCAACGGGTATTACGGGTCCCACCGGCGCAACAGGCGCAACGGGTGCTAACGGCATCACCGGTCCTACCGGCGCAACGGGCGCGACGGGTGCGGACGGCGCTACGGGCATCACAGGTCCCACCGGGGCAACGGGTGCAACGGGCGCGGACGGCGTGACC
>CAJUFY010000003.1 GCA_910586245.1 uncultured Christensenella sp. | reverse complement strand
GACCCACGCGACCAGCTTGGAAGGCTGGGATTCTACCATTGAACTACACCCGCATTCGTCAACGCTTGTCTATTCTATCAAAATTCATTTCAGAAGTCAAACGATTTCAACCATTATTCCGCAATTTTTTCCGAAAAATTCCATAGAAAAAACTTGCGTTTTTTTTATCTTTTTCGTATGATAAAACAAGCCGATATTTTTGCGTTTCAAAAAATATTTTACGTGAAAACGTTACGATTCGGATCGGCTTATGTTATAATCATATAAAGTATATTCATGAAAGAAAAGGCGAAGTATGAAAACTTTATTCGTGAGTGATCTTGACGGAACGATGCTCACCAAAGAGGAGCGGATATCGGGATATACGGCAGAGCACGTAAACCGCTTGATCGATGCAGGCATGTGTTTTACTTATGCGACGGCGCGTTCCGCCGCGAGCGCCCGCCGTGCGGTAGAAGGGCTTCGCATCGTCGAACCGGTCGTGCTTTATAACGGCGGACTGGTCTACAATTTTACGACCAAAGAAATCCTGCGCGCCGTTCTTTTTCAAGGCGACGTGAAGGGCTACGTTCTTTCCGTTTTGCGGGAACACGGTATTTTGCCGTTTGCCTACAATGCGTTCGGCAGCGACGAACGGATCGTTTGGATGGAGGGCAGCGAAACGGCGGGCATGGCGCGTTTTTTAAACAGAAGAAGAGGGGATTTCCGCCTGCTTCCGGTGCAAACGGAAAGCGCTCTGCTGGACGGGGAAACGTTTTATTTTAAATGTATCGGTTCGCGCGAACAGATCGAACGCGTATGGAATATTTTGAAATACGACGCGCGAATCATCTGTATATTTCATCAGGAAACCTATCAGAACGATTTCTGGATGGAAATATCACCGCGCGAAGCAACCAAGGCGAACGCGGTTTCTTTGGTGAAATATAAACTCGGTTGCGATCGGGTCGTATGTTTCGGGGATTCTTCCAACGATTCGGATATGTTCGACGTCTGCGACGAAAAGTACGCCGTACAAAACGCAGACGGGTGGCTTAAGGAAAAGGCGACGGGCGTCATCGGTTACTGCGAAGAGGACGGCGTCGCGAAATGGCTGGAAGCGCATGCGAAATTCTGAAGGTTAAAAGAAAAAGTAAATTCCGCGGAATCCGAGGAAGAAACAATACAGATTGATCACGGCGAGCAAAGGCATTAAAATCATCAGCAACAGATTGCTGAGGCGGAAACGCATTAAGAACATAGAAACGTAAATGGCAATCGCTCCGCCCATGATTGCCGAAAGAATGAGTTTGCCGTCTCCCTTTTGCGCGGGGCCGCCGTCTTCCCAACTGTCGCGTTGAGTTTTCAGCAGTCTCCACGCGTAGAAATTGATTGCAAGAATATATACCAAAAATAAAATATACAGTACCGTCATAGCGCAAACAGTATGCGCAATTATCCGAAAAAACAGACGGGAGGAATCGGATGCAGTCTTTAAGAGAATTATATAAAATCGGGAAGGGACCTTCCAGTTCGCACACGATGGCGCCCGAGCGCGCCGCGCGGGAATTTTTGTCGCTCTGTCCGCAGGCGCACTCGTTTCGCGCGGTTCTGTACGGATCGCTGGCGCACACGGGGAAAGGACATCTGACCGACGAAGCGATTTCGGGCGTGTTTGCACCGCGCAAAACGGAGATCGTGTTTGACTGTGAAAAAACCGATCTCCCGCATCCGAATACGATGGAGCTTTTCGCATGCGCGAAAGACGGCAAAGTCATTTGCGGCAGAACTTATCTTTCGGTCGGCGGCGGCAGTATTTTATTGCTCGGAGAAACGCGTCAGGCGGAACAGGAAGTATATCCTTTTCGGAATTTTGCGGAAATCCGCGAGTATTGCCAGTGCGAAGATTGCGGACTGGACGACGTCGTGTTCCGATTCGAAGGGGAATCGATCAAAGAGTATCTGCGTGCGATTTGGCGCACGATGCGCGAAACGATTGCGGTCGGTTTGCGTAAAACGGGCGAATTGCCCGGGAAGCTTCACGTCAAACGCAAAGCGTCTACCTTATCCCTTCCCGTGGAAGGGGAAGGCGTGACGGAGCGGGAAAAGCGCATTTTGAGCAGTTTTGCGTTTGCGACTGCCGAAGAAAACGCGAGCGGTGGAACCATCGTAACCGCGCCTACCTGCGGTGCGAGCGGCGTGTTGCCCGCGGTGCTTGCCTATCTTGCGGATAAATACGGTCTAAGCGACGATACGGTCGTATCCGCGCTTGCCGTTGCGGGGCTTGTGGGGAACGTCGTCAAGACCAACGCGAGCGTGAGCGGGGCGGAAGCGGGCTGTCAGGCGGAGATCGGTACCGCGACGGCGATGGCGACCGCGGCGGCGTGCAGGATTTCGAGGTACACGCTCGAAGAGACGGAGTATGCGGCGGAAATCGCGCTCGAACATCAGTTGGGGCTCACGTGCGATCCGATCGAAGGATACGTGCAGATTCCCTGCATCGAACGGAACGCCGTCGCCGCAATGCGCGCGCTCGACGGCGCGGAACTTGCGCACGTGCTTGCGGGCACGCGCAAAATTTCCTTCGATCTCATTGTGAAAACGATGTACGAAACGGGTAAGGATTTGAGCGAACGTTACCGCGAAACGAGCGAGGGGGGACTTGCCGCACAATTCAAAATCTGTTGAAAATAAAAAGAGCGGACGAAACCGTCCGCTCTTTTTTCGTTCCGATTATTTTTTCGTTAAATAAGGTTCCAACGCCTGCGCAAGCTGATCGGGGCAGGACGTATTCTGTTTGCAACGGATCCCTTTTAACAGGGGAACGATTTCGTCGGGCGTTTTGCCCTCTACGAGTCTGCCGATGCCCTGCAAGTTGCCGCTGCATCCGCCCATAAACTTTACGTTGTGCACTTTGTTTTCCTGATCGATGTCGAAAATAATCTGTTTGCTGCAAGTGCCTTTCGTCGAATAAGTAACCATTTGTATCTCCTTTTAATCCACGAGCGTTTCGTATACGACCGAATACAGCTCGGAAGCCTTGTCTTCCCATTTTTTGAAAATGGTGTTCGCCGTTTTTTTGTCGGGTACGACGAATTTCAGCTCGAGCATCGGCTGTACGGGTGCGAGTATTTTTAAGAAAACCGTATACGTGCCGTCTTTGTTCTGAAAATAGTCTGATTTACATTCCTGCCGCGTACGGAATTTCGCGCTGTTGTTTTTTACGAAACGGGAAATTTCTTCGCGGGAACTGCGGGGGATGTTGATGTAAAAATTAGCGAGCGTCTCTCTCCCTTCCGGCGTAATCATATAAAGAGGATCGTCCGCGCTCGGGATTTCGCAAATGAAACCGTCTGATACGAGTTTGTGAATCAGCACGACGCAGTCCATGTAATTGATCCAGTCGTTGGAAGAAGTACACATATCGATGATCGTCCGCTCGGAAAGCGGGCTTTCCATTTTATCGAAGACGAACAGCAATATTAACTTGTTAATAGAGGTTTCGCCTTTGATCTGCATGCGAGTGTTTCCTTCGTAATGAAATGTTTACAGACACAAATAAGCCGCTTAACTCTGTTCAAGCGGCTTTGCGTTCTTCGCTCGAGCGTTTTTTACGCGGTAAACTTTTTGAGTTCTTTCAACAGTTCCGCGCAGTCGTCGCAGTAAATTTCAACCGTAAGGGGCTTGGAAAGATCGAGGCTGAAAATTCCGAGAATGGACTTCGCGTCGACGACGTATTTACCGCTTTTCAGCAAAATTTCGCATGCATAATTCTGCGTGATCGCAACGAATTCTTTTACGCGCTGTGCAACTTCAAGAGAAATGGTAATGGATTTCATAATCATACCCTCCGCAAAATGATAATCGTGCCCCTATTATACCTAAATTCGAGGATAAAATCAAGATATTTCGGAAAAATTCTTTAACTATTTTTAATTTTGTGATATAATGAGATCAAAGCATGAGGTTTACGGTAAGGAGAAAACGGTGATGGAAGACAGATTTTCCAAAATACAGCGCTTTTTCGGCGCATGCGACGATTTGATCGGCGGCACTTACGTGGCGGCGGATACGAAGATTGCCGAAATTTTAAAGGCGATCTCCGGCAGCAGAGAACTGACCGATTTGTTTTCGGCGGCGACCGAAGGGTTCGATTATCCGAAATCCAAACAGGCGTATCTGCGTTATCCCGCGCAGCGCGGCGCAACGCACGGAATCGCGTTTTTGCCCTCGGACAGAAAGGAAATTCTTGCCTTCGTGTTCTGCGTGCTCGTGGAACTGGATGCCGACGTCATGCGGCTGGGCGATTTTCTGTTGCGCTTCTTTTACGAAGACGGAAGCTATACGGCGAGTTTTGCGGTATTTGCCGAGCGCATGATCCGTCCCTTCCGCGATATCGTGCGCGATTGCTTCCCCGATTACGGAAAAAAGGGACAGCTCGATCGGATCAGCCAAAGGGAAGACGCCGTGCTGAGCGCGCTTGCCGAACGCGTGACGCTGGAACGCAACCGCATTGCGAATATTTCTCTTCTGGGGGAAGAACGGGCGGCTTCCGAAGTTATCTTCAACGAGCTTTCCGCGGCGGTCGGTCGCAAAGATTCACAGGAGATCTGCGCCATTTTAGCGGGTTATCGGTATTTCCTGCGCTATATCAACGCAGAGGACGCGTTGAGCGCGGAGTTGTTTGCTCTGTCGGACGAGTTATAATCAAGGCGCGCTCGGCATAATCTTATGAAGATGAAAACGGAAAATCTGCGGGAGACGGCTCTCGCAAAAAATTATATCTATCGCGGACGCATCTTGAATTTGCGGTGCGACGACGCGCTGCTGCCGGACGGAAATCCGTGCAAGCGCGAAATCGTAGAACACTCCGGCGGCGCGGCGGCGCTTTGCGTCGTCGGCGGCAGCGTGGCGCTTGTAAAACAGTTCCGCTATGCTTACGGGGAAGAACTCTACGAAATTCCAGCGGGCAAACTGAACGCGGGGGAAGATCCTGCGGTTGCGTCGGCGCGGGAACTTGCCGAGGAAACGGGCTTGCGCGCCGAAGGACTTACGCATTTATTTACGCTGTATCCTTCGCCCGGATATACGGACGAAAAAATTTATATCTACCGTGCGCACGGTATAACGCAAGGCGAAGACTGTTTGGACGAAGACGAATTTCTGCATGCGGATTGGATCCCGCTCGAAGAAGCGTACGCGATGCTCGATCGCGGCGAAATCAAAGATGCAAAAACGGCTGTCGCATTGCTGCAATACCGTTTGAAAAACGAATAAATAAGAACCGCCTGCGATTTGAAATCGCAGGCGGTAATTTTTTTCGGATTTGAAATCCGAAAACTCTACGGAATCGGATTCAAACGCAAGTTTGGCTCAGTTGCAGCCGCAACCGCAGCCGCCGCCGATTCTGTTGAAGATCGAGCCCAGCGTTCCGTTTTTGCACATGCAGTAGGCAAGGGCGGCAAGGATCGGCCAGCCGCAGCCCGAAAGGACGTTCGACGTGAACACGTTCCCGCAGGTGCCGAGAATGAGCAGGATAATGAGAATCCAAAGACAGCTATTGCCTTGTAAACAGCAATTCATGGTTTTTCCTCCTTGTTCGCCGCAGAGTATGTATCGTTTGAGTTCTGCGGTTTTCTAATAAATATTATGAGCGGGGGGACGAAAAAGGTTCCTCAATCAGTTGCCAAATTCGGGGGAATTTGATATACTTGTAAATAATCGCGCGAGGCGGCGGAAAAATACGGAAACGGTTTTATCGGCTACGGCGCGGGAAATACATATTTTTTCTACGGATATTGCAAAGGCAAATCCGATGGAGGTAACTGAATATGAAAAGAAATCGTTTCTTTTCGGCAAAGAACATTGCGTATTTTGCGGTGCTCACGGCGTTGGTCGTCGTGTTGCAGTGTCTGGGCGGATTTTTTAAGATCACTCCCTCGACGAGTTTGAGTTTCGTGCTCGTGCCGATCGTTCTGGGCGGCATTTTGCTCGGTCCGCTTGCGGGCGGTGCGCTCGGATTCGTCTTCGGGCTCATCGTCTTTTTATACGGCGTAACGGGTGCGGACGCTTTTACGAATATCCTGTTCGTCAATCATCCCGTTCTGACGGCGCTCACCTGTTTGATTAAGGGGACTGCCGCAGGTCTGGTTTCGGGCTACGTATATAAATTGGTTGCGCGTTTCAACGCGCTCGGCGCAGTATTTGCGGCTTCCGCGGTTGCGCCGATCGTCAATACCGGTTTGTTTATTCTCGGCGCGCTCACGATGTCGGGCACGATTACCGAAAATTTCGTGGGGGAAGGTTCGACGCTCGTTTACTTTTTGTTTATCGGGTGCGCCGGCTTCAATTTTCTCATTGAATTTGCGATCGACGTTTTGCTTGCGCCCGGGCTTCACCGCGTGATTCTCGTTACGGAAAAGCAGATTCGCGGCAAGCGCGCGCAGTCCGTGCAAACGGAAGTCGCGGCGGAAGCGGAAGAAGAAACGCAGAATTTTTCGCAAACGGAACAAAATAAATAACGTTAAATTATGATTATCTGCATCGATATCGGAAATACGAATATCAAATACGCCATTTTCGATGGCGACAGTTTAAAATTTTCTTTTCGGATCGCGACCGATTTAAAGCGCACTTCCGACGAATACGGCGCGCAGCTTGTAAGCATGCTTGCTTTCAACGGCGTTTCGGGCAAGGAAATTACGGGCGGAATTATTTCTTCTGTCGTGCCCTCGCTCGATTATACCGTAGAGCATATGCTCAAACTGTATCTGGAAATCACCCCGAAGTTTATTGCGCCCGGGTTAAAAACGGGGCTGAGCATGCGTGCGGACAACGCCCGCGAGGTGGGGGCGGATCGCATCGTGAACAACGTCGCGGCGATCAGAAAATACGGTTGCGGCAAGCCGATGATCGTGATCGATTTCGGCACGGCGACGACGTTTAATATTCTCAACGACCGATACGAATTCATCGGCGGCGTGATCGCGCCGGGAATCCGCGGCTCGCTCGACAGTTTAGTGAGCGGCACGGCAAAGCTCCCGCGCGTGGAAATCGAAGCGCCGAAGAGCGTAATTGCGACAAATACCGTCACGAATATGCAAGCGGGGTTGGTATTCGGCTTTGCGGGGCTCGTAGAATATATTGTGAAAAAGATCAAAAGCGAGTTGGGCGTCAAGGAAATCTTAACGATCGCGACGGGCGGTTTTTCGGGCATCATTGCAAAGGAAACCAAATGTATCGACGTGATCGATAAAATGCTTACGCTCAACGGGTTAAAGTATTTGTACGATATCAACAGTGCGGAGGAAACAAAATGAAGAAAGTGGGCGTGGCAATTCTCGGGCTCGGCGTCGTAGGCGGCGGAACTTATCGCATTCTGACGGAGCACAGAGAATTTTACAAAAGGACGCAGAACGTGGATATCGTGGTGGAAGGAGTGCTCGAACTCAACCGCGAACGCGCGCTTGCGCTCGGCGTGCCCGAAGATAAAATCATGACCAACATTGCCGAAGTCGTTACGAATCCCGACGTGAACGTCGTCGTGGAAGTAATTGGCGGAATCGACGCCGCGCGCGAATTCGTGCTTGCGGCGCTTAACGCAGGCAAAACGGTCGTAACCTCCAACAAAGAACTTTTCTGCAAATACTCGCACGAGCTCGAGCATGCGGCAAAACGCCAGAATGCGGGGCTCTATTTCGAAGCGAGCTGCGTGGGCGGCGTGCCGATTATCCGCACTCTGCTTGACGGCTTGCAGGCAAACCACATCACGTCGATGATGGGCATTATCAACGGCACGACGAATTACATTTTAACCAAAATGTCCAACGAGGGCGTTTCGTACGAGGACGCGTTGAAAGAAGCGCAGAAACTCGGTTATGCGGAGGCGAATCCGACTGCGGACGTCGAGGGGTTCGACGCCGCGTATAAACTTTCCATTCTTTCGTCGCTTGCGTTCCATACGAAAGTTCCTTTTTCCAAAGTGTTCCGCGAAGGAATCACGGGCGTGACGCAGGAAGTCATTGCCGACGGGAAGGAACTGGGATATTGTTTGAAGTTGCTTGCCATCGGCAAACAGACGGACGCGGGCATCGAGGTGCGCGTGCATCCGACTTTCGTACGCAAGGATCACCCGCTTGCCGCCGTAAACGACAGTTTTAACGCGGTGTATCTCACGGGCGACGCGGTGGACGACGTCATGCTCTACGGCAGGGGCGCGGGCGCGCTTCCTACGGGCAGCGCAATCGTAAGCGACATCATTTACGCCGCCACGCATAGCGAAAACCGCTATTCCACCTTTAAAAATACTGCGGAAGCGGATAAGGACGTCAACTTCCCCAGCGATTTTACGAGCGCGTACTATCTCCGTCTTTCGGTTACCGACAAAACGGGCGTGCTTGCGAAGATCACGTCGATTTTCGGGAAACACAACGTTTCCATCGTAGAAATGGTGCAGAAGACGGTGGAAGGGGACAAAGCGTCGGTCACGTTCATCACCCACGAATCGCGCGAACTTGCAATCCGCGACGCGGTCGCAAAAATCAACGCGCTGGAATTTGCCGAAGTGGATTCCGTGCTTCGCGTCGTATCTTAAAAAATTCTCAACGGCGGGGTGACCCGCCGTTTTTTGATCGGAGAAGTTATGAAACGCGGTATCATTCTGATCAACGCCTATACGAAAGGGGAGAGCGAACTCAACGGCCCCAAACGGCTTGCCGAAGAGCTCGCTTTTTTGGGCGTGCAGACGGAAATCAGGCGGAATTTTCTTTCCGCAGGCATTGCGGAATCGGGCGCGCAAAGCTATCTGCCCGAAGCGGATTTCTGCGTCTATCTCGATAAAGACAAATATGCGGGCGAATTGCTCGAACGGTCCGGCATGCGCCTGTTTAACCGAATGCAGGCGATTGCGGATTGCGACGATAAAATGCGCACCTGTATCGCCCTGTCTGGCTTCCCCGTGCCAAAGAGCATTCCCGCGCCGCTTTGCTATACGCAGACGCCCGTAGACGAAGCTTTTTTGAAAAACGTGGCGGAGCGTTTAGGCTTTCCGCTGGTCGTAAAAGAATGCTTCGGTTCGCTCGGCAAAGGGGTGTATAAGGCGGAAAATCATGCGGAGCTGAAAGAGATCGCGTCCGCGCTGCAAATGAAGCCGCATTTATTTCAGCGCTTCGTTGCGGAAAGCAGCGGTCGGGACTTGCGCGTCATTGTAATCGGCGGAAAAGTATTTGCGGCGATGCTACGCACTTCTGCGGGGGACTTCCGTTCCAACGTCGAACTGGGCGGAAAGGGCGAACCGTACGAACTCGACCGTGCGGCGGCGGAGCTGTGCGAACGCATTGCAAGCCGTCTGCGGCTCGATTACTGCGGAATCGATTTGCTGTTCGGGAAAGACGGGTTTCTCGTCTGCGAGGTAAATTCCAACGCTTTTTTCGGCGGGATAGAGCGCGTCACGGGAAAGAGCGTCGCCCGCGCTTATGCGGAATATATTTTCAGAGAAATTTACTAAATAAAAGACGCGCCGTTTCGGCGCGTCTTTTATTTATGCTACGATTAAATTGACAAGCCTTCCGGGGACGACGATGCATTTTTTCACCGTCTTCCCTTGCGTTTTTTCAAGGACTTCGGGCAACGCCTCGGCAAGTTTCTGGATTTCTTCGTCCGATCCTTGCGCGGGGAGCATTGCGCGGCATACGATGCGGCTGTTTACCTGAACGGCGTATTCCGTTTCGTCAAGTTTCAGCGCTTCGGGGTTTTCCGTCGGATATTTTTGCAGGAAGACCGAAGTTTTATTTCCGAGCTGTTCCCAGAGTTCTTCGCCGAAGTGGGGGGCGCAGGGCGCGAGCAACAGTATGAAGTCTTTCACCGTGTCTTTGAGCAGCGCGGTGTTTTTCGTTTGCAGTCCGTCGTATTTGCCGATCGCGTTCAAAAGCTCCATGAGCCGCGCGATCGCCGTATTAAAGGAAAATCCTTCCATGTCGCGCGTAACGCGTGAAATCGCAAAGTTGCGCGCATAATCGAGCGCTTTTTCTTCCGTACCGTACAGGGAATCGTTTTCCGTTTTTTGATTTTTAACGGTGACTACGGTTTTTTCCACGCGGTCGAGGAATTTTGCGATCGCTTTGATCCCGTCGTCGTTCCAAGGCCCGCCTTCGGTGTAGGAAAATCCGAACATCAGATAGAGGCGGAACGCGTCGGAACCGTACTTTTCGACGTAGTCGTCGGGCGAAACCACGTTTCCGTGCGATTTGCTCATTTTGTTGCCGTCGGGGCCGAGAATCACGCCCTGGTGTACGAGTCTGCGGAAAGGTTCGTCAAAATTCAGATAGTTTAAATCCCGCAACGCTTTGGTAAAGAACCGCGCGTACAAAAGGTGCATGCAAGCATGTTCCGCCCCGCCCACGTAGGTATCTACGGGGAGCATTTTATCGACCGTTTCCCGATCGAAAGGCGCTTCTTCGTTGCGCGCGTCCGCATAGCGGAGATAATACCAACTCGAACATACGAACGTGTCGAGCGTATCGGGATCGCGCGTCGCGGGCTTGCCGCAGTTCGGGCAGACGGTATTCATGAACTTTTCGTGTTTTGCAAGCGGGGATTTTCCGTCCGGCTTAAATTCCACGTCGTAGGGGAGTTTTACGGGAAGATCCTTTTCGGGAACGGGCACTGCGCCGCAGTCGGGACAGTGGATGACCGGGATCGGCGCGCCCCAGTAACGCTGGCGGGAAACCAGCCAGTCGCGCAGACGGTAGTTTACTTTTTTACCGCCTTTGCCGAGTTTTGCAATATGTGCGGCGATCGCGTTGCGCGCGTCCTCGCCCGTCAGTCCGTCAAAATTCACCGAGCCGATCACGATGCCGTCTTCGGTAAAGGGAAGTACCGTTTCGCCGCCTTTCTTTTCGATGACTTTTACGATCGGGAGATTGTATTTCCTCGCAAAGGCGTAATCGCGTTCGTCGTGCGCGGGAACCGCCATCACCGCGCCCGTGCCGTAACTTGCCAGAACGTAGTCGGCGAGATAGACGGGGATTTTTTTACCGTTTACGGGGTTTACGCAATAAGAGCCCGTAAATACGCCCGTCTTTTCGCGCGCGGAAGAGAGGCGGTCGATTTCCGAAGCTTTTGCCGCCGCTTCGATATACGCTTCTACTTGCGCGTGCTGCGCTTTGGTCGTCAATTTGCGCGCGAGGGGATGTTCGGGGGCGAGTACGACGTAAGTCACGCCGAAAACGGTATCGCAGCGCGTAGTGAACACGCGGATTTTTTCGCCGTTTTCACAGTCGAATTCGATTTCGCAACCCGTGGATTTTCCGATCCAGTTGCGCTGCATGTTTTTGGTTTTTTCGGGCCAGTCCAGCTCGTCCAGCCCCGAAAGAAGTTCTTCGGCGTAATCGGTAATTTTAAAGAACCACTGCGTCAGATTTTTCCGCGTGACTTCCGTGCCGCAACGCTCGCAGGCGCCGTCTTTTACCTGTTCGTTCGCGAGTACGGTATTGCAGGAAGGACACCAGTTAACGGGCGCTTCTTTGCGGTATGCAAGGTTGTTCTTGTACAGTTGCAGGAACATCCACTGCGTCCATTTATAATAACTTTCTTCGCAGGTTTTGATTTCCGCAGACCAGTCGAACATCGCGCCGATCGCTTTCAGCTGACCTTCCATCGTTTGAATGTTTTGTTCGGTCGAGTCTTTGGGGTGAACGCCCGTCTTGATCGCGTAGTTTTCGGCAGGAAGCCCGAACGCGTCGAAGCCCATCGGCTGAAAGACGTTGAATCCCTGCATCCGTTTAAAGCGTGCAAACGAATCGGTGGGGCCGTAATTGTACCAGTG
The DNA here is from genome assembly GCA_910586245.1 of uncultured Christensenella sp. Taxonomy (GTDB): domain Bacteria; phylum Bacillota; class Clostridia; order Christensenellales; family Borkfalkiaceae; genus Gallimonas. Next base: position 195,938 of record CAJUFY010000003.1, on the reverse strand, counting down.
CCCAGCGTGGAGCTTCGCGCCCGAGGGGTAGGAGAACATTTCCAGCACGTAGTGCTTCGGGCGATCCGCGTCCTTTTTGTCGAACTGGTTGAGTTTCGATTTTTGCCAACGGGACTGCCATTTGCTTTCTACCGATTTCACGTCCATAAATAAAAGACCTCTTTTCAAATACTTCACGTTATTTTACACCCTGCACGAAAGAAAGTCAAGCGTAGAAGGGGTGCGGGAAAAAATTCCCCGAATCGGACGGATTTCGCTGCGGCGTAAATAAATCGCCGTTTAAGGCATACAATAAGGTTGTGGAAGAAATCACCGTATCGGAAAGAAAGGAGCACGGCTCCTATATTACCTATTTATACAATGCGTTATCGGAAAGTTTATTAAAAGCGGGCGGCAGCGGGGAACTGCTTTTCGGCGACGAGCGCTCGGCGCTCTCTCTTTGCGTGCCAAAAACCGCCGAACGACTCCGCGCGCAGATTGCCGCAAAAATTTCGGAAATCATCGGCATCGGCTATAAGTCGGAATATTTGCAGCAAAGGCTGCGCGTCTGCCTTTCTGCAAAAGAGAAAAAACTGCTCTGCGCCGCTTTGATCGCCGCCGACTACGACGGGGATAAGGGATATATCCGCCGTAAAATCGGCAGGCACGAGGAATACGCAATCGACGGGATTTATCATTTCCGTTTGGCGGCTTTGCGGGAAAAGTGGGATCGCATCATCGGCTACATTCCGGAAGGGTTTGCGTCGGGCGATCTGAAAAAGTTCTGCGAATTTCTCGTGGGCGAGAGCAAAAACAAAATATATTTGAAAGGCAATACGGTGTTCGGCGAAAACTTCGCGCCGTTAAAGCGCAGCCGCCTTTTGGGGGAAGAGGATCTCGAAACGGAAATTCTTCTTTCCGAGGCGGGGTTCGTGTACTGCCTCGGCGAAGTCGAAGAATCGGTGGGAGATTTTTTGCAAAAATATTATGCGGAACGTGCGATATTTTCTTGACAAGCGCGGCAAAAGGTCGTACAATAAAACCACTTAAAGACAAGTAGCGCCGCTTCGTACTTTTCAGAGAGCAGACCCTTCGGCTGTAAGGTTTGCAGGGAAGAGCGGATTGCGAAACCGCTTTATTTTATCGAATTCGTACGAAGAGCGGTCGGATGATTCCGGCAATTAAGGTGGAACCGCGCGAGTAATTGCGTCCTTAAATAATCCCGCAAAACGGGGTTTTTAAGGGCGTTTTATTATTTTTCGACAATCGCATAGTATTATGTCACGCATAAACACAGGATATGAGGAGGTTTTTCTTATGAATATTATCTTAAAGAACGGAGACACGCTGTCGCTTGACGCGGGCGCAACCGCGCTGACTGCGGCGCAGTCGATTTCCGAGGGGCTGGCGCGCGCTTCCGTCGCCGCAAAGATCAACGGCAGACTTTGCGATCTTACGGCGCCGCTTTGCGAGGGGGATCATCTCGAACTCGTGACGCTGAAAGACAAAGAAGGGCTCGAAGTCTACCGCCATACCTGCGCGCACGTTTTGGCGCAGGCGCTGAAAACCGTTTATCCCACTTGCAAACTCGCAATCGGGCCGGTGATCGAAAACGGATTTTATTACGACGTCGATTTTAAAACGCCGATCACGATGGAAGACTTTTCCAAAGTGGAAGCCGAAATGAAGAAGATCATCAAGAGCAATCTGCCGATCGAGCGTTTTACGCTCTCCCGCGACGACGCGATCGCGCTCATGAGCAAATTCCACGAAAATTATAAGGTGGAGCTCATTCAGGATCTGCCCGCCGACGAGGAAATTTCGTTCTATAAACAGGGCGCGTTTACCGATCTTTGCCGCGGTCCGCACCTTCCTTCTACGGGAAAGATCAAAGCGTTCAAGCTGGTTTCCATTGCGGGCGCTTACTGGCGCGGAGACGAAAAGAAGAAGATGCTCACCCGTATTTACGGAACGGCGTTCGCAAAGAAAGAAGAGATGGACGAGTATTTCGAAATGCTCGAGGAAGCGAAAAAGCGCGATCATATCAAACTCGGTAAGGAACTCAAGCTGTTCGCGCTCATGAACGAGGGTAAGGGATTCCCGTTCTTCCTGCCCAACGGCATGGTCTTAAAAAATACGCTCATCGAATACTGGCGTCAGATTCACCGCCGCGAAGGCTACGTCGAAGTGCAGACGCCGATGATCATGACGCGTACGCTCTGGGAAAATTCGGGGCACTGGGATCATTATAAAGACAATATGTATACGACGAAGATCGACGGCGAGGACTGCGCGGTGAAACCGATGAACTGCCCCGGCGGGATGCTCGTGTACAAAACGGCTCCGCACAGCTATAAAGATCTTCCGATCCGTATGGGCGAACTCGGGCTCGTGCACCGTCACGAAAAGAGCGGGCAGTTGCACGGACTTATGCGCGTGCGCTGTTTCACGCAGGACGACGCGCACATCTTCATGCTCCCCGAACAGATCGAAGAGGAAATCAAAGGCGTCGTACGGATTATCGACGAGGTGTATAAGCTGTTCGGCTTTAAATACCACGTCGAACTTTCCACCCGGCCCGAGGACAGCATGGGGAGCGACGAGGACTGGCAGGCGGCGACCGACGCTCTCAAACTCGCGCTCGACGATATCGGGCTGGAATACGTAATCAACGAAGGCGACGGCGCGTTCTACGGGCCGAAGATCGACTTCCATCTCGAAGACAGCATCAAACGCACCTGGCAGTGCGGAACCATTCAGCTCGATTTCCAGATGCCGCAGCGGTTCGATCTGGAATACGTGGGCGAAGACGGGCAAAAGCACCGTCCGATTATGATTCACCGCGTCGTATTCGGTTCGATCGAGCGGTTTATCGGCATTCTGATCGAGCATTTCGCGGGCAAGTTCCCCGTATGGCTTTCCCCCGAACAGGTTAAGGTTCTGCCCGTAACCGACCGCGCGGCGGAATACGCCGAACGGCTCGTTTCCGAAATGGCAGCGATCGGAATCCGCGCTTCCGCCGATCTGAGGAAGGAAAAGATCGGCAGAAAAATTCTCGACGCCGAACTGGAAAAAGTGCCCTATAAACTCATCGTGGGGGATAAGGAAGTGGAAAACGGCACCGTTTCCGTCCGCCGCCGCGGCGAAGGGGATATCGGCGCAATGGCGAAAGAAGATTTCTTCGCGCTCGTGAAAGAAGAAAACGACACGAAAAAAATCTTCTGAAAATTTTGCGAAATCGTTTGACAAACGGGGAAGGGTTTGCTAAAATAATACAGTCAAGCAGAGGTAACTCCTTCTCTCCGTATCCGCAACGCGGAACGGGTCGATATTTTTCAAAGTTTGCAACGCGGAATTTCCGCGTATGAAAAATTTCTACGGGTTGCTTTGTGCGACCCGTTTATTTTTTTGAGAGGTGAAAAATCATTAAACCGCAGAATCAGTTGAATGGCGATATCCGCGACCGTGAAATCCGCGTGATTTCGTCTACGGGAGAGATGCTCGGCGTCATGTCGCCCAGGGAGGCGCTCCGCCTTGCAGAAGAGGAAAATCTCGATCTCGTAAAAATTTCGCCGCAGGCAATTCCGCCCGTTTGTAAGATTATGGACTACGGTAAGTTCAAATTCGAACAGGCGAAGAAGGAAAAGGAAAACCGCAAGAATCAGAAGATCGTCGAACTGAAAGAAGTTCAACTTTCCATGACGATCGACGTAGGCGATCTGAACGTGAAAGCGCGGCAGGCGACGAAGTTTTTGGAAGCGGGCAACAAAGTGAAAGTTTCCATCCGTTTGCGCGGCAGACAGATGGCGCACGCTTCGCTTGCCAAGAACGTGATGAACGGATTTTTCGACGGTTTAAAAGAAATCGCCGTCATCGAAAAACCGATGAACATGGAAGGGCGGAACATTATTATGATTCTTGCGCCCGCAAAAAAATAAGCAATCCGAAAGGATAAAATTACGAAAATATTTGGAGGACAAGGATATGCCGAAACAGAAATCGCACAGCGGTTCGAAAAAGCGCTTTTGGCTCACGGGCAGCGGTAAGGTGAACAGACCTCACGGCGGCAAAAACCACAAAGCGGAAACCAAGAACAGAAAGAGAAAGAGAAATTTACGTCAGACGACGCTCGTTTCTTCCGCACAGGAGAACAACGTCAAGAAGATGATTCCCTACAAGGATTAACGGAGGTAAGAGACGATGCGTATTAAAAGAGGTGTAAACGGCGTTAAAAAACGCAGAAAAATTTTAAAGCTCGCCAAAGGTTACTTCGGCTGCAAGAGCAAGAACTATCGGATTGCGCGCGAAGCGGTTATGAAGTCGCTCAACTATGCGTATATCGGAAGAAAGCACAGAAAGCGCGATATGCGTAGCCTTTGGATCGCCCGTATCAACGCAGGCGCAAGACTCAACGGTCTTTCCTATTCCAAGCTGATGCACGGGCTTAAGGTTGCGGGGATCGAACTCAACCGCAAAGTGCTTGCGGATCTTGCGGTTACCGACGCGAACGCGTTCGCTGATCTTTGTGGCAAGGCGAAAGCTGCGCTGTAATCGTTTTAAAAAGCCTTTGAACAAAAGGCTTTTTTGCATTGTATGATCATTGTTTCCAAGAGCAATCCGCTCGTGAAAGAACTTGCTTCCCTCAAAGAAAAGAAGTACCGCGCCCGCCGCGGCGTCTTTTTGGTGGAAGGCGAAAAAATGGTGCGCGAGTGCGTGCAAAGCAAAATCAACGTTTTGCGCGCGATCGTTCGGGAAGATTATCTGGGCGAAACGTACGGGCTTGACACCGTCGTGCTCGGCAAAGACGCGTTCGCCGCGGTCTGCGACGAAAAGACGCCGCAGGGAATCGCCGCGGAAGCGGAAATACCCGTTACGGCGCTCCGTTCGCCCGAAAGTCCCTGTTTGCTGCTCGACGGCGTTTCCGATCCCGCCAACGTCGGCGCGATCGTCAGAACGGCGGTCGCCGCGGGATATCGGGATTTATATTTGATCGGATGCGCCGATCCGTTCGCGCCCAAAAGCGTACGGGCAAGCATGAGCGGCGTATTTTTTGCGAATATCATGCAGGGCAGCCGCGAAGAAGTACTTTCGGCGCTCGGAAACGTTCCGCTGATTGCGGCGGATATGAACGGAGAAAACGTTTTTTCGTTCCGCGCGCCCGCGCGATTCGCGCTCTGCATCGGGAACGAGGGCAACGGGCTTTCCCCGGAAGTCCATAGTCGCGCCGCATATACGGTCAGAATTCCGATGGATGCGCGTACGGAAAGTCTGAACGCCGCGGTTTCGGCGGGGATTTTAATGTATCAGTTAAAAAATACTGTTTTATCGTTATAGGAGATTATTATGTCGGGTCACAGCAAATGGCACAATATACAGGCGAAAAAGGGCAAGGCGGACGCCGCGCGCGGAAAAATTTTTACCAAGCTCGGCAGAGAGCTTGCCGTTGCGGCAAAGGGGAATCCCAACCCCTCGACGAACAGTAAACTTGCCGACGTCATCGCAAAAGCGAAAGCGGCGAACATGCCCAACGACAATATCGAGCGTTCGATTAAGCGCGCCGCGGGCGAAATGAGCGATAAGGAATACAAAGAACTTACCTACGAAGGGTACGGAATCGCGGGTTCGGCGGTCATCGTTACCACGCTGACCGACAACATCAATCGTACGGCGGGCGACGTGCGCGCAATCATGAGCAAGCACGGCGGTTCTCTGGGCATGACTGGTTGCGTATCGTATATGTTCGACACGAAAGGCGTGATCGTTGTGGAACGCACGCCCGGTCTCGACGAAGATACCGTAACCGAGTACGCGATCGAAGCGGGCGCGGACGACGTCGTCACCGAAGAGGACGCGTTTGAAATTTATACTTCCGTTTCGGCGTTTTCGGAAGCGAGAACTTCGCTCGAAGCGCGCGGTCTTAACTTTTTGCAGGCGGAAATCACGCAGATTCCGCAGAGCAAAATCACGCTTCCGGCAGACAAGCTCGAAACGTTTTTGAAAATGCTCGATAAGCTCGAAGAAAACGACGACGTGCAGAACGTGTACCACAACGTGGAGCTTCCCGAAGAGGAAGAGGAAGAATGACCGTTTCCGAGCGTTGCCTTCTCGCAAAACGCAACGCGCATTCGGTTGCGGAAAGTACGGAAGCGGAAAAAAACGAAATGTTGTCCCGCGCCGCGGAAGCGCTTACGGCGCATGCCGAAGATATTCTTGCGGCGAACGCGCGCGACTTAAGCGTGTTCAACCGCGGGGAGCAATTGCGCGACAGGCTGCTTTTGACAAAAGAGCGCATTGCGGGCGTTGCGGAGGGTTTGAAACAGCTCCGTCGGCTGCAATGTCCCGTCGGGGAAGTGATCGAACGCAGGACTGCTGAAAACGGGCTTTTCATCGAGCGCGTGCGCGTGCCGTTCGGCACGGTCGGAATCATTTACGAAGCGCGCCCCAACGTAACTGCGGATGCGATCGGGCTCTGCATCAAGAGCGGCAACGCGGTCGTACTGCGCGGCAGCAAGGATGCGTTTCATTCCAACGCGGCAATCGTACGCATTATCAAAGAATCGCTTGCGGACGGGGGCTTCAATCCCGAATTCATTCAGCTGTTAGAGGATTGTTCCCGCGAGGGCGCAGTCGAATTTATGCGTTGCAAAGGCGCGCTCGACGTTCTGATTCCGCGCGGAAGCGCGTCGCTCATTCAAAGTACGCTTGAAAACGCTACGGTACCCGTCATCGAAACGGGTACGGGAAACTGTCATATCTATCTCGAAGCTACTGCCGATCCTGTGGAAGCGCGCGATATCGTAATCAACGCCAAAACGCAGCGCCCCAGCGTCTGTAACGCTGCCGAAAGTCTTGTCGCGGACAGATCGTTTGCGGAAAAGCACTTGTGCGAAATCGTTTGCGCGCTGCGGGATCGCGGCGTCTGCGTCGTGGGGGACGGTGCTTCCCGAAATATTTGCGCCGAAATCGGCGCGGCGGCGGAAGAGGATTTCGATACGGAATTTCTTTCGTTGAAGATTTCCGTGAAAATCGTAGAGAACGTCGAAGAAGCGGTTTCCTTTATCAACGCGCATTCCACGCACCACAGCGAGGCGATCGTGACGGAAGACGAAGCAGCCGCGGAAACCTTTTTGCGGAAGATTGATTCCGCATGCGTGTACGTGAACGCGTCCACAAGGTTTACCGACGGATTCGAGTTCGGGTTCGGCGCGGAAATGGGAATCTCCACCCAAAAATTGCATGCGCGCGGACCGATGGGACTGCGGGAACTGACCTCTTACAAATACGTGGTCCGCGGAAGCGGACAGATCAGAAAATAAAACGGAAACGCGGTTGATCCGCGTTTTTTTGTGTTTAATTTCAAAATTTTCGCGTTATAATATAGGCAAAGAAAAGTTGAAAAAGGAGATAGGGTTATGGATGCAAGCAAATTGACGCAGAAATCTGTTCAGGCGATTCAGCGCGCGCAAAGTTTTGCGCAGGAATACGGCAACGCGGAGCTGACCACGCTGCATTTGTGCCGCGCTCTTTTGGAACGGGACGGACTCGTGTTCCGCATTTTACGGCGCGCAGGCGCGGACGCGGAAGGTTTGGCGCGGGCGGCGGAAGAGGAAATCGGCAGGCTTCCGCGCGTTTCGGGCGGATCGGGGGCGTATCCTTCGGGCGCTTTCAACGGGCTTTTGAACGAGGCGGAAAAACTTGCCGCGGGCATGAAAGACGAATACGTTTCGGTAGAGCATTTGTTCCTCTGTTTGTTCGATTATCCAGAACGGGGCGTGGATCGGCTTTTTACCCGCTTCGGCATCGCGAAAGACGGATTTTTAAAGGGAATGAAAGAGGTGCGCGGAAATCAGAGCGTAAAGAGCGATCATCCGGAAGATACTTACGAGGCGCTCGAAAAATACGGGAGCGATCTCACCAAACGGGCGCGCGAGCATAAGCTGGAACCCGTGATCGGCAGAGACGAAGAAATCCGCAACGTCGTGCGCATTCTCTCTCGCAAGACGAAAAACAATCCCGTTTTGATCGGCGAACCGGGCGTCGGGAAAACCGCGATTGCCGAAGGGCTTGCACAGCGGATCGTAAAGGGCGACGTGCCCGAAAGTTTGAAGAACAAGACGTTGTTTTCGCTCGACATGGGCGCGCTGATCGCAGGCGCGAAATACCGCGGGGAATTCGAAGAGCGTCTGAAAGCGGTACTCGAAGAAGTGACGAAGAGCGAAGGAGGCGTGCTACTCTTTATCGACGAATTGCACACCGTCGTCGGCGCGGGCAAAACGGAGGGCGCGATGGACGCCGGAAATTTGTTAAAACCCTTGCTCGCACGCGGGGAATTGCACTGTATCGGCGCGACGACGCTCGACGAATATCGCAAATATATCGAAAAAGACGCGGCGCTGGAACGCCGTTTTCAGACGGTTCTCGTCAACGAGCCCACGGTCGAGGATACCGTTTCCATTTTGCGCGGGCTCAAAGAACGGTTCGAAATTTTCCACGGCGTCCGCATTCACGACGATGCGCTCGTTGCCGCTGCGGTTCTTTCCAACCGCTATATCACGGACAGGTTTCTGCCCGATAAGGCGATCGATCTCGTGGACGAAGCCGCCGCAATGATCCGTACGGAAATCGACTCCATGCCCGCCGATATGGACGCAATGAACCGTAAAATTACGCAGCTCGAGGTGGAAGAAAAGGCGCTTTCCAAAGAAAGCGACAATCTTTCGGTTTCCCGTCTCGAAGCGCTGAAAAAGGAGCTTTCCGAACTCAAAGAAACCTTCCGCGGCATGAAAACGAAGTGGGAGGACGAAAAAAACGCCATTCGTTCGGAAAAAGAACTGAAAGAAAAGATCGACGAATTGAAAGGCGAAATCGATTCCGCCATGACGCGCGGCGAGTTGGAAAAAGCTTCCCGCCTCAGATACGGCGATCTTCCCGCTCTGGAAAAACAGCTCGAAAACGCCAAAGCAAGCGTCAGCGCGCGGGAAAACGCGCTATTGCAGGACGAGGTGACGGAAGAGGAAATCAACCGCATCGTGGCGCGTTGGACGGGGATTCCCGTAGCGCGGCTCAAAGAGGGCGAACGGGAAAAAATATTGCGTCTCGAGGAAGATCTTCACCGTCGCGTCGTCGGACAGAACGAAGCGGTGAATAAAGTTTCCGAAGCGATTCTGCGTTCCCGCGCGGGCATTTCCGATCCGAACAGACCGATCGGCTCCTTTCTGTTTCTCGGTCCCACGGGCGTCGGGAAAACGGAACTCGCCAAATCCCTCGCGGAAAATTTATTCGACGACGAGAAGAACATCGTTCGGATCGACATGTCGGAGTATATGGAAAAATTTTCCGTTTCCCGTCTGGTCGGAGCGCCTCCCGGATACGTGGGATACGAAGAGGGCGGAACGCTGACCGAAGCGGTTCGGCGCAAACCGTATTCCATCGTACTTTTCGATGAAATCGAAAAAGCGCATCCGGACGTATTCAATATTTTGTTGCAGATTTTGGACGACGGCAGGGTGACCGATTCGCAGGGACGTACGGTCGATTTCAAGAATACCATTATCATTCTGACGTCCAACCTCGGATCTGATCTGATTATGGACGGAATCGAAGACGGCGAAATTTCCGCCCGTGCGAAAGAACAGCTCCGCGCGCTGTTAAAGCGCAGCTTCCGTCCCGAATTTTTAAACCGTTTGGACGAAATCATTACCTTTAAACCGCTCACGCGCGAAAACGTCGATCGGATCGTAGAAATTTTGCTCGATCGGTTAAAGAAACGGTTGGAAACCGAAAATTTGAATTTGATCGTGACGGAGCGCGCCAAAGCGTACGTTGCGGATAACGGTTACGACGGGGCGTACGGCGCGCGTCCTTTGAAGCGGTTTATTCAGTCCCGTGCCGAAACGTTGCTTGCGAAGTATATCATTGCAAACAATCCTAAGGCGGGCAGTACGCTCACGCTGGATTGTAACGGAGAAAATTTATTCTTAAAATAAAAAAAGGAAAGGGTTTCCCTTTCCTTTTTTTTTGGCGCAGAGAAGAGGATTCGAACCTCCGGACGAGTCACCCCCGTCACACGATTTCCAATCGTGCTCCTTAAACCACTCAGACATCTCTGCATGAACGACAGCATTATTTTACATGAATTTCTAAAAAAAAGCAATGATTTTTACGCTGTTTTCAGAAAAAGTTTTTCGCTCTTGATTTTTGTGAAAAGCTGTGTTATACTGAATAAGAATTCGTAATAAAAGAGGAAATCAATGTTTTTTACCGCGGGAATTTTGTTGTTGATTTTTGCAACGGTGACTGCCGTATTCATCGTATATACCATGTGGCATACGTTGCGTAAGGAAAAAGAACTCATCTCAAAAAAACATCTCATTTATTTCGTTCCTTCGGTAATTCTCATTTATGCGCTTTTATTGATTACCGGAATCTATCGGGGAGACGAGATTGATTTTTATTACTGTTTCAATTTGGTTTCTTCCGCTTTTGACGTGTTTATTTTTAAAATTTCTTCTTTTATTCCTGCGATGCGGCAGATCGCTGCGGAATATCCTATTTTTTATGCAGATTATATTTTGACGTTTACGATCAGCATTGCAACGGTGATTTTAAGCGTCGCGAGTTTTTTCAGCGCGAGAATTTACAATTTTTTGCGCAAAATACGGTTTTGTTTTCGGGATTGCGATATTCTGATCGGCGATTCCGAAAGCACGCTAAAATATTTAAAAGCGAATAAGAACTGCATGATGTGGGGCGTCGGCGTTTCGCGGAAACGGTATGCCGAACTTTTAAAAGAAGGTTATTGCGTATGGCGTTCGGGTTTTAATTCGAAATTGTTCGGCGTATTCGCTCGGCTTCGGGAACGCCATTTTATCGTGTTTCGCGACAGCGGACAGCCGTTTTTCAAAATCATCGAATACTTTTCCAAATTAAAACGCAGGAATAAAAAATTTTTGTTTCTGCATTTTGAAGTGAATCAGGAAGAAACAAAATTTTTCAAGGATGAATTTATTGCGAAAGCGGACGAAAATTCGCGTGCGTTTATTTCTTGCTTCGGAAAATACGAATTGATCGCACGACAATTCGTGTGGGAGTATCCGCTTACGAAGTTCATTCCGCGGGATTTTTATCGTCCGAACTGTACGGTTTGCGACGGAAAAGAAATCAACGTCGTGTTTGTGGGATTCGGGAAAGTGAACCGTCAAATGTTCCGTATGTGCGCCATGCAGTTTCAGTTTGCTGCGGAACAAAATGGGGAACTCGTTTCAAAACCGATTCACTTTTACGTATTCGATAAAGAAGAAACGAGTTTGCACAACGATACTCTGACGAGATTTCAATACGAAATCAAAGAAGCGTTTCTCGAAAGCGATTTTCCCGTGCCCGAACCGATTTGCGATTTAGACGATTCGAAGCCGCTTGACGCACATTCGGTTGCGGCGAAGCAGAAGATGCGTTCGTTGGTGCATAAAAATTCGTATACGTTTTTTATCGTTTCGCTGGACGATGATATCGCAGACGCTTCGTATGCGCGGACACTCGAACATTTGCTGGTAAACGAAAGCAATTATAAAATTTTTGTACGCGCAAAAAATAAAAACGGCGAGAATTTGTCTTGCCGCGAAAGTTCCGTGCTCTATTTCGGGAACGATGAAAGTTTTTATACGCACGACTGCATCGTCAACGACGAACTGACCGGGTTCGCACAGAGAATTAATCTTTTGTACAAGCACGTGAATGAAACTTCGCTTGGCTTGTCGGCGGCGCAAGACGAGAAAATTTCGGGCGAGGAAAAGCGCAAGTTGGTCGATAAATGTTTATCGTCACACCAAAACAGAGCTTATATGATAGAGGCGTGGAGTAAACTGGAAACTATCAAACAATATTCGAATCTTTATCATGCATTCAATCTTCCGTTTAAAATTCACATGTTGGGATTTTCGATGAGAAAACGAAAGAATCCGGAAGACGTCGGAATTTCGGAAGCAAAGTTCAACGAAAAGTACGTGAACAGCGGAAAGGCAGATCAATACTGCGATTATTCGTTCTTTTTCAAAACGGAATCTTCCAACGTCCTGGCGTTTATAGAGCATTCCCGTTGGAACGCGTTATATATTCTTTACGACTACGTACAAATGAAAAAATCGGAAATGAAAATCAGCGTAAAGATTGATCAAGAGAGCAGAAAAACGGTGCGGGAAGTCGTTCATCAAGATAACGAACGCAAACGGCACGCTTGCGTCACGACGTATCGGGGGCTCGACAGTCTGATACGCTTTAAGTTTAAATTGTTGTATCCCGAAAAAGATTTTGATAAAGCAGTGTCCGAAAGGGACGAGAGTATTTTGCAATTAAAAGATCTGTATGCTTACGATTATATGGATTTGGATCGATTATACGAAGAGTTTCACGTGCTCGGATACGTGATTGACGAATCAAAAAAGCGGCGATAAGCCGCTTTTATTTTATAGAATACCGCCGTTATTTTTTACGGCGTCTTTCAAATATTCTTCCGTAAATTTCGCATTGCGGAATCTGCATCCCTTTACGGGCATCAACGGTACCGGTTTGATTTTGCGCACCTCGGAACCGTCGAGCGGATATACGTAGATGAACGAATCGCTTCCGCCGCTTGTAATGGTATTGTTATCGGGAAAATGCAGCGTACGCACTTCTCCGAAGTGCCGTTTTTCCCGATAGACGATCTCGTTCGAGGCAACGTCCCACACTTTGATTTCTCCGTCCAAAGAACCGGCGGCAAACCGTTTTCCGTCGGGCGAAAATGCTACGCAGCGGACTTTGCTGTTGAAAGCGGGAAGTTCCGCAAGGCATTCTCCCGTTTCGGGATTCCAGAGTTTTACGATCGCGTCGTCGCTGCCCGTAACGATCCGCGTAAATTCTTGATTCGCGGCAAGGCAGTGAATTTTATCGTCGTGCGCCCGGTCTATGCAAATGAATCGTTTATCGGAACTAAGATTTCGTACGATCAGTTTGCCCGTTTCGGTACAGTAGGCGATTTTTTCCGCATTGCGCGAGATTGCTACGCCGTAGACCGCGCCGTTTTCTTGAAAGCGATCAAGAAGGATGCCTTCGGTACGAAAAACGAATACGTTTCCGTCCGCGCCTGCCGAGGCGCAAACCGCGCCGTCTGCGGTAAGAGAAACGTTTTTTACTTCGCCGTCGTGCGCTGTAAATTCATTTTCCGGTTTCTGTTCGCGCAGATTCCAGACGATTACTTTTTTGTCGCACGCGCAACTTACGGCGATTTTCCCATTCGCAGAGAGCACGCAGGCGTAAACCCAGTCGGTATGTCCTTCGAGCGTGTAAAGCCAGCTGAAATCGGATTTTCGCCACAATCGCACGGAAGTGTCGCCGGATACCGTCATCAATAAATCTTGATTTTCGGCTGTTGCAATTCCGTTGACCCAATCGGTAAATCCTTCGATCGTTTTCAAAAGCGCGCCGCTTTCGGTATTCCAGATTCGAATGGTGTTGTCGTCGGAACCGCTGATCAAAAGTTTGTTTCGCTTCGTGGCGGAGATTGCGTACACGGCGCGGTAATGCTTTGTCAAAACGTTTAATAAACGGGCGTTTGCAAAATCCCAAAATCTAATCGATCTGTCTTCGGAAGCGGTAATTAAAATTTTATCGCCGTACAACCGTAAATCGCAGACCTTTTTGCTGTGTTTTCCGATCGGATGTATCTGTCGGTTTTCCGTATGAAATCGGAACACTTCGCCGTTCGGGCAGCCGCAGAACAGCCCGACGTCTTCCTGCATGAAGGCGGCGCACGAGACCGTTTTCCCGACGTTGATTGTTTCGGTGACGTTCAGGGAAAAAGTATTGAACAGCGCGAGCGTTCCGTCTGCTCCGAACAGCGCGATGGTTTCTCCGTCGTGCGACGCGCATATAGCGGATGCGCCGGAGAAGATTTTTTCCGTGTTGCCGGTCAGGCAGTCGCGGCGAAATGCGTTGCGTTCCGCATCGATGAAATAGAGGTTTCCGTTGCAGAAAATCAATTTTTCCAGTCCGCAGGAATGCGTATACAACGTTTTTTCTTCGCCGGAAAGAAGATTCCACTGTCGGAGCGTTTTATCCGCCGAAACACTGTATACCGTTTCGTTGTCGGGAACGGCAAGATCGGTAACGGCGTTCGAATGCCCCGAAAGAAGGGATTGAAAGGACGCGCTCAGCGTCTCCCATACCAAAATCATGTTATCGTAAGACGCGCTGATAAAATACCGCTCGTCCGGGGTGAGCGCGACGCTGTAAATAGAGCCTTTGTGTCCCTGTTGCAGAAACGTCTTTGCCGCAACGTCGGCTTCGTTAAAACGTGCGCCGGAAACGTTGTAATCGCGCAGAGAAATATTCCGCAAATCGATTCCCGAAAAGTCGAACTTACGCAAATCTTTGCCGTGCAGAAATTCGTAAACGCCGAGTACGTTGGTAAGCGAAAAATTCCGCGCCTCCAGTTTTTTATGCCTGAGTTTATTTACGAGGGAGTCGATCTCTTGTTGTGAAATCAGTTCGGAGATCGGTTTCAGCACGTTTTGCGGAAGCCAATTCTGCAATTCCTGCGGAACGTCTTGTTCGGTGATCGATTGATTGATGACGTGAATCGCGGCAAGGCTGTCGCGGAAGTGCTGGTGGAAAAACGTATAGTTCCCGTTTGCGTTCGGGTGCATCATATGCAATTCCTGCGTTAAAATGCGCCATGCGCGCCCCGTATCGTACGCAAGCGGTTCCGCGTCTTGATAATCCATAAACAGATCGTCGAAACGTTCGGGAAGCGCGCCGTTCCACCGCTTGCGGCATACGTCTACGTACGCGCCGATCGTATTGCGCAATTGCCGTTTTTCGATTTCGAAAATTTCGTCGTTGACCATTTTATATGCGACGTACGGAATCACGTATTCGAGTATAAAAACGTATTCGGGCAGATGTTTGCGGTTACCGATTGTAAACGCGCATTTTTGCAATTGCGTCTGCATAAAGTTCCAGACGATCGCAGAGGCGGTACTCGGGTTGTCCCGCCAATTTAACGCGCGGTGCAGACCGTGCAGATTTTTGTATGCGGTTGCGTTCGTGTAAAGGGTAAGCATGAGCGGATAACTCAAAATGGGAAACGCGTCGTCGTTTTCCGGAGCCGGGAGCTGACATGCGTTGAGGTAATTCTCGATCTGCCGTCGGGAAAGCGGTTCGAGCTGAATGATATCGAAACCGACAAACGATAAATCGAATTGACGGGGATCGAACCGCGAACTCATAATAACCTGTACGTTGGCAAGTTTTGCAAGCAAATCGATTTCCTGCAACAACGCGCCTTTGTGCGTTTCGGCGACTTCGTTGAAACCGTCTAACAGCAACACCAGATAGGGGGCGTTCCAGAACGCGTTTTTCAGGGATTCGTTTGCGAAGAGAATACTTTCTTTGATGCTCTTTTCATGCAGCTCGTGCAGAGGCAGGTAGAGCGCGGGGACGTTCCGTTGCAACAGCGCCGCGCAGGTTTCCATAAATAATACGGTTTTTCCGATCCCGCCGTCGCCGAGCATGATGTAATCGATGCCGTGGTGTTCCGTTAACAGGGTAAAGAGGGAAGGGGAGTCGCTTTCGCCCGATTTATGCTCGATCGTGCGCTCTATTTCTCCGAGCGAAGGAAACAGTTCTTTTGTAATTTCGCCGAGGTAGTAACTGCCGCTGTGCTTTCTGCGCGCGTTGAGTTTGTCGTTCAGATCATTGAGCAATGCAACGTCGAGTTCGCGTGCAATCCTTAATTTTCTGTCGTCCAAGTGGAGCAATTTGCACATTTGGGGCTCGGTTGCGCGTTCGTAATCCATATAACCGTAATATTTAATATATTCGGCGCGCTTGATCTTTTCAAAGGCATCTTCTCCGACGATTTCTCTTAAAATGGGAAGTTTATCTGCCTGAAAAACGTGCGGAACGTGTTCCACGATGCGAAATACGACGTCGCTCCGTTTTGCCGCAGTCGTCAGTTCATACCGTATTTCGTCATCCGGTTGGTCGATTTTGCTCAAAAAATTTTCCGTAAGAATTATAATGAACTCTTTGATTTCCGAAAGCGCTTTCGTTTCGTCGTTTCGGTAATTTTCCGTTTTTTCACGATTGGGCGTCGAAGAAAAGAAAACTTTTTTCGAAAAAACGTTTGAAAGCGTATCGTAAACTTTTCCTGCGATCGCGCCGCCCATTCCCGCATCACCTCGGAAACAGATAAAATATTCGTAGTTTGTTTGGATCATCGTGAGTACCTCGTAAAATCAGTTGAAAAACAAAGGCGTTTTTTCAATCAAAGTTTGAAACGTTTCGAAACATTCAAACGGTATGATTTCTTGTAAATTGCCGCTTCGCAAGTATTCCGCCGCCGAATTTTTATCCGTCAAGACGGGAAGCATGCGCTTTAAAATTTTGATCGGGCAATGTTTTGTATATTCTTCCAGAATCGGATTTTCAAAAAAATCGCGCATGGCGTCAATAAATTGTTCGGCGTTGGCAAGCAGTTGATCCCGATAAACGAACAGGTATCGCCAGACGGCAATGATCGGATCGATTTTATCGAGGAGATAGCAAAAATCTTTTTCCGCGCCGTATATTTTTAGCGCGCGCAACGATTTTTGTTGCGCTTTGTTTGCAAACAGAGCTAAAAACGAATTTGCAATTCGTTCCCGTTTTGCTTTTTCCGTTTTTTTCAGTTGCGTCCAACAATTCGGGACGGGTTGCTCCTTAATATCCGTGTAATTCGGAATATCGCCGAGCAGCACTTCGTTTACGTCGTGATACACAATCTGTGCCGAAAGAATATCGGGGTTTAGTTTTTGCGGATAACAGGGCAGAAACAGCGCGGCGCTCTGTGCAAGAGATAAAATATGTTCGTAAACCGAACGCGCCTTTAATTGCGGCAGATTCAGCCGCCGCAAGCGGACGGCTTTCCCCGTGCGAGGCAACTGTTTCAAAAGATCCGCAAGATTTCCGGTCGCAAACGGCGTTTCGATATGAAATTCACAAAGTTCTTTCAAACGCAGATCGCAGAAGGAAAGGATTGTTTCGTTTTGTTGCATACGTGCCTCGTTTTGTTTCTCTTTTTTCATTATAGCAAATCGGCGTCCAAAAATCAATAGCGCTTTTTCATTTTATATGCGCCCGTGCATGATTCGCAATTTTTTTCTCTTTGACAAAGCGTTTGAATCGTGTTATAATGAAGCAGAAATAAGGAGGAAATTATGATTTTACACGAAACTTTTCAAATGAGCAACGGCATTCGGATTCCCAAGATTGCGTTGGGAACGTGGCAGGTGTCGGAGGAACAGGCAAAGACCGCGGTGCTTTCCGCAGTGAAACTCGGCTATCGGCATATCGATACCGCGGCGGCTTACCGCAACGAAAAGGGCGTCGGAGAAGCGTTGAAAGCGTGCGGCGTGAATCGGAACGAACTTTATATTACGAGTAAAGTTCCCGCCGAATTGAAAACTTACGAGGAAGCAAAACGTTCGATCGAAGATTCCATTTCTTACATCGGGAGCGAAATCGATCTGATGCTCATTCACGCGCCGAAGCCGTGGAGCGAAATGGCGGGCGACGGTTACCGCTATCCCGAAGAAAATCTTGCGGTCTGGCGTGCGATGGAGGAGGCGCAGAAAGAAGGGAAACTGCGCAGCATCGGCGTTTCCAATTTTAACGAGGGGGATTTGCAAAATATCCTTGCGCATGCGGAAATCAAACCCGTCGTTAATCAGATCTGCGTCCATATTGGGAACGTTCCGCAGGCGCTGATCGCTTACTGCAAACAGCAGAATATTCTGGTGGAGGCGTATTCCCCGAACGCAACGGGAAGACTTCCCGGGAACGAAAACGTGCGTGAGATGGCAAAGAAATACGGCGTAAGCGTGCCGCAGCTGGGAATTCGTTTTTGCTTGCAGCTCGGTTTGCTTCCGCTTCCCAAAACGGTGCACGAAGAATACATGCGGCAAAACGCCGAAGTCGATTTCGAAATTTCTTCTGAGGATATGAACGCGTTGCTTGCGTTGTAACGCGCGGGGTTTTTATGAAAGTCGTTCGGAAACAGAAAAACAGCAGAATGTGCATGATGTGCGGGCTCGATAATCCCGCAGGCGTTCGCGCGTTCTATTATTCGATGGAAGACGGGAGCGTCGTTTCGCCGTTTCGTTATCGGGAAGAACATCAAAGCTATCCGGGAAGAGTGCACGGCGGTTTAATTTCCGCGATGCTCGACGAGCTGGGCGTGCGCGCGCTTTGGGCAAAGGAAGGGGATGAAAGAACGTACGGCGTTACGGTTGCGTTGGAAACCAAATTCCGCAAGCCCGTTCCTTACGATACCGATTTGATCGGAAGAGGGGTGGTCGTAAAAGACAGCGGTAATTTTCTTACGGCGGAATGTACGCTTTCCTTGCCGGACGGAACGCTGCTTGCAAACGCGACGGCGAAATATATCAAGCGGAATCTCGATCAGATTCAAGACGGCGTTGACGAACACGAAGAGATGTGCTATCTGATCGAGGACGGCGTAACGAATATCGAATTTTAAAGGGGATACTATGAATGCCGATATCGCCCGTATCGTTTTGACGGAAGAACGAATCGCAGGGAAAGTGAAGGAAGCCGCCGCATGGTTGGACGGCAAGTTTTCCAAAGCAAACACAGCGCCTCTTTTCATCGGCGTGCTGAAGGGCAGCGTGATGTTTTTTTGTGATCTCGTCCGTGCGATGCATACGCCCGTCGTCATCGATTTTATGAAAGTATCCTCTTACGGAACGAACGCTTCGAGTTCGGGAATGCCGAAAATCGAAATGGATTTATCCGAATCCGTATCGGGACGGGACGTCGTTCTCGTAGAGGATATCGTAGACAGCGGCTTTACGCTTGCCCGCCTGCGTGAGCTGATGATCGGCCGCGGAGCAAAAACGTTTACGGTGGTTACGTTGCTCGATAAACCCGCCCGCCGCGTCGTTTCCGTGCGGGCGGATTTTGCCTGTTTCGAAGTGGGGGACGAGTTTATCGTCGGGTACGGTTTGGATTACGCCCAACGGTATCGCAATTTGCCGTATATCGGCGTATTGAAACGGGAAATTTACGAAGATGAAACGAAAGGAATCAAACGTTAACGCAAGTAACCTTGAAATAAAAAAATACCCGAACGGACATTCCGCTCGGGTGTTTTTTTATTCGTTTTCGTTTTGTTCCGTTACAGGCGCCGTATGATTCGGCGTTTCATTCGATTCGGGTTTGCGCAACCATTTGATATTTTTAAAATCGGCGTTCAGTTTTCCGTCTTTGATCGTAAGTCTGTTGTAAAGCCAGAGCAGATATCCGAGTACCGTGAATACCGCGACCAGAATCAGAACCCACACGATTACGCCGCCGTAGCCGAGTTCGTTGACGTCCAAAAAGAAGTAAGGATATTCGAACCCTTCGATTGCCGCGCCCAGAATAAATACGTAGCAGACGTATACGAGCGGGATGATAATACTGAAAAGAGGTGCAAATACGGATACGGACTTCTTTTCTTCAAACAGAAAATAGTCGGCAATAAACATTAGAGGCGCGAACACGTGATAACAAAGGTTCCCGATGTCCCGCCAGAAGTCTGCGGAAAACGGATCTCCGAGCAGGATCAGATATACGAGAAACGTAACCAGAATCATGACCGTGGTCATAAATTTCAACATGCGTATTTTACGGTTGTAGCCTTCTTTTTCGCCCGCGTAAACCCGTTTTACGTTGTCGGCGAGTACGACGACGGAAACCGCAAATACGAAATAATTGCTGATATTCGTATAATATTTCAAAAATTCCCAGTCAAGCGAATACGGCGTGCCGCCTGCGTAAAAAATTCCGAAAGTCAAAAGCACCGCGAGCCCCGAAACGCAACATAACACGATTCGGTAAATCATCTGCGTGAAAAGATTTTTTCTGAACATCTTTTTACCTCGTCCGTTTTTATTCGAAGATTACGATCGAATCGATATTCGCTTCGCCCGTACATCTGATTTCAACGCTATGCGTTGTTTCGTCAAGCAAATCCGAAATATAGGATGCGCCGTATTCGTGGGAATCTGTTTTCAGTTCAATCGAATTCATCTTCTTTCCGTCAATGTAAACGTCGAAGTTCCGTCCGTATGCTTTGGAGGAAAGGAGCGCAAGCCGTTTGCCGTTAAAGTTAAATAAGAGCTTGGAGCCCGAACTTCCTTTGTAAACGTGGCCGAACGTCGAATGCGCTTGCACGCTTTGCCAATTGCCCGTAAAAGCGAACGCTTCTTCGTCGGGAGAAAACTGTATTCCGTTGGGAATATTATTGCTGAATTCGATATTTCCGATGGCGGCAAATCGTCCCTGAACGGTTTTTCTTACTACCAGTCTGTAATATCTGAAAGACGTGTCCTCAAAATTAAATTGCAGCGTGATTCCGTTAACCGTTCCGTTGTCAAATGATATGATTTCGCGCAAGGTTTCGGCGGTTTCACCCAAATAAAGCGTAATGGAGTTCGGTGTCTGGTTTTGGTTGGCTGCGCCGTTGTTCAGTCTTCCCGTAAGCACGAATCTGTTTGCTTTAATCGTTTTCCCGAGGTCCACCGTCAATTCCCAAGGGTTTTGGGGTGAAACGATTGCGGGCGAAGAACAAGCCGTGTTTAAATCATTGTCGAACAGATTTTCAATCGGATAGTTGGGCGGACACTGCGGATCGCCAACGATGCTTTGTTGCAAGTCGTCGTATTTTGTACTGTAGGTGTAACTGTATTTTCTCGTGTAGAAGTAATCCGTTTCGAATCCGCTGTTCGAAGGGAATTCGTAATCGCTTCTGTACGCGTTTACGTAAG
This sequence comes from uncultured Christensenella sp., assembly GCA_910586245.1. Classification (GTDB taxonomy): domain Bacteria; phylum Bacillota; class Clostridia; order Christensenellales; family Borkfalkiaceae; genus Gallimonas. Next base: position 175,113 of record CAJUFY010000003.1, on the reverse strand, counting down.
AGGCGGAGGTGGGCGGAATGAGTTCCGCTCTGTTTGCCTCTTCTTCGGTGACTTCGTTGCCCTGATAATCGTAATAATGCGTTACGCTGTGGTGATAGTTTTCGTCTTGTTCGCTCGGAACTTCGTTATTATCGATATCGTAATGTTTCGTTACGATGGTAAACATCGGTTCCGTCCACTTCGAAGTCCCAAGCCCGATGTAGCTTATGACGGGGGTGGGTTGAACGATCAACACGGATTTAAAGTGTACCCAGGAATGTTCTGCCAGTTGTAAATCTACGTACGTTCTGCTGTCCGAAGGACGGAATGCCGCGCTGTTCGAGGGAACGGAAGCATCTTTGATCGTTGCGCCGAGCGAATAAGTTTTTCCGCCGTCGGTGGAATAGTACATCGCGCAATTCATTCTGCCGCGCAAGTATATGCGGTATTTTCCCGCTTCGTCGAAATACAGTTTTCCGCTCAGTTCCACAACGGTGTTTTCGGGGACGAAATACCAGTCGGGCGCGTTGGGGTATTTTTCGTGGTTTTCCTGCGTGTTCGGGTAATACCAGATATCGGTATTGCAGTTCTGCGTAGGGTTGCCGTGGTCGGATTCGCTGTGCGTTTCAAACCCTTTGTAACCGTTTTCGTATGCGGTTTGCGCATCGCTATACATGGTTTCCGCAGTGTATGCGTAGGTGTTTCTGGTAAGAACCATCTTGTTGGTTTCGTGCGATTGTTCGAATTCAAGTACCAGATCTACGTTATCGACCTGAAACGCCTTGTCTTTTTTGGTAATTTCAAGCGTTACGATGATCTGTCCGGAACGAAGATTCGTGTCGGGCTTGAATTTGAAATTATAAGCGTCTACAATTTCAAGCGTTCCGTGCGCAGGTTTGGTAATGCTTTTGATTTTGTAATCGAAGCCTTCCGGAATCACGATACTTCCGCTTTGATACTGTCCGTTCGGCGCTGTATATTTCCCCAGATCGATGTTAAACTCTTTTCCGTAAGGAATGACGTACGGCTGCATGGTGTTGAAGTAACGCTTTTCGCCGTCGTACGTATAACTTCTTCCCGTCTGATATACGGAGGAGACGGGCACGAAGGTCGGGTAATCGGGGTTGCGATGTTCCGCCGCCACTTTTTTATCGATGCCTTGCAGGACGTCTTTAAAGAAATACGTCATGTCGTTATGCGTAATATCCTGCCATGCTTTTAAATAACCGGTATAAGTTTGACCGTAACCGTGGCTTTGTTGCTGTACTTTCGCCTGAATATAATTGTTCGCGCCGAAATTATGCAAGAGCGTTGCGTACAGCGCCAGCCCTTGCTTTCCGTTGGAAGGGTTTTCGTTTCTTGCAATCTTTAACGTTTCTTCTAACGCCAGCGTAGCGCTCGTATAATTGTTCCAGCCGCCCAGCCCTTCCGCGCCGAAATTCGAAATTCCTCGTTTCGAAGAAATTTTGGTAAAAAGCGCATAGGAAACGAGCGTCATTCCGTTGTTGGTGACTTCGCCGCCGTTGCCTACGCCGTAGCCCTGGAAGTTATGGTGGTATTCGTGGAAGTTACCCCAGCCGCCGGAACTTACGATCGTATTGTAGTTGAGAGAGTTTGCCATCCAGCCGGTGGGGCAGTTTACGGAGCTTCTGCCCGGGAAAGCAACCGCCGCGCCTGCCGCGACGAAAGGCTCGTACAGGAACACGATTCCCTGGCTGCTGCCCGTCGTCGTTACGCTGGAAACTTTTTCCCATAATACGGCGGCTTTATAAAGGTCTTCGTATGTAAAGTTTTGCGCCTGCGATTTGGGGCCGGAATGCAGAACGCCGTAGTTCCACACTTCCAAATCGAAATAAGGCGCGGAAGACTGTTTGTTTTCTTCGAACTCTTCTTTCGTGGTGTAACCCAAAATAAAGTGCGAATAGGCAACGCCGCCCGAAATCGTCGCCGTAAACGAAGCGGAGGTGTTTCGGATATAGAGGGGACCGCCGACGAACGATCCGACGTACGCCGTATAAACGCCGTTTTTCAGCGTTGCGGTGTTTTTATTCACCGTCATGGTGTTCAGAATGACGGGGAAACGTTGCATCTGTCCTTTTTCCGCCCAGATGTTGTTTGCCTGACCGTTATACAGAGCCTGACCGATATGAATGGTGATGCCGCCCGTGGCGTTCATATCCGCTTCGCTGATTTCGATTTTGATGACTTCGCCGGCAGGTGCGTAAACGCCCGTGACGGAATAGCTGTTGTAACTGCGGGGACGGATCGTAACGGATTTCACGATTCCCGGTTCGTCGTCCGCAACGTCGCCGAAGTACATGCCAACCGCAGCGGTATGTTTGTAGAGCTGTCTGTGACGGCCTTCGGAATCGAGCGTTTCGACGGGCTCGGCGGTCGTACCGCTGTAAAGAAAACCGTTTTGATCCATCCAGGTGTAACCGCCGCCGCTGCCTGCATTGCGGGTTCCGGTTGCACACATGTAATTCGCTTCGCTGATCAACGCGTTTCTTGCCGCGACCTTTTCGGGATCGCTGCCGATCACGTTTTGTAAAGTGTAGCCGAATTTGGGATAACCGGAGGGCAGCCCTTCGTCTTTCAGTTCGTCTACGGGACGGATTCTTTCCGTGTTTGCCGTTACGACGCCCGAAAAACCGACTGCCGTGGTCGTGGAATATTGATTTTCGTAGCAATCGCCTTCGACTTCTTCAACGGGCGAAATCAAAGGTTTGTTGTTCGAACCGAGCGCGTGCGTCGGCTTGTCGCCTTGCACGGGATCGGCCGTCGGTTGCAGAACGGAAGTCGGCTTGTTCGGCGGGGAAAACGGATCGTCTTTTCCGCACGATTTGGCGCCTACTGCGATCCCGACGATCAATGCGACGATGAGCAGAAAAGCAACTGCCGAAAGCAGAATCGTGCGCATTTTGTTTTTCGTAAGCGCTGCGACAAATCCGCCGCCCGCCGTTTTTTCTTTGTTTCCCGTTTGCTTGGCGGGCACGGATTTTTCTTCGGCGGGGGCAACATTCTGTGCAACCGCTTTTTTCGGTTTTGCAGGCGCCGCAGGACTTGTCGTTTTCGCCGTCGGCTTTTTTTCGGATTGATCCGATGCGGCGTTCTTTGCTTTTACAGCCGTCGGAGCCTTTTTCGCTGTTGTGCCCGCGTCGGACGCCGCTTTGGGCTTATCCGTTTCCGCTTTTGCCGCAGGTTTCGTTTCCGTTTTTTTCGGCGTTTTATTCGCCGTCGGTTTCTCTTGCGTTTTTTTGGCGCTTGTGCTCGTAGCGGGTTTCGTTGCTTTCGGCGCGGTTTTTGCCGTTTCCGGCTCTTTCGCCTTTGCTTTTGGTTTGGTTTCTTTTTCAGCCATACGAAAATCTCCTTTTACAGATAGAAATGGATTATAGTCGAAAAAACACTGTGGTATATTATATCATTGAATTTGGAAGATGTCAAACCAAAAACGGAACAAGAAAATACGTCGGATTTAAGGAATTTTTAATGATTTTCCGATCGGAAATGTGCTATAATTTTTACGGGGGTACGATATGAAATACAACTGTCTGATTGTTGACGATGAAAAAATACTGGCGGACAGTACGGCGGAATATTTTAATCTGTTCGGGGTGAGCGCGGCGGCAGTTTACCGTGCGGAAAGTTGTCGTGAATTCTTTGAAGCGCATTCTGCAGAATTGATCCTGCTCGACATCAATCTGGGCGAAGGCAGCGGATTCGAACTGTGCAAAGAATTGCGGCAATCGACCGATATCCCGATTCTGTTTATTTCCGCCCGTACGAGCGACGACGATAAGATCGTGGCGCTCAACATCGGAGGCGACGATTACGTTCAGAAGCCTTACTCCCTCGGCGTATTGCTTGCAAAAGTAAAAGCCGTGTTAAAGCGTTACGGCAAAGCTGCAGACGGACTCTATTCGGACGGATATCTGACCGTAAATTTGAAATCCAAACTGGTGCAAGCGAACGGCAGGGAAGTAAAACTGACCGCGCTGGAATTCAGATTATTGGCTTATCTGCTCGAAAACAGGGGCAGCGTCGTTTCCAAACGGGAACTCTTCGAAAAAGTATGGGCGGATAAGTTTACGGGTGACGGAACGCTGAACGTTCATATCCGCAAAATCAGGGAAGCCGTCGAACGGAATCCGAACGACCCGAAATATATCGTGACCGTTTGGGGTCAAGGCTATAAATTTACGGGGGACGGCAAATGAGAAAGAGCTTTTTTGTCATCGGGTTGCTTCTTACGTTTGCAGCCGAAATCATTGCGCTCGCAGTCTTTGCGAATACCGCTTCCGGCGGTCATCAGGATGCGGTTGCGGTCAACGAAGTTTTGCAATCGGTCGCGCAGGATTTCGATTCGCTCGAATCGCATCAAAATTCGACTTCGCTCGATTACGTGGTTTTGGACCTCGAAGGCAACGTTCTGTATAAAACGAGAGATGGTCTTTCGGAAAGCGTGAACGCCGCGATCAGGCATAAAGATACCGTTCTCGACGTTGAGCAGAGCGGGACGCGCGTGGGAAAGGTGATCGTGTACAACGGGGATGCGGGGGCGTTGCGGGTTCAAAAGCGGACGGTGATTGCAATCGTATCGACCGCAATCGCCGTTCAGTGCGCGATCTGCGTCGGCTATGCCGCTTATCTGCACTTTTCAGTCGTAAAGCCTTTCCGAAAGCTGAAAAGTTTTGCCTGCCGCGTTGCGGGTGGCAATCTCGATATTCCGCTTGAAATGGACAGGCACAACCTTTTCGGCGCGTTTACCGAAAGCTTCGATCTTATGCGTTCGGAACTCAAAAAAGCCCGCATTGCCGAAGCGCAAGCCCAGCAAAGCAAAAAAGAACTGGTGGCAAAACTTTCCCACGATATTAAAACGCCGATTGCAAGCATCAAGGCGGTTTCGGAAGTGGGACTTGCCGTTTCTGCGGATGAAAAGAACCGCGCGAATTACAGGCAAATCATCGGGAAGGCAGATCAGATCAACGCGCTGATTACCAATTTGTTTACGGCAACGCTCGAAGAATTGCAGCAGCTCGCCGTGAATCCCGTGAACGTAGAAAGCGTCAGCGTTAAAACGATGCTCGAAAACGCGGATTATCTGCACCGCGCGAACGTTCCCGATCTTCCCGAATGTCTGCTTTATGCCGACGCTTTGCGTTTGCAGCAAGTGTTCGATAATATTTTTTCCAATTCGTATAAATACTCGAAAACGGAAATTTTCGTCGGCGCCGATAAAGCGGGTCGTAAGTTAAATATTACGATCGAGGATTGCGGCGGCGGAGTGCGGGACGAGGAACTTCCCGTTTTAAAGGAAAAATTTAAACGCGGCAGCAATTCCGCAAACACCGAAGGCGCTGGGTTGGGACTTTACATTTCCGATTATTTTATGCGGGAAATGCAGGGCGGGTTGACCGTCGAAAACGGCGCGCGCGGACTGAAAGTAATCTTGACGCTGAGTTTAAGCGGAACGATTTAAGAAACATTTAAGAATCGCTTAAAGACGTTTAAGGAGTCGCGCGGTAAAATAGCGGTGTAAAAGGAGGCTTTTCCATGCAGGAAATTTTACTGAAAACCGAAAAATTATGTAAGTCGTTCTCCAACGGGGGGCAGCAACAGCACGTTTTAAAAAACGTCGATCTCGAACTCTATAAAGGTGATTTTACCGTCATCATGGGCGCCAGCGGCGCGGGAAAGTCTACGCTGTTATATGCTTTGTCGGGTATGGATACGCCCAGTCTCGGCACGATCTCGTTCGGGGACAAAACGATTTCCGATTTGTCGCCGGACGGGTTGGCCGTTTTTCGCCGCGAACATTGCGGATTTGTATTTCAGCAAATTTATTTGATCGACGGCATGAGTGTCATGGACAACGTGCTCGCCGCAGGACTTCTCGTCAATCGGGATAAAAAGACGCTTGTCGCACGGGCAAAAGAATTGTTCGCGGCGGTGGGTATTTCCGAAGCCGCGCAGAAAAAATTTCCGACGCAGATTTCCGGCGGCGAAGCGCAGCGCGTCGGAATTATCCGCGCGATGATCAACTCTCCCGAAATACTGTTTGCCGACGAGCCGACGGGTGCGCTCAATTCTCAAACGGGACTGGACGTTTTAAACACGCTTACGCAGTTCAACGAACGGGGGCAGAGCGTGGTAATGGTTACGCACGATATGCGTTCCGCCCGCCGCGGCAACCGCATTTTGTATTTGAAAGACGGCGTTGTCATGGGGGAATGCAATCTAGGGAAATACGTGCACGGCGATCGTGCAAGACATGAAAAACTTACCGCATTTTTAACGGAAATGGGGTGGTGAAATGAGAAAATTATTTTTGATCGCCCGTTCGAATTTTCGGAAATCGAAAGGTCAGACCGTTGCGATCGTCGTACTTGTTTTGCTTGCGGCGTTAATGCTGAATCTCTGGCTGATGCTGTCTATGGATTACCATGCGAATTTCGAAAGATATCACGAAAAACTGAATGCGGAACACGTTACGGTCGTCGCAGATCAAGACAGCGGCGAATTTTACGAATTTATGACGCAGAAGCTCGGCGGCGATCCGCTCGTGACCGAACACCGTTTGGATCGCTGCATGCACACGGTAGGCGTTTTTTCTTACAACGGAGGGGACATCAATAACGAATTCGTTTTTCTGGATCGGCAAACTGCTTTCAACCGTACCATCGGCAAGATAGAAATTGTGGAAGACGGCGGGCTTTCAAGCGGAATTTATTTGCCGATGCTCTATCGGTCGAAAGAGATCGCCGTTGGCGAAGAAATGCAAATTTCAATCGGCAATCATACGGCAGAGTATAACGTTTGCGGTTTTTTTAACAGCGTAATGCTCGGCTCGCACAATTGCGGGTTGACGGAAATCGTTCTTACGGAAGATTGTTACGAACGGTTGACGGAATTGAATTTCGCGCCGCAAGCGACGCTTTGCTCCGTTCGCCTTACGGAAGGAACGAATACGCTCAATTACGAAGCCGAACTAAAAGCGGATATTTCAGAGCGTTTTCCGAATATCGGAATGGCGAGCAACAGTTACAGTATCGTTTCGCAATCTCGGTATATATCGCAGATGATATGCACCGGCATCCTGAGTGCAATGGCGTTTCTCGTGCTGCTCATCTCGCTCGTCGTAATCGTGTCGAACATTATTAATTATATTCAGGTCGACATCAAAAATCTCGGCGCGTTAAAAGCCGTTGGTTATACTTCGGGGCAACTGATTTGCGTGCTGTTGTTGCAATTCTGCAGCCTATCTTTCCTTACGGCAATTGCGGGAGCAGGGCTTTCTTATTGTTTGTTTCCCGCTTTGAACGAAATGATGATTTCCCAGACGGGAATTCCTTATGCCATTCGTTTTTTGCCGTTACCGTTCTTTTTATCGCTCATTCTTTTGTGCGGTACCGTCGCGTTCACCGTTTGGATTGCTTCCCGCAGGATCAAAAAAATCGAACCGATCGTTGCTTTAAGATCCGGCGTTCAAACGCATAATTTTAAACGGAATCACGTACCGCTTGAAAAGACGAAAGCGCCGTTGAATCTTGCGCTTGCGCTCAAAACGACATTTTCGGGCGTCAAACACAACGTCACGGTTTGTATTACGATGCTCGTATTGTCGCTCGTCGTAGCCTTTTCGGGGCTGATGACGGAAAACGTTATTGCCGATATGACGCCGTTCCTGAATTTAATCGTCGGGGAGACGGCGGACAGTTGCGTCAACGTGCAGGCGGAAGCCGAAGAGGAGCTGTTGCAAGCCTTAAACTCCGATCGCCGTGTGGAAAAAGTGTATCTGTACAATTCGTTAACAGTATCTCACGTCGGCGGTGCCGAACTGATGGCTACGCTTTGCGACGATTTTTCAAAAGTGAATAATCAAGCCGTCGTCTTCAAGGGCAGATTCCCCAAATACGACAATGAAATTGCGATTGCCGCCAAATACGCAAGAGAAAAGGGGTTTGCCGTCGGAAACGAAATGGAGATTACTTCGAACGGTAAAAAATTGAAATATATCATCAGCGGATTTACGCAGATTACGAATAATCTCGGAAGGGACTGTCTTTTAACGAGGCAGGGTTACGAGCGTTTGGGGGAGCTTTCGAACGTAAGTTATTATATCAATTTGGAAGAGGGGACGGATATCAACGTATTTAACGCGGAAATCAGCGAAAGATTTTCCGGCAGTGTGAATGCGACGATTAACATCGACGAAACGATTCGGGGCGCAAGCAGCGTTTACGTCACGCTGATGACGATTATCGTAATTGCCGTTCTCGTTTTGTCTGCCATTATTATCGCTTTCGTATTGTATCTTTTGGTGCGCACGATGCTCAATAACAAACGCCGCGATTACGGGATTTTAAAATCATTCGGATTTACGACAAGACAGCTTATTTTGCAGACTGCGTTTTCGTTTATGCCCGCAATGATCGTTTCCACGGTGATCGGGCTGATCATAAGTTGCGTTATCATCAATCCGCTTACGGCTGTGTTTTTAAACCCGTTGGGTATTGTAAAGTGTACGTTCGGAGTGCCGATCGGGTTTGTTGCAATGGCGGGATTGGGACTCCTTGGCGTTGCTTTCGGAATCGCTTGTTTGCTGTCTTTGAAAATTAAAAAAATTTCTCCGCATGCATTGCTGTGCGGAGAATAAGGTGTCTTGTTTTGCTGATTTGATTAAAATATCTGAATAGCCATAAAAAATGCGTTCAAACTTTTGGTTCGAACGCTATTGTTTGTGGCGGGCAGACAACACCCGAATTTGAACTTTTTATATATAAAGATCAATTCGGGATAATCGTGCCACTATGACAATTATTGTGTAAATTAGTCTCTATTAAGTTTTAGTTTTAAATTTTCGACATTTTTGCAAACAACTTGTAGTTTGTCGTGGTCTCTTCGGAGTTTATTGCAAACCTTTGCAAATTCAGATGAATATTCCCAGTTGCTGATATAGACAAATTCTCTGTAACACTCATGGCACCAATAATTACGTTTCTGTGCCATTTGTCCTAAAAAGTTATAATCGGATGCACTCAATTCGGGATTTCCATCGGAATTGTCCAACTGCTTTAACTTTTTAACGATTTGTCCAAAAGTAAGAGTATCAAGCGAATCTCTTGTTTGAAATATATCTCCAATATGAAGAAACGAATAAATCCATTTCAAATCGCCTTCGATGAGTTGACAATATTTTATCGTCTCGCTATGAAGATATGTAAAAGTTTCGTAATTCATTTTAAATCCTAAAAATTATAGTTTTTCGGCTTCAAAGGTTGTGCGCCAATCTTCAACGACTTGCAAAAACTCCTTTCCGTAGGCTTTGGGTATAGATATGTAAGGAAATTCGCCATACTTATAATTCATAACCGCATAGGCAAAAGCAAATGCATCAAATTCTAAATCTTGCTTGTAATATTCAGCATTTTCTTTACCTTCTTGATTTACTGCTGCAACATATTTTTCTTCTTCGTCCGCCCATTTTTTAGCAAGTTCAGGGTTATTACAAGCGGATAAGTTGTTCTTATAATCGGCAATCTCCATATGTTGATAAATATGACGTATTTCATGCAGAAGGAAATATTCGATTTGTAAAGGTTCATTTATTCTAAATGCAAAATCGACTGCCCCAATGTTAATAGTAAGAATATTGGTGTTGCGATCGCAACAAGCAAAGATAGCAACTCGTTCATCAAAATTGAATTGCCATTTGATAGTTTCTTGAAAACGGAAAAATTTAACATTACTGTTTATAATGCTTGTTATGATTGGGGCGTACCTAATCCTTAATTGTTCAAATAGCTGTTTGTCCATATTATTATCCAAATCCCTACAAGCGCTAAATACTGCAAATTTAATTATCAGTACCATATCGGTATTAACTTCATTTTTAGCAGCTTACTTGACAGCGAGAAGAAGTCGGTTTTATGCAATCGGATACGCAGCAAACGACATAGTTTTAATTATTTTGTGGAGTATGGCAAGTTTTGAAAATATTACATATTTACCTATGGTAATTTGTTTTGTAGCGTTCTTTGTTACTGACACATACGGCTTTATAAATTGGAGCATTATGAACAAAAAACAAAAAGCAGGAGACGATAAAAATGTTTCATAAAATGAGAAGATTTAAGCAAGAGTTAAATCAAAATGAAATCGAACAAATTTTACAACTTAACACGTCGGGCGTGTTGGCTCTTATCGACAATAACGGTTATCCTTATTCCGTGCCGTTAAGTTATGTTTATACTAATGGTAAGATTTATTTTCATAGTGCGAAAGTCGGGCATAAAATAAATGCGATAAAGAATTGCAAAAAAGCGACTTTTTGCATTATTGATAAAGACGATGTAAAGCCCGAAAAATATACTACTTTTTATAAAAGCGTGATTGCGTTTGGAAATGCTGAAATCGTTACTAATATCAAAGAAACTTTATTTGCCATTAAAGAATTAGGCGAAAAATATTATCCTAATCATACCAACGAATTACAAAAGGAACTTGAAAAAAGCAAAATGGCGTTTTTAATAATCAAATTCGATATTGAACATATGACGGGCAAGCAAGCGATTGAAATGGTTAAACAGTAATTATGGGAGAAATAACTAAAAAAGAAACAGTTAATTTGTATTATGCGTGTTGTCCAAATTGTAAAACTGTACTTATTCAAGCACAAAACGGTTTAGACGGATATACTAAATGTCACAAATGTTCCAACTACATACATATCATTATTCGTAATGGAACGGTAACGACCAAAACAAAATCATAAGGAGCAAATCAATGACTTATTATGTTGTATGTCCCGAATGTGGGTATAAATTATTAAAAGCGAGCGACGGCTCTACGATAGAAATTTATTGCCCGAAATGTAAGTGCAAAATGCTTATCGCCGTAAAGGACGGAAAAGTTATCGTGCAAAAAGCGCTCGATAATAAATAATCATTAGTAATACTTTTATACGCCACCCCGTAACGTGTAACGCAAGCATAAGCCAATACAGGCAATGTGCGGGCGGCGACAGCCGCCCGCAGTGGCGTATAGTATTACCTTTACGCCACTATGTAACACTGTAACATTTTCGGCGTAAAAAAGATAGAAATTTGTAATTCTATGGCAAAAAACAATTACTTGTTTTACGCCCCGTAGGGTGGGTTCTTGGATGGGATAATAGAAAAAAACACAAGGTTGATTGCCTTGTGCTTTTTTCTTTTACTGCGCTCTGACGAACTTTCCGTTTTCCCGAACATTGTAGTTGTTTTCATACGTTAGCGGCTTGGGTTGCCACCTTGCGACAAAGCCCGCAAGCCCGTTGATGAAAATATACTGCATTATCGTGTCGGAGTTAGAACGCGATTGCTCTTGGCGGAGCGCAAGTAACCTAAAACGAATTTTAGTTATATGTAATCTTAATAAATTGTCGAATAGATTGCTTTTTGCAAATAAATCATTAGCAATTTGCAATAGGAACAAAGTTTGTTACCCAATCTTTTTCGGAATTTTCCATAAAAAGAGAAATACATTTGCCATAGTCTAATTTAATATCCGCAAATTCATAAAAGACTTTCAGCCATTCTTTCATTGTTTCTTTTTTTCCGTATGAAAGTAACTCTTGCGAAAGTTCTATAAACTTAGTGGGTTGGTGTTTGGCTTTTTCTATATACTTAAACAATGATTTATGGCAAGGAAACAGTATTCTATTGTATTCTAAAACATATCGCATACCATAAAATACAGTTTCCGTAATGCTTTTTTGTTTTAGATACAAGTTGTTTTTTGCAAGGCTTTCTTCATAAAAGAACTGCCCCCAAGTGAAAACTTGTGCAAAAAATGACTGTAACTTCTTTTCTCTACACGTTTCATCAAATATAGGAATTTGGTCGATTAGCATTTGCAATCCGTCTATTTTTGTCCATAAAACTTTTGCACCGATAAATGAAGCTCTCGTCGGTTCACTTCCAAATTTTTTTGCCTTTACAAGAAAATCATAATTTATGATTTTTCCGTCTATATAACCGCCTTCGTATGTAGAAACTTCAAAATTGAAATATGCCGTTGCTAATTCTGCGACCGCTTTTTCATATTCGTCATCAGTAACAACTAAATAAACATCAATATCCGACTCTTTTTTTTCTAACCCTTGTGCAATAGAGCCACATAAAATGACAGCCAAATACTTATTGTCGCTTTTAACCTTGTTAATGAAATTGTCTATTGTTTTTTGATGGTGTTCTTGCATATATGCCTCATAATAAAAAAATACTATTTTTATTGTACCATTTTTACACTGAAAAAGCAAACAAAAACAAGGTGTAAAAGACTTTGGCACTGTGGCGGGTGCTTGAATAAACAAGCGGCTCGCTAACGCTCGCCGTCAAGCACCCGCCACACAACCCAACACAAACCGACACAACAGCAAAGGACAAACCGCCCGTAACGGAAAAAGCAAGGGCGGCAACTAAAATCGGGGCGCACGCGCAGGCTTATCGTGCGGCCCCGATTTTTTCACGTTGCCGCCGCTTACTTGCTTTTCGCTTCCCGAATACTCCCGATACGTTATGCGCCGCATTGTTACTTTGTAACCTTTTTGTTCCCCGAAACTACCTTTCAATGCAACCGCATTATTTTTCGCAGTATGGTATAATGCTATCGCTTATAAGCAACGTGCAAATTTTTTTCAAATTATTTTTTATGAAAAGCGTGTACTTTCGCCGTTTTCAAGGCTATTTAGTGTAAGGACAAAATTTTTTCGGGAAAGACCGTGATAAAATACGGCTTTCAAGCCTAAATATTGTAAGCATAAAAATAGCGGCAAAATCGGCTAAAATACGGACTTTTATTAAATTTTGATGAAATTTTCGGAAAGACCGTCAACTTTTGCCCTTTTTCGTGGCTATATAGTGAGGGGTATTTTATTGCGCCCTCAAAGGAGGTGGAAAACGTGCTTAAAACCGAATTCGAAATTGTTACGGTCGGAACGCCCGACATAACGGCATTGACGGACAGCGAACGGCGGCTATTCTTTGAAACGCTGTACGCAAGAGTTTTGGAATTAGCAAAAGAAAAGAAAGAAAATTAACGTATTGTATTTTATCTATCGGTCAGAGTTGCAACGTGCTACGACAACTCAAAAAAATATATGTATGGTTAGGGGCGCAACGTGCTACGCCGCCCCAAGATAATTGAATATATCGGCTTAACGAATAGGCGTATTGTATAGTTGTACAGCCAAAAAAGCGAGCGTAAAAGATTTCCGAATAAAAAAGGAACGCGCCGCACGACAAGGGCAAAGTACGGAACAAGTGTATTGTTTTGTATTTTGCCCTTTTTCTTTTTCCCAAAAATCCAAATCACAAGGAGAACACCACTATGTCAATAACAGACGCAAAAATCTACAACGACGGAAGTCATTTTATCGCCATACCGCCCGAAAACTTTACGAGCGGAAAGCATAAGAAACAGCCGCCGAAAAAAGCAACAACCCAAGACCCCAAAAAGCAAGCGTTTGAAACGGCGTATAAAGAGAGCCAAAGCCTACCCAAGCGCGAGCGCAAAAAGTATATTGCCGAGAAATTGCAAAGCGAATTTGAAACCGCCGAGCAAGCAAAGGCATATACCGAGCAAAACATTGACCGAAAGAAAATCAATGCGGCGAAACGCCGTACACGGTTATGGCGTAAAGTCCGCTTGCAAAGTTGGAACTATTTTGTAACTTTCACGTTCGACAGCGCAAAGCACGACGAAAACACTTTCAAAGAAACTTTACGCAATACCTTAAAACACGCCGTAAGCCGTAACGGTTGGAAATATATAGGCGTATGGGAACGCAGTCCAGACAAACAGCGTTTGCATTTTCACGGTATATTCCACATACCCGAAAACGCTATGATAGGCGAATTAAAAACCGTAACCGATTACGACACGAAAAAGCACTGTAAACAAACGACATACCAAAATAAGCACTTTCTCGAAAGGTTCGGGCGAAACGATTTCAAAGAGATATACAGCCGAGATATAGAGCGTTCCGTTCGCTATCTACTCAAATACATAGAAAAGAGCGGCGAAAAACTTGTATTCGGCGGTAAATTGCCGACTTATATCAAGGGCAGTATTCTCGACGAAGATATTATTTGCCCGACGGGAATCGACGATAAGAAAGTTATTTTATTCGACGATTTCACTTGTATAGACAGCGACGGCGTAGTTAGGGGCAAAGCCACGCCCGAAGTATTAGCGCAAATGCCCACAGCCAATTAAATTATTTACCTTTCGTCCGGCAGAGCGTAAACGGCAACGCACTTTTCCGCAAGGGTAAAATGCACTACTTACGTAGCCCTTGCGGAAACGAACGGAAAGCCTTTAATGCGTAAAGATTTTTGCATTGCCGTTTATTTTCGCTCCGCCGAAAGGTAAATAAAATCTAATCTAAAAGGAGATTTCTCAAATGAAAACAGCAGTAATCTATGCTCGATATTCGAGCGACAACCAATCGGAGCAAAGCATTGAAGGTCAACTTCGTGTTTGCAATGAGTATGCAAAGTCTAACGACATTGTTATACTCGATACCTACATAGACCGCGCTATGACAGGTACGAACGATAACCGTCCAGATTTTCAGCGTATGATTAAAAACAGCGCAAAGCGCGAATGGGATATGATACTTGTTTACAAGTTCGACCGCTTTTCGCGTAACAAGTACGAAACGGCTATGCACAAGAAAACGCTCAAAGACAACGGCGTTAAAGTCGTGTCCGCTACCGAGTATATCCCCGACAGCCCCGAAGCAATCATACTCGAAAGTATGTTAGAGGGCTATGCCGAATATTACAGCGCGGAGCTTTCGCAAAAGGTAAAACGCGGTATGCGTGAAACACGCAGTAAAGGCAACTTTACGGGCGGCTTTATAATCTACGGCTACAAAGTGGAAAACCATAAAGTAGTAATCGACACCGACAAAGCCGAAACGGTAAAATTCATTTACGAGCAATATGCTATGGGCGTTTACGTTAAAGATATTATAAAAGCGTTGACCGCAAAAGGCATATTAAACCGCAATAAACCGTTTGCAAGAAACACCGTTTACAACATACTCAAAAACGAAAAGTATTCGGGCGTATACAGACACGGCAATGAAGTGTTTACCAATATCTATCCGCAAATCGTACCGCAAGATATTTTCGATACCGTCCGCTCGAAAATAGACAGCAATCACTACGGCAAACGCAGTACCGAAGTAATTTACTTATTACGTCATAAAATGGTATGCGGCTATTGCGGCAGTCCCGTAAGCGCAGAGTGCGGCACAGCCAAGAACGGTGAAAAGAAACGCTATTACAAGTGTTTGGGACGTAAAAACGGCAACGGCTGCCAAAAATCCCAAGCACGGAAAGACGTTCTCGAAAACTATGTGCTTGAAAATGTGATAACGCAGTTGCAAAGCAATATGGACTACATCGTAAACACTTTGCTCGAAATGCAAGACAATTACATAAAAGCAAATTCCAATTTGCAACGGCTTGTAAAGGAACAACGCCAAACCGAGAACGCCATACAAAACATAATGTCGGCTATTGAGTGCGGCGGCACGAGCAACACCGCAATGAAACGGTTGCGCGAACTCGAAACGCTTTCGGAAGAACTCGAAAAGCAGATACGCATAGAGAAAGCACAATCGGCGTTTAAGTTAAGCCGCCAAGAGATTGCAGACTATTACAAACACGGTTTAGAGCAAGAACCACAAATGCTTATAAACCTACTGATAAAGCAAATACAACTGTTTGACGATAAAATTATAATCGTCTACAACAGCCCCAAAACGATGAGCCTTGACGAAAGTCAGGGCTTTTCCTTTTATACGGAAAACGTGCCGTACCCGATTTATATTCAGAATATGAAACAACCGAGAATGATAGACTTTCAACTGATTATGCGTATTTAGACACGCGGACTATTTATTCCACGTTCCGCTTGACGTGAGCCTCGCAGGGGCGTGTGTATAGGCAAATAAGGGCGAAACGCGCAACCCGACCGATTAAATAAATCTGTCGGGTTTTGGTTTGCCTTTGGCACGATAGCCTAACACGCCCCTTTCTCACGTCAAGCGGCTTTCGCGGCATAAACCGTCCGCTTTATCTTATTTGTACGAACTCACGCCAAAACCGTTTTCGTGTCTTATACGGTGTTTTAACGGCTTTATATGCGATATATTCCAACGCAAAAGGACAAAAAGAAAAACCCAAACCGAGATGTTCGATTTAGGTTTTTCTTGGCGGAGAGAGAGGGATTCGAACCCCCGGATAGTTGCCCATCAACGGTTTTCAAGTCCCCATATTTAATTTATCTCTATCGCTCGTTGCCTATTGTTATTGACACTTATTTGCCGAAAATCAGGCTGAAAACTCCTAAAATACACGGTTTTCAGCTTTTTTTAATGTCTTTTAACGATTTTTATTGATTGGTAGCACTGCCTAAAAAAATAGTATTTTAGATAACATTTTGTAGAGATTTTGTAGATGTAAATCGTCGCCTTTTACAATTTGTCAAGGCGGTGATACCCCGCCATAAGGCGGTAAGCACAAGCGAATAACAACCTATTAAATACTTATCTGAAATCATTATTGACCTATTGAATATTATACCACAAACCATATATTACTTCAATTTGATACGCTAATACGAATGGGGCTTATATTGTCGAAAAATAAAAGTAACAACTTACATTTCAAAAGTAACAAGCCTTTTCTTTCGTTTTTATCGGTTTTATGTTATAATGACTGTGTAATTTCTAATGGGAGTTTATAAAATGCAATTCAACGAACGATTAAAAGAACTGCGTTTGAAAAAAGGAATATCGCAGGCAGAACTTGCAAAAGCGATTTTTGTAAGCCGTAGTGCCGTTGCCAAATGGGAAAACGGTTTGGGCTTGCCGAGCGAAACTTCATTGAATTTGCTTGCCGAATATTTCTCAATAAGTAAAGAAGAATTTTTTGCCGATAAGCAAACCGAAACGATAATCGTAAGCAAAAACATAACTATCGCCAAATCACGAAAATTATTGATAATCGTAAGTTCTGTCGGGCTTGCAATTATTTTGTCGCTAATACTCGCTTTAATCTTTGTACCCAAACTCATAAAACAGAAACCGTCTATTGAGCATTTCGATATTTCGGGTTATGAATTGCCGATATTAAACGACAAGTTATCAATATCTCTCGGCTGCAAGCCAGAAAATATATTTGTGAGAAACGGCGGCGAAATAAGAACTAACGAAAACGGACGTATAACGTATCTTTCGATTGACGCTTTTGCCGCTTATGAAAAAGACAATCATTCCGTAGAAATGTATTCCATACAGTTGCAGTTGAAAAACGAAACCGATTGCGTGATTATCAAAGAACCCGTGAGCGATGTCGGCGGCGAACGGGTGCCGCTCGGCTCGGTGTTTAACGCAATAGCGTTATGGAATGACGCTAACGACCATCAAACAAATTTTTTCGCAAGATTTATGATTGATACGGCTATTGTTACAAATCCCGCACCGAACGGTATAGGAAATCAATGGCTTTATTCCGAAAACGAATTAACAAAAATTACCGTCGGGCAAACAGGCTTATATTTAATGATAATTGTGTTGACAGACAATACAATACACGAAGAACTTTATATAACAATTAAAGGTTGAACGGAGATTTTTATGAAAAAGAAATTAACAAGTTTAATCGTCTTGATAACGGCTTTGATTTGCACTTTGATATTATCGTCTTGCGGCGGACAAAGTGCGTTTGAAGAAATTAAAAATAGCCGTAACGATATTGACTTTCAACTGTTGCCCGATTATAAAATCGTTTGCGATATAAAAGGCAAAACCTTTACGGGAAAAGCGCCTTCATATTCCGTTCTTCAATTAGAAAGCGAGCCGACGGAGTTTATGCAATCGTTCGGTAAAAAAGACGGCAACGGCTTTTCTTCCGAGAAAAACACGGAATTGAAAGAAAAAATCGACAACGACGCAAATTGCTGTTTGACTATTCCGCAAGAATATTCCCCGAATTGGGAAAGCGATTATAAGTGGTTTAATGACGACGGCGATACCGACGGGCTTACTATCATTTATTTTCCGAACGAATTGCGGTTAGTCTTTTACGAAAGCGGGCATTGATGAAAGGACGATATTATGGAAGAACTGACGAAAGGCGAAATAAAACGCCGTCAAAAATGGGCGGAATGGTACGCGAACATTATAGAAGAATTATCGGATTGTGGCGTGGAAGCGCGACTTATCGAAAAAGACGATCCGAAGTATCTTAAAAAGATAGAAGATTGGCGGTATATCGTACTTGTTTGGCGGCAGAAGTTCGGTGCAAAAATTTCCGAAGTCCCTCGTTTGGACAACGACGTATTGCGCAGTTGGTGTTACGGCGGCGTATTCGGCGACAGTCTGTACGAGCAAGGTTTGATAGACTTTGCCGAAGATTGCGACGAACACGACACGCTTTATGTTATCGGCGGCTTGACGGTAAAAGACGCGCATATTAAAATAGAAATCAAAAACGCACAAAAGTTCTGTCAAAACGTAATCGCAAAAAAGCGTATAACAATGCACTTGGGCGAAGAAAGAATGAATGTCGGCGGTTTATCGGGCTATTTCTTTTGGAACGCAAAGAAAAACAAAGTCCTATATTACGAAGTAGATATGGGAACGCAAACTTGGTATTTCGGACTATAACGAGGTAATTATGATGTTCATACTGAAATTGCTAAAATGGATATTCGGTCTTTGTTCGGGCGCACTGTCTATACTACTCTTGCTTTATGTCGGGCTTAAAAACGAGGCTTGGGAAATACTCACGAGCGACGGGCAAGTAGCGGTCAATAAAACTATGGGTATTTGTCTTATAGTTGCTTGGGCGGTTATAGGCGCGCTTTTCTTACTGTTTGAGTTTTTGTACAAGCGTTCAACGAAACAAACAAACGACAAAAAGGAGCGTTAATATGAAAAGGCTTTCTATAATTATCTGCACGTTGTGTCTTATGCTACTGCCGTTCGGTTTAACGGCTTGCGGCACTACCGAAGCAAAGGTAACGGGTATTATGGCGGGTATCGGAACGGAACGAAATCACCCGTTTGTATATGGCAACCCGTTTGAAGATAACGAAACAATTACGGAAAACGATTATATTTTGCAGGTCGGTGAAAGTTATCTTTTAGGCGTAACTTTTACGCAATACGGCGGCAGTATAGTACGCTCTATCAATACGAAAATAATATCTTTGAAATACGACGTCGAAGTTTTGGAAATTACTCTGCCCGAAGAAAAAGAAGGTATGGAAGTTTACTATAACTTAACGTGCAAAAAAGCTGTTGTTAATACCGTCGTTATTGTAGAAGTTGACGGCGAATATTCCGACACAGTTATAATAAGTGCAAGATAAGGAGAACGCATTATGAAAAAAATTTTTGTCGCTTTATGTTCGATTTGTATAATTGCTCTATCTTGCGGTTTAACGGCTTGCGGCAGCGACTGGGCAAAAGTTGTCGGACTGTATGCGGCGGTAGGAATTGACAAGGACTATACGTTTGAAAACGGAAACAATAATCCGTTTTCAGATAATGAAACCATTGCGAATAACGATTATATTTTGCAAGTCGGTCAGAATTATCTTTTAGGCGTGGCATACATACAACGCAACGGCAGTAGGCGTCATGGGCTTAATACCGATAACATTACTCTCAAATACGACAGCGAAGTTTTGGAAATCACGCCGCCCGAAGAAAAAGAAGGCGCAGAAGTTTATTACAATTTAACGTGTAAAAAGAGTGTTCAATATACTGCTGTTATAGTTGAAGTCGGCGGGTATTCTTATACCGTGATTATAAGCGCAGAATAAAGGAACAAAGCCTATGACAAATTACGTTGTATGCCCCGAATGTGGGTATAAATTATTCAAGTTGGGCGACGGCTCAAACGCGGAAATTTATTGTCCGAAATGCAAATTGAAATTGCAAATAGAAATCAAGGACGGCAAAATAACAATACTTAAAATCATATCGGAAAAAGCATAACAACCGAATAAAACTTTATAACAAATAAAGAATTGAGTGTACGAAAGGAAAACGATAAAACAACTTTCGGGAGCAGTAAATGGCGCACTCAATTCTTTTTTTATTTGACACCTCATAACGAACGCACTACATACCCACTACAAGCAATTATGGGGCTGTAAGCGCACGTCCGTTTACGGCTGGCGTTTGTCATAGGTGTTAAGGCTCTCTATGAAAGAGTGTAAACCCGACAAATTTTTAGGACTGAATTTCTAATTTAGTTCAAAAGTTTGTCGGGCTTTTTTTAATACGTTTTTTCTGCCCGTCAGTCTAGATTCAGTTCTAGGCTGGCGGGCTTACTTTTGCGAAATTTGTCCGCTTATGCCGATTTTCAAAAAACGGAAATCGAAAAGGACGGACAATTTTTATGGCAACAATAAACTATCAGTTTTCAGACGGACACTATGAAGAAATCGAAGTTACGGAAGAATTCAAGCGAGAATATGAACTATTGGAACGGAAAGGCTTGCGGTGGCGTTGGAAAATCAAACAGCAAAAATACCGTGCCGGTATCGGTTGTAAATTCGATTTATCGTTGGATTGGATGCAGGAATACGGACAAGAACCGCACTCGACTTTTCCCGATCCGCTTGATGCGCTTATACAAAAAGACGAACGAAAACGCTATCGTAATTCTATCAAAAAGAAAC
Source organism: uncultured Christensenella sp. (assembly GCA_910586245.1). Lineage (GTDB taxonomy): Bacteria > Bacillota > Clostridia > Christensenellales > Borkfalkiaceae > Gallimonas. Next base: position 154,380 of record CAJUFY010000003.1, on the reverse strand, counting down.
TTACCGCACGGCAATGGCAAGTTTACGAACTGTTCCACTTTAAGCATTACAAGAAAGTCGAGATTGCAAAAATGCTACATATTTCGGAAAAGGCGGTGCGTGAAAGATTGCTAAATGCCGAAAAAAGAATTTAAGTTTTTTGCAAACAGGTCCGAATTTATAATGATTTTGTCCATAGATAATTAGGGGGATTTTTTCTAAAACCCGAAAATAAGGTTTGATTTTGTCCCCTATATTATAGGGAGGGTGTTTTATGGATTGTGTAAATCGACGGCGAAAACAGTTGCTTGCCTTTATACGGCGACGAAGCGGACGAAGATTTATCGTTGCTATTATGGCAAAAGAGTTCGACGTAAGCGAGCGGACGATACAAGCCGATTTAACTTTTTTGGAAGCGTTCGGACTTATAAAGCGAATGCCGAGCTACAACTCTTTGCACAGGCAAAACGGCAATATAATCGTCTACACGGGAAGCCGAAGGCGTTGCAAAGAAAATGAAAACGATTGGCTGTTTGAGGTGTGAAATCAGAAATATCGAAAAACAGGCAAAAAATTGAACAGGATAAGAGCGAGCTTCAAATTGAAACATTTGTGCAATCTCGCTCACAATTTAAGACAAACGGGATACCCGTTTTCTTCTTGGAAACAAGCGTATTTTTATGCTTGTTTTACTTATATTTAGGAGGTTAAAATGACAGGAAGATTAGCAATTAAAAACGGAAAATACTATGTCGTGATTTCGTATAAGGACGAACACGGAAAGAACAAACAAAAATGGACGGCAACGGGATTGGACGCTAAAAACAACAAGCGAGCAGCCGAAGAAGTTATGCGAGAAATCGTCGCAAATTTCAACAACGAAGAAACGCCGGCTACAAAAACGAAAACTGCCGCAAAAGATAAAATATTATTCGGGGACTATCTCATTAAGTGGATTGAGATAGCAAAACCGAATTTACAGTTAAGCACCTACGCTTCCTACAAAATGAAGATAAAACGCATCGCCCCATATTTCAATGAACGCGGAATAACTTTACAGGAAATTACGCCTACCGACATTCAAACTTACTACGCTTGGTTATTAGATAACGGCAAGAAAATTCAGACTTGCACTCACGACCACGTTGTAATAAGACGTTCGCTCGAAATAGCGTATAGAACAGACCTTATTCCCGTAAACCCAGCGGCAAAAGTTGAAAAGCCGAAAAGCCCGAAATACGAAGCGAAGTATTACGACTTAAAACAGTTGCGCACTCTCTTTGAATATCTTAAAGGTGATAAGTACGAGCTTATGTATAAAATGACTGCGTTCTACGGCTTGCGCCGTAGCGAGCTTTGCGGTATGAAATGGAGTTCGATTGACTTTGATAGAAATACGATTACGCTCAATTCTTCTATTATTCAGACAAGCGTAAACGGTAAATTATTACTCATAAAAAAAGATATTATGAAAAATGCGTCAAGCAAACGCACAATGCCGCTTATCCCCGAAATAAAAGAAGCCTTGCTTGAACTGAAAGACAAGCAAGAGCGGAATAAATCGTATTTTAAGAACGGCTATAATCAGGAATTTTTGGAATACGTTTGGGTGGACGATATTGGCAAGCTCGTAAATCCGAACACAGTTACGCATCACTTTAAGACTTTTCTCGAACAAAACGGTTTACCGCATATCCGTTTTCACGAATTGCGTCATAGTTGTGCAAGTCTTTTAATTGCCTGCGGCGTGAGTTTGAAAGAAATACAGGAATGGTTAGGTCATTCCGCCATCTCAACAACGGCCGACATTTACAGTCATTTGAATTATTCGTCCAAACTGAATGTGGCGAACACGCTTACAAATGTATTCGGCGGCGAAACGATAAACTTGGGCAGACAGGACGACGAAGAAGCCAAAGCCTTGCTTACCACACTTTTTCGGGGCGCAGAACACGAGCAAGCCGAAGAACAAGAAGAGCTGTCCGGCGAGCCGTTAGAAGCCGTAGAAAGCGTTACAGGCGAGATGATTGACGATGGCGAAGAAGTTATCGAATTGCCTACCGAAACGAGTTTAGACGAAGATTTAGACGCTTTGGAACAATCCGTAAACGAATACAAAAAGGCGAAAGCCGAAATGCAACGGCTCGGCTTTACCGACAATGACGAATACCTTGATTATCTCGAATTCACTCAAAGAAAAGCCGCAAGGAAAAACGATATGGAGATGTAATTGATATATTTGATTTTTGATGTCTATTTTGCTATAATTTGAATGTTCCTAAATAAAAATTCAATAAAAAGGTTAGGCATATGAAGCGTTTATCAACAAATACTATTCTCCAAAACCAATATAAGCACAAAGTAAGATTAAACCATCGTCAAGGATATTTAACTGAATTGAACTATATGCAAGGTCTTGCTTCTGGACGAATAGACAAAATATTTTTTAATAATTTTATAAATGAGTCAGTACAGTTGCTTATAAATTCTATCTTTCTTATGGAGAGTGGCTATTTTGATTGCGCATTTTATTCCATACGTCAATCACAAGAAAATATAAATAATATGCTGTATCTTTCAATAAATAGTGCTCAGTTAGAAAAGTGGAAAAACAAAGAAAAATTTCCGATAAACAGCCAAATAACAGACTATTTAACACGGTTTGATAAAGATTATCAGGAAATAAAAAGTGCCCTTCAAGTATTTTTTAATGATTTTGAAGATTTAATTAAACAAACCCATAAAATTATACATAAGCAAGGTTTAGATACGTTTTATAAAATCAGGGCACAATATTCAGATGATATAAAATTTGATAAAGAAACTGAATTAGTTTTATTTAATAAACTTCTATCATACTCTATATGTCATCTCTATCTTATTTTCATTATTCTTGATCCAATCGGGCTTATGCTTGCAGATGAAGAATTCAATAGAAAACTTCATTTCAATCCAAGTACAGAAGCAATAAATTTGAAATATATCAAAGAGAATTACCCAACTGATTTGATTGATCTTCTTAAAACAACAGATTTTTACAAAAGATTACAAAGCGAATTTGGGCAAAATGAAGAAATGAACGATGCTGTATATTCACTTATTCGTGATTCTTATTTTGACTTAAATGCGTTGGATATGATTGAGAAGCAAAGGCATTTATTGTACTGTGATACTTGTTTTGTATTCAGTATCTTAAAGTTAGGATTAAAAGTTAGTAATTTTTATATTGGACAGATTAGCATAATTCCCGACTATTGGACTTCAATTAAATGCAACTACACTCATACAAGTTGGGTTCTGGGAGAAGATGATAAGTTTATTTTTAATGAAGCAAAATATAATATTCCATACCATAATGTTTATCTTAGTGAAATACCTATATTAGATAGTGGTATGCTAATAATGGAACATAATAATTTATTCAATGAAGATGAAATTAGAAGTTTGGAAAACTTTTATACAGAGCAAAATGCGCAACATGAAAAAATGATAAATGAATTATTTGAAAGTTTGAAATAAGAATTGCTAAAACATTATAAGTAAAAGTCGGACTATCTGTCCGACTTTTACTTGCTATGGCGGAGACAGAGGGACTCGAACCCCCGTGGGCTTGCACCCTAACAGTTTTCAAGACTGCCCCGTTATGACCACTTCGGTATGTCTCCGTAAAATTTTGATATGATTTCCGCAAAAAATGATTTTGTAGAAATATTTGTAGAAGTCTACAAATTAGGACTTCCGTTGTAGAAATTGTCAACCGCTCACGCAGTTGCGATTTAACGCCTAAACCAAGCCGTTTTATGCCGAAAATCGGGCGTTTAGGTAAGTTTCAAAGCAGTTAAGCAATCCCGTTGTAGAAAGATTTAGGGGAATAAACCCATTGAAATCAAGCGCATTTCAAGACCGCCGCATTCGACCGCTCTGCCATCTCTCCGTATAAAATCAATACGGCGGATCAATCAACTGAATCACCGATTTTGCTTTATGAGAATATCATAAAAAGAAAGAAATTGCAAGTAAATCGCGCCTTTTATGTTTTATTTGCGGTGAAAAAATGCAAAATCGGGAGGGACATATGTCTTTAAAAGCGGACTTACCTTATCCTTCGTTAGAGGGGATTCAAGAGGATTGTAAAACGTTGCGTATCGTATCGCCTGCATATGCGGGAAGAGAGGGGGAGCTTACCGCGACTTTGCAGTACGTGTACCAGTCCATTTATTTGGATTCATGCGGTTTGCACGACGAAGCAAAGCTTCTGATTGAAATTGCCATCACCGAAATGCACCATATCGAAATTTTGGGCTCGCTCATTACCAGACTCGGCGCGCCTCCTGTCTTCACCGCATGTCCGCCTTATCCCGTGGGATTTTATTCCGCTTCTTGCGTCAATTACGTAAAATCACCGGTCGGAATGGTGCAGGCGGATATCCGTGGTGAAAAGTGCGCAATTGCGGAATACGAACAAATGCTTCGGTTGATTTGTTCGCCGCAGGTGCGTGCGGTTATTGCGCGAATCATAGAAGACGAAAAAGTACATCTTGCCGCGCTCGAAGCCCTGTTGCGTCAATTACAGGCGTGTTAAAAAAATCCCGCATAACGCGGGATTTTTTTAACGTTTTTTACCGAGTTCGGGTAGCGCGCCGAGTAAGAAATATTCTGCCGTAGAAGATTTACGGATCAACGCTTTTGCTTCGTCGAACGTGCACCAGCGCGCTTCTTCGATTTCTTCTCCGAGTTGCATTTCATCCTCGTTTGTCGTTACGATGAAATTTAACATCAAAACGTTTTTTGCTTCGTGGTATCTTGAAGAGAAATACCGCCAGCGAATTGCGTTCAGATTCGTTTCTTCTTTAAATTCGCGCGGAATCGCTTTTTCGGCGCTTTCTCCTTTTTTCACGTATCCTGCAAACAGAGTATAGTCGTCTTCACCCGTATGCTTGGCGAGCAGAATCTTCGATTCGTCGCGGTTGACGACCGTCATGGAAACGGCAACGGGAAAAAACGGAAATTTAAATTTTTCGCATTTGGGACAATAGGGGACAAGCCCTTCTTTTTCCATAAAGCGCAGCGCAAGCTTTTCTCCGCAATCTCTGCAAAACATAGCAATCTCCTCCTGTATCTTATTGATTTTATTCTTTTTCTTTTGATTTGTCAAGTGATTTTTAATTTTCGAAAGAAAAATTAACACAAAAAATGTAAAATTATAGCACGAGAAGGCTGGGTAAACAAAAGAAATCAATTTCGGAAAATGCGGTCGGACGCTTGACTTAATTATATTTATATTGTATAATAATTTTTGGTTTTTTTGAGGAGAAAATTATGCTTACTTCAATTTGCGGAATCAACTGGGGAGACGAGGGAAAAGGGAGAATGGTAGATCTGCTTTCCCGTCAGTTCGACGTCGTTTGCCGTTATCAGGGCGGGAATAACGCGGGTCATACCGTGATTAACGAACGGGGGAAATTTATTCTGAATTTACTTCCTTCGGGCATTCTGCGCGAAAACGTCGTGAACGTTCTGGGACCGGGCATGGTGATCGACATCCGTCATTTAAATGAAGAAGCGAACCGTTTGCGGGAACAGGGGATTCGTATCACGCCCGAAAATTTGAAAATCAGCGACCGCGCCGTCATTACGATGCCGTATCACGTTTTGATGGACTGCTTGGAAGAAGAACGTCTTGCCGATAAAAAATTCGGCTCGACGCGCCGCGGAATCGCGCCCGTGTATGCGGATAAATATATGAAAAAAGCGTTTCGGATCGGGGAACTGCTCAATCCCGAATTGCTTTATTCCCGCGTAAAAGAAATTGTGGAATGGAAAAATCTGACCGTTGAAAAGGGTTACGGGCACGCGCCGGTTTCCGCGGAAGAAATCGTTGAATATTTCAAAAAGTACGGCGAGCCGCTCAAAGATTACGTTTGCGACACGGGGCTGTATCTGAACGAAGCAAACAAAGCGGGCAAAAACATTATGTTCGAAGCGCAGTTGGGTGCGCTTCGCGATATCGATTTCGGAATTTATCCCTATACTTCCAGTTCTTCTACGATCGCAGCTTATGCGCCGATCGGCGCGGGGGTTCCGAATTTAAAACTGACGAACTCGATCGGCATCATGAAGGCGTATTCTTCCTGCGTGGGCGAAGGTCCTTTTACGGCGGAATATTTCGGCGAAGCAGCCGAAACGTTGCGCGCGGCGGGCGGAGAGTACGGCGCGGCGACGGGCAGACCCAGAAGAGTGGGACCGTTCGACGTAGTCGCTTCCCGTTACGGGATTCGTTGCCAGGGTGCGGACGAGATCGCATTGACGAAACTCGACGTGCTTTCGGGTTATGAAGAAATTGAAATTTGCACGGCGTACGAATTGGACGGGAAGCTTGTGCGGGAATTCCCTTTCCCCGACGTGCTCGACCGTTGCAAACCCGTGTTCGAAAAAGTCAAGGGCTGGCACTGCGATATTTCGCATTGCAAAAAGCCGGAGGATCTGCCGAAGGAAGCGCTCGACTACGTGAAACGTATCGAAGAACTTTGCGAATGTAAAATTACGTACGTGTCCGTCGGCGCGGAGCGGGAAGCTTACGTAAAAATGAACTGATATGCTGCGAAAATTTTGGAAGATGCACGGCATCGCCAACGATTATATTTATTTCGACTGCTTCGAAGAAACGCTTGAAAATCCGGAATCGGTTGCCGTCAAGCTTTCCGACCGCCGTAAATCGGTGGGCGGCGACGGAATCGTAATGATTTGCAAAAGCGACGTCGCCGACGCAAAAATGCGGATGTTCAATGCCGACGGCAGCGAAGGTAAAATGTGCGGCAACGCGATCCGCTGCGTGGGAAAGTTTTTATACGAACGGAAGCACTTGCAAAAAGACGTCCTTTCGGTAGAAACGCTCAGCGGAATCAAAATGTTGAATCTTACCGTATCCGAGGGCAAGGTACGGTCGGTTACGGTGAATATGGGGCGTGCGGAGTTGGAGCCGCAAAAGATCCCAGCGCGGTTTGCGGGAACGTCTGCCGTAAACGTTCCGCTGTCCGTTGGTGGAACGGAACGACACGTTACCTGCGTTTCTATGGGCAACCCGCATTGCGTGGTATTTGCAGACGAACTCGCCGCGCTTGATTTGGAAAAAATCGGACCGGGATTCGAAACGCACGAAGCGTTTCCGGATCGAGTGAATACGGAATTTGTGCGCGTCATCGGCGATAATGAGATCGAAATGCGCGTTTGGGAACGTGGCAGCGGAGAAACGTGGGCGTGCGGTACGGGCGCGTGCGCCGCTGCGGTTGCAAGCGTACTGAACGGATATTGCAAAATGAACGAAGAGATTCTCGTGCATTTACGGGGCGGGGATCTCGTCGTGAAGTATACGGAGAACGCCGTTTTCATGACGGGCGGCGCGGAGTTTGCCTTTACTGGCGAAATAGAATTATAACATAACGGAAGAAATACCGAAGGAGTTGGAATATGACGAAATACATCTTTGTGACGGGCGGCGTCGTTTCGGGATTGGGAAAGGGAATCACAGCTGCCTCATTGGGCAGATTGTTAAAACAACGGGGCTACAAAGTGGCTTCGCAAAAGCTTGATCCTTACATCAACATCGATCCCGGCACCATGAGCCCTTATCAACACGGGGAAGTGTTCGTTACCGAAGACGGTGCGGAAACGGATCTCGATTTAGGGCATTACGAACGCTTTATCGACGAAGATTTGAATCAGTTTTCCAACCTTACCACGGGGAAAGTATACTGGAACGTGCTCAATAAAGAGCGCAACGGCGAATATCTCGGGCAGACGGTACAGGTGATTCCCCATGTGACGAACGAAATTAAGTCGTTCATTTATCAGGTCGGGAAGACGACGGGCGCCGATATCGTAATCACCGAAATCGGCGGTACGACGGGCGACATCGAAAGCCAGCCCTTCCTCGAAGCGATCCGTCAGGTTGCGCGCGAAGTGGGCAGAGACAACTGCTGCTTTATTCACGTGACGCTCGTTCCCTATATTTCCGGCTCCTGCGAGTTCAAGAGCAAGCCTACCCAGCATTCCGTAAAGGAATTGCAGGGAATGGGTATTTTCCCCGATATTATCGTTGCGCGGGTCGACGAACCGATGCCCGATTCCATTCGCGAAAAGATTGCAATGTTCTGCAACGTGGAACCGCGTTGCTGCATCGAAAATCTTACCGTACCCGTCCTTTACGAAGCGCCGATGATGCTTGAAAAGAGCAATCTTTCCACGACGGTGTGCGATATTTTACATCTTGCTCCGAACAAAATCGATCTTTCGGAATGGGAGAGCATGTTGTCGCGCATTCACGCGCGCAGCAGAAAAGTAAAAATCGCGCTTTGCGGAAAATACGTACAGTTGCACGACGCCTATCTTTCGGTTGCCGAAGCGCTTGCGCACGGCGGTTATGAAACGGACGCCGTGGTGGAAATCAAGTGGGTGGACAGCGAAACGCTCGACGAAAAGAACGTTGCGAAAGCCCTTGCGGACGTGGACGGGCTGCTCATTCCGGGCGGATTCGGCGGTCGCGGCGTAGAAGGCAAGATCGCCGCGTGCAAATACGCGCGGGAAAAGAACCTTCCTTATCTCGGGATCTGTCTTGGTATGCAGGTTGCGGTCATCGAATTTGCCCGCAGCGTGTTGGGATATGTCGATGCGAATTCTTCTGAATTCTGTCCCGAGGGGAAACATTCGGTCATCGATCTGATGCCCGATCAGTACGGCGTAAAAATGGGCGGAACGATGCGGCTCGGCGCGTATCCCTGCAACGTTTTGGGCGAAAGAATGCGCGAAGCTTACGGCGCGGATTCCGTAACGGAGCGTCACCGTCACCGCTTTGAATTTAACAACGATTACCGTGCCGCGTTCGAAGAAAACGGCATGAAAATTGCGGGAACTTCTCCCGACGGCTCTTTGGTCGAAGCGGTGGAATTTCCGAAAAACGACTTTTTCGTGGGCGTGCAGTTTCACCCCGAATTTAAATCGCGTCCCAACAACGCGCACCCGCTGTTCCGCGAATTTATCCGTCACGCGGCGGCGTACAGGGAGAAGAAATAAATGCAGATCAATCGGAATTTTCTCGATTTAAAAGACAGCTATCTGTTTGCCACGGTCGGCAGAAAGACGGCGGAGTACAAAAAGGCGCATCCCGAAAAAGACGTGATCCGTCTTTCCATCGGCGACGTAACCCGCCCGCTTGCTCCCGCAGTCGTGGAAGCCATGCACCGCGCGGTGGACGAAATGTCGCGCCGCGAAACGTTTAAGGGTTACGGCCCCGACCAGACCTGTTACGGCTATGAAGCGTTGCTTTCTTCCATTGCGGGAAGTTACGCGCGCAAAGGTGTTACCCTCGATTTCGGAGAAATTTTTATTTCCGACGGGGCGAAATCCGATTGCGGAAATATTCTCGATTTGTTTTCTTCTGAAAACGTCGTGCTTTTGCCCGATCCCGTTTATCCCGCTTACGCCGACGCGAACGTTATGGCGGGTCGTAAAATTATTTACGCCGACGCAAACGAAGCAAACGGCTTTTTGCCGATGCCTAACGAACGCGTGAAGGCGGACATCATTTATATTTGTTCGCCCAACAATCCTACGGGCGCGGCGTATACGCGCGAACAACTCAAAGTCTGGGTGGATTATGCGAAAGCGCAGGACGCAGTGCTGCTGTACGATGCGGCTTACGAATATTTTGTAACCGATTCTTCGCTTGCGCGCAGTATTTACGAGGTAGAGGGTGCCAAGGATTGCGCAATCGAAATTTGTTCTTATTCCAAAACGGCGGGTTTTACCGGCGTGCGTTGCGGCTATACGATCGTTCCGAAAGCGTTGGTGCGCGGAGGGGAGAGTTTGAACCGTCTTTGGGCAAGACGGCAGTCTACGAAATTCAACGGCGTCAGTTACGTGACGCAGATCGGCGCGGCGGCGGTGTTTTCCGCGGAAGGGGAGCGCCAGATCAGCGAAAATATCGCCTATTACAGAGAGAATGCAAAGATCATCGGGGATACGCTCGATCGGCTCGGCATATGGTATACGGGCGGCAAAAATTCGCCGTACATCTGGCTGAAATGTCCTTCGGGCATGAGCAGTTGGGAGTTTTTCGATTATCTGCTCGAAAACGCCAACGTCGTCGGAACGCCCGGCAGCGGTTTCGGGAAGAACGGCGAGGGATTTTTCCGCTTGACTGCGTTCGGAACCGAAGAAAACACGCGGGAAGCCTGCCGCAGGATTTCGGAACTTCTTCAAAAATAAAACGGCGCGGAACCGATCGCGCGTGGGAATAAATCATGTCGAAACAATATGAAAGGGAAGCGGGCGTACTTTGCCATATTTCTTCTTTGCCGGGGAAATACGGGATCGGTTCGCTCGGGAAAGAAGCGTACGTCTTCGCAAAGAAACTTGCCAAGAGCGGCGTCAAATACTGGCAGGTACTGCCTTTGGTTCAAACGGGCTACGGGGATTCTCCCTATAGTTCCGTTTCGTGCAAATCGGGAAATCCGTATTTTATCGATCTCGAAACGTTGGCGAAACAAAAATTGCTTACGCGCGAGGAGTTAAAAAGCGCGGAATGCAAGACGCTCGACTACGGCGAACTCTACAACGGGCGTTATCTGATTTTGCGTAAAGCGTTTTCCCGCTTCTTTTTTGACGGGGAAGAATTTCGCGAATTCGTGAGGAGCGGAATCGCGGAAGATTACGCGTTGTTCATGACGGCGAAAACGGTATTCGGCGGAACTTTCTGCGACTGGGAGGAAGATATCCGTTTGCGCAAGCCGGAAGCGCTTGAAAAACTTCGTACGGACTACCATGAAGAATATCTTTTCTGGCAGTTTTTGCAGTACGAATTCCGCAGGGAATGGTTTGCGCTCAAACGCTATTGCAATAAACTGGGGCTTAAAATCATCGGGGATATTCCGCTTTACGTTGCGTACGACAGCGCCGACGTATGGACTTGCCCCGAATTGTTCAAACTGGATAAAAAACTTCGTCCGAAAAAAGTCGCTGGCGTTCCGCCCGATTACTTTTCGGAGACGGGTCAGCTTTGGGGGAATCCCGTTTACGACTGGGAGAAGCATAAACAGGACGGTTACGGCTGGTGGAAAGGGCGTTTGAACGACGCGCTCGAAACGTACGACGTCGTCCGCATCGACCATTTCCGCGGACTCGACCGTTATTACGAAATCCCTTACGGCGCGGAAACCGCCGAAATCGGGGAATGGAAAGAAGGCCCCAAAGAACAACTGTTCGAAGGGTTCAGCCCCAAAGATATTATTGCCGAAGATTTGGGCATGATGGACGAAGGAGTAAGGGAACTGCTCAAAAAGACGGGATTTTCGGGCATGAAAGTGCTTTTGTTCGCGTTCGACGGTGAACCCGATAACGAATTTTTACCCAAAAATATCGGTGAAAATTGCGTGTGTTATACCGGAACGCACGATAACGATACCGTAAGCGGCTACGCCGAATCGCTTTCCGCCGAAGAATTTATTCTGTTCCGTTCCCGCGTCGCGGCGGCGCTCGAAGAGAGCGGGATTCTCGTACAGCTCGGGAAGCAGGGCGAAAAACTGCCCGAAGCGTTTTTGCATATGGCGCTCGGAAGCAAGGCGCGCCTTGCCGTAATTCCCGTTCAGGATATTCTCGGATTGGATAATTCCGCGCGGATGAATTATCCCGGAACGGTCGGCGGGAACTGGACGTTCCGTCTGGAACATCGGATCGATCCCGCGGATTGGTCGAAACTGAAAAAAATGATTAAAAAGTATAGGAGATAAGGCGATGGCAAAAGAAAAGAAAAAGAAAAAAGAAGGCGGATTCTGGAAAGAATTCAAAGCTTTTATTTCACGCGGCAACGTGTTGGATATGGCTGTCGGTATCATCATCGGCGGGGCGTTTACCGCGATTATTACGGCGCTCGTCAATAATATCTTAACGCCTTTGCTGCAAATGATTCCCGGTATGGATAAGGACGGTTTCGGTGCGCTTCAAGTGGTTTTGAAGCCCGCGCAAGGGGAATCGCCTGCGGTAGTGCTCGATTTCGGCATCGTAATTTCCGCCATTATTTCGTTCCTGTTGACGGCGCTCATGCTGTTTACGATTATTAAAATCGTGACCCGCGTGAACAATGCGGCAAAGAAGGCGAGAGAAGAATACGAAGCGAAAAAGGCGAAGGAAGAAGCTGCCGAAGTCGTTTCCGAGGCGGTCGAAGAGCCTGCGCCCGCGCCCGTTCCGCCCGCGCCGACTACCGAAGAATTGCTTGCGGAAATCCGCGACTTGTTAAAGGCGCAGGGAACCGATTGTTCGAAAAAAGAATAAATGAAAAACGGTCTGTAACAGACCGTTTTTTTATGCACCAAAATCGGACGCCGCGCGATATACTGAATAGGAGTGAATATGCGCATTTGTTTTGTAACGGGCGGTAGTTTAAGCGATTTTTCAGAGAGTTACCCGCAGGGGACGGCCGACGTCATCTGCGGCGGATTCCAGACGCTCGGAGAAGTTAGTTACGAGCGTGAACTGAAAGGGGAAACGGGATTGTTCGAAGACGTCGCTTTGCTTTCCAAAGAGCGGCGCAACGTGGTCGTGTGCGGTTGCTTTACCGATGCCCGCGGAATTCGCCGGAAATCCGTCGTCGTAGCGGAAAAGGGCAGGATTCTCGGCGTTTCGGATATGGTGAACCGAATCGACGGCGCAGAATACCGTTCGGGCGCCGGAATCAAAATCTTCGATACCTCCGCGGGAAAACTCGGGATCGTCGTTGCCGAAGATCTGTATTTCCCGCAAGTGTTGCAAACGCTTTCCGTCTGCGGGGCGGACGCCGCGATTTGCGTGTTCGAAGAACTCAACGAGAGCCTGGAACAGACGATTATCCGCGCGGGGGCGTTTTTGTACGGAATCCCGATTTGTCTTTGCGCTTACGGTTATGCGCAGGCGGCAGACATCGGGGGGAAAGTCCGCTTCGCTTCTCCCGCTTCCCCGTGCTATTACGATATGCAGCGGGAACAGGAATATCACGTGGTGGAAACGCGGCAGCGCGGATTTTTCCGCAGAAATAAAAGCGGATTTTAAATGAAAAAACGCAGGGGAATCCTGCGTTTTACGTTTTATTTTACGATTCTTGCGCAAGTTGCGGCGAGCGCGCCCGGCCCGATGTGGCAGGAAACGCTCAAAGACAGCGGATCGACGAACGTAACCGGAATTTCGGGGAATGCGTTCTGCAGTTCTTCACGGAAGAGTTCCGCTTCCTTTATGCTGTCGGTATGCGCGACGGCGATCGTCATTTCTCCGTTTGCAACGAACTGTGCAAAGCGCGTTTCCAGATCGCTTTTCAATGCGGAAACGATCACTTCTTTCGCCTTTTTCAAAGTTTGTACTTTTTTGAACGCGTCGAGTTTTTCGCCTTGAATCTGTAAAACGGGCTTGATTTTTAAAATGGTGCCGATCAATGCCGCGGCGGGGGTAAGTCTTCCGCCTTTTTTCAAATATTTCAGCGTATCGAGGGAAATGTAGATGCTCGAATCTTTTTTTGTTTCAACCAGATATTGCGCAATTTCAGCTGCGCTTTTTCCGCGCTTTGCAAGTTCGAGTGCGTCGTACACGCTCTGTTTTTGCGTAACCGAAATGCGCTGGTTGTCTACAACGTGAACTCTGCCGCCGTATTCTTTGGCAAGTCCTTGTGCCGTGTGGCAGGATTCCGAAAGCCCGCTCGACATCGGGATGTGCACGATTTCGCCGCCGTCTTTCAACAATTCTTCCCAAAGCTCGGTTACGCTTGCAATCGAAGGTTGGGAAGTGGAAACGGTTGCGTCTCCTTTCAGATGCTCGTAAAACTCTTCCTGCGTTAAATTCACGTCTTCAAAATACTCTTCGCCGTTGATCAGAAAGGGCATCGGGAGTACGAAGATTCCCAGTTTCTTCGCTTCCGCTTGCGTGATGCCGCTATTCGAATCGGTGACGATTTTTACGTTCGCCATAAGTCCTCTCCAATAGTTTATTCTTTTGACAAAGTGTATTATAGGTCATGCGAATCAAAAAGTCAAGAATATTGATAAGAATTCCCAAGAATAATCGTTTGTCGAACGATTGACAAATACGTCGGTTTTTTTTATAATAAAATGAAAAAGAGGTGCGGTATGTATCAAATTCTGAAACGGCAAGAACTCAATCCCACCGTTACGCGGCTGGAAATTTACGCGCCGCTTGTCGCAAAAAAAGCGCAGGCGGGGCAATTCGTGATCATCCGTGCCGACGAACGCGGGGAGCGGATTCCGCTTACGATTGCGGGATGCGATCTTTCCACGGGCGGAGTTTCGATTATTTTTCAAATCGTCGGTGGCGCGACGATGGCGCTGAACGAAAAACGCGAAGGGGATTGCGTCGCCGATTTCGTCGGCCCGCTCGGAATGCCTACCAAGTTGGACGGGCTGAAAAAAGTTGCGGTCGTCGGCGGAGGCGTGGGCTGCGCGATTGCGCTCCCCGTTGCCAAACGCTTGCACGAACTCGGTTGCGAAGTGACTTCCATCGTCGGATTCCGCAATCGCGACCTTGTGATTTTAGAAGAGGAATTCCGTGCGGCGAGCAGCCGCTTCTTGATGATGACGGACGACGGAAGTTACGGAGAAAAGGGAAACGTGTGCATTCCGCTTGCGCGGCTTTTGGAAGCGGGCGAAACGTTTGACGAAGTGATTACGATCGGCCCGCTCGTCATGATGAAGTTCGTTGCTAAGACGACAAAGCCTTATGCGATTAAAACGGTTGCCAGCATGAACCCGATCATGATCGACGGAACGGGAATGTGCGGCTGTTGCCGCGTGACGGTCGGCGGGGAAATGAAATTCGCATGCGTTGACGGGCCCGATTTCGACGCGCACCTCATCGACTTCGACGAGGCGATGAAACGCGGAAAGACTTACGAATCGTTTGAAGCGCAGGCGCGCGAAAAACATTGCAACCTCTATAAAAAGGAAGTACGATAATATGCCGAAATTCAATATGCGTCCCGATAAAAACCCGATGCCGACGCAGGAACCGCTTGTCAGAAATAAAAATTTCGACGAGGTTGCGCTCGGCTATTCCGCGGAAGCGGCAGTCGACGAAGCAAAACGTTGTTTAAACTGTAAAAATAAACCGTGCGTGGCGGGTTGCCCCGTCAACGTAAATATTCCCGATTTTATCGCATGCGTGGCGGAAGGGAATTTTGAAGAAGCGTATGAAGTGATTTCCGAAACTTCGTCGTTGCCTGCCGTTTGCGGCAGAGTTTGTCCGCAGGAAACGCAGTGCGAAGGGAAATGTACGCGCGGGATCAAAGGGGAGGCGGTTGCGATCGGAAGATTGGAACGCTTCGTCGCCGATCGTCACAATGCAAATTCAAAGAGCGCGCCGAAGCGGGTGATTTCCAACGAACGCAAAGTCGCCGTCGTCGGATCGGGACCCGCAGGGTTGGCGTGCGCGGGCGATCTGTGCCGTCTCGGTTACGAGGTAACCGTCTTCGAAGCGTTGCACGTTCCCGGGGGCGTTCTCGTTTACGGGATTCCCGAATTCCGCCTTCCGAAATCGATCGTGGAGCGCGAAATCGACGGGTTGCGCGCGGCGGGCGTAAAGTTCGAAACGAACGCGGTCGTCGGGCGGTTGTTTTCGCTGGAAGAACTCAAAGAAGATTACGGTTTCGATGCGATATTTTTGGGAACGGGCGCGGGACTTCCCCGTTTCATGAATATTCCGGGGGAGAGCGCTCGTGGCGTCTTTTCCGCCAACGAATATTTGACGCGCGCAAATTTGATGAAAGCATATGCCGACGGCAGCGAAACGCCCTTTTATCCCGCCCGAAGAGTGGCGGTCATCGGCGGCGGAAACGTTGCGATGGATGCGGCGCGCTGCGCAAAGCGCTTGGGTGCGGAAGAAGTTTACGTAGTTTACCGCCGTTCGGAAGCGGAGCTTCCAGCGCGCCGCGAAGAGATCGAACACGCGAAGGAAGAAGAGATCGTTTTCAAAACGCTGGCAAATCCCGTAGAAATACTTGCCGACGAAACGGGGAAGGCGTGCGGATTGAAATGCAGGGAAATGACGCTTGGCGAACCGGATGCTTCGGGAAGAAGACGCCCGGTTGAAAAGGCGGGAAGCGATTTCGAATTCGGCGTAGACTGCGTGATTCTGGCGCTCGGAACTTCTCCGAATCCGCTGATTCCGAGGACGACGGAGGGGCTGGCGGTAAAACCGCACGGCGAAATTGCGGCGGACGAAAACGGAAAAACTTCCGTGCCAGGCGTATTTGCGGGCGGCGACGCCGTTACGGGTGCGGCGACGGTGATCCTTGCGATGGGCGCGGGAAAAGCCGCGGCAAAATCAATCGACGAATATATCAAGAGTTTGCATTAACGGAAATCCGCCGAAAGGCGGATTTCAATTTATCTTGTCCGTATAATCGCAGCAGGAAATTCATATATATAAGATATGAATTTTTTTTACCGCCACCGCATTTTAATCGGGTTTGCCGGCATCCTTGTTGCCGTTATCGTCACGTTCGGCATTTGCTTTTTTGCTTTGGCACGCACCGCAGCGCAGACGCAGAAGTTTACCGTCGTGATCGATGCGGGGCACGGCGGGATCGACGGCGGCGTCGTGGGTACCGTTTCGGGAACAAAGGAGAGCGACATCAATCTTTCGATCTCGCGTTTTTTGCAGACGGAGTTCGAAAACGCAGGCTTTCAGGTGGTTCAGACCCGTCCGACCGAAGCGGGACTTTACGGAACCATTGCGCCGGGGTATAAAAAGCGGGATATGAAACGCCGCTCGGAAATTATTCACGAAACGGCGCCCGCGCTCGTGATTTCCGTGCATCAGAATTTCTTTTCCCTCGCTTCCCGCCGCGGCGCGCAGGTATTCTTCCGCGAGGATTCATCGTCTTCGCGCATGCTTGCATGCAGTATTCAGAAGTCGCTGAACGAAATGCCCGAAACGACCCGCAAATACGACGCGCTGAAAGGGGATTATTATATGCTCAATTGCAGCGACTATCCGTCGGTGATCGTGGAATGCGGATTTTTGTCCAATCCGGAGGACGAAGCGCTGTTGGTTTCAACGGCGTATCAAAAGAAAATCGCTTCGGTCATTGCCTCGGGGGCGCTGTCCTATCTCGCTTCCGAAGCGGCTTCCGTTCAATTTTAATCGTTCGATTGACTTTGTAACGCCTTCGTGTTATAATTTGCGGCATGAAGGCTTATTTATGTTCGCGCAATTTTACGTTGCGTCATACCGATTTCGATTTTAAAGACGAACTGAAACTTTCGTCTTATCTCTCGCTCGCGCAGGAAGCCGCGGGGGAGAGCGCCGAAGAACTGCATTTCGGCGAAAAAGATCTGTTTTCGAAAAATCTCGGATTTATTATCGTCAATACGTATTGCGAAGTGCTTCGTCCCGTCAAGTTCGGGGAAACGGTTACGCTCGAAACATGGCCCTTGCCGCCCCGCCGCGTATTTTTCGAACGCCATTACCGTTTTGTCTGCGAAGGCGAACCCGTCGCAAACGCGGCTTCCCGTTGGTGTCTTGTGGGGCTCGACGATTTCTCGCTGAAAACGGGGGACGCGCTGGGGGAAGCGCATACCGCATGCCCTTACCGTTCCGAAACGGCGCTTGTTGTCCCCGTGTGGAAAATTCCGAAATTGACCGACGGACGCGAAATATACCGCCTGCGCGTGGGCAACAGCCACTGCGATCATTTTATGCATGCGAACAATACCCGCTATGCCGATTTCTTTTCCGATTGTTTTACCGCGGAGGAATTGCGGCGCGTCGCTTCATTTCAGATCGCTTACGGCAAACAGGCGAAAGAGGGCGCGGAGCTGATCTTTTACAGGCAGGATTTCGGCGCGGAAAGCGTTTGCGAAGCACATTGCAACGGAGAATGTTTTGCCCAGTTCCGCATTCGGTTTCAAACGGAGAAATGCGAATGAGAGAGAAAACGGGAATCCGAAAATACGTAACGGTTTTGCGAAACCTTTTTATCGCGTTCAGCATCGTCGTCATTCCTGCATTTCTTGCGTGTCTGTCGCTTGCTTTTTGTCGGTTTGCGGCGTTCTATATTCTTGCGCCCGCCGTCGGAATTTCGTATTTCGTCGTTTACGGGTTATACGCCATGCGCGTTTCGATGGGAACCGTGATCGCGGTCGAAACGACGGATCGCGTCGTGCATTTACGTACCCGCCGAAAGACGTTTACTTACGACTTAAACGGGGGATGCGTTGCGGTTTCGGTTTATAAAAACAGATTCGTCTGTACGTTCGAATCGGAAAATGCCCGCGATCGGTTCGTGTTTTACCGATACGTTCCGTTTACGCCGCGGTATGAAGAGCAGTTTACGGCGGAAGAAATCGGTCTGTTCTATCCCGCGATCGGCGATGTGGAAGCATAGGGATTATTTATGCAATTTTATTGCATAAATAACTGATATTTATGTAAATACACAAATAATATTCAAGTTTATAGAAAAAAGTTTTTCCAAAGGGCGCAAATGCTTGACTTGCGTCCTTTTTCCGTTTATAATATTTTGGAATGAAAGCAAGAAGGTAAAACAATGGAAAAGAAAATCAAAAAAGTCGTTCTGGCTTATTCCGGCGGGTTGGATACTTCGATTATCATCCCCTGGCTGAAAGAGAATTACGATAACTGCGAAGTGATTGCCGTTTCGGGCGACGTGGGGCAGGGAACCGAACTCGAAGGTTTGGAAGAAAAGGCGAAGAAGACGGGGGCTTCAAAGCTCTACGTACTTGATTTGAAAAAGGAATTCATCGAAGATTACGTGTTTCCCACCATTCAGGCGGGCGCGGTCTACGAAGAAAAATATTTGCTCGGCACCTCGTTTGCGCGTCCCGTCATCGCGAAAGCGATCGTGGAAATCGCAAAAAAAGAGCATGCCGACGCGATCTGCCACGGCTGCACGGGAAAGGGGAACGATCAGGTTCGTTTCGAGCTTGCGATCAAAGCGTTTGCGCCCGAAATCGCGATTATCGCCCCCTGGCGTATCTGGGATATCAAGAGCCGTGAAGAAGAAATCGAATACGCGGAAGCGCACGATATCCCGTTGAAAATCAACCGCGAAACCAACTATTCGAAGGATAAAAACCTTTGGCACCTTTCGCACGAAGGGCTTGATCTCGAAAATCCCGAAAACGAACCGCAGTACGAAAAAGAAGGGTTCCTTGAACTCGGCGTTTCGCCGTTGCAGGCGCCCGACGTGCCTTCTTACGTGACGATTCATTTCGAAAAGGGGATCCCTACGGCGGTCGACGGCAAAAAAATGGGCGCGGTGGAAATCGTGGAAACGCTCAACGAAATCGGCGGCAAAAACGGCGTCGGTCTTGCGGATCTCGTGGAAAACCGCCTTGTGGGCATGAAGTCGCGCGGCGTATACGAAACGCCCGGCGGTACCATTCTTTACGAAGCGCACCGTTTGCTCGAAACGGTTTGTCTGGATAAAGCGACCATGCATTATAAACAGCTCGTTGCGGTCAAGTTCGGCGAAATGGTTTACGACGGTCAGTGGTTTACGCCCCTGCGCGAAGCGCTTTCCGCATTCGTTTCCAAAACGCAGGAAACGGTGACGGGCGACGTAAAACTCCGCGTCTACAAGGGCAATTTGACGAGCGCGGGCATTTCTTCGCCGTATTCGCTTTACAGCGAGGCGATCGCGACCTTCGACGACGACGGCGGCGCATATTCGCAAAAGGATTCGGAAGGATTTATCAATCTGTTCGGGTTGCCGATCAAAGTCAAGGCATTGCTCGACAGCAAGAAACTCAAATAATGTACAAAGTATTTATCGACGGAAAGGCGGGGACTACGGGTCTGCGCATTTATGAAAGACTGGAAAAGCGGGACGATGTTCAAATCGTCTCGCTTTCCGACGAAGAGCGGAAAAACGTTTCGGCGCGCAAAAAAGCGATCAACGCTGCGGACGTCGTTTTTCTCTGTTTGCCCGACGACGCCGCGCGGGAAGCGGTTTCTCTTGCCGAAAATCCGCAAACGGTGATCATCGACGCTTCCACCGCGCACAGAACGGCGGAAGGCTGGGCTTACGGCTTTCCCGAACTTTCGCCGCGCCATCGCGCGCGGATCGTCTCCGGCAAGCGGATCGCCAACCCGGGTTGCTATGCGAGCGGTTTCATTTCTCTCGTTTATCCGTTGATCGCGGCGGGAATCGCGCCGAAAGATTATCCTTTCGTTTGCCACGCCGTAAGCGGATATTCGGGCGCGGGAAAAAAGGCTTACGCGCAGTACGGTGCGGCGGACAGGGAGTCCGCGCTGGATACGCCCCGCTTGTATGGGCTTACTTTGTCGCATAAACATCTGCCCGAAATGGTGAAGGAATGCGCGCTTTCCCGCAATCCGATTTTTAATCCTTATATCTGCGATTACGAATGCGGAATGTCGGTTTCCGTGCCGCTGTTCCTTTCGCTGCTCGGCAAACGCGTCAATGCGGAAAATCTGTTGGAAGTTTACCGCGCGCACTATGCGGGCAGTCGGTTTATTTCCGTGTCGCAGGAAGAGAGCGGGTTTATTTCCGCCAACATTTGTAACGGCACCAACCGTATGGAAATTCTCGTGCACGGGAACGGCGAACAGATTTTACTCACGTCCCGCTTCGATAATTTGGGAAAAGGCGCTTCCGGCGCCGCAATTCAGAATATGAATCTTGCGCTGGGGCTTGACGAAGGGAAGAGTTTGTGATATAATCGTAAGGATAAACAAGTATCATGATAAAGCAAATAGAGGGCGGCGTATGCGCGCCTGCGGGTTTTCGCGCGAACGGCGTTCACTGCGGAATCCGCAAAAATAAAATTAAGAAAGATCTTGCGCTCATCGTAGCGGATACCCGTTGCGCGTGCGCTTGCGTCTATACGACGAATCTTGTGAAGGGCGCGCCGATCCTCGTCACGCAAAAGCACGTGGCGGACGGTTACGCGCAGGCGGTCGTCGTGAACAGCGGCAACGCCAACACTTGCAACGACAACGGCGTTGAAATTGCCGAAGCGATGTGCGCGTTGGTGGAAACGCATTCGGGCGTTCCCGCTGAAGACGTGGTCGTAGCCAGTACGGGCGTGATCGGGCAAAAGCTTTCGATCGATCCGATTGCGAACGGTATGGAAGCGCTTACGAAGGGGCTCGGGCAGAACAGCTCGGCGGCGGCGGAAGCGATTATGACGACGGATACCGTGAAAAAAGAAATCGCTTATACGTTTATGCTCGACGGAAAAGAATGCAGAATCGGCGCAATTTGTAAAGGCGTGGGAATGATCTGTCCGAATATGGCGACCATGCTCATGTTTATTACGACGGACGCTTCGATCTCTCCGCAGATGTTGCAGAAGGCGATTTCCGCCGACGTGAAAGATTCGCTCAATATGCTCAGCGTGGACAGGGATACTTCCACCAACGACACGATGTGCATTATGGCTTCGGGTTTGGCGGGCAATTGCGAAATCGTTGCGCCGAACGCCGCGTATAAAACCTTTTGCAAGGCGTTGCATGCGGTAACGGTTGCAATGTGCCGCGCATTGGCGCGGGACGGGGAAGGCGCGACCAAATTGATCGAATGCCGCGTGACGGGTGCAAGCAGTATAAAGAACGCGCGGCTTGCGGCGAAATCGGTCATTGATTCCAACTTGTTGAAAGCGGCGATGTTCGGTTGCGACGCGAACTGGGGCAGAGTGCTGTGCGCGCTCGGCTATTCGGGCGCGGCGCTCGACGTGGATAAAATCGACGTTGCGTTCCGTTCGGATGCGGGCGAGCTGCCCGTGTGCAAAAACGGCAGAGGAATCGATTTTTCGGAAGAACTTGCAAAACGGGTGCTTTCGGAAGACACCGTATATATCGACGTCGAATTGAACGACGGAAAGTGCAAGGCAACCGCATGGGGTTGCGATCTTACGTACGACTACGTAAAAATCAACGGAGATTACAGAACGTGATAGGAAAAGAGCAGCAGGCGGAGTTTCTGTTGGAAGCGATGCCCTACATCGAAAAATATCAGAATAAAGTTCTGGTAATCAAGTACGGCGGGAACGCGATGCTCGGCGAGGAATTAAAACTTTCCGTTATGCGCGACTTAACGCTTTTGCGTTTCGTTGGCATCAAAGTCGTACTCGTTCACGGCGGCGGGCCTGAAATTTCGCAGACGCTCAAACGTATGGGAATCCAGTCCCGTTTCGTAAACGGGCTTCGTTATACCGATCGGGAAACGGCGGAAGTCGTTCGTATGGTGCTTGCCGGCAAAGTGAATAAGGAACTCGTGCATATGCTCGGTTCGATGGGCGCAAAGGCGATCGGGCTCTGCGGGATCGACGGAAATTTGTTGCTTTGCGAAAAAGAGAGCGACGACCTCGGCTTTGTGGGGAAGATCGTTGCGGTCAATACTGGCGTAATCGACGACGCGTTGAATTGCGGATATCTTCCCGTGATTTCTACCGTAGGTTACGATGCCGAGGGCAATATCTATAACGTAAACGCGGACACCGCCGCTTCGGCGATTGCAGGCGCGTTGCAAGCGGAAAGCTTGATTTTAATGACGGATATCCGCGGACTTTTGCGGGATAAGGAACAGGAAGATAGCCTGATCAAAAAGGTTTACGTTTCCGATATTCCTTCCCTCATCAACGAAGGCGTTATTTCGGGCGGGATGATCCCGAAAGTGCAATGTTGCAAAGACGCGATCCGCAACGGCGTCAGCCGCGTTTTCATTAACGACGGCAGGGTAAAACATTCTATTTTATTGGAATTGCTCTCGGACGAGGGCTTAGGAACAATGTTTGTAAAAGGTGACTGAATTTTCGGGTCACCTTTTTCGCGGTAATCAAAGGACTTAACGTTATGAATTTTCAGCAAATCAAACGACTCGACGAAACGTACGGCGCGGAAACTTTTTCGCGTTTTCCCGTCGCAATTGCGGGCGGTTGTAACGCAACGCTCGTCGATACCGAAGGGAAGGAATACGTCGATTTCGGCGCAGGTATCGCCGTAAACGTTTTCGGCGCGTGCGACGCGGAGTGGAAGGTCGCTGTGACCGCCCAACTCGACCGTATTCAGCACGTGAGCAATCTGTATTACAGCGAACCGCAGGCGCGGTTAATGGAGCTTCTCTGTGCCCGCACGGGCGCTAAACGCGTGTTTTTTGCAAACTCTGGCGCGGAAGCCAACGAGTGCGCGTTTAAAGCGGCGCGCAAATATTCGTATCTGAAATACGGCTCGGGTAGAAATAAGATCGTTACGCTGAAGAACAGTTTTCACGGCAGAACGCTGTTTACGCTCACGGCAACGGGGCAGGACGCGTTTCACCGTTACTTCGATCCGTTTGTCGGCGGCGTGCAGTCGGCGGAATCAAATATGTCTGCGATTCGGAAGACGGCGGACGAAACAGCCTGCGCGGTCGTGATCGAACCCGTGCAGGGGGAAAGCGGCGTAACGGTGTTGCATCCCGAATTCGTGCGTTTGCTCGAAGCTTTTTGCAAGGAGCGGGATATTTTGCTCATCGTCGACGAAGTGCAAACGGGCAACGGAAGAACGGGGAAACTTTACGCTTACGAGCATTACGGAATTCAGCCCGATATCCTTACGACTGCGAAAGGGCTTGCGGGCGGGTTGCCGCTCGGCGCTTGTCTGTTCTTCGGTAAGACGGAACATGCGTTCTCTGCGGGAGATCACGGCTCTACGTTCGGCGGAAATCCCGTTTGCTGCGCGGCGGCAATCAACGTGATTTCCCGTTTGACGAATGAATTTTTACTCGAAGTGCAGGGCAAGAGCGAATATCTCAGAACAAAATTGCGGCTGACGGACGGCGTTAGATCTGTGACGGGGCTTGGAATGATGATCGGTCTCGAAACCGCAAAACCCGCCAAAGAAGTGGTTGCGGAATGTCTTGCAAAAGGCTTGCTGGTACTCACGGCGCACGACAGGGTCAGAATCGTACCGCCGCTTACGATAACGAAATGCGAAATGGACGAGGGACTCTCCGTTTTGAAAGAGGTGTTAAAATGAAGCATTTACTCAAACTGATGGATTTGACGAGGGAAGAAATTCTTTCCGTGCTCAATCTTGCCGATCAGCTCAAATACGAGCGCCAGAAAGGAACGTTCGGCGACTATTTAAAGGGCAAAAAACTGGGCATGATTTTTCAGAAATCTTCCACGCGCACCCGCGTTTCGTTTGAAACGGGAATGTACGAGTTGGGCGGTTACGCGCTCTTTTTGAGCAACCGCGATTTGCAGATCGGCCGCGGAGAACCCGTAGAAGATACCGCGCGCGTTCTTTCCCGTTATCTTGACGGAATTATGATCAGAACGTTTGCGCAGCAAGAAGTCGAAGATCTTGCGAAATACGGGTCGATTCCCGTTATCAACGGATTGACGGACTACTGTCATCCCTGTCAGGTTTTGGCGGACCTCATGACGATCCGCGAACGGAAAGGCTCGTTTAAAGGGTTGAAGATGTGCTTTATCGGCGACGGAAACAATATGGCGAATTCTCTGATGGTGGGCGCGATCAAAACGGGAATGCGTTTTTCGATCGCTTGCCCCAAAGGCTACGAGCCGGATTCCGAACTGGTTGCCTGGGCGAAGAAGGAAGGGGAATTTTATATGACCGAAGACGCCGCGGAGGCGGCGAAAGACGCCGACGTCGTGTTAACGGACGTTTGGGCGTCCATGGGGCAGGAAGAAGAGAAAGCGAAACGCGAACTGGCGTTCAAGGGATTCCAGATCAATGAAACGGTCATGAAAGCCGCAAAAAAGGACGCGATGGTGCAGCACTGTCTGCCCGCACACCGCGGCGAAGAAATTACGGCGGAAGTGTTCGAGGCGCATGCGGACGAGATTTTCGACGAAGCGGAAAACAGATTGCACGCACAAAAAGCAGTACTTTGTAAATTATTAAAATAAAACATAGAGGGTTACGAATGGAGAAAAAAGTTTACCTGACGTTGCAAAACGGCAAAGTGTTCGAGGGTTATTCTTTCGGCGCGGAACGGGAAGTGATCGGCGAACTCGTGTTTACCACGGGCATGACGGGTTATATCGAAACGCTTACCGATCCCAGTTATTACGGGCAGATCGTGACGCAGACCTTTCCGCTGATCGGGAATTACGGCATTATTTCAGAAGATTACGAGAGCAAGCGAAGCTGGATTACCGCTTACGTCGTGCGGGAAAAATGCGACACGCCCTCGAACTTCCGTTGCACCGATACGTTGGAATCCTTTTTGAAAGAGCAGGATATTCCCGCCGTTTACGGAATCGATACGCGCGAATTGACCCGTATCGTTCGGGAAACCGGCGTGATGAACGCGGCGTTCAC
This sequence comes from uncultured Christensenella sp., assembly GCA_910586245.1. Lineage (GTDB taxonomy): Bacteria > Bacillota > Clostridia > Christensenellales > Borkfalkiaceae > Gallimonas. Next base: position 129,054 of record CAJUFY010000003.1, on the reverse strand, counting down.
CTTCTCGCCGCTCAAAGACCTTTCGGCGTTGAAAGCATATAAAATCCGCGACGCTGTGCGTACGGTCACGACCGACGAAATCAGCGTAATCGGCGATCGCGGTTACCCGCACGTCGTGCTGTACGATTTCGGCGCGAAGGGGAATATCGAACGGGAACTTTTAAAGCGCGGCTGCCGCGTAACGGTCGTACCCGCATTCTATCCTGCGGAAGAAGTTTTAAAACTCAATCCCGACGGCGTGATGCTAGCCAACGGTCCAGGCGATCCCGCGGAAAATACCGAAATTATTGCGAATATTAAAAAATTGATCGGGAAAAAGCCGCTGTTCGGCATTTGTCTCGGTCACCAGTTGCTTGCGCTTGCGATGGGGGGCAAAACGCGGAAGATGAAGTACGGGCACCGCGGAGCAAACCAACCCGTTAAACAGGTGTCTACGGGAAGGGTGTTTATTTCTTCGCAGAATCACGGTTACGAAGTGGTGAGCGAAGGGTTGCCGGGCGGGATGGTAAGCTTTATAAACGTAAATGACGGAACTTGTGAAGGGGTCGACTATCCAGAAGCGAATGCATTTACCGTTCAGTTTCACCCCGAAGCGTGCGGCGGACCGCACGACGCGAACTACTTATTCGACGAATTTATTGCGCGCATGAAGAAGGAGAAATAATATGCCGAAAAGAAGCGATATTAAAAAAGTACTTGTAATCGGTTCCGGTCCTATCGTGATCGGACAGGCTGCGGAATTCGACTATGCGGGCGCACAGGCGTGCCGCGTGCTGAAAAAAGCGGGCGTGAACGTCGTGCTTTGCAATTCCAACCCTGCAACGATCATGACGGACAAGATGCTTGCGGACGAAATTTATCTCGAACCGCTGACGGAGGACAGTTTAAAGCGCATTATCATCAAAGAGCGTCCCGATTCTCTGCTTGCGTCGCTCGGCGGTCAGACGGGGCTTACGATGGGTTGCAAACTTGCCAAATCGGGCTTCCTCGACGAATGGGGCGTGAAACTTATCGGAACCAAGCTGGATGCGATCGACCGCGCGGAGGACAGAGAGCTGTTCAAAGAAACCATGAACAAGCTCAATCAGCCCGTTGTTCCTTCCGACGTCGCTTATACCGAAGATGGTTGCGTGAAGATCGCAAACGAACTCGGCTATCCAGTTATCGTACGTCCTGCGTTTACGCTCGGAGGCGCGGGCGGCGGCGTTGCGCACGACGAAGAGGAGCTTCGTCTGATTTCGCACAACGGCTTGATGCTTTCTCCGATTACGCAGGTGCTGATCGAAAAATATATCGGCGGCTGGAAAGAAATCGAATTCGAAGTTTTACGCGACGGCGCTGGGAACGTGCTCACCGTTTGCTCGATGGAAAACTTCGATCCCGTGGGAATCCACACGGGCGATTCCATCGTTTTGGCGCCCGCCGTGACGCTTTCGGATAAAGAATATCAGATGTTGCGGACAGCCTCGCTCGACATTATTACCGAACTCGGAATCGAGGGCGGGTGCAACTGTCAGTTTGCGCTCAATCCCGATAGTTTCGAATACGCCGTCATCGAAGTGAATCCGCGCGTATCGCGTTCTTCCGCGCTTGCAAGTAAAGCGACGGGGTACCCGATTGCGAAAGTCGCCACGATGATTGCGCTTGGTTACACCCTCGACGAAATCAAGAACGAAGTGACGGGCAAAACGTTTGCCTGCTTCGAACCGGCGATCGATTACGTCGTCGTCAAGCTTCCCAAATGGCCGTTCGATAAATTCCTTTACGCGGGCAGACAGCTGGGTTCGCGGATGAAAGCGACGGGCGAAGTGATGGCGATCGGCTCTTCCTTCGAGCAGGCAATCATGAAGGCGGTGCGCGGCGCGGAAATTTCCCTCGATACGCTCAACCACCCGAAATTTTCGGAAATGTCCAAAGACCGTCTGTTTGAAGAACTCCATAAAATGACCGACGAAAGACTGTTTGCGGTTTACGCTGCGCTGCATGCGGGAATTTCTGTAGACGAAATTTTCGATATTACGAAAATCGACCGTTGGTTCCTGAATAAGCTTCTCAACCTCGTCAATTACGAAAACGCGATTCGCGGTCAAAAGCTCGATCGCAGAACGTACGAAGAGGGAAAGAGAATCGGGTTTACCGATAATGCTTTGGAGCGGTTGAGCGGAGATAAACTTCCTGCGCGCCGCCGCGCTTGCTTTAAAATGGTGGATACCTGTGCGGCGGAATTTAAGGCGCAAACGCCGTACTTCTATTCGACTTACGACGATTTATCGCACGACGAGGCGAAGCCCTTTGTTGACGCCAGTGAAAAGAAGCGGATTATCGTCATCGGGTCGGGGCCGATCCGGATCGGACAGGGCATCGAATTCGATTATTCCTCCGTGCACTGCGTATGGACGCTGAAAGAACTCGGCTATGAAGTCGTGATTATCAACAATAACCCAGAAACGGTTTCCACCGACTTCGATACGGCGGACAGGCTCTATTTCGAATCTTTGACGCCGGAAGACGTACAGAACGTAATCGACGTGGAAAAACCCTACGGCGTCGTGATTACTTTCGGCGGACAAACCGCAATTAAACTTTGCGGTTATTTGGCGAAGAAAGGCGTGCGCATTCTGGGCACGAGCGCAGACAGCGTCGATATGGCGGAAGACAGAGAGCGCTTCGACGCGCTTTTGGAACAGTTCGGGATCGCGCGTCCGAAAGGACTTACCGTCATGACGAAAGAGGATGCGGTGAAAGCTGCGGAAACGCTTGGCTATCCCGTTTTGCTTCGTCCTTCCTACGTAATCGGCGGGCAGAACATGACGATTGCCTTCACCGAAAACGACATTACGCGTTATATGGACGTGATTCTTGCGCAGCACATCGAAAACCCCGTGCTTTGCGATAAGTATCTTATGGGTTCCGAACTCGAAGTGGACGCGATTTCCGACGGGGTAGACGTTCTAATTCCCGGCATTATGCAACACATCGAGCGCGCGGGCGTGCATTCGGGCGATTCGATTGCTGTATATCCGCCTTATCATCTGAGCGATGCGATGTTGAAAAATATCGTAGATATTTCCACCAAACTTGCGCTCTCGCTGAAAACGAAGGGATTGATCAATATTCAGTATCTCATCTATCAGAATCAGCTGTACGTCATCGAAGTGAATCCCCGCGCATCGCGCACCATTCCGTATATTTCCAAAGTGACGGGCGTGCCGATGGTAGAGCTTGCCACCAAAATTATGGCGGGCGCAAAGTTGAAAAAACTTGGATTCGGTACAGGTTTGTATCCTAATTCGCCGTACGTGGCGGTAAAAGTGCCCGTGTTCAGCTTCGAAAAGCTCAACGACGTGAACTCGCAGCTCGGTCCCGAAATGAAATCGACGGGCGAAGTGCTCGGAATCGGTAAAACGATCGAAGAAGCGTTGTTCAAAGGGCTTGTTTCGGCGGGCTTTAAAATGTGCCATCCCACCAGAGAAAAACCCGTCGGCGTATACTTTACGGTAAACGATCAGGATAAATTCGAACTCGTTTCCATCGCAAAGAAGTTTGCGGATCTGGGTTGCAATCTGTACGCCACGGCGGGTACTGCGAAAGTGATTTCCGATCTTGGGATCGACGTAACCGTCGTCGAACGGCTGAAAGCAACCAAACAGGTTTGCAAATTGATGGACGAAGGAAAGATCGACTATATTATTTATACGGGCAAGACGGACGTCGATTCGATTGCCGACTATATCGAACTGCATCACCATGCGATTCTTCTTGGCATTACCGTTCTGACTTCGCTCGATACGGCAAACGCGCTGTGCGACATTATCGCGAGCAAATTTACCGAATACAATACCGAGCTCGTGGACATCAATCGCCTGAGAACCAAAAAGACGGAACTCGAATTTACGAAAATGCAGGCTTGCGGAAACGACTATATCTATTTCGAAGATATGGAGGGGAGAATTACCTGCCCCGAATCGCTCGCTGTAAATTTCGTAGACCGTCATTCGGGAATCGGCGGGGACGGAATCGTTCTCATTGGTAAATCTGACGTAGCCGATGCGAAAATGCGCATTTATAATCAGGACGGAACGGAAGGATTGATGGCGGGCAACGCGATCCGCTGCGTCGGAAAATATCTCTACGAAAAGGGAATCGTGCCCAAAGAAAGCATGACCATCGAAACGCTGAGCGGCGTTAAAACGGTAAAAGTATATCCGTTCGGCGGCGTCGTTACGAGTTCGAGCGTCAATTTGGGCGAAGCGGTGCTTGCCGGCGAAAAAATTCCTTCGATCTGGAAAGGCGAACGCGTGGTTAATCAGTCGATGGAAATCGACGGAAAAGAATACCAGGTTACCCTTGTGAATCTCGGGAATCCTCACTGCGTGATTTTCTGCGATAAAGTGGACGATATCGACGTAGAAACGCTTGGACCTAAGATCGAAAACAGCCGTTACTTCCCGAACAAAACCAACGTGGAGTTTGTCCGCCTCGTGAACGGCAGCACGTTGAAAATGCGCGTCTGGGAGCGCGGGAACGGCGAAACGCTGGCGTGCGGTACGGGCGCGGGCGCAGCTGCGGTTGCCGCGGTACTCAACGGATATTGCAATACGGATACCGATATCACCGTAAAGGTGCGCGGGGGCGATCTGATCGTACGCTACAAATCCAACGGTACGGTTACGCTCGCGGGGAACGTCAATAAAGTATATGAAGGCAAGGTAGAATTTTAATGGCGCAAAGTGCGTTTTACGAAGAGAGCGCGGGCTCGGCAAAAAGCAAAAAGGAAGCGCGTTATTATCAGATATTTCTGGTCGCGAGCATCGTAGTATTCGCAGTCGTTGCGATATGGTTGTTTTTATCCATCGGCTTCGTTTCGAGCGTGATCGCGGAAGCGAAAAAACAGGGAACGAATGCGGGCGTGGTCTTTTCACTGATTGTTTGGTTTGTGGGAATCGCTCTGCTTTGGCTGTTCGGGTTCCTGTTGTTTCGCATGCGCCGCCGGTTTAACGTGAGCTACGATTACATCTTCGTAGAGGACGAACTGCGTATTACGAAGGTGTTCAACGGGCGCAAACGCAAGTTTTTAATTACGCTGAAAGCCGATCATATGTTAAAAATCGGCTACGCCGAAACCGATTCTTTCGAAGATTGCCGTCGGGGACTGAACGGGAAAAAACCGAAATTCGTTACGCCGAATCCGGAGCCTTCGGAAGAGAAGCAGTTTATTTATATCTTGTATTCCACGACGATGGGCAAAGATTTATATATTCTCGAATGCAGAACCGCGCTTCTCGAATACGTCGTGCGCGCTGCGGGAAGGAATAAATTTACGAAACAATGATCTATTTGGACAATGCTGCGACCACGCAGCCGAGCGAACGCGCGGTTGCCCGCGCGGCGGAATATTTGAAAGATAAATTTTATAATCCTTCCGCGCGCTATCACGGCGGGGAGCTTGTTGCAAAAGAGCTGAAAGAATCGCGGGACGCGCTCGTCGGTTTTGTTGCGGATCGCACCGAATACGACCTGGTGTTTACTTCGTGCGGTACGGAAGCGGATAATCAGGCGGTGTTTTCGGCGGGGAAACGGGGGAACGTCGTCATTTCGGCGGGCGAGCATGCGGCGGTTTACAATAGCGCCGTCGCGTTAAAAAACCGCGGGATAGAGTTGAGGATCGCGCTGCTCCGCCGTGACGGCAGCGTCGACTCGGAAGAATTTCTGCGTTTGATTGACGAAAAAACGAGCCTTGCGTCTTTGGTTCACGTAAACAACGAAACGGGCGCGGTCAACGACGTCGCGGCGGTTGCCGAAGCCGTAAAACGGAAAAATCCGCGCTGTGTTTTTCACAGCGACGGGGTGCAGGCGTTCGGAAAAATTCCATTTCGTTTGAATTCCGCAATCGATCTGTACAGCGTCAGCGCACATAAGATCGGTGCGTTGAAGGGAACGGGCGCGTTGCTCAGGCGGAAAACTTGCAATCTGTCGCCTCTCGTATACGGCGGGGGACAGGAGGGCGCGTTGCGCAGCGGGACGGAAAACACGTTCGGAATCGCATGCTTCCGCTATGCCGCCGAAGAAAAGTTTGCTTGTCTGGAAAAGAATGCGGTGCGGCTTTCGGGCTTGCGTGAAAGACTCTGGGCGTTGCTCGATCCCGCTCTGTTCGAACGAATTTCACCGAATCACGGTTCGCCCTATATTCTTACCGTTTCCGCGGCGTGCCTGCGCGGGGAAGTATTGCAGCGCATGCTGTGGGATCGTGGGGTTGCTGTCGGGACGGGGAGCGCGTGCAGTTCTAAAAAACCGCACAGCCGCGTGATCGAAGCTTGCGGGTATTCCGCAAAGACGCTGGACGGCGTATTGCGGGTCAGTTTTGCGGCGGAAACAACGGAAGAAGAGGTTGCTTGCTGTGCGCGGGAAATGAACTTCGTTGCGCGGAAGTTGAAGGAGAAACTGAAATAACGTGGAAAAAGTAATTATAATCCGCTATGCTGAAATACATTTAAAAGGGAAGAACCGCGGCTATTTCGAGCGGGTCTTTTCGGTCAATCTTGAAAAATCGCTCAAAGGGATTCGCCATGAATTACACCGTACGAGCGGAAGATATCTTGTCGCCGCGTTTGAAGAGGCGCGTGCGGAAGAAATTTTGGCGCGCGTTTCCCGCGTGTTCGGCGTACATTCCTATTCTTTAGGATATCGCGTGCCTGCCGATCTGGAACGGATTTTTCAGGCGGTGCAGCTTGTTGCGCCTGTTTCGGGAACGTTTAAAGTAGATACGCATCGCGCGGATAAAAGATTTCCGTTGACGTCGATGCAAATCAATGCAGAAATCGGCGGCAGACTTCTGGCGCAGAACGAATTGCTGAAAGTGGACGTGCATGAACCGCAGTCGAACGTGTTTATCGACGTGCGGGAAAACGGAACGGCGCTTGTGTTCGGCAAATTCGAAGCGGGCGCAGGCGGAATGCCTGTCGGCACGTCGAGCAAGGGGCTTTTGCTGATTTCGGGCGGAATCGATTCACCCGTTGCGGGGTATATGATGGCGAAGCGGGGGATGAATGTGGAGTACCTGCATTTCCACAGCTACCCTTATACCAACGAACAGGCGAAAGAAAAAGTGTTGGAGCTTGCCCGTCTGCTTTCCCGTTTTGCGTTGACGCAGCGTTTGACGACGGTGAGCGTGACGCATATTCAGGAAGAAATTCATGCGAAGTGTGCGCCGGAACTGAACGTAACGTTGCTGAGGAGATTTATGTTCCGTATTGCGGAACGGATTGCGAAATCTCAAAACGCAAAGTGTTTGATTACGGGGGAAAGTTTAGGGCAGGTTGCCAGTCAGACGATCGAAGGAATTACTTCTTCCAACGCGGTCGTTACGCTGCCCGTGTTGCGTCCGCTCGTAGGATTCGATAAAAACGAAATCATCGAGCGCGCGAAAAAAATAGGGACTTACGATACTTCCGTGCTTCCGTTCGAGGATTGCTGCACGGTATTTTTGCCCGAATTTCCTGCGATTAAACCAAAGCTTTCCTTTATCGAAGAGGAAGAAGGAAAGCTTGACGTAGAAGCCTTGGTTCAGGAAGCCGTCGGCAATCTTGAAGAAATTCGGTTTTAATTATTCCCACCAGTCGTCGGGAATATTTTGGTTGGAATCTATGATTACGGGAGGGAGCTTTACGGCGGTTCCTTCCCGTTCTCTATATACGGGGATTACCGTATAAGTGTAACTTTCGCCTGCGCATACGGAGTTGTCGTAAATCACAGATTTGTATTTTCCGTTGTAAACGGTAACGGTTTTACCCCGATTTTCGCGTTTTATAATATATTCATAGTACTGTGTCTGACATAATTGTATGCAAACGGCACCGTTTTTAACGGAAATCTTCGGTGTCTGTATGGTTGGATTCGAAAATCGGGTGCTGATTTCTTTGGGAAGCGCGCCGATTCTGAAGTATTCCGTACCGCCGAACAGGAGGGGCGCCGAAGGATCGGCAAGGACGATTTTGTGGTTGGCGCGGTATTCGTCTTTATCGTAGGTCGCTTTTTCAATGCCGTCGCAGGTTTCGGGAAAAGGTTCGGGCGCGCCGTTTCGGTATAAAAATTCGTTGATGCGTAGCGCGGCGTTTGCAGGAAGCCCGCCTCCCGTTGCGTCGATGGGGGAATTATCGCGGTTTCCCATCCAAACCGCAACGGTATCTTCCTTCGTGTACGAAACGGTGTAAACGTCCGTGTTGCCTCTGTCCGTGCCGCCCGTGCCCGTTTTTGCACAGATCGGAAAAGGAAGCGATTTTAATTTTCTTGCCGTTCCTTCCTGTACGGCCGTTTGCAGCATGTCGTTGATCAAAAAGCTGACTTCATGCGAAAAGGTTTTTTGTAAAAAGGGGCGGAAGCGGTAAAGTTCTTTTCCCTTTCCGTTTTCAATGCGTTGGATCGTTTTCGAAACGGCGAATTGCCCGTCGTTTGAAAAAGTCGCGTAGCCGTCGGCGAGTTGAGGAAGCGTAAATCCTTCTTTCATGCCGCCCAAAGCAAGCGCCAAGGAATAATCGTCGCGTTCGACGTTCAGATTCATTTTTGCAAGATATTTTACGGCGCGTTCAACGCCAAGTTCGTTCAGAATTTTTACCGCGGGAATATTGACGCTGTGCGATAACGCGTATCTTACGCTCATATACTCTCCCGTCGCGCCGCTGTAATCGTCGGGACAATAACCGCCGAAGTCGGTTTTCGCGTCCAGAACGGGCGTGAGCGGGGAAATCAGATTTTCTTCCAGTGCGGGTGCGTAGACGAGCAACGGTTTGATGGTGGAAGCAGGCAAGCGTTTCGGAGTGCCGATCGTCGAATGCAAAGCTTTGATTCCGTGCGTCTTGTTGTCGCGCACCAGCAGGCAAAGGTCGGAATCCGCTTGCGTCGTTTCGAGTTCTTTCTGCAATGCGGGATCGTAAAACGTGAAAACTTTTAATGCGCCCAGTTCGCCCGATTGCGCGTCGGGAAACAATTCGGCAAGCTCTTCCCAAACGCGGGTAAGGTATGCGTTTCCCGTTTTGCTTTCCGCAGGTTTTTCGGGAAGGGGCGTATTTAACGCTTCGTCGTATTCCCGTGCGGAGAGGTATTTTTGTTCGCGCATCAGTTTTAATACGAGATTCCGCCTTGCAAGGCATTTTTCCGGATCGCGGAAGGGGGAATAGCGGTTCGGAGATTTTACGAGCGCGGCAAGCATAGCGCATTCCGCAGGCGTAAGATCTTCCGTATTTTTTCCGAAGTAATACTGCGCTGCGCTTCCGATTCCGAAGGCGCTGTGCCCGAAATAAATGGAATTTAAATACAATTCCATGATTTCCTGTTTCGTATACTTTTTTTCCAACGCGCGCGTCAGTTTAAACTCTTTCAGTTTTCGGTTCAAAGTCTTTTCGCTGGTAAGGTGCGTGTTTTTAATCAATTGCTGTGAAATGGTGGAGGCGCCTTCGCGGAACGAAAAGGTTGCAACGTTTTTCATCGCGGCTTTTGCGATCCGCTTATAGTCGAATCCGTGATGTTTGTAAAAATTCTTGTCTTCCACCGCAACGAATGCGTTTGGCAGCGCCTTTGGAAAGCGTTCGTAAGAGACGTCGAATTTATTTTCTCCTTCGATCGGATTGCCGCCTTGATCGAATATCTGTACGCACGTGGTGTCGAGCGTCAGTTTATTCGGATTGAGTTTGATTCCTGCCGTCGTGCCGAGATAATAAAAAAGCGCCGCAAGTACGAGTACCGCAAATGCGCCGAAGACGGACAGTGTAATTTTCAATGCGCGTTTCATCGATTACAGTATAAGTAGTTCTCTGAAAAAATTTCGGATTATTTCATGCTTTTGTTGAAAAAATTCGGGAATTATGATATAATGTGAAATCGGAGAAGATTACATGAAATATCACATCGTCACGTACGGTTGCCAAATGAACGTACACGAATCGGAAAAAATCGCGGGAATTTTGCAAACTGCGGGATATAAAACCGTTTCGCCGTTGGAAGAGGCGGACATTATCGTATTCAACACTTGCTGTATCCGCGAAAATGCCGAAAACCATGCGTTCGGAAATATCGGCGCGCTGAAAAAATTAAAACGGCAGAAGAAAGAGTTGATCGTCGCCGTAGGCGGCTGCATGGTACAGGAAGAGGGAAAAGCGGGGATTTTAAAGGAAAAATTTCCTTTTATCGATATTTTATTCGGCACGCATAATTTAAACGAGCTCGGGGCTTTGATCGAGCGGAAACGCGCGCAGAAAAAAGCGGTGATTTCCGTGCCAGAAGAACGCGCGGAAACGGAGGACGGCATTTTGCCCGTCAGGACGAGTTATCCCAACGCTTGGGTGAATATTACTTACGGTTGCAATAACTTCTGCACTTACTGCATTGTTCCGTACGTGCGCGGACGCGAGCGCTCCCGCAAAAAAGAAGAAATTCTCGCCGAAGTGCGCGAACTCGTGAAAAACGGATATAAAGAAATTACTTTGCTCGGGCAAAACGTAAATTCGTACCGCGACGGAGAAGTTTCTTTTCCCACGCTTTTGGACGAAATCGCTTCAATCGAAGGGAAATTCCGTTTGCGGTTTATGACTTCGCACCCGAAGGATTTTTCTGCCGAACTTGTTTCGGTCATGAAAAAACACGATAAAATCTGTAATTTGTTGCATTTGCCCGCGCAGTCCGGATCCGACCGAATTTTGCAGTTAATGAACAGGCGGTATACGCGGGAAAAATATTTGTCTGGCGTCGCGCTGTTAAAGCGGGAAATTCCGGATGCCGAAATCACGACCGATCTGATCGTCGGATTTCCGACGGAGACGGAGGCGGAATTTGAAGAAACGCTTTCTCTCGTCAAAGAAGCGGGATTTTCCTCCGCGTTTACTTTTATCTATTCGCCGCGCACGGGAACGAAAGCCGCCGAAATGGAAGGGCAGATTCCGGAAGAGGTTTCAAAGGACAGAATCGCGCGGTTAATTGCGCTCGTAAACGCGCAGACGCGGGAAAAAAGCGCGGGGTACGTCGGGAAGCGCGTTGAAATCCTTTGCGAGGATTACGACGAAAAGAAAGGGCTCTATCTCGGCAGAGACGAGCGGGGCAGAATGGGTTATTTCGAAAGCGATAAGAACCCGATCGGCGAATTCGTTACGTTGGAAATTACGCGCGCAAACGGCATTTCGCTTTACGGGAAGACGGTTTAAGAGGGATTATGGCAATTTCACCGATGATGGAACATTATTTGAAGATGAAAGAGAATTATAAGGATTGTTTTCTCTTTTATCGGCTCGGCGATTTTTACGAAATGTTTTTCGACGACGCCGTGCGGGCTTCGCAATTGCTCGATTTAACGCTTACGGGCAGAGATTGCGGCATGAAAGAGCGCGCGCCGATGTGCGGGATTCCTTTTCACGCGGCGGATGCATATATCGCGAAACTCGTTGCAATGGGGGAGCGCGTAGCAATCTGTGAACAACTTACCGTACCGAAACCCGGGCAGAAAATCGTCGAGCGCGACGTAATTCGCGTCGTTTCCGCGGGAACGGTTACCGAGGAAAGTCTGCTGGACGAAAAGAAAAACAATTATATCGCTTGCGCTTACAAAAGCGATACGGAATATGCGCTTGCTTGGGCGGACATTACGACGGGCGAACTTTCGGCGAGCGTGGAGGAGGATTCGGAACATCTGATCGCAACGCTTTCCAACCTTGCCGTTGCGGAAGTCATTTGCAACGAAGAACTGTTATTCGAAACGAAAGACCGTATTCGGCAGGAGCGTTCCCTGCCCGCTTTTTCCTGTTATTTGCCCTGGGCGTTTCAGCGCGCGCAGGCGGAAAAAAATCTGAAAGAACAGCTTTCCGTATCTTCGATGGAAGCGCTCGGAATCGCGCGGCGGGAAGGCGCGATTATCGCGACGGGCGCGCTGATCGAATATTTGCGCGAAACGCAAAAGCACGCCTTGAAAAATATCAATCGTCTCCATTTTTCCGAGGGGAGCGGTTATATGGCACTCGACACGATTGCCATTCGCAACCTTGAAATTTTAAAGAACAGCGCCGAAGGGACGAAGTACGGTTCTTTGCTGTGGCTGCTCGATAAGACGAAGACGGGGATGGGCGCGCGCAAGCTTGCTTCCTTGTTGACCCGTCCGCTCGACGATAAAGCGGAAATCGAAAAACGGCTCGACGCGGTAGAGGAATTGTTTCAGTCTTCTCTCGTGCGCATGGGGCTTTCGGATATGCTCGGCGGAGTAAGGGATATCGAGCGGCTGACGGGAAGGATTTCGAACGGGAATCTGCAACCGCGCGATTGCATTGCGTTGTCGTCGTCGCTTGCCGTCGTCCCTTCGCTGAAATTCCAGCTTGCCGGGTTTTCTTCCGTACTGCTTACAGAAATTGCCGGAAATCTCGTCGATACGAAGAGCGTGTGCGATTTGCTCGATCAGGCAATCGATCCGAATGCAACGACCAGAAAAGAGGGCGGATACATTAAAAAAGGCTACAACGCGCAACTGGACGAACTGCGCGAAATTAAGGCGGGCGGCAAATCTTTGCTTGCCGAACTGGAAGCGCGCGAGCGCGAGAAAACGGGGATTCGTACGCTGAAAATCGGGTATAACCGCGTGTTCGGTTATTACATCGAAGTAAGCAAATCCTTTATTGATAAAGTTCCTTTTTCCTACGTGCGCCGTCAGACGCTTGCGAACGGAGAACGTTTTATAACGGAAGAACTGCGTGCGCTCGAACAGAAAATTTTAGGGAGCGACGATGCGGCGGCAAGATTGGAAGAGCATTTATTCGGAGAGATTCTTGAAATCCTTGCACGCAACATTCCCGTGTTTCAAAGTATCGCCTCTGCGGTTGCCATGCTCGATTGCATCGTTGCACTTTCCGTGGTTGCGAAAGAAAATAAATATTGCAGACCGCAAATTTTGGAAACGGGCGCGCTGGAAATCGAAGAGGGGCGGCATCCAGTCGTAGAAGCGATTTCGCGCGAGCGGTTCATTCCGAACGACTGCTTGCTTGACGGTGGCGAAAACCGCGCGATGATTATAACGGGTCCGAATATGGCGGGGAAGAGTACTTATTTAAGACAGAATGCCCTCATCGTGTTTATGGCGCAGGCGGGGAGTTTCGTGCCTGCCAAACGCGCTGCGATTCCGCTGTGCGACCGTATTTTCACGCGCATCGGTGCGAGCGATAATTTGATTCTCGACAGAAGTACGTTTATGGTGGAAATGACGGAAGTCGCGAACATCTTGCGTAATGCGACGGATCGCAGCTTGCTGATTCTCGACGAGGTCGGTCGCGGAACGAGTACGTTCGACGGGTTGTCGATTGCCTGGTCGGTGATCGAATATTTGTGCGAGAAAGTACGCGCCAAAACGCTGTTTGCCACGCATTATCACGAGTTGACCGAGCTGGAAGGGAAGCTCGACGGCGTGAAAAACTATAAAATCAACGTGCGCGAAATCGGCGGAAGCATCGTATTTTTGCGGAAGATCGTGCGCGGCGGCGCTTCGCGCAGTTTCGGCGTAGAGGTTGCAGCGCTTGCGGGCGTGCCTGACGAGGTGACTTCCCGCGCAAAAGTCATTTTGAAAAAGTTGGAAAAGAACGACGTCGTTTCCCGCCGCGCGCCGCAGGAAGAAGAGGAAGAAGAGATTCCGCGCGTGAATTTCCGCGAAGAACTCGGCGGTATCGACGTGAACGGGCTTACGCCGATGCAGGCGCTTGCGTTGATTGCGGACTGGAAGGAGAAGTTGCAATGAAAATCAATTTGCTGTCCCCCGAAGTATATAATAAAATTGCGGCGGGAGAGGTGGTTGACCGCCCGTATTCCGTTGTCAAAGAATTGGTGGAAAACGCGATAGACGCGGGTGCGAAGGAAATTTCCGTGGAAATCGAACAGGGCGGGAAAAAACTCGTTCGCGTCATCGATAACGGGCACGGAATCGAAAAAGACGATTTGAAGCATGCATTCCGCGCTCATGCGACGAGCAAACTGAAAACCGCAGAGGATTTGTTTACGGTCGCAACGCTCGGATTTCGCGGCGAAGCGATTGCTTCGATTGCCGCCGTTTCCCGCATGCAAATCGTTTCCAAAACGCGGGAAGGGGATTCTTACGGTATTTCTGCCGAAGGCGGCAAGATCGGCGAAGTCGTGCCGACGGCGGGTGCTAACGGGACGACGGTCACGGTAGAAGATTTGTTCTACAATACGCCCGCGCGGCTTAAATTTTTAAAATCGGACGCGCAGGAAGAGGGCGACGTGGCGAATATGATTTCGCGCTTTATTCTCTCCCGTCCCGAAATTTCGTTTACTTACACCGCGAACGGAAAAGTAAAATACCGTTCCTTCGGAGACGGATTAAAGAGCGCCCTTGCCGTCATATACGGCGCGAACATCGTGCAAGACTGTTATGAAATTTCGGCGGACAAGCACGGAATCAAATTATACGGATTTATCGGAAATCAGAATTTTTCCAAACCCAACCGCAGTTATCAGAGTTTGTTTGTAAACGGCAGATACGTCGTCAATCAAACGGTGAGCGCGGCGGTTGCCAACGCATACGCCGCCTATTTGATGAAGCGGCAATATCCGTTCTACGTATTATTTTTGGAGCTTCCGCCCGAAATCGTAGACGTAAACGTACACCCCAACAAAGCGGACGTGCGGTTTGCCGATAATCAGATTATCTACGGCAGCGTTTATTCGGTCGTATCTTCGGTGCTGGACGGCAATTCGCGCGCTTTGGAATATTTGGCGAACGTACCGAAAACTCCCGTTCCGGAAGTTCCCGCAGCTGAAAAAACAGCCATGCGCGAGGAGCGGACGGTTCGCGTGCAAACGCCGTTTACGGCGGACGTGCCGAAGCCCGCTGCCATGACTTACGAGCAGGCGAAAAAAGAACTTCAGTTCGATATTTCTCCGATCGGGAAATCCGAGCCGAGGTTGATTGAATCCCGTCCATCCGTTCTCGAAGTGAACGCGCCCTCGGTTGCGGCGCAGGAAGACGTCTTTGCCGAAAATCAAAAATTTTTAAAAGAACGCGAAAAAGCGTCTCAGGAAAAAATAGATCCCGCTTTTCTCGTGTATAAGGGGGAGTTATTCCGCACTTATCTGATTTACGAGATTGGCGACAGCGCATATTTTATCGATCAGCACGCCGCGCACGAACGGTTGATTTACAACCGTCTGCGGGAAAAATGGGAACGGCGCGAAGTGATTTCCCAGCCGATGCTTATGCCGTACGTACTTGAAGTAAACGCGCAGGAGTTTGCTTTTCTCGAAAGAAATTTTGCGGTTTTGCGTGAAATCGGATTTGAAACGGAAGAATTCGGGGGAACCAGCGTAAAGGTTTCCGCAGTTCCCGCCGATTTGCAGAATATCGATTTGGAACAGTTTTTCCGTGAAGTCTTGGCTTCTATGGAAAGTTTGCGCGCGATCAAACTGACCGAAATCATCAAAGATAAAATTGCAACGGCGGCGTGTAAAGCTGCCGTTAAGGGCGGCGAACGGCTCACCGAACGGGAAGTGCGCGCCCTGATCGACGAAACCGAAGGGGATATGGGCTTGCGCTGTCCGCACGGCAGACCGGTCGCCGTGAAAATGCAAAAGAGCGAAATCGAGAAGTTGTTCAAGAGAATCGTATGAAAAAAATATTAGCTGTTTGCGGTCCTACCGCAAGCGGGAAAACGGCGCTTGCCGTGGAATGCGCAAAGCTGTTGGACGGGGAAATTATTTCTTGCGACGCCTTGTTGGTATACCGCGGACTGGATATCGGTACGGCAAAGCCGAGCCTTGCGGAACGGCAGGGAATTCCGCATTATATGATCGACGCGGTAAGTCCCTTTGAAAAATTTTCCGTAAGCGATTTCGAGCGAATGGCAATGCCCGTATTGGAGGATATCCTTGCCCGCGGCAAAACGCCGATCCTTTGCGGCGGAACGGGGTTTTATATGAACGCGCTGCTGTTTCCCAGTTCGTTCGGCGCCGTACCTGCTTCCGAAGAAATACGGCAAAAGTACGAGCGGATCGAACGGAAAAAGGGCAGAGAATACCTCCACGGTTTATTGCGGGAGGCGGACGAAGCGAGCGCCGAAAAATTGCATTTTAACGACGTCAAACGGGTGATTCGCGCGCTTGAAATTTACGAGCTGACGGGGCGGAAAAAGTCGGATCAGAACGACGGTTATACGCCGCGGTTTCCTTATCTGGCGGTATCGTTCGATTTCGAGCGAGAAGCGCTTTATCGCCGCATTGAAGCGCGCGTGGAAGAGATGTTTGCAAACGGACTTGTTGCGGAAGTGGAAGCGTTGTTAAAAAGCGGCGTTCCGTATACCGCGCAGTGCATGCAGGGGATCGGTTATAAAGAAGTCGTTGAAGGGTTAAAAAACGGTGATTCAAATAGTACTACGCGTGACGTAATTGCTAAAAACACCCGAAATTATGCCAAACGACAGCTCACTTTTTTTAAAAAACTACCAGTTTTATATATGATTACGCCGCAAGATCCCGAAGCTGCGGCACGAGAGGTAATGCGAAAATATGAAAGTTGAACAAAGAATTGCGGCTGCCGAAAAATCGCTTGAAAGTACGTTTCGCGCAGTCGACGAAATCGCGTTATTGAATACGGAAAAGGTGCTTTCGGCATTTTCGGCGGAACGCGTGGCGGTGCGCCATTTTGCGCCTTCCACCGGTTACGGTTACGGGGACGAAGGTAGGGAAACGCTCGGAAAAATTTATGCCCGCGCATTCGGCGCCGAGTGTGCGATCGTTTCGCCTGCGCTGTTAAGCGGCACGCACGCGCTTGCCTGCGCATTATTCGGCATTCTCCGTCCCGGTGAGAATATGCTGATTATTACGGGTACGCCGTACGATACGATCCGCGGCGTAATCTGGGGCGAGGGAAACGGTTCATTAAAAGATTTCGGAATCGGCACGGACGTCGTTGCTTTGACGGAAAACGGGAAAGTCGATTCCGAAGCTGTGCGCGTCGCGCTGTCGCGTAAAACGTATCAAACGGTTTACGTGCAGCGTTCCCGCGGTTATGAATTGCGCGATGCGTTTACGATTGACGAAATTCAGTCTATGTGTCGGCTGGTGCGTTCGTGCGGATTCGAGGGCTGTATTTTCGTGGACAATTGTTA
The DNA here is from genome assembly GCA_910586245.1 of uncultured Christensenella sp. GTDB lineage: Bacteria > Bacillota > Clostridia > Christensenellales > Borkfalkiaceae > Gallimonas. Next base: position 111,919 of record CAJUFY010000003.1, on the reverse strand, counting down.
CGGCGAATTTGCGGAAACGCGCGAACCGACGGAAGTCGGCGCGAACGTGATCGTCGGATCGTTGATCAAAAATCCGGGGGGCGGACTAGCGCCCACGGGCGGGTATATTGCGGGGGACGCGTGCTACATGAAACGGTGTGAAAACCGTTTGACCGCGCCTTCCGTCGGGGCGGAAATCGGATCTTATGCATACGGTTATCAACTGTATTACCAAGGTTTCTTTCTTGCGCCGCACGCCGTTGCGCAGGCGATCAAAGGCGGTCTTTTGATCGGGAAATGTATGGAATCGCTCGGTTACGAAAATTTCCCGCGGCTCGATCGGCTTCCCGCAGACATTACGCGCGCCGTACGGTTCGATACGGAACAGCAATTGACGGATTTTATCTGTTCGGTGCAGGAATGTTCTCCAGTAGATTCTTACGTGCGTCCCGAAGCGTGGGATATGCCCGGTTACGACTGCAAAGTGATTATGGCGGCAGGCACCTTCGTGGGGGGCGCGACGAGCGAACTTTCTGCCGATGCGCCGATCCGCGCGCCCTATACCGCGTATTTCCAGGGCGGGCTCACTTACGAGCATTGCAGAATTGCCTGCGCGCGCATTCTCGAAAAACTTTTGTCTTAAACGAAAAAATTTTTTTGGAAATTGTTGACAAACCGAATAATACGTATTATCATAATGATATCAAATTGATATCATCTTTTTGGAGGGAATAATGGAAGACAAAGAAGTGAAAGAATTCAGCCGGATCGACGAGCGGAACGCGCACGAAAAAAACGGCTGGCTGATGCTTGCCGTGACCGTTCTGATGTTGGCTGCGGCAATCGGTTTGTTTATCGTCGGTGCAATTTCGCTTGACGGATCGTCGCAGCTCCCCGGCGGGTTGAGCGCGTTGATTGCGCCGGGCATATTTTTGTTCATCGCCGCAATTTTGTTTTTTGCAGGGTTCAAGCTGTTGCAACCGAACGAAGCGTGCGTACTGACTTTATTCGGGAAATATTACGGTACGATCAAGCGCGACGGCTTCTTTTGGGTCAACCCGTTTTGCAGTTCGGTAAATCCCGCTCGGATTGCTTCCAAAAAACTTTCGTTAAAAGCCATGACGCTGAATAACGATAAACAGAAGGTCAACGACGAAGAGGGGAATCCGATTGAAATTTCCGTTGTCGTGATCTGGCGCATTACGAATACCGCGCGCGCCGTATTTAATGTAGATAATTATATGGCGTATATTTCCACGCAGTGCGACGCGGCGATTCGTCAGGTTGCGCGTCAATATCCATACGACGTTTCGACCAACGGAGACGAAAAATCGCTGCGCGGCTCCTCGCAGGAAATTGCCGACGTTCTTCGCGGCGAAATTCAGACCCGCGTCGAAATGGCGGGCATCGAAATTTTGGAAGCGCGCATTTCTCACCTTGCGTATTCGCCCGAAATCGCTGCAGCGATGTTGCAACGCCAACAGGCTTCGGCAATCATTGCGGCGCGTCAAAAAATCGTAGAGGGTGCGGTTTCCATGGTGCAGATGGCGCTGAATAAACTTTCCGAAGAAAACATCGTGGAACTGGACGACGAGCGCAAAGCGCAGATGGTTTCAAATCTTTTAGTGGTGCTTTGCGGAAACCGCGACGCGCAGCCGATTGTGAATAGCGGCAGCATTTATTAAACGCATGACGGAATACGTTTTACTGTATTTGAGCGGCGACCGCCGCCGCAAGTTTTTGCGCGTTTCTAAGATCAACGGCGTAAGCCTTTTTATGCAAACGTTGACGGCAGCGCTTTGCATCTTGCTTTCCGTCTTATTGCCGTCCAGCGTGCCGTTTGTTGCAATTTTAACCCCGTTGATCGCAGTAACCGCCGGTTTCGGGATTTTTTCGATCGTATTCGCGTTGCATAAAAACGGCAGTACGCTTGCACTGTTGACCGAAGAATCTGAAGCGAATTTACGGCTTTCGGAAAAAGAAAAATTTTATTCCGAACGTTATTTCGTAAAATTAAAGGAAATACTTTCGGAAAGAAAATATTTCGGAGAAATTGTTTTTGTAGTTGTGAATGCCGTCGTCAATTTGTCGAGCGCAATCATTGCTTTGCTTACTTCCATCGGCGTGTTTGCTACGGGCGCTCAGGTCGTATACGGTTTTGTTTTTTTGGCATGCGTGATTTTGAGCGGCGGAATGTCCGTCGTATCTTTGATTGTAGATATAAAAAGAAGAAGTCGTTTCGTGAATTGCGCAGAAGAAGAAATTTATTTTTTGAAAAGCGAAAGAGGCGATTTAACATCGGTCAGCCATCATCCGATGCAAGGGCCGCAAGATTATTTTTTGACCGACAATGCCGATTTACGGCTTTTTAATCGCTATACGTATCGTTCGGCGGTTTATACGTTGATCTGGATTGTGTGTGCCGTCGTGTTGGGAGTCGTTTCCGGGAACGTTGCATCGAAAGGAGCTTGGGCGTTTTGGCTCATCGGCGCGATCGGTGCGGCGGCAACCGTTGCATGGATTGTTTCGCTTATCCTAACGGAATTAAAGAAGAATGCGATTTACGTTTCGAATGCAAAAAAATTGACGGAAAACGAAACGGAAAACGAAGTTCGCATGCAACTGCAAAAAGCATATCAAAAGGTGCAGCGGATCGGAAATATCATTTTTTCAATGGCAATTTTTCTTGCAATGGTTTTAGGGCTGTCTCTTGGATTTGCGCAGACGTTACGTGATCCGCAAACGAGTCTGGCGGCAAATATAGGCGGTACAAGCGTATTTTTTTTGTTGATATTTGCCGTTTTATCCTTTGTTGTTTATATTCCGATTTACATCAAATATCGGAATCGTGCGAAACCGTTGGAAGAGAAAGTCAAAGAAGTTCAAAATAAAAACGCGGAGTGATCACGTGGAAAAAGAAAGAACGGCACAAGACAATAAAATTAAAAAACAAGTACCGCTCAGATTATCTTCCACGCTGTTTCGGGATTTGTCGCAGTGGGCGGAAGACGATTTCCGCTCTCTGAACGGACAGATAGAATTTCTTCTTACCGAATGCGTAAAAAATCGCAAAAGGAAAGAAGATTGATTTTCGGGCGCGCAATCATTTCCTGTGGAAGTGCGTGAATTTATAGAAGAGGTGAAAAAATGGAGGAATTAGAGCAAAATTCTGCGGAAACGCCACACGGCGCAAAAAACAGAGATCTGATTTACGATGTTCCGACGGACGAGGGGATATTCGAATGCAGATCGCTTACTAAAAATTACGGAAACTTTACGGCTCTGTATAACGTGAATTTGACGGTTCCGCGCGGCGGAATCGTGGGGCTGTTGGGTCCCAACGGAAGCGGAAAAACGACTCTTATCAAACTTGCGATGGGAATGTTGCAGCCGAACGAAGGCCAAATTTTGATCGACGGAAAAAGACCTGGACCTGAAACGAAAGCGATTACGGCGTATCTTCCCGATGCGAATTACCTTTTCAAGTGGATGCGCGTCGATCAGCAGATCAAATACTACGAAGATTTTTTTGCCGATTTTAATCGTTCGAAAGCCGAGGCGATGCTTACGCGGTTGGGCATCGGAATGAAACAGAAGATCAAAACGCTTTCCAAGGGGAATCAGGAAAAACTCGGATTGCTGCTTACCATGGCGCGCGATGCGAAGTTGTATATCCTAGACGAGCCGATTGCGGGCGTTGATCCCGCCGCGCGTGAATTTATTCTCGACACGATTATGATGAACAAACCGAAGGATTCCACCATATTCCTTTGTACGCATTTGATTGCGGATATCGAGCCGATTTTAACGCATGCGATTTTCCTCAGAAACGGACAGATTGCGTTAAACGCGCCCGTGCAAGCGGTGAAGGAACAGGAGGGAAAATCGCTCGACGAATTGTTCAGGGAGGTATTCAAATGGTAGCGAATACGATTAAATACGAGTTAAAAGTGCTCTTGCGCGTTTTGGTTTGGGTGGCTCTGGTTTGTTTCGTAATGGCTTGCATCGGCAGAATCTTTTTGGCGGGCGACGCTGAAAACGTTACGGGCTTGACTTTTAGTTTGATTGCGATTTATTTGTCGCTGCTTTTGATATTCAGCGCTTATTGCGTCAGCGTCGGGCAGTTTTCCAGATCGTTGTTTACCGGGGAAGGCTATCTTACTTTTTCGATTCCGATTACGCCGACGAAATTATTGCTTTCGAAAATGATCTCGGCAATCGTTGCCATGTTGGCTTGCATTGCGGTTGCCGTAGTGTCCAGCGCCATCGTGTTTACGGGAATGCCGCAGGTCTGGTCGCAAATTTCAACCTATCTCGGACAACTCGGAACAACGCTGAACGCTTATTTTTCATCCGATCCGATGCTTGCCGTGGAGTTGGTTTTGATTGTGCTTGCGGGCGTTCCGATGTACTTGTTGCTCTTTTATTTGGTCGTTTCAGTGGGGCAGTTGTTTACGAAGTCGAGAAAACTGATTACGATACTCATTGGTTTGGGATTTTTCCTGATCGTTCTTCCGATTCTTACGGCGCTTTGTTTTCAACCGATCCTCAACGCTGCGGCAAGGGTGAGCCCGCATTTCGCCGATTGGATAAACATTGTTTTCTGCGTCGGAGTTGATTTCGGGACGTTCTTCCTGATCCGTTATATTTTGATGAACAAAGTGAATTTACTCGTCTGATGACGGCAACAAAAAAAGCTCCCGTAACTGCGGGAGCTTTTTTATATTATTTTATTTGATCGGACGGTAAGCTTCTTGCTTGACAAGCGTATATCCTTTTTTGGGCTTTCTGCGGAAGAGATCGATTTTTCCGCCGAATTTTACGATTAAAACAAACACGGCGATCGAAAGAACCGCAACGCAAATTACCGCGATTGCCCAGCCGTCGAGCGTTTCTCCTTTTACTTTCGTCCAAAGTTCGTTGATCAGTGCGTCGTCTTTTCCGTAATAATCCATAACGGCGCAGCGTTGCATGACTTCCTGCGGGGGATACTGCGCGAAAAGCTGACGGTCGAGTTGATCCGCTGCCGCCGAAATGACGGCTCCTTCCCCGAAGAAATAGCTCAAATCGTATTCGGCAGCCGATTCGTCGTCTTCTTCCGTTTCGTAGGTTTCCTGTACGTATTCGAATACTTCTTCGCCTGCGATTACGGAAGAGTAGCCGATATAATCCATATTTCTTACGGCGTTTTCCGGCTTAGAAAGGAAGTTGATAAACGCCTTTGCCGCTTTACGGTTTGCACCTTTCGGCATAACCCAGCCGTCGAAAAAGAGGTTTGCGCTCTCTTCCGGAATGTGGAAGTGCAGCTTCATGTCGTTTTCTTCTTCGGCAAGATTGATCGCGTAAACGGCGTCGCCGCTCCACGAGAAGTTCAGCGCGATCGTGCCTTTTACCATATCGGCTTTTCCGGTATCCGTTTCGAATCCAAAGATGTTTTCTTTCATTTCGAGCAGGATATTCTGGACTTTCGAAATCGTTTCTTCGTCGGTACGGTTCATGATTTCGGTCACTTTTTTGTTGTATTCGGGATCTTCCCGATCGAGATCAAGCAGTTCCTTCCGATAGAGGATGGCGAGTCCGACGAAGTAGGAGTCGCGCACGTTGTCTTTTGTGGTGACGCGTTTGCGGAAATTTTTGTCGAGCATGATTGCCCAGCCTTGATCGAGGGCTTCCGCGGAAACGAGTTCGGGATTATAAATGAAACCTGTCGTTCCCCACATGTATCCCGCGGCGTATTCGCTCCAACGACGGGTCGTTCCTTCTACTTCTACCGTACCGTTTTCGAATACTTCCGCAATAAACGGCGAAACGTGATTCGCGTAGTAATTGAGTTCGTTCGTTTGATCGAAGAAGTCTACGTCGTCGGGGTCTTCCGCATCGTTGAGCGGTTGCAGCATATTTTCCGCGGCAAGCTTCATAATCATGTATTCGGAAGGGCAAACGAGATCGTACGAATTTCCGAGCTTGAGTTGATTGTAGAGGTCTTCGTTCGTGCCGAAAGTGGAATATTCCACGCGGATCGGCGCATTGTAAGTTTCTTCGAACCAGCTTTCAAAGTCGTCTATGATCGAAGGCGCGTTTGGATTTTCGATCGGATCGTACGCGTACGAATCTTCGCCGCCTTCGTCGATATATTCTTCCCAGTTATATACGCGCAGTACCGTTTCGTTTCCCGTGCCGCATCCGCCGAGAAACGCAAGCGAGGGGACGAGAAACAGCGCCGACAGTGCAACCGAAATCAATTTTTTGGATTTCATTTTTTTCTCTCCTTTCGTTTGATTCCTTTCAAATTTGCGCCGAGAACGATTGCGAGAATGACGACGAAAATAATCGTCGTAAGCGCCCAGAACGATGATAACACTTCGGCGGTGTGCGCGTTTCCTTTCATGGTTGCGTTATAAACGTAAGTGGAAATGGTGTTAAAGGTCGAAGGTTTGGTGTAACTGGTTACGATGTAATCGTCGAGCGAAAGCGTAACGGCAAGCATAAATCCGGAAATCACGCCCGGAATAATTTGCGGTAAAACGACTTTAAAGAGCGCTTTCGCCGGGCTTGCACCTAAATCAAGGGCGGCTTCGTATAGACTGTTGTCCATTTGTTTGAGCTTCGGCGTGACCGAGAGCACGACGAAAGGGGTACAGATCACCATGTGACCGATCAGAAGCGTAAAGTAGGATTTACCGATTCCGATGCTGACGAACATGATGGCGAGCGCGAGCGCCGTTACGATTTCGGCATTGATAATCGGAATTTGCGATACGCCGTTTAAAACCGTTTTTGCCTTTTTCTTATAGTAGAACATGCCGAGCGCGCCCGCCGTTCCGAGCACGGTGGAAAGGAGTGCGGCGACCAGCGCGAGCAGTAGGGTGTTTCCGATCATGCCGAGAATTGCCGAATCGCCGAACAGTTTTGCATAATGCTTGAAAGAAAATTCTCCCCACATACCGATCGTGTTGGTGGAGTTGAAACTGTAAACCGCAAGAACGAGGATCGGCGCGTAAAGCAGGAGCAGAACAAATCCGATAAAAACGCCTTTCAGGCATTTTAAGACAACCGCTTTTTTGTTCATAAGTTTGCCCCCCTTGCATTTTCTTCCGATTTAAAACCGCCCGTGAGCAGCGTGGAAAGGAATACGACGATGAGCAGAATCAACGCGATCATCGAACCCATATGCCAATCCGTTCCGAAGTAGGTTTCAATAAATTTCCCGATAATCGTAACTTTGGAATTTCCGAGCATGTCCGAAACGACGTAGTTTGTCATCGAAGGCAAAAACACCATCGTGATTCCGCTGAGTACGCCGGGCATGGAGAGGGGAAGCGTGACGCGCAGGAACGTAGTCGCGGCGCCCGCGCCCAGGTCGGCGCTCGCTTCGTACAAACTCCCGTCGATTTTCTGCATGGTCGTGTACAAGGGCAAAATCATAAAGGGAAGGAAATCGTACACCATGCCGAGAATTGTGTTAAAGTAATTCGCTTCACCTAAGATCCCGATCCAGTTGAGAAGTTCGCGGATTGCATTTACGCGCAACACGAAATTGATCCACATCGGCGTAATAAACAAGAGCAGAATGACGTATTTCTTTTTCATGCTGCTTCGCGCGAGAATATAAGCGACGGGGTAAGCGATCAAAAGCGTGATCACCGTCGTGATAATCGCAATGACGATGGAATATACGATGGTACTCAGTTTGGTCGGATCGGAAAAAAAGTTGATAAAATTCAGAAATGAAATATGGTTGTTCTGATCGGTAAACGCATAGTATACGATCGTGAGCATCGGCAAAATTACGAAAAACAACAGAAAGACGACGTAAGGGATACAGAGCGCCTTTCGGGAAAAGCGCAGTCTCATCTCTTTTTCTCCTCCGTATTTTTCAGGGAAAGTTTAATTTTATCTTTAGGGATGATAATCGATACCAAATCGTTTTCATTCCACAAATCAGCGGTGGCAAACACGAAGTCTTCTTCGTTTTCTTCCGTACGCACGATCAGGCGGTAGTGGTCGCCCTTATAGATGATGGAAATAATGTGTCCGGTTGCGCCGCCTGCTTCCGCATCGTCGCTGATTTCGATATCGTTGAGCCCGACTTCCACCTTTACCTGCGTATCCGTCAAATCAAGCCGTTCGCCCGTTGCCGTTACAAGATATTCTTCCTCGTCGATGCGGCTGCCAGGATAGAGCTGTGTGAGGTCGCATTCGAATTCGCCGTCGCCGAAGGTAACCGTATTCCGTTTGGTAATCACGCCGTCAAAGACGTTCGTGGTGTACTTCGGCTTCATCAAATGAATCTCTTCCGCGCCGATTTTCATGCCGATCACTTCGCCTTCGCGGCGGCTTTCCGTACTGTTGATCACGACTTCGTATTTACCGACCTGTACGGTAATTTCGTAGTGAATGCCTTTAAATACGACGGAAATGACGTTTCCCTTTAACGTACCGTCTTCGGGTGCGCACATACGGATATCTTCGGGGCGGACGACGACGTCCACGGGTTCGTTGCGTTCGAATTCATCGACGCAATCGAATGTTTTTCCGCAGAATTTCACGCGGCGTTCACCCACGACGGTGCCGTTGAAAATATTGCTTTCGCCGATAAAGTCCGCAACGAAGGTGTTGGCGGGTTCGTTGTAGATTTTGGCGGGGGTGCCGATTTGCTGTACGATACCGTCCGCCATTACGACGACGGTGTCCGACATTGTGAGCGCTTCTTCCTGATCGTGCGTCACGTAGATGAAGGTAATGCCGAGCCGTTTGTGCATTTCTTTCAGCTCGATCTGCATTTCTTTGCGCATCTTTAAATCGAGCGCGCCGAGCGGCTCGTCGAGCAACAGAATTTCCGGTTCGTTCACGATGGCGCGCGCAATGGCGACGCGTTGTTGCTGTCCGCCGGAAAGGGTGGAAACCGCGCGTTTTTCAAATCCTTCCAAATCGACGAGCGCCAACGCGCGTTCTACTTTTTCGCGGATCTCTTTTTTCGAATAACGTTCGGTTTTGGTGTATTCCTCGCCTGCATTGTTACGGTAGGTATTTGCGACTTTTTTGCATTTGAGTCCGAACGCAATATTTTCGAAGATATTCAAATGCGGAAAGAGGGCGTAGCGCTGAAAAACGGTGTTTACGGGGCGCTTGTTCGGCGGGAGATAAGAAATGTCTTTCCCGTTTAATAAAATTTTTCCGCTCGTCGGCGTGTCGAAACCCGCGATCATGCGTAGCGTCGTGGTTTTTCCGCAACCAGAAGGGCCGAGGAGCGTAATGAATTCGCCTTTGTTTACGTAAAGGTTCACGTGGTCGATGACAAGATTGTCTTCGTAACTTTTGGTTACGTCTACGAGTTCGATGATGCGTTCAGACATAGTTTTCTCCTCGGTATTAAAAATTAGGCGGGGTGGAAATCCATAAGAATCTGGCTTTTCCCTTTCCGATATTTACGATATAATGTTCTTTGTTGGAAGTAAAATAAAAACTTTCTCCTTTTTTTGCCCGATGCTGTTTACCGGCGCGGACGATTGCGATCTTTCCTTCCATGACGAAACCGAATTCTTCTCCTTCGTGGGGGAAGTCCGTCTGCGTTGCCGCGCCCGGTTCCAGTTCCACGAGAACGGGTTCCATCATATTTTTTTGCGCGTTGGGAATCACCCAGTTCCAGATCATCCCTTCCGATTGTTTTTCGATATATTCGGATTCGGTGAAAACGATTTTTCCTTCGCTTTCTTCGTGGAAGAAGTCGGAAAGATTGCTGCCGAGCGCATTCAAGAGATCGCACAGCGTTGCAATCGAGGGGCTTGTCAGGTCGTTTTCCAATTGCGAAATATAACCTTTCGTCAATTCGCAGCGGTCGGCAAGCTCTTCCTGTGTTAAGTTTTTTTGCTGTCGGATCTCTTTCAGTTTTGCTCCCAGTTCCATGAAAACCTCCCGAAGTTTAATATTTGTAAACTTTTGGGTGATTTTTGTAAAACTCTCGTAAAAATAAACTGAAAGTTTAATAAAAATAAACCCAAGCCGCAAAAGAGTATAGTATATTCTTTCTTCCCTGTCAACTGTTTGAAAGGCATTTTCGACAAAAATTTTACACACCTTTCGATTGAAAAGGGGAATATACTATATATAGCGGAAAACGCCCGATTTTTTAATCGGGCGCAAAAAAACCTCCGCTTCAAGCGGAGGTTGCTTTACGTAGGATACGTTTAAATTGCGGCAAGTTTTTTTGCAAGCTTTGCCTTTTTATTCGCAGCGTTATTCTTATGAAGAATGCCTTTGGTTACGGCGCCGTCGATTGCGGAAACCGTATCGGGATAGAGGCTGTTAGCAAGTTCTTTGTCGCCTGCGTTGACTGCCGCGAGGAACTTTTTAATCTGCGTTTTTAACGCGGATTTAATCGCCTTGTTTTGTTCTGCTTTCTTCTCGGTTACCAAAACGCGCTTTTTTGCGGATTTAATGTTGGGCACGATATTACTCCTTTGATTTGCAACTGAATTAACTTATGATATTTTAGCATAAATTCAATGCCTTGTAAACTGTTTTTTCACGCAAAGAAGCAAAATTTTGTAAAATTTTCTTGCGGGAGGAGAGATATTGAGGAAGAAAGGGTTTCGGATCGGCGTTTTCGATAGCGGAATCGGCGGATTAACGGTGCTTGAAACGTGTCTGCGCGTTGCGCACGATCTGAATTATTTTTATTACGGGGATAATTTTCATGCTCCGTACGGCAACCGCAGCGCGGAAGAGATTACGGTTTTCGTTCGCCGTGCGCTTACGAAGTTTTCCGAAATCGGCGTGGACGCCGCCGTTCTTGCCTGCAACACCGCGACGGCAGTTTGTGCGGAACGGATGAGAGGGGAATTTCCGTTTCCAGTGATCGGAACGGAACCGGCGGTAAAAGTTGCGGCGAAAACGTGCAGCAACGTGCTTGTTCTGGCAACTTCCCGCACCGTTGAAAGCGCGCGGTTTCAGTCGCTGATCCAATCTGTGCCTTCGTGCCGTTTTACGCCTTTTGCGGCAAGGGGGCTTGCCGGCGCGATCGAAGCAAAATTTCTTTTTGGAAAAAGTCTGACCCTTTCCGACCACTTACCGAAAGGGAATTACGACGGCGTCGTACTCGGTTGTACGCATTACGTCTATCTGAAATCGGAAATTTCTGCTTTTTACGGCGGAATCCCCGTATTTGACGGCAACGAAGGAACTGCGAAACGGCTTGTTTCCGTGCTTTCGGAGCAAAAAACGAATCTCTATGACCACCGTCAACCCCTTGATATTACACAAAATACGAACAATTGTTTGACTAAAATACAAAGCAAAGGGGTGTATTTTGTCGGAAAAGGCGGTAAAATCAATGAATCGGTCTTTAAATCCGAACGAATGTTTTAGATATTTTTAAAAATATTTTAATTTCGTGGAAAAAAGTGGTTACAAAGGGTTGACGGTGGTCACAATCGATGCTATAATTATCTCGTTAATCTCGAAAAGTATCTTTCGGAAGGAGCGGGAATGCATTTTCTCACAGGAACCGTCTGTCATCAGATGGATGCGAAAAACAGAATCAGAATTCCCGCGAAATACAAGAACGCATTTCCGAAGGAAGAAACGCTTTATTTCGTCCAGTACAATCCCGGACGCATCGCTGTGATGCCCGAATCGGTACTCAGCAAAAAAATGAGTGTTTTCGAAGAAATGGATCCGGGCGATCAAGATATGATGGATGCAATGACGGCGATGATGGCGCGTACGGAAGAAGTGAACGAAGATTCGCAGGGCAGAACGCAACTCCCGCTTTCCGTTCGGAAGCACGCCGGTTTGAAAAAAGACGTCGTTACGGTCGGTATGGGTTCGTTTATCGAAATTTGGGATCAGGATTCCTACGAAAAAGTAATTGCGGAAAAACCGATGAGCACCATTATTTCGGCGCTCTATAAGAAGAAGCAAGACAATGCGTGAATATCATCGTCCGATCATGGTAAATGAAGTGATCGAGGGGCTTGCGATTCGCGACGGCGGAGTTTATTTCGACGGTACTGCGGGTGGAGGCGGACATTCCTCGGCGATCCTCGGTGCAAATGCCACGGTGAAGCTGATCGCAACCGACAAAGACGGCGATGCGATTGAAGAAGCTGGCAGACGGCTTGCTCCTTACGGCGAAAGATACCGTTTGCATCGTACCGATTTCAAAAATTACGAATCGGTATTTGCGGCGGAGGGAATCGATCAAATAGACGGATACTTGCTCGATCTCGGAATTTCGTCGCATCAGATTGACGACGAAGCGCGCGGCTTCGCTTACCGGAACGGAAACGCGCCGCTCGACATGAGAATGGACAGGCGTTCGGAATTCAGCGCATACGACGTCGTGAACGGATATTCCGAAGTACGGCTCAGACAAATCTTATACGAATACGGGGAAGAGCAGTATGCGCCGTCGATTGCAAGAAATCTGATGCGCGCAAGAGCGGAAAAACCCGTAGCGACCTGCAAAGAACTGGAAGAAATAATTGAAAAAAGCGTTCCCGCCAAATACCGATATGCGGCTTGTGCGCGGAAAACGTTTCAGGCGATCAGAATCGAAGTAAACGGAGAGCTCGAAGGGTTGCGGGAATGCGTGCGGGGGCTTACCCGCAGGCTGAAACGCGGCGGCAGAGCGTGCGTTATCACCTTCCATTCGTTGGAAGATAGAATCGTAAAGCAAGTGTTCCGCGATCTTTCCGCGGGATGTACCTGTCCGAAAGATTTCCCTCAATGCGTATGCGGAAGAAAAGAGGAAATCGAACTCGTCACGAGAAAGCCGCTTACGGCGTGCAAAGAGGAAACGGACGAAAATTCGCGCAGTAAATGCGCAAAACTCAGAATCGCGCAAAAATTATAGAATGATCGGCGGAAAGCCGGAATACATTTAAGGAGTAAGACCATGGCAAGGCTTGCAGTCTTGGAACAAACGAAAGAAGAACGGGTCACGCAAACGCAGCAGCCCCGTAGCGTTTCCGTGGAAGAAAAAGAGCACATCAAGCAAATGGACAAGTATCGGAAGATGCTTTTTTCCGATGCCGTCGAAACGGAAGAAACGACGGTTAGCTCCAAGAATCAAGCTTTCGCGCCCGTTGCCGAGCCGAAGCCCGTAAGCCATGCGCAGTCTTTTACCGATTATAAACCTTATACGGCGCCCGCAGGGAAGCGTGAACTGTTCGCAGGCATTTCTTATAAAAACGGCGAATTGATTGCCGAAGCGCCCGCGGTTGCGGATTCCGTCGCTCCCGCATACGCGCCCGCTCCCGTAAAAGAGCCGGAGCCCGCTTACGTGCCCGACGAAGACGACGCCGTACCTACGGCGCGCACGATGAATACTCTTCGTCAGTCGGAAGCGCAAACTGCGTCCGCAGAACGCACGAAATTTCTTTCCGCGGTGTCCACGCGGGCAAAAATCGTGCTTGCGGCGGTGGTATTCGCAATCGTCATGGCGATCGTGGTCATTTGTATCAATACGGGTATTATCAACTCCTTGGACGCGAACGTAACCGATTTGAAAGCACAGGTGTTGCGGGAACAACAGGTTTATAACGATCTTGGTTTCCAGATCGAACAAATCAAGAATTTCGAAGGTCCGATCAGCGAAATGGTAAAAGATTACGCAGAATCGAACGGAATGGTCCGCAAGTAATCCTTCGGAGGAACGCGTATCAAAAACAGACAATTTTCAATCAGTATTTTACAGAAGAGGTTATTTGCCGTACTTATGGCGATAGCCTTTATTTTTTGTGTTTTTCTCATGCGTTTTTTTTACATACAGGTCATTTGGGAAGACGATTTGCATTATCTTGCGCTGGATCAGTGGACGCGTGAAATTCCCGTCGTTGCGGGACGCGGTAAAATTGTTGATCGAAACGGAGAATTGCTTGCGGGAAATCAAACGGCTTACAGTGTGTTTGCGCGTGCCTCGGCTGTAAAAAATGCAGAAAAAAGCGCGGAATTGCTTTCCGCGCAACTAAACGTACCCTACGAATCCATTCTGACCAAATTGACCGACAAGAGCCGTTCTGAAGTCACCGTCGTGCGGCAGACGGGGAAGGAAACCGTGGAAAAAATCGAGGGTGCGAATCTTTCCGGCATTTATTATTCGCGCGATAACGTACGCGTTTATCCTTACGGTTCGCTTGCGTGTCAGATTTTGGGATTCACTTCGTACGACCGTTCGGGAACGACGGGAGTAGAGCAGTATTATAACAAATATCTGGCGGGAAAAAACGGCGAAATTTTATTCGAAACGGATTTGATCGGCGTCGATCTGAAAGGCGCGGCTGCCGCTTATCTGCCTGCGGAAGACGGGCTGAACGTTCGGCTGACGCTTGATTACCGCATTCAGGCGCTTGCGGAAGAAGTCATGCAGAAAACGCTTGAATCCACGAATGCGAAGGCGGCGCGTTGCATCGTACTCGATCCGAACGATTTTTCTCTGCTTGCAATGGTCAATTTGCCTTCGTACGATTTAAACGAGATCCCCCGCAACGACATCGACACGCTCAATCGGCTGTCGCGCAACAGTCTTGTAAGCGACGTTTACGAACCGGGCTCCACGTTTAAGATCGTGACTGCGGCGGCAAATATCGAAGAATATTTAAAGGGGAATTCCGACGCGTTTTCGCTCAATCACGTCTTTCCGAGCGCGCGTACGCGTACGGTGGAGGGCTCTACAATCAAATGTTGGAGCGATCATGCGAACGGAAAACATTCCAACCAGACGCTTGCGGAAGCACTCAATAACAGTTGCAATCCCTGCTTCGTCGATATCGCGCTGTCTGTGGGAAAAGAAAAGTTTTACGATTACCTTTCGGCGTTCCGCTTCGGGCGGGAGTCGGGGATCGACTTTTCGGGGGAATCCATCGGCATGCTATTGCCCGAAAGCGCCGTGCAAAACGGCGACCTCGCGCGCATCGGTTTCGGACAGGCGATTGCGGTAACGCCGTTGCAACTTGCCTGCGCCGCCGCTTCCGCGGTCAACGGAGGTTATTATTATGCGCCGCGCACCGTTGCCGAAATTTATTCGGACGACGGTTCCGTAAGGGAAAAAATGCAGCCTTCGCTCGTGGCGCGCACGGTGAGCGAAGAGGCTTCGGCTTTGCTTTCCAACATGTTAGAAGGCGTCGTAAGGGACGGCAGCGGAAAAAAAGCGTATATCGAAGGTTACCGCGTGGCGGGCAAGACGGGTACGGCGCAGAAATACGAAAACGGCGTGATCGCGCAGGGCAAGTATATTTCTTCGTTCGTGGGTTATTTTCCCGCAAATCAGCCACGTTATCTCGCGCTGATCGTCGTAGACGAGCCGGAAGGCTCCTATTACGGCAGCGCCGTTGCCGCGCCTTGCGCAAAAGAAATTTTTGAAGGGATCATTCGCGTCATGCAAATTGCGCCCGTGGAGGGAGTCGTATGAAATTATCGGAACTGACCAGAGAGATGCCAGACGTTAAAATCGTCGGCGCGGATGCGGAAATTTCGTCGCTCTGCACGGATAGCCGCGTTTCCGGGAAAGGCGATCTGTACTTTTGTTTTCGCGGGACGAACAGCGATTCGCATTCGTTTGCGGCGGAGGCAGAACGCAGGGGCGTTGCCGCAATCGTGTGCGAACGGGACGCGGGCGTCGCCGTTCCGCAAATTATCGTAAAAGACGGCAGGGAAGCAATGGCGCGGATTTCCGCCGCCTTTTACGGAAATCCGCAGCGGAAAATTTCCGTCGTCGGCGTTACGGGAACGAACGGGAAAACGACCGTGGCGCACATGTTGAAAAGTATTTTCGATCGGGCAGGCAGGAAAGCAGGGATTATCGGCACGCTCGGCGCAAAATACGCAGGCGTTACCGTCGCGCCCGCGCTCACGACGCCCGACCCCGTCTTTTTGTTTTCCTTACTCAACGACATGGTAAATGCGGGGACGGAAGTCGTTGTCATGGAGGTTTCCGCGCATGCGCTCGCGCTGCGGAAAGAATGCCCGATCGTGTACGACGCCGCAATATTTACAAATCTGACGCAGGATCATCTTGATTTCTTCGGCGATATGCGTGCGTACGGAGAGGCGAAGAAACTTTTGTTTCGGCCGGAACGCACAAAATTTGCGGTTCTGAACGCAGACGATGCGTTTACCGACGGAGTGTTGATTGACGGATTGCCGCATAAATTGTACGGAATGGAGAATCCTTGCGATTCGTTTGCGGTCATCGAAAACGAATCGTTGCGCGGAACGCGCGCCGTACTCAATCTGAGCGACGAACTGTGCGAAACGATGATTCCGCTTACGGGTCGGCACAACGTCTATAACGCGCTGGCTGCGGCAACTGCGGCAAGGCGGCTCGGTGCGGATAACGAAGCGATTGCCCAAGGAATCGCAAATACGAAAGTGGAAGGGCGGTTGGAATTTGTCGCCTCTTTTCGCGGCGCGGAAATTTTCGTGGATTTTGCGCACACGCCCGACGGGCTTGAAAAATCGCTTCGCGCGTTAAAAGAATATTGCGTCGGGCGTTTAATCGTTTTGTTCGGTTGCGGTGGGAACCGCGACGCAGGGAAACGCCCCCTGATGGGAAAAATCGCCGCTCAATTTGCCGATTTTTCCGTAATTACTTCGGATAATCCCCGTTACGAAGATCCGATGCGGATTATTTCGGAAATCGAGGGAGGATTCTGCGGGATTTCCGATCGTTACGCGGTTGTGGAAGAGCGTGACCGTGCAACGGAGTATGCAATCGGGAAGCTGCAAAAAGGCGACGTTTTGCTTCTTGCGGGCAAAGGCGGTGAATGCGATCAGGAAATTATGGGAATAAAGTATAGCTATAACGACAAAACCGTTATAAAATCCGTTATCGGGAAGTGATCGTAATGCGTACCGTTCTGATTTGCGTACTGGGTTCTTTTATTCTTTCGTTTGCGCTTTGCGCCGCGCTCATTCCGCTTTTACGGAAGCTCGGCGCAGGACAGAATATTTTGTCTTACGTCAAAGAGCATAAAAACAAGGGGGGAACGCCTACTATGGGCGGGCTTGCCTTCGTGCTCGCCGCAGTTTGCATCGTAATCGCCGCGTGCGGTTTTTCGGACAAGCGACTGTTGGTTTCGCTTGCGGTGGGGGTCGGTTACCTTGCCGTCGGATTCATGGACGATTTTTTAAAAAAACGCCGCAAGGACAACCTCGGCTTAAAGCCCTATCAAAAAGTTATCTTCCAGTTCGGCGTGGCGCTGATGGCGTCGCTTTACTGCTGTCTGGAAGGATTGACCGTATTGAATATCCCTTATACGAAGTTGAGTTTCGACATCGGTTGGGGCATGTTGCCGCTCGGCATCTTTATTTTTATCGCGACGGTGAACAGTGTGAATCTGACCGACGGACTCGACGGGCTTGCGGGATCGGTAAGCGCGGTGTTTTTTTGCGCGGTCGGTTTGCTTGTATTTTTACAGGGGGAAAACGAAGCCGTTTCTTTGCTCTGTTTCTGTTTGGTCGGCGCATTGCTTGCGTATCTGGTATTCAATACGAATCGCGCGAGCGTATTTATGGGGGATACCGGTTCTCTTTCGCTCGGCGGATTTGCGGCTTGCGTCGCGTTATTTTCGGGGAACGCGCTCGTAATTCCGATTGCGGGCATTATGTTTGTCCTTTCAAGCATATCCGTGATCGTTCAGGTAATATACTATAAAAAAACGGGCAAACGGGTTTTTCTCATGGCGCCGATTCACCACCATTTCCAGGAAAAGGGGCATTCCGAAGGAAAGATCGCATACGCGTATTCCGCGGTTACGGCGGTGCTGGGCATGAGTTTGCTTTTCCCGTTTGTCTGACGTCGGCTCGGACAAGAGCCAAAGGAGTTTCGTATGTTATTTGAACGGCAAACTTTTTTCGTGGCGGGGCTTTCCCGTTCGGGAGTTTCGGCGGCGGAATATCTGATTTCGCGCGGAGCGTGCGTTTATGCGTACGACGACGTTGAAGACGAGAGCGTAACCGCAGCTGCGGTCAAGCTTTCGGAAATCGGCTGTCACATCGTATCGAAGGACGAGCTCGAAGAAAAATCCGAGCGTTGCGACGTTTTGGTGTTGAGTCCCGGAATCCCCGTGGATCATCCGCTTCCCGTCATGTTCCGGAAAGCGGGCAAACGGATTATCGGCGAAACGGAGCTTGGGGCTTTGGCGGTGCGTTGTCCCGTCGTTGCGGTTACCGGCACGAACGGGAAAACAACTACGGTCAGCATGTTGGAGGGAATTTTCCGTACGGCAGGGAAGCACGCAGTCGCTTGCGCGAACATCGGGAAACCGCTTACGTCTTGTATAGGCGAACTCGGCGAGAACGGCGTTGCCGTTGCTGAAATATCTTCCTTTCAGCTGGAAACGCTGTATTCTCTCCGGCCTCACGTGGCGATCGTACTGAACGTGACGGAAGATCATCTCAACCGTCACTACAACATGGAAAATTATACATATTTAAAGGCAAAGATTCTGCACAATTCAGCCGAGAGCGAATATGCCGTACTCAATTACGACGATCCGATCGTGCGGAGCTTTGCCGAAAAAACGCGCGCGAAGGTCGTTTGGTTTTCGTTAAACGAAAAAGTAGCGGGCGGCTATATTGCAGACGGCGGATTTTATTTTCTGGGCGAACGCATTTTGTCGGAAAGCGATCTTCCGATCGACGGGGATCATAACCGCGCCAACGCTTTGGCTGCCATCTGCGCCGCGAAATTGTTCGGCGTCGGCAACGCCGCCATCATTGCTGCGCTCAAATCCTTCCGCGGAGTAAAACACCGCTTGCAAAAGGTGGGCGAACTTGGCGGCGTCACGTTTATCGACGATTCGAAAGCAACCAACGTGGACTCCGCGATCAAAGCGATCGAAAGCGTGCGCGGCGAAAGCGTGTTGCTCGTCGGCGGAAAGGACAAGGGATATTCTTACGAACAGCTGTTTGAGGCGGTGAAAAAGTCGGGCGTCGTGCATGCGGTCATTTACGGGGAAAACGCTTTCCGCGTACTCAATTCGGCATTGAAACAAGGCTTTACCGCCGTTACGCTTTGCCGTCCCTTCGATATGGCGGTGCGCGTTGCTTATCTGACCGCGAAACGCGGGCAAAGCGTCTTGCTCAGTCCCGCTTCCGCAAGTTTCGACGCGTTTAAAAATTACGAGGAGCGCGGCGAGCGTTTTACCGAGATGATTTCCGTGCTTGCAGAAGAGGGCAAACGGGAAAAACTGACTGTGATCGCAGGAGGGGACGGTGAAAACGGCGAAGCCGAATAAAATAAAGGATAAAGCGGGAAAGGGCGATTTGCTCTTTCTCGCAGCCGTTATCGCCCTTGCCGCGTACGGCGTGCTTTGCGTTTATTCCGCAAGTTGTTATAACGCCGAAGTGCAGTACGGCGATCGGTTTTACTTTTTTAAAAAGCAAATAATCGGATTCATCATCGGATTGGCGTCGATGATCGGCTTGTCGTTTCTTCCGTACGGGAAACTGAAAAAAACGGGCATTCCTGCGCTGATCGTTTCTTTGATTTTGCTTGCGCTCGTATTTGTGCCGGGGCTGGGGAAGAGCAATTACGGGGCGACGCGTTGGATCGGTTTCGGTTCGTTTACCATTCAGCCTTCGGAAATCGCCAAGTACGGTTTCGTATTGTTCACTGCGGGATATTTTGCCAAAGACCCCGCCAGAATGCGTACGTTGAAGGGCGTATTGCCGGTTTTGGGCGCAGGGCTTTGTATCTGCGTGCTCATCATGTTGGAGCCGAATATGTCCGTCACCATGTGCGTGGGCGCCATCATGATCGGCATGATCTTTCTCGGCGGGGTTTCGAAAAAAGCGCTTGCCGTCATTTGTATTCCCGTCTTGTTCGCGGTTCCCGTGCTCATTCTTGCCGAACCTTACCGTTTGCAAAGGCTTTCGGCGTTCGTCAATCCCTGGGCTTCGCCGAAAGAAGAAGGGTATCAGCTCATTCAGTCGCTGTACGCGTTGGGGAACGGCAATCTGTTCGGCGTGGGGCTTTTCCATTCTCGCCAGAAATTTCGGTTTTTACCGTTTGCCGAAAGCGATTTCATACTTTCCGTCATTGCGGAAGAAACGGGGTTCTTCGGCGTTTTGGCGCTTTTTACGCTCATCGGATTTATTGTCTGGCGTGGGTTTCGTATCGCCCGCCGATGCGATAATTTTTACGGATATATGTTGGTTTCGGGAATTATGATTGCGTTTGCCGTGCAATCGGCGCTCAACGCGCTCGTGGTGAGCGGTTGCATCCCGCCCACGGGATTGCCTTTGCCGCTGATCTCTGCGGGGAATACTTCGCTCGTTGTCACGATGACGGGTATGGGAATCGTTTACGGCGTTTCCAGACACAACGGAAAGGAGGTAAAACATAAGATATAGTACATAATACGCGGAATGCCCGAAATTCGGGCTTTTCCGTGTTTGCGAAATACGAGGAGAAAACTATGGATAAATATATGATCGACGGCGGGAGGAAGCTGTACGGAAGCGTGAAATTGCAGTCTGCAAAAAATTCCGTATTGCCTCTTTTCGCCGCTTCTATTTTAACGGATAAACGCGTGACGATACGCGAAACACCCGCAATATCCGACGTCGCCTGTATGGCGCAAATTTTGCGCGAGTTGGGGGCTGACGTCAAATTCCGTGGGGAAGACGTTACGATCGACAGCGCGGACGCTTGCTGTCACGAAATTTCTTCTTCTCTTACCAAGGAATTAAGGTCTTCGGTGTTTATGCTCGGTTCGCTCTTAACGCGTTTTCACCGCGCCCGAATCGCTTACCCCGGAGGCTGCGACATCGGGTTGCGTCCGATCGATCTGCATTTGAACGCGCTGAAAAGGTTGGGCGTACGCATTTCCGAGCGGGACGGCTTTATCCTTTGCGAATGCAATAAACTTTGCGGCGCCGAAATCGGGCTGGATTTTCCGAGCGTGGGCGCGACGGAAAACATTCTGCTTGCGGCGGTAAAAGCAGAGGGCACGACCGTGCTGGCAGGGGCTGCGAAAGAGCCGGAAATCGTCGATTTACAGAATTTTCTCAACTCAATGGGCGCGAAGGTGAGCGGCGCGGGTACGGACGTCATTACCGTAGAGGGCGTGAAAGAATTGAACGGCGTAACTTACAAGCCGATGAAAGACCGCATTGAGGCGGGAACATTTTTGATCGCGTGCGCCATTTGCGGCGGAGAGGTGGAAACCGTGGGCGTCAAAAACGAACATATCGGCTTGCTTTTACATAAATTGCGTGAAAACGGTTGCAAAATACATATTAAAAATGATAGAATAAGAATAGAAAGCCACGGACGGCTCCGTTCGAATCGTAGGATCGAAACGATGCCGTTCCCGGGATTTCCCACCGATTTGCAGGCGCAGATGACGGCGCTCAACTGTATTTGCGAAGGCGGATCGCTTGTCGTGGAAAATCTGTTCGAAACCCGTTTTAAATACGTGCCGGAATTGCAGAAAATGGGCGCGGATATCGAGGTAAAGGGCAGGCACGCGTTCGTGCGCGGCGTAAACGGATTGCGAGGCGCTTCCCTCGTTGCTGGGGATTTGCGCGGAGGCGCGGCGCTCGTGCTTGCGGCGCTTGGCGCCGAAGGGGTTTCGGAAGTGATCGACCTCTCGCACGTCGACAGGGGTTATTCCGATTTACAGGAAAAGTTAAAAATGCTCGGGGCGGAGATTAAGCGCGTGCGTGTCTGAATCTCTTTATCCGCGGGGAGTTACCGATGAAAAAAAGGGTGATCATCACAACGGTCGTGTCGTTCGTATTGCTCGTTGCAGTGGTGCTGGCGGGTCTGAATGCGATTTTTACCGTGACGAGCGTCAGGGCGCAGTTTCACGCTTATTCTGCCGAGGGGGATCGCGAGGCGCGCGAGTTGCAGGAAAAACTCGACGCATTTATCGATTCCAGTATCGTATTTCTTGAACTCGACGAGGTAAAAGCGAGGGTTGACGAGTATCCCTGTTTTCGTCTTGAATCGGTGAAAAAGCATTTTCCCGATAAATTAGAGTTGCGCATCACCGAACGAAAAGAAGCGTTTGCATATTCCGCTGACGACGGAACGTTTGAAATTCTCGACGAACAAGGCGGATACTTGTACCGGAAAGACGCAAACGTGAACCGCATGGGCGGAGAAAATATTTTATTAAACGGTTTCGAATTTTCCGTTGAAAGCGGCGAAGTACAGGGTGAATATTTTACCGAGCTCGTCGGTGTATTCGAATCGCTTCGCTCGGTACTGGCGGAAGTCAGAACGAACGTTCTTTCGATCGCGTTGGTGCACGGGGGGAATGCGGCGCAGAACGACTACATCAGAATTTTCATGCGCGAAGGCGTAGTCATTCAAATCAACAATCCGCAGGAAAGGGCTCAGGAAAAAGCGATGAAAGCGATCAGCCGTTATGCCGGAAAAGGCGAATACGAAGGCAAGGGTCTTACCGACAAACAGTTGGTCACGGGGGTGCTGACCGTAGTAGACGCACTCGACGAATTGATACTCGATTATCACGTAAACTGAATCTTCCGCGATGGCATGAGCGTTTCCCGCAAGGAAACGCTTTTTTTACGGAAGAGGGAAAAGATAAGCGTCATTTTCTTGACAAGCTGCGGCTTTCTTGATATAATTTATGCAAGTAAATTTCGTCATATCGGCATAGAGAAGAGGAAGACTTATGGGACGCAAAAGCGTAGCGGTGTTGGACGTTCGTTCCTCCGAGGTAGCTGTCATTATCGGGGAGCGCGGCGTAAATAATACGTTTGTGTTAAAGGGCAGCAAAACGGAAGAATACGACGGGTACGACGAAGAAAAATTTTATGATGCAAACGGACTTGCCGACGCTGTGATTCGTGCGGTTTCCGCTGTCGAGCAGATGTGCGGCGAACGTATTAAGGAACTTTACGTGGGCGTACCGGGTGCGTTTACCGTCGTGGAGCCGAAAGAACAGTCGATCGCGTTCCCGAAAAAACGGAAAATCGGACAGAAGGAAATCGACGCTTTATTTGCAAGCGGGAACAACCAAAAAGCAGGATATCACTTTATTCGTGCGACGAGCATGATTTTTGTCACTGCGGATAACCGCCGCGTCGTCGATCCTTCCGGTTTGTCGTCGGCAATGCTCAGCGGCGTCCTGTCTTACTTTTATTGCAGCGAATATTTTGTGGAAGTCATGGAAGAGATTTTCTCGGAAATGAAAATCAATTTGCATTATCTGCCTTCTCAATTCGCGATGGCGACTTATCTTATTCCTTCGGAAACGCGCGACGAATATGCGATTTTTTTCGATGCGGGAAATCAGTCTTCTACGATGTCGGTATTGCTCGGCAACGGCGTATTGGCGCAGGAAACGTTCCCCGTTGGCAGAGCGAACGTCGTCGCACGGCTTATGCAGGAATTTTCGCTTCCGTACGAGGCGGCGGTTTCCGTGCTTTCCAAAGCGAATCTTTATGCCAAAAACGGCGGTTCGACCGAATACTTGTTTCAGGGCGTTCCGTACGAGATCGATTCGGACAAGCTGATCGAAACCGTAAAAGAGGGGCTTGACGGCATCTGTGAAGCAATGGGGGCTTTTTTGGAAGACTGTTCCGGAAAAGAACTCGATTATAAGCCCGTGTTCGTAACGGGGGAAGGTTTGTTTGAAATTCGAGGCGCACTCGAACATATCAGTAAGCGGGTAAACCGCGTATGCGAACAGCTTGCACCCGATTTACCTTATTACAATAAACCGTCGATGAGTTCGCGTATCGCGCTGATCGACTTAGCGTACGAAGACCACCGCAAAAACGGTCTTTTGCAACGCATTTTAAATGGATTCGGAGGTTAAAAATGTTTAACGAGAATATTCCTTTTATCGGAAGAGATGAAAACCGTGATCGCTCTTACGCGCCTGCAGCGGCGCAGCCTGCTACCGAAAATATCGGCAAAGCAAAAATCCGCGTCATCGGCGTAGGCGGCGCGGGAAATAACGCGGTAAACCGCATGATCGAAGCGGGCATTACCAGTGCGGAGTATATTGCGGTCAACACGGACGCGCAAATTTTGGCGTGTAACCGCGCGCCTCATAAAATTCAGATCGGCGCGGAACGCACCAAAGGTTTGGGCGCTGGAGCCGATCCTGAAACGGGCAGAGAAGCTGCGGAAGAGAGCAAAGATGCGCTTTCGAATGCAATCGAAGGAACAGACCTTTTGTTTATTACCGCGGGCATGGGGGGCGGTACCGGAACGGGCGCGGCGCCGGTCATTGCGAAAATTGCAAAGGATAAAAAAATTCTTACCGTTGCTGTCGTTATGAAGCCGTTTGAATTCGAAGGAAAGCGCAGAATGGATAACGCCGTAAAAGGGATTGATAATCTGCGTAAATACGTCGATACGCTTGTAATCATTCCAAACGAGAAGATCAGCGAAGTCGCGCCGAAAAACGCTTCCATGACGGATGCGCTCCGCATTGCAGACGACGTTTTGGCGCAGGGGATTCGCGGAATTGCCGATCTGATCGTCGTTCCTTCGCTCATCAACCTTGACTTTGCCGACGTTCGCACGATTTTGAAGGATAAAGGCATGGCGCACATGGGTGTCGGCGGCGCAAAGGGCGAGAACCGTATTATCGAAGCAGTACGCTCCGCCGTCAATTCGCCGTTGCTCGATACGACGATCGAAGGCGCAACCAGCGTGATTATTAACGTTATGGGCGGGCCCGATTTAACGCTTGCGGAAGCGAAGAAAGCGGCGGAATTGATTCACGGCGTCGTCGATTATTCTGCAAACATTATTTTCGGAACTTGTATCGACGAGGGGATTCAAGACGAGATACAGGTTACGATTATCGCTACGGGATTCCCTTCGCCCGAAGAAATTGCTGCGGAAACAGCAGCGCCCCGTCAAGGCTATATGCCGTCTGCGCCGCAGTATGCAACGCCTTCCGCCAACGGCTATAACGCGCCCCGCAGTCCGTATGCGGCGGCTTCGCATGTGTCTTCGCCGCTGTATAGCGCGCCTGCTCAGACGCAGCAACAGTCTGCTCAACCGATGGAACAGCCTTCTGCGCCTCGTGCGGCGCAATCGGAACAGCCTCCGTATGAGGAGCGCTATGAACAGCCTGTAAAAACCGTACAGGCAGAAGAAAAGGAAGAGATAGAGGAAAGAACGTCCGATAAAAAACTTCCGCCTTTCGTACAGCGTCTGCTGGGAAAGAGAAAATAATCAAACGATTTTACCGACGCGCTCACCCGCGTCGGTTTTGTGTAAAGGTTTATATGAAAGTTTTGATTGTCACGATGACTTGCGGGGAAGGGCATAACGCGATTGCCCGTAGTTTAAAGGACGGTTTTGCGCCGGAAGACGAAGTAAAAATCGTAAATCTTTATGAGCATTTGGGAAAAAAAGATCCGTACGGCAAAGCGTATTTATTCAGCGTAAAACACTTTCCGAAAGTTTTTACCGCGCTTTGGAATTATGCGCGAAAAATCGATCCCGACCGCAGGTATCGCGGGCTGGCAATGCAGGGGATTTTAAAGGCTGCGGACGAGATGGAGCGCGTTGCTTTGGAATTTCAGCCGGATGCAGTACTGTGTACGCACAATCAGGCAAGCAACGTTTTTTGCTGGTTAAAGATTCATAATCGTTTTCAAGGTAAAATTTATTCCATTTTTTTCGATTACGTTACCTGTCCCTATTGGGAGGGCAGCGTTTTGTGCGACGCAATTTTTACGCCGCATGAAATTACGCATGCCGAAATTCTTTCACGCGGATTCCGTACCGAACAGTTATTTGCGTACGGTTTTCCCGTAAATCCGAAATACGATAAAGTCATTTCAAAATCGGAAGCGCGCGCGGCACTGGGAATCGCGGAAGACGATTTCGTCGTTCTGACGGTGAACGGGGGCATGGGCGTCGGGAATATCGGTGGTTTGGTAAAGCAATTTTCCCGTATTAAGAAAGGCGGGAAAAACCTGTGCGTTCTCACCGTTTGCGGGAGCAACCGTAAAGCGTACGGCAAAGTTTCCCGTATCGTGAAAAAGAGGAAACTCGAAAACGTTCGCGTATTCGGTTTTGTCGATAATCTGGACGTCATGCTGTCGGCTGCAGATTTGTTTTTCTGCCGCGGCGGTGGCGGCGCCGTTTCCGAATCGCTCATGAAGGGCGTGCCGTTTGTCGTGCGGGAAAAGGCGGTGGCGCAGGAATATTTAAACGGAAAATTGTTTTCTTCGCTTGGAATATGTTACGTAATGAAGCGGTTGTCGGATACCCGTAAAATTCTGAAAGAAGCGATGCGCTTGCAGAACGATAAGCAATTAAATTCCGAGATTTCCGATTACGTTCGCAGGGGAAGCGTAGAAAATATCGTAAACCACATAAAAAGTTTCAACTAATTCTGCATCATTGCAAAAGAGGAAGAAGATGAAAAAGAAAACGCCGCTTAATTTACAAGAAACGCACGAAGCTTTGTTGGGGATATTATTGGAGTTTGACCGCGTGTGCCGTGAACATCGTTTTCGGTATACGATTGCGTTCGGAACTTTGCTCGGAGCGGTTCGCCATAAAGGATTTATTCCGTGGGACGACGACATCGACGTGTTGATGCCCCGTCCCGATTATGAGAAGTTTATCAAAACGGTTAGCAGGGGGGGGGTATTAAACGATCACTTCCTGTTATCGTCCGATCGCGGTAAAAACGCCGTATATCCCTTCGTAAAAGTAATGGACGACCGTTTTGCGGTAAAAAGTACGACGCATAAAGAGGTCCCTTATTTATTCATCGATATCTTTCCATTGGACGGGTTTCCTGACGACCCAAAGAAGATCAAAAAGCTGTATAAAAAGGCGCAAAGAAACGATTCCGTCGTAATGCTTTGTCATTACAGTACGGTAGCAGGCGTAAAAGGAAAGATTATCCGTTTTCTTGCGGCGGTGTTCGGCGTGTATGCGGTTGCGAAATCGATCGGAGAGGCTCGTTCGATCCGAAAGAGGAATGCGCTCGCCGCAAAAATTCCTTACGATCAGGCAACGCATCTGAGCAATTACGGTTGGGGAAAACCCTGTACCGTTTTGCCGAAAGAAAAATACGAAAGTTTAACGGAGTTGGAGTTTGAAGGGCATTATTTTTCGGCAATGGAAGCGTGGGATGAATTTTTATCGGTCAGATACGGCGATTACATGCAGTTGCCGCCTCTCAAAAAACGATGGAGCGATCACAGCATGAAAGTGTACCGCAATCAATAAAATAAAGGCTTGCCGTTTGGCAAGCCTTTTTTGTTGATTCGTTTCTTAATACATTCCGTCCATGCCGCCGGCGGGTGCCGCGGGAGCGGGCGGAGTCGGAATATCTGTCACGATCGATTCCGTTGTGAGAAGCGTCGAAGCAACCGAAGCGGCGTTCTGTAATACCGAACGCGTCACTTTCGTGGGGTCGATAATACCGCTTTCCACCATATCGGTATAAACGTTCTTCAAGGCGTCGAAGCCGTAATTGGCCGTCTTTTTGGTAAGGATCTTATCGACGACGACCGAACCGTCTACGCCTGCGTTTGCAGAGATTTGACGAACGGGCTCTTCGCACGCTTTCATAATTATTGCAGCGCCCGTTTTTTCGTCGCCGCTCAAAGAATCAACCAGTTTCTGGAGCGCGGGAATGCAAGAGAGAAGCGCGCTGCCGCCGCCAGGAACGAATCCTTCTTCCACCGCTGCGCGGGTTGCTGCGAGCGCGTCGTCGATGCGGAGTTTTCTTTCTTTCATTTCGACTTCCGTCGCTGCGCCGACGTTGATCACCGCTACGCCGCCTGCGAGTTTTGCGAGGCGTTCCTGCAATTTTTCTTTGTCGTAGTCGGAAGTCGTAACTTCGATCTGCGATTTAATGGAAGCGACGCGCGCTTTGATATCGGTCTTCTTGCCTGCGCCGTCGATGATCGTCGTGTTGTCTTTATCTACCTTCACCTGGTTTGCTCTGCCGAGCATATCAGGCGTTACGTCCTTGAATTCGTAGCCGAGATCGGAGGAAATCACGGTGCCGCCCGTAAGGATCGCGATATCTTCGAGCATTGCTTTTCTTCTGTCGCCGAAGCCGGGAGCTTTTACTGCGACGCAGTTGAAAACGCCTTTCAGTTTGTTGACGATGAGTGCCGCAAGCGCGTCGCCCTCGACGTCTTCGGCAATGATCAAAAGTCTTGCGCCTTGTTGTGCGAGGGGCTCGATGACGGGAAGAATTTCTTGCAGGTTGGAAATTTTCTTGTCCGTAATGAGAACGTAGGGGGAATCGAGAACGGCTTCCATTTTATCGGTATTCGTTACCATATAGGCGGAAGCGTAACCTCTGTCGAACTGCATCCCTTCAACGGTAGTGAGTTCGGTTGTCATGGATTTTCCTTCTTCCACGGTGATAACGCCGTCTTTGCCTACGATTTCCATTGCGTTCGCGATCAGCTCGCCGACTTTCTCGTCGCCTGCAGAAATGGAGGCAACCTGCGAAATCGCTTTCTTTCCGTCAACTTTTTTAGAGATCGACTTAATTTGCGCTACCGCGGTTTCCACGGCTTTATCGATGCCTTTTCTTAAAATAATCGGGTTTGCGCCGGCGGCAAGGTTTTTCAACCCTTCGCGGATGATCGCCTGTGCGAGCAAAACCGCAGTCGTGGTGCCGTCGCCTGCAACGTCGTTCGTTTTCGTGGAAACTTCTTTCACGAGCTGTGCGCCCATATTTTCGAAGGGGTCGGGCAGTTCGATTTCTTTTGCGATCGTTACGCCGTCGTTGGTAATCAGCGGAGCGCCGAACTTCTTGTCCAGCACAACGTTTCTGCCTTTGGGGCCTAATGTAATTTTTACCGTGTCTGCAAGTACGTTTACGCCCGCTTCAAGGGCTTTTCTTGCTTCATCGCCGTATTTGATTTGTTTCGCCATGATATAGTCTCCTTAAAATTATTCTACGATTGCCAGAATGTCGCTCTGTTTGATAATGGTAAATTCTTTCCCGTCTACTTTAAAATCCGTACCCGCGTATTTTGCGCAGAGGATCTTATCGCCGACTTTTACCTGCATTTGTACTTCTTTCCCGTCGATCGTTCCGCCGGGACCGACTGCCACAACGACGCAAGTCTGCGGCTTTTCCTGTGCGGAAGAGGGGAGAAAGAATCCGCTCTTCGTTTTTTCTTCGACGGTGACCGCTTCTACAACGACCTTGTCGAACAATGGTTTAATATTCATAATAACCTCCAAAAGATGACGTTTATTACAGCGCTTGCTGAATTCCTTTATATTATAAACGTATTTCATAAGAAATCAAACAGAAAAAAGGAAAAATTTTGTATTTTTCACAAATAATTTCAAGCGGTTTTACGGGAGCGTTTGACAGCTTCTTGCGCTTATGATATAATGAATTCCAGTTGCGGAGGATATCATGGAAAAGTGGGACAAACGGTTTATGGAACTCACCGAACAGGTGGGAAGTTGGGCGAGCTGTTTCCGCCGCAAAGTCGGAGCCGTTATCGTCAAGGAAAAGCGCGTCATGACGACGGGCTACAACGGCGCCCCGGCGGGGATTCAATCCTGTCTTGAACGCGGGGAGTGCTTGCGGGAAAAGCAAAACATTCCGAGCGGCACGCATGCCGAAATCTGCTATGCCGCGCATGCAGAACAGAATGCAATCATACAGGCTGCGCGATACGGTATTACGATTAACGGTTCTACGTTATACTGCACGCACCAACCGTGCGTCATCTGCGCGAAAATGATTATCAACGCGGGCGTGCGCCGTGTTGTATATAAAGAGGGCTATCCGGACGAGTTTTCGATGAAACTTTTCCATGAAGCGGGTACGGTAGTCGAAAAATTTCAGGAGGACGTAAAATGAACGAAGTAAAAAATCCCGTCGTAACGTTCGAAATGGAGGACGGAAAAACGTTTCAGGTGGAGCTGTATCCTGCGATTGCGCCGAATACAGTAAATAATTTTTTGCATTTGGTAAATAAGGGCTTTTATAACGGCGTTATTTTTCACCGTGTGATCGAAGGTTTTATGATTCAGGGCGGCGATCCCGACGGCGTCGGGACGGGCGGCCCCGGCTATCATATCAAGGGCGAATTTTCCGCGAACGGTTTTCAGAATCCGTTAAAACACGATCGTGGCGTGCTTTCCATGGCGCGCGCGCAGAACCCGAATTCGGCGGGATCGCAATTTTTTGTCATGCATGAAAATGCGTATTATCTGGACGGACAGTACGCCGCTTTCGGGAAAGTGATTTCCGGAATGGACGCGGTAGATGCGATTGCGACAACCGCAACGGATTTCCGCGATAAACCGATGAGCGAGCAAAAAATGAAAAAGGTGAGCGCCGAAACGTTCGGAGTGGCTTATCCGGCGCCTGTGACCATTTAGGAGAATACTATGTCAGACAAACTATTTTACGAAAATCCCTTAAATACGCGTTATGCAAGTGAGGAAATGCTGAAAAACTTCGGCGACGAGAAAAGGTTTCGTCTTTGGAGAAAACTTTGGATCGCGCTTGCCGAATCGGAAATGGAACTCGGTTTGCCGATTACGGAAGAGCAAATCCGTGAATTGAAGACGCATTCCAAAGACGTCGATTATGCGAAGGCGGAGGAGTACGAACGGCAGGTTCGGCACGACGTGATGGCGCACGTAAAAACGTACGGCGACGCCGCGCCTTCCGCAAAAGGCATTATTCACCTCGGCGCAACGAGCTGTTTCGTGGATTGCAATTCCGAACTGATCGTCATGAAAGACGGGCTGGACATTATTTTGAAAAAGCTCGTAAACGTGATGGATAAACTCAAAAATTTTGCATTGAAATACAAAGACGTTCCTACGCTTGGCTTTACGCACTTGCAGCCTGCACAGCTTACGACGGTCGGAAAGCGGGCAACGCTCTGGTTGCAGGATTTGATGCTCGATTATGAGAATTTGACGAACTTGTATCGTACTTTCCGTCTGCGCGGCGTGAAGGGTACGACCGGAACGCAAGCGAGTTTTATGGAGCTGTTCGATGGCGACGAAGCGAAAGTGAAAGAGTTGGAACGCCGCGTCGTTCAAAAACTCGGATATGAAAAAGTTTACGGCGTAACCGGACAGACCTATTCCAGAAAATTCGATTACAACGTTTTATGCGTGCTCTCGCAGATTGCGCAGAGCGCTTATAAATTTTCAAACGATATTCGTATTTTGCAGAACATGAAAGAAGTGGAAGAACCGTTTGAGAAAACGCAGATCGGATCTTCGGCAATGGCGTATAAGCGGAATCCGATGCGTTCGGAACGGATGGGTTCGCTTTGCCGCTACATGCTTTCGTTGCCCGTAAATTCTGCCGTAACGGCATCGACGCAGTGGTTTGAGCGCACGCTCGACGATTCGGCAAACCGCCGCATCGTGAACGCGCAGGCTTTTTTGACGGTGGACGCCGTGTTGAATATCTATATGAACGTTGCGGAAAATCTTGTCGTATACGAGAAGGTAATCGAAAAGCATCTTGCGCAGGAACTTCCGTTTATGGCGACGGAAAACATTATGATGGAATGCGTGAAAGCGGGCGGAGACCGTCAGGAATTGCATGAGAAAATTCGCGTCTTATCGATGGAAGCGGGAAGACGCGTGAAGCAGGAAGGAAAAGACAATAATCTGATCGATCTGATTCGTGCGGATGAAGCGTTTTCGGCAATTCATGATCAATTGGAAGATATTTTAGACGCAAAGAAGTTTGTGGGGAGAGCGCCTCGTCAAACGGAGGAGTTTATCGAAAGCGAAATTCAGCCGATTCTCGATGCGCATTCCGATTTGTTGGGCGCTAAGGGCGACGTTCGGGTGTAAGAAAGCTTGAAAAATTAATATTTGAAAAGTATTATGTCACGCATAATATTAAAAATCCGCGGGAAATTCTGCGGATTTTTCTTTTTTGTCATATCCTTTCGAACCGTTTGTCATATAGCTCTTGCGCTTTGCGCGCATGCGTATATACCCTTAATAGGAGCGCATGAAAAAATAAAAAATAACTCGAAATATAGGGTGATTTTTCTTGACAGAATGTCATATTCGTGGTAAACTTCTGTCATATACTTTTATGACAGCTTGAGGTTATTCCCGACTGTCGGAGAAATTAAGAAATGAGTAAGATCAAAAAAGACAAAGAGCTGCATGAAATTAAGAATAAAAAACGTTTGCGTGCAGTGAAAGATAAAAAACGGGGCGGCGTGCGTTTAAGACGAGTTTCGCACCGTAAAGCGAAAACGATTTTGGCGCTTTCGATGGTGGGGATTCTCGGTTTGGGAATTTTCGGCTTCGGCGCGCTCGGAAACGGCAGGCTGAATCAGGTAGACGAAGGCTTTGTAACGGTTAAGTTCGAAGTCCCGACCGACGGCAGCACGCCCGACGTGCATACGGGAATTGAAAACATCGGCTACATGAATTCGCGTTTCTTATCGCAGACGGAATACTATTCCGAAATGCACAGTATGGTAAGCACCATCGTGCCGCAGACGGTTGATACCTATAAGCAGTATTCGAACGGGGTATTGATCCAGTCGGATATCGCGAAAAGCAGTTTGATCAACGAAGCGCAGCAATTCTGTTGGGTCGGGGACGACGTGCTTTGGCGCATGGGTTCGGGCAGTGTTTCTTCATGGAACGGCATCGATACGCCGTGGAAAACGGGCACGCCCGCCGCGCATATGAAGATAAGCGATTATACCCGCGAGTACGGCTTGCCGGGTACGGCTTTTTCCGTTTACGTTTTGCGTGAAGAGACCGTTACGAGTTTCGATCCCGTTCTGGTAAACGGCGACGGAACGTATACGCAAACGTTTTATCTCGATCCGGCGTCCGACAAAGCGCCGGCGCATTATGGAAACCAAATGGTATTCAAGGGGGGGCTTTCGGCTCCGCCTGCTTTTGATTTTATTACGGTGACGTATACGTTTGATTCTACTTGGCAGGTTTTGTCGTGCGATGTAGAAGAAAAATATACCGCAACGAAGAAGGGTATTCCCTTGCCCGCTTCCTGCTCCGTGAAAACGCGTACCGAATACTCTTACGGGAGCGAGAAATCAAATCATACGGCTTACGACGGTTATTTTAAACAATACGTTGACGAGCCCGTTATCATTGCGCCTTCCGAAAAAGAGTTGACTGCCGTAGAATGTCTCGGAGCGGCGTTCAGCGGGATGCTTGCCGAGCCGACGTCTTTGAAATTGAATCTTGATTTGAACGGCGTGCCGCTTGAGGGCATACTCTATCTGGATGTCAACAATATGGACGTGCGCGCCGATTTCGGAAACGGTTTGATTCGG
Source organism: uncultured Christensenella sp. (assembly GCA_910586245.1). Lineage (GTDB taxonomy): Bacteria > Bacillota > Clostridia > Christensenellales > Borkfalkiaceae > Gallimonas. Next base: position 78,679 of record CAJUFY010000003.1, on the reverse strand, counting down.
TTTTGGTACATTGACAATCGGGCGTATCTTGCTTACGGCGGTTTAAAAGTTCAACTTGAAATCGACGAATTGATGGATATTCTCGCGAATCTGTTCCCTGACAACGCTGCGCAGCCGACGGAAGAAGGGGAAGCGGCAATCGGGTTGGACGTAGACGCCATTCTCGGCGATCTGGCGCAGGGCGAATTTAAAATCAATGAAAAATCGGCTTCACTGGTTTCGCAGCTTACGTTGTTTGGATTGACGATTCCCGTTGATTTCTCTTTCGACGTCGGCGAAGACATAACGGTGACGTTGAATCGGGTTGAAACCGAGATTGCCATGACGGACTTTACCGTGGGCGCAAGACTTTCGTTCTGCGATACGCTTTTGCCTGCGTTGGCGGAAGCAGACAAAGCGGCATACGTGGAAATTCTTCCGTATATGAGCGGGATCCTCGATTTGCTGAAAGAAGACGCGCTCCATGCCGATCTTAGTTATCGCAACGGCGACGTTTCCGTTTCGGGCGCGCTCGACTTGATGTGGAAAGACGGTATTTCCGCTTCGGGCGCGATTGACGTTACATATAAAAACATCAACAAAACCTTGAAGTTCGCATATTGCGAAGAAGCGGTTTATCTTGAATTGGACGGAATCCGTATCAAAGCGGGCATAAACGATATCGCTGCGTTGGTCAAACAGTTTGCAGGAAACGAATTCGGAATGGATTTCGACTTCTCGGCGTTGATTCGGGAACTGCTTTCGGAAGAGTTCGGTAAATTATTCGAATTGACCGAACAGAACGATAATCTGAATCTTACCGTAAAGGCTACGCAACTTTTAAAATTGCTCGGCGTCGGATTTGCGCCCGAAGGCTTTGAAACGGTCGTCCTCGGCGTTTCCCAACACGGGCAAATTACCGTGAGCGCCAGCGGAGCGCAAATTACCGTAACTGCCGGGGATACGTTTTCCGTAGAAACGGAAGGTTACGTTGACCTGTTGCCTTATCTCGATTCTCTCGTAAAATTATTTTCGGGTGAGGCGGTATCCGTCGAATTGGATTATCAAAACGGAGACTGGGCTGCCGAAGGCGCATTTACTGTGAATTTAAAGGAATTTGCGGTAAGCGGAAAAATCGCGATTACGTACCGACAAGTGCAAAAAGAAATCGGAATTACTTATTTCGGCGGAAACGTCTATCTCGATTTAGACGGCATTCGTTTGCAAGCGGGTACGGACGAAACGGTTGATTTCGTTCGGCAATTTTTAAACGATGCGGATTTGCCCGTTTCGGATTTCGACGCGGAAGCGTTGATTGAAAAAATACTGTCTTTGAACTTCGGTGATTTATTACAGGTCGCAGAAGCGGAGGGAACGCTTTCCGTTGTGTTGCAAACCGCTCGGTTACTCGAAGTTTTCGGGATAGAGTTTGACTGTCTCGGCGAAGTGAAACTGTTTGTGACGGAAGATGCGTTGTCGTTGAACGTAATCGGCGCGTCTGTTTCCATCGTGCAAGGAACGGCGTTCGACCCCGAAACGTTGATCGGCGAGGGATATATTTCCGTGATTCCCTATGCGCAACAGCTTGTAAATTTGTTTACAGGGGAAGCTGTTTGCGTGGAATTTGCTTATAAGACGGAACTTGCCGAGATCAGCGGGGACGTTGAAATCAATCTTGATTTCAGTGCGCTTACGGCAAAGGGCGTTATTACGGTTGCATATGAGGGACAGCAAAAAGATATTATTTTTGCTTATGCACGTGACAGATTCTGGCTTGATCTCGACGGAATCCGTTTGCAGGCGGATAAAGACCGTGCGCTTTCCCTGATCGGACGATTCATCGATTTGGGTGCGGCGAGCGCTCAATTCAACTTCGATTTCAATACGGTGATCGGGTTATTCGAGTCGAACCGTCTCGGCGATTTCGTCGGAATCGTAAACCAGAACGGAACGTCTGCAATCGTATTGAAAGGGACGCAGCTTTTGAAAACGCTCGGGCTTGATTTCAATCTTGGAGACGTTACGATTTCTACGGCAGAGAGCGGATTGAAAATTTCTGCCTTGGGCGCGGACGTTACAATTTCTTCCGCTTCAAAAATTGAAGTTCAAGAAACGGATTATGTCGGCTATGCGGATATTCTGCCCTACGTTGAAACGGTAGCCGAACTGGTTCGCGGAACTGCGGTGCGTACGACGATCAGTTACGTGTATGAAGATATCGCGATCGCAGGTGACGTTACGATCAATTTGAAGGATTTCGCGCTTTCCGGCGACGTAAAGCTTACGTATGCGGGGAAAGTGAAAAATATCCGCGTTTCGTTTTGGAAAAATACGCTTTATCTCGATCTTGCAGGCGTACGCGTAAAAGCGGGATTGGATCAATTGTCTGCGTATATTTCGCAGATTCAGGCGGGAAATCAAAGCGAAACGATTGATTTCAGCTTCGATATTCCCAAAATATTGCAAGGATTGTTCGAAGAAAGTTTGTCCGAATGGCTTGCGGTTTCCGAAGACGTACAGAACGGCGTGCTCGATTTGACGGTAGACGGGAATAAAATTCTTACCTTGTTCGGTTTACAAAAAGGTTTTGAAAAAATTCTCGAAATGATTGCTCCGTTGGAAATCGATCTCGATCTATCTGCGATCCAGTTCGGCATTGTGAAAAACGGCGGCGTTACGCTTGGCGTTGCGGGGCTCGGGCTTGGAATCGAAGCGGAAAAGAATCCCGTTAAGCTGACCGAACAAGAATTGACCGGTTACGTTGACGTCATGAAATACGTTGAACCGATGACGGAATTGTTCCGCGGGGAAGCGATCGGAATTGACGTTGCTTTCAAACAGGGCGCCGTTGCGCTTGACGGGACGGTTTCCGTGCTGTTGAAAGATTCACTCGTTGTAAAAGCGGAGCTCATGCTTACGTACGGCGCTACGGAAGAAACGGACGGTGTTGCAGGGAATTCCGGGGCGAAACTTCCGATTTCGATTTATTATCGCGACGATGAAATTTACGTGGACGTATACGGCTTGCAGGCAAGATTGAACGCAACCCAAGCGCTTTCCGCGATGAAAAAGATTCTACCGTTTGACGTCGTGATCGATAAAGATTTCATCGTAAAATGCGTGAAAGGCTTGTTCGTAAAAGATCCGATCGATTTGCTGAAAATCAGCGAGAAAGACGGGGTGCTCGGAATCGCGCTGAACGGGAATACCTTGCTGGATATTCTCGATCTCGGAATAAAATTCAATCTCGGCGAAATTTGTGCGCAAGTGAGCGGATCGGGTGTAGCGATCAATGCGCTCGGCGCGACGCTCGACGTACATAAATCCGAGGCGTTTGCCGTTTCTTCCGGGAAATGGCAGGAAATGAAGGGTTATGCGGATTTGACGCCTTATCTTTCCGTCTTGCCTGATTTGCTCGAACGGGGCATGCTTTCGCTGTGCGGTTCGTTGAAATTGAGCGCGGGCGGAACGGAAATCGCACTTGACGTCAAGCAGGCGGCAATTTGCTGGAAACCTTCTTTTACGGTGTATTTCGACGCGCTCGTGAGCGTCAACGGGGTGCAGCAACGCATTCTCGTTTCTGCGGATAAGCGGTCTTTGAAATTCGTTTACGGCGAAGTCGGCGCGGATATCGTGTACGACGATCTTGCAACGATCGACGAAGCGTTCGTTGCTCTGTACAAAAAACTTGACGGCGTTTTGTCGTCGGTACTCAATCAAGGGCAGGCATTGCCTGAAATCGAGGGATTTGCCGATTTGTTCGAAGTATTGAAAGGGTTGTTGAACGGGCAAAAAGCGTTAGCCGATGCGTCTTTCGGCGGATTTGATCTTGTCAGCGTTTTGCAGCAAATCAAAATTCGTCCTTCCGCATTACCGGGCGGGATTTGCCGCATTACGCTGGGCGGAATTTCGGTCGAATTGTACGGCGGTGAAAATCTATTCAATCTTCAATTCGGGTACGAAAGCAATCAGCTTGCGTTAAAGGGCAGCTTCGGGGCGGATATTTTTGCAGGTCCGATGCCTCAGTTGCCCGAAAATGTGCAATATCTGACGGCAAGCGATTTTGCGAAGATGCTCTATTATCTGACTGCGGCGGTAGAAACGTTGGCTCAGCCCGATTTGCAGATCGAATTTTCTGCCGTGACGAGCGGAGTTTCCGACGGTGCGGAAGTTTCTTCCGTTTCCGGAACGGTTACGTATCATACGGGCGGAAACGTGCTTTTTACGATTGATAAAGATCAAAAATCAATCGTGGTGACGCCAGAATTGTATTTGAACGTTTCCCTTGCCATTGAAAACGCCGCACAAAATACGTATTTCGATTTGTTGGTGTTTGATTACGACGGAAACGGGGTGCTCGATTTCTTCGTTACGCTTTCAAATTACTGCTCCATTGCCGACGCCGTTTCGGGCGATCCGAATTATCGTCCGCTGAAACTTTACGCTTCCGCAGACGAATTGATGACGGTGCTTTCCGCGGGGCTTGCGGCTTTGGATCTCAAGAGCGAAATTTTGAACGACTACATCATATCGAAGTGGCTGGAAGTCAAGACGGCCGAACAGCTTGCCGCCGTCGTATCGTCTATGAAACTGTCGCTCAGTTTGGGGGACGTATTCGGTTCGGGGAGCGCTTCGGGTTCGGAATCCGTCCTGAAGCCCGCATTCCTTACGGCGATTCAGGCAGGGGACGAGGAATTTACGATTTGGTTGAATTCGGAAGCAATCTTCGGGAAAGAGGGACTTTCGCCCGTCACGCTGACAATCGGAAAGTCGGAAGGTTTGCTTTCCGGAATTGTGCTTGCAAACCTTTATAATTCCGAAGCAACGGAAGTGACTGGCGTGACGGTCGGAATCAAAACGGAGTCGCTTTCTGCGGAAGCGCTAAGCGGCCCGACCGATCTGAACGGATACTTCGATATTTACGGGATCGGCGCGCTGTTAAAGACGGTTGCCAATACCGTGACGCATCAGGAAGCGGTGAACGATCGCGAAGTGATTTCGGGCGAAGAAGTACGGCATAAATACGTTCTTAATTCGAATTATTACATAAACGGTTCGGCGAAAGCCTCGATTGCAGGAATCGATGCAACGATCGACGTGATTGCGATTTCCGTAAACGTTGACGAAAACGGAGACGTGGGGCTCAACATTCGTTTGAAATACAGCGGGGTCGGCATGGTCGTCGTGGCGATCAGCGGCGATTCTACGCTCGATTTAACGGTGAAAAACGGCATGGTCTACATGAAGCGCGTACAGACCAGCATTCAAAGCGGAACTTCCAACAATAAACTTACGGAAGCCAACTACATCACGATGTACCGCGCGATGCCGATGGACGTATTCTTTGCGGACGTTTTAAATCAGCTTGGCTTTATGCTGAATCTTGCGGACTGGATTATGCAGTTGTTCCCGAAAGAAATGAATCCCGTTTCTTTCAGCGGGGATTACGGCGCAATCTTTGAAAGCTTTTTAAAATCCTTCTCGTTTACGGAATCCGATGCGAAAGAAGGAAGCGTTTCTTACAGAAAGCAAACGTGGGACGTCGTGTTGAACGGCGGCGCGCTGACGAGCGGGGTCATGACGGACATTCGGCTTACCTTGAGTACGAACGAGCAAGGTTGTATCAAAACGCTCGGTGTCGATACCGGCGTTTCGGTTTCCGGATCCTTTCAGATGTCCATTCAAGCCGATCTTGCATTGCGCAATCCGCAGGGCGTGATGGACGAAGGCGTTTCCGACGTGACTTGCGATATTGCCGACGAACTGGAAGAGGCAATCGGAAAAGCGGTGGACGATGCGCAAGAAAAGGGATGGAAGGACGAAAACGGAAATTATATTTACGTTTCGGGAACGCTTACGCGCGTATCCTTCGTGCTCGGCGGCGAAACGCTGAAAACGCAGTCTGTAATGCTCGGCAGCAACGGGGAATTGCTTGCGAATTTGCAGTATCCCGATTTGAGCACTTACCAAAGAAACGGCTATACGTTGGAATGGCAGAAGCCGGAAGGTACGATCCGTCCGAATCAGGAAATTTTTGCGGTTTATACGCCGAATCAATATCACGTTACGTTCGTGAGCGACGGAGACAGGAATCTCGGACAGTTCGGTTTCGAGCTTGAAAACGGAAAATACGTGTTACATACCGTTTACGTATACGACGACGGATTCTATCTCGCCGATCGTGAAGGAAATATGATTTTGGGTGAAAACGGAAAAGGAATTCCGTTCTCGTTGCCCGAAGCGGACGACTGCGGTTACCGTCTTGTATCTTTCCTTGACGGGGACGGGAACGAATACCGTACGTTGTCGGATTGCAAAAATATTCTTTCCGAACTGGAACTTACCGCGAAGTGGGAAAAGATTGAATACGATATCGTCTATCGCGTAAACGGCACGGAGTATACGCAAACCGCGTTCTACGGAGACGCTTTCCGTACCGATATTCCTTTGGAACGCGAAGGCTATGCTTTTGACTGTTGGGTAGACGAAAACGGAATCCGTTACGATAAATTATTCGACGGAGTTTCGGTTACGGGCGCACGCCGTTTCACGGCAGTCTATCGGCCGTTGACGTATGCGGTGACGCTTGTAAGTCAGTTCGAAATCGAAGGCTTCGATTACGACGCAATGCGCAACGAATATCGGAAAACGGTTGATTATACGTACGGAAGCGGTTTGGATCTTCCGAGCGAAGTAAAAGTCAGCGGACATTTCCTGGACGGTTTCGCGTTTTCGGAGGGCGGAGAAGTATTTACGCAAATGCCCGCGGTTACGGAAAATACAACGCTTTATGCGGTTTGGAGTGAGCTCGGCTACGATATCGTGTTCGAAGGTTACGGAAAAACGATTACGCGAAACTACGAATACGGCGCGGTTTTGTCGAATCTGCCGGAAGTACCTTATCGTGAAGGATATACGGGCGCGTGGTCGGTATCCGAAAATTACGTTGTAACGGGTGCGGATACCATTTATGCCGAATATTTGCCGATTAAGTATACGGTGAACGTTTACAGCGATTTTGCGCTTGCAGGATATACGTCTTGCGGAGAAGGTTATGTCAAGTCGCAGCCGTACGTCTACACGTACGGAACGGCGGCGATCGAATTGAGCGGCGCGGGCATGAAAGTTGCAAAATACGATTTTGCGGGCTACTTTACGCAGGCAAACGGAAACGGCGTACAGGTTAGCGCAATTGACGAAACGATTGTCGGCTTGATCGGAAATCTCGGCGAATGTACGTTGAATCTTTACGCGCATCAGGTGGATAATACGGTAACCGTAACGCTGGCAAGCGATTATCGCTTCGAAGGAAGCGTTTACGGGGTAAACGAATTTGTTAAAACGGTATCTTTCAACGACGATTACGCGCTTGCGGAACTTCCCCGTCTTGAAAAATATCAACAGCTCGGCTGGTGGTATTTCGGCGAAAACGGATGGACGATGGTCGACGACGTAAAATCTTTGAGCGGCGCGACCGTTTGGGCCATGTGGATTCAAAACGTTTCCGTGGAAATCACGAACGTGTATACGACCAACTTTATGGGCGGTTCCCGTTACAATCTGGAGGCTACGCTTACGGGTGGAAGAATTTCCGGAAAGCACGGCACGCAGATTGCGCAGGAAGCGAATTTGAACTTGGTTCCCGACGTGAAAGCCGATTTAACGGTATATAATGAAAACGGGGAAAAGCCCGACACGCTGAAAGAAGTCGCCGTTTCGTACAGCGATGCCGACGGAAAAGCGAAGATTGAAATCTTAAATCAGAACTGTCTGAATTATGCGGACGGATGGGGAAACCCCCGCGCAACGTTTGCGGGCACCAAAGTAACCTTAACCTTCTCGCTTCAAGGACACAGTCCGATCGCAACGACGGGCAGCAGCGTAACTTCGGTCGATCCGTTTACGGTGATCTTCCAACAGGGCGACGGCAGCACGGTAACGGAAACGCTTCGCGCGTGCCCTTATTTAGAGGACGGTGTGAAGATGTATGCGGATGAAATCGCGCCGCAAATCATTCCTGCCGAAGAGAAGAAGGACGGGTTTTCCTACGCATGGCCGCATATGCTGCTCGGGCCGAAGAATGCGAATCAAACGATCGAAATCGAATATACGCGCAATCTTTATAACGTAAGATTCGAATGCGGTCAGCGAGTAGACGGTTGGCTGCGCGGCGACGACGGAATGTACTATTACGAAACGCAAATGCTGTACGGCGCGCCTATCAACGTATACGAAGGGGAAACGCTTTGGGATTCGTTTACCGTGTCGCATCTTTCGGAAAACAACGTGTTTGTGATTCCCGCTTACGAAAACGGAAGAGAATGGACGCAAGTGGATATCGATGAAAACGGTGCGGAATTACTTTCGTATATGACTCCCGATAAGGTAACATATATCAGTGCGTTTGATTTTATCTACGAAGGGAAAACGCACCAAAGCGGTTATACGAAAACGTTCGAAGCCGATTACACGTTATTCGAAGCGGATAAAGTAACTTCTGCGGAAGGCTATCGCTTCCTCGGCTGGTATGCGAAAACCAATCAGGTTTGGGCTAAAGTACAAGAATTGTCTTATTCTCAGATGCAGGGCGTTGAATACACGGTAGAAGCGCTTTGGGAGAAAATCGAATTTGCAGTAACAGCAACGCGCTCGGGCGGACCTTGGCCTTATACGAATACGACGACGGCAGATCTTACGCACGAGTTGATCGGCGCGTTTGCGAATGATTCCTCGATTACCAAAAATTATCGGTACGAGTTCTACATCAAAGCTCCGATTAGTTCGAATTCCAAAACGTACGTAATCGAAAGCGATACGATCAAACAGGAAACGTATTCGTTCAAGCAAAACTCGACGCTTTATCAGTACGGTAAAGTTGGCGTAACGATTTGTTACCGAAATGCAGACGGTTCGGAAATCTACGTCGGTTACGTTGAGAATCAAGCTAATTTTTAAAATGGATGTCCCCGCGGCAATGCCGCGGGGACATTTTTATAAAAAATAAAAAATCAGTCGAAATATGGCGAAAATTGTCGAAAACGAGATTGACTGGCTCTGTGAAAATTGGTATAATTTTCCTGATCTAATTTTGACGGAGCTATTTGATGAAATTGAAAAGGGGAATTATATTATCGGCGTGGCTGATTTTATCCGTTTTTTTGTTTTGCGCAAGTATTTATTTTGCTACGGCAAACAAACCGCACAGCGTTAGCGCAAGCGGAACTTTGAGTCGCAGCGCTTCCGTAATCAGCGTATACGAGGATTCCGAAGGAAAAATATATCCGAATTCAATCAACGCTTCTGAAATGCAAAAATCATATATCATGTTGACGGAGCGCGGGGAGTTTCTGCAATCGTTTGATCTCAAAAATTGGGCGTCGATGGAAAATAGTTTACGTCACGTTTCGGGAATCGGCGTATCGGCGATTTTTTATAATTCCGTTATGGAAAAATGGTGCGTTTACGCTTCCGTTTCTTTGCCGCAGGGCGGTTATTCCGTGCGGATGTTTTTGTCCGATTCGCCTTTTCAGCCCTTTTCTTCCGTTTCGCAAGAGGTGTTTTACAGCGACGCATGTATTACGGGGATCTCTGTCTTTTGCGATGAAGACGGCAAAACGTATTTTATTTATACGGTTGAGGCGGACGGCGTTTACGGTTTGGAACTGAATCCCGTAAGCGGAATGGCGTTTGATCGTGAAACTGCGTTTCGTATTTTATCCGGTGGAGAACGTGCGTTTTTGTTGAAAAAAGACGGACGGTATGTTCTGTTTTTAGAAAAGGAAGATACGTGTTACGTGTATCGCGGTGCCGAAATTACAGATTTATCAACACTATTTCAGAAGCTGCCATTTTCGGTTTTGAGTATATTTCAAGACGGAAACAATTTATTTACCGTTACGGAATCCAATGAAATTTATCGTTTTATTTGCAATGTCAACGGCCATTTCGTTCGTTCCGAACTCGTAGCAATGGAAACGGACACGTTAGGAATCGATTTGTTTCCCGAAGAAATTTGCGGTGCGTACTGGCTCCGGCTTTCCGATCACGCGGAACGGAAAGTTGCTTTGGAGCCGGACGGCTCGTTAAGCGGCGTGCAAAACGGTGCGTGGCAATATTTTACGACGGGCGAAGCGGAAATCATTGCAGACGGCGTCGTGTATTACGGTTTATTCCTGCGGCAGAAAATTACGGATTACCATCTGGACGCGTTGACTTTTTGCGGGGCGGATCGGACGGGAAATCGTATGCTGTCGGCTTATCGTTATCCTTCCGTCGAACAGCAGACGGAAGCGTTGCTGCACGGCATATCGATTCCGGATGCGCTTGGCGAAGGCGCGGGTATTCCCGATGCGGTAGAAAACGGGCTGTGGAACGACGTCGTTTTAAATTTTACTTATGAAAACGGCGTGATAACGGCAAAATCGGAAGGGAACGACGTGTTTACAAAAGAAGTTTCCGAAAGCTGCAATTTTCTGGAATACGAATCCCTTCCTGCAAAGCATACTTTGTTTCCGATACCGCAAGCGGGAACGCAGGGAGTTTGTATTTCGTTTGATTGCGATAATTCGAATCATTTGTTTATGTCGGGTGATTCCTTTCGGTTGCCGTTTGGCGCGCGGATTTCGCATTTTACTTCGCGGAAAAGCATTGTGATCAATCGGAACGATACCGTAACGTTTTATTGCGATGGAATTGAAGTGGAAAGGTTGGAAACGGCGACCGCTTCCATTTTACAGGCGTTTGAAACGGGTGAAGTTTGGTTTTCCGAAGCGATTTCAAACGTTGTCGTTTGCAGCGCGGCACAAAAGAATACGGTACTGCTTCCGCAAGAAATTACTTGTTACGCACAATTGTCGGGCGCGGTGAACGCGGGCGACAAAATTGCAGAGATTCCGCAAGCCGTGCGGGGGATTTCGGTTAGTTTTTCTTATGCCAAATTAAAAAGCGACTGGACACCCTTTATAACGAACGGCGGTTTCACTGCAAACCTTTCCGTATTATATACGCCTGCAGGGAATTTTTACGAAGAAGACGCGGAAGCGGGAAAAGACTTTTTAAATCAGGAGCGGGCGGAAATCTTTTTTACCGATCGAATTTCTTTTGCTACCGTTAGTTTTTACGAAAACGGTGCGGTTTCTTTTTACCGTGACGGAAAAATGGCGTTGCTTTATTCAGGTGATTTGCGTGCCGACGTGGATCTGAATAAAACGCTCAAAAGTCAGGTACAACAATTTTTATCGGAAATTTCGGTAAGCGGGATTACGTTCGGAACGAGTGAATCTCAATTTCAAATGGGGACGCCGTACCTTTCAAACGTATACGTTACGGAAGTTTTAACGGATTCACAGGTCGATCTTCTTTATCAAACGGCAGTTTGCAATCAAGCGGTCTACGAAACTTCAGAGGGGTATTATCGAGCGCAATTTACTCCGTCTTATACTCAAAAGTCCTCCGAATCTTTTGCATTCTCTTTGGAATCGGACGAAGTTTTGAAGTATACCGTGTACCAAACGTTGAACAGCACTGCATTAAGTTTCTCTTTGGAAAAACCGAACGGCGAACGAATTGAATTCGAAGCTTTTTCCGACGACGAAACGTTACTGTTTTACCGTAGAAACGGCATCCCCGTCGAGAGGTTGCCCGATTTCGGCGAAACTCTATTCGGAAAATCGGAAATTTCGTTTTTAACCGCAAACGGCAGTTTATATATCATATGTGAACGGACGTTGCACGAAGACCGTTTTACAGCCGTTTACCGATACGCGTGGAAGGAAGGGGCTTCGATCCGAAAGACGGATTCGGAATCCGCTGCCGTAAGTTTTGCTTATCAAACCGAATTTTTGGAAGCAAACCCGAATCCCCCCGAACCGTTTCCCGATCCGCCTATCGGTTGCGCGGCAAACGGTCATGCGTACGTTCTTTCGGAAACGAGGGAAACCTGTACAGACGACGGATATGCAACGTTTCGTTGTACGGTTTGCGAACAGGAATTTACCGCCGTTCATGCAGAAAGCGCAAGGGGACATTTATATGCCGAGCCGATTTGGTCGGTTGTCGGCGATTCCGCAACGGCAACTTTTTCCTGTTCGTCATGTTTGGACGAACAGCGCATTTCGGCAAATTTGCAGTTTGAAAATACGCTTGAAACTTGCGTCAAAGACGGGATGTATCGATCTTTTGCGTCCGTCTTGTTTTGCGGGAAAGAATATCGTTTTGAACAAACGAAAATCGTTCCGATGACCGGTCATACCGGCGTCCGACGTTATACGCACGTGGCGGGTAGCGACTGTCACGTCTGGATATGCGAAAATCCGTGTTGTGAAGGCGGGGAAGAAATTTGCCGCTTTGAAACGACGGTGAGCAGACCCTCCTGCGATCAGGCGGGGGAAGAAATTTCCGTTTGTGTCTTTTGCGGTTATCAAAAAATTTCAAACCTCGCCGCGGGAGAACACGACTATTTGCCGCCCGTTTGGGGAGAATGGACGCTTGAGTCGGATGGCGGCGCTTCGATTTCCGTTACGTTCACTTGTTCCCACGGAGATGATCATCGCATTTTAAACGCTTTGGTTACAACGTCGGAAAAGAAAGCAACCTGTACGCAGCGCGGCGAAACGGTATATCGGGCGATTGCGGTTTTTCAGGGTATTGATTATATCCAAGAAAAATACGTGGATCAAGACGCTTTGGGACATCGTTTGTTTCATTATTCCGCGAAAGAGCCTACTTGTAACCTGAACGGGAATCTGGAATATTGGAAATGTTTGCGCTGTTATAAATTGTATTCGGATGAAAAAGCGTGCGGCGAAGTTTTCATGCAGGACGTACGGCTACCTGCGCGCGGACATGAATTTTTATTTCATGCGGCAGTTGCAAGCACTTGTACGGCTTCGGGTTATGAAGCGTTTTACGAGTGTGCTATGTGTGCGAATCTTTATGCGGACGAAGACGGCGCAACGGAAATTTCAGAACCCGTTTTGATTTCGCCGAAAGGGCATCGAACGGTCGAATATTTCGCCGTGCCGCCGACTTGTACGCAGACGGGAATTTACGCTTATTTTAAATGTTCGGAATGTCTACGATTATTTTCAGATCGCGCGTGTAATCGCGAAATTGCCGCGCCGATTATGATTGCGGCAAAAGGGCATGATCTTTGCAAACACGCTGCAATCGACGCTTCCTGCACGCAGGAGGGGCGTGCGCAGTTTTGGTCTTGCAATTTGTGCGACGCGCTTTTTTCCGACGGAAAGGGTATCAATCAAATTTCTTCAGTGCAAACGATTCCGCCGCGCGATCATCAATTGCAGCACGTTTCAAGCGTGTTGCCGACTTGTACGAGCGAAGGGATATCAGATCATTGGAAATGCTTTGGTTGTGAAAAAGTATTCAACGCAGATGGGCAGGAAATTCCGCTTCCCGTTATCCCGCCGAACGGTCATCGTTTTGGGGAATGGATTATAACGATCGAGCCGACGGAAACGCGCGAAGGGGAAGCAACGAGGCAATGTTCTTTTTGCGATTTCCGCGAAACCCGAAGCGTAGCAGCGTTGGGGGAAGAGGGGTTGATTTCAGAATTTCGGAATGCGGTTGCGTTTGTTCAGCAACAGACGCTGTTGATCGACAAATGCAGGGCAATCCGTTCTGCGCTCATTTGTTATACAAAACTGTCCGACGAAGCCAAGGAAACCGTCGCTGAAGATTATCGCATTCTTGTAGACGAAATTTTATCTTACAACGCTTTCGTGACTGCAAACAATAACCGCTGGAAATACTCCATCGGGACGGCAAGCTCTTATGCGGACGGTTTTTCGGCTGCTTATTATACGTTAAAACGAAAAATATATCAATTTTTTCCCGTAGAATGTACTGCTTAAAAGCGCGTTTTGCCGGGAATTGAATGCGGGTGTGCAGGAAATACCGGAAAATGATGTCCGTACAGGTTTGTACGGACTTTCTTTTTTCAATCATTATTTTATAGGAGGTTTTTATGAAAAAAGAAATTGAAGAAACCGTGCGAATCTGGCAGCGGGACAATCGCATTCGGAATTTGTCTGAGGAGAGTCTGGAATCTTACGATGCCTGTGCCAAAGATTTTCTGCGTTATTTTTCCGCGCACGGTATTTGGAAATTTCGTCAGCTGACCGAGGAGGTGATAAAAGACTATACGTTTTCGCAATTGCAACGCAATTGTTCCGCGCGGACCGTGAACAACCGCTTGAAGGCTTTGCGCCGCGTATGCCATTATTACGAAAGTGAGCTGAAACCGGGATTCAATATCCCTCAGATCACGTTGCAGCGGGAGGAAATGACGTGCCGAAAACCGCTTACCGACGAGGAGGTTTGTAAAATCGCAGCAAATTTTTCGCCCGATAATCCCGATTCGGTTCTCGTCGCATTCGTGTTGGATACGGGCGCGCGCTCGAAGTCCGTGCGAAACGTGCGAATGGAAGATCTTGATTTCGACCGCGGAATCATAACGTTGCGGGTTACGAAAAACCGCGACGTACTCCGTATTCCGATGAGCATGAAATTAAGCGAACTTCTTCGGCAATACGTTAGAATCAATAAAATTAAAGAGGGGTATCTTTTTCGATGCACGGACAAAGAAACGATGTTTACCCGTTCTACGGTGTATAAATTGGTAAAAAGATACCTCAACCATTGCGGCGTCGATAAAAGCGGGGTTCATCTTTTCCGCTATACCTTCGGAAAAATTATGATCGAAAATAATTGTAATGCAATGCTTTTGCAAAAATGGCTGGGACACAGGACGATGGAGGAAACAAAAAAATACGTTCGCCTTTATTCCGACGAACTGAAAACGGTATGCGAGCAAGTAACGCCGTTGGCGCAATACGGAAAGATTTTAAAGAAACTTTCTTCGGAATGTTTACTTTAAAGAAATTATCGGATTTATCCGTTAAAAAATCTTGACGAATGGCAAATAATATTATATAATAAGTGTCGCGCATAGGGGAGTGGCTCAACGGTAGAGTAGCGGTCTCCAAAACCGTAGGTTGCGTGTTCGAATCGCGTCTCCCCTGCCAGTTATATAATTTGCAAAAAAGCTTTATCTTACGGTAAAGCTTTTTTGTATTTTATATCATCTTATAAAGGCTACTTTGATTCGATTTCGAAATCCAGTCCGATTTTGTGCGCGGAATCCCAAAGTTGAATCATTTCCAAACATTCCACGTAAGCGGTTTTTGCGCCGTAAGCGAAGCCGCTTTTCGGTGTGGCATCGCGGAGCTCTTCCGCATAATACAACAGTAATTCTGTAATGACAAGCAGTGTTTCCCGTGCGTTTAATTTTTTCATTATGCAATTTCTTCTTCTAAAATTTCTTCGTAATTTACTAAATTTTGGCTGATGCAACAATTGTATACTTTTTCAATGAATTTTTGTTTTCTGCTGTAATAAGCATTTCGTTCCCACGGGACGTGATGAATGGTGTAAATGTCGCTTTTTCCTGCTTTGATTGCCGAAATCATAAAGTGCATCCAAACGTTTTTGGTGCGGGCATGAATTTCGTTTATAATGTCATATACGGCTATCACGGGTTTGGTGATGTTGTAAGTTTGCTTTCTGTTGCCGATATAAAATACAAGATTCGATTCGCCATTTATGATTCCCCGTTCGATATAAGGAAATTTTTTAATGATTTCGATAATATCGTCTTTATTCATAGCTTCCCGTATCCATTTCTTATGATAGTATAACGATAAAACTTCCGTAAAAAGTCCCAACTTTTACATAAAAGTTCCAAAATTACCATTTTTTTCCATAATTTTTTCTTAAAAGATGTCAGTACATACATGTACTGACATCTTTTAAGCGTCATCGGGAGTGGGTTGTATTTATCTCCTAAAAAATGTTTGAACAAATTTAAGTATATACAGAATCAAATAAAAGTCAATATTTTTGTACAAAAACATATAATATTTTACAAAATAATTCAATAAATTCAAAAATAATTTCGGGGAGATGCAGTTTACTTCTCCTAATATTTTTTACAAAGGGTTGACAAAAGCTTTTTTGCTATGTTAAACTCAAACCAAACGATTATAATAAGGAATAAAAATCATGAATCAAAAGTACCGCTTGGGTGTAATCGGCGGCGGTTTTATGGCGTACGCGATTTTATCCGGCGCGATCGGCAGTCGTTTTCTTGCGTCGGACGAAATTGTCGTAAGCGATCCGAATTCGGAAAATTTGATGCGTTTTGCAAAACTCGGAATCCATACGGTTTCGGATAATTGCGCGCTCGTAAAAAATTGTAATTATATATTGGTTGCCGTAAAGCCGCAGGTATTTCCCGCCGTTGCGCGAGAGCTGAACGGAATGCATGTGCCGACTGTTTTAAGCATTATGGCCGGGAAGCGCAAGGCTGCCGTTTCGGCTGCGCTTGGCGGCGCAAAAGTGGCGCGAATTATGCCAAATCTTCCGTGTAGCGTGGGGGAGGGCGTTTCTGCGATCGACGCGATTGATCTTTCTTCCGAAGAGAAAAAGTTTGTATTTTCATTGTTCGATTCCGTGGGGAGAACGCTTGAAATCGAAGAAGGAATGCTCGATGCCGTCACGGCGGTTTCCGGGAGCGGACCCGCTTACGTGTTTTTATTTTTAAAATCTCTTACAGAAGCGGGCGTTCGGGAAGGGCTCACGCCTATGCAAGCCAAAACGCTTGCGGTTCAAACGATGAAAGGCGCCGTAAAAATGGCGGAGAATAGCGAAACTTCGTTTGAAGAATCGATTGC
This sequence comes from uncultured Christensenella sp., assembly GCA_910586245.1. Lineage (GTDB taxonomy): Bacteria > Bacillota > Clostridia > Christensenellales > Borkfalkiaceae > Gallimonas. The sequence goes on along the minus strand of CAJUFY010000003.1, from coordinate 61,949 downwards.
CGCGGTGACTTCCAAGGGCGGAACGACGGCGGCAGCGCTCGCCTGCTTTGAAAGGGACGGGTTTGCCGGAATCGTTGAATCTGCCGTTTCGGCGGCTGTTCGGCGGGCGGAGGAGCTTTCGGATGAATCGTAAGAAAAACGTCATTCTCTATACCGACGGCGCGTGTTCTGGGAATCCCGGCGCGGGCGGTTGGGGTGCGGTGCTTTTATCGGGTGAACACCGACTTGAAATTAGCGGCGGAGAAGCAGAAACGACAAACAACCGTATGGAACTGACTGCCGTGATCGAAGGATTGAATAAACTGAAATATCCTTGCGCAGTCGACGTTTACAGTGATTCCGCATACGTGGTAAACGCTTTTTTACAGAATTGGGTGACGGGTTGGGAACGGAACGGTTGGAAGAAAAACGATCATAAACCTGTTTTGAACCTTGATTTATGGCAAAAATTATTGGAGTTGACGCGCATTCACGCCGTAACCTTTCATAAAGTAAAAGGGCATGCCGATAACGCATTGAACAATCGTTGCGACGAACTCGCACGGCATGCGATTTTGGAAATCAACGGTAAATTTGATTAAATTCGCGGCAATGTGTGTATAATAGAAGAGATGGAGCGGAAGCATAGAGGTCATTATGAATAAAACTTCAAAAATTATCATTCACGCTTTATGCATGACGCTTGCCGCAGCAATATTCGAAGTATTTCTGGTGCTTTGTTTGTTGTTTTTTCAAGACGATTGGAGCCGTTGGCTGTATTTGCTTGCGTTGATCGGCGGAACCGTACTGAACGTCGGCGCGCTTGTCGTAGACGTCGTATTTTATTGTTTGAATAAAGAAGTCGTTTATAAGGCTTGCATTACGCTTTACGTGATGCTGGTCTTTTTTGCCGTCGGATTTTATGTTTTACTAAAAACGGGATTCATTGATATTATCCGCGACGAAGGGAGCTTCGAAGAATACTTAAAGCGCGCCGGAAGTTTTATGACGGTATTGTTTATTACGCTGCAATTTCTTCAGGTCGTCATACTTCCTATTCCGAGTACGGTAACGGTGATTGCGGGCAGTGCTCTGTTCGGGCCGTTGCTCGGAAGTATATACAGTTTAGTCGGAATTTTAATCGGTTCCATGGTCGGTTTTTTAATCGGCCGTTATGCCGGATATCGCGTGGTTGCTTGGATGGTCGGGAAAGACACGCTCGACAAATGGTTGAAAAAAATTAAAGGGAAAGATAAGCTTCTGCTTTCCGCGATGTTCCTTCTTCCTGTATTTCCGGACGATATTTTGTGTTTCGTGGCGGGAATGTCGTCTATGTCGGTGTGGTACTTTTTTACCGTAATTTTAATTTCGCGCGTGCTTGCCATTTTTACGACGAGTTATTCGATCACGTTGATTCCTTTAAATACTTGGTGGGGGTTGCTGATCTGGGCGGTCTTGATCGTTCTGGTTGTAATTCTGTTTGTCTTTTTGTATAAAAAATCCGATGCGATTCTCGGTTGGTTTGAAAAAAAATTCCATCGGGAAACGCGTGTGGAAGGGAAAGTGGAAAAGGATGAATTCGTTTTGGAAGTCGTCGATCCGGACGGCGCAATTGTGACGAAGGGCGTAAAAAAAGAGGATGAAGATAAAAAGCCGCCCGAAGATTTATCCCCAAAAAGCAAGTAAAAAAACCTCTGCAAATTTATTAAAAATTGCAGAGGTTTTTTCTTTCATTTCTCTTGATTTTTCGTCTTCGTGTGTGTATAATATTATTCGGTAGAAGTTGGCTTTTTGAATAAAGAGGTTATCATATGGATCAAATGAAACGGTTACGCGAACGTAAATCCGTACTCAAACAGGCAAGCGCGGGGGTACGTTCGGAAATTTCTGCGCTTACAGACGAAAACAGTTTTGTAGAGCTTGCCGCTTTCAGCTTTTCGAAGGATTATTTTTACGGCGAAGATGCACAGGGAGAGGGGGTCGTAACGGGTTTTGCAACCGTCGGCGGCTATCCCTTTTATATCGTTGCGCAGAATTTCGACGTTTCGTTCGGCGGACTCAGCAAAGCAAATTGCGAGAAGATTGCCAAAACGTTGAATGCGGCGGAAAAGAACGCAACGCCGGTTATTTATCTGCTCCATTCGCTCGGCGTGCGCGTCGGCGAGGGCGTCAACGTACTCGAAGGGATTTCCGAACTTCTTTTGAAGGCGACGCAATTAAAGGGCAGCGTGATGCAGTTTGCCGTACTCTGCGGGGAAGTTTACGGTTCTGCGGCGGCGCTTGCTTCCGTATGCGATTGCGTATTTTTTACGGAAAAAAGTACGTTTGCGCTTACCAGTCCGTTGGTTCTTTCCGCACAAGCGGGTAAGAATCTGAAAAAGGAGGAAGTGGGCGGATATAAGGCGCTGAAAAATGCGCTGTTGCCTGCCGTTTATATCAAAGATCTTGCGAATGCTGCCGATTATATCAAGCGAATTTCCGATTTGATTTCCGTTCCCGTCGAAGATGCGGAACTCAACGACGCGTCGCCTGCGCTCAATCGAAACGTCGATGCAAAGGCTTTGTTTGCGTTGGTGGAAAACGGAATCGAACTTGGGGCAAATTCCTGCCCAGAACTGAAAACGGTTTTGGGGCGTATCGGCGGAATTGCAATTGCGGCGGCGATTTTCGATCGGGTAAAATTGAACGCAAACGTCGTGAAAAAATTGCGTAATTTTGCGGAGCTTTCCTGTTGTTACGGTTTGCCGTTCGTTTGTTTCGTCGATTGTGCGGGAACGGACAACACGCTTTCCGTCAACGACAGTACGCTTTTGAAAGAAATTTGCGAGTATCTGTCCATTCTGGATACCATCGACACTGCGAAAATTGCAATCGTAACGGGAAAAGCGATCGGACTTGGGTATTCTTTATTTGCTGCAAAATCAATCGGTTTCGATTACTCTTATGCGCTTGCGAACGCGCAGATCGCTTTGTTTGATTGCGCGGCCGGCGCCGAGATCGAATTTGCAAACGAAAAGAATGCCGATAAAGAAAAATTGAAAGCGTTATATTCGGAAGAAAATGCCGATCCGTTCAATGCGGCGAAAGGCGGATATCTGGACGACGTAATCGAACCGCAGTTTATCAAACAGTATCTTGTTGCGTCTTTGCAGACGTTGATCGGTTGAGGGGTAGGAGTTAAATGTTCACGAATTTGCTTGACGGCTGGCTGAAAATGAATTTGGGAGAAGCGGCGTTTTATGCGTTATTCGGCTTCCTGTTCGTTTTTTGCGGGATCGTATTATTGATTTTATTTTTTACCGCGCTCGGGAAAATCATGAGCGTCGTAAACGCGCGTCGCGGGAAGAAAAACGCCGCGCCGAAAAAGAAAACGGAAGTTATATCTGCTTCGGAAGAAGAAATTTCGCCGGAAATCGTTGCGGCAATTACTGCGGCGGTTGCAGCTTTTTACGAAGGCGAAAACGTGCAGTGTGATTTTGTCGTAAAACGAATTAGAAAATTTTAATATAAATAAGGAGCATCATATGCGTAATTTTATTATCACAGTCAACGGAAAACGATATGACGTCGGCGTCGAGGAAGTAGGCGGGGCAGCGCCGATCGTTCCCGTAACACCCAAAGCGGTTCCCGTTTCCGCGCCCGCGCCGTCGGCAAACGTAGCCGGCACCAAAGTGCTTTCTCCGTTTCCCGGATTGATCAAGAACGTTCTTGTACAAAGCGGTACGCAAGTTAAAAAGGATCAGCCGATTCTTGTTTTGGAAGCGATGAAAATGGATAATGATATCACCGCACCCTGCGACGGAACGTTAACCGTTAACGTTGTGAAAGGCGCAAACGTTGAGTCCGACGCCGTTTTGGCGATTATTTCCTGATCGGAGCGTTTCATGCAGACAAATTTACTTTCTCTTGATATCGGTTCGATTTTTTCGAACTTATGGCAATCGATGGGGATTTCTCAAGGCGGATGGCAGAATTACGTCATGCTTTTGATTTCGTTCTTGTTGATGTTTCTTGCGATTGTCAAAAAATACGAACCGATGTTGTTGCTCCCGATCGCATTCGGAATGTTTTTAATCAATCTTCCGGGCGCGGAAAACGTGCTTTGGGGCACTTATCCGGAAGGTGCGGAACACATTTACGACAACGTGGAAAACCGCGGTTTGCTTTGGTATCTGTATTTCGGGGTCGATAAAGTGATTTATCCGCCGCTTATTTTCCTCGGAATCGGCGCGATGACGGATTTTGGACCGTTGATCGCAAATCCCAAAAGCATGCTCATTGGCGCGGGCGCGCAGCTCGGCATTTTCGTTGCGTTGTTCGGCGCCGTGTTGCTGGGCTTCGAAGGCGCGGCTGCGGCGGCGATCGCTATTATCGGCGGGGCGGACGGACCGACTGCAATTTACGTTTCCAAAATTCTGGCGGAAAATCTCGTGCCGACGATCGCCATTGCGGCATATTCGTATATGGCGCTGATTCCCGTGATTCAGAAGCCGATCATGCGGCTTTTGACGACGAAAAAAGAGCGTGCGATTCGCATGAAACCGCTTCGTCAGGTTTCCAAGGTCGAAAAAGTAATTTTCCCCGTGGCGGTTACGCTCGTAGTAGGCTTGCTGGTTCCCGACGCGATTCCGCTTCTCGGGATGTTGATGCTCGGCAATCTTTTCCGCGAATCCGGCGTTGTAGAACGGCTTTCTTCTCAGGCACAGAACGGATTGATTAATACGGTTACGATTTTCCTCGGAATTGCAGTCGGTTGCAAAGCGAAGGGGGATATGTTTCTTACGGTAGATACGCTCAGCATCCTTTTAATCGGAATCATTGCGTTTATGATCGGGACGATCGGCGGACTGCTTGTGGCGAAACTCATGTGCAAACTTACGAAGGGGCAAATCAATCCGTTGATCGGTTCCGCGGGCGTTTCCGCTGTTCCGATGGCGGCGCGCATTTCGGAAGACGTCGGGCGGGAGACCGACCCGCAAAACCATCTTTTGATGCATGCAATGGGGCCGAACGTGGCGGGTGTCATCGGATCGGCTTTGGCTGCCGGAATTTTATTGGCGATTTTCTAAACGTTTAAGGAGTGTTGAATATGACACGGAAAGTAATGATAACGGACACCATTTTGCGCGATGCGCACCAGTCTCATGCGGCTACGCGGATGCGGACGGAGCAAATGATTCCCGTTTTGGAACAGCTCGACGAAATCGGGTATTATTCTTTGGAAGGTTGGGGCGGCGCAACGTTCGATACCTGTATGCGATTTTTGAACGAAGATCCTTGGGAGCGTTTGAGAACGCTTCGTAAATATTTAAAAAAGACGCCGATCCAAATGTTGCTCCGCGGACAGAACTTGCTGGGTTACCGCAATTATGCGGACGATTTGGTTGAAAAAGTGGTTGAAAAATCGCTTGAAAACGGCGTACGCGTGGTTCGCGTATTCGATGCGTTGAACGATGCAAGAAACATCGAATCTTCTATGAAAGCGATTAAAAAGTACGGCGGGAAATACGGCGGAGTTTGTGAAGCTGCAATTTCGTATACGACGAGTCCCGTTCATACGCTCGAATATTTCGTGAGGCTTGCAAAAACGTACGAGGATATGGGCGCGGACAATATCTGCATTAAAGATATGGCGAATCTTTTATTGCCTTACGATGCGTACGCGCTGGTTTCGGCTTTGAAGAAGGAGTTGCGTCCGGAAACCAAATTGCATCTTCATACGCATAATACTACGGGCACGGGCGATATGATTAACCTGATGGCGATTCAGGCAGGTGTTGATATCGTGGATACTGCGCTTTCTCCGCTTGCCAACGGAACGTCGCAGCCTGCGACCGAACCGCTTGTCGCTACGTTGAAAGGGACGGAATTTGATACAGGAATTGATCTTGAAAAGCTGATTCCGATTGTCGCGCATTTCAAAAAGGTTGCGCAGGAACTGGAAAAAGACGGTTCTCTCAATCCCAAAGTGCGTCAGGTGGACGTTAATACGTTGATTTATCAGGTTCCGGGCGGAATGCTTTCGAATCTTATGAATCAGTTGAAAAAAGCGGGGAAAGAAGACAAACTTCCTGAAGTTTTGGCGGAAGTTCCAAACGTTCGGAAAGATTGCGGTTATCCTCCGCTTGTAACGCCGAGTTCCCAGATCGTCGGTACGCAGGCGGTGATGAACGTTGTCATGGGCGAACGTTATAAAATGGTAACCAAAGAGACGAAAGACCTGTTTGCGGGCAAATACGGGCGTTTACCGATGCCCGTAGACGAGGACGTGGCGCAAAAGGTGCTGAAGGGCGAAACGAGAATTACCTATCGTCCTGCCGACGATTTGGAACCGGAATATGAGAAATTAAAGGCGGAAGTTGAGGAAAAAGGATTTTATACGCAGGAAGAGGACGTGCTTTCCTATGCGTCTTTCCCCGAAGTGGCTGAAAATTTCTTTAAATGGCGAAAGGCGAAGAACGAGGGCGTGGATCACGATCTTGCAAAATCGGGCGTCTATCCCGTATAAAAAATGCGCGAGGGCTTTTGCCCTCGCTTTTTACAGAGGTGAAAGTGAAGAAAGTTGTGGTCATCGGCGGGGGCGCTTCCGGTTTGATGGCAGCTTATGCGGCGGCAAAAAACGGAAATCATGTTATTTTGCTTGAAAAAAACGAAAAGCTCGGAAAGAAAATTTATATTACGGGAAAAGGCCGTTGTAATCTGACGAACGATTGTCCACCCGATTTCTTTTTGCAAAACGTCGTGCGGGGTGCAAAATTCTTGACAGGAGCGGCGTATGCTTTTCCCGCTGCGCGGACAATGGAATTTATGGAGTTGCACGGTCTTACGTTGAAAGTCGAACGAGGCAATCGTGTGTTTCCCGCAAGCGATCATGCAAGTGACGTTACGAAAACGTTGGAGCGCGCATGCAGAGCTGTCGGCGTTCAAATTTGTCTCAATGAAAGCGCGGTAAAAATAGAGATTTCCGACGGGGCTGTTTGCGGTGTTCGTACGTTAAAGCGTGATTTGCAGTGTGAACGGGTTATCGTTGCTACGGGCGGGATTTCCTATCCTTCGACGGGCTCTACGGGGGACGGATATCGGTTTGCCCGAGAAGCAGGGCACTCGCTTGTGCGGACCGTTCCTTCTTTGGTGGGGCTCGAATTGAAGAACGATTTTTCGGCTGCGCAAGGGGTATCTTTAAAAAACGTTGTTTTAACGGCGACGCGTTTGGGAAAAACGATTTCGTCCCGTATGGGAGAATTGCTTTTTACGCATTACGGTATCAGCGGCCCGTTGGCGCTTTCGCTTTCGGCGGAGATCAACCGTTTCTCGTTAAACGAGGTTTCGATAACGCTCGATTTTAAACCCGCGCTCGACGAACAGCAGCTTGATGCGCGATTGTTGCGCGAATTCGAAGCGCATAAAAACGAACAGATTAAAACGGTCGCAAGAAGTTTATTGCCTTCGGCTTGCGTAAATATGATTCTTGCCTCGGCAAAGATCGTGCCGGAAACGAAAGTTAATGCGGTGAAACGGGAACAGCGCACTGCCTTGGTCAAAGCGTTGAAATCCTTTTCTTTAATTCCTGCGAAATTGCGTGGTTTTGAAGAAGCGGTGGTTACTTCGGGCGGCGTAGAATTGAAAGAAGTGAATCCGAAAACGATGGAAAGCAAATTTGTCAAGGGTTTACATTTTTGCGGAGAGGTTTTGGACGCAGATGCGTTTACGGGCGGATTTAATTTACAAATCGCGTTTTCAAGCGGTTTTTTGGCGGGAAATTCCATAAATTGATATTTTGAATAGTAATATGTCAAACATAATATATGCGATTACGTGATACTGTTTGACAGAATCAGTGCCGATCAGCTATAATGAACAAAAGAATTTTGAGGAATATTTCATGACGGTAATACGGGGCGCAACGACGATCGCGCAAGACACAAAAGAGGAAATTCAAAAAGCTGTTGCAGAGTTGTTGGAACAGATTGTAACTTTCAATCGTTTAAAGCGGGACGAGATTATGAGCGTGGTTTTTTCCAGTACTACGGATATTCACGCTTATTATCCTGCGAAAGCGGCGCGGGAAGCGGGGTTCGAATGTTGTTCTTTGTTTTCGGCAATGGAGCCTGAAATTGACGGCGGATTGCCGCTCTGTATTCGCGTCATGTTGTTCATCGAACGGAATTTGCAGGCGCATCCCGTTTATTTGAGGGGCGCGAAAATTTTGCGTAAAGACATTGCGCAAAAAATCAACGTTGCAATCGATGGGCCTGCGGGCAGCGGGAAATCGACGATTGCCAAACGGCTTGCAAACGATTACCGTATTTTGTATTTGGATACAGGAGCAATGTACCGCGCCTGCGCGTTGAAAGCGCTTCGCGGAAACGTCGATTTGGAGGATGAAGAGGCGATCGGCGCGTGCATGCGGGATCTTGATTTAAATATTGAATATCAGGACGGCGCGCAAAGAACGTTACTCGGCGGCGAGGACGTTTCGGAAGCAATTCGGGAACCGAACGTTTCCATGGCGGCGTCTACGGTATCTAAACATCCCGTCGTTCGTTTGAGAATGGCGGAAAAACAGCGTGAAATTGCAGGCAGAATGTCTTGCGTACTTGACGGGCGGGATATCGGCACGTTCGTCCTTCCCGCCGCGGATTTTAAATTCTTTTTAACCGCAAGCGCGGAAGTTCGCGCAAAGCGCCGTTACGACGAACTGACAGCCAAAGGACACGCCGTCGATTACGAAGCGTTGAAAAAAGAAATCATAAAACGGGACGAGCAAGATTCCACGCGGGAAATCGCACCGTTAAAACAAGCGGACGATGCCGTTTTGATCGATACTTCCAACATGACGATCGAGGAAGTTTTAAAAGAAATCAAGAAAAAAATGCAGGAGAGCATTTAATGGATGAAACGGAAAAGTCGCCGAAACTAAGGAAACGAGAGTTAAAAGCGCAAAAAAAGCGTGAAAAAAAAGAATTAAAGAAACAGAAACGGCGTGAAAAAAATGCGGAAAAGTGGGCGAAACAACGCCGACTGCTTTTCCCCGCGAATAAAAAGGGCATTCACAGAATGCACCGAATGAACTTTTTGCGTTTCATGCTTTATCCCTTGCATGCTTTGGTTTATCCTTTTAAATTGCACGGGGCGAAGAAAGTCGGTTTGGGTGCATATATTTACGTGGGAAACCATTACAGTATGTTCGATATTTTTTATCCCGCGCATACGACGTGCGAAGGCGTGCATTATTTTGCGAAGCAGTCGGTGCTTGAATTGCCGATCGTGGGATATTGGGCACGGAAAGTCGGCGTGATCGGTGTCAATCGCGACGGCACGGATATCCGTCCGATCATGGATGCAATGAAAGTTCTGAAAAACGGCGAAAAAGTTTCTTTGTTTCCCGAAGGAACCAGAAACAAGGTTTCGGAGGAGGAGTTTCTTCCTTTTCATGGCGGCGCGGCAATGCTTGCAATCAAAACGAAAACGCCCGTCATTCCGTTCGTCGTGTGCAACCGACCGCGCGTGTTCCGCCGTACGCACGTCGTGTTCGGCGAGCCGATGGAATTGAGCGAGTATTACGGTAAAAAGCTGACGCAGGAAGATTACGACGAAGCGGACGATAAAATTAAACACCGATTATACGAACTGCGCGCCGAGTATCGTGCGACGAAAAAAAAGTTTAAAAAGAAGGGCAATCCTTGATGCAAGCGATCGTCGCGGAAAATTGCGGATTTTGCGTCGGGGTAAAAAAAGCGGTGGAAACGGCTTTTGCCGTTCCGCCCGAAAATACTTACGTGCTCGGCGAATTGATTCATAACGAAGACGTCGTAAAGCGGCTTGCCCTGCGCGGGATCGCGCAGGCAGACGATCTTGCCCAAGTGCCGGACGGCGCGCGGCTGATCATTCGTTCGCACGGCGTCGGAGAGTCGGTATACGGTTATTGCAAAGCGCATAACATCGAAATCATAGATTGCACTTGCGCATTTGTAAAGCGAACGCAGGGCATCGTCGAAAAAGAGAGCGCGCAAGGAAAAACGATCGTAATTGCAGGGCATAGAGATCATCCGGAAGTCGTCGGCTTGGTCGGTTGGTGCCGTTCGGAAGCTTACGTTTTTTCGTCGGAACAGGAAGATTTCAGTTTGTTGCGCGAAAAAGAGGTAGTGCTGGTTTCGCAAACAACCTTTTCCGAAAAAAGATTTTTGAAAATTGCAGAAATTCTTCGAAAAGTATGTTTAAAATCAGTTGAGATTTTTCAAACAATTTGTTATACTACTGTGTGCAGACAAAAAGAGGCGGAACGGATTGCGCAGTCGTGCGACGCGGTTCTCGTTCTCGGCGGGTCGCAGAGCAGTAACACAGGAAAACTTTGTGAAATCGCGTCGGCTCATTGTAAAAACGTAATTCGTTTGAATAATGCCGATGATTTCAGATATGAAAAAATCAAATTTTTTAAAAGGGTCGGCGTGATAGCGGGCGCAAGTACGCCCGATTGGCAGACTCAGGAGGTTCTTTTTAAGATGGCAGAAAACAACGCGGAAGTACAGCAGGCAACGGAAACTGTGGCGGCAGAGAGCATGATGGCGCAAGCCGTAGCGGAGTTCGATAAGGAAGCTCGCTATCGCAAAGGGCAAATTCTTACCGTGAAGATCGTTTCCGCAAGAGACGAAGGAATTTACGTCTCCGTATCGGGCAAAGGCGAAATCTTGATCGATAAAGCCGAACTCGACTGCGACGAGTACAGCCGTGAGAAATATGCGGAAAAGATCGAAGAGAATATCGACGCAATGGTCGTTGAAACTTCTCCCAAAGTGAAACTTTCCGAAAAAGCGGTAAAAAAGGTAAAAGAAGAGGAAGCGCTTTTAAAAGACGTAGAAGAAGGAAAAGAGTTCTCCGTTATTTGCACCGGTTTTAACAAAGGCGGACTTACGGCGCAGCTCGGAACCTATCCCGTATTCGTTCCCGCTAGAGAAATCCGCGCGGGATTCGTGAAAGAGCTCGATAAATATACCGGCAAGAAGCTTCGTTTGAAGTTGATTGAAATTCGTAAAGAGCGCAGAAAGGAAATCATCGCATCTCAGCGCGTTATTTTGGAAGCGGAACGCGAAGAGCGCGAAGCGGCAAAAGCGGAAAAGGAATCGGCTTTCTTTGATTCCATTCAAGTTGGCGACGTCGTAGAAGGCAAAGTAGAACGTGTAACGAATTTCGGCGCGTTTGTTTCCGTGAACGGATTCGACTGCCTTGCGCACATTTCCGATCTTTCCTGGACGGGCGTGAAAGACGTAAAAGACGTATTGGAAATCGGCAAGCGTTATGAATTTAAGGTTTTGAAAATCGACCGTGAATCCAAAAAGGTATCCATTGGTTACAAGCAGCTTCAACCTCAGCCTTGGGATTTGGCGGCGGAAAAATATGCGGAAGGCGAAGTCGTACACGGTAAAGTCGTCCGTATCGTTCCGTTCGGCGCTTTCGTCGAATTGGAAAAAGGAATCGACGGTCTTGTTCACGTTTCCCAGATTTCTCACGAATGGCTGGAAAATCCTACTTCCGTTTTAGCGATCGGGCAGGAAGTAGACGCGCAGATTCTTGCGTTTAATCCGGAAGAGCACAAAATTACGCTTTCGATCAAAGCGTTGCAGGAAGCGCCCGTTGCGGATTATTCCCGTCCCGAAAGAGAAGAGGGCGGCAGACCGCAGAGACAGAAAAAGGGCAGACGCAACAACTACAACGACTACGTTGACGAACAGGAATACAGAGAATGGAGCGAAGGCGGTTACGGCGGCGCGTCCATTGCGGAGATCCTCGGTTCGGAAGACGATAAATAATTTTCGGAAATTACGAAAAATCCGCTTAACGGCGGATTTTTTTGTTTATATAAAATCTGTAAAAAACGACAGGAGTTTACAAACATGGAAAAACAGGGTAACATTAAAATTTCAAGCGAAAATATGATGCCGATTATCAAGAAATGGCTGTATTCCGAGAAGGATATCTTTTTGCGCGAAATTGTGGCGAACGCATCCGACGCGATTACGAAATTCAAAAAACTTGCCGAACTCGGCGAAACGACGGGCGACGCAGCGTATAAAATTACCGTGACAACCGATGAGAAGGCGAAAACGCTCACGGTTGAAGACAACGGAATCGGGATGACGGAAGAAGAGGTGGAAACGTATATTACGCAGATCGCCTTTTCCGGCGCCGCGGATTTTGTGTCCAAATACGAGAAGGCGGGCGGCGACGGAATTATCGGACATTTCGGTTTGGGATTTTATTCTGCCTATATGGTTTCGGAAAATATCGAAATTTTTACTAAATCTTACCGCGACGGCGCCCAAGGCGTGCACTGGACTTCGGATGGAAACAGTACCTATACGATTGCAGACTGCGATAAGCAATCGCGCGGAACCAAGATTGTCATGCACATTTCCGACGAAGAAAAGGAATTTTTAAAGGAATCGGAAATTCGTCGGCTGTTGAACAAATACTGCGCGTTTATGCCGTATGAAATTTATCTGAACCCGAAGGACGGCAAAGAGGATAAGCCGGTAAACGACACGGCGCCGCTCTATTTGAAGCAACCCAAAGACTGTACGGAAGAAGAATATAAAGACTTTTACCGCAATACGTTTTCCGATTATAACGAGCCTCTGTTTTGGATTCATCTGAATATGGAATATCCGTTTAATTTAAAAGGTATTCTGTATTTCCCGAAAGTAAAAAAGCAGGTGGAATTAGAACGCGGTCAGGTTAAGCTGTATTGTAATCAAGTATTTATCGCCGATAACATTAAGGAAGTCATTCCGGAATTCTTGATGCTGTTGAACGGCGTGATTGATTGCCCTGAAATTCCGCTCAACGTTTCCCGTTCATTTTTGCAAAACGATCGTCAGGTGCAAAAAATTGCGAAACACATTACCAAAAAAGTTGCGGACAAGTTGATCGAGTTATACAAAAAGGATAAGAGCAAATATGAATCTTGTTGGAATGATATTGCAACGTTCGTAAAATTCGGATGTATCAAAGACGACGATTTTTATCAGAAAATCAAGGACGTCGTTATTTTCAGAAATCTGAAAGGCGAATATCTCCCGATTGAAAGCTGCTACGGGGAAGAAGTTACGGAAGAAGATGCAAAGGCGGGCAAAGAACCGCAGTCCGTATATTACGTTTCCGATGAAAAGAAACAGTCGCAATATGTGAAAATGTTCTTGAGCGCAGGGCTCGATGCGCTTGTTTGCGACACCTATATCGATCCGCATTTTATCAGCTATCTCGAATATAAAAATCCAAAACGCGTGCGTTTTTTAAGAATCGACGCCGACGTTGCCGGTGCGTTAAAAGAAGAGAGCGGAGCGGATCAGAAAATCGAAGAAATTTTTAAGACGGCGTTGGAAGGGAAAAATATTACGGTAAAGACGGAGAAGTTGAAAGATACAAGCGTTCCCGCGGTTGTCAACGTTTCCGAATTCATGCGCAGAATGTCTGAAATGAACAGTTTCTATCAGATGGGCGATTCTCCTGCGGATATGACGATCATCGTAAATACCGCGAATCCCGCAGTGCAGGCGTTGAAATCGGCGGTTGCGGAAGCGCGTAACGTTGCCGTTATGCAGATTTATTTTCTGGCGCTCATGAATTACCGCAGGCTTGATTCCGAAGAAACGACTTCTTTTACCGCTGGTGCGGTGGAACTTTTGGAAAAATATTTGCAAAAGTAAAGAAGTAAATCGTATTAAATGTTGACAAAAGTCAAAAATATTGATATAATTTAAAAAGGTGTAATGAGGGACGATTAATAAGATGCGTTTCGGTCAGCGCCAAGGAGGTAATATAATGAACGGAACTGTGAAATGGTTCAATGATGGAAAGGGATACGGATTTATTTCCAACGATGAGGGCGGCGACGATATTTTTGTTCACTTCTCTGCAATCCAGACGGAAGGCTTCCGCACCTTGAAAGAGGGTCAAAAGGTAACCTTTGAAACCGAACCCGATCCTAAGGACAGCGGCAAACTTCGTGCCGTAAACGTCGTGCCCGTTTAATTGAAAGGCATATAAAAAACGCGCTTGAGGCGCGTTTTTTTATTGTAACAAAACGCCCGATTCTTGGAATAAGATGTGATATGTTTTCCGAACAGGATCGCGGTTGGTATTTTATCGGAATCGGCGGCGTCAGTATGAGCGCGCTTGCGCAGCTTTTACGCGACAGAGGCTTTTCCGTCCGCGGCAGCGATGCCGCGGAAAGTATTTTTACAAACAAACTGAGGGCAAACGGGATTCCCGTTAGTATCGGCGGAAACGAAGAGATCTTTGAAGAAAACGTCGTGTATACGGGGGCGATCGGTGAAGACGACGTGCAGCTACGCGCGGCAAAAGCGGCGGGAAAACGCCTTTTTACACGCGCGGAATTGCTCGGAAAAATTGCGGAGGGATATCCGCATACGGTGTCCGTAGCAGGCTGTCACGGAAAAACTTCAACGACTTCTATGCTGGCGCACGTTTTCCGGAGCGGAAGCCGTGCGTTTTGCTGCCATATCGGCGGAGAAGACCTCGATTTCGGCAACTATTTTTCTGCGGGTGACGATTATTTCATCACCGAAGCATGCGAATTTCGAAAAAGTTTTCTCTCGTTGAATAGCGACGTTGCTTTGATTCTGAATACCGACCGCGACCATACGGATTGCTACCGTTCCGATCGGGAATTGTTGGAAGCGTATCGTACGTTTGCGGCGCAGTCTTCCCGCGTTGCGGTGAATGCGGACGACTGTCGGGCCTTCGAAATTCCGCACGACGTCGGTTTCGGCTTTCGTGCGGGGGAAATTCGTGCGGAAAAACCGACGAGCGAAGGGGAAAAATATTCTTTTACCGTAACCGAGCACGGGATTCCGATTGTCAGAGTCCGCCTCGGCGTGATCGGAAAATATCAAGTCAAAAACGCGCTTGCCGCATATGCGGCGGCGCGGCTCTGCGGATTGACGGCGGGGGAGATAAAACGCGGCTTGGAAAGTTTCCGCGGCGTAAAACGCAGATTTGAGCGCGTAGGGACGATATGCGGCGTGCCTGTTATTTGCGATTACGCGCATCATCCCAAGGAAATCGAAGCGGCGCTTTCTGCTGCCGAGGGCATGTGCCGCGGTATGGTTCGCGTTGTCTTTCAACCGCATACGTATACGCGTACGCGCGATCTGATGGAGGATTTTGTAAAAGTTCTAAAAAAAGCGGAAAATCCGATTATATACCGCACTTATGCCGCAAGAGAAAAGTTTGCGTTCGAGGGCAGCGCGGTTGCGCTCGTAAGCCGTGTCGGGGAATCTGCGTACGTGCAATCGCCGCAGGATTTGAAAAACCGTCTTGTACAAGAAATAAAAGAAGACGACTTAATCCTTGTGTTGGGGGCGGGCGATATCTATGACGTCGCAAAAAAGATACTGGATAAAAACGGCGGATAAAAACGGCGGATAGCCGTTTTTATATTTTTGGGAATATTCGTTTTATAAGTTGATTTTATGCAATATATACAAATAATTATTGAAAATATGCGGAATTTATACCGTCATGCGCTTGACGGAATACTTTCGATGCGCTATAATATAATAAGATCAGAAAACGGAGGCAAAGAACAATGGCACATAAAATTTACGATCCCAAGACGCAGGAAGCGCGTATTTTTCACGAATCGGACTGCGATCTCAAGTATCTGAAAAATAAGACGGTAGCCGTAATCGGATTCGGCAGCCAGGGACATGCTCACGCCCTCAATTTAAGAGACAGCGGAATCAACGTAATCATCGGTTTGCGCACGGACGGAAAGAGCTATGCGACGGCGAAAGCGGCAAAATTCGAAGTCTATCCTGTGAAGGAAGCAGCGGAAAAGGCGGACGTCATTATGATGCTCACGCCCGACGAAAAAATGGCGGATATCTATCGGGAAAGCATTGCTCCCGTTTTAAAAGAGGGGAAATATCTTGCGTTCGCGCACGGATTTAATATTCACTATAAACAAATCGTTCCTCCCGCAAACGTAAACATATTTATGATTGCGCCGAAGGGTCCCGGCCACACCGTGCGCAGCGAATACGTGGAGGGACACGGCGTACCCGATCTGGTAGCCGTATATCAGGATCCCGCGGGCGACACGATGGACGTTGCGCTTGCGTATGCGCTGGGGGTAGGCGGCGCGCGGGCAGGCGTTCTGGAAACCACGTTCGAATGCGAAACGGAAACCGATCTGTTCGGAGAACAGGCAGTTTTGTGTGGCGGCGTTACGGCTTTGATGAAAGCGGGTTTCGAAACATTGGTCGAGGCCGGGTACGATCCCAGAAACGCGTATTTCGAATGTATTCACGAAATGAAGCTGATCGTGGATTTGATCTATGCCGGCGGTTTCACGAAGATGAGATATTCGATTTCCGATACCGCCGAGTTCGGCGACTACGAAACGGGAAAACGTTTGGTAACCGACGAGACGAAAAAAGAAATGAAAAAAGTTTTGGAAGAAATTCAAGACGGCACGTTTGCTTCGAAATGGATTTCCGAAAACAAGAGCGGAGGGCGCGCGCATTTTATCGCGTGCCGCGAACGGGAAGCAAAACAGCCGCTTGAAAAGGTCGGCGCGGAATTGCGGAAACTCTATTCCTGGCAGAAAGAAGATAAATACAGCGAAACAAAATAATCTAAAACGGAAAGCGGCAGAAATGCCGCTTTTTTTTGTTTCGTGTACAAAAATATAAAAAAAATTAAAAAATTTTTGGATTTGGTATTGAAAGTAGGCGCAAAATATAGTATAATTATACCAATGACACCGCGATATACAGAGCATTTACGGGCAGCGCAGGGGGAAACAACATGCAGAAAAAAGAAGAACGGGCGCAACGCGAAACGGACTTTCCGCTTTATTTGTATCATCACGGAAAGAACGACAGAATCTACGATCTTTACGGGGCGCATCGGGAAATACGGGACGGACAAGCAGGTTATATCTTCCGCGTATGGGCGCCGCGCTCCCGCAGCGTTTCCGTCGTAGGCGATTTTAACGGTTGGGATTGCGATTCGCACGTCATGTACCGTATGGTCGACGGAGAATCGTTCGAATTGTTTATTCCCGCGCTGAAACAGTACGATACTTATAAATATTGTATTACGGCGCAAGACGGGCGCCGCTTCATGAAAGCGGATCCCGTGGCTTTTCATGCCGAAACTTCTCCCGCCACAGCGTCTAAATTATATGATCTCGACGGATTCGAATGGAAAGACGGAGCGTATTTCAAATCCATTGAAAAACGGAATATTTTCCGTTCACCGATGAATACTTACGAAGTTAATCTGCTTTCCTGGAAACGGCATGAAGACGGAAATTTCCTTTCCTATCGCGAGCTTGCCAAAGAGCTTGTTCCTTACGTGAAATCAATGAATTACACGCACGTGGAATTCATGCCGATCACCGAATTTCCTTACGAGGGCAGTTGGGGATATCAAGTAACGGGATATTTTGCGGTCACGTCGCGGCTCGGAACGCCGCTCGACTTCATGTACCTTGTCGACGAATTCCATAAAGCCGGTATCGGCGTGATTCTTGATTGGGTGCCCGCGCACTTCCCGAAAGATGCGCACGGACTGTATGAATTTGACGGACAGCCGTTGTACGAAAGCAGCCAGTGGGACAGAATGGAACATAAAAGCTGGGGAACGCGTCGGTTTGATTACGGAAGAAACGAAGTGCTTTCCTTCCTTATTTCCAGCGCTTGCTTCTTTTTGGATAAGTTCCATATCGACGGGTTGCGCGTAGACGCGGTTGCTTCGATGCTGTATCTCGACTACGACAAGCGTCCCGGGGAGTGGGTTCCGAATATTTACGGCGAAAATAAAAATCTCGAAGCGATTGCCTTTTTAAGGAAGTTAAACGAAGCAGTATTTTTGCGCTTTCCGCATGCTTTGATGATTGCCGAAGAATCTACCGCATGGGGGCTCGTCACAAAGCCCGGATCGGTCGGCGGGCTCGGTTTTAATTTCAAATGGAATATGGGTTGGATGAACGATATGCTTTCGTACACTTCGCTCAATCCCTATTTCCGTATGAATAATCACAGCAAACTGACGTTTTCGATGATGTATGCCTTTTCGGAAAATTACGTTTTGCCGATTTCGCACGACGAAGTTGTACACGGAAAATGTTCTTTGATCGGCAAAATGCCTGGGACTTATGAAGAAAAATTTGCCGGAGTTCGGTCTTTTCTCGGCTACATGACGGCGCATCCCGGGAAAAAACTCAATTTTATGGGTTATGAATTCGGGCAGTTTAAAGAATGGAATTATCATGAAGGCTTAGAATTCTTTTTGCGCGACGATTATGAATTGCACGGCAAACTTTCCGTCATGGTTCGGGATTTGAATGAATATTATAAAAGTACGCCTTCATTGTATGAAATCGAAGATTCGTGGGAAGGATTCGAATGGCTGGCGCCCGACGATGCCGATAAGAATATCGTTGCGTTTATCCGCAGGGACGGCGCAGGGAACGAAGTGATCGCGCTTACGTGTTTTTCCGGCGCCGATGTAACGGACTATCTGTTAGGCGTCAACCGCAAAGGAAAATACAAAATCGTATTCAATACGGACGATAAAAAATACGGCGGAGAGGGCAAGATTACGAAAAAAACGGTAACGGCAATGAAGAAAGCAAGTCACGGGAAGGCGTATTCGCTCGAATTGAACGTGCCGAAACATACTTGTTTGTATCTTGTTCGCGAACCGGATACGCCGAAAAGCGGAAAAAATAACGGAAAAGCAATCTAAGGAATCTGCGGCAAATAAAGCCGGATTATATAAAGATTTAAGGGCATTGGGGGAAATAAAAATGTTCAGAAAGAAAGAATGCGTAGCGATGTTGTTGGCGGGCGGTCAAGGAAGCAGACTGTATGCGCTTACGAACAATATTGCGAAACCTGCCGTTGCGTTCGGCGCAAAGTATCGGATTATCGACTTTCCGCTGAGCAACTGCATCAATTCGGGGATCGACACAGTCGGCGTGCTTACGCAATATCAGCCGCTCGAACTCAACGAATATATCGGAAACGGTCAACCGTGGGATTTGGACCGCGCGTTCGGCGGAGTACATATTCTTTCGCCGTATCAAGCGAAGAAAAAATCTTCTTGGTACGAGGGCACGGCAAATGCAATTTATCAAAATATGCATTTTATGAAAATGTATCACCCTGATTACGTTCTCATTTTATCGGGCGATCACATTTACAAAATGGATTATGCCGCGATGTTAAAAGCGCATAAGCAGACGGGCGCGGATTGCACCATTGCGGCAATCGAAGTTCCGTTGAAGGAAGCTTCCCGTTTCGGGATTCTCAATACGAAAGAGGACGGAACGATTTACGAGTTTGAGGAAAAACCCAAACAGCCGAAGAGCAACCTTGCCTCGATGGGAATTTATATTTTCACTGCGGAAAAATTGTTTCAATATCTGGAAGAAGACGAGGCAAACCCGAATTCCAGCAAGGATTTCGGCAAAGACGTACTTCCAGCGATGCTGAATGCAGGCGAAAAGATGGTTTCTTACCGTTTCCAAGGATACTGGAAAGACGTCGGTACAATTTCTTCGCTTTGGGAATCGAATATGGATTTGCTCGGTGCGAATCCCGTCTTTGACGTGAGCGACCCCGCATGGAAAATACATTCGAGGAATCCGCTTGCGCCGCCCGAATATCTCGGGGAAAAGGCGAAAGTTTCCAACTCGCTCATTGCGCTGGGTTGCGAAATCGAGGGTACGGTGGAAAATTCCGTGCTTGCAACGGGCGTCGTGGTCGAAGAGGGCGCTGTCGTAAAAGACAGCGTGATCATGGCGGATACAGTCGTAAAAAAGGGCGCGAAAGTGAACTATTCCATTCTCGACGAAATGGTCGTTGTGGAAGAGGGTATCTGCGTCGGCGAAGATCAGGCAAAGAACGCCGGGATCGCGGTACTCGGAAGAGAAATTACCGTATCTGCAAACGTTGCGGGCGGTAAGATTCTTGACAAGGATTACAAGGGGGAATAATTCAATGGCGAATCAAGCAGTAGGCGTTATTTTTTCGAATATTCACGACGACGATATTCCCGAGCTGTCGCGCCATAGAACGATGGCGTCGATTCCGTTCGGCGGCAGATACCGTTTGATCGATTTTGCGCTTTCGAATATGGTAAATGCAGGCATTACGACGGTCGGCATCGTCACGAAGAACAATTATCAGTCGCTGATCGATCATATCGGTAGCGGGAAAGACTGGGATTTGGCGCGTAAAGACGGCGGAATCGTATTGCTGCCTCCTTATTTTGACGAAAACGACGTCCCTTACAGCAACCGCTTGGAAGCATTGAAAGGCGTTACGGGATTTTTAAAACGCAGAAAAGAAGAATACGTCGTGATTTCAGATTGCGACTGTATTGCCCACATCGATATTTCCGACGTTCTTCGCTTCCACGAAGAAAAGAATGCGGATTTTACCATGGTCTATTACGAAGCGCAAGGGAAACTCGATTCTTCGTATTATATGACGTTCGAACCCGATGAAACGGGGCGGGTAAAAGGTTTAAAAATCAATCCTGATCTGAAGAAACAGAGTAAATACAACTTGTATATGAACATCATGGTGATCAATCGTGAGTTCTTAATCAACATTATTCAAGACGCGGTTACGCGCGGACTTTCGAGCTTCGGCAGAGATATTCTTACCAAAAACGTAAATACGTTAAAAATTTACGCGTATAAATTCGAAGGCTATTATGCTGGCGTCAATTCTTTGCAAACCTATTTCAGTCATAGTATGGAACTGCTGAATAAAGAGGTCCGCGATGAGTTGTTCGGCGCGCGCGATATCTTTACGAAAGTACGCGACTCCGCGCCCTCGAAATATATTGAAGGCGCTATCGTAAAAAATTCGCTTATCTCCGACGGTTGTGTGATCGAAGGAACGGTTGAAAATTGTATTTTGTTCCGCGGCGTCAAAATAGGAAAGGGAAGCGTAGTAAAAAATTCCATTATCATGCAGGATTCCGTAATCGGATCGAATGTACAACTCGATTGCGTCGTAACCGATAAAAACGTCGTCGTGCGCGACAGAAGGAATCTTGCCGGTTGCGAATCCCTTCCTTATTTTATCTCTAAGGGAAGAATGCTTTAAAAAACGCGCGAATCGCGCAAGTTGATAAGAGGAGAAAAAATTATGAGCAATACGACCAAAACGAATAAATCCGCTCCCAAAACGGAGGCGAAAAAGCCGACAACCGTAAAAACAACGAAGCCTAAGGTCGTAAAAGAAGCTTCGCCCACGCCGAAAAAGAAACCGATTATTCCGGAAAACGCCCCCGAGGTGGAAATTGTACCCGCAGTCAAAGTCGTGCCGGAAGCAGCGCCTGAAGTCGTCGTTCAGGCAAAGAAAAAGATACTGTTCGTAGCTTCGGAAGCGGCGCCTTTCATTGCTACGGGCGGATTGGCGGAAGTGATCGGTTCGCTTTCCAAAACAATCGCCAAAGACGATCGCTTCGACGTTCGCGTGATTATTCCGCTCTATCAGGATATCAAAAAAGAATATCGCAAAGATTTTAAATTCATCGGTAATATTTTCGTTCCGCTTTCCTGGCGGAATCAATATTGCGGTATTTTCGAATACGAAGCCGATCACGTGAAATATTATTTCGTAGATAACGAATATTATTTTAAACGGCCCGGTTGCTACGGTTATTACGACGACGGAGAGCGTTTTGCATTTTTCTGCCGCAGCGTGATGGAAATTTTGTCATTTATCGGTTTCTATCCGGATATTTTGCATTGTCACGATTGGCAGGCTGCACTTGCCGCGCTTTATTTGAAGACGATTTACTGCTACCGTTCCGAGTATCAGTTTATTCGCGCGGTTTTCACCATTCATAATATCGAGTATCAGGGAAAATATTCTTTGGATATCCTCGAAGATCTGTTCGGGATTTCCAACCGTTACCGCAATTTGGTGGAATACGATCATTGCATCAACCTTATGAAAGGTGCGATCGAATGCTGCGAACGCTTCTCGACCGTTTCCCCGACGTATGCGGGGGAAATTAAAGACCCGTATTATTCGCACGGGTTGGATGCAATTATCCGCCGCAACGAATTCAAACTATGCGGAATCTTAAACGGGATCGATCCCGACTATTATAATCCGGAAACGGATAGATCTCTGTTTGCAAACTATAATGCGAAAAATATTGCACCCAAAGCGATATGCAAAGAAGAATTGCAGCGGATGCTCAATCTGCCCGTGAAAGCGGATACGCCTGTGATTGCGATGATTTCGCGGCTTGTTTCTCATAAGGGACTTGATCTTGTAAAAGAAGTGATCGAACAGGTATTGCGCGGCGACGTGCAATTCGTTCTGCTCGGAACGGGCGATTCCGCCTATGAAAATTATTTCAGCGATCTTGCGCGCAGATATCCGGGGAAAGTCGTTTCGATCATTTCGTTTAATTCCGATTTATCGCGTAAAATTTATTCGGGCGCGGATATTTTTCTCATGCCTTCCAAGAGCGAGCCTTGCGGGCTTTCGCAGATGATTGCTTCGCGCTACGGAACGATTGCCGTCGTGCGCGAAACGGGCGGCTTGCGCGACAGTATTACGCCTTACGGCGCGGGAGGAAACGGCTTTACTTTCCACGATTACAACGCGCACGATATGCTTTACGTCATCGAAGAAGCAATTTCTTTGTATCATAACCGCGAAGAGTGGACAAAATTGATAAAGAAAGCGATGGAAACGGATTTTTCGTGGGAAGCTTCGGCGAAATACTACGAAGGGCTTTTCCTCGGCATGCTGAATTGAGTTACTAATTTTTCAGGAGATAAAAAGACAGAATGAACAACTTAACCGAACAGGAAGCGTACCGTTTAATCACGGGAAAACTGACCCGTTATTTCGGGCTGGGGCCCGCGGAAGCGACGAGAGAACAAATTTATAAAGCGGTTGTTATGAGCGTAAGGGATTACATGCTCGAAAAACGTCAGCGCTTTCATGAAAAGAGCAAAAAAGCGAAGATGAAACGGGTGTATTATCTCTGTATGGAATTCCTTATGGGGCGTTCGCTGAAAAACAGCGTTTACAATCTGGGAATTCGTTCCGCTTTGGAAAATGCGCTTAAAAAAATCAACGTCAGTCTTGAAGACCTTTACGAGGAAGAGCCCGACGCAGGACTCGGAAACGGGGGGCTCGGACGGCTTGCCGCTTGCTTCCTGGACGGACTTGCTACGCAGAATTATCCTGCGATGGGATTTTCCATCTGTTATCAGTACGGTTTATTTAAGCAGAAAATCGTGGACGGATGGCAAATCGAATTACCGGACGTATGGCTTCCGGGCGGTGAAGCTTGGCTGACGCAGCGTTCGGACAAACAGTTTATCGTAAAATTCGACGGCGATCTGGAAGAGCGCTGGACGGATCACGGAATGGAAACGATTTACCATAACGCGAAAGAAGTGGAAGCGATTGCGTACGATATGATGGTATCGGGTGCGAATTCCGAAGCCGTAAGCGTACTTCGGCTGTGGCGTTCCCGTGCCGTTCAAAAATTCGATATGCAATTGTTTTCGCAGGGAAATTACGACGAAGTTATGCGCGAGGACAGCGATGCGCAGTTGATTTCCAAAGTACTTTATCCTTCCGACAATCATTACGAGGGAAAATCGCTTCGCTTAAAACAGCAATATTTTCTCGTTTCGGCGTCGTTGCAATGTATCGTGTCCGATCACAAACGCCGCTACGGATCCTTAAAACTTTTGCCTCAGATGGCGGCCATTCATATCAACGATACGCATCCCGCGCTTGCAATTCCCGAACTGATGCGTATTCTTGTGGATGAAAACTTTATGGGCTGGGACGCTGCATGGAATATTACGACGGCAACCTGCGCATATACGAACCATACGGTGCTTGCAGAAGCTTTGGAAACGTGGGCGGAGGATTTGCTTGCGAGAAGACTTCCCCGAATTTACGGTATTTTAAAAGAGATTAACCGTAGATTCTGCGACGATTTGTGGAATCGTTTCCCCGGAGACTGGAATAAAATTTCCCGTATGGCGATTCTTTCGCACAATACGGTAAGAATGGCGAATTTGTGCGTGGTCGGTTCCCACAGCGTCAACGGCGTTTCGGAACTGCACAGCGAAATTATCAAAGAAAGCGTTTTTAAGGATTTTCATGATTACACGCCCGATAAATTCTGCAACGTTACGAACGGTATCGCGCACAGAAGATGGCTGAATCAATCGAATCCGGAACTTTGCGAATTATTGACCGAATGTATCGGCGAAGGCTTTGATAAAGATGCTTCCAAACTTGCCGAATTCAAAAAGTTTGAAAAAGACGCTGGCGTTTTAAAGCGTCTCGACGAAATTAAAGCAATCAAAAAGAAACAATTTGCAGATTATGCGCGCAAACACCAAGGGATTGAAATCAATCCCGATACGGTGTTCGACGTACAAGCAAAACGTATGCACGAATACAAACGGCAGTTGCTGAACGTATTGCATATCATTGCAGATTATAATGCATTGCGCGAAAATCCGAACCTCGATATTCTTCCCAAAACGTATATTTTCGGCGCAAAAGCGGCTGCCGGATATGAAATGGCAAAACAGATTATGAAGCTGATCTGTTTCCTTTCGGAAGATATCCGAAAAAATCCCAAAATTGCCGAAAAGCTGAACGTCGTCTACATGGAAAATTATAACGTGACGATGTCTGAAAAACTGATGCCTGCGTCCGAAATTTCCGAACAGATTTCTTTGGCGGGAAAAGAGGCGAGCGGCACAGGCAACATGAAGTTTATGATCAACGGCGCACTGACCGTCGGAACTTTGGACGGCGCAAACGTTGAAATGGCGGAAAGGGTAGGAGACGATAATATTTTTATCTTCGGATTGAAAGCGGACGAAGTAAAAGATATTTGGTCGGGCGGCTACAATTCGAGTTTCTACTACAACCGCGATGCCGATATGCGTAAGATTATCGAAACGCTGATCGTCGGCTTTAACGGAACGTCTTTTGCCGATATTTCCAATTATCTGCTGAGAAACGCACCCGTTGCCGATCCTTATATGTGTCTTGCAGATTACGAATCGTATGCGCAGACGCAGAATAAGATGTCTGAAATTTACCGTAAGAATAAAAAAGAATGGAACAGAATGTCGCTTTGCAATATCGCAGCCGCAGGATATTTTTCCGCGGACAGAAGCATTCGCGATTATGCCGATCATATCTGGAATCTGAAACCTTTGAACAAGTGATATTTTCCGCTGCGGCGGAAAAAGCGAGTGCGAAATGGATTTTTACTACAATCCTCTTGAAAAAATCTGCAAATCATATACCGGCGCCGTGCCGCGCGGACAGGCAGTCACGTTTCATATTTTAGCGGACGAGAGCGGAGAAGTAAACTTCTCCGCTCAAGCATGTTATTTTGTTTATTTCAAAGACGGAAACAGCGCTTCCGAAATTCCGATGAATCGGGACGATAGCGGTTTTTCCGTAACTTTGAAGTTTAACCGTATTGGGCTTTATTTTTATTATTTTCGTTTCGGCGATCGCTATTTTGGGCTTTCAGAACGGCATTGCGGTAAATTGTGCGATGATCCGCACAGTTGGCAGCTTACGGTCTTCGAAGAAGATTTTGAAACGCCTGATTGGATGAAAGGCGGCGTGATGTATCAGATTTTTCCCGACAGATTTTATAAAAGCGGTGATTATCCGATTGCCGATAATAAGATTTTACGGAAAGACTGGGGCGGGATTCCGAATTATAAACCGAACGAATTCGGCAAAGTTTTAAACAACGACTTTTTCGGCGGCAATCTGAATGGAATTCGGGAAAAACTCGATTACTTAAAAAGCTTAGGCGTTTCGGTTATTTATCTCAACCCGATTTTTGAAGCATATTCCAACCACCGTTACGATACGGGCGATTATATGCAAATAGATCCGTTGCTCGGCACGGCGGAAGACTTTGACCGTTTGATTGCCGATGCCAAAGAAAAAGGGATTCGTATCGTTTTAGACGGGGTATTTAACCATACGGGCGACGACAGCCGTTATTTCAATAAATACGGCCGTTACAAACAGGAACTCGGCGCACATCAATCGCCCGATTCACCTTATTCCGGATGGTACTGTTTTTCGGATTTTCCCGATCGCTACGACAGTTGGTGGGGAATCGAAACGTTACCTGCGGTAAACGAACAATCGCAATCTTATCAGGATTTTATTTTCGGTAAAAACGGTGTCTTAAAAAACTGGTTGCGTCACGGAATCGGCGGTTATCGGCTTGACGTTGCAGACGAACTTCCGGATTTCTTTCTTGAAAAATTAAGACACGCAGTCAAAGAAGAAACGTCGGACGCCGTAATTATCGGGGAAGTTTGGGAGGACGCTTCCAACAAAATAGCATACAGTCAACGCAGAAAATATTTGCTCGGCTTGGAACTTGACAGCGTCATGAATTATCCGTTAAAAGACGCTATCATCAATTTCGTGATGAGCGGAACGACGTTCCAGCTGCGTGAAACGATTGCAATGCTGATCGATCATTATCCCAAACAAGTACTCGATAATCTGATGAACGTGCTTGGAACGCACGATACGGCGCGGATATTAACCGTATTCGGCGGTAAAAATTATTCCAGTAAAGACGAAATGGCACGTTCCTTTTTGAGCGCCGAGGAGCGTGAAAAGGCAATGAAATGTTTGAAAATGGCAGTATTATTACAATATACTATGCCAGGCATACCTTGTATCTACTATGGCGACGAAATCGGTATGGAGGGATATCACGATCCGTTTTGCAGGCGTTGTTTCGATTGGAGCCGTCAGGAAAATGATTTGACGGAATATTACCGCAAAATCGGTAATATTCGTACAAATGAATTGAAAATGATTTTAAAAGAAGGAAGTTATCGGGAAATTTTTGCCGACAGATACTGTATCGTATACGAACGAAAAATAAAAAACCGTTCGGCAATCGTTTACGTAAATAATTCTGCTGGAAAATATAATATCAAATTACGCGGTACGTATTACGAACATCTAAGTCAAACGAATTTTAACGGAAACGTTGAATTCGGCGCGTATTCTTACGGAATCTTGACAAAAATGCCATAATTATTCGTAAAACATAGATTTTGCGCATAGTTATATATGTTTTTTATTCTTCCCTCTTGTGACTACTTTTTTGGATATGAAAGAATCTTCTGATTTTTACAAAGAACGCAATTTCATAAATTTAGATAAAATAGACCGTCTTCTGGAAGAACTCCCCTACTTCTGCGAAGATTTTTTACGTGGCGTTGAAACGAGAACAAGTACGCTCACCCGTTTAAATTATTGTTACGATCTTCGTATTTTTTTTAATTTTCTCGCTCAAAAAAAGTATCGCGGAAAAAAAATTCGGGATATTTCCCTTGAAGATTTAAATGCAGTTACCGAAATCGATTTGGAAATATATTTAAGTTATCTTTCGAATTACAAATTCGGGGAAAAAAGATTGTCGTGCGACGAGCGCGCCAAAGCGCGTAAGCTTTCCTCCGTACGTTCAATGTTTAAATATTTTTTTAATAAAGGTTTGATCGAGGTCAATCATTCGGCAAAAGTTGCAACGCCGAAGCTGCATGAAAAAGAAATTATCCGGCTGGAAAAAGACGAAGTCTCCACTTTGCTTGATACCGCAGAATTCGGGAGCGGTCTTTCTTCTCATGCCAGCGGATACCATGAGAAAACGAAAATTCGGGATACTGCGATTTTGACGCTTTTCCTCGGCACGGGGATTCGTATTTCGGAGTTGGTAGGATTAAATAACGAAAGCGTTGATTTTTCCAACAATTCCTTTATCATAACCCGCAAAGGCGGCAATAAAGCGATTTTGTATTTTTCAGAAGAGGTCGGCGACGCCCTCGCCGCTTATATGGCGCAGAAGGAAGAAGATCCTAAGGTCGAACCGGATGAAACCGCCCTCTTTCTTTCTTTACAATACCGCAGAATCAGTATTCGGGCGGTAGAAAATCTTGTAAAAAAATATGCCAAAATCGTGACTCCTTTAAAAAAAATTACGCCGCATAAGCTTCGCTCTACTTACGGTACGGCGCTTTATCGGGAAACGGGCGATATCTATATCGTCGCAGACGTTTTGGGGCATAAAGACGTAAATACGACGCGGAAACACTATGCTGCGATTTCCGAAGATAACCGCAGAAAAGTAGCGGATAAAGTGAAATTACACCGTTCAGACGAGGACGAGGCATGACGGATCAAAAAACGGAAGTCGTTTACGTAATCCAACCGATTGAAAACGACGATTATAAAATACTGCACGATGAAATCGTAGCGCTTATTGAAAGCGCAAACGCGGAGTACGCAGGGACGATTTATCAGCACATTCGGGAGATCAATCCCGCTACGTATATCGGCGAAGGTAAATTGCAGGAATTAAAAGCACGGCTGGAAGATTTAGACGTAACGGTTTTGTTTAACGGCGAGCTCTCCCCTTCTCAAACGTTGAATATTTCTTCTGCCCTTGGCGGAAAAAAGGTAATCGACCGCACCACTTTAATCCTCGATATTTTTGCTTTGCGGGCAGAAAGCAGCGAAGGAAAAATTCAGGTGGAACTTGCCCAACTGAAATACATGTATCCTCGGCTCAAAGGAAAAGGCGAAGCGCTTTCTCGCCTCGGAGGCGGAATCGGAACGCGCGGTCCCGGGGAAAGTAAGTTGGAAACGGACAGACGTCATATCCGTACGAGGATTCATTTTTTGGAACAAAAACTGACTGAAACGGAAAAACGCCGCGCCCGCCAGACGGAACGAAGAAAAAAAGAGCGGGTAAAAACCGTCGCTCTGGTTGGATATACGAATACCGGAAAATCTACGCTATTAAACGCTTTAACGGGCGCGGAAGTCTTTGTAAAAAACGCGCTGTTTGCAACCCTTGATCCGACCGCACGGCAGTTTGAAATCGAAGGCGTACCTTTTTTATTGGTTGATACGGTCGGATTTTTGCAAAGTCTCCCCCACCGTTTGATCGAAGCGTTTCATTCCACGTTGGAAAGTGCGTTAAATTGCGATTTGGCTTTAATCGTCTGCGATGCGTCGGGCGAGTATGAAATGCAATTGAAAACCACCCTCGATACGTTGCGGGAAATGAATTTTTCTGCGCCTTATCTTGTGGTGATGAATAAATGCGATCTGGTTCCCGACGTGGCGAATTATTCTTCCGATGCAGTTTGTATTTCGGCTGCAAACGGCATCGGGCTGGATTGTTTGAAACGGGAAATCATGCGTGCATTGAAAGACGAATTTGTGCGCGTAAATCTTTTCGTGCCTTACGAAAAAACTGCGCAATACGGAAAGTTAAGACCGCTTTTAACGGAAACGTCAGTGACTTATCACGATTCGGGCAGCGAAATTGCTGCAATTATTCCGGTGATATATGCCGAACGCTTCCGCGAGTTTATCAAAGAGATTTAATTTTTATCCTGATATTCACTGGGATCGGTAATAATTTTATCGATTTTAATGCTTGCGAAATCTTTGATTTCAAGACACTTTCCGCAGTTATCACATACTTTACTCGGATCGAGATTGCATACCTCGCATTCCATACAACCGTCGCACTCTTTTCCGTCGTATAACACGCACATTTTTATTTCCATAATATACCTCTCGATCATTATAAAACATTCTTTAAAAAAGAACAAGAAGATTTATTAAAAAATTTTTTGATTTTTAAAAACATTTGTTTGCAATTTTTCTTCTGTTATGATATAATAAGGGAAACAGGAAGAGAGGTATTCAAATGCTGGATCATCGTAAGCTTGACGAAGTTCTTGATTTTATTAACCGTTATAACGACGAGAACGGTTTTCCCCCTACCGTGCGCGAGATTTGCAAAGAGTTGGGCATTAAATCCACCGCAACCGTTTACGATTATATTAACCGTTTAAAAGAACGCGGGCATCTGAACAAAGCGGAAAATAAAAAAAGAGCCGTTTCCGTGCGGAACGGCGGCAGTGTATCCGTTCCCTTGATCGGTACCGTTACCGCGGGTCAACCGATTCTTGCAACGGAAAATTACGAAGGATATTACGCGCTCCCCTCTTCTGAATTTAAAGGCGAAAATCTTTTCATGCTTCGTGTTCAGGGCGACAGTATGATAGAAGCAGGCATCTTTAACGGGGATAAAATCATTGTCAGGAAGCAAAATACTGCGGAAAACGGCGATATCGTCGTTGCGATGTTTGACGGCGGAATCGAAGAAGGCGCTACGGTAAAACGGTTTTTCCGTCGGGACGGTAAATATATTTTACATCCCGAAAATGCGGAGCTGAACGATTTCGTATTGGATGAAAGCAATCATTTGCAAATTCTCGGCAAAGTCATCGGCTTGATGCGCAGCATGTAATCAATAATAAAAAAGCGGCGAAACGCCGCTTTTTTTCTTATAAATTTTTTAAATAAAATATTTCTTCTTGCGAAAGTTTTCGGATCGTTCCGCGGTCCAACCCCGACAGCGTAAGATCTCCGATTTTGATTCGTTTTAAAAAATCTACGTTTTTTCCGACCACTTCAAACATTTTTCTGATTTCCCGGTTTTTGCCTTCTGTCAGTACAACGTGTAGTTTAGTGTAAGTTTTATTCGTTTCAATCACGTTGATTTTGCATTTCTTTGTAATAACTCCGCGCTCGATTTCTACTCCGGCACGCAGACGGTTCAATTGCTTTTCCGTCAGAATTCCCTCAACCCGAACGAGATAAGTTTTCGGAATTTCGCTTTTCGGCGAAGTCAAACGGAAAGCAAGATCTCCGTCGTTTGTCAAAATAAGCATCCCCTCGGTATCATAATCTAGCCGCCCGACGGGAAAAACGCGTCCTGCACCCGCAGGAAGAAAATCCATAACGGTTTTTCGTTCTTTATCGTCTGAAACGGTGCAAACGCATCCTTTGGGTTTGTTGAGTAAATAATACTCGTATTTTACTTTATGAGAAAGCGTTTTTCCGTCCACTTCCACAACGGAAGATGCCGTTACGTCGTCTCCCGCTTTTGCCGTTTTGCCGTTGATCGTAACGCGCCCTTCGGCAACCAGTTCATCGCTTCCGCGTCGGGATGCAACTCCCTGTTCTGCAAGAAATTTATTGATTCTCATAAAGTATACTCCGAAAATATTACTTTTTAATCATATACAAATTTTGAGAAAAAAGCAAGTTATTTTGAAGGAATATCCGTAATTGCCCCGCAATTTCCCCTTCCGCTTGCGGAAGCGGGGAAACGAGTTCGGATTCGATTTTGAGCGACGCGTATTCATCCGTTGTCAAAGGATACGAAAAAGCGTATTTTACGGCAAAGCCGCCGATTGAAACGTCGGGAGAACAAAGCTGATACATTTCGTACCGTTCAAACGCGCCGTCCAAAAGTTCTGCCGTTCGCTCGTACATTTGCGGGCTGTCCAGTACGACGCATACGAGCGTCATACCGTTTCGTTCGGCTGCCGTTACCAAACAACGGCCCGCAACCGTTGTAAATCCTGTCTTTACGCCGATCGCGCCCTCGTATTCGTTGAGCATTTTATTTTTGTTTTTCCAATGCCGGGGTTCGTAATATTTGCAGGATACGATTTTACGGAAGCTTTCGTTTTCCATTGCGTAAGCTGAAACCAACGCCAGATCCTGCGCCGTCGTGTAGTGTTGAGGATTCGGCAAGCCGTGCGGATTTTCGAATCTGCTGTGTTCGGCGCCGAGAGAAATTGCTTTTCGGTTCATCGCTTGTGCGAATGCCTCAATCGAACCGCTGTGATGAATTGCAAGCGTAACGGCGCAATCGTTTCCGGATTGCAGCATCAATCCGTATAATAATTCTTCTACGGTATATTCGTCGCCTGCACGCAGATATACGCTCGAACCTTCCGTACCTTCCGCTTCCTTGGGAATGATCACCGTTTCGGTGAGATCGCAATCGTCCAAAATGATAATTGCCGTAAGCACTTTGGTTGTGCTTGCCATCGGCAATCTTGTTTCTTTATTTTTACCGTGCAAAAAGCGTCGGGAACCGATTTCCGCAACGCATTCCGCGCGCGACTGCGTTGCCGCATCCGCTTGTTTAAAATCATACGATTGAAATGTGACCGCAAAAAACAGCAGGAGCGAAAACGACGCGCATATACGAACTAATTTATTCCTCATTCTCCTCTGTTTTCCTTATCATTTTTCCGACAAGATCGCTCGCTTTTTCAATAATTCCGTCAAGCGGATCGTCGGTGACCCGAACAAGACGGCATTCTTTTCCGTCGTCGATCAAAAATCCGGAAGGTTTAATATTGATTACGGTTCCGGCGCCCCCGGCAAACGGAAAGACTTCGTCGTCTTTGATTGCTTTTACTTCGCCGTATTCGCCGCCTCCGGAAAGATATCCCATCGTCACTTTTGTAAACGGAATAATTTGCGCGCCGCTTGCCGAAAATACGGGTTTTCCGATTACGGTATTTACGTCGATCAGTCCCGTCAGTTGTTCCGCTGTTTTCTCAAGTATGCTGTCAATCTTTTTTTTCTTATCCAATTTATAATTACCTCCAAAATTTTCTTAACGATCGCAATCGTCAGTACCAAATTATTAAATATAAACACTGTTTGCAAGGAAACTTTCAAACAAGGTTCGTTTGCCAATAACGTGCCGTTTTTCAAGGAAAGGAACGGATGTTTCGTTTTTAAAACGGCGCAGACGGCGCCGCCGAAAGATTGCAACAACGAAGCGATCATAACGCCGGTCGGCGACTGTGATCCGCCCGTTTCAACAATCTGATGAAACCGATACAGTTGAAATCCGTCTGTAATTTCAAACTTTTTCCGCGTGGAAGACATCTGATTGTAAAAGACAAACACCGCTTTTTTCTTTGACAAATGCAAAACGATTCCGTCCTGTTCGAGTTGTGCATATCCGCCGAAAATTTTAAGGTGTTTAAACAGACTGAGCGAAAACCAAGCTTTATTCTCTTTTACATCGAGGTAGGCGTCGGTATAAACGAAGACGGGAAATAAAAATAAAACCATTCCCGCAAAGAAAGAAATAATAAAAACTTCGCTCATAACCGTAATATGAGCGAAGTAAATTGAAAATATTTATTAATTTGTAAATTCAAGAAATTTTTACGATATCCGCATCGTCCAGTCCGCGTAAGAAATCCGGGATTTCATATCCGCTGTGCTCAGGTTCTTCCAGCGATTCCGTATTCGGAGTTTGAAGGGCTTCTTGATCGGTCGAAAGTTCGCTTTCCTGCCCCTCTGCATTCGGCGTTTTTTCCGAATATTCTTCCCTTGCATACAGATAGCTGTCTCTGTCGTCGTCGGGGCGTGTAATTGCCGCCATAAGCATTTCGTAATCGGGTAAGTCGGCAAGCGAATTCAATTTAAAACGCTTTAAAAACTCGTCGGTCGTAGCAAACAATACGGGTCGTCCTACTGCGTCTTTTCTTCCGCACGGCGCGATCAGTTTCAATTCCAACAGCGCGTTTACCGCGTAATCACTGTTAAGTCCGCGCAAAATTTCGATTTCGGTACGGGTAATCGGCTGTTTGTAGGCGATAATTGCCGCGCATTCTAAGATCGTGCGCGTCAATTCCTTTTCCCGTATCGGATTTAAGACGGCAGAAACCCCTTCTTTATAGATCGGGTTGGATCCCAGCTGCGCTTTTTTGTTAAATTCCAGCAACTGGATTCCGCCTTCTTCACCGTATTTTTCCTTTAATTCGTTAAGCGATTTTCTTACTTCTCCGTTGGTTACGCCTAATTTTTCCGCAATATCTGCGATCGCAACGCTTTTGCCCGACGCAAATAAAATCGCTTCAATTATATTCGTCAATTTCTCCAAAATTTATTTCCTCCGAACGGTCTGGATTGAGTAATATCTTGATATCACCGAACGCCGTTTCTTGCGTCACGCGCAAATATTGATGTTTTAACAGCTCGAGCATTGCTTGAAAGGTCGTAACGATTTCCGCTTTCGTAAAATCCTTCGTGAACAATTGCTCGAAACCGAGTTCCTTCGTTTCTTCCAAACTCTCCAAAATAAAGGACATTTTTTGTTCAACCGTAAATACGTCGCGCGGGATTTCCCGCACTTCTTCACTAGAGCGTACGCTTTCGCGTTTCATCATGAGCGCCGAAAACGCGTTCACCAGCCCGTCTAACGTTAACCCGTCAAGCGAAAATACCGTTTTCGTCTCTCCGACGTCTTTATCCGGTTCCTTAAAGAAATATCCGATCGTCTCCAGTTCTTTAAGTTTTTTTGTCTCTTCTTTGATCAGTTTAAATTCTTCAAGCGCGCGAATGAGCTGTGCCTTATCTTCTTCGATTTCCGCTTCGAGCGCCGGATCTTCTTCCAGATTCGGTACGAGCGCCTGTGCCTTGATTTTGATAATCGTTGCGGCAATGTTTAAGTATTCGCTCACTTTATCTACGTCGAGAAAAGGTAACCCTTTCATATATTCGAGGAATTGCTCCGTGACTTGCGATACGAAGACGTCTTTGATTTCGATTTCTTCTTTATTGATCAAAAATAAAAGTAGATCGAGCGGTCCCTCGAAGTTTGTCAAAACGGTCGTATAATCTACGTTGGACTCGAAATTTTCTCGGTTTACCACGGAATCAACCCCCAAAGCGCTGTAATTGGCCAGCCAAAGATGCCCGTCGCAAACTGCATAAACCAGCCCAAAATATCGAAATAAGACATGATTCCAACGCCGAAACGTACGAACATATCGCAGATAAAACTTTCTATGATCAAGCCCAGCAAAATAATATAGCCGTTATTGCGCAAAAACCGATAAACTTTCCCCCGTCTTCTATTTACGGCATCTACGATACGGAATCCATCCAACGGATAGAGCGGTAAAAGATTGAATACACAGAAAGAAAGGCTGTAAGCGAACAATAAATAAGTCAGACGATCAAAGAATACGCTTAAAAAATCTGGCATTACAGGTACTGCGTAATAAAAGATGACGCAGTACAACGGAAAAAACAGAAATGCGGAAATATAGTTGACGATGATCCCCGCGCTTGCGGTAAGCCCTAAGCCCAAACGGTATTTTTTAAAGTTATCCGCATTGATCGGCACGGGTTTCGCCCACCCGAATCCCACAAGCGTAAAACAGACCAAACCTAAAATATCGAAATGCCGCAAGGGGTTCAAAGAAAGCCTTCCGTTCCATTTCGGCGTAGGATCGCCGCACTTATAGGCGACAAAAGCGTGTGAAAATTCATGCAGGGTCAATACGACCACTACGGCAAGAAAACTTGCTATCAATTCAATCGGATAAAAGAAATCCATATCTTCATTATTATAGCGCATTCGCGCGAAAAAAGCAAATAAATGAGTTTGTGCTTTTCAGATTTTATTTCAGCCGATCCGGCACGCAATCGTTTCTGATCAGGTCTTGATAGGTTTGCGGTTTAATGATGTATTCCGCCATTCCGTCTTTCACTAAAACCGCGGGAGGAATCAGATTGCGGTTGTAGTTGCTTGCCATCGAATAATGATATGCGCCGGTTGAAAATACCGCGAGAATATCTCCCGTTTCCGCTTTTGGCAGGTTGACCCCGGCGGCGATAATATCTCCGCTCTCGCAACATTTTCCCGCAAGAGAAACGCGTTCGCACGCTTTTTCGTTTGCGCGGTTTGCAAGCACCGCCGTATATTTCGACTGGTACAAGGCGTATCTGGGCGCCTCGAACATTCCGCCGTCCAAAGCAATGTATTTTTTGATTCCGGGGATTTCTTTGATTGCGCCGACGGTGTAGAGCGTAATTCCCGCTTCGCCGATTACGGAGCGTCCCGGTTCGAGCATAATAAACGGCTTTTTCAAACCGTACCGGCCGCAATCAGATTTTACTTTTTCCAACAACGCATGCAAATATTCCCGGTATCCCTGTACGCTGATTTTTGCGTCTTCATCGGTATACCAGATGCCGAATCCTCCGCCTAAATTGAGAACTTCCGTTTCAAAACCGTGCTTGCGCTTCATTTCCGCAATGAAACTCAGATTTTTCTCTACTGCCAGAACAAAAGACTGTTTTTCAAAAATTTGCGATCCGATGTGGCAGTGATATCCTCTTAAATTGAGATTGTGCTTTGTGCGAACGTATTCCGAAAATTTTTCTGCAGCGCCGCTTGCCACGGAAAAGCCGAATTTCGAATCGGGCGTGGCTGTCTGAACGTATGCGTGCGTATGCGCTTCGATTCCGGGGTTGATACGTATCAAAACGTCTTGAATGATTCCGCGCTTTTCGGCTTCCTCTTGCAACAGGTCCGCTTCCGAGTATGCGTCCAGAACAATCGTGCCCACGCCGCAGTCAAGCGCATAAGCAATTTCTTTTTGCGTTTTATTGTTTCCGTGAAAACACATGTTTTGCAGCGGAAAATCAACCTGCATTGCGGTAAAAAGTTCTCCGCCCGATACGACGTCGACGCCTATTCCCTCTTGTTTGGCAATTGCATAGATCGCTTGACAAGAAAAAGCCTTGGAAGCGTAAAGTACGAGCCCGTTTCCCTCGTATTCTTCCCGAATGGTATCGCGATACACCCGCATCATATTGCGAATATGCGCTTCGTCATACACGTACAACGGCGTCCCGAATTCTTTTGCAAGATTTATGCAGTCGGCGCCGCCGATTTCCAGATGTCCGTTTTCGTTTATTTTTAAAGTTGATCTGCTGTTCATACAATTTTTTCCTTTCCCCAAATTATATCACGATTCCAAAATGCGGTCAACAAAAAAAGACATAACGGCAATAAAATTACAGTTATGTCATACATATTACTATGCAAAATATAAAATATCAAAATTTCAGTTCCAGTTTTGGGCACTTTCGCGATAAGCTTCCCACCAGGTAAATTTCATTGCATCCTCCCCTGCCAACAGTTTTGTTCGCGCGCATTCCACGCCGTCGCGATACAAAATTGCGGTGCCGACTTCATCCCCTTTTTGAATCGGCGCTTTTAACTGATCCGAAATTACGTAATCGACAGAGGTGTTCGAGATTTCGCCTTTTTTACCAAAAACCGTAAGCGGACGCTCTACCGAAACGGAAATTTCACCGACTTTGCTTCCGCGCACCTTTGCGCGCAATTCGGTTTCTCCCGCTTCCAGAATCGTTTTGTTTTCAAAACAATTGAACGCATAATTGAACATTTCACTGATTCCGTTAAAACGCGCTTTCGAAGTTTCCGCGCCGATCACGACGGATACCAGTCTGGTTTCCCCGCGTTTTGCGGTTGCGGCAAGACAAAATCCGGCTTCGTTGGTAAATCCCGTTTTCCCGCCGTCACAACCGTCGTAAAAACGCACTAATTTATTCGTATTCGTAATTTGCGTGGTTCTGCCGTCGGGATGCGCGAAATCTTCCAACCACACTTTAGAAAATTCATAGTATTTCTGATGTTTTAACATTTCTCTGAGCATAATCGAAACGTCTTTCGCGCAGGAGTATTGCGGGTCTTTAGGCAATCCCGTACAGTTCGAAAATAAAGTATTTTCTGCGCCGAGTTCTTTTGCCCGCTCGTTCATTCGGTCGATAAACGACTGTTCGCTTCCGCCGATGCGCTCGGCAAGCGCAACGCACGAGTCGTTCGCCGAACAAACCGCAACCGTTTTCATCAATTCTTCCGCACGATAGGAAAGATTGCTTTCAAGAAAGACTTGCGATCCGCCCATTCCCGAAGCTTTTTCGCTTACCATAACCATTTCGTCGTAAGAAAGTTCGCCGTTTTCGACCGCTTCGAAAGAGAGCAGCAAAGTCATAATTTTACACATGCTTGCAATCGGTAATCGCGCCGTTTCGTTTTTCGCGTAAACTTCCGTTCCGCTCGCATAATCACACAAATATGCGGCTTTACAAGCGGGATTCACCGCTTCCTCCGCGCTTGCGGATTTCGTTAGAGTACCCGTCGCCGCAGTTCCCGCCGCAACTGCGGCAAGGGATAAAACAAGAAACTTTTTCATACCAACAGTTTGTACGAATGAAAAAATTTTATTACAACAGATTTCCGATCGGATGAAAAAGCAATAAAAGTAAAATCATTTCCAACAGGCAGACGGCGCAAATCAATAATAATAAAACTAAGAAATCACGCAACAGCGCGACAAAATCGTCTTTTGAAAAACAAAAGCAAGATGCCCGCCCGCACGACAAAGAAGCGGAACATAATAAAATTGCATCGATCAATAAGTGAATCGGGAGATAAAGCACGAAAACGATTAAAATTCCGGAAACGCGGTAAACCGTAAAAAAGATTACGAGGCTTCCGCCGAACGTATAAGCACGGTATAACAATAATACGGGCGAGATGATGCAGCCGATCGGGTGAATCCCCGCACTCAAAATTACCGCAAGAAACACGGAATTTCCGCAAGCGCGCTCCCAAAATATAAGAAAAACGTTGCGATCGGAATAGCACATCCGATCGACGAAGCGGTCGCACAAATTAAGATGATAATGATAAATAGCCGGAGTTTTTATAAACAATATGCCTAATATCGTCGCAAAAACGTAGATACAGACAAAGACAGCCAAAGTTTTTTTCCGTTCCAGCGCGCGGGAAATGCAATCCCGAAAGAAAAGGAAAAGGTTCATATATTATGATATGAACCCGATTACGACGATATTCTGTAAAATATTTAATTTTTCGTCATATTTTCTATTCCGATGCCGTATCCGCGTGTCGGATCGTTCAAAAATACGTGAGTTACGGCGCCGATTAACTTTCCGTTTTGAATAATCGGACTTCCGCTCATGCCTTGAACGATTCCGCCCGTTTCGCTGATCAATCGTTCGTCGGTTATTTTAATTACAAAATTTTTATTGTCGCGGTTATTTGCGTCGACTTTGGCAATCGCAATTTCATATTGTTGAGGACAAATTCCGTCGATTGTGGAGTAGATGATCGCTTTCCCGATCGTAGCTTCCGAAATCGGAGCGGCTTCCACCGTTTCGAAATGCGAAAAATCGTAATTTTTGGAGAAAGTACCGTACAACCCTTCGTTGCATGATTTTTCTGCTTTGGCGAGTTGTTCTCCGAGGAAAAATCCGCGCAATTCGCCCGCTTTCCCCCTTACGCCTTTGTTGACGCCTACGATACTACATAAATAGACGATCGAATTCGAAATTTCGAGCGGATTTTTGCTTTCGTCGCAAATTGCATGTCCGAGCGCGCCGAAGCGAAGCGTATCTTTTTGAATATACGTGACCGTACCCAGTCCTGCCAGCGAA
Source organism: uncultured Christensenella sp. (assembly GCA_910586245.1). Classification (GTDB taxonomy): domain Bacteria; phylum Bacillota; class Clostridia; order Christensenellales; family Borkfalkiaceae; genus Gallimonas. The sequence continues at coordinate 22,674 of CAJUFY010000003.1, read as the reverse complement.
TCGCGGATCAGAACACCGATTTTATATTTTCCGCTCTTTTTTTCTTTCACCGGAGTAATCGTAATCTCGGCGATATCTCCGTGACGTTTGATCTTTAAAGTCACGGGCTTTCCCGCACTGCGCTCAAGCGCACCGTTTAAATCTGCAATCGTCTTGATATTCACACCGTTAACACCGCAAATGCAGTCCCCGATACGGATTCCCGCATCCTCCGCCGGGCGATGAAGCCCGTCTTCCGCAGAAACCTCGTTTAATCCGATAATTTCGGCTCCGCCCGCAGAGAGCGTGAATCCTGCGGTCATTCCTCCGATATAATATTTGGGAGCCGCGGTCTCCGCACCCGCCTGAACACCGTTCGGCGTTCCGCCGACCAAAAGACATGCGGCTACGACTGCCGCGGCAAAATAAAATTTCAGCTTACGCATCAAAACCTCCGTTTACGGAAATTAATTTGCGTAAGCTGCACTTTTATATTCGTCTATTTTTATAATCTTGAAAGGGAGTTTTTGTAAATTTTTGCGTTTTCGATCAATTCCTCGGCATGTTTGAAGGCGTATTCCCCTTCGTCGCCGCTGATCAAACGGGCAATTTCGCGGATTCGCGCTTCCCCCGTCACTTCCCGTATATACGTTTGGGCTCTCCCGTCCGCATCCCGTTTTTCAATCAGATACTCTTTATCTGCAAACGCAGCGATTTGCGCAAGATGCGAAACCGCAATCAACTGTACGTTCTGCGCGATTTTACAGAATTTTTCCGCGACCACGCGACCCGTTTTTCCGCCGATTCCGGCGTCTATTTCATCAAATACGTAAGTACCGATTGTATCCGATGAGGAAAGCTGCGCTTTGACCGCAAGCATAAAACGGCTCATTTCGCCACCGCTGATAATTTTTCCGAGATCCTTCGGCGGTTCTCCCGCATTTGCCGAAAACGAAAACCGTACGCTACCGAGCCCTTCCTGCGTTGCCGACGGTACGTCTGCTTCCGAATAATCCGTAAATTCGATTTCAAAACGAGCGGAAGGAATATTTAACGTTTTCAGTTCCTCCGTCACGCGTTGCGTAAAATCTTTCGCATGGCGTTTGCGCTCTTGCGTCAATGCAGTGCAAGCATCAAATAATTTTTTATCGCAATCCTGTAATAAAACGGTAAGTTTTTCAAAACGTTCTCCGCTGTCGGAAAGCAAGTCATACTCTCGCTGCGCACGGTCGTAAAACTCGTTTATGTCTTTCACCGATGCGCCGTACTTCTTTTTCAACGCTTTGATTTCATCGAGACGATTTTCTACCCGTTCCGCTTCTTTTTCATCGATTTCAAGTTCGCCCGCAAAACCTTCGAGAAGTTCCCCGACGTCGTTGATTTCCGCAGATATATTTTCCAAACGCTCCGAAACAGACTGATAGGAATCTCCGAATTTTGCAATCTGTCCCAGCATACGGCGCGCACCGTTCGCGGAATCCGCGCAGCCCCCGTCCGCAAGCAGGTAGTCGATGGCCGCGGAAAGTCCGCTCATGATTCTTTCGGCATTCATATAGCGGGTGCGCAAAGAAACCAGCTCGTCCTCTTCGCCTTCTTTTAACGCCGCGCGTTCAATTTCTTCGATTTGATAACGTAATACGTCCAGACGACGGTTGCGTTCGCCTTCGTCCCCGCCGAGTGTTTGCAGTTCACGGCACAGTTCGCGTCTTTTTGTAAAATATTCTCTGACAACTTCTTTTTGGGATCGCACGGATTGCCCAGCAATGTCGTCCAACAAACGCAATTGATTTGATTCTTTCAATAAAAAGAAATGCTCGCTTTGCCCGTGGACGTCCACAAGAAGCGAGGTAATGCGGCGCAACATCGCGCTCGTCACGGAAACGCCGTTGATTTTCAGACTGCTTTTGCCTTCCGTTTTTAATCTGCGGGATATGACGAGCGTATCATCCGATTCGATATCCATTTCGGCAAGCGTTTCGTTCACGGCGCGGTTGGTTGTAAATTCAGCGCGAACAATACATTCGTCCGCGCCGTAGCGAATCATTTCGCGGTCAGCTTTCGCGCCGAGCACAAAATCGATACAATCTAAAATTACCGATTTTCCCGCGCCAGTTTCTCCGGACAACAAATTGAGCCCTTTCGAAAATGAAAGTTCGGCGTGTTCGATCAACGCGGCGTTTCGGATAGAAAGATTTAAAAGCATCGTTATCCTTTTACGATTGCGCCGAGGCGGTTGCAGACGCTCTGCGTACTGTCGTTGGATTCACAAATCAATAACAAAGTGTCGTCGCCCGCGATCGTCCCTACGACTTCGCGGTAGTTGAGTTTATCGATGACGGCTCCCGCATTCGTTCCGTTGCCGTTCAGCGTTTTAATTACGATTAAATTGCCGACGGGTCGGATACTGACGACGCAAGCCTGAAAAAGTACGCGCATTTTTTCGGAAAGTCCGCTTTCGTTTTCACAGATCGAAGTATAGCGAAAACGCTTTTGCGAACCTTTCACTTTGAAAAGGTGCAGTTCTTTGATATCGCGGGAAACGGTTGCCTGCGTGACTGCATAGTTTTGCAACGCAAGTTCCTGACCCAGTTCTTCCTGCGTTTCAATCTCCTTTTCTTCAATAATTTCCATGATTTTGTTGTGTCTTGCGCTTCTTAACATGATTTTTCCTCACGTATTCTTTTATCAGTTGAGTTTTTCGGTCAATCTGCGGAAATATTCGTTTTTGTTCCGCGTAAGAAAACTTGCAATTCGGTCTGCCTTACGAATTTGAATCAAATCGCTTTCACTTGCTTCGCCCAAATAAGTTCCGTCGCCGTAGACGACTGCAGTGCAGTTTTTCGGAAGAATCAATTGCAATTCCAAAGAATCGGGATAAACGATCGGGCGGCTTCGAAGAGAAAACGCGCATACGGGCGTCAGTTGAAACGTTCCGCATTCGGGCGTCATAATGCTTCCGCCGGCAGAAAGCGAATACGCGGTAGAACCCGTGGGTGTGGCAACGAGCAATCCGTCGGCCGTAAACGTTCCCGCATCGCTTCCGTCGATTTTTACGGAAAGTTTCAAAGCCGTATTTTCGTAATCTTTGGAAACGCCCCGCAGCAAAGAAGCTTCGTTCAGCACATAAGTAATTTTACCGTTAAAACGAATTTCCAGCATAGAACGATGCAGAATCGGACAAGCGGGATTCAGTACCAAATTTGCAGCTTGTTCCGCTTCTTCTTTTTCAAATTCCGTAAGGAATCCCAGTCTGCCGAAATTCACTCCGACCAAAGGAATCCCGATCTCGGCGCTTCTTCTTGCGGCATGTAAAATCGTACCGTCCCCGCCGAGAACGATCAAACGGTCGATTCCGTTCATTTCCTGTACGTCCGAAAAAACTTTGGCGGTCGCGCCGCCCGCGATTATTTTTCGAGCAAGATTTTCAGGGATTATTTTGTCGACCTGGGAGGGATTATAGAAGATACCGATATTCATTTGATACATATTATATTCGAAAATATGAATAAATGCAAGCTTTTTTTAATAAAATATCCGAAATATTTAGTATATTTCGGATATTTTAAGTATAAAGTTTTGCATGGAAATCGGAACGGAATCTTTTTTGACGTGAATCATATATTCGATATTCTTTTTTTCGACGAGCGGAGCGTTCACGGCGTTTTGAATTGCAAGATCGATTTCATTGCAGAATGCGTAAAACTCTTTCAAAAGTTTTTCATGATAACGCTGCGGTAAAATACCGCTCTTTCCAAGCCCCTTTCCGCCGCATTCGAATTGCGGTTTGTATAATACGAACGCATTTCCGCCGCTCGGCAGGATTTCCCTGATTGCGGGCAAAATCAATTTTAAAGAAATAAAACTAAGATCGGAAACGATTCCTTCGATCGGTTCGGGAAAGTCCCCGCAATTTAAGTAGCGGGCGTTTGTTTTATCCATGACGCAAACGCGCGGATCCGAAGCTATCCGGGCATCCAGCTGGCTTTCCCCCACGTCAACGCAATAGACGCGGCGTGTCCCTCGCTTTAACAGACAATCGGTAAACCCGCCCGTACTGGCGCCGAGGTCGGCAAAAGTTTTCCCCGTAACGTCTTTCTTGAAAACGTCAAGTCCGCGGGCAAGTTTTTTTCCGCCGGCTGAAACGTACGATTCGCGGGAAAGAAATTGAAACGCTTCCGAAGGATCGACTTCGTCTTTGGGTTGAAGCGCTTTTCCGCTGCGCAAAACAAGTCCTTGTTCAAGCGCCTCTTTCGCCTTCGTGCGCGACCCAAATTTTTCGGCAAAAAATTTATCCGCGCGCATAAAAATCCCGTATCCGTCGATAAATTTCTTCGCCGTTTAAACCGAATTTGGCGGACAGCGAATTGATTTCCCCGTGAGGGATGAAGGCATCTTTATAGCCGAAGTTAGCAATTTGCTTTCCGCTGTTGAGATAAAATCTGTTGATCGCGTCGCCAAACCCGCCGATCAGAACGTTGTCTTCCAACGTAATCACGTATTTTTCTTTACGGCTCGCAAGAAGCTCTTCGTCAAGCGGTTTTAAAAAACGCGCGTTTACGATCGTAAAATCCATTTCTTCCCGCAGCGCGCGAGTATGAAGTTCATCGGCAAGGCGAATGCAGTTTTCCCCCGCCGCAAACAAAATTACGTCTGACACAGTATTGTGTAAAATTTCGAATTTTCCGATTTCAACCGGTTTCGGCGTACTATCCGTGCCTTTTCTGGGATAACGTATGGCAAGCGGTTTTTGAAACGAAGCGCTCAAACGCAACATCGAACGAAACTCGCCGATGTCTTTCGGAACTGCAACCGTCAAATTCGGAATCATTGCAAGGTAAGATAAATCAAAAATGCCCTGATGTGTTTCCCCGTCCGCCCCCGTTATGCCCGCACGGTCGATACAAAAAGTCACAGGCAAATTTTGTCCGCAAACGTCGTGAATGATCTCATCGAACGCGCGTTGTAAAAAGGTGGAATAGATTGCGTAATAAGGCTTCATTCCCTCTGCGGCAAGCGCAGCGCATAGCACCGACGCATGCTCTTCGCAGATGCCCACGTCGAATGCGCGTTCGGGATACGTTTGAAAGAAATTCCGTAAACCCAAACTGTCCGTCATTGCTGCGGTTACGGCTACGATTTTTTTCTCGTTTGCGGCAAGCGCGGTAAGTTCTTCGCCGAGCGCGGCGGAATATTCGCTTTGTTCCGCACGTTTTCCGAAAGGGCTTACCCCGTGCGTTTCAAGCGGAGCCTGTTCGCAGAAAGAATAACCCAAACCTTTTTTTGTGGAAACGTGCAATAAGACGCTCGTGGAGTTAAGTTGTTCTCTGGCGCGTTCAAGCGCGGGAAGCAGCGCGTCGAGATCGTTCCCGTTGATTACGCCCTCATACGACAACCCGAAGCGTTCGAATAATTTTACGTCATCGGAAACAGCGTTCCCCTCTTTTAACTCGCTGAGCACGTCGTGCGTGCCGCCGACGGTGGGAGAAATAGACATTCCGTTATCGTTAAGAATGATCAGAACGTTCGTGCCGAGGATCTTTAAACTGTTCAGGGCTTCAAAAACCAGTCCGTTGTTAAACGAGCCGTCGCCGACAAACGCAATTACGGAAAATTTTTCTCTTTTTAAATCGCGCGCTTTGGCGATCCCGAGCGCGGCGGAAATAGCAGTGCCCGCATGTCCCGTATCGTAACAGTCGTATTCGCTTTCCGAACGCTTGGGGAAGCCGGAAATACCGCCCTCTTTCCGCAAGGTTTGAAACTGTTTTCTGCGCCCCGAAAGCAGTTTGTGCGCATAACACTGATGGCCTACGTCGAAAACAATTTTATCCCGTGGGAAATCAAATACGCGATGCAGTGCAACGGTCAATTCTACGACTCCCAAATTGGAAGACAGGTGCCCGCCGCATACGGAAACCGTACAAAATATCTCTTCGCGGAGCCGATCGCAAATTTCTTTCAATTGCGGCAACGACACCGCTTTTAATTCGTTTTGGCGAATATCTTTCATAGAAATCGCTCCGCTTATTATTTGTTTCTGTTTCTGACTGCGTAAACCAACTCTTTTAAAAAGGACGTATCGGCATCGATTCCGTCCAGACAGTCTAAACAACGCCCCTGCAATCCGTCTGCAACCGTTTCCGCCTGCCGCAAACCGTAAAGTTTTACGTACGTCACTTTGCCCGCCCGTTTATCTTTCCCGAGCGTTTTTCCGACTTCTTTCCCGTTTCCTTTTTCATCGAGGATGTCGTCGGTCAGCTGAAACAGCTCTCCCAGCCGTTCCCCGAAATTTTCCGCTTCCGCTTCGTGTCTGCCTGCAAGAATGGCAGCCATTTTCAAAGGCGCGGCAATCAGTTTACCCGTTTTGTGACGATCGATGAAGAGTAATTCTTTCTCGCTCGCTTCCCTGCCCGTATAAAGCAAATCCGCCGATTGTCCGGCAATCATACCGGCAGGTCCCGCCGCTTTGGAAAGCGCCAAAGCGGCACGCTGTTGCCGCTCGCCCCTGCCGCATTCCTTCAAAAGAAGATCGAACGCAAACGACAACAACGCGTCGCCCGCAAGAATTGCGTTTGCTTCGCCGTATACTTTGTGATTGGAAAGCCTGCCGCGGCGGTAATCGTCGTTATCCATGGCGGGAAGATCGTCGTGTATCAAAGAATAAGTATGAATGCACTCGATCGCTACCGCAAAATTTCTTTCTTTCCGATAGTCCGCGCCCAAAATTTCCGCCATTGCGTAAAACAATACGGGACGCACGCGTTTTCCGCCGGATTTCAAAGAATATCGCATGCTCGAACTGAGGACTGCAGGCAGATAATTCATCTGCGCCATCGCGCGCTGCACCGCTTTTTCAAAGTCTTCCAGATAAGTTTCGTATTGCACAGCGTAATTCATTTCCGCGCCCTCTCCGCTGCGTTTACGACGTTCGTCAAAAGCATTGCAATGGTCATCGGCCCGACTCCGCCCGGAACGGGCGTAATATATTCCGCTTTTTCTTTCACGCGTTCAAAATCGACGTCTCCGCACAGCGTTCCGTCTTCTTTTCGGTTGATGCCCACGTCAATCACGACTGCGCCCTCTTTTACCATTTCCGAAGTAACGAAACCGGCTTTCCCGATCGCCGCTACCAGAACGTCTGCTCGCGCGCATTCTTCGATCAGATTCTGCGTCTTCGAATGGCATACGGTTACCGTCGCGTCAGCATTCAGCAACAAAAGCGCCATCGGACGCCCCACGATGTTGCTGCGACCAAGCATCACGGCGCGCTTGCCCGCAACGGGGATTTGATAACGCTTTAAAAGTTCCATAACGCCGAGCGGCGTGCAGGCAACGATGCCTTCTTCCTGCAAGGCAAGTTTCCCGATATTTTCAGCGCAAAATCCGTCTACGTCCTTTTCGAAAGGAATTTCTTGCAAGAGTTCTTCCGCATTCAAATGTTTCGGCAACGGCAATTGCACGAGAATCCCGTGTACGTTCTGATCCTCGGCAAGCGCCCTTACGAGCGAAACGGCCTCTTGTTGCGAAACGTTTTCGGGCAAATAGTGCGCAAAAGAGCGAATGCCCGCATCTTCGCACGCTTTAATTTTATTGCGGACGTACACCTGCGAAGCCGGATTACTGCCGATTAAAACGACGGCAAGCCCCACCTTTTGCAGATACTTGCGCTCGAATTCCGCAGTGCGCTCTTTCAGTTCCGCACGGATTTGCGCGGCGGTCAGTTTTCCGTCGATGAGTTTCATGCGTTAATAATTCCTCCCAACACGCCGTTTACGAAATCGGCGGATTTTTCGGTGGAGTATTTCCGTGCAAGATCCGCTGCTTCCGACACGGAAACGACGGGCGGAACGTCGTCGAAATAATTGATTTCGGCGAGAGCGATCAAAAGAATCGCTTTATCTGCGGCATAAATCCGATATTCCGGAAAACGCGCCACACGCTCGTTTAAAAGCGCGAGAAAGGTATCTTTGTGTTCCTCGACAACGCAAACGAGCCGCTCCGCAAACGCGCTGTCTTCCGCCGATAATTTTTCCTGTTTGTAAACGGCTTCACGGAATCTTTTTCCGTTTTCTTCGTGAAAAAGATTTGCAAAAACAATTTTAAACGCCGCTTCTCTTGCAAGTTTTCTCATGTATTCCTCTTTACGATAAATTCCCCTTCCTTTTTGGAAAGGGAATATATTCAGCTATTCTTTTTCTCGTCCTGCTCTTCCGTCGGGTGTTCTTCCGAATGTTCCGCCGCGGGCTCCGCTTTTGCTGCAGGGAATACGACGCCCTGCACGTGAACGTCCACTTTGGCGATTTTGTATTTCGTCATGGATTCGACCATCTGTTTGATTGTCTGCTGAATCCGATAGGCAAGTTCCGGCACGCTGTAACCGTAGTGCGCGATCACCGAAATATCTACGAATACGCCTTCCTTTTCAAAACAGAGCTTAATTCCTTTGCTTTTGGAAGGAACGAGTTCGATGCCCTCCGTTTCCTTCAAACTGAGTACGACGATTCCGCTGACGATATCGGAATTGTAAGTAATTCTACCCTTCTGTCCGTTGGGATTATATTTGATGCTTGCCATAAATTGCTCCTTGTCGGATACTATTATAGCACATCTTTTTTGAATTTACTACTGTTTTACTTAACTTTCTGCATTGATCGGCATAATTATGATCTGCCCGTCGCGCACTTTTTGCTGGACTTCGAGCGCGAAATGGATTTGCGTAATCATGTCGTCGGTCAGCTCGCCCGAATTGAGGAATACGTTGATGTATTCTTCGCCGTTTACGGATACCACCGCGTCGGTAAAGCCGAGCCCTTTCAGAACGGATTCCATCACCAGTTCGTCTTCCATGATTTCAACGAGTTCCTGCTTTCTCTGAACCGCTGCTTTGTATTCTTCGGTATCCACGGTATAAGCCGCGATGACGCTGTCGAGCTGAATAAACTCTTCGCTGCGCGTGGACGTACGGTTATTGCGGTACGAGGTGAAATAATTCACTTTTACGGTAGCGCCCGCATTGACGGAGGGCGCGCCCGTTCCCGCAAGAACGAAGTTGAATACCGCGGTTACGGCAAGCAACAGCACAAGGGTTGACATGAGTGCGATTTTTTTCGTGTTGGACATAAACTTTCTCCTTACAATAAGATTTTCTGATTTATACCGACGGATAAACGAGCACGTCCGTTGGAGATATATTGAGCGCGGTAGCCGTTACTTCGATAACCCGCATGCGTGTTAAAAACCCGTCTTCCCCTTGAAATACGACGATCGCGCTCTTCGGGACGCCGTTTTCTTCGCCGATCATAACGGTCGTTTTGCCGACCCCTTCGATTTCGGTCAGAAGTTTCGAAAGCCGCGTTTCCTGCGTAGTCGGCTGATAGCCGCCCGCCGTGGATTGCGAATACGTAGAAGTCGGGAAAAACACCAGCCAAACCGCAAGAAGCAACAAAAGCGCCACCGCAAGAATCAGAACGATGCGAAACGTTTTGTTCTGCCACAACTTTTTTACAGAGCCTTTCACGTTACCTCCGTTATACAACCGTATTTTTTTTGTAGCGCTTCCCGGATTCGGATCAAAATATTTATATGTTCGTCTTGTCCGATTATTCCGTAATCGAGAATTTTTACAGTGATTTTTTGAAAAGAAAAATTTTCCGTCGGATTTCTCGTCACTTTTATATCGGCGGTTACGGAATACTCTTCTTCCAGATTTTTCGCAATTCTTTTTTCGTCTTCTTCGGAAAGCAACGCGGCGCAATGTTCGAGATACGCTTGATCCGTTCCGATTTCTTTTTCCGAAAACTGAAATTTACCTCCCCCGAACCAGTTCGTAAACGGGGAAATCAAAACCACGAGCACAAGAAGCTTCATGGCGCCTTTGATAAATTTTCCGATTTTGCCGTTCGGCGAAATTACGGATATCACCGCAGTGATCAGAACCGCGCCTGCAATTGCAAGGATATACGCTTTCATCAGTAAATCACCCCCGTGGAACAGACGAGCAACAAGAGCGTCAAAAAATAAAGAAACGCCACGCAGAGCAAACCTGCAAGAAAATAACCGCTGTCCTTTGCAAGACGGGACAAAAATCCCGAAATTTTACCGCCCACGGGTTCGGTTGCGGCAGCACAAACCCTTAAAAAAATCTGAAACGCCAAAATCAAAACGAGCGGCCGAAGCAAAGTTCCGATCAATAAAAATACGGAAAAAGAACCGAGCGCGTTTTTGATCAGGCTGCTGCCCGCCAGCACTAAATCGAGTCCGCCCGACAAGAAACCGCCGACAATCGGAACGGAGCCAGAAATCAAATATTTGGCTGCGCGCAGCGAAAGTCCGTCGTACTGCGCCGACGCGATTCCCTGAACGGTCAAAAATAAGCTGAAAAGCCCGAGCGACAGCCCCACCAGCCACTTGTTGATGCTTTTGAACAGATCACCGAGACGCTCCGTACGAACGTCCTCGGAAAGATTTCCGACAAACGCGAGAACGATCACGACAACGGAAGAAGGCAGTACGATTGCAGTGAACAATTCCGTAATTGCGCCCGACATAAACGCAACGGCGGGACGGAATACGCCCGCCGACACCGCGCCGCCGCTCGCCGCCATCAACGTCAACAAAATCGGAAAAACGATTTCCATCTGCCGTTTCATTCCTGCAATGGCGGCAAACCCTGCTTCCAGAACCCCGATCAGACAGGCAAGCACCACCGTGCCTACGGCGACGTATCCCACGAAATTGATGATGTCCGTCATCGTCGTATTCATAAATCCGCTTTTCACCGAATTCAAGATTCCGCAAAGCAAAGCGACGGCAAGGATAACGGCGAAAGCGGGAATCATAATCTTCCCCTCTTCCCAAACGAGCGCGAGAACGGATTCCCAAAGCGAAGAGTAATCGAGAGCGAAATCGCCCGTGATTACGCTCATCAGCTTTTCTTTTACGTTTACCCCTTTAAATTGAGAAAGACTGTCGAGATATTTTTGCAGTTCTTCCGTATCGAGATTTTGCAGCAAATCGTTCACGTAATTTTCCACTTTTTCGATCGCCGCTTCTTCTTCGGCAGTATAGGCGTGCGCAATCACGTTTTGTCCGCCGAATACAAACAGAATCACGGATAACAACGCAAGCAAAAAAACGATGATGCGGACGCCCCTTTTTTTACGACGGATCGGTTTCATGCGATTAACCCCAACAAACGGCTGATCAGATTCAATACGCTTTCGATAATCGGTAAAGCAAGAATCAATACGATAATTTTGCCGCAGAAAACCAGCTTGTCCGCAACGGAATTCTGCCCGAAATCGTTTAAAATTCCGGCACTGAACTCAACAAGATATCCGATACCAACCATCTTCAACAGAATTTTTACAAGCGCGACGTCGATTCCCGTCGTGTCGGCAATGGTGTTAAAAATCGAAAAAGCGTTTTGAAACAGTTCGAACGTAAACAGCAGCAGAATAATACTTCCCGTTACCGTGACGGCAAAGGCAAGCTCCGGTTTGGTACTCTTTAAAATCAGCGCGGTAATGGCAGTAATAAATGCAATTCCTACCAGCTGAAAAATTTCCACGTCAGTATACTCCGAAAATTTCGCGTATCAGCGCGAACAGATCGCCGATCATAGTAACGGCGATCGTAAGCGCGATTACAAGCCCTACGATAGAAACGACGGTTGAAATGTCGTCGCGATCGGACTTTTTAAGCAATTGACAGACAATGGTAATGATGATTCCGATTGCCGCTAATTTAAAAATGATAGAAATATCCATTATACGATTAACACCACAAATGCAAGCCCCGCGAGCAGACCGAGTTTAATATATAGCTCGCTGCGCGATTTCGCCTCTTTTTCGCAAGCAGTTTTTTTATTTTCCAGTTCGTTTTTTTGCGCCTGATAATAGCTTTTTTGCGATACGGCATCCCCTTTCCCGAGCATTCCGAAATAATCGCCGCAAAACTTCTTTTCTTCTTTCGAAAGATAAGAAAGGTTTGGTTCCGTTTCCCGGTGTTGCACGAAAGCGGCAAGCGTTTTTGAGAAATCACCCGTATACGGATATTCTCTTAAAAATTCCGGAAGCGGTTTTCGCGCGTAACATAATTCCGTAAGATAACGTTCGTTAAAGCTTGCCAGCTGCAAAAAAAATTTCTTCCGCAAACGGTATTTCGATGCGGCAAAATAACCGAGAAAAATACAGAATGCAACGACCAGTCCGCCGATTAAAATTTTAAGCCACATCTTCGCCGTCCGCTCCGCAAATTTTTCCCGCTTTTCCCAAACCGTCTAAAATCACGTATCTTCCGAACAGTTTTTCGGGAACGTCTTCGAATTTCGTCAAATGCGCGGACGCAAATACGAAAATTCCGCTCTCTACGGCGCGTCTTACAGCGTTGTAATCTTCCGGCAACAACTCGTCCGTGACAATCAAATCGGGCCGCATGGCGCGGATTCCTGCGGTAAACGCGGTCATTTTATCCGCAAACCGAATTACGTCGCTGGTTTCGCCCAAATTGCCTGACGAAAGTTCGCCCCGTTCGTCGCTTACCAACACGTTCAATTTTCTGCGCATGGATACGAGACGCGCAAGATCGCGCAGCAGCGTCGTTTTTCCGTTGCCGGGCGGAGAAAGCAACAAAATCGAGCACATTTTTTCTTGCAGACATTTTCTGTAAATTTCTTCGGCGCAGCCTTCGATCGCGTGCGGAATGCGGATGCACAGCGAAGTCACCGCATGCACCGAAAGCAAAGCGCCGTTTTCGTAAACGTACGAACCTGCAATGCCGATTCTTTCCCCCGACCGCCCCGTAACGAATCCCCGTTTGATCTGATTCTCTACCGAATATACGGAATATCCGCTCGCGGCAAACAACGTTTCGGACACCTCTTCCGAAGTCGGAATCAACGCGTTTTTTTCGCCTTCGATTCCCCTTTCACCGAGATAACAAAAATTTCCGTCGAGATTCACGCGCAAAGGCTTGTCCGCGCGCAAACGGATTTCATACAAACGGTTTAAGTTGACGTGGCGCACCGCGTTGAGAATACGCGGCGGTAAAAATTCAAGCATTGCTATAATTTATGTGCTTGTAGTTTGAAATATGAAAATCCCCGCGCAACGTTGCGCGGGGATTGCCTGCATTTCGATTATTCGATTACGTATACGTTCACGCTGTTGTTTTTCAAAGTCGTTTTCAAGGAATTTTGCCGAATCGGAATTTCGGTTTCCGTCGGTTCAACGTGATGTTTTTTTCCGGAACGCACGCCGATTTCGTTGCACGCCGTTTCGGCTTCGTGCCAGAGCGTAATTGCTTTGACACGGTTTTTATTTTCAAAATTGATTAGATCGGCTTGCAACTCTTCGTCTTTGCCGGATACGTTTACCACTTTTAAATAAATTTTTCCGTCTTTGCCTACGGTGGCGCTTTGGAAAATCCGTTCGTTGACTTTCCAAACGTTCTTGTCGAGCACTTCGTGCCACGCGCCGTCTTTATAGATGGAAGCCGTAAATTTCGTTTTCGTGTACACCAACCGCAATCTGTTCCCTTCCGGACTGTAACCGAGGAATTTATCTTTGCCCATCATTTCGCAGACGGTGCGGATAAAATCGACCCGTTTATCAAACGAAACGTCATATCCCTTGTGATTTTTTCCGTACTGACAACAGATGGAGAATCCAGCGCAGTCCATCGTTCCCGCGTCTCTCACGTCGGAAACGCCAACGCCTGCAATAAAACTTTGTTCTCCGGAAAGACGCCGAAAAGCGATTTCCACCGCACATTCGCCGAATTGCTGCGCATCGTAATAATATCCGTTGAACGCATCGCTCGCTTCGATGACGAGTTCCCCGTTTTCGATATGACCGCCCCGACAATTCGGATAAACTTTCCAGTCGCCGAGCCCCCCCTTAAAATCATGACGGTAAAGAATTTCATCCGTCTTTAAATCTCTTACCGTTACAGTCGACACGGCGCTCGCCGTGCGATGTCCGCCGATCAACAGACCGCCCGCATTGTCGTCGTCTGTTTTATAAACGTCTTTTAAAACGTAATCCCCCGTATTTGCCGCAAACATTTGTTGAACGAAATAATTCGGCGTCAACATAATGTCCCGTGCATTGAACCATATGAGGTTGGGCGTCCAACGGTAATGGTAGGAAGATGCAAGCAAAGGCGCGTAGCAAGTCATTTTTACAACGTCCGAATTGCGTTCGCAACCCGTCAGAAACGCCGCTTCCGCCAAAGCAGATTTCAAGTTGTTGTCGCCGTTTAAACGCCCTCTTCCGTCCGACATCGTATGTACGGAATATTCACCCATAAATACTTTCGCGCCGTTTCTGTCGTAACAATCGTATCGCTTCGTATTGTCGATAAACCATTGATAAGAATTGTAAACGTGTTCGTCCACGATCATATCGCGGTATTTTTCATTGATAATTTTCCAGGATTCGTTGGAATCGGAGGGTCTGATATCAACGCCGCTGGTCGTAACGACGGTAATCCCGAATTTTTCGAGCAGGTTCGTCATTCTTCCCCGATACGTATACTGTTTTACGCCGAGCAAACAGGCGGCAAAATTATCGAAATATTCGTACCCCCAGTTTTCGTTACCGATTCCGATAAAGTGCAGATCAAACGGCTTCGGATGTCCCATATCCGCGCGTACTTTTGCCCAGTAAGCTTCCGTTTCGTCCTCTGAAGCGGGATCCCCCTTGGCAAAATAAATCAAATGCGCTACGTTATCGATGACTTGCTGTTGAAACGTTTCCGTTCCGGGCAGAATCCGTTGATATCCCGTTTTGCGCTGTTCGCCCATTCTGATCTGGCACAGCAAACCGCAATGCACGACGGGCAACGGCGTTGCGCCGATATCTTCGCAGAGCGCAAAATATTCGTAAAAACCGATGCCGTAGGATTGCATGTACCGCCATACGTTCGGAATTTGTTTCCTCTCTTCCAAGGGGCCGACCGTATCCCGCCAGCGGTACATGTATTCGAATCCGACGTCTCCTTCGACGACGCATCCGCCGGGAAAACGTAAAAACGAAGGATGGCAGTCTTTTAATACTTGTACCAGTTTGGGATTGAGCTTTCCGTTTCGATATTTGTCCGGATCCCCCCAAGTTTCGGAAGGTAACAGCGATACGTAATCAATCCCGATTTTTCCGTTTCCTTCCAATACGATACACAGCCGACCCATCGTATCTTTTTCTGCAACTACGGAAGCGTTTACTTTGACCCAGTCGCCATCCGTCCCTGCAGGGATCACAATCTCACCAACGCTCGTATGCTTGCCGTGCGCTCCGCGGATAAAAACTTTTGCCGTCCCCTGGAATCCGAGCCGTTTCATCCACATCGAAAAGAGGTACTTTTCGCCTTTTTGTACGGGCATACCGTACATATCGTACCCGCCGTTTGTATAATATCCCGGATTTTCAAGATGATACATTCCACCTACTTCCAACAGTAAATAAGTAGGATTTTTAGCGTTCATTCCGCCAATCCGACTGATTTTTTTAGGTCCCGCACCGTATATATCCCAATAAAAAGCATTTTGTTTGCGTGCCTGAACGTTGCTTTCGCAATTGTAATCGTCGTATGTAAAATATTCAAATTCGAACGAATTATTAATTACCATTTCGGCATTCAGACCGCCGTCTGCCGACTGGTTGATATCTTCAAAAAACAATCCGTAGAGATATTTAGAAACATCCGTACCTCTTTTTTTGGCATCAAGCTGAAAACGAACCATTTTCTCCCCTCCCTTTGACGCGTTTTACGATCGAACACTGCTTTTTTTTGATAACATTATAACAGTGAAAATCAATTTCGTCAATATTTTTCTGAAATATTTTATTTCAATTTAAAATATTTTTAAAAAAATAAATCCGAACGATTTCCGTTCGGATTTTATTGATTTGGTGCCGGTGATCGGGGTCGAACCGATACGGTATCACTACCACAGGATTTTGAGATAGTCAAGCAGGGTCAAAATCACTGGATTTTGAGATAGTCAAGCAGGGTCAAAATCACTGGATTTTGAGGTTTTCAAGCGAAAATCGCGGTTTTTTACCCCTTTTTGGCATATTTTTTTCGTTTCAAAAATACGGTTTTGGGGTAATTCTGGGGAAATTGCTTTCAACTAATAGCGTAATTTCTGAATTTCCCCAATTTGATACTTTTCTGAGAAATGCGTATAAACGTTTGTCGTCATTGTATTGTCCGCTTTATGCCCCGCCCAAAGCGACGTTAACTCGCGACTGATTCCGCACTCTTGGCAACGTGTGATAAACGTATGCCGAAGCTCATGCAAATGTCTTTTGGGTACAAACTTACTGAATGTTCTTGATAGTACGTCGAGAGAAACGGAAAAAATCTCGTTTGTCATAAATGGTAAAAACGGCTTTAACATAGGCGACACGGGAATTTTTCTGATTTTATCTGAAACGCCCTTTCGCGTTTTTGATGTCGTCAGCGTAACCCATTTAGGCGTGATCTGGACAGAAGCAAGCTCCGAACGGCGTATTCCCGTAAAGAGCATTAAAATATAAGCACGTGCGACAGGTGAATTTTTGTTTATACAAAGCTCGACAAACGCCCTTTCTTCTTCGACCGAAAAAGCCTGCCCGTGTTTGGTTTCATGTTGCGGTTTTTTGATGATCGTCATAGGCGATTTTTGTAAAACGTCTTCGGCGACGGCGAATTTAAAAAACGCATGCAGTAAACAGTATACTTTTTCTGCAACTCTAAACGTATTTTTATCGCATAGATCGTTAATGAATTTTTGGCAATCGATCGGCTTAACGTCTTTCATGCGCATTTTTCCAAAGCGCGGGAAAATATGAACCCGAAACATTAAATTGTAGTCGTCGTATGTGTTTTGTTTCACCTGCGGTTTTTTTACGACTTCAAGCCATTGTACCGCATATTGTCCGAAGATCGTTTTGTCCCTCATTGTATCAGTTTCTGCCGAAGATAACGCTTGAATGAAACGTTCTTTGGCTACTTCAAGGACTTTTGCGCTTACGGAAAGGTTGATTCCGTTACGGCGGTATCTGATTTCATAAGTACCGTTTTCTCTTTGTCTGATATGTGCAGCTTTACCTCCTTTCAATTTATAAACAGTTTTAAAAAATTTCGGCATTTTGGATAACTCCTTTTTAGTAAATTCCAAAAATACCGTTTCTGTCTTTTTCTCGTTCGCTTCTTCTCCCGCGAAAACGGAACGATTCGGAAATTGTAATATCCCCTCTCGCTCTTCTTCCGATACATTACGGAGCGGGGCAAGGTCTTGCTTTAAATCCCCGTACAAAGCGGTCAGCATACAACTGATTTCCAAAATTCGGTTGAGTGTTTCATAGGTATTCATGATAAATTTTCCTTTTGGCAAATGCGCCTAAGGAGAATTTATCATGAATTTTTGTTTTTTTGAATATGAACCGATTCCGAACTATTCAGCGTTACAAGCGTTTGACGTACGAGCTTTTTTCCCATGTGATCGAGATTAGAATACAAAGCAAGAATTTCGCGCTCTTCCAAAGTGAGTGCAGGAAATGCGGACGACGTAATAATTTCTTGCTGATCTAATCCGAGCGCATGCTCTATCGCTTGCATTGTATCTATTCGTGGATTTTTAACGATTCCAAATAATACCTTTTCTACTGTGCCCTTAGGGAGCTTTGCCCTTTTCGCTAATTCTTCTATTGATATTTTCTGCTTTTTTCGTTCCGTATTTAATTCCTCAACATTCATAAAATAGTCCCTCCTACGCTCATTGTAAAAAAAAACTCCAAATATTACAATGAATTTTTTGAAATTCCATTGACAAACTCCTAACTTGTAGTTTATACTGTGAAATATAACTCCATATATGGAGCATTTGGAGGTAGCAGGAATGAAAGCAGTGAGTGTTATGTTGTGGGAATGCACAACGGATAAATGCGGATCGCGTTTAATCCGTTCCGCCCGTCGTGCGGCTCCCGCCGTAAGCGAGGTGAAAGCATGAGGATCGTAGAAGAAAAAAGCCCCGAAGTGCGGGGATTAGAAAAGACAATTGCGAGCCTTCGGGCGCAAATGAAGTTGCAGTCGGCAGAATGGAGCAAGGCTGCGCTTGCACTGGCGCGGGAAGTGAACGGCGCAATGATCGGGAGTTCCCCTCTCGGCGTTGCAATCGTGAATCAAGAATCGGCAAAAAAGGCGTATGAACTTGCGCAAGAGATGTTAGGACGCTAACGATCATGTGGAACTGTGCAAAACAATGCGTATATTGGGACGGAAGCGGGTGCGGGATTGAATACAATCCCGCGAACCTGCTTTTACTTTGTCCTTGTTTCGATCTTGCGTTTGCGCACGCGCGCGACCCTACGCCCGCCGAAGGTCAAGCGACGTCGCCCACGCTCGAAGTCAACGACCGGGGTCAACGATCAGAGCCGACGCGCAGCGTCTGCGAACGTAGTCAAACATCAAAACAAAAGGAGAACAACGCATGACAAGACAGGAAATCGAAACGGCGTTAAAGCTTTGTTCTTCGGGCTTAGATCCGAATTGCACGAAATGCGCCTAAGGAGAATTTATCATGAATTTTTGTTTTTTTGAATATGAACCGATTCCGAACTATTCAGCGTTACAAGCGTTTGACGTACGAGCTTTTTTCCCATGTGATCGAGATTAGAATACAAAGCAAGAATTTCGCGCTCTTCCAAAGTGAGTGCAGGAAATGCGGACGACGTAATAATTTCTTGCTGATCTAATCCGAGCGCATGTTCTATCATTTCAATAGTATCAATGCGGGGATATTTCGCTATACCCGCCATTATGCGTTTTATTCCCCCCAATGATAATCCCGTTTTTTGAGCTAAATCTTCGTAAGTCATTCCTTTTTCTTTTAATGTTTTTTTATAAATTTCAATATCCATCACTATACCTCTAACTTGATTTTTTACAAAAAGTTATCAATTGTCAACTTTTTTCCATTAAAGGCTTGACAAAGTTATCGAAGATATACTATAATGCCCCCATAAAGTTATCAAACGATAACTTTATGGGGATAGCAAGAATGAAAGAAGCAGAAAAAAGCCCCGAAGTGCGGGGATTAGAAAAGACAATCGCGAGCCTGCGGGCGCAAATGAAGTTGCAGTCGGCAGAATGGAGCAAGGCTGCGCTTGCACTGGCGCGGGAAGTGAACGGCGCAATGATCGCGAGTTCCCCTCTCGGCGTTGCGATCGTGAATCAAGAATCGGCAAAAAAGGCGTATGAACTTGCGCAAGAACTGTTAAAATTATGAGTTTCGAAAGAATGAATCACTTTTATTCGGGGTGTTTTTCAAGCGGAAAAAGACATTCGCACAGATATGTGTTCTATTTCTATCCGAAAATAGATCCCGAAACGGGTAAAGCATTAGATAAAGGCTTTTTCCTCTTTTTCGGACGCGTAAAGCAAGGAAAAGAAACCGCACAAAAGACAGGACGGGAATACGCCTACGAACAGTTATTTTGAGTGACCAACACCGCAGAATGCGTCACCTTAAACGCAAAAGTGAGTGACCAACATCGCAATATTTGCGTTGCCGAAAACTCAAAAAGGAAAAACGATCATGTGGAACTGTGCAAAACAATGCGTATATTGGGACGGAAGCGGGTGCGGGATTGAATACAATCCCGCGAACCTGCTTTTACTTTGTCCTTGTTTCGATCTTGCGTTTGCGCACGCGCGCGACCCTACGCCCGCCGAAGGTCAAGCGACGTCGCCCACGCTCGAAGTCAACGACCGGGGTCAACGATCAGAGCCGACGCGCAGCGTCTGCGAACGTAGTCAAACATCAAAACAAAAGGAGAACAACGCATGACAAGACAGGAAATCGAAACGGCGTTAAAGCTTTGTTCTTCGGGCTTAGATCCGAATTGCGCGAAATGCGTATACGCAGGCAAAGGCTATTACCGCGCGCTTATGCGGGACGTACTGCGGTATATCGGTTGGTTAAAGAACGAGAACAAAAACGGCAAAACAAAGCCCCGCCCCCGCGGGAAAGTTCCCGAAAACGGGAACTTGAAACCAGGTGCAGCGCGCCGATCGGATCTTCCGAGTTCCCGAAAACGGGAACGAACACCCCGCGGGCGGGAAAGCCCGCAATTAAAAAACAGGAGTAATTAACAATGGCAAACAATAAAGGCACTGCGCGGAACGGCTATAAAATTTTAGCGATCGTTCTTGCGCTCGTATTTTTCGCGGCGTTCCTCGTCGCCGGTTTCGGTTCGTCGTGGTTCAAAAACGGCGACATCACAACGTGGTATAACAATTGGGGCAAAGGCGAAGAGCAAGGCGAAACGGGCGCAGACAACCTCGGCACGGGCGGGGGCTTGCTTACTCCCGACGAAGTAAAAGGTAACGGGATCAAGCTTGCAAGCGCAAGGATCGCGCCCGAAGCGTACAGCGAGTACGGAATTGATCCCAAAGCAGACAGCGCAATTTCGATTGCGGTTACGATCGAACCCGATGACGCTTCGGATAAAACCATTACGGCAACGTTGAAATTCAAGAATGCCGCTTCGACTTGGGCAACGGGAAAAACGGTGTCGGACTTTGCGACCGCTACCGTCAACGGCTTAAACGTTGCGATCACTTGCAAGCAAGCGTTCGGCGAGCAAATCGTACTTACGATCGGCACAAGTAATCCCGAAGTAAAAGCGAGCGTAAACCTCGATTACGTCAAGCGGATTACGTCGGCAACCGCGCAACTGAAAAAGGGTTCGACCGTCGTTGATAAAATTAAGATCGGAGATAATCAGACATATACGACAGCAGTAAATTCTACATACGGTGTTGGGACGATTACACCTTCGATTGTTATCGGTGAATGTACTTTAAAATTGGAAGAGCATTTTAAAACGATAGCGGTTGGGGGATCAATGGAAAGCTTCGTTAAGGATGATGGCTTTTCTTTTAAGAAGACTTTTGTTTCAAGTTTAAACTTTTGGGAAGAGTTCTTTTCGTTTTCCAGTTCTTCGACTTGGGCGAAACCTTCTTTAAAAAATATATTTGTACGGGCGGCAACGAATGGTATTTCTAACGGATATGTTGATTATTCGAAGGGTGATACGTTAGGTAAACTTTCTGTAAATTATTCCTTGGTTCACGATAACAAAACGTATGCCGAAAATACGTGTAACGGCGGAATAAATTTTGATGTATCTTTGTTAACCGTATCGGTTACAGATATTTCAACGACCAAACCGAGCGTAATATTTTAAGAGGGAAAAGCATGAAGAAAATACATAGAATAAAATTTCGAATTATTCTTGCGGCGATCTTCATGTTGGCGTTAATGGCGGCGGGAGTTCTCTCCCCCGCCTATACGTTTACCGCTTCCGCCGCAGAAAGTTATTCAAGCGTTTTAGACGATCTGAAAAAGGACAGTGCTTTCCGCTCCTCGGAATATCCCGTAAATAACAAAGATTACGGCTTGCAGGTAATCCAGATCGCGGAAAGCACGGACAAGGAATTATTCGTTTACGTATACCAGCCTTGCGCAGAACGAACCTTGACGGCGAATTGGCTGCGCTTCTCGACCGAAGTCAACGAGAATTTCGCGCCCAAAGATTACGCGCTGAAAGAACTAAACCGCGCGGGCGTGTTCGTCAAGTATCTTGTGACCGATTTCACCGTAAAAAGCGATACCGTGCGTTACTACGATATCACGGCGATCCACCGCCCGTTCAATCTTGAATTTGACGATCCGAACACGGGCGCGACGATTAACGGCAACTATGCCGAAACCGTTGCGTTTTCCGTTGGGAAGCTTTACACGGCTACCACCGCAAACGGCAGCGTTTCGTATGAATGTTTTACTTCCGAAACGATTGAAGTTACGGCAAAGTACGTAGGGCATTTAAACTATCCAAATGGATTCAGCTTGTTAAACAGCAGTTGTGACTCGTGGTATGTTGCTTTTTCGACTGACAGGCAAATAGATCGACTTTTAGAAGCTGACATTTCTTTTATTTCCCGAACTTACGAAAGAAAGAAATATCAATCCCCCGTAGCGTTCGTTACGTACGGCGAGAAGAAAAAAACGAATAAAACGCTCACCAGTACAGACCGCGCGGGAAATCGTCCTACATGGCTGTTCGGAAACTCTCATAAATGGAATCGGATTCAATCGGTTTCCGAATTTGCGGAAGAAGTGACTTCGGAAACGACGAAAGACAAGTTAAAGAGTTTTTCGTGGGTGCTCCGATTCCTTGAAACGGATTTCAAGCGTTATACCCCGCCCTCGCTCGGCGGGATATTGGGAACGGATTTCACGGAATGGGGAACAGAGGTTTCGGAAGTTACAATTTTGCGTTTGAGATTTGAAACGGCGGGCAAGGTTTACAACCTCGGCGTCGTTGATAATCATACAACGCCCGATCCCGACGCCCCGCCCGATAATCCAAAGTCCGATTTTTGGGAATGGCTTTGGAGCAAGATAAAAGGCTTTTTAAAAGCTTTGCCGTGGTGGGTGTGGTTGATTGCCGGAATCATATTATTTGGCGGTATACTCGGTGTTTTAGCGTTTTTCTTCCCGATCGTCTGGACGGGCATAAAGTGGTTTTTCAAAGGTTTCTTTTGGCTCGTAACGCTTCCCTTCCGTGCGATCGGCGCACTATTTAAAGCGTGCGCGAACCGAAAAGAAAAGCAAGAGAACGCCGCCAAAACAAACAAAAAAGGAAA
>CAJUFY010000002.1 GCA_910586245.1 uncultured Christensenella sp. | reverse complement strand
TACCGGGGCAACGGGTGCGGACGGCACTACGGGTCCGACAGGCGCAACGGGTGCAACGGGCGCAGACGGCGAAGCAGGTCCGATCGGCCCCACTGGTGCAACCGGTGCTGACGGAGCCACGGGTCCTACCGGAGCCACGGGCGCAACGGGTGCAGACGGTGCGACGGGTCCTACCGGCGCAGTCGGCGCGACGGGCGCAACAGGGCTGACGGGCGCGACGGGTCCCGTCGGTGCAACGGGCGCAACGGGTACGAACGGTGCAACCGGGCCTACCGGCGCAGTCGGTCCGACGGGTGCGACGGGCGCAACGGGCGCGACGGGACCCACGGGCGCAACAGGTCCTACGGGTGCGGCAGGCACAGCGGGTTTAACCGGCGCAACGGGTCCCACGGGCGCGACGGGAATCGCAAACCTGAACGCATACGGCGGTTTATACAATGCAACGCCGCAAACGCTCAACTTGACGGTAGGCGGCACCACGCAACTGCCCCTCCCCGCCAACATGCCTTTGAAAAACGTGGCGTATTCCCCTGCCAACAGCATCACTGCTGCGGTCGCCGGCGTATACGAAATCAACTACTACACCAACGTTTCCGCGGCACTCGGCACGACGGTTACCTTGGCGGTTCGCAGAAACGGCACGGCGATTCCACAGGCTACCATTTCGCGCGTACTTTCGGTCGGGATCGGTTCGCTCTACAACGGAAGCTTTGTTATTTCACTGAATGCGGGCGACGTGATCGATATGGCGATTTCCGCATTGCTTGCCGTAGGCGTAACGCTGGGCGGCGGCGTAAACACGACGTTAACAATCAAACAAATCGACGCATAAATCGATGCATGAAAATGCCGACGGAATCCTTTCCGTCGGCATACTTTGAGGCGGTGAAAACATGAAAATCTCCCTTTGCATGATCGTAAAAGACGAAGAAGCCGTACTGGCACGGTGTCTGGAAAGCGTAAAAAATTTAGTGGACGAAATAATCATTGCAGATACGGGCTCGACGGACGGAACCAAAGAAATTGCGCGCCGCTATACCGAAAACGTATACGGATTCCCCTGGCGGGACGATTTTGCCGCCGCACGGAACTTCGCGCTTTCCAAAGCAAACGGCGATTACTGGCTGTGGCTGGATGCCGACGACTTTATTTCCCCCGAAAACGCCGAAAAATTCGAAGCGTTGAAAACCGTGTTGAAAACGCAATCGCCAGATATGGTCACGTGTCCATACGACGTTGCGTTTGACGAAGACGGAAATCCCCTTTCCACCTTTTACCGCGAACGGATCATGCGGCGGGGCGCGCATTTCAGCTGGCACGGAAGGGTACACGAATGTATTGCGCCGCGCGGAAAAATTCTGCAATCGGACTTCCGCGTGTTTCACCTTTCCAGCGAAAAAGTTCGGGGCGCGCGCAACTTGCACATTTACCAGAAGTGGGCGGCGGAAGAGCCCCTCGGCGGGCGCGATCTTTTCTATTACGGCAGGGAACTCTATTACAACCGCCTGTACGCCGAAGCGGAAGCGGTGCTCGAAGAAATGCTGCGCGGTGAGGGCTGGCACGTAAACAAAATCGAAGCCTGTAAAATCCTTGCGTTTTGCCGCATCGCACGCAAAAACACGGAGGAAGCGAAGCGAGCGCTGCTTGCAAGCTTCCTTTACGGTCCGCCGCGGGCAGGCGTGTGCTGCGAACTTGCAAACCTTTTTCGGGAAGAACACAAATTAAAGGAAGCGGCGTTCTGGTACGAAACCGCGCGCGCATGCAAAGATTATTCGCAGGAAGGCGACTTCGAATCGCCCGAATGCCGCACGTACGTGCCACTCATGGAGCTTACGTGCTGTTATTATTCGCTGGGAGAACCGCAAAAAGCCGTTTTCTGCCATAAAGAAACGGAGCGGCTCTTTCCGAACCGCCCCGCCGTACAATTTAACCGAACCTTTTTTCAAAAGCAAGGTCTGCTCTGAACGCCTCAGGGCGCCCAATAAATTTCGTTATTTTCGTTGATTTCTCCGGAATATTCATATTCCCCGAGGAAAACGGTCATCACGTTCTCTTCGATTTTGTAGGCAACCTGTACCTCGATCTCTTGTTCGTTCTCGTCGAGGATCTTCCATACGGCGTAACCGTTGTCATACGCATGAAGCGGGAAAGTACCGTTTTCCGAGATGAGCCACTTATATACGGTAGGCTCTCCCCCGAACGCGTACGCGCCGAACGTGTTATTTTCCGTATCCACCGCAACGATGGAATGAGGTTTTCCGTTGCAAGTCAAACGCAGGGCGTTCCCTTCGATTTCCCAACCAACCGTTAAACCGTCGATCGAGGCAAACCCGTTTTTGTAAAGCGTCAATTCGGTTACGGGCGCGGGACCGTTTCCGACCGTAAGAACAACGCCTTGTTCGCAAATCAGCTGATAAGCAACCTCCGCTGCTTCCCAGTTGACTTCAACGGAAAGGTAGCACTCGTATCTGTATCCCTCGTATACGATCCAGAAGGACTGTTCGCCCGCCACGTTGAAATCAAGCTTGCCGAAATCGAGCATCTCTTCGGTAACAGGCACGGTTTCATTCATCTGACCGTCTACGGGTTCGTAATACGTTACGTTCAGTTGTAACGACAGAAGCTGTTGCTTCAATTCTTCCGGATCCGCGCCGACGGAAACCGAGAAATGATGATTGTCTTTCAAATACGCATCACGAATATTCGTCACTTCGGGATCGTAAAGATTGATATCAATCGAATACTGCACTCCGTTATATTCAACCGTAATTACCATCCAGCCCGTTTGGCTGAAATCATATTTTTCGGTCAACATGTCCGCCGTCAGTTCAAATTCAACAAAATTTTCCGTGACGAGATCGCGATATTCGTTTGCGATATAAACGCGGTTTTCCTCGTAACGCAAACGCATTTGCGGAATCGCGCCTGCTTCAACGATTTTGAACGTGTGATCGCCGTCCAATCTCAACCCTTGTTCCGTTTCCACGGTATCGTACACGAAAATTTCGAGGGACGAATAATTGTCGCCGATCTGTAATTCCAATTGCTGATATCCGAGCCGCGCACTGTCGAAGCCGGACAGCATATCTTCGGTGAGCGGTTCGATCCGGGTATACGTTTCGTCTTCCGCCGAATATTCTTTCCAAATGCGAATGCCGCTGAGATCGGGCGATTCATTCTGTTTGCAATAGATTCTGTTCGTGTCGCCGTCGGCAAAGATCAAATTTCCCCACTTCAAAAGCAGTCCGTCCAAAGATTCGCAAATATAAATGCTGAGATCGCGGCGGTACTCTTCCTGATTCTGATAGCGAGCGATTACAACGTTTCTGCCGATTTGCCATTCTTTATCTGGAAATTCCAGTTCGCCGTCGGAAAGCGGTTCTCTTTTTTCATCGCCGTTATCGTAACGGATCACCCAGTTCAGATTTGTAAGAGGTAATTTTTCGCCGTCAACTTCCGATTTCAGGAAGAGAAAACGGTCAAATTCCAAAGAAATTTCGGAAACGGAAGGATTCGAAGCATCGTACACAACCACTTCGTAAGAATTCAGTTTTCCGTTCAGTTCGATTTCGACCCAATAGGTTCCCGCCGTCGTGAAATCAAGATCGCTCTTTACGATCATATCGGGCGTAACTTTTACAGTACCTTCGGCTCCGTCGGAATATCTTACGTTCAGGTAGAGTTCGGGTTCCGCCTGCCCCTTTTCTATCACTGCGAAACGGGATTCTTGCAGTCCCCATACATCCGTAACGGTTTTGGGCATCTTTACGGGTACGGTCGTCGTCGTGCCGTCGCTCATCGTAAAGGTGAAAATCATGTACTGTTCGCCGTTGGGATCGGTGGAATAGGTAATCGTAATATCGGTAATTCCAACGCCCTGGTCGCCTTGCTGACCTTTATCGCCCTGATCGCCTTTATCCCCTTTGTCGCCTTGTTCGCCCTGAGAACCGGTGTCACCCTTGTCACCTTTGTCACCTTTGTCGCCTTGATCGCCCTTATCCCCTTTATCACCCTTGTCGCCTTTATCACCCTTGTCGCCCTGATCGCCTTTTTCGCCTTTATCACCGGGTTTGCCCGCCGCACCGCGAATGGATTCGAGCCATTCTTCATAAGTCAGCGGCTTTTCGCTGTTTGCGGTCGCATACGCGACGTACTGATTGTACACCGCAAGAATATCTGGATCTTTTCCCGCATTCGAATTGTTGTCCCCGCATGCGGAAAACATGACCGCACCCGTCATCGACACGGCGGCGATTCCCGCGAGCAACATCATTTTCACACTCTTTTTCATCGTTTCACCTCTTTTTTTCTGCGTAATCCACGCAAGTTTATGAAACTATTATACACCCCCCCCCAGTTTGTCAAGAGGTTTCCAAAAATTTCCTGCAAATTTGAAAAAAAACTTTTTTTCATGTTTGAAAAACGCAATTTCCACAAAAAAAAGCACACGCGACCGCGTGTGCCTTACCATTGATTTAAAGTTATTCCCACTCGATGGTTGCGGGCGGTTTGGAAGTGATATCGTACACGATTCGGTTTGCGTGTTTCACCTCGTTGGTAATGCGGTTGGAAATGCGTTCAAGCACGTCGAAAGGAATGCGCGCCCAGTCTGCCGTCATTGCGTCCACGCTGGTAACCGCGCGAAGCGCGATCACGTTTTCGTACGTTCTGAAATCGCCCTGCACGCCCACCGTTTTGCTGTTCGTGATCACGGCGAAATACTGCCAGATTTCACGGTTCAAGCCCGCTTTCGCGATCTCTTCGCGGAAAATATAGTCCGCATCGCGCAGCGTTTCCAGCTTTTCGCGGGTGACTTCGCCCATAATGCGGATTGCAAGCCCCGGGCCGGGGAAAGGCTGGCGTTGCACCACGTTTTCGGGCAGACCCAATTCCGTTCCCACGCGGCGCACTTCGTCTTTGAACAAGTCCCTGAGCGGTTCGATGATCTCTTTAAAATCGACCACCGAGGGCAGCCCGCCCACGTTGTGGTGCGATTTGATTACGGCGCTCTTTCCCTTGCCGCTTTCGATCACGTCGGGATAAATGGTGCCCTGCACCAAAAAATCCACCGCGCCGATTTTTTTCGCTTCGACTTCGAACACTTTAATAAATTCGGCACCGATGATTTTGCGCTTCTTTTCGGGATCGGAAACCTTTTCGAGCTTCTTTAAAAAGCGTTCGCCCGCGTCCGCTTTGATGAGGTTCATGCCGAGTTTGTCTTTGAAAACTTCCATGACCTCTTCGGCTTCGTATTTGCGGAGCAACCCGTGATCGAC
This sequence comes from uncultured Christensenella sp., assembly GCA_910586245.1. Taxonomy (GTDB): domain Bacteria; phylum Bacillota; class Clostridia; order Christensenellales; family Borkfalkiaceae; genus Gallimonas. Next base: position 349,154 of record CAJUFY010000002.1, on the reverse strand, counting down.
GAACACGCAGGTCAGACGGTTGCCCACCGCTCTGTGAATGAGGGTTGCGGCAACGGCGGAATCCACGCCGCCCGACATCGCGCACAGCACTTTTTTATCGCCGATCTTTTCTTTGATCGAAGCGACCTGCTCTTCGACGAAGTTTTTCATCGTCCAGTCGCCGCGGGCGTTGCAGACGCGGTAGAGGAAATTTTCGAGCATACGGTTGCCGTATTCGGAATGCACGACTTCCGGATGGAACTGGATGCCGTAAATCTTCCGCTCTTCGCAGCCGTACACGGTCACGGGGCAGCTTGCCGTTTCCGCAAGCGTTTCGAACCCCGCGGGAACCTGCGTCACGTGGTCGGTATGGCTCATCCAGCAAACGCTCGTCTTGGGAATGCCTTCCGAAATCGGGCTATCCTTTACGAAGGAAAATTCGCGCTTGCCGTATTCGCTTGCGGGCGCGTGTTCCACCTTACCGCCCAACGTATAGGCAATCAGCTGGCACCCGTAGCAGATGCCGAGCACGGGAATGCCGAGTTTGAAAATCTCTTCGGAAACGTGCGGGGAATTTGCGTCGTATACGCTGTTCGGGCCGCCCGTAAAAATAATGCCGATCGGGTCGTACGCTTTGATTTCTTCCGCCGTCATGTCGCAGGGTTTTAAATCGCAATAAACTTTCAGATCGCGCACGCGGCGGGCAATCAGTTGATTATACTGTCCGCCGAAGTCGAGAACGAGTACTCTTTGGTGCTGCATGATAAACTCCTTTGGGATATCAAAAACGCCCGTAAGGGGCGTTTTCGTTTAATTTCTGCTGGAATAGTTGGGGGCTTCTTTGCTGATCGAAATATCGTGCGGGTGGCTTTCGAGCAAACCTGCGTTGGTAATGCGCACGAATTCGGAATTTTTACGCAGATCTTCGATATTCGCTTTGCCGCAATAGCCCATACCCGAACGAAGCCCGCCCTTCATCTGATAGATGATGTCGGATACGCTGCCGCGGAACGGCACTCTGCCTTCGACGCCTTCGGGAACGAACTTCTTGTTGTTCTCCTGGAAATATCTGTCCTTCGAGCCCGCCGCCATTGCGGAAAGCGAACCCATGCCCCTGTAAACTTTAAAGCTTCTGCCCTGATAAAGTTCGATTTCGCCGGGGCTTTCCGCCGTACCCGCGAGCATCGAACCGATCATCACCGCGCTGCCGCCTGCGGCAAGCGCTTTTACGATGTCGCCCGAATACTTGATGCCGCCGTCGGCGATCACGCGTTTACCGAGCTTATCCGCTTCCTCCGCGCAGTCCATCACTGCGGTCAGCTGGGGCACGCCGATTCCCGCAACCACGCGCGTGGTGCAGATGGAGCCGGGACCGATGCCCACTTTTACGACGTCCGCGCCCGCTTCGATGAGTGCACGCGTCGCCGCCGCCGTTGCAACGTTGCCCGCGATGAGCGGAACGTTGGGATATTTCGCCTTGATTTCGGAAACCTTTTTCAGCACCATCGAGGAATGCCCGTGCGCGGTGTCGATCGCAATGATATCCACTTTCGCTTCGATGAGCGCCGCAACGCGTTCCATGGTGTTCGCCGCCGTACCGACCGCGGCGCCCGCAAGCAGTCTGCCGTTCTTGTCGCGCGCGGAGTTGGGGTACTGAATGCTCTTTTCAATATCTTTAATCGTGATCAGCCCTTTCAGATAGCCCTGCTTATCGACGATCGGGAGTTTTTCGATACGGTGTTTGCCGAGGATTTTCTGCGCGTCGGCAAGCGAAGTTCCCACAGGCGCGGTAACGAGGTTTTCCTTCGTCATCACGTCTTCGATGCGCTGTTCGAAATCCGTTTCGAAGCGCAGGTCGCGGTTGGTGAGAATGCCCACGAGTTTGCCGTTCTTCGTAATCGGCACGCCGCTGATCCGATAGCGCTCCATGAGCGAAATCGCGTCCTTCACGAGGTGCTGGGGTTCGAGGAAAAACGGATCGGTAATCACGCCGTGTTCGGAACGCTTTACCTTATCGACCTCTTTCGCCTGCTCCTCGATGCTCATGTTTTTGTGGAGAATCCCCATACCGCCTTCGCGCGCCATGGCGATCGCAAGGCGGCTTTCCGTAACGGTATCCATCGCCGCGGAAATGATCGGAACGTTGAGCCGAATTTCGTCGGTGAGCGACGTACGCAAATCTACGTTCGCAGGCAGTACGTCGGAAGCCTGCGGAATTAAAAGCACGTCGTCAAACGTAAGTCCTTCTTTTACAATTCTACTCATTGGCATTACCTCTTAATATTTTTACGATATTGTGATAGTCTTCGTTTTGTTCGAAACTCTGTTTTTCCAGTTCGTCAAGCAACAGAACGCAAAATTCGGTATCCTCTCTTCCCGCGGCTTCCACGGCAAGCATGATCACGGGGTTTGCGGTGGGGAAGTTCTGCGCCGTCTCGGCGAATGCAAAGGTGCAAACCGCCAAATCCTCCTCTTCCGTTTTCGAAAGACGGTACTTCACGCGGGCTGCCTGCGCGCACAGATAACTTTTGTAAGTCACTTCCGTTCCCTCTACGGGGTTCAGTGAATCCTGCGCCGTACAGAACGCGTCGAACGTTTCGTCTTCGTACAAAAGCGTAAACCGTTTTTCCGCAGTGCCGTAATGCCCCGCGTCCGCAGCGGTAAGAAAAGCGCGGGAGAGGCAGGAAAGGCTTCCCGAACGCTCGTATTCCTGATATGCGTAATCGCCGCTGATGGAGGTCAATCCCAAAGAAGCGGTAAAATCCATCATCGCGGCGGGTGCCCACAGAGAAGTCAGCCCGAATACGGAAATGGCAAGAATCAAAAGGATGCCGACCGTAATGAATGCGGTTTTAAGAATGAGTTTTTTCATTGGTAACCTTCGGTACGATCCTGTTCCTACGGATAATTTTATACATTTTATCACAGGTAACGAAAAAATGCAACCGAATCGGCAAAAAAAGTCATGAAATCGCCCGTTGTTTCATACGCATACTACATGAAAAAAGTATTTTCTTCTCTTATGCTGATCGTCGCCATGCTGCCCGCGCTCGCCGCATGCGGCGGCTACGATTACACCGCGCACATTTCCGAATCGCGCTGCGATCTGTTCCTTGCGGAAACGGAAGATTTTACCGTTTCGCTCAGTTGCGTCAAACGCGAATACCCCTACGCTTCCGACGGCATCGCATGCCCCGTAAGCACGCTGGTGGAAATTTCGCTCGTGCCGGCGCAGAAGTCGCTTGAAGACTACGCCGTTTATTACGTTTACGGCGGCGCGGAAGTCGGCGGCGACGCCTCCTTCCGCTCGTTTGCGGGGGATTACTTCTATTCGCAGAGCGTAAAAGAATTTCCGCAAAAGAGCGTTACGATCAAAATCGTCTGCGGCGACGAAACGCAGGAAATCGCCGCAACGTCGGTCAGAAACGAAAAGACGCTCTCCCCCGAAGAAATCGTACGCTGCGCCGTAAAAGCGGAAGAGGATACCGTCAAGCGCATGATGCGGAACGGAACGTTTACGGGCGAATTTTACGTGCGCCTGCTGCGCCGTAAAAGCAACTTCTATTACGTGGGCATCATCGACGGAGAGGGAAAAACCATCTCCCTTTTGCTCGACAGCGAAACGGGAAAGGTACTCGCACGGCGGGAAAGCTGAACGGTTGACAGATTTTTCGTTTGTGGTATAATAAGGGAAACTTCACGGGCGGTGTTCCCTTGCGGCAAAAAACGTACAAAAGATTACAACGGACGATGGCAATTCTGCTCGCGCTGCTGATATTGATCGCAAGCGGGCTATTTGCCTTGCTCGTCGCCAACTATACGGTTGACTTTTCCGCCCGCGTCCTGCCCCGACTGGATCGGGAAGATCTGACGCAAACGCTTGCAAAGGAAACTTGGAACGAAGCAGACTACGCCTTTTTATTCCGCCAGACGGGGTTGGGAAAATCCGCGCTCGACGAACTGAAATCCAACCCCGCGCAGATCCTTCCCTTTCAGGAAGCGTTCTTTTACGAGGGCAAACTGGCGCACGACATGGCGGCGGTCACCACGCCGCACGACTACGTACAGGATTACGTGTTTCCGCTCGCGCCGCTGCATCGCGGGGATATTCTCGTTTCTTCGTCCTGCCACACGCTGGGCTGGCGGAACGGGCACGCCGCGCTCGTCGTAGACGGCGATACGGGGCTTACGCTCGAATCGTTCACGCTGGACGCGCCGAGCAGTTACGGCGACGTAAGCTGGTTTCAGACTTCGTCGAACTTTATGCTTCTGCGGCTCAAAGCGGAATTCGCCGAAACCGCCGATCCCGAAGCCGTAGCGGAAGCGGCGCTGAAACATCTCTTGAACGTTCCCTATTCCGTATTCGTCGGATTTTTTTCGCCGAAAGATCAATGCAAAAACGGCAGAAAAATTCAGACGACGCACTGCTCGCACCTCGTGTGGCAGGCTTACAAAAACTTCGGAATCGATCTGGATTCGAACGGCGGGCCGCTCGTCACCGCGCGCGATTTGTCCCGTTCGCCCTATCTCGAAATCGTGCAGATCAACGGGTTCGACGCCGAAAAACTTTGGTAAAAATTTATACGATAAGAGGGCGGCGCAGATGCGCCGCCCTCTTCTGTTTTCAATCTTTCAGATATTGCGTTAAAATGCCGTTCTGAACGTACAGATATTCGTCTTTCAACTTCGTCCTGTTTTCCGTTTCGTCGAAAAACCGCGCCGTTTTCCGGTACGCTTCGGCAAAGTCTTCCTTCCAGTCGCTGCCGAATTGTTTGCGGTATTCCGCGGCGGAAAGCCCTGCTTCCGTGCGGAGCGCAAGCATGAGAAATTCGAATTTCGCATCGTCGCACGCAACCTCCGCGCTGTCGATCACGGGCAGAAAACCGGACAGAATACATTTGACGTACTCGTCGAGGTTCAAGGTATTCGTAAACCGTTTTCCGCAGATAAAAGAACTTGCGGAAACGCCCAGCCCGATATATTCTCCGCGCCGCCAGTAATTGAGATTGTGCTTGCTTTCGAATCCCTTTTTCGCAAAATTGCTCACCTCGTAGCGGGCGTATCCCTTTTCCCGCAACAAAGCTCTGCCGTAATCGTAAAGCGCCGCAACTTCGTCGGAATCGGGCAATTCGCCGTTTAAGTAATCGGTGTAGATCGGCGTACCGTCCTCGGGCGTGAGCGCGTACATCGAAACGTGGCGCGCGCCGCTGCCCGCAACGATTTCCACCGTCTTTCTTACGTCCTCTTGGGTCTGCCCTTTCAGCCCGAGCATGACGTCGGCGGAAAAGTTCTCCCCTTTGAGCAACGACGTACAATACAGATAATCGCGTACGTTGTGGATTCTGCCGATCTCTTCGAGCTGCGCGTCGATCGCCGTTTGCAGTCCGACGGAAAAACGGTTGATCCCCGCCCGTTTGTACGTTGCGATCTTTTGTTCGTTCACCGTACCGGGATTCATTTCGATCGTGACTTCGGGATTCTTCGACAGCGTAAAGCACTGCGTGATTTTTTTCATCGCGCCGTAAATATAATCGGGATCGATCACCGAGGGCGTGCCCCCGCCGATATAAACGGTGTCGAACGTTCTGCCCGCAAGCTCCTTGCCGCGCATTTCGATTTCACGGTACAAACACGCCATATACGCTTCGGCAAACTGCAAGCGGTTGGGAAACGAAGTGAAATCGCAATAGGTACACTTGTGTTTGCAAAATGGAATATGTAAATAAATTCCGCTCATTCCGATCCCCCGAAAATATATTTTTCAATCTCGACGTAGCCGTCTTCGACCGCGACGCCTTCTGCGCGGAGCAGATTTGCCTGCACCTCGATTCCGCCGAACGCAAACGCGGGCGCGAGTCTGCCCGCGCGGTTGACCACGCGGTGGCAGGGAATGATCCCCGGCAAGGGGTTGCGGTGAAGCGCGTTGCCCACCTGCCGTGCGGCGCGCGGCATTCCGATCGCCGCCGCAACCATGCCGTAAGTGACCACCCGACCCGCGGGCACCGTTTTCAGATACTCGTATACTTTTTCGTCAAACGTCATACGTCCGCCCGCTTATTTATCCTTGTTCGTCTTTAAAATTTCCATAAAGACTTCGCTGGGCACTTCCACCGAGCCGACTTGCCGCATCCGCTTCTTGCCCTCTTTCTGTTTTTCAAGCAGTTTCTTTTTCCGTGTGATGTCCCCGCCGTAACACTTTGCAAGTACGTCTTTGCGCACCGCCTTCACCGTTTCGCGGGCAATGATCTTTCCGCCGATGGCAGCCTGTACGGGAATTTCGAAGAGTTGGCGCGGAATCGCGTCTTTCAGATTTTCGCAGAGCGTTCTTCCCCGACCGTAGGCGCGTTCTTCGTGCACGATCGTCGAGAGCGCGTCGCAGATATCCCCGTTCAACAGAATATCCAGTTTTACGAGCTTACTCTTCTGATAGCCCGCGATCTCGTAATCGAAGCTCGCATATCCCTTCGTGCGGGATTTGAGTTCGTCGAAGAAATCATACACGATCTCGTTGAGGGGCAGGCGGTATTCGAGACGCACTCTGCGGGCGTCGAGGTAAGTCATGTCCTTAAACTCCCCGCGTTTGTCCTGACACAGATCCATGATCTGCCCCAGATAATCGGGCGGGGAATAGATTTCCGCTTTCACGATCGGCTCTTCCATGCTTTCGATATCGGAAGGCGGCGGAAGATGCGACGGGTTGTCCACGTACAATTCGCTTCCGTCCGTCTTGTGGACGAGGTAGGAGACGGAGGGCGCGGTCGTAATGATGTCGAGATTGAATTCCCGCTCAATGCGTTCCTGCACGATCTCCATGTGCAGCAGTCCCAAAAACCCGCAACGAAATCCGAAGCCGAGCGCGACCGAATTATCCGGCTCGAACACGAGCGACGCATCGTTGAGTTTCAATTTTAAAATGGCTTCCTTCAAATCGAGAAATTTGCTTCCGTCCAGCGGATAAATCCCGCAGAACACGACGGGCTGAACTTCCTTATATCCGGGCAGAGGTTCGGGCGCGGGACGCAGCGCGTGCGTCACGGTGTCCCCCACGGCAACGTCGCCGATGGATTTGATGCTTGCCGCAACGTAGCCCACTTCGCCCGCCGCCAGCCGTTCTTTCGGCTGCAAATGCGGCGCAAACGCCCCGACTTCCGTCACGTCGTAAGTTCGTTCGGAAAGATACGTTTTAATCTTATCCCCCACTTTTACCGTGCCGTCCTTGATCCGCACGAAAAGAATTACGCCCTTGTAGTTGTCGTAATAGCTGTCGAATATGAGGGCGCGCAAGGGCGCTTCGGTATCCCCTTCGGGCGGAGGAACCAGCTTGACCACCGCTTCGAGAATGTCGCGGATATTCGTACCCTCTTTGGCGGAAACGCAGGGCGCCTCGGCGGCGTCCAGACCGATCACGTCTTCGATTTCCTGCTTCGTTTCGTCGATCCGCGCCGAAGCGAGATCGATTTTATTGAGTACGGGCACGATTTCGAGATTGTTTTCCAGTGCAAGGTAAACGTTGGCAAGCGTCTGCGCCTCCACGCCCTGCGTCGCGTCCACCACCAGAATCGCCCCCTCGCACGCGGCAAGCGAACGGCTCACTTCGTACGTGAAGTCTACGTGTCCGGGGGTGTCGATCAGATTAAATTCGTATTCGTTTCCGTCGAGCGCGGAATAAAACATGCGAACGGGCGTCAGCTTAATGGTGATCCCGCGTTCGCGTTCGATGTCCATACTGTCAAGCAGCTGCGCTTCCATATCCCGCTTACTCACCTGCCCCGTGAGTTCCATAATGCGGTCGGCAATCGTACTCTTGCCGTGGTCGATGTGCGCGATAATGCAGAAGTTGCGTAAATTACGGTTTGGTTTCGACATAATCCTGTTTTCCTTTCGGAATTTATTATAATAAATTTTCAAAAAATTTGCAACCGCTATTGCAATTCTCTTTTCTTTTTGCTAAAATAATCGCATGGAAAACACGTTTCTGGCAACTTTGCCGATCGCACACCGCGGTCTTCACGATCACGAAAAACCCGAAAATTCAACGGCGGCGTTCCGCGCGGCAATTTCCGCGGGGTACGCGATCGAAACGGACGTGCGTCTTTCGCGCGACGGAGAACTCGTCGTGTTCCACGACGACACGCTCACCCGCATGACGGGCGTAAATAAACCTGTGGAAACGCTCGACGCAAGCGAACTCACCCGTCTGCGGCTTGCCGACACGCAGGAGTGCATTCCGCTCTTTTCCGACTTTTTAAACGAACTGGGCGGTAGCGTTCCTCTTTTGCTCGAAATCAAAAACGTGCCGAACGCCGACACGAAAGAATATCTTCGGAAAATCGCCTGCGCGCTCGAAGAATACCGCAAAAAGTTCGACGGCGAAGTCGCAATCCAGAGTTTTAATCCCTTTTACATGCAAAAGATGAAAAAGATTTTTCCGGGCGTGCCCTACGGCGTACTCGGTACCGCGACTTCCGCCAAAGAAGATTTCGGCGGATCGGCACTCTGGCGTTTCAAGGCGCGCGCCGTAAAAAACATGAGTTTCAACAAACGGGTCGACCCCACGTTTATCAGCTACAACTTTTGGGATTTTCCGCAGAAATCCGTAAACAAGTTTCAGGGAATCAAACTCGCCTGGACGGTGCGTTCGCCCGAAGAAGAACGGAACGCACGCAAATATGCAGACAATATTATATTTGAAAACTATCTGCCCGAAAAATAAACGACACTCCCGAACAAGCGTGTTCGGGAGTGTCGCTTTCATTCCATCGATCGCTTTTGCACACGAAAGTTTTTCATTTCTGATTTTCGTAAAAATACTTTTTCTTCAACAATCGATACCAGCAAATGTACCACCATCCCAAATCCAAACATCAAAATAATGACGTCCATCGTAAAAATAATCGCGTTCGTAATATACAAAATATAGAAAACGCTGTAATATATTAAATTTATGATCAATGAATTGATTGCATTATATTTGCTTTTACCCAAACCGATAAAAATATTATCGATAATCGCACATCCCGCATAGGCGACGTAAAACGGTGCAAGTTTGATTGTAATGGAAAAAATGCGACTTGCATTTTGTAAATTTTCGGCATACCGAAAAAACGGAATCCACAAAGGAATCGTGATTGTCCAAACGGCAATCACCGCGGCGGCAATCAAATAATAATTAAGTTGATTTAATTTATGATAACCGTCTTTACAATCCCGTCTGATAATTTCCGACAACGCACTGATCGGAATCAGCAACCAGCCCCAAATAAAATTATTCGCAATCCAGTAATTGCCCTGCTCTGCAACCATATTGACCATTTTGCAAACCATTAGGGCATAAATGATATTGTCGATAAATTGTTGCACACCTGAAAAAAAGCCTACGCTGCCCCACTGTTTCAAAACGGACAAATCGCTTTTACAAAACCAACAAATCCTGATATGCTTCTGTAAATAAAGTATGATAAACGTTGCTACGGCAAGGATTGCGTTTACGATAAAATTTGACGCGGCAATACCGTAAACGCCGAATTTCGGGATCAATACAAAATCCGAAATCAGCGAAAGCACCATGTTAATTGCTAAAAACAAATAGACGTTTCGATCCTTTCCAATCACGACAAAAACAACGTTTACAAAGCTAACGTTGATTCCGATCATAAACGCAACCGTTTCAAGTTGCAGATAGGTGTTGACCGTAGGAAGATCGATTTCGCTTGGGTTCATTGCTTTTATCAATACCACGCCGTAAATCAGTACGCCGATTGAAAACAGCGCATAAATCACAAAAGTCAACAGTCCCGTTTTAAATGTGTATTTCGCAAAATTTTCTTGATCGCTTTTATATATTGGATTCAAAACCGAATACAAAGGGATAATTAAAAATGCTTGCAGCGTTTCATTGATTAAATCAAACCATTCCATTTGCGCAATTACGTTAAACACTTCGCTTTGATTGTTGGACGAAATGATAAACGTCTTAATCGTTTGATACATCGCAGGAATCAGTGCCAACGCACACAGAGCCGCAAATAGTCGCCAATTGAATTTTTTTAATTGTAATCGTTTTTCTTTCACGACCGTTATCTTCCGAAAAATAAATTTCACCGAAATTTTTTCAAACAACGAAAAATCCGAACGACAATGTTCGGATTTTTTTGGAGCTTCTGGCCGGACTTGAACCGGCGACCTATTGATTACGAATCAATCGCTCTACCGACTGAGCCACAGAAGCATATTGCGCTATCTTTAAAACAGCTTATTTATTATAAAAAAAATAACGACAAAAATCAAGCGATTTTACGCGCAATTTTATATTTTTTTCTTTTTCGGCACGAACAGGTTCACGCGTCCGCGCAAAACTTCGATCTTTACGCTGCCGCTGATCCCCTCTTCGCCGTCGAAATCCCACACGACGTCGTCGGAAGTACGAAATGTAACGCTTTCGCCGTGCAAAAATTCGATGTCCCGTTTCCGTACGCGCGCGCCGAATAAAAATACCGCCGCAATCGAAAAATACTTTCCGATCCTCTGAAAAACGTTGGGCTTTTGCACTTGTTTGATTACGGCGACTTCCAGCGCGCCGTCTTTCATGCTCGCCTGTTTGTTGATCGGAAGCCCCGCAACCGATCTGCCGTTCATCACGAGAACGAGCACGCCGTGCGCGGTCACCGATTTTCCCCCGCAAACGCAGTCCACGGGGAAAATCTGCAAATTCATATTCTTTTTCAGTCCGCGGATCGCATAAGCAACGCGACCGAACGCCCTCTTTTTCTTTTGCGGCGTCTGATAAGTGATCGCCGTGAACGCACCCGCCGCCGCAATATACATCGCGTAGTGCGCTTCGTTGATCCGCATGCAATCCACCGGCTGACTGCGCCCAGATAAAACCGTTCTCAACGCACCTTTCACGTTGCGCGGAATGCCAAGCGACCGCGCCACGTCGTTCGCCGTACCGCCGGGGATATACCCCAGTTGCATGCCGCTGTCGCCGATCCCCTGCAAAACGTTGTTGAACGTACCGTCCCCGCCCGAAAAAAGCAGCGTATCGTAATTGCCCACCGCGGCGCGCGCACGCGTTTCCATATCCTGCGCGCTTTCCGTCTGCACGATATCCACCCGTTCGTAACGGGATTCGAGCTTCTTGCGAATATACGGTACTTTTTTTGCAACCCTGCCCTTTCCGCTGTTCGGGTTGTAAAGAAACAAACAATTCATACCCTTTCTATTATAGACTAATTTTCGCGGTTTGACAAGACATTTTTAAAAATAGTCTCGGATATGCCCCACGGCGTAGCACAGCTGCACTTGCATGTACCGCAAATCTTTGGCGAATAAAATGCCGCTTGCGATTTCGGTCCCCTTGCGCTCGGCGGAATACAGCGCCGCGTTCCAACGGTCGAACGTCTTTCCGCCGTTGCCTTCGCGCAAGCCTTTGAGGGAGCCCACTACGCCGCGCACCGCCGAACGGGCTTCTTCCTGCGAAACGGAAGCACGTTCCAGACCGTTCGCCGCATCGTAAAGGATGCGCGCGCAACTGTCTACCGTAGAAGCGTTCGCCGAAACCAGACTTTTTTGGGAAACGGATTTCCCGTTCAGCGTCAGATCTTTCGGTTTGAGCTGAAAATAACGCGTTTCCACGCCCTTTGCATCCAGCGTTCGCTGAACGGACTGCACCGAAACCTCGCTGTAATAACACGCCAGCACGACCGCCTGCGCGTTGCCCGAACCGATCAGATACCCCGCTCCGCCCGAAAGATACGTATTCACGATGATCGCCGCCGAGGTGCTTTCTTCGCAGTCGCGCACCAACAGCCAGTATTTTTGCGGAAAAGCGACGCGCGCGTATTGCCGCCCGCCGTGAACGACGATGCCGATAAACGCGAATACGATCGCCGTGAACACGGCGATTACGGCAAAAAAATATCTTCGGGAAAGGCGTACTCTCATATCCTATGATATGAGCCGCCCCGCAACCGATATGCGGGGCGGCTCAAAATTTCACAAAATTCTCCGCCGCAAAATATCCCCTTTCTGCACGGGGAACGGACATTCGAACGAATAAATTCCCTGCACGAGCTTTGCGTCCGCGCAAGGTTCGCCGTCGGGCGCGGTCAGGCGTTCGATTGTGAATTCCTTTGCAAAATAACCGTTCGGGGAAAGGATTTCCAGCACGTCCCCTTCGCGGAAACGGTTGCGCATTTCCGCGCGCGCCCGCCCGTTTTCGCAGCCGAGTACGTTCGCGACGTATTCGCAGGCGCCTTTGGTCTGGGAATTCTCCCGCGTGACGGTTTCGGAATTTTCACCGAACGCGTAGGCGGTCGTATAGGCGCGGTGCGCCGCGGAACGCAATTCCCCGCCAAGCGCTTCGCTGAATCCGCCGTCGATGATTCTGCGGTATGCGTTGACTACGGTCGCCAGATAATATTCGCTCTTCATGCGCCCCTCGATCTTAAACGACCGAACCCCCGCCGCCGCAAGCGCATCGAGATGCGCGCTCATATTCAGATCTTTGCTGTTCATCACGTAAACGCCGCGCCCGTCCTCTTCGAGATCGTACCACTCGCCGCGCTTGCCTTCGTCGCTCTGAATCCGGTAATTCCAACGGCAAGCCTGCACGCATGCGCCGCGGTTGGAAGGGCGTCCGTCAAGATAATCGGAAAGATAACATCTTCCGCTGTACGAAATGCACATTGCGCCGTGTACGAACGCTTCGAGTTCCAGATCGGGCGTTTTTGCATGAACTTCGGCAATTTCCTTCAAAGAAAGCTCGCGCGCAACGACGACGCGTTCCGCGCCCAATTCCTTCCACATTGCCGCCGCCTCCGCATTCAGCGTGTTCGCCTGCGTGGAAACGTGTACGGGCAGATTCGGCGCAACTCTTTTGCACGTGCGCAAAACGCCCAGATCGGAAACGAGCACGGCGTCCGCGCCCGCCGACTGCACTGCACGGAAATACGTTTCCAACGCGGCAAAATCGGCGTTTTTTGCAAATATATTCGCACATACGTATACTTTTTTCCCGCGCGCGTGTGCGTAGGCGATTCCTTCCCGCATCTCTTCGTCGGTAAAATTATCGGCAAAGGTGCGCAGGGAAAAATTTTTGCCGCCGAGATACACGGCGTCCGCGCCGAAATAAAACGCGGTTTTCAGTTTGTTTAAATTCCCCGCAGGCGCGAGCAATTCCGGTTTTAACATTTACTTCCTCTTTTCGCTCACGGCGAGACCTTCGCCGATTTCAAGAATTTCCGTGGTAAAATCATCGTCCGTTTCGAGCATGCGCAAATATTCGCGCAGATGTTCGACAAGCATTCTGCGTTTGGGCGGCGCTTCGCCGCGCACCCAGCCGAAGAGCAGGACGTCGTCGGAAAGAAGCACGCCGCCCGCCTTCAACAGCCGCTTACAGTCGGGAAAATATCTGCGGTACTGGACTTTCGGCCCGTCGAGAAAAATCAGATCGAAGGAATCCTCCGTCAACGGAAGAATTTCACCCGCGTCGCCTTCGAGCAAAGTCACCCGCGTTTCCATGCCGAAGGTGCGGAAATTTTCCCGCGCCCGCGCGGCGCGCCCCGCGTCCGATTCGATCGCGGTCAAATGCGCATCGGAACACGTGAGCATGCAAAGCCCCGTAAGCCCCTCCGCCGCCCCGATTTCGAGGATCCGCGCGGGACGCTTTTCCGCAATCAGATTCAAAATAAATTCGACCGTGCCGTCCGCCGCAGTGGGATCGCGCACCTGTTTGGCGGCTTCCCGCAGAGCAAGCAGCCGTCCGTCCAAATCCGAAAGTTTCATTTCTTCTTTTTCGGCGCGGACAGTCCGTCCGCCACTGCAAGCAGCAATTCCTGCAAAAACGATTTATCAAGATTTTCCACGAGATAGCGCGGTTTCGCCCCCAAATAGGGCGGAACTTCGGGCGCGCCTTCCAAATACCGTTTGGATTGCGGCGTAATTTTTACGAACACCTGATTTTCGCAGATACAGCCGACCGATTTGTCGCGGCAATAGAGCACGTATTCGCCCATCATCGGATGCACGCGGACTTCGAAAAGCCCCGCCAAAAATTCTTCGATAAACTTTTTTTCGGTTGCCATAACGTTCTCCTTTTCTTTGGGAAAGAGCAGGCACGAATGCCCGCTCCCGCTTATAATTCGCTTACGATCGGAATGATCATAGGCGACTGTTTCGTTTTCTTGAACAGATACGTTTTCATCGCGCGGCGCACTGCGTTGGACACTTCGCCCGCGCTGCCCTGCGTCGTATCGACCGCTTTTTCCACAACCTCTTTGAGTTCGCGCATATAGTTGCGCTCGTCCGAAAAGACGAAGCCGCGGCTCTCGATCACGGGCTCGCCGAGTACGACGCCGTTGGAGAGAGCGATGCTCACGATGAACAACCCTTCGCTCGACATGGTGATGCGCTCTTTTAAAACTTCGCTCGTGCCGTAATCTTCAAAGCCCGCGCCGTCGATGAGCCGCGCGCCCGCGGGGAAGCTTTCGCCCTGGCGCAGACTGTCGTCCGTTACCTCGACGCAAATTCCGATATCGGGAATAAACGTCTGGGCGGGTTTGAGCCCGAGTTCCTGCGCAAGCAGAACGTGCCGCTTTAAATGGCGGTATTCGCCGTGTACGGGAATAAAGAATTTCGGTTTGAGCAGCGAAAGCATGATCTTGTGTTCTTCCTGACACGCGTGCCCGGAAACGTGAATTTTTTCCAGACTTTCGTAAACGACGTTCGCACCTTTTTTGTAAAGGTTGTTGATGACGCGGTAGATCATGCGCTCGTTGCCCGGAATCGGACTTGCCGAAATGATAATCGTATCGTTGGGACCGATGGTCACCTTGTTGAAATCGCCCGAAGCCATGCGGGTGAGCGCGCTCATCGGCTCACCCTGCGAACCCGTGGAAACGATGACGATTTCGCGGTCGAAAAAGTTCTTCGTCTTTTCCACGTCCACGAGCACGCCTTCCGGAATGGTGATTTCGCCGATCTTCGCCGCCGCCTCCACCACGTTGAACATACTGCGCCCCGAAAGCGCCACTTTCCTGCGGTACTTGACGGCAATGTCGATAATCTGCTGCAAACGGTGTACGTTGGAAGCGAACGTGGCGATAATCAAGCGCCTGTCCGCATTTTCGGCAAAGAGATGTTCGAGCGTCGTTCCCACGACCTTTTCGCTCATCGTATAGCCCTGCCGTTCGATATTCGTCGATTCGCCCAGATAGAGCAGAACGCCCTTCTTCCCGTATTCCGCGATTTCCGCAAGATCGATCGGCTGTCCCGCCACGGGCGTGAGATCGATTTTAAAATCTCCGCTATGGAAAATAATACCGTACGGCGTTTCGATTGCAAGCGCGACCGCGCCCGCGATCGAGTGATTCACGTTGATAAAATTCACGGTGAACGCGCCGACCTTCACTTTGTCCTTCGGCTTTACCGTGCGCGCCGTCACGTTATTCAAACGGTGTTCGCGCAGCTTGTTGTCTACAAGCGCCAACGTGAGTTTGGTTCCGTAAATCGGCGCGCTGAGTTCTTTGAGCAAATAGGGAACACCGCCGATGTGATCCTCGTGACCGTGCGTTAAAAATACGCCGCGGATTTTATTGCGGTTTTTGACCAGATAGGAAATATCGGGGAACACGAGGTCGATCCCCGGCATCTCTTCGGTGGGGAATATAATGCCTGCGTCGATGATGATGATGTCGTTTCCGTATTCGATCGCGGTCATGTTTTTTCCGATTTCGCCCACGCCGCCGAAGAAAAGCACCTTTACGGGTCTTTTCTTTTTATTTTGCTGTCTGCCGCGGGGAGATTCCTCTTTGCGTTCCCCGCCGCGGGGCTGAGCCGCCCCTTTCCCTTTCTGCGCGGGTTCCCGCTCAACTGCGTCGCTTCCCTTTTGAAGCGCGGCGAGTTTGGTTCCCTTGCCTTTTGCTTTGGAGCGGCGGCGGTTTTTCAGCCCCGCTTCTTCCATTGCTTCCTGCGAACGCGTTTCGCCTAAATTCACGCGTTTGTTCTCTTCCCGTACGCTGCTGCCGTTCTTCGCCGCTTGCTGGCGGTTGAACGCTTCGATCCCGTTCAGAATCGCAAGCTCGATGGCGTCCTTTGCTTTATCCTGCGTAGGTACGGTTTTCTTACCTTTATCCAAAAAATTTCTCCTTTCCGTTCTTGCAAATAACAAAGCGAGAGAGCCGATAAATTCAGCTCTCTTCTTCGTCGATTCTTCGGAACGTTTCAATTCTAATTAAAAATCCAAATCCGATTTCGTAACCAGTGCGGTTTTGATGAGCCCTTCTTCCAACAGTTGCTGTTCGGTGCGGTACGCAAACATCTTCGTGTAATCCACGCGCTCGCGTTCTTCCTTCACCGCGCCGCACATTTCCATCAACAATTCGATGAGCCGCAGCGCGCGCTTCAACGCAACGGGGCTCTTGATTTTTACGAGCATCGGCGTTTTTTCGTACATCTTCGTATCGCCCGCGAATTTCTGGTGATACACGGTATCGGGGAATTCGTCGGGATTGAGCGCCAGATACAGGCAGAGCGTTTTTCCGCGCATACCGATCTTCGCGACCGTTTCGCGGCTGAACGTAATACGGTCGTTCGTCCAGTTGATCTGCGAACTCGTTTTCGAATAGGAAAGGAACGCGTTTTTCAATTCGCTGTAAAATTCTTTTACGTCCTCTTCGCTTTCGATCATCTTTGCCGTGAAGCTGCGCTTCAAACGGGTGGTGAGTTCGGGTTCCGCAGGCTGTGCGGGCGCTTTTTTGATCGGTTTTTGCTTCTTTGCTTTGATCGGTACGGTTTGAACCGCCGCCATCGCAATCGCAAGTTCGTCGTCTTTTTCGTCCTCCGGCTCTTCTTCGGGCTCGGGTGCGGGTTCTTCCGCGGCGGGCGCGACGACGGGCGCGTAATCCTTTAAAATTTCCTCAACGCGAACGGCAAACTGTTCGTAATCCGGTTCGGGTTTCGCAAGTTCCGCAACGCGGGCGGCAAGCTGTTCGTAATCGGGTTCTTCCGTCTTTACGAGTTCCGCAACGCGGAGCGCGATCCGCTCGTAATCGATTTCGGTGGGTTGTTCCTGCGTCTTCACCTCTTCCACGGGCTGAGGAGCGGGCGCAGGTTCTTCTGCGATCTCTTCCTCTTCTTCCTGTTTCACGAGTTTTGCAACGCGGGCTGCAAGCTGCTCGTAGTCGATTTCTTCCGATTTGGAAAACACCGCCATGCGCGCCGCCAACTCATCGTAATCGAATTCTTCCGTCTTCACGAGTTCCGCGACGCGAACAGCAAGCTGTTCGTAATCGATATCCTCGGATTTCACCTGTTCGGCAACGCACGCCGCAAGTTGATCGTAGTCGATTTCTTCGGGTTTTACTTGCTCCGCTACGCGGGCTGCAAGCTGCACGTAATCGATTTCGCCCGTACTCACGATTTCGGCAACGCGGGTCGCAAGACGTTCGTAATCGATCTCTTCCGCACTCACTTGCTTCGCTACGCGTTCCGCAAGCTGATCGTAATCGATTTCCTCGGGTTTCACCTGTTCCGCAACGCGGACGGAAAGCTGTTCGTAATCAATCTCTTCGGGTTTCACCAGTTCCGCAACACGGGCGGAAAGCCGTTCGTAATCGATCTCTTCGGGCTTCACCAGTTCCGCAACCCGGGCGGAAAGCTGTTCGTAATCGATCTCTTCGGGCTTTACCAGTTCCGCAACACGAGCGGAAAGCTGTTCGTAGTCGATCTCTTCGGGTTTCACCAGTTCCGCAACGCGGGCGGAAAGCTGTTCGTAATCGATCTCTTGCGACTTCACCTGTTCGGCAACCTGCGCGGAAAGGCGTTCGTAATCCACTTCGCCGGTCGTCACCAGTTCCGCCACGCTGGAAGCAAGACGGTCGTAATCGATCTCTTCGGCAAGCGCGCTTGCAATGCGGGAAATGCCGTCCTGGCTGACGGTGATTTCGAATTCGTGTTCGAGAACGTTTGCAACTTTTTCTGCAATCAAATCGTAATCTGTAAGAGGAACGGATTCCGCGACGCGGTCTGCAATCGCACCCTCGTCCGTTTGAGGAATGGCGGCAACCACCTTGTCCAAGAAGATATTTTCGTCCGTCTGGGGCATCGCCGCAACGACCTTATCCGCGATCATGTCGTAATCCGTTTCGGGAAGCATGCTGACGATCTTTTCGGCGAGTACGTTGTAGTCGATCGCCTCGTCGGAAAACTCGCGCGCAACGGGTGCGGGCTGCGGTTCTTCGCGAACGAGTTCGCGCACCGGTTCTTTTTCTTTGACGGGCGCTTCCTCTTCTTCCTCCTGTTCGGCAACGATATACGAAGGCACGTCGTGCACCGCTTTGAGAAGTTCCTTTCTCATCGCCTCCATTTTGGCGTCGAGCTGTTCGAACAACGCCTTGCCGATCTGGTCGATATAGTCGGTCGTCTGAGCGGCAATCGCTTCGGCATGTTTGCCGAAAGAAGCAATCGCTTCGTCGCGCGCATTGTCCCGCTCCGTTTTGCTGTAATCGTAAATCGCGCTGTTCTGCTGCGAAAGATAGCGAAGCTCCGCAAGGATGCTGTCGACCCCTTTGCGGAAACTGTCTGCCAAAGATTCGTAAGAATTCGTCTGTTGTTCGGCGCTGATCTGAAGCTCCTTACTCACCGATTGTTTCATTTCGTCTATTTTGCCGGCGACCCCTTTGTACATCCCTTCGAGTACGACCGCCTGGCGATCTTCGTAGTTTTCAGCCATAATTACCTCGCTTTCGAACTTTGAAATATTTTACTTCTTATCTATTCTACACTAATTTTGCGCAAATGTAAATACTTTTGCCCCTTTTTTTCAAAACCCGAAATGAGAAATTTTCGCCAATTCTGCAGGATTTTGAAAAGATTTTCTTTTTTTCCGTCAAACGCTTGCCAAATCTTTCTTGCAAGGATATAATGTAAAGTATACAATTATTCATTTTGGAGTGTGCAACGATATGAGAGCTTTCAACTTTTCGGCAGGTCCTTCCACCCTTCCTCTCGACGTTTTGGAGGAGGCGCAACGGGATTTTCTCGACTTTTCAGGAACGGGAATGTCCGTTACCGAAATATCGCACCGCAACAAAGCCTTTTCCGCAATGGTGGAAGAGGGCGAAGCGCTTTTGCGTGATCTTATGAATATATCCAAAGATTATGCAGTTTTATTCGTTCAGGGCGGCGCAAGCACTCAATTTGCCGCGGTTCCTTTGAATTTAATGCACAATAAAAAGGCAGACTACGTAGTAACGGGCAACTTCGCGAAAAAGGCGTTTCAGGAAGGTAAATTATACGGCGACGCCGAATGCGTGGCGTCTTCCGCCGATCAAACGTATACCTATATTCCCGAACTATCAAACATACCTTTCCGCGACGGAACGGATTAC
This sequence comes from uncultured Christensenella sp., assembly GCA_910586245.1. Taxonomy (GTDB): domain Bacteria; phylum Bacillota; class Clostridia; order Christensenellales; family Borkfalkiaceae; genus Gallimonas. The sequence continues at coordinate 329,787 of CAJUFY010000002.1, read as the reverse complement.
GTGCACATATGTTCCAACAATACCATTTTCGGCACGCGCTATCCCGAATTTCCCAAAACGAAAGCGCCGCTCGTCGCCGATATGTCTTCCGAAATCCTGTCGCGCGAAATCGACGTGAATCAATTCGGCGTCATCTATGCGGGCGCGCAGAAGAATCTTGCGCCTGCCGGCGTAACGCTCGTAATCGCCAGACGCGACCTCATCCAAAACCCGCTCGACATCTGCCCCACGATGCTGCAATGGAAAGTACAGGACGAAAACGGAAGCCTTTACAACACGCCGCCCTGCTTTGCGATTTACGTTGCAGTACTCGTTCTGCGCAAGCTCAAAAAACTCGGCGGAATCAAAGCGATCAACCAAATCAACGAATACAAAGCAAAATTGCTCTACGACTTTATCGACAACTCGTCCTTCTATACCAACAACGTGGTCAAAAAATACCGTTCGATCATGAACGTACCATTCGTCACGCCGAACGCGGAACTTGACGACGCGTTCATCAAAGGCGCGGCAAAGGAAGGGCTTGTTTCGCTGAAAGGACACCGTCTTGTCGGCGGCATGCGCGCTTCCATCTATAACGCGATGCCCGTAGAAGGCGTAAAGGCGCTCGTAGAATACATGAAGAAATTCGAAAAGGAGAACGCATAACGTGAAAATTTTAAAACTCAATGCAATCAGCCCGATTGCGGACGATACCTTTAAAGGCTACGAATATTCCGAAAGCGCCGTCAATCCAGAAGGGATCATGCTCCGCTCTTATGCAATGCACGACTATCCGCTGAACGACAACCTGCTTGCCGTGGCGCGCGCAGGCGCGGGCGTCAATAACATCCCCGTGGAAAAATGCACCGAAAAAGGAATCGTCGTATTCAACACGCCGGGCGCGAACGCAAACGCGGTAAAAGAACTCGTACTGTGCGAGCTGTTCCTCGGCGGCAGAAAGATCGTGGAAGCCGCCGACTGGGTGCAGACGCTGCAAGGGCAGACGGGCGTTGCGAAACTGGTGGAAAAAGAAAAATCCAAATTCGTGGGTCAGGAAATCCTCGGCAAACGGCTGGGCGTCATCGGACTGGGCGCCATCGGCGCGGCGGTTGCAAACGCGGCGATCGAACTGGGCATGAACGTCGTCGGATACGATCCTTTCCTTTCGGTAAAAAGCGCCTGGATGATCAACCACCGCGTGGAACTCACTGCCAACCTCAACGAAATTTTTACTTCGTGCGACTTTATCACGTTGCATGTTCCGCTCACCCCCGAAACGAAAGGGCTCGTGAATCAAAAAACGCTTGCAATCTGCAAGGAGGGTGTCGTGATCATCAACAACGCGCGCGGAGATCTGGTCGTAGATCAGGACGTGATCGAAGCGGCGGAAAGCGGAAAGATTTCCCGCTATATCACCGATTTCCCCAACGAAACGCTGCTCAACCGCAAGAATATCATCTGCATTCCCCACTTAGGCGCAAGCACGCCCGAGGCGGAGGACAACTGCGCGTACATGGCGGGCAAACAACTGGTGGATTACCTTGAAAACGGAAACATTACAAACAGCGTAAATTATCCCACGGTCGCCATGCCTCGTTCGAGCGTCGCGCGCGTTTGCGTACACCATATGAACGTGAAAGAGATTCTTTCCAAAATACTGGGAATTGTCGCGTCGCAAAGCATTAACGTCGCGCACATGCAGGACAGCAGCAAAGGCGATTACGCCTATCTGATTCTCGATCTGGACGAAATCCCGAGCGGGCCTACCCTCGAACTCATTCGCGGCGTAGAGGGCGTTCTGCGCGTCAGAATGCTTTAACACGAAAGCAAAAAAAGATCGGGCGTCCCCCCCCCGATCTTTTTTTATAATTTTTTGTGCTCCAAGCCCTGCCGCTCCATTCTGTGCGCGTTGTAGATCATGCCCGAAGTAAAGCAAATCATCATCCAGTACAGCCATAAAAGAAACACGATCACCAACGACAGCGCGCCGTACAGGCGTTCCTGATCGGAAAAATTCAGATAAACGGCAAACGCGGCGGAAGCCGCGAACCAGGCAAGCGCGGTATATACGCTGCCCAGTACCGTCTGCGCGGGGCTCGTCCGGTAAGGGCAGACGTAGCCGTTTAACAGCCAGGCGGCAAAAAATCCGGCAACCAGAACCAAAGAGTACACAACGGGGTACGAAATCCACTTGGGCAGCGAACGCGTAAGCAAATTCGCCCCTACGAGCACCGCGCCCGCAACCAAAAAAAACAGCAGAATGCAGAACGTAAAAGCGAGCGCCGCAAAGCGCACCTTCCACCCCACTTTTTTGCGGCTGTACCGATAAATAATTTCTCCGCTGCGCCGCAAGTGATAAAAGAAGCCCGTACTCGACCAAAGCGTGGTCGCAAGGAAGAGCACTCCCGCGCCCGCAGTCGCCCCCTCGGCATTGTCGCGCAAAAAAACGAGCAAATCCTTCGCCCAGCCGAACAGTTCCATTTCCAGAATTTCGTCGAGTACGATTCCGCTTCTTCCGAACAGCAGCGAAGTCCAGAAAAGAAACGGCACGAACGACATGATCAAAAAGAACACGAGCGTGCCTGCAATCGTCGTATATTTATATTCCGCAAGCACGCCGTACGCCGCCCTGCCCCCGTTCCAGAGCCGAACGAAAAAATTTTCCCGTTTCGTTTTTTCCATACCCGCAGTATGCGCGTTTTTCTACGAAAAAAAGCACAGCCGAAGCTGTGCTTTTGTTTTTCGGTTCAGATTAGAGAATCTTGGAAACGACGCCCGAACCAACCGTTCTGCCGCCTTCACGGATTGCGAAACGAAGACCTTCTTCGATTGCAACCGGCTTGATGAGGTCAACGGTCAGGGTTACGTGGTCGCCGGGCATAACCATTTCTACGCCTGCGGGAAGCTCGATCGAACCCGTAACGTCGGTCGTTCTGATGAAGAACTGAGGACGGTAGTGGTTGAAGAACGCCGTGTGACGGCCGCCTTCGTCCTTCGTAAGCACGTAAACCTGCGCTTCGAATTTCTGAGCGGTGGGAACGGTGCCGGGTTTCGCGATAACCTGCCCTTTCTCGATATCCGTTCTGTTGATGCCGCGGAGAAGCGCGCCGACGTTATCGCCCGCCATAGCTTCTTCGAGCTGTTTGTGGAACATTTCGAGACCGGTGATGGTCGTGGTCTTGGGTTTTTCGATCAAACCAACGATTTCAGCGGGTTCGCCGACGTGCGCAACGCCTCTTTCAACTCTGCCCGTAGCAACGGTGCCGCGGCCGGAGATGGTGAAAACGTCCTCGACGGGAAGAAGGAAAGGCTTCTTGTCGTCGCGTTCAGGCGTAGGAATGTAGCCGTCGATCGTGTTCATGAGCTCGATAATGCACTGGCATTCGGGAGCCGCAAGAACTTCTTCGTTGGAAGCGCCGCTCGTCGCTTTTTCAAGCGCTTTGAGCGCGGAACCCTTGATGATCGGAATATCGTCGCCGGGGAATTCGTAGGAGCTGAGCAGCTCTCTGATTTCCATTTCAACGAGTTCGAGCAATTCGGGATCGTCGAGCTGGTCGCACTTGTTCATGAATACTACGATGTAGGGAACGCCTACCTGACGGGCAAGCAGAATGTGCTCGCGGGTCTGGGGCATAGGACCGTCGGTCGCAGCAACGACGAGAATCGCGCCGTCCATCTGGGCAGCGCCCGTGATCATGTTCTTAACGTAGTCCGCGTGTCCGGGGCAGTCAACGTGCGCGTAGTGGCGCTTGTCCGTTTCATACTCAACGTGCGCGGTGTTAATCGTAATTCCGCGTGCTTTCTCTTCGGGTGCCTTATCGATTTCGTCGTAACGCATCTTCTGAGCCTGACCTTTGCATGCCATAACCATGGTGATAGCTGCGGTCAAAGTGGTTTTACCGTGGTCAACGTGTCCGACGGTACCAATGTTAACGTGGGGCTTGCTTCTGTCGAATTTTGCCTTTGCCATTTTGAGATTCCTCCGATTTTTTTATAATTTTGATAACTTTTTCCGAATGTTTCATCGGATGCGCAGCTATCTTATCAAACAATGATAATAAGCTGTTACGCTTAACGCCTAATATTATAACCGATCAGGAAAAATTTTGCAAATACTTTGCAACAAATTTTTTTAATTTTTACCGTTTTTCCCGGTCGATTGCGCCGTTTTACGCGTTTTTACGCGCGCGGCTGGTGATAATCTTTTCCGATACGCTCTTGGGAACTTCGGAATAGTGGTCGAACTGCATGGTGAACTGACCTCTGCCCTGCGTACGCGAACGGAGATCGGTCGCATAACCGAACATTTCCGAAAGCGGAACTTCCGCGTCGATGATCTTCGCGCCGTTGCGGTCGTCGGTACCTACGATGGTGCCGCGGCGTCCGCTTACGTTGCCCATCAGATCGCCGAAATAGTCTTCGGGCGTGATGATCTGCACTTTCATGATCGGTTCGAGCAGAACGACCTGCGCGCGTTCCATACCGTCCTTGAAGCCGAGCGAACCCGCGATTTTGAACGCCATTTCCGAGGAGTCGACTTCGTGATAGCTTCCGTCGTAAACCTGTACTTTGAAGTCCACCATTTCGTAACCGGCAAGGAAGCCGTTCTTCGCCGCTTCCTGAATTCCTTTGTCGATGGCGGGAATATATTCCTTGGGAATGGATCCGCCGACCGTGAGGTCTTCGAACGCATATCCCGCGCCCGGTTCCTGAGGAAGAAGGTGCAGTTTGCAGTGACCGTACTGACCTTTACCGCCCGACTGACGCTTATACATTCCTTCCGCGTCCACCGTTTTGCGGAACGTTTCGCGGTAAGCAACCTGAGGCGCGCCCACGTTCGCTTCCACGTGGAATTCGCGCAGAAGTCTGTCTACGATGATGTCGAGGTGCAATTCGCCCATGCCGGCGATGATCGTCTGCCCCGTTTCCTGATCGGTATACGTTTTGAACGTAGGATCTTCTTCCGCGAGCTTAATGAGCGCCATGGTCATCTTTTCCTGACCCGCTTTCGTTTTGGGTTCGAGCGAAAGCTGAATCACGGGCTCGGGGAATTCCATCTTTTCAAGCACGATCGGGTGTTTTTCGTCGCAGAGCGTATCGCCCGTCGTGGTATTCTTCAAACCTACGATCGCGCAGATATCGCCAGAACAGATTTCGGAAATATCCTTTCTTTCGTTGGAGTGCATCTGCACAAGACGGCCTACGCGCTCTTTCTTTTCCTTCGTGGAGTTATACACGTAGGAACCGGAAGAAAGCACGCCCGAATAGCAACGGAAGTACGCCAGCGAACCGACGAACGGATCCGTCGCGATTTTAAACGCAAGTCCGGAGAACGCTTCGTCGTCAGCCGTTCTGCGTTCTTCTTCCGCGCCCGTATCGGGATTCGTTCCCTTCACGTGCGCCACGTCGAGCGGGCTGGGAAGGAAATCGATCACGGCGTCGAGCAGGAACTGAACGCCCTTGTTGCGGTAGGAAGAGCCGCAGAGCATCGGAATCGCTTCCATGTTCAAGCAGCGCTGACGGAGCCCTTTTACGATGTCTTCGTTCGACAAATCGCCCGCTTCGAAGAATTTTTCCATGAGTTCGTCGTTGGCGGAAGCCGCCTCCTCCACGAGCTTTGCACGATATTCGTCGACGAGCGCCTTCATGTCTTCGGGAATCGCTTCCTTGCGGAAGTCTTTCCCCAGATCGTCGTAATAAATTTCCGCTTCCATTCTGATCAGGTCGATGATCCCGCGGAAGGTATCTTCCTTGCCGATCGGAAGTTCGATCGGAACGGGATTCGCGCCGAGACGTTCGCGGATCATTCTTTCCACGCGGTAGAAATCCGCGCCGTTGATGTCCATTTTGTTGACGTACGCGATACGGGGCACTCTGTAAGTGTCCGCCTGACGCCAAACGGTTTCGGACTGCGGCTCTACGCCGCCCTTTGCGCAGAACGTGGCGACCGAACCGTCGAGCACGCGCAAGGAACGTTCCACTTCTACCGTGAAGTCTACGTGTCCCGGCGTATCAATGATGTTAAAACGGTGACCTTTCCACGCACAGGTGGTCGCGGCGGACGTAATCGTAATGCCGCGTTCCTGTTCCTGTACCATCCAGTCCATGGTCGCAGTACCGTCGTGCGTTTCGCCGATCTTATGCGTTTTCCCCGTATAGAACAGGATACGCTCGGTCGTCGTCGTCTTGCCGGCGTCGATGTGCGCCATGATACCGAAGTTTCTCGTATGAGCTAAATCGTATTCTCTTGCCATAGGTTATTCCGCTCAGAATCTGAAGTGCGCGAACGCCTTGTTCGCTTCCGCCATTCTGTGCGTATCCTCCTTCTTCTTAACCGAACCGCCCGTGTTGTTGTAGGCGTCCATCAGTTCGGCGGCGAGTTTTTTGCTCATCTCGCGCTCGCTGCGCTTTCTCGTATTGATCACGAGCCAGCGGATCGCAAGCGTCTGACGGCGTTCGGGACGGATTTCGACGGGAACCTGATAGTTCGCGCCGCCTACGCGTCTCGCTTTGACTTCGACCATAGGCGTAATGTTTGCAAGCGCCTGTTTAAAGATCTCCATCGGATCGTTGTTTAATTTTTCTCCCATATAAGCGAACGCATCGTAAACGATTTTCTGCGCGACGCTCTTTTCGCCGTCGAGCATGATCTGATTGATCAGCTTCGTAACGACTTTGCTGCCGTACATAGGATCGGGTAATACGTCTCTCTTGGGAATTTTCCCTCTTCTGGGCATGTGAGTATCCTCCTTTTTAGTAGTTTGCGGCTCCGCCGCGAGGGCTTTTCCGAATCGAAAAGCCACCCTTCAGTAAAGCTATTGCTTGCTTTGATATAAACCAAAGTAGCAAACCTTCTTCCCTTTGCGGGAATACTGCCTACTTCTTCGGGTAATATTCCGAAATAAGTAGGTAAAACGTTTTCGTTCACGCGCTCAGGCGCAAACGGACAGCCTTTCGACCGATCTTACTTGGGGCGCTTTGCGCCGTACTTGCTGCGGGATTGTTTCCGCTTCGCAACGCCTGCAGTGTCGAGCGCGCCGCGTACGATGTGGTAACGCACGCCGGGCAGATCCTTCACTCTTCCGCCGCGAATGAGCACGGAGCTGTGCTCCTGCAAGTTGTGACCTTCGCCGGGAATGTACACCGTACCTTCCTGCTTGTTGGTCAAACGAACTCTCGCGATTTTCCGAAGCGCCGAGTTGGGCTTCTTCGGGGAAGTCGTCGTCACGGAAAGGCATACGCCGCGCTTCTGCGGGCATCTGTCGAGAATCGGGCTCTTCGATTTGAACGCTTCCTTTTCTCTGCCTTTCTTGATGAGCTGGTTGATCGTGGGCATTTCTTACTCCTCCTTGTACTTATTTTCGGAATATTCTCTAAGCCGTAAACGGCTGCAAGAAGCATGTCCTGATTGTAAAAAGGCGCAACAAAAAACAACGCCCTTTTACAGGCAAGTCTTATTCTACCAAATACGCAAGCCTTTTGTCAAACGAAATTCCCGCCTTTTCGTGAAAAAAGTAGGGAATTTTCACGCCCGATTTTCCATCAAAGGATTGACAAAATACGCAAAAAGCATTATGATAGTTTCGGAATTTCCAAAATAAGGAGAAACAAACATGAACAAAATGACCGTAAAAGATCTGAAAGATCTGAAAGGAAAGCGCGTACTCGTACGCTGCGACTTCAACGTACCGATGAAAGACGGCGTAATCACCGACGAAAACCGTATCATCGGCGCGCTGCCCACCATCAAATACTTAATGGAACAGGGCGCGAAGATCACCCTTTGCTCTCACATGGGCAAGCCCCACTCCATCTTTTCGGACGAAGTAAAACTCAATAAAAAAGATAAGAAAAAGGTAGATGCGGGCGAAACCACGGCGGAAGCGATCATCGAAAAAGCTAAAAAGGACGAGCCCAAAAAGCTCACCCTTGCGCCCGTCGCAAAACGCCTCAACGAACTGCTCGGCAACAAGGTCGCTTTCGCAACCGACGTAGTCGGCGCGGACGCGCAGGCGAAAGTCGCGGCGTGCAAAGAAGGCGAATGCGTTCTGCTCGAAAATCTTCGCTTCCACTGGGAAGAAGAAAAGAAAGACCTTGAATTCTGCAAAAAACTCGCCTCTTACTGCGACGTTTACGTGAACGACGCGTTCGGCACGGCGCACCGTTCCCACGCTTCGACGGCGGCAATCGTAGAATACGGGCTCGTCAACACTGCGGCGTGCGGTTTCCTGATCGAAAAAGAACTTTCGGTCATGGCGGATTCTCTCGAACGTCCCGTACACCCCTTCGTTGCCATTCTGGGCGGCGCAAAGGTTGCCGACAAGCTGAACGTAATTTCCAATCTGTTAGAAAAATGCGACACGCTCATCATCGGCGGCGGCATGGCGTACACCTTCATCAAGGCGCAAGGCGGCAGCATCGGCACTTCGCTCGTAGACGACGAAAAGATCGATTACTGCAAAGAAATGATCGCGAAAGCGAAAGCCGCGGGCAAAGAACTGCTTCTTCCCGTAGACACCGTCGTAGCGAAATCCTTCCCCGATCCGATCGACGCGCCGATCGACGTGACCACGGTCGCTTCCTGCGAAATCCCTGCCGACAGCATGGGGCTCGACATCGGCGAACAGACCAGAAAACTGTTTGCGGATAAAGTAAAGAGCGCAAAGACGGTGATCTGGAACGGCCCGATGGGCGTGTTCGAAAACCCCGTCCTCGCAAAGGGTACGATCGCGGTGGCGCAGGCGCTTGCGGACGCGCAGGGCGCGACGACCATCGTCGGCGGCGGCGACAGCGCGGCGGCTTGCGCGCAGCTCGGATTTGCGGATAAGATCACGCACATCTCCACGGGCGGCGGCGCTTCCCTCGAACTGTTCGAAGGAAAAGTGCTCCCCGGCATCGCCTGCCTCAACGAAAAGAACTGAAATTCAAACGGATGCGTCCGCGGACATACGTCTGCGGACGCTTTTTTACGGCTTGCGTGCGGGGCGAAAAATTTTTTAAAACCTCCTTTCACGCATTGCCATTCCGTTTCGTTTGTGATATAATAAAAGAAAAAAATTTTACAGGAGTTTTTTATGCGCAAACCTATTATTGCAGGAAACTGGAAAATGAACAACACGGCGAAACAGGGCGTTTCGCTCGTAAAAGAACTTCGTCCGCTCGTAGAGAATGCAAACTGCGAAGTCGTGGTATGCGTTCCCGCTATCAATATTCCCGCGGTTGCGGAAGCGCTTGCAGGCAGCAATATCGCCCTCGGCGCACAGAACGTGCACTTCGCGGAAAAAGGCGCGTACACGGGCGAAATTTCCGCCGACATGCTCAAAGAGTACGGCGTGAAATACGTGATCATCGGGCACAGCGAACGCCGCCAGTATTTTGGCGAAACGGACGAAACGGTCAACAAGCGCACGCTTGCCGCGCTGAACGCAGGGCTGATTCCGATCGTCTGCATCGGCGAAACGCTCGACGAGCGCGAAACGGGCAAAACGGAAGAAGTGCTTGACAGACAGATCACGGAAGGCATGAAGGGCATCGAAGATATTTCGACGATCGTCATTGCATACGAACCGGTATGGGCGATCGGCACCGGCAAAACGGCGACCGCGGAACAGGCGAACGAAACCATCGGCTACATCCGTAAAAAAGTCGCGGAAACCTTCTGCCCCAAATGCGCCGAAAAAGTACGCATTCAGTACGGCGGTTCGATGAACGCAGGCAACTGCAAACAACTGATGGCAATGCCCGAAATCGACGGCGGACTGATCGGCGGCGCGTCGCTGAAAGCGCCCGACTTTTCCGCAATCGTAAATTACGACAAAGGCGGCGTAAAGCTGAGCAAAGATTTGCTGTAATCGCACGCCACGCGAAATAAAGTACGAGGTCATCCCGACATGAACAAAAAACCTTATGCAATCATCATTATGGACGGTTACGGGCTGAACGCAGCGGACGCGGGCAACGCGATCACGCTGGACGGCAGCAAATACGTAAACGAACTCATTCAAAACTACCCTTCCGCAACGCTGGGCGCAAGCGGACTTTCGGTCGGACTTCCCGACGGACAGATGGGCAACTCCGAAGTCGGCCATCTGAACATCGGCGCGGGCAGAATCGTCTATCAGGATCTGACGAAGATCACCAAAGCGATCGAAGACGGCTCTTTCGCCCACAATCCCGCGCTGTTGAAAGCGATGGAACGCGCGAAGTTTTTCAACAAGAAACTGCACCTGTGGGGGCTGCTTTCGGACGGCGGCGTGCACAGCCACGTCACGCACCTGTACGCGCTTTTGAAAATGGCGAAAGAGTACGCCGTACCCGAAACGTACGTCCACTGCTTTATGGACGGGCGCGACGTTTCCCCCACTTCGGGCGTTGAATTCGTAAAAGCGTTACAGGCGAAAATCGGCGAACTCGGCTACGGAAAAATCGCTTCCCTTTCGGGCAGATATTACGCGATGGACCGCGACAACAACTGGGACCGCGTCGAAAAAGCGTACGACATGCTCACGCTCGGGAACGGCGTACATGCGGAAGACCCCGTGAAGGCGCTGGAAGAATCGTATGCGGCGGGCGTGACGGACGAATTCGTGCTTCCCACGAACGTCGTTGAAAACGGAAAGCCCGTCGCGCTGGTGGAAGAGGGCGACGCAATCGTATTCTTCAACTTCCGCCCCGACCGCGCGCGCGAAATCACACGCGCCTTTTCGCAGAAAGAATTTACCGTACCCAAAGGAACGGCGTTCGAACGCAAGACGGGTTACCTGCATCCCGAATACGTATGCTTTACCGTCTACGACGCAGGCTTCGAAGGGCTGGAAATCGCCTTCCCCAAACAGAGCATGGACAACACGCTCGGCGAATATCTTGCAAAACTCGGTAAGAAACAGCTTCGCATTGCCGAAACGGAAAAATACGCGCATGTCACGTTCTTCTTCAACGGCGGCGTGGAAGAGCCCAACGAAAACGAAATCCGCGTGCTCGTCAATTCCCCCAAAGTCGCCACTTACGACCTGCAGCCCGAAATGAGCGCGTACGAAGTAACCGATAAGGTACTCGAGGAACTTTCGGGCGGCGAATACGATGTCATGATTTTGAACTTCGCAAACTGCGACATGGTCGGGCATACGGGTGTGATTCCCGCGGCGGTCAAAGCCGTGCATACCGTGGACGAGTGCGTGAAGAAAGTGACCGACAAAATCCTTTCCATGCACGGCGCGGCGCTCCTGACCGCAGACCACGGCAACGCGGATAAACTGCTCGAAACGGACGGTTCCCCTTTTACGGCGCACACGACGAACCCCGTGCCCGTCGTACTGATTTCCGAAGAATACAAGGACGCAACCCTGAGAAAGGACGGCGTGCTTGCCGACCTTGCCCCTACCCTTCTCGAAATCATGGAACTTCCCGTTCCCGCGGAAATGACGGGCAAAAGCTTACTTGCAAAATAACGCATATGATAAAAAGCCGAGCAAACGCTCGGCTTTTTATTGTTTAAACGGATATTACGCGGAACGTTTTCCTGCCGAACAAGTACAGATTACCCTCGACCGTGCAGGCGCGCAGGTCGTCGAAATAGCGGTCGCCCTCCAGTTCGACGCTTTCGATTTCAACCAATTCGTAACCGTCGTACCGCAGCACGAGATAGTGCGAAGTTTCCCCCGATATAACGCCCAGCCCGATCAGTCCGCGTTCGCGGTCGATATAATACGCTTTGTACTTTTGGGAAAAGATTACGTTTTTCTTTTCGTATACGGCAACGGAACGCACTTCCGCATCGTTTTCGCGGTACAGCTCCACTTTCAGCACGTTGCTCCTTTCGCCGTAGCCGATGCCGAGCAAAGTATCCCCGCTGAACTTTGTGAGCGAAAGCGAATATCCGGGAATGGTACCCGTATCTACGTACGTGATATGCTCGTAGTCGCTCAGATCAAAAGCGAATACGGGATCGGTGAGTTCCGCGTGCGTGATCGCCGTGCAAACGTACGCCGTATCGCCGTAAAATCTTGCCGATTGCACCGATTCGCCCGTGGGCGCGAACTGCGGAACGTACGCGATCCGTTCGCCCGTCTGCACCTGAAAACAAGTGAGATCCGCGCTGCGCCGATCGTCCCCCAAGGCGTAAGCCGTCGTAAATACGCGGAGCACGCCCTCGTACTCGTCCATGCAATAACGGTTTAAAATCGTACCGTTTACCAGATAAGTCCCGCAGTGTTCCAAATCCCCTTCCGAATAGGCGATGCGGCGGATTTCGCTCGCGTCACGGTAATCGGAATCATTTCCCTCCGCCGTCGCGATCCGAACGGAACGCGACGCATAAAGATTGTTCTGCGAAACATACACGTCGTCCGAAAAAGAGAGAAGCGCCACGCTGTCCGACACTTCGAAAGAACGCGTGTCGAGGGTGCAGATAACGGTGTAAACGGGGCGTTCGGTATCCTCGGGACAAACGATGTTTTCAAGCGGAAGACTTTGCATTGCGTCCAGACTGCCCGTCTGCGGCAGATATTCCCACTCGTTCGAAAAATCGGGATTCCAGTCGACCGCAAAATTCGATACGACGAGCATGCTATCCCCCGCCGTGCGCGAAGAAACGTACATCCCCGAAAGATAGCTTCTGTTGATCTCGCGCATTTGCTGCGGATCGGAAACGTCGATTCCGATCACCGCCGTGTAACGGATTCCTTTCTTCCCGTCGTAACAGGACGCAACGACGGTAACCGTTTTGCAGTCGGCGCTCAGATACAGTTCGCGGTCTTCGCCGTAGCCGCGGAACGAAGTATTTTTTTCGGGTGCAATCGTAAACTCGGATATTTTTTGCGATTTGTCGCCCGCAAGCGAATACGCCTGCAAAACGTATCGGTCTCCTTTTTCCGATTCGTTCAGGTAATAAACGTACTTGTCGCTTCGCTTGAACAGATCCCCTTCGATGACGCCTTGCGTCTGGTTATCGGTGACTTCGTGATAATTTTCGTTCGTGCCCGGCGCCGTCGCGATGCCTTCATCCGCCCCGCCGCAAGCAAACAACCGATCGAACAATTTTTGGAAACGATTCGTTTTGCGGGGCTCCCCGTAAGTGAGGGCGCCCAGTTTTTCGATTACGGAATAGTATTCGCTGTCTGCATACTTGGCAAGATTCAGCGTTTTTCCCTCTTGGTAAGGCACGAACAGCACGAGCCCCAACGTCATAACGACCGCAAGCGGACACGCAACCGCCGAAACCAATTTGATCTTACGCGCTCTGCGCGCTTTTTCTTCCCGAGCTTTTTGCATGACACGCTCGGCGCGTTCACGATTCGTTCTCATATCCGATCCCGTCCTTGATTAGTTTTTCTTTGAGATTCGCTTTGGCTCTTGCAAGAAGATTATACACCTGTTTCCGATTCTTTTTCATCGCGCGACCCACCTCTTCGACGGAAAGCCCGCCGTAATAGGTCAGATAGAGTACCGCGCGGTAATCCTCGCGCAACGTGAGCAGCAGTTCGTAAACGCGGCGGTCGCGCTCCCGCGCAAGCACCCGTCCTTCGGCGCTCTCTTCCGCAAACAGATATTCCAGACCCGTAAGCGAACAATCGCAGCGCTTTCTTACGCGAAGATAATCGAAGCTTTTATTGCGCGCGATCCGATACAGATACGCTTTGAGCGCGCCGTCGTGATCGAACCGTTTCCGCCGCACGATGAGCGCGGCAAAGCTTTCTTCCATGATGTCTTCCGCTGCCGCGCAGTCTTTTACGTAGCAGAAAATATAACGCAACAACGGGTCGCCGTACGTTTGAATGAGCGCTTCGAGCGCGCGGTTATCGCCTTGCAGGAATCGGCGGTAGCTACTAACACCGTTATCCGTCATCGCGAACCTCCTACCGTTAAAACGTTTGAGAACAATGGATTACTCACTTTTTTTGGAAAATTTTTCCGAATCGATAAAAAATCGGGCGGAGGCACGTGCGTACCTCCGCCCAAAGTTTTGATTACATATTTTTCATGCCGCGCTTGCCCTTCGACAGTTTTCTTACGGAAGTATGGTGTTCCTCCCCCGCGAACAAGCGGACGATGTTCATGCGGTGCGCGAACCAGGTTAAAAAATTGAGCGCAAGCAACAACAGGAACGTCCCGATCACCCAACCGTTCCCAAGCACGTGATCGTAGCGCAAAAAGAAGATCATCCCCTGCCACAGGCTGAAACCGGTAACCCCGATCAAAGAGCCCATCGACCCCCACTCGGTGAGCGCGATGTATAGCAAGATCAAAGCGTATCCGCCGAGCAGAATCGGAATATAAACGGGATTTTCGCACGAAATGCTGAACAGAAACAGCCCCAGCGTCGAAGCGATGCCCTTTCCTCCGCGGAACTTCATGGTGACGGGATAGACGTGTCCGACGATCACGAAAACGCCGCAGAAGTAGCGGGTGAAATCGGAAACGACGATTTCCGTTCCGCCGAAATAATAATCGCGGAATACGAGATAGCTTACAAGCGCGGGCACGCCGCCCTTGCATACGTCGAGCACGAAATTCAAAAGCCCCACTTTCAGCCCGAACTCACGGCTCACGTTCATCGTGCCTGGATTTCCGCTTCCGATTTTGCGCACGTCCTTATGGCGGAATTTTGCAATGAGCACGGCGAAATTAAAACAGCCGATCAGATAACTTGCAACCGCCATCAGAATCATCCAATACCAGAATTGCGAGAGTGCGATTTCCTTCATGATTCCTTTTTATTCCTCACCTGAATCTTGATCGGCGTGCCCGAAAAGTCATATGCGCCGCGGATCACGTTTTCGAGATACCGCTCGTAAGAGAAATGCAACAGCTTTTCGTCGTTGACCATGAGCACGAACAGCGGCGGACGCACGGCGACCTGAGAAGCGTAATACAACTTCATTCTCCTGCCCAGATAGGACGGCGGCTCGGAAACCCGCATGGCGTCCGCAAGCAAATCGTTGAGTTCGCCCGTCGGCACCCGCTTCCCCGCGTTCCCGTAAACTTCTTCCGCAAGCGCAAGCAGTTTTTCGGTGCGCTGTCCCGTCTTTGCCGAAATATATACGGATTTGAAATAATCCATGAATTTCAGATCTTCTTTCAGTTGTTTTTCAAATCTTAAAATGGTATTCGTATCCTTTTCGATCGTATCCCACTTGTTCATGACCACGAGCGAAGGCTTGCCCTGTTCGTGCACGTAGCCCGCGATCTTTACGTCCTGTTCCGTGAGCCCTTCGCCCGCGTCCACGACCAGAAGCACCACGTCGGCGCGTCGCACCGCGTCGAACGCGCGCAATACGGAATAATATTCCACGTCGTCCTCTACGGAACGCTTCCTGCGGATGCCCGCCGTATCGATGATCGTATACTCCTTGCCGTTTTGCACGAAGCGGGTGTCCACGGCGTCGCGCGTCGTTCCCGCGATCGGCGTGACGATGGTGCGTTCCTGCCCCAGCAACCTGTTGACGAGCGAACTCTTGCCCGCGTTGGGTTTTCCGACGACCGCGATTTTCAGCGAAGAATCCTCCTCTGCGTCCTTTCGTTCGAAAAATTCGGAAGCTTTATCGAGCACGTCTCCGATCCCGCGGGAATGTTCGGAAGAAACCGCGTACGGTTCGCCGAGCCCCAACGAATAAAATTCGAAAAGCTTATCGGGAGAATAATCGTCCACCTTGTTCACGACGAGCACGACGGGTTTCCCGCACTTGCGCAATACGTCCGAAACGTCGTAATCGGAGGAAGTGAGCCCCTCGCGCGCGTCGGTAAAAAACAAAATGACGTCGGCGGTATCGATTGCAAGCTGCGCCTGCAACGCGATCTGCCGCCACATGGTATCCTCGCTTTTAAGTTCGATTCCGCCCGTATCGACGAGCGTAAACGGCCGCCCCCGCCATTCCGCGTCGCAAGTAATGCGGTCGCGCGTGACGCCGGGACGGTTTTCCGTAATGGATATTTTACGGCCCGCCACTTTGTTGAAGAAGGTACTCTTCCCCACGTTGGGACGGCCGACGATTGCGATAACGGGATTCGGCATAGCCACTCCTTTTTTGCTGAGATGAATGAACGCTTACGTCTGTATTATAAAGTTTAAATGCGTTTTTGTAAAGAAAAAACGGCTCGAAAGCCGTTTTTCATCTCTCGTTTTTTCAGATGTAAATGCGGATAAAACCGAATACCACGCCGAAAATGTACACGAACAGCGACACCATGTAGATGATTCTCCACGTCCGGTTCTTATATTTTACGTAATCCCAGGCAGGAAACGCCACCGCAACCAAAAGGGTAAGCTGCGCGATGAAGTGCAGAATATTTGTCACGTTGCCCATTTTGCACCAGTTGAGAATCGCGCCGATTAAAAAGAGCAGCGCCGAAATCACGATGCCGACGAACGCGCAAGCCTTGATCAAACCGTTGCTCACGGGCGCCTGTCTGTGTTGTTTTTTCTTAGCCATATTTCTACCGCCTTTTATTTTTTCTTCATTATATCACCCCGCCGCCCGATATGCAAGAAACGCGGCGGAACAATTTTAAATTTTTTCGTCTTTTTTGAGCAGATAAACGCTATCCTCTCCGTCCGTTTCACGGAACCGCACCACGATCTTTTCCGCTTTGGAAGTGGGAACGTTCTTCCCCGTGCCGTCCGCGCGGAACGGCAGTTCACGGTGTCCGCGGTCGATGAGCGTATAAAGCTTCACCGTTTTCGCACGCCCCAAAGAAGAGATCGCCGAAAGCGCGGCGCGCGCCGTTCTGCCCGTATACAGTACGTCGTCGCAGACGGCGACGTTCTTGCCGTCTAAACTGAAATCCACTTCGCTGCCACGGAAAACCGCGTCGCAGCCTTCGAGAAGATCGTCGCGGTAGAGCGCGATATCCAGAATTCCGAGGGGAACTTTTACCCCTTCCAGCCGTTCGATTTCCCGCTGAATGCGGCGGGCGAGAATCACGCCCCGCGTACGGATTCCGAGAATCACGAGATTATCTACCCCTTTGTTCTGCTCCGAAACCTGCACGGCAAGACGGAGCACCGAACGGCGGATTTCCTCCGCACCGAGAATCAACATCGTATTTTTCCTCCCAAAAAGAGATTTTATCCTATCCGTTTTCGCGTTCCAGCACGTCGAGTACGCGCAGAAAATAATCGGGCAACGGCGCTTCGAATTGCATGACTTTTCCCGTTTTCGGGTGCGTTAAAGTCAGGCGGAACGCATGCAATAACTGTCCGTTCAGCGAAAACCGCTGTTTTTTATAACCGTATTCGGGATCACCCACCACGGGATGCCCGATATGTTTGGCATGCACGCGGATCTGATGCGTGCGCCCCGTACGGAGCGAGAACCGCACGAGCGTATTTGCAGCGTAACGCCGTTCGACGAAAAAATCGGTTACGGCTTCCCTGCCGCCGCTACGCAGAACCGCCATTTTCAGCCTGTCTTTGGGATCCCTGCCGATTTCGGTTGCAATCGTGCCCTGCTCTTCTTTCACGACCCCCTCCAAAAGCGCGAGGTACTCGCGTTTGCAGGTTTTTCGGGAAATTTGTTCCGAAAGCGAAAGATGCGCGGCGTCGTTTTTGGCGACGACCAAAAGCCCCGAAGTGTTTTTATCGATGCGGTGCACGATCCCGGGTCGGATTTCGCCGTTAATCCCGCTCAGACTGCCGAGCCGGTACAACAGCGCGTTCACGAGCGTGCCTTCGTAATTGCCCGCACCCGCATGCACCGTCATGCCCTGCGGTTTGTTGACGACGGCGATATCGTCGTCCTCGTAAACGATTTCGATCGGAATATTTTCAGGGAGCGCGGCAATCGGCACGGGATCGGGCACTTCGAGCGTCACCACGGTACCCGCCCGCAGCGTCTGTCCCGCTTTCACGGGCTTGCCGTCCGCGGTGATTCTGCCCTCTTCCGCAAGTTTTTTCACCGCCGAACGGGTCAGCCCCGTGCGGCTGCTCAAAAAAACATCGGCGCGGCATTCCCCTTCGGCTTGCAAAGTATGCGTCGTCATTTTTTCTTCGCGCGTACGGATTCCCGTTTTGCTTCCTCTTCCTTCGCCTGCTCCCGCCATTTTTTCGTGAGCGGGAACGCCGCGGTTTTGCCGATAAACAAAATGATGAAAATGAGCGCGATCGCCCCGAACAAAATACAGATATCCGCAACGTTCGCCGTATATTCGGGGAAGAACAAAAAGGGTCTTACGTTCAAAAAATCGCGTACGTAACCAAGGCAAACTCTGTCTACGAAATTCCCGATCGCGCCCGCCTCGATCACAGCCAGCGCAACGCGCGCGGGCGTATTCTGACGGAACACCGTGAAAAACAAAAATACGATTCCGAGTATCATGAGTACGGTAAGCGCCGTAATCACTGCCATTGCAGTGGGGTTCTTATCGAAAATACTCAGCATCATGCCCGAATTCGGCTGATACTTCAAACGGATGAAATCGAGGAAAAATTCGCCTTGATTCACCATCGTTGCATGCGCGAACATCTTCGTAACGAGATCGGCAAACAACAGAACGGTACAAAGCAAACCGCATACCAGAGCAATCATTCCTGTTCCTCCTCCATGAGTCCCAAATCCATGCAGAGCTGTTCGAGATCGAGCGGCTGTTTGGGCGAAAGCACGTCGTCCAAATTGAACCCGCTTTCCGCTTCTTCGCCGAGCGCTTCGTGCAATTTGCTCAAAAAGGAAGCGAACGCTTCGCTGTCGCCGCTTTCGGGATATTCGAGCGCCATTTTATCGGAAAGCAGTCTGCATTTTTCCGTGAGCAACAACAGCTCTTTCCGCTCGTTCTGCGCCGCAAGCGCGCTCTCGCGCTTGATCCGCTCCCCCTCGGCAACCGCGTGCACGATCGCGTCCGACACGCTGTCCCGTTCGCTTTCCAGCTCGGAAACGCGCGCCTGCAAAAAACGGTTCTTCTCTTTCAATTCGGCAAGCACGGAATTCTGCCGTTCGAGCTGCTCGCCGTACTCGCTTCTTAAACGGCTGACCAGCCGCTGCACGTCTTTGTTGGTATAAAGCCCTAACACGCTATACTCCCTTCCCGAGCGTTTCCATCATTTCCCGTTTAAGGGCAAATAGCGCGGGGGACAAATCTACTTTATAGATATGCGGCACGTCCTGCCGCTTATACTCTTCCCAGAAGCGCGCGGATTCCCGTTTCCGGTACGCCGCAATTTCTCGAAGAGAAGGCGAAGGAGAAATTCTTCTCCCGTTTTCCATCAGTTTTTCGCACAGCTTTCTTGCGCGGAAATCCGTCACCGTCATCCGCTTCCACGTTTCGACGGGATGGAACAGTTCGAGGGGTTTCCCCTCGTCCACATGCTCCCCCGCGCGGACGATATAGTCCGCAAGCGCTTTATCCGTCTTTCGGTCGTAAATGCGGTACACCTCTTTCAGCGACGGATTCGTAATCTTTTCCGTATTGTCCGAAAGTTTGATCTTGGGAATTTCCACGCCGTTTTCGTATACTGCGGCGAGCTTATACACGCCGCCGAGCGCAGGCAAATCGCTACTTGTGATCAACTTCGTACCAACGCCCCAGAGATCGATTTTCGCGCCCTGTTCCTTCAAAGAACGAATGGAGTATTCGTCCAGATCGCCCGAAGCGCAGATTGCCGCGTTCGGGAACCCCGCGTCGTCGAGCATTTTGCGCGCCTTTTTGGAAAGATAAGCAAAGTCGCCCGAATCGAGGCGAATCCCCTTCGGCTCAAAGCCGCCCGCGCGCAATTCCCGAAAAATTTTAACGGCGTTGGGTACGCCGCTCTTCAACGTATCGTAAGTGTCGACCAAGAGCAAACATCCGTCGGGGAAGCTCTTCGCATAGGCGCGAAAGGCTTCCTCTTCCGTCGGGAAGTTCATGATCCAGCTGTGCGCCATCGTGCCCGAAACGGGAACAGAAAACCGCTTGCCCGCGTACACGTTGGAAGTTCCCTCGCAGCCGCCGATGATCGCGGCGCGCGCGCCGTAAATGCCGGCATCCGCGCCCTGCGCGCGGCGCAAACCGAACTCCATGACGCCGCCGCCCGCAGCGTCGCAGATTTTCGCGGCTTTGGTGGCGATCAAAGTCTGATGATTGATGATGGTCAGCAACGCCGTTTCCACGAGCTGCGCCTGCAAAAGAGGGGCGCGCACCGTAAAAATCGGTTCGTAGGGAAAGACGATTTCCCCCTCCCGCACGCCGAACGCTTCGCCCGTAAAACGGAGCGTGCTTAAATATTTCAGAAAATCTTCGGTAAACGTTCCGAGCGATCGAAGATAGGCGAGATCGTCCTCATCGAAATGCAGATTTTCCAGATATTCCAGCGCCTGTTCGGCTCCCGCGGCAACGGAATAAGTAATCAGTTTGTTGGGGCGAAAAAAGAGATCGAACACGGCAAGGCGTTCGTGACTGCCTTCGTTGAAATATCCCTGCCCCATCGTGAGTTGGTATAAATCGGTTAAAAGAGCGAGGTTTCTCATTCCTCTTTTTGTTCTTCCTCTTGCGCGGGTTGCTCCGCCGTATCGCCGGCTTTTTCTTCCGTTTCCGTTTGGGCGGGCGTTCCACACTCCTCCGCGTCGTTCGGCGCGTCCTCTTCGTCCGTTTTCTTTTTGAACAAATTTTTAAACTGCTCTATCAGACTTTCGCCCTTTTCTTTGGGCGGTTTGGGCGGATACTGATCCCCGAACATATTGATTTTGGAATAGTACGGCACTTCGTCTTTGGAAGATTTCAGGTATTCGGTTATCCCGCACGGATCTCCCTTTTTACTGCCGAACAGCGCACCCTCTTTGCGGTAATTGAAAAACAGAATGAGCCCGACGGCAACCACCGCCAGCACGATATACAAAATCGAAGTCACCATTGACCAAGGAATACCGCTGTTTCCGCTCAAAATATCGCGCGGATCCCGCAGCGGCTCCATAATCGTGCGCATAATGCCGTACACAAGAAAATAGGAAAAAGTAAACAAACCGTTCGGTTTTTTATTCCAATACCAGGCGGCCGCATACAGCAGTGCCCAGAAGATCACGCAAAGCGTCCCCTCGTAAAAGAAAAACGCGTAGTGCCAGGTGGCGTTCGGATTGGAAAACGCGCCGATGCCCGAAGTGCCGTCGATCGGCACCGCAAACGGGAACCACTTCATGGAATCGTTCGCCACGGGCGCGCCGTAAATTTCACCGTTGAAGAAATTTCCCCAACGCCCGAACATGTGTGCCAGAAGAATATTCAAAACGACGCAGTCCGCCGCACGGAAAAAATTCACTTTTTTGATCTTGCATACGACAAATCCCATCAAAACGCCTGCGGAAGCGCCGCCGATGATAGAAAGTCCGCCGTCGCGCACATCCAACCATTGTTTGATCGGAACTGCGCCCGTAATACAGTAAAAGAGCCGCGCCCCCACAAGCGCCACGGGAATACAGCACAGGAACAGCGTGAAGATAAAGTCGGAAGACATATTCCGCCGTTTCATCAAAAATCCCGAAGCGACCGCCGCGGCAATCATACCGGACACGATGCAAAGCGCATAATAATAAATTTCGAATCCGAAAAAGTAAAAACCGCGTCCGTCGCCCGCAGCGCCGAACAAAGGATTCGCAAGCAATAAATGACTCATAGTATTTTTATCATACCACGGCGCACGAAAAAAGTCAACCGCAAGCGGTTGACCAATTAAAATTTTCACGCGAATCTTATGCGATGTGAATTTTCAGCGGTTTGGCGGCGTTCAGCAAGGGAACGGCGAGAAACAAGAGCGCGTAATTGAAAAGGTTGTTGTAAATCTGTCCGCTGATAAACAGACGGAACAGGGTATACCCCCAATACGTCGCGCCCGTGCCAAGCACGTTCGTCATATAATCCATCGCCTTTTCCGAAAAAGCGCCGATTCCCACGTAATAGTAATACAGTCCCGTGGTATTGATCCCGATCGTACAGAACATAAGCGCAAGAACGCATACGATCGCAAGCTTTACGTAGCCCGCGCCTTTGAATTTTAAGGGAATCCCGTTCATCACGAGTCCGGAAATGAGCGCCATCGTCGCCACCGAAAGCCCGACCCACGGCATGTAGACCATCCCCCAGCTGTTGTAAAAAAAGCCGATCAGATCGCCCAAGAACGCCGCCGTAAAGCCGAGAAGCGGACCGATTAAAATTCCAGTAAGCACGGATGCGAAAATGGTTACCGAAAACTGCACGTCGAACATTTTGAATTCCAGAAACATATTCGAAACGATGCATATCGCCGTCATAAGCCCTACGTAGGCGATTTTCTGCGCGTGCGATTTGGAAAGAATGACTTCCGAAAACAAAATCCTCTTCCAAAGGGGTTGTGTGGTTGCAATTTGAGACATAATAAAAAACCTCCCGATTTCTGAGAGGTCCGTTCAAAACTGTACGCCTGTTTTCCTCCGCGGTTGGAACCCGTGCGTAAATCGAGCGGACGCGCCGCGGCACCGCAGGGAATTCCCTTTCGTTTGCGAACAACGTCCCGTTTCGCAACACTTAACGCGCCTTGGCTACTCTTCGGAAATTATTATAAACCAAACGCGGAAAATATGCAACCGTTTACATACTTTTTTTTAAAATTAAAATACTTTTAATATGCTGATCGTAATTATCCGAACCGCAATCATCTTTCTCGTCCTGCTGATTATCATGCGTTTAATGGGAAAACGCCAGATCGGGGAAATGCAGCCCTTCGAGCTCGTGATCACCCTTTTGATCGCAGAACTGGCTTGTATTCCGATGGCGGACGTTTCCATTCCGCTGTTGTACGGCGTGATCGCCGTGGTCACGATTTTCGTGCTGCACGAAATCATGACGCTGCTCGATCTGAAATTCAAACCGCTGAAATCTTTGATCAGCGGGAAGCCGAGCGTCGTCATCAACAAAAACGGAATCGACGACTATCAGTTGAAGCGGAACAACCTCGACGTTTCCGACTTGATCGAATCGCTCCGTTCGGCGGGATATTTTTCGCTGGACAGCATCGACTACGCGCTCTACGAAGCAAACGGAACCTTTTCCGCCCTGCCCAAAGAAAATTACGAACAAATGCAGACTTCTCTGCCCCTCGTGATCATCGACAACGGAAAGTACGATCGAAAAAACCTTGAAATCACAGGGCTTGACGAAGCGTTCTTCAACAGCCTTTTAAAAGATCAGGGCATCAAATCCGAAAAGAAGGTGTTGGTACTCACGGCGGACGGCGAAGGTAAACTGTATCTGCAACAGAAAAACGAAAAATTCCGCACGCTCAACGTGGAATATCCGGGAGGTAAAACGTGGTAAAATCTTTGGTAAGCATTCTCGTTACCGTCCTCCTGCTTGCGGGCATTTCTCTGTTCGAAGCGTTCTACGTAAAAGATCATTTCGACGAGTTCCGAACCGAACTGCAATCGCTCTACGCGAAAGTGGACGAGGGCACCGCCAACGGAGAAGACGCGAAAATCGTACAGGATTCCTGGGAGCGCAGAAAGGAACAACTGCACGTCTGGATTCCGCACAACGATATTTCGCGAATCGACGACTATATGTCCGAAACGGTGGGACACATCAAACAAGGCGATTATTCGCTCGCGCAGGCAAAGCTGGAAATTCTACTGCATTTAACCGACTGCCTGCCCGACACCTATCGCCCCGGGCTTGAAAATATTATGTAACTTGAACGGCGGCGCATATGCGCCGCCGCTCTTTTGTCTTTCGTATTTACGATCGTTTCGCTTTCAAATTTTCCCTTGCGGTCGAAAGCATCAGTTTAATTCTGTTTTCCTGATTGACGCGGGTTGCCGAAGGATCGTAATCCACGGGCACGATGTTGATGTGTTCGTACATTTCTTTTAACACGCGTACCGCCCCCTTGCCCGCGATGTGATTGGGCAGACAGCCGAAGGGCTGCGCGCAAACGATGTTATCCGTTCCCGTTTGGGAAAGCGCCATCATCTCGGCGGGGATCAGCCAGCCCTCGCCCATTTTTACGCCCTGATTCATAACGATATCGCCGCACCGTTTCAAATGCCCGAAATCGTGGAACGGTTCGAATCTGCCCTGATCTTTCATCAACTTGATCAGCATTTTTTCCCGCTTATACAGCCAACGGTAGCCGAAGGTAAAGAACGCGCGGTAGCTCTTGTTGATGTCGTAAAACTTTGCGTCGTTAATCGTATTGGTAATGCAATAGAGTACGAAATCCAGCAGGGCGGGCACGACGGGTTCGCAGTTTTCGGAAAGCAGAAAATCTTCGAGATGAGAATTGCCGAGCGGAGAATACTTTACGTAAATTTCCCCCACGATCCCGACCTTTACCTTTTCTTCCTTCTTCACGGGAACGGCGGCGAACGCGTCGAGCAAATACTTCGCGTTCTTTTTCAATTGCTTGTATTTTCTCGTATCGAACGCGCGCTTCATTTCGGCAACGCAGCGTTCGCGGACGGCAGCGGTCTCCCCTTCGTTGATTTCGTAAGGTTTGGTCTGATTGAAACAGGTCATGATCAGATCGCCGTAGAACATTGCGTAACCGAATTTCCCGAACAGTTTTAAACTGAATTCGAGCGAGCTCTCTTTTTCGAGCCCTGCAAAGTTGAGCGACAAAACGGGCACGTTGGGAAATTCCGCTTTCAACGCTTTCCGGATCAACGGCACGTAATTGCTGGCGCGGCAACCGCCGCCCGACTGCGTAATGAGAACCGCCGTCTTGTTCACGTCGTATTTCCCGCTTTTCAATGCGTCGAGATACTGCCCGATGCAACACAGCGCAGGGAAACACGTATCGTTATGCACGTGTTTGAGCCCTTCGTCCATCACCGAACGCCCTTCGTTGTGCAGCACCTCCATCTTATATCCTTCCTGCCCCAACAGGTAAATGAAGAGATCGAAATGAAAGGGAAGCATATCGGGCACGAGCACGGTATAATCGCTCTTTTTCGCACGGTTGAAGCGGGGAAATTCTTCGGTAAAATCTACGATCGGTTTCTTTTGCTTTTGATTCTTTTTCATCTTCTGCTCTGCTCCTCGATCGCGGCGAGCATGGAACGAAGCCGTATTTTCACCACGCCGAGATTGTTGATTTCGTCGATCTTAATCTGCGTATAAAGCTTGCCTTTGCTCTCCAGAATGATGCGCACTTCGTCCGTCGTGATCGCGTCGATCCCGCAACCGAAGGAAACGAGCTGAACGAGATTGACGTTTTCGTGACGGGTCACGTACTCCGCGGCGCGGTAAAGGCGTGCGTGGTACGTCCACTGGTCGAGCACGTCCACCTTCACGTAATTCCCCTCTTCGAACACCGCGTCCTCCGAAAGCACGGCGAATCCGAGCGAGCACAACAGTTTGTTGATGCCGTGATTGATTTCAGGGTCGGCGTGGTAAGGTCTGCCCGCAAGCACGATGACGCGCAGATTTTCGCGTTCCGCCTGCGCCAGAATTTTTCTGCCTTCCGTCACAACGTCCTCGTGATATTTTGCCATGCGACGCATGCCCTCGCGCAACCCTTTACGAATGAGCCGCGCGGAAAGCTTGTATTTTGCAAGCGCCTTTTTGAGCGCGCGCACCGTCTTCTTTTCGTTGTTGGGGTTGATATAGGGCATCACGAGATTGCCGCTGTTCAGCCGTTCGTTGTTGGCTTTTAAAAGTTCGGGATAATACGCCACTACGGGACAGTTGTAGTGATTGTACGCGCCCTCTTCCTTCATATTGTAGCTTTCGCAGGGATAGAACACGAAATCCACGCCGCGATCCAGCAACGATTCCACGTGTCCGTGGATAAGTTTGGCGGGATAACACGCCGTATCGCTCGCCACGGTATGCTGCCCGCGGAAATACAGTTCGCGCGAACTCTGTTCGGAAAGAACGACTTCGAACCCGCAGGTTTCGAAAAAGCCCGTCCACAACGGAAGCTGTTCGTACATCAAGAGCTGCAACGGGATTCCCACTCTGCCGCGACTTCCCCCTTGTCCCGAAGGCATGGAAAGCAGTTTGTTATATTTATATGCATAAATATCGGGTCGGTCTGTACGCAATTTCAATCCCGCGCCCCGTTCGCATTTATTGCCCGAAATAAATTTACGACCGTCCGCAAACGTCAAAATATTGACGTTGCATTTCGAAGTACATCCCTTGCAGTTCACCGACTGCGAGGAATAGGAAAACGCGCGCAGTTCCGCTTCGGTTAAAAGCGTGCTCACGAGCACGTCGTCGGACGTGTTTTCTTTGGCGAACAACGCCGCGCCGAACGCGCCCATCAGCCCTGCAATCGCGGGACGGACGACCTGCTTGCCCGTCTCTTTTTCAAAGGAACGGAGTACGGCGTCGTTGAGGAACGTGCCGCCCTGCACGACGATATGTTCGCCGAGTTCTTCGGGCGTGCGCGCGCGGATCACCTTGTAAATCGCATTTTTGACGATGGAAGAAGAAAGCCCCGCTGAAATGTCTTCCACGCTCGCGCCCTCTTTCTGCGCCTGTTTGACCGAGCTGTTCATGAACACCGTACAGCGCGAACCCAGTTCGACGGGGTGCTTCGCAAACAAACCGAGACGGGAAAATTCTTCGATTTCCATTCCCATCGCTTTTGCAAACGTCTGAATAAAGGAGCCGCAGCCGGAAGAACACGCCTCGTTGAGCATAATCGAATCGATCGCGCGGCGTTTCACTTTAAAACACTTAATGTCCTGCCCGCCGATATCGATGATAAAATCCACTTCGGGGTTGAAATGCAGCGCCGCTTTAAAGTGCGCCATCGTTTCCACGACGCCGAAATCGATTTTCAGCGCCGAACGCATCATATCCTCGCCGTATCCCGTAACGCAGGCGCCTCGTACGGTAATGCGGTTGCCGATCAAAGAATAAATTTCTCTGATTTTTCCCGCCACGATATCGAGCGGCTGTCCGTTGTTGGACTGATAGTGCGAATACAAAATTTTATTTTCGGGCGTAATCAACATCAATTTGGTCGTCGTCGAGCCCGAATCGATGCCGAGATAAGCATCGCCTTCGTATTTATGAATGTCTTCGAATTGCAGATCGCTGCGCTTATGGCGGGCAACGAATTCGTCGTATTCTTCGCGGGTTGCAAACAGAGGTTCTCCCACCGTGATGTTCGAGGCATCGGAAACGGAAGAAAGACGCGCTTCGATCTCTTCCAACGTTTCCTCTTTGGAACTTTCCGCATACATCGCCGCGCCGATCGACATAAAACAAGGCGCGTTTTCAGGGAACACCGCATGCTCGTCGTCGAGATTCAGCGTCGTCTGAAACGCCTTGCGCAGTCCCTTCAAAAAGAAAAGCGGGCCGCCCAGAAACAATACCTTCCCCTTGATTCTGCGCCCCTGCGCCAGTCCCGAAACGGTCTGATCGACGACCGCCTGAAAAATAGACGCCGAAATATCCGCCTTGCTCGCCCCCTGATTCAAAAGGGGCTGGATATCCGATTTCGCGAAAACGCCGCAACGGGAAGCAATCGGATAAACTTTTTCCGCCTGCACGGCGAGCTCGTCCATCTCGTTTACCGTAAGATCGAGCAAGGTCGCCATCTGATCGATAAACGCGCCCGTACCGCCCGCACAGCTGCCGTTCATCCGCTGTTCGGTTCCGCCCGTCACGAAGATAATCTTTGCATCCTCGCCGCCCAGCTCCACCGCGGCGTCCGCATCGGGATAATACGCTTTAATCGCGCCGTACGCCGCCTGTACTTCCTGCACGAACGGAATTTTGCCGCGCTGCGCAATGCCCAATCCCGCAGAACCTGTAATGCAAACTTTAAATTGCGTGCCGAACGGACGCACTTTTTCCAGTTCGCCCAACATGCATTTTTTCACGCGGGAAAAGTGCCGCTCGTAAGAGGTAAACAGAACTTCCCCGCCCTCGTCGATGACACAAACTTTTACCGTGGTAGAACCAACGTCGATTCCCAATAATTTCGCCATATCCGCTTCTCTTTTGCCAACAAAAAATTTGTCACTAACGTGCACATTATATCATATTGTCAATCAAATGACAACATGAAAGCAAAAGTTTTTTACGGAAAATTCGACAGAAACTGGCAAAATTCCGCATGCTTTATTGCAGAACGGGCTCTTTACAAACCGCCGTATGCTCGTTTCGGTACTTCCTTCTGGTCGCGTCGCCGCCGCGCAAATGACGTTCTTTCAGATTCACGTCGAGCACCGCCTTCACCCGATCCCAAAGATCGGGATCGATTTGTTTTAACCGTTCAGTAACGTCTTTATGTCAGACACCCACTTATTGGAACGGTACGGGCAAGGTTTAACCGCTCGGTTAATTTCATATAAATATCTACGTTCCCCTCGTGGTCTACCTCGATTTTCTCTATGATTTTCCGAAGCTGACCGTTTGTCATTTCGCCCGTTTCTATAATGTCTTCAATAGTTTTAAAGGTCTTTTCTAAAATGCTTTTCAGCTCTCCGGTTTTGGAAATCCTGTGTTTGACGAGTTTTAATTCACTCTCAATCTTTTCCATTCTCTGTTTGCTGTCACCGACGTGATTGTTGAATTCTTCCTTGCTTATCATCTCGGCTGCAAACATATCCATATATTTTACACGGAACGCTTTTAGCTTCTCGTATTCGGCTGTCAATTCTTTTTCCTGTTGTAAGTTGACGTCCTCTTCCTTATAGACCTTATGGAACTCATCAACAACGTGCTCGATTATTTTATCTTTGTTTTTTATGTAGTTGCGAAAGTACTCATTCAGCTTATCGATTAAAACGTCTTCGCCGATACTTGTCGCATTACAGCATGTCTTGGCTCCCCGCCCGTTCCTGCCCGAGCAAACCCAGCGGACGTATGTATTCTGATAAGTTCTCGTGATTTGTCTGAACGACCAGCCACAATCTTTACAGACGATGAGCGTTGAAAATAAGTGCTTGTTGCTTGTTCGCTTGTTGAGCGTCTTAAATTTTTCGCTTCGGCTTGCCATTATCTCCTGTGTGCGTTCAAACAATTCCTTGGATATGAGAGCAAGCTCGGGTTTCTCTACGACACACCATTCTTCCTCGCTTTTGTACCTGCGAATACCGGTCAGGAAGTCGGCAACTTCCACCTTGCCATTGATAACCTTGCCCATATAAATTTCATTCGTAAGAATACGGCAGACTGCCTCCTGCGTCCAGTTGTTTCCGAACTTCGTCTTGATATTTTCACCGTTCAGGATCTGTCCTATCTTATTGGCACCGTAGCTCTCTTCCGTGTACATATGGAATATGCGGCGGACGACTGCCGCTTCTTTCTCGTTGAAATTAAGATTGAAAACGTCGCCCGGAGTTTTGTCGTAACCGTAAACAAAATTGGGAATTCTGCCCTTTTCGGCGTTAATCTTTTTACCGAACTTAATACGCTTTGATGTGTTTGCGCTCTCTTCCTGCGCAAGCGCACCGAAGATTGTCAGCACAAATTCGCTGTTGCCCATACTCGTCATATTGGCGGTTAAGAATTCCGTTTCAATGCCCAGCTGTTTCAGCGTTCTGATATTCTGCAATAAATCGACAGTGTTGCGGGCAAAACGGGAAATATCCTTTACCACAACGTGCTCGAAAAGTCCCGTCTCCGCGTCAGCCATCATCTGCAAAAACTGTTTACGTTTTTTAACCTTTGTTCCCGAAATTCCTTCATCGGCATATAAGCGCACGAGTGTGTTCCCCGTGCGCTTTACATATTCCGTAAAGAATTTTTTCTGCGCTTCCAGACTGTTGAGCTGGTCCGCTTTGTCCGTTGATACCCTGCAATATGCCGCTATTCTCATCCTTCGTTACTCCTTATTATCGGCGTCTGTTGCCGCCGTTTCTTCCTTTTTATTTAATAAATCTGCCGAGATTGCCTCGTCCGCTTTCACCTTGCACGTTTCCATACATACCGATATGAGCAAACGTACAAATTTCTCTTCGCTATTCGGATTGTGAAAACGAAAGTTAAGTTTTGGCTTGTCCATACAATAACTTACGCCTTCGTTTCGACAAATAGCACTATCTTTCCTATTATTCCTACAAGTTATTTCATTTTGCTTTTTCACCTCTTAATTTACGACATTTTATGTTTTTTCATTTGTCTGATACTGTGAAAAATTTAATTTCCTGTGTGCTTCAACTATAAAACTTTTTAACCTCCCCGTCATTTTACATCATAATTTTCATCTGTCAAGAGCAGAATCAGTCTTACAGAACTTTTTTAAAAAAAGTTAAAAAAATTTTTTAAATTCCCTCTGTAATACTGATTTTAGCCGAAAAGTGCCTTTTCAAGGTCATCCAAAGACATGACTGCAGCATTAAGCCGAAGTCAATGCTACTAGTAAAAACATAAATTTTCTCAATCATCATGCTTACATCTACATCCTACTTCACCTCCCCTATACTGCTTTTTGCAAACAAAAAAAGCGGGACCTTTTCAAGTCCCACTTTCCGACAATATCAGTCTAACATATTTTCATTTTCAACTCATACGCATTTTACTGCCATTTTTGTGCTATTTTTAAAACACATGCATTAACTTACATTTCCTTTAATTTCTTCAACTAATTCTTGCAATCGTTTATCTTTATCGCCGCGTCTCAATTCACACTCCCAAACGACAATTACATTCCAACCCAATTCAGTCAATTTATGGATGTTTTCTCTATCCCTACTTTTATTATAATTAATCTTTTCCATCCAAAATTGAGTGTTGGATTTTGCCATAACAAAGTATTTGCAGCCTTCATGTCCATGCCAAAAGCACCCATTAACAAAAATTACTGTTTTATACTTGCGTAACACAAAATCCGGCTTGCCGGGTAATTTTCGTACATTCTTTCTATATCGGAAACCAAGCTTAAATAAGTATTTACCAACGGTAATTTCCGGCTTTGTATTTTGGCTATGTATGTTAGCCATATTTCGACTTCTCTGAGCAATTGTTCTGTTATCCATGATAATGAAATTCTAAATATATTAATTATAGTGTTTTTTAAACCACTTAATTAAGTCCTGTCTACTCTCCTCATACCACTCACTTGAAATATAAAATTCTTTACCTAAATATGTAATAGGCGATTTATAATATCTAAATTTAGTTCCGGTACCTTTATTAGCATCTCGCTGAGTTGCCAAAATCGGTACACTTATACCTTTAAAATGCCGAGTATATTCTTTAGTCATAAGTTCAGCTATTTCAAGTTCACTTAATTTTTCATCTTCAAACAATTTAGAAATCAGTTGATATGCTAATGAGCCTACAGTAATATTACTATATGTAGATTCATCATCTATATCTATCTCTCCTTGTTTACTTTTGGGTCTAACTAAAAATGTAAGCTCATTAAAATCTATTTCGAAAATTTTAAAAATTTCACGTATAGCAGTTATTTTTGCTCGCGAACTTAAGTTTGTTTCAATATACATTGAACGTCCTAACTCGTAAGCATTTCTTAAATTTGACTCAACACTAGATATTATGGAAAGACCGCTATCCGTAAAGCGAACAGGATCCAGCATATAAAAAGTATTCATAATTTTTTTATACGTATCTGTTATATTTACAACACTGATCTCATCACCCATAAATATCATTTTAACAATACATTTATTAGTAAAATCATATTCATCGTCAAGAGCAACCCATTCTTCAACAATGTTTGGTTTAAAATCAGTTTTGGGAGAACCCCATATTTTCAAGGCCCACCCCGACAATAGCTCCGCACGTTTTACAATTTGTTCCTCATTCCAAATATTACAGTTTGCTAAGAATCTATTTAACTCTAATTTACTATACGCAAAACCTTTATCTGGCAGATCTCTTTTGCGATCAAACATAAGATTGCTGTAATCGCTGTTATATGCGGTTAAAGTTAAATTACCTATAGTATCTTTGTATTTATCGTGGATAAGTTCATAGTTACCGCCCAAATGTTTTTGCCAATCAACAGATAATTTTTGCGGCATTATATGCTCAATCGTTAGTTGCCCGTTTTCAATTTGTTCTTCTACAGCTATGCGCTCCTTACTTTTAAAATTCTCTAATCTTTCAAAAATATATTTACGAATAGAAGATTTTGCATTGTAAAGTTCAAACATTTCAAACTTTTCAACAAAGTCACTGTCATTAGGGAAACGGCTTTTACCCGTCTTACTCAAAATGGCATATTTTATGGCATCAATGTAACTTGCTTTATCTTTTGCAACATATCTGGAAATCTCTTCTCCAAGATAGACAAAAGTTTTATTTAGCATAGACGTTGATAACCCACAAATTATTCTTCTAACAATATAATTTTCTATTATATTAACGGCTTCGTTTAATTCATCATCTGACAGTCCACCATTGTCGTATGCCTCTAATAAATCAAAAAGCAACGGTATAACTGTATTGATTTCTAATTTATTTATACGGGCGAAATGTCCACTGCTTTTCTCATCGTTAATTTTTGCTGACTTGATCTTTTGATAATATGTCGCATACTTTAACATATCGGCTAAAAGTGTTTCAACCGAATCGTCTATAACTCTTTCTTCTCTGTAATTTTTAAATGCAAAATACAACTTTTTTTCGTCAGGCAAAGCTCGTGTCTTTTTAGCTAAAT
Organism: uncultured Christensenella sp.; assembly: GCA_910586245.1. Lineage (GTDB taxonomy): Bacteria > Bacillota > Clostridia > Christensenellales > Borkfalkiaceae > Gallimonas. Next base: position 297,287 of record CAJUFY010000002.1, on the reverse strand, counting down.
AGTATCTAATAAACTTATTTAAATCCTGTTTTATTACAGTTTTTTCTAAAACTTCCCAGTAGTTTTTATAAATCTTTTCCTGACGCGTAGCCTCCATTTTCATTAAAACATAATTTCTTATTTTATCTGACTCCTCCAAATCAATACCTGTAGAGTTCAGACTTTCAAATATAAGTTGGGGGTCGTCTCCGGACTGCGGTTTTAAACTAATATTGACAACCATCAATTTTGTAATTGCATCGTAAAGTCCTTCAATTTCATTATCGCTTAAATCGCACAGTTTTGAGTAAAAATAATTATAGTTAATTGTAATGTTATTATTTTCAATAGGCTCTCTTTGCAATATCAATCTGTTATAAGCATCATCGTCTCCCTGCACAAGCTTTAACTTTAATTTTTTGTCGTCTAATGCATACTCATCAGTCAGGAAAGCTTTAGTTATTTTATTTGGATTAATTTTTTCCGTATGCAAATTATTTTCAAGCACATAATTTCTAATGGCAAGAAGAAGCAAAGATACTGTAGTAATTCTCTGCTGCCCATCAATAATTACATATTCATTACAACCGCCGATGTCATTTTCAACATAAACAATACTTCCAAAGAAGTGCGATTTGTATTTGTTACGGTATACGTTCATTAAATCATTAAATAACAATCCGCAATTTACAGTTTTCCAACTGTAAACACGCTGATAAACAGGGATAATGAATTTTTTATCTGCTCCGTCAAGCAATCTCAAAATATATCCTTCTTTTGCATTCATAGTACTAATCCTTATTCAATCATATTGTCCTTAAGCTTTTGCACAATCTTCGCAATTTCACTTAATTGATACTTTGTTAGTTGAGAATACAGTCCGTTGCAGTAATTTATTACTGCTTTCAAAAGAATTATCTCTCCGGGTGTTAAAACTTCTTGGGCTGTCCCTCTTTCAATCATAGATTGCCAATAACCGCTACCCTTATTAAAAATTGCTATCTCATTACATATTCCGCTATCAAATTTCTGTTCTTTTTTTGCTCTATTCTCCTCGATTTCTCTTTCATACGGATCGACTAAAATATCAATTAATTCATCAGAGAGTTGAAAACTTTTCTTACTTATTATTGTCCAGCACTCCTCTCTTTTACAGTAGGTTTCAATATTGGCCGTAGTGCGACTGTCGTCGTAAATAGTATCGAAGACTATTTTAGCTATTCCGGCAACATCCTTTTCAAAAACTTCGGAAACTTTTTGGTTGTCCCAAATCTGCCTAAAATTAATACTCTTTTTTATTTTACTTGCTTCATGTACAAGTTTTGAAAATGTGTAAGCAACGATTTGCGGTCTATACGCTCTTCTTTCCTGATACCATTCCTGTGCAGAAACAACGTTCTCTATAAAGGCAAACAGGATTTTCTTGCCGATTAATTCTTTATAAAATAATTCGTTATAATATGAATTATCCTTATCCCATTGCTTTACCATATTGTTGTGAAAATGCGCAGCGTTAACTTCACCGCCCCAAGAAACATAGTGAGGAAGCATTGCGCCGGCATTTAAATATTTAGCAAGCTCTGTTAATGTAAACTTTTTATCTTTAGGGCGTACTAATTTATAGTCTGCCTGCTGTTTCTTTGTCATTTGCATCATTGGCTGCTCATACTGACCTCTGGCACGCTCAAAGAACCAAAGCTGCTGAACAATCTGTCCGCTTGCTAAAGGCGCATAAATTTTTCTGGAATAATCTTCCATACGTACATAGAAAGGATGGCTAGAATTCAAGTCAGCTGTCTTTACCTTATTTTGACTGTTTGCATAAGTCGCAATATTTCTAATCAACTCTGGGTTAGAATCTTTAAGTATTGTTAATTTCATCTGAACAAAAATACCAGATAAATCAGCATTATACTTAATATTTGTTGCTGCCAAAGTAGCAGTGGTTTGCCCCCCGTTAATAATTTGCAAATCTGTAAACGAAGTAATAAATAATCCTTTCTCCGGATGATTAACTGTTGTTATAGCTTTTGCTGTTGTTGAAATACCGTTATTATAAGTGAAAAATCTTGATTTTTCGTTTAATATTGTACCCCTAATGCCCTTATTAACACCTCCGTTAAATTTTAAAAACGAACGCACATTGGCTTCCAACAACGAAGCATTGTGTTTTTTGTAAATTTCTGCTAAGAATGTGCCGGGTACTATAGCTAAATACGATTCATACTGTTCGGTTTCGATATCTGCTTTAATGCAAGGTATACCTTCAACCCCGAAATCCTTGCAGTTAATTACGATATCTTCTTTTGTAAATCCGGCAAGTTTAGCCCTATATATACCCTCAATATCAAGAACGTCCAAATCGACTTTAAATATATGTCCGCCATAAACAAAATCAGGTAATTCAAGTTTTTTAACCGCCTTACTTAATTTGTCAGTACTGATAATAAAAAGATGAATTTTATAAATATATCCTACATTAACACGTATATCTCTAGCAAGCTGCACTGCCGGATCTGCCTGTTCTGCATCCTTGAAAAATCCTTTTAAACAGTTTTCAAAGTAATTGAGAAGTAACTGTGACTTATTATGTAAGAACTCATTAGTGATATTTTTAATTTCACCTTCGTTATAATCAGCAAACAGTAAATTAAGCGTACTGGATGGCAAATCCAAATATGCCGCATCAATCCGCATATTCTTAAATGCGCGTGTACCTTTTGTAAACTCGTAATAACACTGCGACATATCCGTAATAAGAGAATAGTCATTCATGAGAATGTCTACAGCACTGTCAATAAACACATCTATTGGGTACCTTGAAGTATTTACTGCTTCGGCATTAATATCTTCATTTATATAACTTTCTCTAAATTCTTCAAGATTCATTAGTTACTCTCCCTGTATTTGTCAAGCATTTTTATATTCAGATAATATTCAATATTTTCTATTTCAGAAAAGGGGATATTTGATTCTTGCAACCGAGGGAAATTGCTGTCAACCAAATAGAAATTTATACTTTTCACGGAAAACTTCTCATTTAAAACTTTATCTGTAATATTGCCTACAACAGATTTAATTTTATTTAAAAACTGTTCCTCTGTAAGCTCATCTTTTATTCTTAATAAAATGTCGTGTAATAACATATTTATTGAAGAATCATCCGCAACAAACTCTTCTGACATAGATTCCACTCTTATCACAACCAAATGACCTGGCACTGAAGATGAAAGTTGACTTAGAGAAGAAATATGGACTTGATTTACATTTGCTCCTACCGTTTTAATTTCAAACCAATCGTTTTTTATTGAATAATCCTTACTTTTAGAATCCGCTCCTGCCCAAGCACCAATAGCCTCGTTGACAGAATAGCTCTCAAGCATATATTTTTTTAAAAAATACAGTTCTCCAAAAAGTCCTTGAATGACTTCCCTTGATGCATCTTGGCTTTGCACTTGTTTAAACATTGCTTTCCAAGTTATAAATCGCTTTTTCAACACATTGAGAGCAGTGACTTCAACAGTAATATCGGTAATAGCTGAAACCAAACTGTCACAGAATGTGTAATATACTGATTTTGCATCGTTTTGCAGCAGGTCAAAGCAAGTCCAATATACATTGCTACTTTCTTCCCCCTGTGAAACTCTTAAAACTTTTGTTGATTCAAGTTTTGGTGCTTTGGATTTAGACATAAAAGACAGTCTTAAAAAACCATCTGGGCTCAATCCGTAAAAAACTTCCAATGCAGACGCAATGGGTATTTTTCTCTGATTGCTATTAGGCTGCTCAGCAAAATTAAATAACTCTGCAAAATTAATCATCCGTATCATCCTCGCCTTCACCGTCATCGTTAATTTCGAGATTTCCGTTTAACTCATCCAATTTAACGATATTGGCTCTGTATTTTAATCTTAAAGAAGATTCCTTTTCAGGGAAACCGAAAGCGAAAGCAACTAACGGAGTAGTTGTGTTTCCCACATCATCTCGAATACTCCTTTTCAGTTTCTCAACAGCCGCTCTATCTACATCCTGGCACTCTGCATCTGAAGCCTCTATTTTTAACTCAATTGGATATATAACCAAAATAGGATTCTTTCTCTTACGCAGATAATCTAAAGCTGAAAGCGTATCCCCTTTATGGTTTTGTTTTTCCTGCAATATTAGTTCCCGTTGCGCTTCGGTTAACCAAAGTCCACAGTCAAATATACCGGGATCTAAAACACGGTTGTTTGTCCCACCTATCCGTATATAAGGGTCATTAACTCCGTTAATATGAAAACTACGCGCAGCTGCCGTCACTCCGTAAACGCCAAAACAGTTATGTAAGTTTTTTGCGTCACCGGTTGCTATTGCGACATCCCAATACGGAAATAAATCACTGTTTTCTATGTATTCGGAAAGCCCCTCAGTATCAAACTTCTTGTTTACATAAGGAATTTTTAACCCGCGTATTAAATCCGCGACATCAAATTTAGACACTTCAGATGCCATGTACCTATCGCAAATACATTCAATTTTTATTTTTTTCAGGAATTGTTCTACACGTGAAAGATTATGGTTATTTACAGCAATATCTCGCGAAAGCTTAGAAGTATCCGCATAAACTCCACCGTAATTTAGCCTATATTCTATAACTTCTGTGCCTCGCATTTTATTCCTGCTTGTTATGAGCATAGTAGTATTTAAAGTCTCAGGTGATTCCTTTATCATTAAGCCGAAATCTTTAGGTTTTTTATCACGCCGTTTCATTTCTGAAAACTGAGCCTTCATATCCTCAACCGCATCTAAGACTGCATCAAACCTATCAATACTTTCTTGCGTTAAATAAATGCGACACAAATCTTGGTACTGCGGTCTATACCCAAACCAACGGCACATCTGCAAAAGTGTGTCATATGTACCGGCATTTCTACTGTAGTAACTTGTCATCAGCCCTTCAAGAGTTAAACCTCTTGACAAGACCATGCCACCAATCGCAATTACTCTCGCTCCTACATCTTCACAATTTTCATAGTCAAAACGCATTTTTATTCCTTCTTTATTGCGTTGACTCATTTTGCCGTTCCTTGAGTTAATAACTGCAACTTGCATCTGCTTAATTTCATCGTACAAACCGGATTGAATCTTCAACCAAGCCAATGCATCTTCTCCATTTTCTTGATTCCCTTCCCGAATTTGAACGTAGAACGAAGTCAAATACATTTCATAAATATTTCTACACTGTGTATTTTTCACAAATTCTTCAACCGACAAAGAACTTAACTGTTCGATAGCATTTTTTAATATTTCTAAATATTTTAAGACAGCGGTCTCGATTCTTTCCTGCACATCGTTATATCTCGTAATATTTATCATCATTGAACGATGTTTTGTATTCTGTCCGCGTAATGTTCTTATGACATTATTAATTAAAAATTCGCTAATTGCTTCTTTTAAGCTATGCGGCAACACGGGATATTCAGCTGTTCTATCATGAATAACAGGTAAAAAGTCCGGTTCTTCTTCGTTTAGCAGTCTTAAACATCTGGGAAGGCTGTCTTCGTCTTTAGGAAAAACTTTTCTCCCACCGAAATAATTGTCAGGAGAATTTAACTGAACAATGAAATCAGAAGGAAATAGATCCAAATTATCCTCTTCGTCGTGCGGATTAATAAAAATATTCGCAAAAGGAGTAGCAGTATATCCAACATACGATGCTATCGGGAATTTATTAAAAATTGTGCGGATACTTCTATTTATCGATGTAGGGTTTGACGCAGATTTAGCTGTATTTATAGAAGCATTATCGGCCTCGTCATCAATTATTAAAATACTTTTTGAATCAAGTACACCCTTTTCGGTTAATTCTGACTGAAGTCTCTCACCTACACTTTCCAAAACACTTTTAATTTTTTTAACAACAAGAACAACAGGCTTGTTAAAATCGCTAATTGCAGCATTCAAATTTCGCTGTATGAATTTAGCAAAATCATTGGACTGATTCGTAAAAGGCACCGCAAAATGATCTTGCGGATTAAATCCAACACCTATATACTCTATAGCGTTCCCAATGGAATCGCTTTTTGCTCCTATTACACCTTTATCCGTCCTTTTTTGAGTTTGTAAACGAAGCGAATTAGTCATGCCTGCAAGAAGGACAACAATTTTGTATCCGTAATCAAATGCCATATTAATTAGGCCGAGATAATTTGCTGTTTTTCCCGACTGAACATCGCCGACAACAAGTCCGCGTTTTTTATCAATCCCGCTTGGATTCTTAGGGTTTGCACAGTAAGAAAGTATTTCTTCACAAGTAGACTCGATATTCTCAATTGTTTTATTGGCAAAGTTTTCAGTTCTTAAATACAGCTTATATCTATCAAAATATGCATGCGGAATAGTTGGCTTCACTTTAGCCAACCAGTATTTTGACTGCTTATCTTTTGCTATTACATCGGGAGCATAAGTTTTAATCCCAACCTCAACCTCATAATACTCAATTATTTCTTTTAAAATAATTTCGTATTCCGGCAACTTTTCCACTTCAAAATCTCTAAAAACAATAGGCATCAATATTTTTGCCTGTTTAACTACTTCCGAATGTGTACATTTCTTACCGGCTAATAGCATATAAAGCATGTCCGATGCTTTTTTTATTTGTTCAGAATATTTCCTAATTGAATCATTCATTTTCAAACAACCGCCTGTGAATTAAATCTTTTTTCTTAAACAGTTTTTGGTACCCTTCGGCTAGAAATATGCTATCAAACATTTGCTCTCTATATTCAGGGGCACACATAAGCAAAATCTGTTGGATTTCATCTATAAGCCTTTCTTCTTCAACCCCATCACCGCTATTCAAAATATTCAAAGCGTCCATACTGTCATTTGTTATTGAATATTTAGGTAAATAACATTCAATTTGGGACAGAGCTATTTCTAGAAGCTTCCTTTCATTTTCACCCAAAACATCTTCGAGGGCAACTAACGCCGGCATCTTTCTATTAATCTGATATTTTACTTTACCTTCGTGTTCATTAATTCTGTCCCATACCTTGCATTCTACAGACTGTTCTTTTGCCCCGGGAAACTTAGTTGTGCGTCTGCTGCGCGCAACAGAATCTTCTAAGGACATTTTTATTCGCTCTTTGATTTTATCCGGAATTTTAGCCGATGATTTTTTCACGTCTAACGTCCAAACAGAATCTAACGAAGAAGGAATATCAATTTGAACTCGCGCTAATTTATTCAACTCGCTACGAATTCCCATACGCATCCAACTCCCCCACGAGATTAACCGTTTATTGCGATATAGGTAAAAGCCCTGCTCGTCATAAATACTTTTCGGATTACCTAATAAAGCTTTTTCTTCTGTAGTCAGAGTATTGGCAAAAGGTAAAGTATAGGGAATAACTGTTATTGTTGAACCGTCAACATCAATATTTGTTGTGCGACCTGTTTGTTGCCTCCCTATCGAATCTAGTAAAAATGGATCGCGCTTTTCAATACGCCGATTGTTATAAAAAATTTGAATCTGGTTGTAAAAACGATGAAATACAAACTCTACATGTTTTTTTGAATCGGCAACAGCCGATCTAAAACTTTCTTCGAAATTCTTTGCTGCCCCTTCAATTTTATCGAAGTTTGTCCATATTACTAAAGTCCCAGACTCATATTCTTTTAATTTATCAATCTGCGGTAATTCATCAATTTCACTGTCAGACAGTTGAATTAACAGCAGTTTATTTTCTTGCTCAATTACATCCAAATTAAAAGACATCGCTCTCAATTTGCCAAACTTTTTACTAACAACAGTAAAAACTCGACACTGGGATAGAGAAGCTGACTTTAAACCGAGACCGAATCTTCCAAGTTCCATTTCCCCGTCTTCCTTCCCAGCGCGATCAGAACCTGGCAGTATAGCATTGTCTAATTCTTTACTTGACATTCCACACCCGTTATCAAGGAAACAAAAATATGGCTCATCAACCAACGGATCAGCAAATATCCTAATTTCGGTAGCAAAAGCAGACACGCTGTTATCAATAATATCAGCGACTGCTGTTGAAAAACTGTAACCAATTGCTCGCAGTCCTGTTAATAATGCTTTCGCTGGAAACTGCCTTTCTACCAAATTACTCATTAATAATCCTCCGTATCTTCATATGAAATAGAGTTGATACGTTTTTTCATATTGTTTAAATCATCGATTCGATAAATAAATCTTTTCGGTTCACCCAACACATCTGTAATAAGTACCATTATCACACAGTCCGAAAAATCGTTGCAAAACTGAACTTTATTTAAGGGCAGTTGAAAGTATTTATTAGATGTTGCTGTATACCTTACTATTGCAAAATATTTCTTACCGTCTAATCTATATTCTAAATCATAAAGCGAATATGGATACTCTTCATAAAAATTACGAATATTTTTTGCGCCAAAATCCAACAAACAAGCTTTTGCTTCCTCTAATGCAACAATTTTATTGCTATCCATAATTTCAGAAAAATTTAAAGGAGTAACATTGTCATAACCTAGCCTTTCTCTAAGAGCAATTATTTCCGAGTCATAAATATCTGCCCCCTCATTGAAAACAGCTGCAAACTTATTACCGACCCCTCTTCTGTTTATAAATACTTTCGAATAAGGTATATCCTTCTCACCTACAACTGTCGCATCAAAATTTAATACAGCAGTTTCAGTATCGTATTCAAACGATTCAATGATAAACGCATAATTATGTAAGATTTCCGACACCGCTTTCATTACAGTTCGGTTATTTATGTCTGTTTCTGAATCTTCGTACTTTAATGTGATAGGATAATGAATCTTCTGTCTTCCAAAATGAACATTCTCCGGAGATATTTCTTCTCTGATATAAATGCCGAAAGAAGGCACATTGATAATATTAATTCCGTTAACACTCAGTCTATCAAAAACAAATACATTTGTAATTTTGGCTTCAGCTCTTGAATGCTTTAAAATGTTCTCTATAAGGTTTTCTCTACTAATCGGATTAATATTTTCCGGTATATTCAATATAGGCAATAAATCCTCATGCACCGATCCGTATTGCTTTAAAGGAGTTGCAACCGTAGCTGTGTGCCCCTTTTCATTGTCATTTTTTATATTCATATATAACGACTTAATATCAATTGGAAGTCGAATACGCATTAGCAATCTCTCCTGTATTCATCGCTGAACATCGCCCTAAAGATTTCAACAAGAACATCTACCACAATCGAATTCCCAATTAACTTGTTCATCTTTCTATAACTGTAGGCCAAAGAACGTGTCTTCTCAAAATCCTGTTCAAAAAAGCCCATTAGTAAAAATGCTTCACGAATTGTAGGACGTCTATATGAATCCCCTTTTTCCCCCTTATAAGGAAATAAGGCAGCGCAATGTGTTCTATCCATATTGCACGTAATTGTCCTTACAATAGTAGATTCGTTTAAATCACGTCCGTTAATGCGCCACATCTGCTCTCTTGACGGAGTTTTATTTAACTGCGCCACATCTGCTTCTGCTTTCAACGTCGGATTGTTATAATCATTCCTGAAAAAATTTGCAAAAACATATTTACGCTCTTTTTTTACTATTTTACTCTTCACATTTAGCCTGTCACCAAGATGACTAACAATAAATGCTCTCTCCCGATCCTGAGGAACACCAAAATCCAACGAATTTAATAACATACAGTCATCGCTCGCATAACCGATAGACTCTAAGAAATCTAACCATTGCTTCAAATCATTAATATTCGAATCCGCTTTTATCGTTTTTACATTTTCTAAAAGTAAATATTCCGGCAAACGATTCTGTTTATATAAGCCAGTTAAAATTCTTTCTACTTCCCAAAGCAAACCGGAACGTGTTCCAGACCCTTTTTTCATTCCTTTACCTAATCCGCCAGTTGATAAATCCTGACAGGGAAAGCTATAAACCAACAAATCGAAATCCGGCAAATCTTCTGCTTGAATGTCACTTATAGAACCAAAATTATTACACTTTTTATTTGCACGGTATAAATCACGAAGTCTATCTTCACTTAATCTAGAAATATTATACGGATGCACAGAATCCGCGCTAAAGGTAAATTCTGATAGGTAGTCCAAAACTTCGGATTTAGTTTCCGGCATATCTATTGTTTTGTCTTGACAGTGAATAGTAGCATAGCATTCTATAGCATCAATAAACCAATCGCTAATCCCTACAATCTCATAGTCGATATTTAATCTTTTCAGCGCCGCTGCCTGTGCCCCTATACCGGCAAACGCTTCAAATACTCTTAACTTTTGTTTTTTAGACATAATTTAATCCTCTTCATCGTTTGCACTGTCAGTCTCAATAAACTCAATACCTTTTGTCCGACAAAAATCATAGAATTTGCGTTGCAGTGCATAGGTTGGAATTCTTATTCCGTTTTCCCACCTATTTACTGAAGCAAAAGCTACACCCAGCTCTTTTGCAAATTCCGCCTGGCTAAGTACAAGTTTTTCCCGCGCAGATTTCACTTTATCCTTAAATTCCATCTATTCAACCTCAATTAAAGTCTTATATCATAATTATAACACTTTTATTTAATATAATCATTACCAAATCAATAAATAAATCCTTTAATCAAAAAATTTAGATGCTATTCAATCTTCTTTGCAAATACTCTTCAATTTTTTCAAGTCGGCCTGACGGCAGGTTATATTTTGAATGTTTTATAAATTTAAAGTTTTTCATTTTGCGTAGTTTTTCGATTTGACGTTCAGATATAAAATCTTTTACCAAATCTTCAAACGTCACATTGCAACAAGCTGGAAATCTTGTCTTGGCGTATTCGTTCAAATTCAAAAAATTCTTTTCAGTTGCGCGATTAAAAAGTGACTGCCCGTTATCGAATATCGGAGCAAACCGGATTGGTTTATTCGTTTTATTATCTACCAGTAAACCGAAATTACCGTAATGCCTGTCAGTATTACAGATGAGCGAATCAAAGACGATCATATCTGCAAAGTCATCATAGAAGCGACTGCCAAGACTTTTTAGAAAATCTACAATGGTTAATAAATTACAATTCTTTATAAATTTATGAATCGGAACAAATGAAGTATTTATATCCGTAAACAGTTCACAAGTAGAACAAGGCGTATCCTTCCATTTTGTAAGCCCGTAAGATACATGTTGTATACCCATTGTATCTGCTATTTGCGCAGCATAGAATTCGGAATAAGGTTCTGTCGATCCGCCTTTGTATAGATAAACCTTTTTATTTAATCGGCGCCACGCTTTACGCAAAGTTCCGTTTGTTGTAAATTCAGGTGACGATATAAATCCCCTATTCATCCGATTCCCGTAACCCGTAAAAGCAATCTCTGATAAATTTCTGTCAAACCCATTTTCGTAAAGATTGTATTCATTGAACTTGCCCTGAAACCCCTGTTCTACAACCCAATAACAGTCATTTAAGGATAAACCCTTACTTGCCCTTATAATACCGAGATAATCATTTTCGGATAAACCGCAACGTGAACAAATCTGTACGGCGAACTCTCTGTTCTTAGGCAATACCCTATGTTTAAGCCATGATAAAATTCCGTCTCCAGAAGCTGTCAGACCGTACGGTAACAGATATTCACTGTCTTTATCAACTGAAATGATTCTGCACTCCACTCCATCGAGATAGTTAGACACAATCTCAAATTCTATTAATGTTTTATCATACTGTTTTAATTCATAAACCATACTTTAATTATATCATAAACACATCATTTTGTCATTTAATTCCAAATTCCTCTTCTACTATAGACAAATCAAGAAACCTAAATGTGACTGCAGAATTAAACATAACATCATTAAACAATCGAATACAAACACTAAATAATTAAAGTCATTAATGGATTGCACCCGTGATTTTGCAGAACGCAAAATCGCGGGTGCAATATCATCCTCAACTTACACAAAAAATATCCATATTATCCTCACACTGTTTTATAGAATTTTTGCGCCAACGAACTGCTCTCATTGGCGCAATTTTTGCCTAAATTTTATTTTTTGCGCCATCCTCTATAGGAGGCCTTTTTTTGCTGTAAAAAACAGGGGTAATTTTGCACTAAAATTTACAATTATTTTTACCCCTCTTTTTTGAATTTCTTAAGCCCATACATTTGTTACTTTATATAGACTTTCAACTTATGCGTTCGGTATGGACAATATTTAAAAATTATGATATAATTTTCTATAATTAAATAGGAGACATATATGGAATTCAAGCTCAATAAAAATTATAACGAATTGTTGCCTAAATATATTGCTGATAATATGTTGGCAAATGAAATTCAGTATAACATAGATTTTGTAGAAACATATATCGATAAAGTAGATGCATATTTTTTTGAAGATAAAGAAAAACAAATTGCGTATAGGCAACTTGGCTGTATCGTTTTCTCATGTGTGGAAGCTTTATGGAAAAGCATTGTGTTGATTGTAAATAGAAATTGTAAAAATCGTGATTGTAAAGAAAAATGCAATTATCGCAAATTTGATAATCTCGATAGATTAAGCAACTCTTCACCCAAAGCAATTCTTTTCCATTTGGTCAATATGCGTTTACTACATGTACATCCCTTCGAAGAAGTCGCCATAGATCATTTACAAAATTTGCGAAATCATATTCATTTAACGAGATCATTGATTGACGGAGACAAGTCAGTAAAATTTAATAAACAGTTTGTAGAAGATATATTGCGCTTATATTATGTTACTATAAATCAAGCCGAAATGAATTATTGGTATTATGACGAACCTCATCCCTGTTTACGAGAATTGGATGGGAATGCTTATTTATCAACCGAAAAACAACAAAAAGTTGCTCACAAGGAATACTACACAAATAATGTTATCCTTGCTTGTATCGATATCTTTTATAAAAAGCCCGTTACAGAGAGAAACGCATACTTTTTACGGTATTTATCAAAGGCAAAAGATATAGCAACTAAAAGTCTTGCCGATGAAATGGGCAAATGGCTCTATTATGAAGGTGCTCATTTTAGAACTGAAGAGCAGTATCAAGAAGCATTAAAACATTTTAATGATAATCTTCTACCCTATTTGCCACAAGAAAGCGACTTATTGTCTCAAATTGAGGAACGAAGAATCCATTACGAAAGGCAATTTAAGTACAATTAAAGTTAGGCCACAAGCAAAAAATACCACCCCGCCGAATTGAATTCGGCGGGGTGGTATTTACTCGTTTAAAGATGATTTGAGACAAGGATTGAGACACCGTAACAGTTCTGTTTGTCTCAATAATTGCTTAAAAACACATTATTGAGACACCTGCTATAGAGAGCTATTTTGTTACAGTAAAAATTTAGGTGTAATTTTAAGTGTCAAATTCACTGTAATTTTTACACCTGTTTTTGCTACATTATTTGGCTAAATAAACAACGCCATATAATGCGGAAGGGTGAGCTTACTGTCTGTAAAACCGACATTCCCGTCAATCAGCTTATAGACAATACCTGGCTTGTTTTCCTGAATAAAATTATTAAGCGATGCGGTCTGAGTATTTCCCGCCTTTACTTCTACAGGCAAAACCTCAGCGTTCTTTTCAATCAAAAATTCTATTTCAAGCGTACTATCAGACTTCTTGTAATAATGCAAAGTATATCCGTTTTTAATCAGCATTTCCGCAATCAGATTTTCGTAAATACCACCCTTAGCATTGCCCTTTAATGTTCCGTTCAGTACGGCAAGTTTCGTATTGAAACCGTACATAGCGCATAAGAGCCCCGTATCGTTTACATAGAGCTTAAACTCATTTTCCTTCTCGTTTACCATAAGCGGCAGATACGGTTCGGTTACGTTATAACAAATATAAACCAAATTAGAATCGCGCAGCCATTGCACACTGTCTTCATACTTGCGCGCAGTCGATTTCTTTTCTACCTCCGAATACTTGAATTTCTTATTCTCCTTGGCGAGCTGACGGGGTATACTGTCGTAACAAGCTTTAACCTTAACCTTCTCCGCTCCTTTTGCATGAGAAGCAATGTCGTCCATATAATCTAAAAGAATTTTATCTTGCGTTTGCTGTACTGCATTGAAATCCTTGTTCTTCATGAACTCGACGACGACTTCGGGCATACCGCCGACAACAATGTACTCTTTAACCAGATTCTCAAATTTCTCGTTTATCTCGAAAGGAACTTTCTCTTTCCTCACGAAAAAGCCTTTGATATAATCTATCGCTTCGGCATCATAGCCGTACGCCCATAAAAATTCTTCAAAATCAAGCGAATACATCATAATCTGACGCTCATAGCCGACAGGGATTGAAGAGACCTCTTCCACTTCCGCATCAGCATCCTGACCGTAATGTAAACCTAAAAGCGAACCGGATGCTATGACGTCAAATCGCCTGTCCTCAGCTAGAAACTTCAAAGCCGTACGGGCGTTAGCGCACTTCTGAATTTCATCAAGGAATATCAATGTTTTACCTTCAACAAGCTTAATGTTGGGAATAAACGCACTTATTCTTTTATAAATATTTTCGCTTGATAGATCACCTGCGAAAATAGTCTTTAATTCAGGCTGTCTCAAAAAATTTATCTCAATAAAACTTTCGTACTCGTTTCTTCCGAACTGTTCAACCAAATAGGTCTTCCCAATCTGTCTCGCGCCTTTAATCAACAAACATTCATTGCCCCTGCCTGCTTTCCATTTAAGTAAGTTATCATAAACTTTACGCTTTAACATAAAACACCTCATAAGTATTATACATCTTTTCAAATACTAAAGTCAATAGATTGTGCATATTTTTCGACTATTGCCACGGTGTGTTTTACATATTTTTCGATATATAATTAATAAAATATTACATATTTTTAGATATATCGACAAAAAATATTACGGCAACTAAATTAATTCAGCGCCGCATAAAAGTTACACATTATATTCCGATCAGCTTAAATAGTAAGATTTTGATAGCATAATGCTCACCATCTGAAAACAAAGTTGAACTTTCTAATTCCTTAAGCTTTATTACCTCTTACTTTCCGTTTACATTATAGATTATCTTCATATAATCGTTATACATAGATATCGAGATTATAAAAATATCTAATATTTTCCTCAGTCCGTCCTGCGTGGATATATCTATCTTACGGAAATTATGTAACGACATTATAAAATGCTCTTGCGTATATTACTGCTTTCAAGTGATTACATACTAAGATTTATTTTATATAATGGACAATCACGACAAATTTCTAATTGATTTCGATGATTTAAAAAAAGTTTGTCCTCAATCCATATAGATTTCAGAGAGACTTCTCTTAAATTAGTTCCTGTTCTTTGATAAAAAGAACAAGGGAGCACATCCAAATTCTCATTTATATAAGCTGATCTGCGAGCTGATTCGCAATAATCAAACAAAGATTCATCTATATTTGTGTAATTCTCAATAAATGAAGACGTACAAGAATCAAAACCTATCGAGCAGAATCTTACTGAAAGAATTAGTTTAAAGAATAATTTTAACTTCGATTGATCAGCATTTTTTAATATTAAATCATAATTGCCGTTAGTTGGTTTATAGTTAAGAAAAATAATAGCATTTATTTTTCTCAACCACTCGGGAGGGTTTGACAATAACGAAATATAATTATCTAGTTTATCTTTTGTTAATATGTAATGTAGGTTTACTCGAATTTTTTTAGAATTTAATGTTTCAAGTAAACTTTTATAAAAATTTATATCATCATAAACACTAATTGCCATTGCTCCACAATATTTTTCTGTGGCATCAATTATATTGTTTGTTATATAATCACCATTAGTTGAGTAATTTGGAATTATACCCACATCACGAGTCATTCTTAGAATATTTACAAAATCTGGATGTAGTGTCGGTTCACCTCCACCAATTGCAATTTGAGTTACTCCACAGTCTCGTGCTTCACGTAATATTAAAGCATAATCCTCTAAAGAAATATCTTTTCCTTGTGGTTTAGAATTTTTATAACAAAATGAACAGCCACGCAAGCATCGATTAGTTATTGACACATCAAGTAACAGCGGACCTTTTTTTCGATAGTTATCTTCACCTATAAAAAGGCTCTCTCCATTTGAATAATTAAAAGTATAAATACCGTTATCGGCTTTTTCGAATCGAATTTTCATTTAATATGTACTATCCTTAGCATTAAAATAAATGTCTTCACCTATAACGACTATACTTTCATGAGAGTAAAACGCTTCAATCATTCCACCATAATCTCCACTATCACTTAATCGTCCATAATAAACCTTTTCACCAGAATCATATCGCTTTTTTATTTCCGAATAATCGTTAGGATCGTTTATGTAAACTCGGTGTTCTTCAAAGAATTTTTTTAGGTCAATATTTGGAGGAATTAATTCTTTATCTTGTTCAACCGCATAATATAGTTTTTCATAAAAACTCAGTAGCAATGATTCTTGCGATATCCCAAAAGCATTTAAAAACTTCTTTTGGGTTATGCCTTTTTTAGTACAAACAACAAAAGATGTCGAAGAGCTATTTGTAACAAAACCATTATTAATTTTCATTTTCGCACTCCTCTAATGCACAATTTAATTTTTCGATCAAATCATTATTCTCCCAGCCAAAACTATCAAATAAATTTGAAAAATTGTATCCCTCATAGTCTGATATTCTAACTTCCCAAAGAGATTCATTGGGCATTATTTTACTCCTGACATTCTCAATAAAAGACTCTGCAAAACCTTCTTCTTGTTCTAAATAGTCATAAAACGATGTGTATTCTTCGTTAAAAAATTTATCATATATTTCATTTAAATTCCTTCCGGCATTAAACAGAAGAAAATTAATTTTATTAACTACCCTTTCGTATTCAGAATTGAGTTTAGCTTTAAATTTTGCCTTTAAATTTTTTTTAATTCTTTCGGCATTCTCGGGCCTTATAATATATAATTCAAGTGTACTTCCGTTATTTTTAGATGGGATAATAACCATTTTATTTTACCGCCTCCTTAATAAGATCAATTTTTGATAATAGAGTTGGATATAAGATTTCTAAATTATCTATTGATGAATTAAAAGCTACGGGAAAATCTTTATAAAGCCGTTTTATAAATTGTTCTTCAATTTCGCAAGTCCAATAGTCGAATGTTGACAAAAATGCTAATATCCCAAAAACTTCTTCTTTTGCGGTATCCCCGAGTTTATCTTGCAGCAATTCAGGTAATATACCAATTTCTTTGCCTTCATAATTTGTTTGAATAAATAATTCAGTCCAAGTCCAATTACTTTCCATATAATTATTGACACGATAATTGACTAGATTTAAAATCGATAAATTTTTGAAATGATAGGTGTTTATTCTATTGCAGATATTGTAAAATAACCATTCATTATTTTGGTTAAAAGCATTTTCAACGATTTCAACATCAGCTTCAGTCAATAATTCGTCTTCAAGTGAAAATAGATTTTCAGAATATATATCCCAATAAACTTCCTCTTTTTCCAAAATACTAAGTTTAGAATTCTTACAGCCTCTAAAAATTAAAAACAAATACTTCAATACTCCATCAAATCTTCCCTTATTTAATGCCATATAATGAACTTCTTTACTGAAAGTTAAATCATCGGCGTCAACATAAGTGTAAGCGATTAAAAAATCTCTAAATTCATCATAAGTAAATGAATAATTAGTCTTAGGCAAAAGAAGCATTTTCGCATCATTTTCATAGGTTTTAATTAAGATATCCTCATTAACAATAATATCTAATAAGTCTTTTTCTTCCGTTGAAAAATCAGTATTAGAAAAATAATTCAGTTGCCTGCTTTGTATCATTATTTTTGCAATTTTTAACAGTAAATTAATTAGGTCATCGCTTCTTCTTATTCTACCGCTTTGTTCCATCTGTATAGCTCTTTTATTTATATACTCGCTGAACAGCTTATATAAAAATATATCATTTACAATTGCTGTCGAATTGTTTTGATAAACTTCTGAAAATATTCTTAAGAGAAGTGTGTCATTTGTGAGTTTCTCTTTAGCAATTCTGGATACAAAACAAGTATAATTAAAATAATTTTTATATTTTTGATAAAGTCTTCTCTGGAATGACTTGTCCTTTCTTTGATGGCGATTATTATTTAGTTCTATTTCGCTATGAATCATGACTCCAAAAGACTCATTTTCAAAAGACTTATAAAATGCATTATAAGCAACATTACGACTAGTCGCTATTATTTTAAACAAGGGATAATTATCTACAAAACGAAATAGTTCAAGCACCTCGCTACGAAATGCCACTAAATTATTTTTTTCGTTGAGCCCATCTATAACAATTATTACATTTCGATTTATATTTGAAAAATATTGTTTCAATAAATCTAAAACTTCAAATAAATCTTTTTGAAACCACATTTGCAGTTGCTCTTTTAAAGTATCCAAAAGAGTCTTGGTCAGCTCATTTACGTTTATATAAATGACGGGAATGTTTCTTTTCAATAAAACATTGGAACAGAAATCACATAAGAAATTAGTTTTGCCTTGTCCCGCATCCTTGACAATAAAGAAATATTGTTTTTCAGATAATGTATATGAACTTAATAATTTATCAATTGTAAATTGTACTCCACAATTTAAGTTGCTATAACATTCATCAAATTCAATTTTTTTGCCTTCATTGTTAAAATATGCTATTCCGTAATTAGCACCTTTTGACATTTCACTATAATTGCGCAACTTGCAAACCAATGAGCTAGTTGTTGTATCTGTGATAGGACTATTTAGTTCTGCTGTCGCATCACAGTCATTTTTAATAGTCAAAACTGTACCATCTTTCAATTTGGCTGTTTTATCCTTTAGATAGTTAAAGGAACTACCTTGATATAATTTGCCAGCCTCACAAAATAATAATTGTTTTGCCAGAGTTGGATCAGCAAATTGTCTGCATCTATTTCTTAGTCCAATTTCGGGCGTATAAATTTCAGGGATATATTTTTTAGATAATTTGTTCCCCTCAACTTTTTTGAGCATTTCTTTATTGATAATTTCTACAATATCAATATCAAAATTGGAATAGCCTTCGATCCATAATTTACACAAGGCATAATACTTTGCTGCCTTTGTAGGATTATTTTCGGCATCATCAAATATATTTTTTAAAGATATAACTTCTATATTTGATAAAGAGTGTCCTTTTTGTTTAACATTTTTTACAACAGTATCAGTTTTATTGTGATCAAAGAAAAAAACTGTCAATCTGTGAAATTCCTTGGATTTATCAATGCTATGAATAACTTTATTCGCATTATTCCTCTCAATTGTCACTTGGACTCCGTGTTTCTGAGACTCATCCAATAAATCAATCCCTGCTACATTATGTTGATGGTAATTTAAATTAAAAAACTTATAGCCATAGAACACCTCCATTAATTGAGCTGTGAAATTTTCCAAATATGTTGAAAGCGAAGTTGGACCCCTTGAAGATAATGCTTTTACATAATTTTCTAGATTTATCAACGAATCATAAATATTCTGTATATTTTTATAAGCTTTCATAATACACCTTATAATAGCTTTAGGTTAATTCTTTGCTAACCACTCTGCAATGTCAATTACTTTGATGCCTTCATAGGTATACTCTTCGTGGTGGATACGGGCAATTAAAAGTTTTGGATAAGCGTCCTTTATTTTAAGAAGTGAATCAACTTCGCGCTTAAAAGTGTTTTCGTCGGATATATTATCAGATACCTGAATATAAAACTTCTCGTTTCGCTTGATTGCAACGAAATCGATTTCTTTCTCATAGAGAACACCGACGTAAACCTCGTAACCTCTCCGCAACAGCTCCAGCGCAACTATATTTTCGTACACGCGCCCGTAATTCATATCTTTTCTACCAAGAACAGCGTACTTAAATGAAGCGTCACACAAATAATACTTCTCGTTTGAAGCAAGATATTTTTTGCCTCTAATGTCATAGCGATTTATACGATAGAACAAAAACGCTTCACACAATGATCTGATATAAGAGCTAACCGTCTTATCTCCTACTTTTTTCTGTGACGTACTTAAAGCATTCGCAATGCTATTCGCCGAAGTAAGGTTACCGATATTATCCATTAAAAACGAAGCTATTTTCAACAATAATACTTTATTCTTAATTTTTTTACGCTTTATTAAATCACGCTCGATAATGGTTGTGTAAACATCCTTAACATAATCCATCTTCAACTCTTCATTTTGGTAAAGATACGAACCTGACATACCGCCGTCAGTGTAATACTTATCAAAGCAGGACATAACTTCTTCGCTTTCAAAGTATTTTAAATATTCGCTATATGAAAACGGGTATACGGCTATTTTAAGACACCTGCCTGTAAACAAAGTTGCTATATCGCTACTTAAAAGAAAGGCATTTGAACCGGTTAAATAAATATCGAAAAGCTCTTCTGCGTGTAAACTGTTTATGGCTTTTTCAAATTTATCACACATCTGGACTTCGTCTATGCAGACAAAATTCTTCCACCCCTCTTTGTATGCGGATTTAATATAATTGTATAACTTATGATAATCCTGTAAATCCTCGAATTCAATCAAAGAAAAATTGATATGAATGATATTTGCATTTTTATGATTTTCTTTCAGATAATCGATAAACTGTTCCATAAGCTTGGACTTACCGCAACGACGTACACCTGTAATGACTTTTATATCGGGCGTACCGATTGTAAGAATTAACTTTTGTAAATACTCTCTTTCAATAAGCTTCATAATACACCTCAATAAAAGAATAGCACGTTTATTACGAAAAGTCAATATTTTTTTAATTTTTCGTAATAGAAATTAAGATTAACTACTGAAAATTACTATTTTTGACGTTTTTCGCAAATAAAAAAGCGAGTGCTTTGGAATCAAATTTGAAGCACCCGCTTTTATGAGATTGTTATATTCAAAGTTCAACAATAGTTACGCCGTGATTACAGACTTTTAAAAGTTGCTCCAATTCCTCATATGTATTTTTAAGTTCCAAAGCCTTGAAGTTGAAGAGATTGAAATCTTCGCCGTTTATAACGCATTTTACAACACCGTTTCTTACCTGCGCATTCAACCATTGCCGAGCTTTATCTCTGATGGCTCCACCCCTTCCGCTACTGCCGTAGCCGTGAATAATATAAAGGCAACCGACGTTCCCGCTTTTGGCATTGTTTATACTTGATTTTAATATAATAAGAGCGTCGGCAACTGTAGGCATACCGTATTCCAAATTGATTTCTTTTAATCTTTTCATATTACCTTAATCGTCATCTTCATCTTTTTCTCTGCTGTGCCAATACTCGTCATTGTTTGGATTACACTGATTTGCGTGATTATCCAAATCGTCCCAATAAGCGTGATTATTGGGATTGTGCTGATTAGCATAAGCATCCAACTGCTGTTGTGTATGCGTATATCCCGAAACACCGCGACCTTTACTCATAATTTCACCCCCTTTTTTATATATTCCCAATACTTGATTGGATCTTTCTTTTTATATTTATGCTCGATCTCAATTCTCTCTATTACCGATTTATTTATGATAATTTGATACTGTTCATAAGATGCACGCACATAATGACCATACATATCCCAAAATATCTTCTTTATATCATCCAAGTTTTTTAATGGTCTCTTTTCGCCCTCAAATTGCTCCAGTTCAGCTCTATCAAAGTTAATTTGAGGCAAATCAGAATCGGCATAAACAATTCTACCGCCACGCTTTATAAGTTCATATAGAATAGCTTTATCGACTTTCTGTCGATACAAATTTGTAAGCAAAGCATCTTTGCTCTCTTGCGTCAAAGCACTATACCACATATAAATCAAATCATCATCTTGCGTTTCACGAACTTGATCAAAAGAAATCATTTTTTTGTTCAGGTAAATGCGTTGCAACTCCCATATAATTGCGTTTTGATTTTTGATTCCAATAGCTTCACTTAATGTCTCTGCAATCCATTTATCCATTCTTTCCATAGGATAATCATACCGCTTATCATAGAAATAAGAACTTTGCCATGGATCTCGCCGATAATAATCTTCAAGGCTTGATAACTCATCAGTTTCCAATGCGCTTATGTTACCTTTCATTTTTTTATAAAGTAAGTTGTAAAAGCGCGAATTAATATTCTTCAGCTTTTCCAAATACTGTAACATAGACTCATCATCTTCCTCTTCAACGAGATCAGTCCACTCATAACCGTCAAGATTATACATCCTATCCCATTTTTGCTCTGGTGTTTCGGCGGTATATTTTTCTGCGACCAGCTCATCAACTGTGACTTGAAACAATTTCGACAGCGCAAATAAAGTTTCTACGTTCATCGTAGAGCATTCTTTCCATTGACTAACTGCCGCAGGTGAAATACCAAGAATTCCGGCGAGCTCTTTCTGATTAAGTCCACGTTCATCCATAAGTGATTTAATAAAAGAATTCATATATCTCTCCTTATGAAATACTCTCGCCTGATATCTTCCAACGAAACCTCATCTAATCGGTTAACCATTTCGTTTGTCATGCGTTCGTCTCTCGCCAACAGATAATCTTTTAACGACAAATCGCAAATAATTGACCACATATACTTTATCATCTCCTCTTCAGTTTGACCGCCAACCCACTCGGGAACAACTTTTTTCAAAATGAGCTCGCCGCGATACAATCTACGCTCTAAATCGTTATACTCCGCTTCATCCAAAAGTTCATCTGCATTATCATACCCCCGTTTCTTCCGGTTTTTGGGTGTGTTATCCACTTCATAAAAATTATATACCTGTTCCTCATACACGGGAATTACTATCGGCTTTTTGAATTTATCATAAAGTTCGATAAGCCTATCTAAAATATTAATTTCGATAATATTATTGCGCTGGTAGCCGAAAAGTAATGGATTTAGTCTTGCACCACATTCTACGAGCAATTTAATTGCATTCTTAGTTAACTGCTCTTCATCATAAGGACGGTTATATGTTTTTTCATACAAGCTCGATAGCCCACTTCTAAACTCCGCCATTTTTCTATCTTGTATTCCATATCCATTCGTAACATTCTCAACCTGTATCGCAGCCAAAAGCATATCTTTCTCGAAAATTTCAAGATTACTAACACGCTCACGCAATATGCTTTCCGCATCTTCAAGTGCATTGCAAACATCTCGTTTTATAGTTTGAATAAAATGACTCTCAAAAAGCTTATACACTTCCCAGAACTTTTCATCAACTGAAGAGTTATGCATCAACGACGCTGTTTTTACGATTTGAAATTTTGTATTTTTAATGATGTCGGCAACATCATCTGATTCATAATCCGTATAAATTGTATAAAAGTTTTCCAACAAGTAATTAAACT
This sequence comes from uncultured Christensenella sp., assembly GCA_910586245.1. Classification (GTDB taxonomy): domain Bacteria; phylum Bacillota; class Clostridia; order Christensenellales; family Borkfalkiaceae; genus Gallimonas. The sequence goes on along the minus strand of CAJUFY010000002.1, from coordinate 273,929 downwards.
CTACATCTTCGTTTAATGTTAGCCCTTCACTTATCATTTTCTTTAAGAGTGATTTAAATCGTATTTCTATTTCCAGTTCTTGCTTTTCTCTGATTTCATATAAATTGTCCTTAGTCGAAAATTGTTGATACCAATGTTCATTAGAAAGGAAGTATTTTTTATCAAAGTTTATTTCGACAATCCTTTCCCCATTTAAGATTTCATCTATGCTAACGCCATAAAAATGCGCTAATAGCTCAAAATCTTCAATATTGGGAATTGATTCGCCGCGCTCCCATTTACTAATTGTAGCATCAGAATAAATGCCGCCCAATTCGTTAGATAATTGAATTTGGGTTAAATTCTTTTCTTTACGTAACGTTCTTAAAAATTTACCAATTATTTCTTTATTCATTTAAACCACTTCCGCAAGACGCATTCTCAAATCTCTCTGCTGAATCCTCTCCATCTTGTTATAAAACATAACGTCTTTATCTTTTTTCTTCCTTTCGGACTCAGGATAATCGAAAACCTGTTCATAGTCTATCGCACAGTACAATTTCTGTTCAGTTGAATTTGTTACCTTAAAATATAAATCATGATTTTGCAGTTCACGTCCATGAATAAATTCAATTTCAGTTATTAAGGTGACCGAGATAATTGCATCTTTCCAATCATGTTTAACCCTTGGATAATATCGAACCTTAAAAGCCGCCTTTTTGCCGTCTTCAGCTTTTACAAAAAAATCTTTGACTATGTAATGTCCTCGCCTAACGTGTCCACACTTTGCAACAACTTTATAGTAGTTCATATTGAGTTCCTCTTTTGATTATCATTCACAGCAATTGTTTTTATGACTTAATGATAGCACATTAAATCAACTTTGTGCCTACCCACTTTCTAAACAACGTTTTTTTAACTTATATTTCAAATTAAGTAATAGTAGAATTATAACATAACTTTATGTTATAGGCAAGAAAAAACCCTTTGTACATTATCAGAATTTGAATATTACTTTAATAAAACTTAAATAAGACATAAAGACGTAACATTACTAAATTGAACGCACAATAAATTTTGTACATTAAAACAGGGCGATTTATGCATAAAATCGCCCTGTTTAATACTTTATTTCAACAAATCTTTCTTCTATTACGATATGAGATATACAATATGCGCGAGTAAATCAATCTTTTAATGCAGTGATAGGAACGACGTAAACGCCGTCAGGCCTTTGATAAGCCGCATTTGATAAGCCGCATATTACGCACATAATTTTAGGCGCTTTACCTCCATTATCTACGATATCCGCACAGGTCTTTATAAGGCTTGCCGCACCCTCATCTATTTTATTTGCACCGAGTTTTATTTCAAATGCACACCAATCGCCATCTTCGAGCTCAATAACCGCATCTATTTCATTATTTTTATAGTCCTGATAATGAAACTGTTTCGCTCCGAATGACTGCGCATAGATGGCAAGGTCATGCTCCACCAAAGCCTCAAATAAGAAACCGAAGGTATTTAAATCTCCAAGTAATTTATCTGCTGTAATATTTAATAATGCACACGCCATTGCAGGATCGGAGAAATGTCTTTTTTCTGCTTGCTTAACCCTGAGCGACGAACGCAGATTTGGCGAGAAAGGAGCTTGATTATTAAACAAGAATAAACGGTTTAATGCTTCGAGATATTTCGCAATCGTATTTCTACTCATCGACTCATTGTCTTGGTCGATAATGTCTTTTAACAATGATGCATCAGAAACCGTTGTCGATTCGTTCCTTGCAAGAGAACGCAGAAGCAACTGTGCTTTATGCTTGTTATACTCAACTCCGTCATCGAGGTTATTCAGATTTTCCTCAATAACACTGTCCATATAGGCTCTCGGCATTAAATGAGCTTTTTGACTGTTAACAGTAATATTCTCTGGAAAGCCGCCGCGTACAATAAATTCCGCTATTTTAACAAGAGGCGTTTCTTCCAACATCTGCATACCAAGATTACCGTTGCATAATTTTTTTAAGCTGACGTAACCTGAAGAATCACCGGATTCATATAAAGACATTGTGTTCATTCTGAGTCTTACGATTCTACCGGCTCCGCTATGCATAATACCTTTTGTTTTTGGTGTGGACGAACCCGTTAATATAATCTGCCCTTTTTTGTGCCTTTTATCTACTTCGGCTCTTGTTGCATCCCATATTGACGGAACTTCCTGCCATTCGTCAATCATTCTTGGCGTATTGCCTTGCAAAATCATAGAAGGATTCAATTCGGCAAGTTGCCTATTTGAAAAATTGTTTGAAGGATCTCCAACCAAAAACTCACTGTTGGAATGAAATGCCGAAGTCCAAGTCTTACCGCACCATTTCGGTCCCTCTATACATATAGCTCCGCTAACCTGCAAGTAGGTTTCAATCGTATCATCAATAACTCTTCTTTTGTATTGGTTTTTATCCTCTAATACACCCATACCGCATCTCCTTATCTTTTTTAATTATTATACCAAAGAAACACTATGCCGTCAATATAAGTGAGCAACTTTTTTAAATATAATTGAGCAACATTTTCGACAAAAAGTGAGCAACTTTTTACAAACCATCAAATCGAGTCATTGTTTATTGGAACGGTCGGGGAATTTTATACATTAAAAAAGGGCGATTTATGCATAAAATCGCCCTTTATATATTATTTAGTTCAACAAATATACAAAACGTTCTAATAAGTTACTACCGTATGTACGGTAGATTTGCTTCCGCCGAGATAAGCGGCACAGGCGCGCACCGTACAACCCGTTTTTACAATATATTCTCCGCATGCAATCACGCGGTCTTCGATATTTTTCCACATAAAAATCCCCTCTTTCGACAAAAGATACTTATATTTATGTCGAAAGAAGGGATAATATGTTTTGTATATTTGCGTTAAACAGTATAAATTATACAACCAAGATATACAGAAGTTTTATTTTACCAATTTAATTGATTGCAACAGTTATAGTCTTCCGTAATCGACGTGACACCCATTTGGTATAAGAGATCATAATCTTCTCCCGTAATACGCGGGACATTCCATACCGACACTTCAAATCCTGAATTATGCGCCTCTTCCACAAGCGTCCTATTGACATCGCTGTATTTATATTCCACAAATACTTTTAAACGATCTGCACTTTTTATGCCGAGAGAACTTAACGCGCTAAAATAAGAATTCGATGCGTTTTCGACAACAAGCGTATAACTTTTAATTCTGTCCCCAAAGATACGAAATGCGGCATGCAACTCGTTCATATTAAACGATTTAACATTTAACTGTTCGATTAAATTCAACTTTTCAAGCATGTTTTCAATTTTCTTCCAATGCTCCGAACTGATTTCCGGATGACAACTGAGCATCGGAGAAATATCGTTTTCCGCACAAAATTCAAAAAATTCATTTAATAAAGGAATTTTTTCGCCCCCGAAAACTTTATTTTTATAAAGTCCAAAATCGTAAAATAATAATTCTCGATAAGTAAGTTCCGAAACAAAAATAGTGTTATTTACGGCACTGCCGTTCCGTTTACGCGCGGTTCTGTTGATCGTGTCGTCGTGAATACATACCAATTCACCGTCTTTTGTCAACTTAGGCACCATAATAATCGTGTCGAAACCGCATTCTTTTGAAATTTCCCAAGATATTTTCGTGCATTCCGGAGCATACCCCATGAACCCCAAGTGAGCGTTTAAATTTATTTTCGTAATCTTAGATTCCGTATTTTTATAACAAATCGAAAAATCCTCTACTTGTAAAAAGTTATGAGCCGGAATATGAATTTTAATCAGCAACGGACTTTCGGTAAAAAGAGGCGGAACTCTCCAAGCCTTTTTTAATTGGTTAAAATCCGTATTAAAAGAATATTCAGGAGAAGTATAATAATCTTCGATCACAAATTGAACGGTAACTTTATTCTTTGCGTCTTTATCGGAAAAAGAAGCACTGCTCACATAAATTGCTTTCCCCTGTTCTATATGCGCTATCTTAAAAGAAAACGAACGTGTAATTCGTCCGTTTTCATCGCTCAAATCATTAAGCAGATGAACGATTTGATTTTCCTGTATCCGAACGGTCGGTATACTTTCCGTTTGGTTCTTTGCACACCCAACCGAAAAAAACAGAATGATGATACCGACCATTACGCTAAATAATCTTCTTTTCATTTTATAATTCTTTTAATAAACTTTTTTAAACCTTTGGGCAACTTTGGAGAAATAAATTCTTTAAATTTCATTGATACGGGTTTTTTCGTACATTGAAAAACTGATTTTTGAAATCCTTTTTGATCCAAAATCTTAAAAAATTTACCTCTGTTTTTGTGCATATGCGTGGGTACGTGCAACTGTTCGTTGGCATTAACCGCCCAATTGTAATCTACCTCCTCCGGGATAAAACGATCAGAAATATTTTTTAATAAATCGCTGCCTTTTAAAGTGTTTACCAACACCAAAGAACAGCCTTTCAGCGGATCGAACTGCGGTTTTATTTCCTGTACACCCCAAGCATCCCCCAACGTTAAATCCGAAACTCTTTGCGGATTTGCATACATACAGGTACCGCAAGCGGGGCGGTAAAACAATCTGGTATAATAGCCTCGTAAATACGGATCATTTTCGACAAATCGAATCTCGTCGTTGCCGTCTTGATACGTTAATTTTGCAGATCTCGAAGTGTCTGTATTTTCTTTGTTTTTAAAAGAGTATTTAACAATTTGTTTTTGTTCCTCCAGATATCGATCGAACAAAGACTGGTTCACAACACCGTGACAAACGATATCAACAATGAACAAATTAGTTAAATCCGCTTTTTTGATATTAAGATAATTTTTCAATGCGGAACATACGCACGGATTCCCGCTGAATAAAACGCCTTTGGACGTTTGAAGATCGGTATAGACGCGATCGAAACAATCATTTGTGTCAGCTTGAATATACTTTGATTTTCGAAACGCTTCGCACTCGGGAACGTCGACGGCTCTGTTGTATTCCACGGACAAATCGTCCGCCCACCTTACCCCGTATACAATATATCCGTTTTCGATACAATATTCATAAACAGCGGTAAACGCGCCGCCCGACGAAGACTTTTGAACAACCTCAAGATCATTGTAAACGCCGACGTACGCTTCCCCCCCCCTCGACGGATTTAACTCCGCATGATCGACGGGGCAAACCTTTTTGCACAATCCGCAATCGATGCATGCGTCATGATCAATAACGGGATATTCAAAGCCTTCGGAATCCGCTTCGAAGCCGATACACTTTTTCGGGCAAATGCTTTCGCAGGCTTTGCAACCCATGCAACCTGTTTTTTCACGGTTGATAAGATAACTTTCAACTTTCTTTACGGATTTTGTTTTCTTACGCATCAATACTGAAATTACGCTCCTTACGATTCCCCGGAAAGTCTTTGTCCAACCGAACAACAAAAGCATAATTCCGTTGAACGTAACCGTCACGATTAAGATTTGCACGCATACTCCGCCCCAGCCCGACAAGTTTACAAGGGAAATAAGCAAACTGCAAACGTAGCTTATCGCGGCGAATGCTGCGAAATAAACAAAGTATCTGATATAATAAAATATCGGATTCTTTTTAAATGTATTTTTATAAATTAAAACGGGATCCACGATTCCCGTCGTGATCAATCGCGCGATCGGCGTAGCAAAAAAGATTCCGCTTAATCCAAACCAAAAATAAAAGCCTATTGAAAGTCCTATATTGATGACCGCAGCTGCCAGAGGAGCAATCTTTCCTTTCGAAAAATACCCCAATGTGATTCGGTATGTGTAAGCGGCATAATGCACACCCGTTACGTAAAACCCCAATACGATTGCAAGCGCGGTAAGATCGTCAAGAAGATACGCTTCACCGATCCACGCTGTTATAAAGGATTTTGTGACCAACAACAAGCCTACCGAAACGAATCCGTATAACCAGGCGGTAATAAAAAATAATTTATGAAAGATATCGAGCTGTTTTTTAGGATCGGATTTGGTATTTAAATTCCCGACACTGGACGTAAACGCCTCGTTTACTTTGCCCAATATCGCATTGCAAGACGTGTTCAATAACATATAATTGGACACTAATCCGACGTTCGTGATTGTATTTAGCGATGAAACCAAAATATTGTCGGTTCCGTTTAAAACAACCGATCCGAACTTATACACTGCAAGCGATTTTACGTCGTTGAATAATTTTTTAGATTCTTCTTTCGGTAAAGGATCCGCTTTCGACTTTAAGTACGGGTATAACTTGTTTGCAACAAGAGATGAAATCAGATTGATCGCCAACGTCGCACAGATTTGTATGACCAGATAAACAATGTAATTATTCGTTAAAAATAAAAACACTAATTGCAACACAATCTGAATCAAGTGAATGACTTCGGTAATCAGCAATATGATATAATTTCTTTGATCCGCCGTAACAATCGATTTTTTATAAGTGAAAAAATAAGAAACGACGGTATTCGCAAGGAATAAAACGTAGAGAAGAATTAAGTTTTCCGAAACTTTCGGAGGTTCTTTGATAATAAAATTTAAAAATGGAATTACGCAAATGCCTGCAACAGCGATTATGATTCCGATGATCAGATAAGTCTTTTTATACAGCCGCATTAAAGAAGCTAACTTTTTCTCGTCGCCTTCCGCCAGCGGCTTATACATCCCCGCAATGATCGCATGTCCTATTCCTAATTCCGCAAAAGAAAGTACAGACAAAATATTCGTAAACAACCCGTTTACGCCCAAATAGTCTGTACCCAACAAACGCAAAAAAAACGTTCTTGCAACGAAATTAACAACCAAATTAACGATTTGGCAAATTATGCCGATCGTTAAATTTTTAGATACGTTAGCAATCCTTGACTTTGAAACGCCCATAATGAAATAAGTTATTCCTCATCGACTATTTTGCTGATCACGTTACTGATAATAGTCGACGACGTTCCGTCCGTATGCGGCAAAAAGACGGTTTCACATCCGACTTTTTTCAACTGTTCTTCTATATCGTTATACATAGACGACCCTTTCCAGTCATCCCCGTGAAAAATAGCGTCGAATTTATATTTTTCCCACGCCTCGAGCTTATTCATAGAAGTTTGCGGTACAACCATATCGACGTATTTAATCGCTTCCACGATGGCCGCCCGCTCTGCATACGGAATGACCGGCGTTTTATGCTTATATGCTTTTACGGTTTCATCCGTGGAAACACCGACGATTAAACGCTCGCACATGTCTTTTGCTCGTTTTAAGATATTTAAATGACCGATGTGAAACAAATCAAATACGCCGGTTGTATATCCCGTTTGATATTTTTTCATAATTTTCCTTGAGTGTTACGTTAAAAAGTTATTTCCGTTCCGTCCGAATAAATAATCTTATAAGGTTTATGCGTTCTTTGCATTTCTTTGGGCGGTAATTGCATATAATCGCTGCCGTAAATTGAAGTTAACACGGCATCATAATTGACCGGTGCATTATATTGTTCACCCTCAAATTCCAACAAAACGCCTTCGCCGTAATCTTGTTTGGGGATCATCTGTTTTTTTATGGAATAATTCGAAGCATAATTTGCATAATAATCAAAACCTTTACGGTTGTTTTTCGTCATCAGCTTCTGTTGCATTCTTTGCAAACGTTTTGTAGATACAAACGCCGACGCGCATTTCGAAAGCAAATTTTTAAAACTTTTTACGGTAGGAATCACTTTCTGTTGCATCAACGAATTTAAAACGTTGATTTTGCGTTTCCGTTTAAAAACTTCTTCGCTTAATCCTTTATCCTCGTCAATCGGAAACACGTCGATAAAAATACCGAAGTTGTGTTTCGACGATTTAAAATTCGATTGAAGAAACAAAGTGTTTTTAATCTGTACTTTCGCAAAAGGATACCAGTGCCGTTTGTTTGTCGTAATCCACATTAATTCCAGATGTTCCGGCAATTGTTTTTCGCAGATCGCGATAAATCGATTAAAGTCCTCTCTCGGCATACCGATGTCCAAATCGTCGTCCCAAGGAATAAAACCTTTATGTCTTAATGCTCCGAGCAACGTCCCCCCGACCAAATAATAACGCAAATTATTTTCGTTACATATTTTTTTTACTTCTTTTAAAATATTTACAATTTCAAAATGAAGTTTCGTAAGAAAATCTTCCATAAAAACCTACCCGCACTTTAATTAAAACTGACTTTTCCGCCAAACGAATTTATCGATCACGCCCGTATACGATTGTATCAGTCTGACCACTTTATCGGAAACGTTCTGATCCGTATAGTCGGGAACGGGAATACCGAAGTTCCCGTTTGCATTCATGGTAACGGCAACTTCCACCGCCTGCAACAAAGATTTTTCATCGATTCCCGCCAACACGAAACATCCTTTATCAAGCGCTTCCGGACGTTCGGTAGACGTTCTGATGCAAACAGCGGGGAACGGTTTCCCTGCCGAAATAAAGAACGAGCTCTCTTCAGGCAACGTACCGCTGTCCGATATAACAGCGAACGCATTTGTCTGCAATTGATTATAATCGTGAAACCCAAGCGGTTCGTGACGGATTACGTTTTTATTAAGTTTGAAACCGCTTTGTTCAAGACGCTTTTTGCTTCTGGGATGGCAAGAATAAAGAATCGGCATATCGTATTTTTCCGCAATACGGTTTACGGCATGAAACAGCGATTCAAAATTTTTCTCCGTATCGATATTTTCTTCCCGATGTGCCGAAAGCAAAATGTATTGTTTTCGTTTTAATTTTAAACGATCCAGAATATCCGAATTTTCTATCTGCTCCAAATTCTGTTGCAACACTTCGGACATAGGGGATCCGGTAACGTACACGCGTTCTTTCGGAAGTCCGCATTCGATTAAATATCTTCTTGCATGTTCCGAATAAGCTAAATTCACGTCGGAAATAATATCTACGATTCTTCGATTCGTTTCTTCAGGCAAACACTCGTCTTTACAACGGTTGCCGGCTTCCATATGAAAAATAGGAATGTGCAAACGTTTTGCCGGAATCGCCGAAAGGCAGCTATTCGTATCCCCTAAAATCAATAAGGCATCGGGCTTGATTTGATTCATCAATTTATAACTGCATTCGATAATATTCCCGATCGTTGCGCCCAAATCGTCCCCTACCGCATTCATATACACGTCGGGTTCTTTCAGACTTAAATCGCGAAAAAAAATGCCGTTCAGATTGTAATCATAATTTTGTCCCGTATGCGCCAAAAGGCAATCGAAGTAATCACGGCATTTTTTGATCACTTCGGAAAGTCTGATGATTTCCGGACGTGTACCTACCACGATTAACAACTTGAGTTTACCGTTATTTTTAAACGACGCATCGGAGTAATCTATAATCTTTTCCATCATAACACCACTTTTTCTAAAAACGTATCAGGGTTTAACTGATCGAACTGTTCGTTCGCCCACATCAACGTAACCAAATTTTCCGTATTTGACAAGTTAATAATTTCATGCGTAAATCCAGGCAACATATGCACTGCTTCGATTTGATTGCCGTTTACCTCGAATTCCCACACTTCGTCCGTTCCGATTTTCCGCTCGCGAATCAACGCACGTCCCGCAACGACAATGAAAAATTCCCATTTGGAATGATGCCAATGCTCCCCTTTCTTGATTCCTGGTTTCGAAATATTCACCGAAAATTGACCGCAATTTCTCGTTTTCAGCAATTCGGTAAAACTTCCTCTTTCATCTTCGTTCATTCTGAACCGAAATTTCACCTTTTCTTTCGGCAAATAAGATAGATACGTAGAATACAACTTTTTTTCGACAGACGCTTCCGGCAATTCCGGCATCAGCAACGTTTGAGGCTGTTTTACGAAAGCGTTTAAAATATTTACGACTTCTCCGAGCGTAATGAAATGCGTAATCGGTACGTAGCAAAATTTCCCGTCTGGATTCGCTACCGCACGAACGCCGTCATAATCGCAACGATGGCAAGTGCCGTCAAGAAGTCCGATCATTTCTTTGACCAAATCATCGATATATAACAATTCCAACTGCACGCTTGCATCGTTGACCGTAATCGGCAGATCATGCGCAAGATTGTTACAAAACGTTGCGATTACGCTATTGTAATTCGGTCTGCACCATTTTCCAAATAAATTAGGGAACCGATATACGTAGACCTTTGCGCCGGTTTCTTCTGCATAACGAAAGAATAAATCTTCTCCCGCTCGCTTACTCCTGCCGTATTCGCTGTCTGCAAAGCGCCCTTCTAACGAAGCCTGAATCGAAGAAGCCAACATAATCGGGCAAGTATTACCGTGCTTTTTCAAAACGTCTAATAATTCCGACGAAAAGCCGAAATTTCCTGCTAAAAATTCTTCTTTTTCTTTAGGACGGTTTACTCCGGCAAGATGAAATACAAAATCTGCATTTTTACAATACAAATCCAAATTGCTTTTGGGCGTCGTTGTATCGAAACAGTATATTTCATCCACGACACAGTTGCGGCGACCTCTGTCCTTTCCGCTTTGAATGCACTTCAAAACTTCCGTAAGATTTCTCCCGACAAAACCCTGCGCGCCCGTAATCAGAATCTTCACTTGTGTTGATCCGCCTTTTCCATCTCTTCACGAATGTAAGATAACTGCGTTAATTTTTCTTTTACTTGTTCAACGTTCAATAATTTCGTATTATGAGAATTAAATTCGGATAATTTATTTCTGGTAATGTCGCCGTTTTTAAAAAATTTATCGTAGTTCAGTCCGCGCTTATCGCAAGGCACACGATAAAAATTTCCCATGTCGATTGCCTGCGCGCATTCTTCGTTGGTTAACAACGTTTCATACATTTTTTCGCCGTGCCGGATTCCGATTATTTTGATATTTTTCGCATCTCCGCCAAAAAGTTCGCATACAGCCTGCGCTTGTACCTCAATCGTACACGCAGGCGCCTTTTGCACTAAAATATCTCCGCTTTCGCCGTGTTCGAACGCAAATAAAACCAAATCGACCGCCTCTTCCAACGACATAATAAATCTCGTCATTGCAGGTTCGGTAACAGTGATCGGCTGCCCGTTTCGAATCTGATCGATCCATAAAGGAATAACGCTGCCCCGCGAGCACATAACGTTGCCGTAACGGGTACAACAAATCTTCGTCTTTTCGGGTGAAACCGTTCTGGATTTCGCAACGATGACTTTCTCCATCATTGCTTTGCTTGTTCCCATAGCGTTTACCGGATACGCCGCTTTATCCGTAGAAAGACAAATTACAGATTTGACACCTTCCTCGATTGCCGCCGTAAGAACGTTTTCAGTCCCTAAAACGTTTGTCTTCACGGCTTCAACCGGAAAAAATTCACATGAAGGAACTTGTTTCAACGCCGCCGCATGGAAGATATAATCCACGCCGTGAATTGCGTTTTTCACCGATCCGATATCCCGAACGTCACCGATATAAAACTTGATTTTATCTGCTTCTTTCGGCATCTTTGCCTGGAACTCATGGCGCATATCATCCTGCTTTTTTTCGTCACGCGAAAAAATACGGATTTCTTCGATATCGGTTTTTAAAAAACGATTTAAAACCGCATTCCCGAACGAGCCGGTTCCGCCCGTTATCATTAAAACTTTATTTTTAAATAATGACATAATGTTATACCCTCTCTTATTGATTCGATAAATATATTTTTAAATATTCTTCAAATTTTTTCTGATAATCATATAACTGCGCACGTTTTCTGCAAGCATCGGAATCAAAAGGTTTTAACGTGCAAATTCTTTCAATCTCGCCGACCAATCCGTCTACATCATTTTTTTCGACAACTGCGCCGCAAGTTTCGTCAATGATTTCGGGACTCCCTCCCGTATTAAAAGTTAAAATCGGTGTTCCGCAAGCAAGGGATTCGATATTGACAGTCGGAAAATTTTCTTCCCTCGTAGGATTTACAAATAAATCCGCAGCCGAATATATTTGCGCCAGTTCGGTTTGATTTTGTGTTCTGTGAATGGAAATGATTTCCCGAGATAAAGACTCGTCGATCTTTTCGTCCGTCCCTACCAAAACAATTTTAAATTTATTTTTATCAAGCCTTTTTTCAAATTCTGCGAAAACATCCAACCCTTTCCGAATGCCCCAGTCAAATGCAACCCCTAAAACAATAAACTTATCGGCACAATCATATTTTTGTCTGAAGTCCGTTTCGAGTCTTTTAAATACCGACAAATCAATTCCGTTATTTACTACCTTTACGCGATAATCTTTTAAAAAAGATAATCGGACCAAAGAGGACAACCATTCGGAAGGCGTTACGATCGTCATGTCTTGAACGTTTGAAAACCACTTCCTTTTTAAAGCGAACATTTTTTTCGATCTATCGATCAAGGCCTGAGGATATTCTCTATATTGCTCGCATTGAAAACACCCTCCTTTCCATTTTTGACAATTTACCAAATCAAAATAAGGGCAATGTCCCGTAAAAGCCCAACAATCATGAAGCGTCCAAACTACTTTCTTGTTGTATTTTTTTATATAACGAAACAACTTTGGGATATTGATATACCAACCGTGGAGATTGTGCAGATGAATTACGTCTGGATTTATTTTTTTTACTTTTTTGATAAAACGGTTAGTGGAAATCCTCGAATAAATACCTGTTATTCCACTATATTTCGACAATAAAAGATGCGTCGCTTTATTGAAAAATCCCCCTATTTTAATTGCGTTCGGAATCCCGGAAATCGGATGCTTGGAAAAGCCGTAAGCAGTATATACCGTATGTCCTTGAGCGATCATAAAATCCGCGATTCCTTTCATGATCTTTGCCGTACTGCCGTAAGGAACGGAATTTATCTCCAAAACAACCATGTCTTACCCCTTTGATGAATGAAATAATTAGTTAAAGATTGTTTTATATACAAAGAAATCTTCCCACAAAGGATTTGTAAAAAACGAATAATATCTGAGCAAATACACAGCCAAAATTAACAGAGGAAAAATAATATTATTTATTGTCGCAACGGCTTTATCTTTGGAAGGCTTCTCGATGTTTATTTTTATAATTGCAGGCAACGCAACGATCGAAAAGATATCAAAATACATCTGAATTCTGGTCAACATGCTAAAGTTAAAAGCCAGTACGCCGCAAGCCAACCCCAACAAATACAATTTGGCGCACATCAATTGAAACCCTTGCAATTTTTTAATATTGAAAACAACGTAAACTAATGTGATCAACGTTAAAATCGTGGCCCGTAAAGAGTTCGTCGTAATATTTTCGAAATAATCCAAATATTTTTTGCTGTCAAACAATTCAAGAACCGCACCGACCAACTCAAAAAAGATTCTCGGAAATATCAGCAACACAATTAGTGCAATCGAATATACGGCAATATGAACGTTTTTAATCCGATTGCCGTTGGCCAAAAAATAAAGAGGAAATAAAATTAACGCGCTTTTATGAAACAACGTCGCCAACACTATGATAATTACATACTTCAAAAACTGCCGTTTAAAAGAAAAATAGGTTGCAAGAATAAAAAGACTTATCGCCACCGATTGTCTGATGGAAGATAACGACATTAAAAACAAATAAGGATTAATAAGAAATATAAATACGGATAAAAAAACATATTTCTTATCGACGTGCTTATTGATCAAATGATAAACACTGAGTAAATATACAAAACTGATTAAAGCAATTAAAAGCTGGAAATTGGGAATTATCTTGTTTAGGAATACATACAGTGCTTCAAAACCGCTTGCCGTAAAACCGTGTTTCACATTTAAGTAATAAGTATAATAACTTAAATAATCATTCCCGTATTCGAAACGAAACGCAGCAAAAATAAACAGCATAACAAATGAAAATAAAAATAAAATTTTTTTATTTTTCTTTATGCCAGACAATATAAATGATAAAAATAACGTTATATGAACCATACTTTCCTAATTTATCATCAATAAAGCAATTTATTTGCTCATTTCGATAACCGAATTTATAAACTCTGCACACAATAATTTTTCTTGTGCATAACGATAAAAACCCTTGTGATCGCAACGCTCCGAAACGGCGGTTTTTATAGTCTGTCCCAACGCTTCGATGCTATCATCCGGAACAATTTCTATAAAATTTTGATATATCCGAGGCATGCCGTCCAGCATATAACCTACGACGTGATTACCGCTTAAAAGATATTCGATATTTTTCGAGGGGAAAGAATATTTCGTATATTCTTCATTGTTTTGTCTCGGATTAACCAAAACGGAAGCTTTCTTAATCCATTCTTTCGCTTCTTTCGCACTGACTTGTCCCAAAACACGTATACGAGGATCGCTAACGGCTTTTTCCTTTGCGTACTCCTGCATATCTCCGCATCCGCAAAGAATGAGTTCAAGGTTTTGGTCTTCTATGCACGAAAAAGCGTCGACTAAATTTTTCACACCGAATTTTTCATTCATTTTGCCGGTGTAAACAATATACTTTTTATCGCCTTCGTATTGAATTTCCTGAACTTCGTTTTTTGCGCAAAGTTCATTTTCCTCTATGATCCCTTCTATTACGCAATACGGTTTTTCGCTTATTTCGATTTTTTCTTTCATGAATTCGGTCAATAAAACGTATGAATCCACGTGCCGATTCAAACGATTGAATTTTTTGATATCAAACCTTTTCCCTATCCTATAAACAACACTCTTTTTCGCATTCAAATTCATATATTGCGGCAAATCGGGAACGACCAAACAGATTTTTATGTCTTTATCCGCTTTTTTCGCAAACACTGCCGCATCTAAAAAAGGCGTATGCGGAGAATAGACTAAAATAATTTTTTCGTTATCTTCATCTGCTGTAAATTTTTTGATCGCTTTTTTTAACGCTCTTGCTCTGGAAAAATTTCTGAATCCCCAAATATTATTAAAATGCACGTACTCGCATTCGTTCGTTTCCTTCTCAAATCCCTGAAACCTTGATTTTTTGTATGCATTAGGATAGCTCCCGATAAACGGAGCAGAGATTACGTGAAAAGGATAATTTTTGTTTTTTAATCCAGATATGATCTTTTTCTGAAAAATATTTGCCGAATATTCGACTGCTTTCTTCGAATTCGATAAAATTTCGTCTTCATTAACATTGGAAAAATAACCGCAAAGGAATAAAATACGCATAATTTCAATAGCTTATTTTCTTAAAAAAGCCGTAAAAAAGATTTACTATCGTGTGATAGACCGCCCGGATTCTTCCCATTTTTTCACTAATCCTGAACATTTCGTAATGATAACGAAATAATCTCAAAAATTTACCGTGCGAAAGCGAAGATTTTCTGACGCGATACAACGTTAACGTTTCGGGCAACAAATAACAGTCGCATACTCTGCAAACTTTCAGCCATAAAGCATAATCGTTCCTGCCGTTGCCCACCCGATCGTCTATCTGAACAAGTCCTACCGTCTGTGCGTCGTACATTACCGTAGAACAACCCACGTAATTGTATCGGAACATTTTGCGTTTATCGATCACTTTAGGTCCGCCGACCGTTTTTCCCAAAGACACGGTTTCTTCGTCGATTCTTTCATACTTACTGTAACAAAAATAAATATGAAGCTTTATCATAAAATCCAATTGCGTTTGAAGTTTTTCTTTCACCCACACGTCATCGCTATCCAAAAAAGCAATCCATTTTCCTTTTGCTTGACTGATGGCTGAATTCCTTGAATGAGCAGCACCGCGGTTTTGATCATTCAACAACAATCTGATCCTGGGATCGGAGTTCGCATAGGATTCTATTATCGGAACGGATTGATCCGTAGAACAGTCGTCTACAATCAATAATTCCCAATTTTTATATGTCTGATCTAAGACCGAATTGATGGTTTCATGCAAAAACCGTTCGCTATTATAGTTTGGCATAATAATGGAAACCAAACCGTAATCTTGAATTTGTTGTTCGGCCTTTTCGGAATTGTTACACATAAATTCACTCGATGGATTTTTTCTCGGTATGAATGATCGAATCTTTGAAACCGACTACGTTATATTCCGTACGGTATTCGCTCATCGTATATGAATAGGTAAGGCTTCCAAACGCTTTTTTCAGTTTCGGAACAAATATTTGCAATATTTTAATCAACCATCCGAACCCATGCAAAAGACGCATTTTTTTTCCGTGAACGGAAGCAATCTCTCTTACCATTTCGGACGTATTCGAATACTCACGGTTCTGCGGAAAAAATATGCCGATTCCTTCGTTTAAAATCATCAAACGAACAAACTCGCAAAAATTTTCTATATACAGCATAGAACGTTCGTTTTTTACGTAAGGAAAAAACTTCAACTTTAATGCATAGTTACGAAGCGCCGAATAGTTGCCTTTACAGCCTTTGCCGTATATCATGGGAGGGCGAATCACACACGCTTTAAAGTGATCATCGCTTAATTCAAACAATCTTTGTTCTGCCTGTAATTTCGATTTGCCGTACGCCGTTTTCGGTTTTAATTTCGTATTCGGCGAAATACGGCCTTTTAATAAACCGTATACGCTCATCGAACTTAAAAAAACGAAATGCTTTACCCCCTCGTTTTTGGCTTTTTCCGCCACCTCGACAAGCAAATCCCGATTTATTTTAAAATAAGATTCTGCATTGTACTTATTTTCTTTTTGATGAGCAATACCGGCGACGTGAAAGATTACATCGTAATCCGAAAAACTCTTGTCTTTCCATCCTTCATCCCGCAAGCTGATCGCTTCAAAACTACACTCTTCGGGATAATGCTTTAAAATATATTTTTCAACGGAAGTACCGATATAACTATTGGCGCCCGTTATAAGAACTTTTTTCAATCCGTGTTCTCCCGATTCTTTTCTGTTTCACTTTCCTCATTTGCTTGCTGGGATTCCGCGCCGTTCTCTTCCTGTTTGTGCATTTCGCCCGTTCCGCCTTCCACCACGCCGTCATGTTTCAAAACGGAAACAAACGTACCGAAGAAACATCTGATATCGAAAAAGAACCCCATTCTTTTAACGTACTCGCCGTCCAACGCCGCTTTTACGGGAATTTCAAGCTCGTCCCTGCCGTTAATCTGAGCCCATCCGGTAAGTCCCGGTTTGATATCGTTTGCGCCGTATTTATCTCGCTCGACAATCAAATCGTCCTGATTCCAAAGCGCGGGCCGCGGCCCGATGATCGCCATTTGACCCGCAAAAATATTGAATATCTGCGGAAGTTCGTCAAGAGAAGTTTTTCTTAAAAATCCGCCCACTTTCGTAATCCACTTTTTCGGATCGGAAAGCTCATGCGTAGGCGCGTCGTGCGGCGTATCGATTCGCATTGTACGGAACTTTAAAATTTTAAAAATTTTCTTTTTTTTGCCGATGCGTTTTTGTTTGAAAAAAACCGGTCCCTTACTGTCGCATTTGATTGCAAGCGCAATAATCAGCATCGGAAAAGCCAATATAATGATTCCCAAAAAAGACAATATAAAATCAATCAATCTTTTAAAAAAATATTTATACATTATAAAAAGCTTTCTCCGTTTTTAATGAAAATATTGCCCAGTATCATTTAGTTTATTATACAACACGTGTGAAACAAAAGCAATAAAATTGCATAAATTTTCGAAAATGCCCGTTATCAATCTTCGGTTAAAAACAAAAAAATTACAAAAGGGCGCCTTTCCGAACAAAGACGCCCCGTTTTTCGAATATACTTTACCCTTCGTTTGTTTCACGAAGATTTTCTTTGATGCTGGTCGTGCTGATTTCGGGCGTTCTGTCCAAATATACCACGTCGCAACCGGCTTGTTTTAAATCGTCGAATTTCCCTTTCCAGTCGTCGCCCATTACGAACGTATCGATATGATACTCGCGAATATCCGACTGCTTTTGCGCCCAGCTTTCTTCCGGTATGACCAGATCGACGTAACGCACCGCCTCCAAAAGCATTTTCCGCTTTTCGTATTCGAAATAGCATTTCTTTTGTTTTTCCCGCCAGTTGAACTCGTCCGTAGACAAGGCAACGATTAAATAATCCCCGAGCGCTTTTGCGCGCCGAAGCAAGTTGATATGGCCGTAATGCAATAAATCAAACGTTCCGTAGGTAATCACTCTTTTCATTTTCAACAGTTCCTTTATTCTTATTCTTCCACCACGGCGAGTTCACGCAACGCGCGGGTGTAAGCGATATATTTTTCGTTTTCCGTCATGCCCCGATCGTAAACCGCCACGGCGGAAAATTCCAGCCCCTTGCTTTCCAGCACCGTCATCACGTTCACGCGAGATTTCGAAATCTTGCCGCCCGCAGGCAAAAGGCGGAATCCTCTTTTGTCGAACAACGGAAGATACTCTTCCTTCGCGATCAAAGCTTTCAAGCCCTGTTTCCCGCGGAAAAACGCGCCGAGCTGTTTCTGGTTCAGCCGCTGCACGGGTTCGCCGTGCAAGCCGATCGGAAGCATATCCGCATCGAGAATTTTAGAAACGTGTTCCACGATCTCGTTGGTGTTGCGGTAATTCTGTTTGAGGGTATAAACGGGACAATTTAAAAATCCCCACTCTTTGACGCCGCGGAACGGCGTGACGTTCTGTTTCAGATCGCCGAATACGTTGAACGCCGCGTCCGAATGAATGCGCCGCAAAAGCGCGTACTCCCCTTCCGAAATATCCTGCCCTTCGTCGATAAAAACCAGCCCGTAACGCGGGGTCAGCTTCCTGCCCGCAAGCGCCAGCATGGCGCAGAGCGCATATCCGTCCGAAGGATAGAGCCCCTTCATTCCGAACTTTTCTTTGCCCTTTTTCACCGTGTTGCGATACAGCCAGCGCACAACGTCGAGCGAAGTCTTGCATTTCCCCAGTTCGCGACTGTGCCCCGTCATGCGGACGACCGCAAAAAATTCGCGGAAAAGTTCCTGACCCTGCTGCATTTCCTGCAAAAGCCGAAGCGTCTTTTCGATTTCTTCTTTCAATTCTTCCCGCCGCGCAATGCGGTCGGCATACGTGAGCACTTCCTGCGTACCGATTCTGCGCCGATACCGCTTGAAATCGAGAATTTCTTTCTCCACCGTTTGGGTGAGCGCGCGCAAGTCCTCCTCCGCGCGGGGAAAGATCTTTTCCGCGTTTGCCGAAATGAAGTACGCGCTGCGAAAAAATTCGACGTACTGGCGGAAGAAATAGTCGGGCGTGCGCGGTTCTTCTTCGAGCACGAAATTCAGAAAATCTTCCACCTGCACGTAAGCGCTCATCATCGTGCGGAATGGTTTCGTGAAGTAAAAGCCGCCGTCCTTGCGCTCTTTCAGCTCGCCGAGCACGGCGCGGCGCACGCGCAGAGAGGCGTTTTTGATCTTCGCATAGTGCGCCTGCCTTTGCCCGCAATCGGCGAGAATCCCCGCCGCGACCTCCTTGCACTCCTCGCCCGCAAAGAGCCCGTAAAGCCCTTCGTAAATTTTACGAATCCGCTTTTCGGTATCGGCGGTAAACCGCTGCGAAAAGAGATAGGCAAGATATTCTTGCGGTTCCTTCTCTTCGGAAGGTTCAAGCTGAATCCCTTCGTTTGCCAGCACCCGCGCGTAATAGTTTTTCAGCGTCACCGTGCGCACCCGTTGCAATTCCAACACCTGCGAAAGTTCGTCGATAAACGCGTTGAACGAATCGGAAGGCGTGATCACGAGCACGTTGCGCGGGCTGAGATTCTCGTTATTATACATGAGGTAACTCAGACGGTGCAGCAAGATCATCGTTTTACCGCTCCCTGCACAGCCTTGCAGCACGAAGCTCTCGCGTTCGGGTCTGGTTACGATTTCAAACTGCTGTTCCTGAATGGTCTGTATGATATCGCGGATCTGCGTATCGTCCTTCCGGCTTTTGATGATGCTGCGCAAATAGGGATCGAACAAAATTTCCTCGTCCCTGCCCGCGATTTCTTCGGGCGAAAGAACGCCTTTCACGGAAAGATATTCGTTTTTAAAGCCGAGTAGTTTTCCGTTTTTTACGGAAAGGGCGCGGCGCAGAACGGTGCGGTATTCCGTTTCGTTGATCCGGAAAGAAACGCGGCTCTTCTGGTAATACCGCACGGCAAGCGGAGCGCGCCAGTCTACGATTTCCAGCTTGACGTCCCCTTTCTTCCCGATATAATAACTATTGTACCCCTCGTCGTCATCCTCCACGTCCATGCGGGAGAAATACGGCTCCGAGAAAAAACATTTATAGGCGTTGAGCTTTTTGTATTCCGAACGGATTTGCGCGTTCAGATTGAGAACGGCGCGGTAGTCTTCGGCAGAATAATCGCTCTTCGCCCGAATCTGCGCGATTTCTTCTTTCGCCGCCGCAATCCGCTTCTGATAGCGCGAAACGTAGAATATTTTGAGCGCGGAAAGAACGCGCCCGATGCGTTCCTGCTCGTAGACAAACTGCGACTCTTCATCGAGAAGAGATAAATACCATTCCTTATCCGCGTCGACGTGCGGCTGCAAATAATCTTTCGGCTGATCCATCTTATCCCCCGACCGGTGTTGCCACAAGATATCATACCATATTTTTTGAAAAATGGAAGCCTTTTTGGAAAACTTTTTGAATTCTTACGCCGAAAAACGAAAAACCCCGGCAAAGGCCGGGATTCCGTTCAAAGATTCTTTTCCAAAAATTCGCGCATGGCGGGTTCGGGAATGTAGCCGACGTTCTTCGTTTTTTCCGATCCGCCCGCAAATACCGTGACGTTGGGAATAGACATAACGCCGTACTTCATCGCCGCTTCGGGGTTGGCGTCCACGTCTACCTTTACAAACTCCGCCCGATCGGAAAAATTTTCCGATACCGCTTCCATGACGGGCGCAAGCATGCGGCAAGGGCCGCACCAGCTTGCCCAGAAGTCGCACACCACCGTCTTTCCCTCCGCAATCAATTGTTCCAAAACTTCTCCGTTGATTTCTTTTACCATAATCATTCTCCTTTTCTTTTTAAGTATGCCGCAAGTTCTTCGAATTTAACGCGTTCGGAGGAGGAATTTTTCAGATCCTTGACTTCCGCCGCGCCCTCCGCCAGTTCCGTTTCGCCGATCACGGCGACGAAACGCGCGCCCGCTTTGTCCGCGTATTTGAACTGCGCTTTGAGCGAACGCTCCATCAGATCGGTTTCCGCCGAAACGCCCGCACGCCGCAGATTTCCCGCCAGCGCGAACGCCTTTTGCCGCGCCTGCAGATTCATGCCCGCCAGATAACAGCAAACCCTTTGCGGAGCAGGCGTTTCGGCGCGTTCCGCTTCGATCACCATCAATAGCCGTTCGATCCCCGCGGCGAATCCCACTGCGGGAACGGGCTTTCCGCCAATCTGTTCGAGCAGACCGTCGTATCGTCCGCCGCCCAGCACCGTGCCCTGCGCGCCCGCCGCGTTCGACGTAAACTCGAACACGGTGCGGCTGTAATAATCGAGCCCGCGCACGATGGAAGGATTCACGACGTAGGCGATTCCCGCATCGTTTAAAAGCGTTTTCACTTCGTCGAAATGTCTGCCGCAGTCCTCGCACAGATAATCGAGCATGCGGGGCGCGCCCGCCGTATGCGTTTTGCACCCTTCTTCTTTACAGTCGAGCATGCGCATCGGGTTCTTTTCGAAGCGCGCCTTGCAGTCTTCGCACATTTCGTTCAAACGGGGCGCAAAGTAATCGCGCAGCGCGTTGTGGTAAGCCGCGCGGCAATGCTTGCAACCGATGGAATTGATTTGCAGCCGCACGTCCTTCAATCCCAAATTTTTGAGGAAGGAATCGGCGAGAGAAATCGCTTCCGCGTCGGCAAACGCGCCCTCCGCGCCGTACAGTTCCGCGCCGAACTGATGAAATTCGCGCAGTCTGCCCGCCTGCGGACGCTCGTAGCGGAACGCGGAAATCAGATAATACGCTTTGAACGGCATTGCGCCGCCGGCAAGTCCATTTCCGATAAACGCGCGCGCAACGCCCGCCGTCCCTTCGGGGCGGAGAGTGACGGAACGCCCGCCTTTATCGAGAAAAGTATACATTTCTTTGTTGACGATATCCGTCGTGTCGCCCACGCCGCGCGCGAACAGTTCGGTGTATTCGAACACGGGCGTGCGGATTTCTTGAAACGCGTAAGCTTCGGCGGTTTTTCGCGCCGTGTTTTCCACGTAGTGCCAAAGGTGCGCATCGCCCGGCAATACGTCCTTCGTCCCTTTGGGAATATTGATCATAGTCACCTTCTTCTATTAAAGCACGTATTTTTTCAGGTCGCGGTCTTTGGTGATCTTGCTCAGATGCTCTTCCACGTAAGCGCGGTTGACTTCGACGGGAACGAGCGGATAATCGCCGCCCGCGTTGAAAGAAATATCTTCGAGCAGATATTCCATGACGGTATGCAATCTGCGCGCGCCGATGTCTTCGCTCGTCAAATTGATCTCTTCCGAAATTTCGGCGATCGCCTCGATCGCATCGGGCGTAAAGCGCAGGTCGATGTGATCGACCGCAAGCAGCACCGCGTACTGTTGGGTCAGCGAGTGTTCGGTGTTGGTAAGGATATTCACGAAATCCTCTTTCGTGAGCGACGAAAGCTCTACCGATACGGGGAAGCGACCCTGCAATTCGGGAATCAGATCTTCCACCCGCGCGACGTGGAACGCGCCCGCCGCAATGAAGAGCATGTAATCCGTTTTGACCGCGCCGTATTTCGTCATGACCGTGCTGCCTTCCACGATCGGAAGGATGTCCCGCTGCACGCCCTCGCGGGAAACGTCCGCGCCCGAAGTATTGCCCTTGCCCGCGATTTTATCGATTTCGTCAATGAAGATGATTCCGTCGTTTTCGGCGCGGCGGAGCGCTTCTTCCTTCACGGCGTCGTCATCGATGAGTTTATCCGCCTCTTCGGCGATATAAATTTTCATCGCTTCTTTTACGGTAAGTTTGCGCTTCTTTTTCTTTTTGGGCAGCATTTCACCGAAGAGCGACCCGAGATTGATCGCAGCGCCGCCGGGGACGAGTTCCATGCTCGAAGGCTCTTCCGAAACTTCCGCTTCGATCACGAGCGAATCGTACAGCCCTTTGCGCAGCGATTCCAGAAGATTCGCTTCGAAAACCTCGCGCGCAGTTTCGCCGCGGTCCGCTTTTTTCAGCTCGGCGAGCAGCTTTACCATTTTCTTTTCCGCGACGTCCGTCGCCTTAGTGGAAACTTCCGCCGTCTTTTCGTCCTTCACAAGACGGAACGCGCATTCCACAAGGTCGCGCACCATGCCCTCTACGTCCTTGCCCACGTAACCGACTTCGGTATATTTGGTGGCTTCTACCTTGACGAAAGGCGCTTTTACGAGCTTTGCGAGGCGGCGCGCGATTTCCGTTTTTCCCACGCCCGTAGGCCCCTTCATGATAATGTTTTTGGGCGTGATTTCTTCGCGCAGTTCGGGCGAAAGCTGGGCGCGGCGGTAACGGTTACGAAGCGCGATTGCGACCGCTTTTTTCGCGTCCTCCTGCCCGATAATGTGTTTATTCAGTTCGTTTACGATTTGTTTCGGCGATAAGTTCATGTCAGATTACCTCGCAAATGATGTGGTCGTTGGTATACACGCAAATTTCACTCGCGATTTTCAGCGACTTGCGCGCGATTTCCTCGGCGGAATAGTCGGTATTCTGCGCAAGCGCACGCGCCGCTGCCAAAGCGTAATTGCCGCCGCTGCCGATGGCGCAGATGCCCTCGTCCGGCTCGATTACTTCGCCCGTGCCCGAAAGAATGAGAAGCGTGTCCTTATCCGCCGTAATCATCATGGCGTCGAGCTTTCTGCCGATCTTGTCGCTGCGCCACAAATCGGCAAGCTCCACGGCGGACCGCATCAGATTGCCCGCAAACTTGTTGAGCATGCCTTCAAAGCGTTCCGAAAGCGAAAACGCGTCCGTCACCGAGCCTGCAAAACCGAGTATGACTTTGCCGCCGTAAATGCGGCGCACTTTGATCGCCGTGTTTTTAAAGACGACGGATTCCCCCATCGTCACCTGTCCGTCGCCTGCAATCGCCGTCACGCCGTCCTTTTTGACGGCGCAGATCGTCGTTCCGCGAAATTCCATAATTTACTCCTTTTTATCTTCGATCAGCGTACGGAACCGCGCGATTTCGCGCAACGCCCGTTCGCCGAGAAGCCGTTTCTTTTCTTTTTTGTCGCGCACGCCCTCGATCGGGCGCAAAACGCCGTAGCTTGCGTTCATCGGTTGGAAATGCTTGTTCGGCGCCGCGATATAACGGGATAGCGCCCCGCATACGCAAGTATCTTCGGGCACGAGCGTTTCCCTCCCGTTCGCCCGCAGATACGCCTGCACGCCCGCGAGCAGCCCGCTCATCGCGCTTTCCACGTAGCCCTCGACCCCCGTAATCTGCCCGGCAAAGAACAGATTCGGATTGTTTTTTACCGAAAAATCCGCGTTCAGAATCTTCGGCGACTCCAAAAACGTATTGCGGTGCATCACGCCGTAGCGTTCAAACTCCGCGTTCTTCAGGGCGGGAATCAGAGAAAACACCCGCTTCTGTTCGCCGAATTTCAAGTTGGTCTGAAATCCCACGAGCCCGTACGCCGTACCCGCTTCGTTCTCCCTTCTCAGTTGCAGCACGGCGTAGGGGCGCACCCCTTCCGTTTCCAACCCGACGGGTTTGAGCATTCCGAAGCGCAGCGTTTCCCGCCCGCGCGACGCCATAATTTCCACGGGCATGCAGCCCTCGAAAATTTCCCGTTTTTCGAACGCATGCAGCTGCGCGCGCTCGGCGCTGACGAGCTCTTTCACGAACGTTTCGTATTCCTCTTTCGTGAGCGGACAATTGATATAGTCGCCCTCCCCTTTGCCGTAGCGGCTCTGGGAAAAGGTTTTGGAATAATCGATGCTGTCCGCCGAAACGACGGGTGCGGTCGCGTCGTAAAAGTGCAGTCCGCCGCCGAACGCCCCTTCGATCGCCTTGCTCAAAGGTTCGGAAGTGAGCGGCCCCGTCGCGATAATTCCGCTTTCCGGCAGCTCGCTTTCTTCGCGGCAGACGATATGAACGCGTTCGTGGCGTTTGAGCTTTTCGGTGATATATGCCGAAAATTTTTCGCGGTCCACGGCGAGCGCGCCGCCCGCGGGAACTTTGGTCTGTTCCGCCGCCTCCATCGTAAGCGATCCGAGCGCGCGCAGTTCCTCTTTTAAAAGACCGCACGCGTTGCCGTAAACGTCGCTGCTCTTTAACGAATTCGAACAGACGAGTTCCGCAAACCCTTCGCCCGAATGCGCGGGCGTCCGCTTTTGCGGTTTCATTTCCGTCAGCTCGACTTCTACGCCGTGCGTTGCGAGAAAATACGCCGCTTCCGCGCCGGCAAGCCCCGCGCCGATGACCTTAATCATGCGTTTCTTCCGTCGCGGGCGCAGGCTCTTCGGAAAGGGGCGCGTAACCGCAATCGCGGTTGGAACATCTCACCGAGCCCTTCGCGTTTTTGATCACCGCGCTGCCGCACTGGGGGCACTTTTCGCCCGTGGGAAGATCCCAGCTCATGAACTTGCATTCGGGATATCCGCTGCATCCGTAATACAATTTCCCGCGTTTGGAGTGTAATTTTTTGGTCGGTTTGCCGCAATCGGGGCAAATCCCTTCCAAAACCTGTTCCTTTTCTTCCCCGAACGGCATCGTCGATTTGCATTCGGGATAGTTGGGGCAGGCAAGGAATTTGCCGTAGCGCCCGCTCTTGACCACCATCATCGCGCCGCATTTGGGGCAGGGCGTTTCGGAAACTTCAGCTTCCTCTTCGCTCACGATGTTCGAACATTTCGGGTAGTTGGAACAAGCCAGATACTTGCCGTATTTGCCGTTGCGGCGCACCATCGGATGCCCGCACTTTTCGCAGAGGATTTCGGTCAGCTCGTCGCCGTCGGTGTTGGCGAAGCGGAGCTTCTGTTCGAACGGCGGATAGAAGTCGCCGATGATCGCGTGCCAGTCCTTGCCGCCGTCCTCGATCTGGTCGAGCTTTTCTTCCATGTTCGCCGTAAAACCGACGTCCATGATGTCGGTAAAATACTGCACGAGCAAATCTGTGATACGGAAAGCGACTTCGGTGGGCTTCATGTACTTGCCCTCTTTTTCCACGTACTTGCGCTTGTTGAGCACGGAAATAATGGAAGCGTAGGTCGAAGGTCTGCCGATTCCCTTGTCTTCCATCGCCTTTACGAGCGATGCGTCCGTGTAGCGCACGGGCGGTTTGGTGAACTTCTGTTCGGGCTTTAACGCAAGACAATCGAGCCCGTCCCCTTCCGCGAGCGGGGGGAGCAAGCCCTTCGTTTCTTCCTCTTCGTCCTTTTTCGCATCCTGATACACGGCGGTGTAGCCGGCAAAACGGGGTGCTTTGCCGCTCGCTTTAAAGGTGTATTCGCCGTTGTTCACTTCGATCTGCATGGAATCGTACTGCGCTTCCGCCATCTGCGAAGCGACGAAACGGTCGTAAATAAGCTTGTATACGTTGTAATGCTTTTTATCGAGCATTTTTTTGGCGGATTCGGGCGTGCGCGAAAGATCGATCGGGCGGATTGCTTCGTGCGCGTCCTGCGCGCCCTTTTTGGAAGCGTAAACGTTGGGTTTTTCGGGCAGGAAATCCTTGCCGTATTTTTCTTCGATAAACGCCTGCGCCGCCGCCTGCGCCTCTTCGGAAACGCGGGTGGAGTCCGTTCTGATGTAAGTTACGAAGGCGACGTGTTCGCCGTTGTCCACGTCGATCCCCTCGTACAAGTGCTGTGCCATGAGCATGGTTTCGGGCGCAGTCATGCCCAGTTTGTTCGAAGCGTCCTGCTGCAACGTACTCGTAGTGAACGGCGCGGGCGCATGCGATTTCGTAACCGATTTTTTCACCGCGCCCACGCAGTACCCGCCCGCGCCCAGCGCGGCAAGCACCGCTTCGCTTTCTTCCTTGTTGCCGATCTTGAACTTTTTACCGTTCTTCTTTTCGAGCGAAGCTTTGAACGGAGAAAACTTCTTATCGCCGTCCTGCAATTCCGCGGTTACATTCCAGTACTCTTCGGGCACGAACGCCATGATTTCGCGTTCGCGCTCTACGGTGAGCCGCAGCGCAACCGACTGCACCCGCCCCGCCGAAAGTCCGTTCCGGATTTTGTTGTTTAAAAAAGGAGAAAGTTTATAACCCACCAAGCGGTCCATCACGCGGCGCGCCTGCTGCGCGTCGACGAGATTGTAATTGATCTTACGGGGTTTTTGCAACGCCCGCTCAACCGCCTTGGGGGAAATTTCGTTGAATTCGATGCGGTTCTCCCCCTCTTTGTCCAACCCGAGGACCGTTTGCAAATGCCAGGAAATCGCCTCGCCTTCACGGTCGGGGTCGGTTGCGAGAAACACTCTGTCCGCGCGGGCGGCTTCGTCCGCAAGACGGTTGATCGTCTCTTCCTTTCCGGGAGAAGTCACGTATTTGGGTTCGAAATTTTTATCGACCGCCACGCCGAGCGTCTTCTGCGGCAAATCGCGGATATGTCCGCCCGAAGCGTCTACCTTGTATTTTCCCTTTAAGTATTTCGAAATTGTCTTTGCCTTGGAAGGCGATTCCACGATAATCAGATCCATGTTCTCTCCTAAATTGAAGATTATAATGCGTTGTATTGATTTCCGCCCGCTTTGACCGCGAGCCCTTTGAGTTCGAGCGACGAAAGCACCGCCGCCGCTTCGAATATCTGCATGTCCGCCCGCTCTGCAATGACCGCGGCGTGCAGCGTACCGCCCGTTCGCAGTACTTCCAGCACGCGCGTTTCCTCCGCAGTGAGCGAAACCCGCTCCGTTTTGATCGAATGCAATCCGTAAACGGAAAGAATATCCTCCGTATCCGTCACGAGAAAAGCGCCCTTTTGAATCAGACGGTTGCACCCCGCGCCCCTGCGCTCGCCGAGGCTGTAAGGCAACGCGAACACGTCCCGCCCGTAATCGAGCGCATCGTTCGCCGTAATCAGCGTACCGCTTCTCTCCCCTGCCGAAAGGACGAGAACCCCTTCGGAAAGCCCCGCAAGAATCCTGTTCCGCGCATGAAACGCTCCCTTGTTCACCCCTTCCTCCGGCGGAAACTCCGAAAGCAGCAAACCGCGTTCTTTGACGCGCTTTTTGAGCGACGCGTGCGAAGCGGGATAACATCCGTCTAGACCGTTCGGCAGAACGCAGATCAGCTTCCCGCCTTCGATCGCGCCCGCGATCGCCGCGCTGTCGCCGCCTTCGGCAAATCCCGTAACGATCGCAAAGATTTCGCTCAGCTCTTTTGCGATCCGCTGCCCCGTCTTTTCCGCCCATGCGGGCGTAATGCGGGAGCCGACGATACAGAAGGCGCGTTCCTTTAACAGCGCGCGGTTTCCTTCGCCGTACAAGAGCAACGGCGCGTCGGGCGTTTCCTTTAACGGAAGCGGATAATCGTCGGAAACGAGGGTCACGGCAAACCGTCCTTTCGCTTCCAGCCGCCGCATTGCCTGCTCCGTCTGACGGATCCGCAAAGAGCGGTCGCTATTATATAACCCGCTTTGCCCCTCTTTTAGTACGATTTTCGAAAATTTTTCAAAATCTTCCAACAAAAGTGCGGGACGCTTTGCCGCGCGCAGCAATCGAACGCACGTACGGCGTTCCAACCCCGAGCAAGCGGCGAGCCATAAAATTGCCTGTTCGTCCTGCGTCATCGTCAATCCAGCTTATCGTAAATGCGGTACGAAACCGCTTCGAACACGTGTTTGGGTTTGATCGCTTCGCTGTTGTCGAGATCGGCGATCGTCCGCGCGACTTTGATGATTCTTCCGCGGGCGCGCGCCGAAAGATTCATTTTTTCGAACGCGGCGCGCAAAATCCGATCCCCTTCCGCATCGAGCGCGCAAAACGCGGAAAGTTCCCGTTCGCCCATTTCTGCGTTGGTGTTGATTCCGCTCTCTTCGAAGCGGTTGTGCTGAATGCGTCTTGCCGCGTCCACCCGTTTTTTGACCGTTTCCGAACTCTCGTTTTCCGCCGAAGCGACAAGATCGTCGTAAGAAATATTATCGACTTCCACCTGCAAATCGATACGGTCGAGCAAGGGTCCCGAAACTTTTTTACGGTAACGGCGGATTTCCGAAGCCGTGCAGCTGCAAGTGCGCTCGGCGGAGCCGTAATTGCCGCAGGGGCAGGGATTCATGCTCGCGCACAGCATAAAGCGCGCGGGATACGTAAACGTGCCGCCCGCGCGCGAAACGGTGATCACGCCGTCTTCGAGGGGCTGGCGCAGCGCTTCGAGCGTCGAACGCTTATACTCGGGCAATTCGTCCAAAAAGAGAACGCCGCCGTGCGCAAGCGAAATTTCGCCCGGATGCACGACGCGGTTTCCGCCGCCGCACATCGAAACGGTCGTCGCCGTATGGTGCGGGGTACGGAAGGGACGGATACTCACGATCCCCTGTTCGCCCAGCGTGCCCGCAACCGAATGAATTTTGGTAATTTCAAGCGCCTCTTCAAACGTAAGATCGGGCATGACCGTAGGCAGACAGCGCGCAAGCATCGTCTTGCCCGTTCCGGGCGGTCCGACCATGAGCAGGTTGTGCCCGCCCGCCACCGCGATTTCGAGCGCGCGGCGCGCCATCGGCTGTCCTTTTACGAATTTCAGATCGGAAGAACCCTTTCCCCCGTTCGAAACGACAAACGTTTGCGTTTCAAGGGGCGGGATCGTATTGAATCCCGCAAGATGTTTTACGACCTGAGCGAGCGAATGCGCGGGGTAAATTTCCGCACCGCCCAAAAACGCCGCTTCTTTCGCGTTGCCCGCGGGAATGATAAATTTCGTAAATCCGTGTCCCTTTGCGGAAATCAAAATCGGAAGCAACCCCGAAACAGGACGCAAATCGCCGTTCAGCGCGAGTTCGCCCAAAAACACCGTTTGGCTGAGGTCGGCGCCGACGAGCTGTTCGCTCGCCTTTAACAAACTCACCGCCACGGCAAGATCGAAGGAAGCTCCTTCTTTCTTGATGTCGGCAGGCGCGAAATTGATGGTAATTTTATTCATCGGAAAGAGCATTCCGCTGTTTTTCAGCGCGGAGCGCACGCGTTCCTTGCTCTCTTTTACCGCAGTATCGGGCAAGCCCACCATTTCGTACTGGGGCACGCCCTTATTGACGTCCGTTTCAACCTCGATCGGCACGCCTTCCAGTCCGTTCAGCGTGTAACAAATGATTTTTGCAACCATATTCTCTCCTTCGTTCTAAAACGGGCGTCAAACGAACCTGTTCATGAACGCCGCAGGAAGCGGAACGGAAAAGGTAAACACCGCCGCCAGCAGGAAGCAGACGCCGAGCAACACGATTCCCGTGATGCAAACGGCTTTGGCAATCTTTGCCGTCTTGCCCTCCGCCTCGGTAAAATGCTTGACCGCGCCGCCCGCAAGCACGAACGCGAACGCGTACGCAAGCATCAGGAACGCGTGTCCGCCCTGCGCGAACGCCGTCGTAACGAGCGAAAGCGCAAGCGCGCCGAGCAGAACGACCAAACTGCGAAGTTCGCTCTTTTCCGCTTTCCCCGTGCAGACGAGTACGATGCGCCAAATTGCGAACGCGATTCCGCACAAGCCCGCAAGCAAAGCAACGACGTTCATAACGACCGCCGTAATCGCGTACACGCTGCCGCTGCCAACGAAGAGCGTATACGGCACCGTCCAGGCGTTTGCCGCCGTGCCGCCCGTATACCCTCCTGCAAAATAGTGCGCCGCAAGCAGGAAAATATTCATCTGCGGGGAAGCGGGATTATCGAACAGCTTGACCGCAAGATAATACATCGGAACGAGGAATACGAGCGAAAAGAAGAGCGCGCCCACGATGAGGCTCGTCGCAAAAGAAGCCGCCGCCACCGCCGTTTTGTTGCGGTATTCCGTAAGCACCGCCACCACTTTTTCTTTCCCTTTGGGGGCGGGAAGTTCTTCCGTCCGGCTTCCGCGCCGATCGGCAAGCGCCCGTTCTTCCGCCTCCGCTTCTTCGATCGCAAGATCGAGATAGTATCTGCGCGCTTTCCGTTGGCGCACGATCCCCGCCGCAAACAACCCGACCACGCCCAGAACGGGGATCAGGAACGCGCCGTTCACGCAGATTGCCGCCGCGCCGCACAGACCGGAAACGATGAGCGGCAACGCACTCAGCACGTGCGCCGTCTTCATGCCGCGGGCATAGAAAGAGTAGCAGGCGTACAGCGAAGCAACGAAGAAGAATACGCCGAGCATCAAAGGCGTGCCCAGATGCCCCAGCCCGAACGAGAAATTGCAAAGCGCGTAAACGAGCGCGAATGCAAACCCCGCCTTTTCGCTTTTGAACAATGCTTTTGCAAAGAAATAACCGAGCACGAGTACGCCGAAAGAGGCGAGCATCGGGAAGAAACGCAACCCGAACGGACTCATGCCGAAGATCAGCGTGCCGAGCGCGAGTACGCTCGTGCCCAGCGTATTGTACACGGTATCGCCGTGGTAGACGTTCTTTTCCGCATAGGTATTGCCGAGACGCATTTCCGCAATCGACGCCATAATAGCGCTCTCTTCGGGCGAAAGACGGCTGAACGAAGATTGCGCCGTATTCGGCATCTTCTGTTTGTCAATGAGCGCGCCCGCGCGCCGTTTTGCGGATTCGTTGGTTTCGTGGTTATAAGGCGTTGCGGAATAAACCTGCGCGGGAATCACGTAAAATTCCCCCGTTCCCTCGCCGTTGGAAGAAGTGAGTTTTTCGCCCACGAACACGATTTCGTTTACGAGAATGTTGTTCGACGGCGCGGTAAGACGGTAATAAGAATAACTCTGCACCTTGTACCCGTCTGCGGAATTTTTTACGATCTGTTCGTCGAACGGCGCAACCCAGTTGAATTGCGCGTCTTTCACGGCGGTGCTTTTCTTGTCCTCTTCCACGGGCGCGGGCGTCAAATTTTCCAGCATCGCCGTCCACTGATAAGAGGAGGACGAACTGAACGAATTGGAAGAAGTGCCGCGGTTCAGACGGATGCTCACGTCTTTGCCCGCGCTGCCGTACAGCGTGCCGACGTTCACGTAGACGTGTTTCAACGTAAGATACGTCGTTTCGGTCGAACCGTCCGCCTTCTTGCTTACGGGGTTGGAAAGACGGAACACGACGTTGGGATTTTCGTCCTCTTTCGAGGAAGTAAAAAGTTCGTAAGACTTTCCCGTGGAAACCGCCGAGCCGAGCGTTCCCAGACCGAACGCCAGAAATACGAACGCGAGCGCGAGAAACGCGATCAAATATGCAGATAAATTTTTGAATCTGGACTTTTTCATAATCAAATGTATTCCCTATTATATTGTTTTTACTATTCTAACCGATAAAATTAAAATTGTAAACGGTTTTTCGGAACTTTCGCGAATTTTTTAAAGGGGAAAAATTTCTT
The DNA here is from genome assembly GCA_910586245.1 of uncultured Christensenella sp. GTDB lineage: Bacteria > Bacillota > Clostridia > Christensenellales > Borkfalkiaceae > Gallimonas. The sequence continues at coordinate 241,572 of CAJUFY010000002.1, read as the reverse complement.
TGCAAAAAGAAAAAACAGCGGTCATTGACTTTTGACGCGCTGTTCGTTCTCTTTGAAAAATTACTTCTTTTCCTTGATTTTTGCCGCTTTCCCCGTAAGCCCGCGCAAGTAATAGAGTTTCGCTCTTCTCACTTTGCCCGCTCTCACTACGGTGACGTACGCCACCTTGGGGGAATGCAAGGGGAAGCAACGTTCCACGCCCACGCCGAACGAAAGACGGCGCACGGTAAACGTTTCGCGGATTCCGCCGTTCTTTTTGGCGATGACTACGCCCTCGAAGTTCTGGATTCTTTCCTTTCCGCCTTCGATGATGCGGTAGCCGACTTTCACGGTGTCGCCTACGTTGAACTGGGGAACTTCCTGCTTCATGCCTTCGGCTTCGATTGCCTCGATGAGTCCCATGACTTTACCTCCGATTTTACGCGACGTTCATTCCCGGCTGTGCGGCAGAGGAACGCCCGAAGTCAGTTATTGATTATAACGGATATGCGAAAAAAAATCAACTTATTTCACGCGGATTTTCCGAATTTTTTTCTTCTTTCTCCCCTTCCGCACCTTCCGCGTCCACTTTTTTGATCTGATAAATTCCCTTGCGGGCGGCGTAGGTATCCCTGCGCAGCAGCGTGCGGCTCAGCAACGCGCCGTTCTTGTCGTATACGAGCAGATAGCTTTCGCTCGCAAGCCCCTCCTTCGCTTCCCTGATGACTTCTTCCGTATCCCCTTCCACGATTTCCGCGGGCGGCGGCGGAAGATAGAAGCGCACGCGGCTCTCCGTTTCGTACCGCTTTCCGTCCGGTTTGCCGTATACGGTAAACCGCACGTAGTTTTCCCCCGTCGCGGTGCCCAAATAGACGGGATACGGATAGGGATTTTTAAATTTCAGATCGCTGGAATCGGAAACCATCGCGTCGAGCGAAGGGGAAACGTATCCCACCGAAAGCGAATGGTTGCGGCTTTCCGTCACCGCCAGTCCCGCGTGCAGCGCGGCGTTCATAAGCGTCGTGCTCGCCTGACATACGCCGCCGCCCACGCCCGGCACGAATTCGCCGTCGAGAATGATCGCCGCTTCTTCGAACCCGTTTTCCCGCGTGCGTTTTCCCACGACGGCGTTGAACGAAAATTCTTCGCCCGGATTTAAAATCGTTCCGTTGATCTTTTGCGCGGCGAGGGCGATATTATGGCGGCGCGGCGTGTTCGTGCCGTCGAAATAAGTCGTATACGCGCCCAGTTTTCGGGTGCGCGCTTTCATTTCCGAAAGCGAAACGGAGGGCTCGGATTCCCGCGTGCAGAGCGCGGTTTCCGTTTCGCCCGCTTCGAACGCTTCGAGCGCGGTTTCCAAAGACATACGGTAATCGCAGATCGTGCCGCTCCGTTCGGGCGTATAGGTAAATTGCACGCCGTCGAAAAACGCACGCGCGTCCGTCGGATCACAAGCGCTGCGTCTGCAATATTCCAGAATATCCTCTTCGGCAGTCGCCCACGTACGGGTGTATTGCACCGTGAGTTCCGCCCCCTTCTTCGCCTTGCGCAAAAGTTTTGCAAGATCGTCGGTATACGTTAAATCGGGCGTAAAATCCCCCGCGGGCGTATGCACCGTAAAGGGCGTGCGAAACAGCCCCGCACGCACGGAATTTTCGGCTTCCGCATAGGACATCCCGCCCACGTTTTGCCCGTTGACGCACACGCCCTCCCGCACCTTACCCGTACGGGAAACGGGCGCAAATAAAAAGCTCCCCGCAAGGAGGAGCGATATCGCAGCATGAAAAAAATTCGTCATTTGCTCCCTCGAACGGGAATCTCCAACGCCGAAAGCAGCCGTGCGGAAGCGTGAAATTCGGGCAGACCCAGAATGCGGTCGGTGCCGTCCTTATGAAAATCCGAACCGCCCGTGACCAGAAGTCCGCGCGCATGCGCATACGCCGTGAAATATTCCCTGTCGCCGACAGTATGCGAAGTATGAAAGCATTCTATTCCGTTCAATCCGCGCGCGCACAACCCGTCCATCAACGCTTCGCGTTCGGCAAACGGCAGACGGATGCGGGCGGGGTGCGCAAGCGACGAGATTCCGCCGCAGGCGCGGATCACTTCGACCGCCTCTTCGGGCGAAGGGCGGCACAACTGCGAAAAAGCTGGCTTCCCCGCCGAAAAATATTTGCGGTAAACCTCGATCGGGTCCTCCCCCAGCCGTTCGGCGAAGGCGCCCGCAACGTGCATGGTATGGAGCGGCGCGTCTCGTTTGACCTGCCGCGCCTGCGCAGCTTCGAGCGTAACGGTAAATCCGAACAACGCGTTTGCTTTTTCGATCATATCCCGCGCGCGGACGAGCACGCCCTCCCGCCGCGCTTGCAAAAACGCGCGGTACGCTTCCCCGCGCGCGCAGCCGTAGCCGAGCACGTGCACCTTGACCGCGCCGCGGTACGCCGAAATTTCCCAGCCGTCCACGTACCGCAACCCGTATTTTTCCGCAGCGGCGCGCTTTTCGTCCGCGCCCTCCATGCTGTCGTGATCGGTGACGGAAATCAGCTCCACGCGCGCTTGAGCCGCCCTGCGCGCGATTTCTTCGGGCAAATACGCGCCGTCCGAATAGACGGTATGCAAATGCAGATCCGCCCTCATTCCACGATTCTCCCGCCGTGAATGCGAATGCGGTTGCTCTCCGTTCCGTACAGCACCCGTTCGGCGTGCGTACAGGTGAGTATACACTGCAAATCCTTGACCCGCGCAAGCAGCTTTTTGCGGCGCGGAAGATCAAGTTCGCTCATCACGTCGTCCAAAATGAGTACGGGCGATTCGCCTGCGTACCGTTTGAAAATTTCCGTTTCCGCAAGCTTCATCGCAAGCGCCGCCGTGCGCGCCTGCCCCTGCGAAGCGTACCCGCGCGCGTCCGCGCCCCCGATCGCAACGCGCAGGTCGTCGCGGTGAGGCCCCACCGTGGTATAGCCGAGACGGATATCCCGCTCGCGCGAATTTTCGAGCAGACGGAGCAGTTTTGCGCGAATCCCCTCTTCCTCGGCAGGATAATCGCCGTCCATGTCGAGCGAAAGGGATTCGGCGCCATCGGTCAGATAGGCGTGTGCTTCGGCGGCGAGCGGCGAGAGCATGCCGAGATATTCCCTGCGCTTGCGGATTACCGCCGCGGCGTAAGCAGCAAGCTGTTCGTCCCAGACGGGAAGCGTTTCTTCGATCACGCCGAAACAGCGGTCTTTGAGCAGATTGTTGCGCTGATCGAGAATCTTCTGAAATCGGTTGAGCGACACGCAGTAATCGCGCGAAGTCTGCGAAATGGAAAGATTCAGAAAGCGGCGGCGTTCGTCGGGCCCGTCCTGAATAAGCCGCAGCTCCCCGGGCGAAAAGAACACGCTGTTCATATTCCCCAGCAAATCGACGGGACGCGCGAGTTTGTTGCCGTTGACGTAGAGTTCGCGCTTGTTTTCGAATACGACCGCTTCCAGCGACACGCTTCCGAATCGGCTTTCCGCCAATGCGGAAATGCGGGCGAAATCCGTTCCCTTGCGAATGAGCTGGCGGTCGTGGCGAATGCGCAGCGAAGCGCCCGTGCAAAGATAAAACACCGCCTCGGCGCAGTTGGTCTTGCCCTGCGCGTTTTTGCCCGTAAGCACGTTGAGCCCTTCCGAAAAGGAAAAACTCTCGTGTTCGTAATTTCTGAAATTGTCGAGGGTTAATTTTTTTATTACCATAATCGAATTTCGGGCGAAAACACTTTCTTTTTGGGCGGTTTTGTACTATAATTGAAGCATCGGGGAATCATTCCCCTTCGACTTATTATACCAAATCCGAAAAAAAAGAGAAAGCGTTTGCGAGGAAAAAATGGCGGAAATTACTCAACTCGAAGTTTTATGGAATAAAATCAAAGAGCGTGCGGAAAAACTCATCAATCCGATTTCCTATTCCACGTTCGTGGAACCGCTCGCGCCCGTAGACGTCGTCAACCGTAAAATCGTGTTGCAGGCGGCGACCGAGCTGATCGCAAACGCAATCAACAAACATCATCTGGGCAAACTCCGCGAAGCGGTCGTTTCCGCCGAAGTCGGGCTCACCGATCTCGTCATTACCGTAGAGGGCAGCGAAACATACACCCTCAACGAAATGCCGGACGCCGTGGAAGAACAGCCCGTTATGCTCGACAAGCGGTACACGTTCGATTCGTTCGTCGAGGGAAGCTCGAACAAATTCGTGTTGGCGGCGGCGAAATCGGTCGCGGCGGCGCCCGGCGAAAATTTTAACCCGCTGTACATTTACGGCAGTTCGGGGCTGGGCAAAACGCACCTTTTGCAGGCGATCGCCAACGAAATCGCCGAAAAGAAACCCGCGCTGAAAGTGCTTTACACCACGAGCGAAACCTTTTTGAACGAATACGTAGACAGCATGTTTTCCAAGCACGGCGGCAGGGATACCGAAGCGCGCTTCCGTAACCGCTACCGTAACGTGGACGTGCTGCTCATCGACGACATCCAGTCCTGGAAGGGTCCGGGCGTGCAGGAAGCGTTCTTCCATACCTTCAACGAACTGTTCGCGCAGCACAAACAAATCGTCATTTCTTCCGACTGCCCCGCAAAGGAGCTGAAAACGTTGGAAGAACGACTGCGCACCCGCTTCGAAGGCGGACTGATCGCCGACATTCAACCGCCCGATCTCGAAACGAAAACGGCGATTTTAAAACGCAAAGCGCTTGAAAAGAAAATGATCATTCCCGACGACGTGCTCGCGTTCCTCGTGAAAAATTCCGACAACAACGTGCGCACCCTCGAAGGGCGGCTGAACACCGTGATCTTTGCCAGCAAACTGCACGAAGAACCTGTTTCGCTCAAGCTCGCCGCGCTCGCTTTGCAGGAGTCCATCAACGTGGAAGAGCCCGAAGAAATCACCGCCGAAACCATTATCCGCGCGACCTGCTCTTATTATTCGATTACCAAAGCCGACCTTTTAGGCAAAAACAAACGGCACGAAATCGTGCGGGCAAGACAAATTTGCGTTTACCTGATGTGCGAAATGCTATCCCTCCCCCTCGTGAGCGTGGGCAAGGAAATGGGCGGACGCGACCACTCCACGATCATTTACGCGCGGGACAAGGTCGCCCAGCTCTTAAAAGTAAACGACACCATTTTAAAAGACGTAAACGACATTAAGAGCGCGATTTTAAAACAGTAATGCATACTTTTATCGAATGCGAATGCGACGCCGTCGTCATCGGCGCGGGGCACGCAGGCTGTGAAGCCGCGCTTGCGCTCGCCCGCACGGGACGGTCAACGATGCTTTTAACTTTGAATGCGGACAGCATCGGCTTTATGCCTTGCAACCCCTCCGTCGGCGGAACGGCGAAGGGGCATTTGGTGCGCGAAATCGACGCGCTGGGCGGTGAAATGGCGGTGAACGCCGATAAATGCGCCCTGCAATACCGCATGCTCAACGAGGGAAAAGGTGCAGCGGTACAGTCGCTCCGCGCGCAAACGGATAAAAACGCTTACCACCGCGAAATGAAAAAGGTGCTCGAACGCACGCCGAATTTACGCATCGTACAGGGCGAAGTAGCGGAAATCCTCACCGAAAACGGCTGCGTCACGGGCGTGAAAACGGCGTACGGCGGCATTTTTTTATGCCGTGCGGCGATTATCGCAACGGGCGTGTACCTCAACGCGCAGACGATCACGGGCGAAGCCGTAAAAGACAGCGGGCCCAACGGGTTTTCGAACGCAACGCTGCTCACCCGCAATTTAACCGAACTCGGTTACAGCGTCAGGCGGTTCAAAACGGGCACGCCCGCGCGTTTGGACGGGCGCACCGTTCATTTTGAAAAATTACCCGAACAGCCGGGCGAACAGGTCTACCCCTTTTCTTTTTTAAACCACCGCGTACCCGACGTTCAAACACCCTGCTATCTTGCCTACACCAACGAAAAGACGCACGAAGTCATTCTTGAAAACCTCGACCGCGCGCCGATGTATAACGGACAGATTTCTTCCGCGGGGCCGCGTTACTGCCCCTCGATCGAAACGAAGGTCGTGCGCTTCCGCGACAAGGAACGGCACCAACTCTTTTTGGAACCCGAAGGCGCCGACACGACGGAAATTTACGTACAGGGGCTTTCCACCTCGCTCCCTCACGATCTGCAAAAACAGATGTACCGCACGGTGGAAGGGTTGGAAGATTGCGAAATCGTGCGCTACGCTTACGCGATCGAATACGACTGCGTCGACACGTTAGACGTGCTCCCGACGCTCGAATCCAAAAAAGTTTCGGGCTTGTACACGGCGGGACAGATCAACGGCACGAGCGGCTACGAAGAAGCCGCGGCGCAGGGACTGATCGCAGGTTTGAACGCTTCGCTGAAACTGCGCGGAATGCCTCCGCTCATACTGCGACGGGATCAGGCGTATATCGGCGTGCTCATCGACGATCTCGTGACCAAAGGCACGGACGAACCGTACCGCATGATGACATCGCGCGCGGAATTCCGTCTTGCGCTCCGGCAGGACAACGCGGATTTGCGCCTGACGCAGATCGGATACGACTGCGGACTGGTAACGCAAGAGCGTTACGAAAAATTCCTTTCCCGCGTGAACCTGCGGGAGGAAGTTTTAAAACGGCTGCATTCCCGCGCCGAACAGAAAACGGCAAACGCGCTGGTGCAATCGTGCGGCGGCGCGCCGCTCGCGGCGGGCGTGACGTACGCCGATTTGCTCCGAAGAGGGATTTCCCTTTCCGCCGTCTGCGAAACGTTCGGCATTCTGAAAGAAATTCCCGCCGACGTCAAACTGAGCTGCGAAACGGAAATCCGTTACGCGGGATATCTGAAACAGGGCGAAGAACAGATTGCGCGGGCGAAGAAAATGGAAGAAAAACCGTTGCCGCACGATCTGGATTATACGAAAATCGAAGGGCTCCGGCTGGAAGCGCGCGAAAAGCTTGCGCGGATCCGTCCTTTGAATTTGGGGCAAGCCGAACGCATTTCGGGGGTCAATCCCGCGGATATCGCCGTTTTAATGATTTATCTGAGCATAAAATAACAGCCGTGCGCGGGGGGACATATGTCCCCCCGCGCACGGCTGTTCCGTTTAAAGTCCTTCCAACTCGTCAAGCGTGAGTGCAAACGCAGGAATAAAATGCTTAAAGAAGTAATCGACGGCGGGCATCTTCATTTCCGCAAGCGCGTCACCGATCGCCTTTTCCGCCTGAACGAACTCGTTGTTGCCCGAACGGAGTTCTTCCAGACATTTGATATAAGCCGAAAGCTTATCCGCCGCCTTGACGAACCGATATTCCGCCGAATTTTTATCCGCTTGCAAACAGGGATACAGCGCCTGCTTTAACGCTTGCGGAAGGGTATCCGCAATCTTTTCCACCGCAAGCGTTTCCAGCTTTTCGTATTCGCCGTGAATGCTCTGATTGAAATACTTCACGGGCGTGGGAAGATCCCCCGTCATCACCTCGCTCACTTCGTGATAGAGGGCGTAAAACACCGCTTTTTCCACGTTGACGCTGCCGCCGAACACCTCGTTTTCGATGAGCGAGAGCGCATGCGTCAATACCGCCACCGAATGCGAATGTTCCATAATGTTCTCGTCCCGCGTGGAACGCATCAATTGCCAGCGTTTGATAAACTTCATTCTGTCGATATAAGCGTAAAACTTTTCCATAACTACCTCTTGACGGAATTATACTACAAATTCCCGAAAAAAACAATTGACTTTCACAACAATCGAGCATATAATTATATTACAATTGCATTATCCGTCGTGGGTGCTGTAACAGGCTGAGATGATACCACTTGAATCGGACAAGGTAATACTTGAACGAAAGTACAGGATTTTCAAACAGATGAACTGCGCCTGCGCTTTTGTGCGGGCGTTTTTTATTTCGGCTGCGGGTAAGGCAAAAATTTTACGGAGGTTTTTTATGTTACCCGTTTCCCTTCTTGCGGCGGCGAAGTGGTACCCTATCCTCTTCGATACGCCGATGAACGCCGTGCGGTCGGTCTTTATCTGGCTGACGCTCGCGTCGGTACTCGCATTCGTCGTTTGCGCGTTCGCGCTCAAAGACGAAAAACGCGCGAAATTCTTCAAGTGCAGTCTGATTTTCGCGATCTGCTATGCAGGCGCGCTGGGCGCAACCTTCCTCACTTTCACCTTTTTGGAAGACGGCATCGTCGCCGTGCTCTTTGCGCCGATCCTCGTGCTGATCGCAACGATCGCGGGTTCTGCGCTCGCTCTGGCGCTCAAACGGAACCGACTCGTTTACGCGCTCGCGGGCGGGGCGACGGGCGCGGCGTTCCTTGCCGTACTCGTGTGCATGGCGGTCTATTACGCCTCAGGCAATGCGGAAGATTTTAACCGTGCAACCGTCACCGTCGGCGAAAACGTCGCGCTCTACCTGATCTCGATCGGGCTGATCGCCGTCCTGCTCTGTCTCGCGTTCTTTTTCGGAAGAAGAGAAAAGAAAGGCTTCGATTCCAAAACGATTTCCTATGCGGCAATCTGCATTGCCATGAGCTTCGCGCTCTCCTATCTTCGCATCGTAAAAATGCCGCAGGGCGGTTCGGTTACCGCCGCCTCCCTGCTTCCGCTCATGATTTACGCCTATATGTTCGGCGTAAAGAAAGGCGTGTTCGCAGGCTTTATTTACGGCGTTCTGCAAGCGTTGCAAGACCCGCACATCATTCACCCCGCGCAATTTCTGTTGGATTACCCGATCGCGTTTTCCTGCGTCGGGTTGGCGGGAATCTTCGCGCATCTCAAATCGCTTGAAAAATTACCGCAGATTCAATTCGCGCTCGGCGCGCTTACGGGGAGCGTCTTCCGTTTGTTCTGCCATCTCGTTTCGGGCGTTTTCGCGTTCTCGGAATATTCCACGCTCGACAACGTATGGCTTTACAGTCTGGTTTACAATTCATCGTTCGTCTTCCCCGATATTGCGATCGTGATTGCGGCGGGCGTCCTCGTGTTCAGTTCGAAATCCTTCGTCAAACAGGCGCGCAAGTTCCAACCGCACGAAGAAACGCAAACAAAATCCAAAGAAGCGTAAACGAAAGAACGGATCCTTTTCGGATCCGTTCTTTTTACAATACGAATTGCAGAATATCCACCAAAACGGCGAAGCCTAAGAGCAAAATAAACCCTACGCCGTGAATGATCGCCTCGACCTTTCGGCTGATCGGCTTCCCGCGGATCCATTCGATCACGGTAAACACGATCTTACTGCCGTCGAGCGCGGGAATCGGAAGCAGATTGAACACGGCGAGGTTAACGCCGATAAATCCCGCGATTTCCAGAAAGTTACGGAAACTGCGCGAGGCGACCTGCGAAGTCATCGCGATCGTGCTCACAGGTCCGCCCAGAGCCGAAATGCCGAGTTTGCCCGTGAGCAATTCGCCCAAAACTTTAAAAATCGAACCCGCAATCTTAAAAGAATACATGAACGAACGCCCAAGCGTTTCAAAGAAACCAAAACGGTAAGTTGCGCCCGCGAGCATGTATGCTTCTTCCTCTTCCGAATATTCCACGCCGAGCGCTTCCCAGACGTTGTCGAGATCGGCGCTGTTTTTCACGTTCACGTCGGCGCGGAGCATGACGGAAACCGTCCTCTCTTCGCGGGCGTTCGTTTCGGTGTCCACAACGCGCGAAACGGTGAATTCCACCAGATCGCCCTTCTTTTTGCCGTTGACCGCTTTCGCAAGATCGGTCGTGAGGTATAAATTCTTTCCGTTTGCCTTTAAAAAGATGTCCTTGTCTTTTAAACTGTATTCCAGATATTCGCTTGCAAGCCCTTCGCCCGTGTCCATCGTATAGACCGCCGTCATCGTCTGCCCGTATGCGAAAAAACAAACGATGATCAGAAACAGCGCCAAAACGTAATTCATGAACGCGCCTGCAAGCAACACGATGATGCGTTTCCACGGCTTCATTTCGGTAAACTTGCCGGGTGCTCCGCGCGGTTTCTTTTTGCGTTTATCCTTTGCTTCGGGAAGCGGCGCCGCAATCTGTTCCGGAACGGCTTGCGCGGGCGTTTCCGCGGCAATCGGCTTTTCTTCCTCGAACACGGGTTCGGCGAGGTCTGGCTTTTCCTCTTCGATCGAATCCTCCCCTTCGAACGCGCAATAACCGCCGAGCGGAATCAAACGGAGCGCGAACACTTCGCCCGATTTTTTATATTTGTGCTTGAACAGTGCGGGGCCGAATCCGATCGAAAACTCGTTGATTTTAAAATTCAGAATTTTCCCCGCGACCCAGTGCCCGAATTCGTGCACCGTAATCATAACGAGAAGAATCAGAATTGCGAGTACGACGGAGCCGATCGTGCTCCACACGCTTAACAGATTATTTACCATAAATCAATTTACGCGCCCTCTCCCGCGCCGTCGCGTCTGCCGAAGATATCGCTTCGTAACAATCCGCATCGCTGCGGGGAATTGCATTCAGCGCGTCTTCGATAGTTTCCGCGATATTCAAAAAGGATATACGCCCCTGCAAAAACGCCTGTACGGCGGTTTCTCCCGCGGCGTTCAACAGAGCGGGGCAGGTGCCCCCCTCTTTCCCCGCGCGCAGCGCAAGATCGAAGCAGGGGAATTTTTCGCGCGGCAACCGTTCGAAATGCAGCGCGCCGATCCGTGCAAGATCGAGTTGTTCGCAACAGGGCAGCCGCTCGGGATAGGTGAGCGCAAGCTGAATCGGAACGCGCATGTCGGGATAACCGAGCTGCGCGATTGCCGCGCCGTCCTCGAAATAGACGAGCGAATGCACGATGCTTTCCGGATGCACGACGGCTTCGATCTGTTCGTAACCGGCGCCGTACAGCCACTTTGCCTCGATCACCTCGTACCCCTTGTTGAGCAGCGTCGCGCTGTCGACCGTGATTTTCGCGCCCATATTCCAGGTCGGGTGACGGAGCGCGTCCTTTGCCGTCATGCAAGCGAGTTCTTCCTCTGTGCAGTGCAAAAAAGGCCCGCCGCTCGCCGTGAGTACGAGCCGCGCAAAACGCGTATCCCTGCGGAAAGAGAGCGCCTGAAAAATTGCGGAATGTTCGCTGTCTACCGGCACGATTTCCGCGCCGTACTTTTCCGCTTCCCGCAGAACGAGTTCTCCGCCGCAGACGAGGGATTCCTTATTGGCAAGCGCAATCCGCTTCCCCGCGCGCACGGCGGCAAGCGTATAGGAAAGCCCCGCAAAACCGCCCGCCGCGATCAACGCGACGTCGCAATCCTCAAAAATGCGTTGCAGATCGGGCGCTTCCTTTGCCGCGCAGCACGCATATGCGGGACGGAATTCCGCGTTCATCGCCGCAAGCGCATTTTCGTCGTTGCCGCAGACGAGGGACGAAAAAGCGAATTCGTTGGGATATCGGCGTACGGTTTCCGCGGTTTGCTTTCCGATGCTGCCCGTACAGCCTACAAGTGCGATCTTCTTCATATTTCCTTCTATGAAAACGTCCGCCTGTGCAGCGGACGCAGTTAATTTAGTGTATGCGGGTTAGGTGAACAACATGAGTCGCACGATCAGAATCAGCGCGATAATCAGGCTTGCGTACAGAGAAGAATCGATTCTGTCGAGCACGCCGCCGTGTCCGGGCAGAATGTTGCCCATGTCCTTGATGCCGAGTTTGCGTTTGATGCCGCTTTCGACGAGATCGCCGAACTGCGCGAATGCGGAAGCCACGACGCCGATCGCACAGAAAAACCAAAGATCCGACCAGACGAAAATCACCGAATCGAAAGTTCCCAGCGTGACGGGACGGCAAACGCCGTAATAAACCAAAAATACGCAGAACCCGCCGATCGCGCCGCCCAACAGACCGCCCGCGCCGCCGATCAGCGTTTTGTTGGGGCTGATGTTGGGAGCCATCTTCGCAGGCAATTTCTTCCCGAACGTCTTACCGAAGACGAACGCCATGACGTCTGCGCACGGCGCGATGCCGAATACGAACGCGATTGCGATATCGGAGTACACCTGCAAATGGTTGCATACGACGAATACGATCAAAAACACGGTAGGATACAGGTACGACATCAGCGCGTAACCCGTCGATTCCAGCGTGACGTAGCGGTGCGCGAATACGAGCATTCCCATGATCAGCGAAAATCCCGCCACGAAAGCAACGAGCATGAAGTACGGCGCGTAGTTTCTGCCCACGGCGTGCAGAACGCCGTCTTCGTCGGGCAGTTTTACGCCGTAAATTTCAGTAAACAAAAAGTCGCTTACGATATAAATGACGAGCGTGAGCAAAGCAAACGTCATTACGACGACTTTTTGCGTGATATGCAGTTTCTCGCCGAACGCATGCAGCATTTCGTACGTACCGAAGATGCCGAACAACAGAATCAACCCGTCGAAAAACAATTTCCCGAAATCTTTCCCGTCGATTCTGATCAGAATCTTCATGCAAAAGAACGCGATTAAAACAAGAAAGTATACCGTTCCCGTAATAATGCGCAATTTTGTGTTTCTACCCATAAATTTCCTCTAAATTTTTCCGAAGCGGCGCTCCCGCGCGGCGTAATCCGAAAGCGCCCTGTCCAGTTCTTTCTCCGAAAAATCGGGAAACAGCGTTTCGGTAAAATAAAATTCCGTATAAGCGGACTGCCAGAGCAGGAAGTTGGAAAGGCGCTGCTCTTTGCCCGTACGAATGAGCAGATCGGGGTCGGGCAATCCCTGCGTGTCAAGCAGCGACGCAAATTCCGCTTCGGTCAATTGCTTCCCGCGTTTCACGGCTTCGTTCACTGCGGCTAAAATTTCCTGCCGCCCGCCGTAACCGATGGCAAGCACGAGCGTACCCTTTTTTCCGCCCGCGGTTTTTTCTTCGCCCGCCTGCGTGAGCAGACGAATATCTTCGGGCAACAGCGAAGCGTCGCCGATGATCTTCAAAGCGATTTCTTTCTTTTTGAGCGTTTCCACGTTTTTACGGAAATACTCGCGGAAGAGAGAATACAGCCCGTCGAGTTCCTCTTGCGGACGGGACAAATTTTCCGTCGAAAGCGCGTACATCGTACAGCATTCCACCCCGCGCGAAAAAATACATTCCGCAAGTTCGATCATGCGGTTCATGCCCGCGCGGTGTCCCGCGCTGCGCGGCAAGAGCCGCTTTTTCGCCCAACGGCCGTTTCCGTCCATAATCACTGCGATATGGCGGGGAATGCGGGCAAGCGTTTCCGTTTGCTTTTTCTTCATCAGACGGTGAGCAGCTCCTTTTCCTTTGCCGCTACCGTTTTATCGATCTCCTCGATACTCTTTGCAACGTTCTTTTCCACGTCCTGTTCGCAATTCTTCGATTCGTCTTCGGAGATTTCTTTGTTCGTTTTCATCTTTTTGAGCGCTTCCATCGCGTCCCTGCGGTTGTTGCGCACGGCGATCTTCGCGTCTTCGCCCAGTTTTTTCACCTGTTTGACGAGTTCCTTTCTGCGTTCCTCGGTGAGTTCGGGAAACACGAGACGGATTACGTTGCCGTCGTTGGTGGGCGTAATCCCGATATTCGAAGTCAGAATGGCTTTTTCGATCGCTTTGAGCAGCGTCTTATCCCAGGGGCTTACCACAAGACAGCGCGCGTCCGCAGAAGACACGTTGCCCAGCTGATTCAAAGGGCTCATGCCGCCGTATGCTTCCACCTGCAATTTATCGAGCACGTGAGGGTTCGCACGGCCCGCGCGAATGCTCGCGTATTCGTCTTTCAAAACGTTTACGGTCTTTTCCAGTTTGTCTTCGAGGACCAAAAAGATTTCCTCTACTTTTTCGTTATCGATCATAATGACTCCTTTATTCGTTGGAAATTAACGTTCCTATTTTTTCGCCGCAAACTGCGCGCAGAATGGAATCCTTTTCGCCGAGCCCGAACGCAAGCACTGGCACGTTGTTTTCCATGCACATGGTCGCGGCGGTGATATCCATCGCCTTCAAACCCTTATTCACGATGTCGCCGAATTTCAGCGTATCGTATTTTTTCGCCTTCGGGTTGGTGTTCGGGTCGCTGTCGTAAATCCCGTCTACGTTCTTTGCCATCAGCAAAACTTCCGCGTCGATTTCGCAGGCGCGCTGCGCCGCGGCGGTATCCGTGGAACAATACGGATTTCCCGTGCCGCAAGCCATAATCACGATTCGACCTTTTTCAAAATGATGCAGCGCTTTCCGAAGCACGTAAGGCTCGGCGACCGAAATCATGTTGAGCGCGGTCTGCACGCGCGTGGGAATCCCTTTCTGTTCGATGGCGTCCATCATCGCGAGCGAATTCATCACCGTAGCGAGCATTCCCATATGGTCGGCGGTCGTGCGGTCCATATTCGTGCCCTGCCGCCCCCGCCAGAAGTTTCCGCCGCCGATGACGAGCGCGATTTCCACGCCCATCTCATGCACTTTTACGAGCTGATCCACGACGCCTGCGACGACGTCGGGATTCAAACCGTGACGTTCCTGCCCCGCCAGAGCTTCGCCCGAAAGTTTGAGCAAAATCCGCTTATACTTTGGTTGCATGGTTTCCCCTTTGCAAATCGATTTTTAACAGTATACCACAACGCGGAAAAAAAAGCAAGAATTTCCAAAAATAAAAACAGGATTCTTCGCCCGCGCACGCGTGCAAACAAAAACCCCCGCCGAATCGGCGGGGGTAACGTTTTGCGTTTTACTTCTTCATTGCGTCTACTTGCTTCGCAACTTCTTCGCTTAAATCTTCGCTCTTCTTTTCGAGCCCCTGACCCATCACGTAGAAGCAGAAGGATTTGAGGGCGACGGGCGATTTCTTCGCCGTATCGGCAATGAGCTGCGCGATCGTAATTTTATCGTCTTTGACGAATTTCTGATCGAGCAGGCAGTTCTCTTCGTAGAACTTCTTGATCTTGCCGAGCACGATTTTTTCGGCAATCGCTTCGGGCTTGCCCTCGTTGAGCACTTCCTGCTTCATGATCGCCTTTTCTTTTTCAAGCGTTTCCGCCGAAACTTCGTCCGCCTTCATATACTGCGGCTTCGAGAACGCGGTGTGGAGCGCGACGTTGTGCGCAAGCTCCTTCGTCGCTTCGTTTTCTTCGCCTTCGAAGTCGAGCATAACGCCCATCGTGCCGCCCATGTGGATGTAGGTTTCCACAAAGCCCGCGCTTTCGTATACCGTGAAACGGCGTACGGAAAGTTTTTCACCGATGACCGCGGTCTGTTCCTGTACGTAAGTTTCCACCGTTTTACCGTTCATGTCGCTCGCCAGCAATTCTTCCACCGTAGCGGGCTTCACGCAAGCGACGTGCTTTGCAACCGCTTCCACGATTTCGTGGAATTTATCGCCCTTCGCAACGAAGTCGGATTCGCAGTTGACTTCGATGAGAACGCCCGTTTTTCCCGCAACGTAAGCGTATACAACGCCTTCCGCCGCGATTTTCGAAGCGCGCTTCGCCGCTTTCGCGATTCCGCGCTCGCGGAGCAAATCCGCCGCCTTTTCCATATCGCCGTCCGCGTCCACCAACGCGCGTTTGCAATCCATCATGCCCGCGCCCGTCTGTTCGCGGAGCTTCATTACGTCTTTTGCCGTAAACTCTGCCATTTTCTATGTCCTCCGTTCCGAAAATTATTCTGCGGCGGCTTCGCTTGCCGCAACCACTTCTTCGATGTCTTCCGCAACCGCTTCGGTTTCTTCCGCGAAGACGGGCGTTTCGCCCTGGTTCGCTTCGATGACCGCGTTCGCGATGACCGACGAAATCAGTTTGATCGCGCGGATCGCGTCGTCGTTGCCGGGAATCACGTAATCGATCAGATCGGGATCGCAGTTGGTATCGGTAATCGCGACGATCGGAATGTTCAGTTTGCGCGCTTCGGCGACGGCGATATCTTCGTTGTTGGGATCGACGATGAACATTACGCCGGGCATGCCGCGCATGTTCTTAATGCCGCCGAGGTTTTCCTGCAATTTGCTCATTTCCTTTTTCAGCCCCAAAACTTCCTTTTTGGGGAGCAGTTCGAACTCGCCGCTCAATTCCATTTTTTCGAGCTTTTCAAGATGATCGATGCGCGAACGAATGGTTTTGAAGTTGGTGAGCATACCGCCGAGCCAGCGGGAGTTCACGTAGTACTGCCCGCAGCGTTCCGCTTCTTCTTTCACTGCGTCCTGCGCCTGTTTTTTGGTGCCGACAAAGAGCACGGTTTTGCCGTTCTTTACCGATTCCACCACGAACGAATACGCTTCTTCGATGAGCTTCGCGGTCATTTCGAGGTTGACGATGTGAATATCGTGACGCGCCGCGAAAATGTACTTCTTCATTTTCGGATTCCACTTTCTGGTCTGGTGACCGAAGTGAACGCCCGCTTCGAGAAGCTGTTTCATAGTAATAACTGCCATAATTCCTCCGTTTTGCTTCCCCTCTTCTTTGGATCTGCGCCCGATCATCCGCGGTTGAGTTTTGCGGACACGGAGAGCGCACAAGTTAAGGGTGCATATTTACAGCCTTGCCATTATACCACATTGCACGGACGATGGCAAGTTTTTTTACTTGTTCATTCGTAAAATTTCAATAAAAAATCGGCTGAATTCCAGCCGATTTTCGTCGATCCGCGCGCATTTCATTTCCGTTTGGAAAAACGGTTTACAGCAAACCATATTCCGCTGATCGCCATCAATCCCAAGACGTACGGAATCAGCAGAAAAAAAGCCGTTTCCGCAGGGAAGCTTGTTTCCGGATTTTGCGCAATCCGACAGTATCTTACCGCCGTATGAACGATTCCTGCAATCGCAATACCGGCTTCAAGCAGTAAAAATAGAATATTGCGCAATTTCATAACATTAATTCCCGAACATGATTTTTTCGCTCGAAAGCATCTTCGAAATCAGTAAAACGAGCAGCGCGGTATACGCCAGATTCAAACCGACCGCGACGAGAGACTGCCACACCGAAAGGCTCATGGTGAGAATCTGCTGCATACATATGACGGAGTTCAGCACGGGAATCGCCACGATCCATTCGCCGATGCCCGAAACGAACGCCGAAACGATGGAAAGCAACATTACGAGAATCATGAGCACGCTGGTATATGCCGAAGCTTCCTTCACCGATTTCGCATAAGCCGAAATAACCGTCATCAGCGAAACGATCAGAGGCACGATGCTCACGATGAGCAAAAAGAGCAGGAAATAACTCAGAAAGCCGAACCCCGTCATAAAACTCCCCACCGACATTCCCATGAGTTTGGGCATCGAAAGGACGACGCCCAAAAAGCTGGAAGCCGCGCCGATCACGGCGATGCAGCTGAGCGGAATGATTTTGCCGAGCGCCACGTGCGAACGTTTGACCGAAGTCACCAAAATCGTAGAGAGCGTGCCCCGCTCCTTTTCGCCCGCAACCGATTCGAGCGTAATGCTCATGCAGGCGGAAAAGACGAAGATCACGACGAGGAAGGGCAGCAATCCGCTCATAATGCCCAGCGTGATATCTTCCGCCGACGAAAGATTGAAGTCTTCGCCGAGGTTGAAATCGAATTTATTGGCAAGCGAATTTTCATATGCGTTCAGGATTGTTTCCGCAAGCGTATAAAACGCCATACTGTCGGAATCCGCCGCACGGTAAAACAGTTTGACCTGCGGCGCAGGCAATCCGTTTGCAGGGGTATACGCGGCGACTTCCTCGTCGAAATTTTCCGAAAAAGAAAGGTATGCGGTCGCCTTGCCCTCTTTTACCGCCAAACGCGCCGTTTCCGCATCCTTCGCAGGCGTAAACGTCAACTCCCACCCGGCTTCCGCCACGCTCGTTTCGAGCATCTGCGTGATCGCCGATTCCCCTTGCAAAAGGACTTCGAATTCGTATTTGACGTCCTTATCTTTCTGCCAGATCGCATTGCCGAGCAGCGTATAGATTACGAAGATCACAACCCCGGGCATGAGCATGGTAAGCACGAGTTTGGGATCGTGGAAAAAGCGGTGAAACTCCTTTTTCATGAGTGCAATCAGCTTCATACTTCCTCCCCCTTGACGCTGCGGTAAATTTCAAAAAATTTCTCTTCGAGCGTCGCGCCGCCGCAGATTTCTTCGAGCGTTCCGTCGGCGACCGATTTCCCGTCGACGATCACCCCGACGCGGTCGCAGAGCTTTTCCACGAGCGAAAAGATGTGCGTGGAAAGAATGACGCTCTTGTTCATTGCTTTGAGTTCCGCCAAAAAATCGGTGACAACTTTGGCGGTGAGTACGTCGAGCCCGTTGGTCGGTTCGTCGAAGATCACCACGTCGGGATCGTGCACGATCGAAATGACGAGCGAAACCTTCTGCTTCATGCCCGTGGATAAATCCTTTACGCGCACTTCGGCAAAGCGGTCGATCCCGAATCGGGAAAACAGTTCTTTTTTGCGCCGTTGCAAAGTTTCTTTTTCCACGCCGTGCATTTCCCCGAAAAAGGTGAACAGATAATCGGGCGTAAAGAATCCTTCGAGTTTGAGTTCCCCCGTCATGAACCCGATTTTATCGCGCACCTTCTGCGGGTTTTTCACGACGGAATATCCGCAGATTTCCGCGTCGCCCGCATCCGGTTTTAACAGGGTGGACAGGATACGCAGCGTCGTGGTTTTGCCCGCGCCGTTGGGACCGAGCAATCCGTAAATTTCGCCGCGGTTGGCGGTGAACGAAAGTCCGTTTACCGCAACTTTGCGCGCGACGTTGGTTTTTTCGATTTTTTGCTGTTTGCGGGACAGCGTAAAGGTCTTTTTTAACCCCGCCGCCCGCACGACGACGTCATCTTCGAATTCAGACATATGTGCTCCTTTGCATGATTGCCTTTTTATCATATCATACTACCCCCCCCCGTCAAATTTTTTAAGGGGGGCAAACGAAAAATTTTTAAGAATTTTCTTGCGCGGCAAGGGCGGCTTCCTTCCGGTACAAAACGTGCGCGTAAATGAAAGCAAACAACCCAAACCCGACGACGACCGCGCCGAACACGATGAGCGAAACGTACGCAAGATTGCCGGGCACGCACGAAAACACGACGGCGCAGATTGCGGAAAGAATGCCCGAAACAAACATGACGGTTCCGCCGACGCGGTGCGTTTTCGCCCAAACCGTTTCGCTGCCGAGCGTGGCGGGCGTACGGATTCCGACCCAGCGGTTGGGTTTGATCCGCGGCAGATAGTTGCCGAAAAATACGAACAGAAGAGAGAGCGGCAGTATCGTGACGAGCGCGAACGGAAATTTCGATTTTTCCCCGAGCGCAAGTCCCTGCGCCGCAAGCGCGAAAAACGTCCAGCCCAGTACGGCGAAAACCGCGCCGAGCGCGGCGAGCAGCCCCACGGAAATTTTTGCGTTCTTTTCGTTTTTCGAATGCAGCGCCGCCCAGACTCCCGCGGAAACGACCGCGGAAACGGCGGGAATGGAAACGTATACCCAGGGAGAACCGATGCCGTCCACCACGCCTTTGAAATCGAAATGGATGGCAACTTCGGCAGGTAAAAAGGTAAGCCCTACCGCAAACGCAATTAAGTTGACGATGGAAAGAACCGTATAAACAATCGCCGTTTTCATATTCATGCTCCTTCGACGCCGAACAAATCGGCAATATTTTTTAAAATTTCCTGAACGACGGTGGTATTCAGCGAGTAGCAAAGCGTCTGCGCATGGCGTTCGCATTCGACGAGCCCGCTCTCTTTGAGCACGCTCAGATGATGCGAAACGGTCGCCGCGGAAAGGGAAAATTCCTTTGCGATCTCCCCCGCGGTACGCGCGCGCGTTTTTAAAAGATTTAAAATTTTCCGCCGCGTTTTATCCGACAACGCTTCCCAGACGCCCTTCTTCATATTTTACTCCGAAACGATCTTTATTTCGATTATCGTCTAAATAATATCATAAAATACCGCACAAGTCAAGTATATTTCGAAAAATATCGAAATATGACCGATGAAGAATCCCCCGAACGAATCGGGGGATCGTTTGTTTACTTTATTTTGCGTTTGATTTTTACAACGTGAAGCAATACGAAAACTGCGACCAAAACGACAACCGTGAGCGCAAGGATCAAAAAGCAAGCCCATTCGGGCACGGAATTCCCGAAAACGGTGAGCGTGCAATCGAACCCGTCGCGAATTTTTTCCACAATTTCCGCGGGCATGTCTTCGCCGATCCTGTCGATCGCGCCGCCCATAAAATGTTCGTGCAAAAGCGAAGTTCCGTACGTGCCGGGCAAAAACAGCAGCGCATCCGCAATGCCCTTTGCAAGCGAAGAGATCGGCATATACGCCCCGCAGAGGAATCCGTACGCCGCCGAAACGATCACCTCGACCGCACTGATCCCGCCCTCCGATTTAATGAATTTACACACGAGAGAAGAAAGCGCGGTTCCGAACAGCACGAGGAGCAACGTATCGAGCAACGTGAAAAAGAAATCTGAAACGGTAAGATACCAACCTACGATGGCAAGGTAAATAAAGCCCGCCGCAAGCGCGACGCCGCACACAAACAGCGTAACCAGCGCGGTGGAAAGATAATAACCGAGCGCAAGCTGCGATCTGGAAACGGGAGCAACCGCAAAATCCGAAAAACGCTTGGTCACGCGATCCTGCACCATGACCATATTCGCCGTGAACGCAATGGAAACGGAGCAGACTGCAATCAGCGACGACATCAGCCACCCCCCCGCAAAGCCTTCGATCAGACGGGAAGAAAGCTCCGTGCCTTCGGGCAAAACCGAAGTAAGACTGTCGCGGTAAACGTCGCCGAGAAAGGCAACGAACAAAAAGAACAACACCAGCGGCGCGATCAGCGAAGAAAAGAACAGCGCTTTATCTTTGAAATAAATTTTACAGTTGCGTTTGATCAAAAACAGCAGTTTCATACTTCCTCCCCGATTTGCTTGCCCGTAACGTTCAGGAATACGTCGTCCATTTTTCCCTTCGTGATCTCATAGTCCCCGAAGAGTTCGGGATGCGCCAGCACCAACTCGGTTGCCGCGGCGGTATCTTTGACTTCGACGCGCAATCCCTCGCCGATCCGTTTATACGGCAGCCCCAGCGCGGCAACCGCTTCTTCCCGCGTCCGATAGAACGTAACGTAATCGCCCGTGTAGCGATTTTTCAATTCGAGCGGCGTGGCGTTGGCGAGGATTTTTCCGCCGTCGAGAATGACGACTCTGTCGGCATCCGCCGCCTCTTCCATATAATGCGTGGTGAGAAATACGGTCATCTCCCGCTCTTTCCGAAGACCGTTCACGATCTCCCAAACGGATCTCCGCGTCTGCGGATCGAGCCCCGTGGTCGGTTCGTCGAGAATTAAAATTTCAGGCTCGTGCACGAGGGCGCGCGCAATGTCTACCCGCCGTTTCTGACCGCCCGAAAGTTTGCCTACGGGACGGCGTAGAATTTCCTTCAAACCGAACAGTTCCGTAAGCTCCTGCAAACGCTTTTTGTAAGAAGCGCCCGTAATCCCGTAGAGGGAAGCGCGGTACTTTAAATTATCGGCAACGGAAAGCGGCATATCGAGCACGCTGTTTTGAAACACGACGCCGAGTTTGCGTTTGACCGCGTCGGCGTGATCGTCGAGTTCCAGTCCGTCGATTTTTACGCTGCCGCCGTCCCGCTTCTGCATGCCGCAGAGAATGGAAATCGTCGTGCTTTTGCCCGCGCCGTTTACGCCGAGAAAGGCGAAAAATTCGCCGCGCCGCACGGTAAAGGAAATATCGTCCACCGCTTTTACTTCGTGATAATACTTTTTCAAACGTTCGATTTCAATTGCATTCATATGTCTCTCCCTGCACGTAGGCGAAAAACCGCCTCATATGCATTCCCGCGCATGCGCGGTTTCTATTATAACACGCCACCCCCCCCCGTTTGTCAACGTTCGGGAAGAGATTTTTCAAAACATCTCAATCTTTTTTGAAGCCGTCGAACAACGCGGAGAGAACCGCGCAGAGAATGCCTCCTACCACGAATACGATCCAACCGGGATGCCAAAGGTGCCACACGAATCCGACGAGCAGATAGACCGCCGTTGCGGTAAGCATGATCGCGCCGCAAATCCCGTCCTTCATTTTTGCGAATTTTTTTCGGGGCTCGCCCGAACGGCGCTCTTCTTCCGTTTTCGCCTGTCTGCCGTAAAACTCGTGACGGATTCCCGTCAATACGAGTCCCGCGGCGCAAACGCCCGCACCGAGCAAGAACGCCGCAGTCGCCGCGGAGCGGGCGAGTTCGCCCGAGGGCGTACCGGCTTCGAATAACGTATGAACCAGCACCAGCGCGACGACCAGAAGAATGACGCCCGTCGCCAAAGAAGCGATTACGGCGGGGAAGCGCTTCATAAACCGTTCGGCGGAACTGCGGTCGGCAAGCGCGTCGGGGTGCGCTTTTTTATAGTTCTCCTGCTTGATCCCCGCATAAATGAACAGGAACGCGGCTGCAGCGGTAAATCCGAGCAAAAGGGCAACCGCGCAAACCTCGTACGTTTTGCTGTTGAAATAAGCTTGAATGCCCTTGAACAGCACGCACAGCGCAACGCCGATCGCTACGAGCAATATCCCGCCCGCAATGAACAGCGAAAACCTCCTGATCTGTCCCGTGGCATTCTCCTGCACGTTCCGCCCTGCGCCGACGACGCTCCCGCGCAGCAGTTCGTCCGCCGTCACACCGAAGTAATCGCAGATCGCAATGATTTTATCCGTATCGGGATAAGCTTCGCCCGTTTCCCACTTGCTCACCGCCTGACGGGAAACCCCTAACTCATCCGCAAATTCTTCCTGCGTAAATCCGCGCTGTTTGCGCAGATACTGAATATTTTCCGAAACCGACATAGCCGCCTCCTCTTTACCCGAAAAATTATATCCCCCGCGACACAACCGTTCAACCGATTTTCGCTTGCAAACGCAATTTTTTTGCGCAACTTTTGGTTGCGCGCCTGTTTTTTCGCAAATTCATAAAAATAACCCACCCCGTAAAGAGTGGGTTATTATAATTATTCTTCTGCAATCGCCGTTTCGGAAGCAAGCACGTCGCGGTACGCGCCCGCCGACTGAATGGAAACGCCTTTGTAGTCCTTCATGCCCGTACCTGCGGGAATGAGTTTGCCGATGATCACGTTTTCCTTCAAACCGATCAGCGGATCGCGCTTGGTGCAGATCGCCGCTTCGGTGAGCACGCGCGAGGTTTCCTGGAAGGAAGCCGCCGAAAGGAAGGAATCGGTTGCAAGCGCGGCTTTGGTAATTCCGAGCAATACGCGTTTTGCGGTTGCGGGAACGCCGCCTGCCATGATCGTCTTTTCGTTCTGTTCTTCGAACGTGAACATATCCACGAGCTGACCGGGAAGCATTTCCGTCGTGCCCGCGTCCTCGATCCGGACTTTTCTGAGCATCTGGCGCACGATGATTTCAACGTGTTTGTCGTTGATGTCAACGCCCTGGGAGCGGTAAACGGACTGTACCTGTTCGAGAATATAATCCTGAACGCCCTTGACGCCCTCGACGCGAATGATGTCCTGCGGGTTCACGGAACCTGCGTTGAGCTGAATGCCGGGGGTCACTTTGTCGCCCGTCTTCACGAGAATTTCCGCATTGAACGGCAATTCGTAATCTTTGAGCTGTACGCCCGTGCCCTCTTCGGTCACAATTACGTGTTTCAGATTGTCCCTGTCGTCCACGGTTACGATACCGTTGAATTCGCAGACGGTCGCAACGCCCTTCGGCTTTCTCGCTTCGAACAATTCTTCGACACGGGGAAGACCCTGCGTAATGTCGCCCGTCGCCGCGATACCGCCCGTATGGAAGGTACGCATCGTAAGCTGGGTACCGGGTTCGCCGATGGACTGCGCCGCAATGACGCCAACCGCTTCGCCCACCATGATCGGGAGCGTGGTCGCCATGTTCTTGCCGTAGCACTTCGCGCACACGCCGAAACGGGTGTTGCAGTTGAAGATGCTGCGGATGTTTACGCCGCGGGAATTTTCGCCGCCGTATTTTTCAAGCGAGGCGATCTTCTTCGCCATGCGCTCGGTAATCATTTCGTTGCAGGGAACGAGAACGTTGCCCTCGTCGTCCGTCAGATCTTCCGCCGCGAATCTGCCCGTCAAACGGTCTTCGAGGCTTTCGATCAGCTCGCCGTTCGCACCGCAGATCGCTTTCATATAGGTGCCGCGCGGGCGCTTGCCTGCCGAACAATCCTCTTCGCGCACGATCACGTCCTGAGAAACGTCTACGAGACGGCGCGTCAGATAACCGGAGTCCGCCGTTTTCAACGCCGTATCGGCAAGACCTTTTCGTCCGCCGTGCGAAGAAATGAAGTATTCGAGTACCGAAAGACCGTTGCGGAAGCACGATTTAACGGGAACTTCGATCTTTTTACCCTGCGGGTTCACCATGAGTCCGCGCATGCCCGAAAGCTGCTTGATCTGGTCGATGGAACCACGCGCGCCCGAATCCGCCATCATCCAGATGGGGTTGAACTTATCGGCTGCGCCCTGCTTTTTCAGAATGCCCGCCACCTTGTCCGTCGCGTCGTCCCAAACGGAGATGACGGCGTGGTAGCGTTCCTCGTCCTTCAAAAGACCGCGGGCGTACTTTTTGGAAATCTTTGCAACCTGTTCTTCCGCTTCCTCGACGATTTTTTCCTTTTCGCCCGGAATCTTCATATCGAATACGGACGTGGTGAGCGCCGCAATCGTGGAATAACGGTAACCGCGTTCCTTGATCGCGTCGAGCACGGAGGAAGCTTTGGGCGCGTAGCCCGTTTTGAAGCAGGCTTCTACGATCTTGCTCAAATGCTTTTTGCCGATCGCGCGCGAACCCTTGATGGATTCGATAAATTCGGAGGAAAGTTCCAGTCTCAGATAATCTTCGGGCAGCTCGCGCTTGATGAAATCGAGATCCTGCGGCATGCCGTCGTTGTAAATGATTCTGCCGACCGTCGTCTTGATCATACCCGTTACGGAGAGCAAGCCCGTCGTTTCGTCTTTGGAAACGGTCGCTCTTCCGCAAACCGAGTTGTTGGGCGCTTCCTTCGACCAACCGTAATTCTTTTCGTAAGGAAGCTGCAACCCGTCGAACTTACCTGCGGGCAGTTCGACCGTGCGGCGCACGTAAATTTCGTCCTGGCAGTGCGTTTCTTTGAGCTGATAGCTCATGAGCGCTTCGTCGAAGGACGAGAATACGGGCGGAATATATTCTTCGCCGTTTTCATCCGGTTTACCGAGCGCGTTGTACGTCTTGCCCTCTTCCCTGCGGACGATGGTAAGATAGTACGCGCCGATAATCATATCCTGCGTGGGCGACATAACCGATTTTCCGTCGGCAAGCTTTAAGATGTTGTTTGCCGAAAGCATCAAAAATCTTGCTTCCGCCTGCGCTTCGATGGAGAGCGGAAGGTGAACCGCCATCTGGTCGCCGTCGAAGTCCGCGTTGAACGGGCCGCAGACGAGGGGCGAAATCTTAATCGCTCTGCCTTCGATCAGCACGGGTTCGAACGCCTGAATGGAAAGACGGTGCAGCGTGGGCGCACGGTTGAGGAGTACGGGGTGTTCTTTGATGACTTCTTCCAGCACGTCCCAGACGAAGTCCTTGCCCTTTTCCACGGTGCGCTTCGCGCTCTTGATGTTGTGGCATTTGTTGGTTTCCACAAGCCGTTTCATAACGAACGGCTTGAAGAGTTCGATCGCCATTTCTTTGGGAAGACCGCACTGGAAAATTTTCAGTTCGGGCCCTACGACGATAACCGAACGGCCGGAATAGTCTACGCGCTTTCCGAGCAGGTTCTGACGGAAACGCCCCTGTTTCCCGCGGAGCAAGCCCGAAAGGGATTTGAGTTCGCGGTTGGAAGGTCCTGCAAGCGGTTTGCCCCTTCTGCCGTTATCGATGAGCGCGTCTACCGCTTCCTGCAACATGCGCTTTTCGTTTTTGATGATCATTTCGGGCGCGCCGAGTTCGATCATGCGCTTCAAGCGGTTGTTGCGGTTGATGACGCGGCGGTACAGATCGTTCAAGTCGGAAGTCGCGAATCTGCCGCCGTCGAGCTGCACCATCGGGCGCAGATCGGGCGGGATTACTGGCAGAACGGTAAGCACCATCCATTCGGGACGGTTGCCGCTCTTGCGGAAAGATTCGATGATTTCGATGCGCTTAATTGCCTTAACGCGCTTGGGACCCGTCGCATTCTTCTGAATGACGTCGCGCGCATCCGCGCTCTCTTTCTCGAGATCGACCGCCATCAGCAGTTCGCGGATCGCCTCCGCGCCCATGCCGACTTTGAGCCCCGTTTTGGTGGAATCGCCGAGCGTCTCTTCGAGTTCGCGCAGCTGTTTATCGTTGATGACCTGTTTGTATTCGAGCCCCGTGGTGCCGGGATCGAGCACGACGTACGACGCGAAATAGATGACCTGTTCGAGGGGTTTGGGCCCCATGTCGAGCAGAAGACCGATTTTGCTGGGCACGCCGCGGAAATACCAGATGTGCGAAACGGGCGCGGCAAGTTCGATGTGTCCCATGCGTTCGCGGCGCACTTTGGCGCGCGTTACTTCAACGCCGCACTTTTCGCAGATGATTCCCTTGTAGCGGATTCTTTTATACTTCCCGCAGTGGCATTCCCAGTCCTTCGTCGGGCCGAAGATCTTTTCGCAGAAAAGACCGTCGCGTTCGGGTTTCTGGGTGCGGTAGTTGATCGTTTCGGGCTTGGTAACCTCGCCGTACGACCATTCCCTGACTTTTTCGGGAGATGCGATACTGATCTGAATGGAGTTAAAATCGTTTAATTCGTACATACACTGCCTCCCTTATTCTTCGTCGGACGATTCGTCATCCGCGAACAGATTGCCGAACGAGAAATCCTCGTCCACGTCCGACATGTCGTCCTCTTCGAGGTCTTTGTCGCCGAACAGATCGTCGGAAACGAAATCCTCGTCGTCGCCCGCTTCGTCGAAAATCGAGCCGAGATCCTCGTCGTCTTCGTCATCGTCTTCGATGTCGAAATCGAAATCCTGCACTTCGGGCATCGGTTCTTCTCTGACGGGCATGGAGGGCTCGTCGTCCTCGAATTCGCGGATAATGAGTTCTTCGTTGTTTTCGGTGAGCACTTTCACGTCGAGTGCAAGCGCCTGCAATTCTTTGAGCAACACTTTGAATGCTTCGGGAATTCCCGGTTCGGAAATGTTGTTGCCCTTTACGATGCTCTCGTACGTTTTGACGCGCCCGACGATATCGTCCGATTTTACGGTAAGAATTTCCTGCAAAATGTGCGCCGCGCCGTAAGCTTCCAGCGCCCAGACTTCCATTTCGCCGAAACGCTGACCGCCGAACTGCGCCTTACCGCCGAGCGGCTGTTGCGTGACCATGGAATAAGGCCCGATGGAACGCGCGTGAATCTTATCGTCTACGAGATGGCACAGCTTGATCATGTACATGATTCCGATGGTAACGCGGTTTTCGAAAGGTTCGCCCGTTCTGCCGTCGAACACTTGGAATTTACCGTCTACTTTCCCTTCGGGGTTGTACAGATTGTTTTCTTCGAACAGTTTTTCGATGTCCGATTCGGTCGCGCCGTCGAATACGGGGGTCGCGATCTTCCAGCCGAGCTGACGGCACACGTAGCCGAGGTGCACTTCGAGCACCTGACCGATGTTCATACGCGAAGGAACGCCGAGCGGGTTCAGAAGGATCTGCAACGGCGTACCGTCGGGCAGGAAGGGCATGTCGCTCTGCGGAAGCACGCGCGAAATAACGCCCTTGTTTCCGTGACGACCCGCCATCTTGTCGCCGACCTGAATTTTACGCTTCTGCGCGACATATACGCGCACGAGTTTGTTGACGCCGGGGGAAAGTTCGTCTTTGTTCTCCCGCGTGAAGATTTTTACGTCTACGACGATACCGCCTTCGCCGTGGGGCACGCGGAGGGAAGTATCGCGCACTTCTCTCGACTTTTCGCCGAAGATCGCGCGGAGCAATCTTTCTTCGGGCGTGAGTTCGGTTTCGCCCTTCGGGGTCACTTTTCCGACGAGGATATCGCCGCTCTGCACTTCCGCGCCGATGCGCACGATGCCGTCGTCGTCCAGATCTTTGAGCGCGTCGTCGCCGACGTTGGGAATGTCGCGCGTGATTTCCTCTTCGCCGAGTTTGGTGTCGCGCGCTTCCGTTTCGTGCTCTTCGATGTGAATGGACGTGAATACGTCGTCCTGTACGAGCTTTTCGGAAATGAGGATTGCGTCCTCGTAGTTATAACCTTCCCACTCCATAAAGCCGACGAGAATGTTCTTGCCGAGCGCAAGTTCGCCGTTGTTGGTGGAGGGACCGTCGGCAATGACTTCGCCCTTTTCCACTCTGTCGCCCGTCGTGATGATAGGACGCTGATTCAAACAGGTTCCCTGGTTGGAACGCTCGAATTTTTTCAAAGGATATTCGGTTTCGAAACCGCTGTCCGCTTTGACCGTGATCTTATCGGAAGAAACGCCCGTTACGACGCCCGCTTCTTTGGCGCATACGATTACGCCGGAATCGCGCGCGATCGCGGCTTCGATGCCCGTCGCAACGATGGAGGATTCCGTTTTCAGAAGCGGAACCGCCTGACGCTGCATGTTCGAACCCATGAGGGCGCGGTTGGTATCGTCGTTTTCCAGGAAGGGAATGAGCGCGGTCGCCACGGATACGAGCTGTTTGGGGCTCACGTCCATGTAGTCGATTCTCTCGCGCGGCATTTCGATGATCAGTTCCTTGTAGCGGCAGCCGACGCGTTCGTTTAAGAAGCGTCCCGCTTCGTCGAGCCGTTCGTTCGCCTGCGCGACGACGTAGCGGTCCTCTTCGTCCGCCGTAAGATAATCGACGTGATCGGTTACGATTCCCGTTTCCTTATCCACCTTGCGGTACGGCGACATGATAAAGCCGAACTCGTTGACTTTCGAGAAAGTCGCGAGCGAAGAGATCAAGCCGATGTTCTGACCTTCCGGCGTTTCGATCGGGCACATTCTGCCGTAGTGCGAATAGTGAACGTCGCGGACTTCGAACGTCGCTCTGTCGCGGTTCAGACCGCCGGGACCGAGCGCGGAAAGCTTACGTTTGTGCGTCAGTTCCGCAATCGGGTTGATCTGATCCATGAACTGCGACAGCTGCGAAGAGCCGAAGAATTCGCGGATAACCGCCGAAATCGGGCGGACGTTGATCAGGCTCGAAGGCGTTACTTCCATCGGGTCGGCGGTCGCCATGCGCTCTTTGATCAGACGCTCCAAGCGCGACATACCGATGCGGAGCTGGTTCTGAAGCAGCTCGCCCACCGAACGCACGCGGCGGTTGCCGAGGTGGTCGATTTCGTCCACCGTGCCGATGCCGTATTGCAGATCGAGGTTGGTGGAAACCGCGGCGACGATGTCGTCGACCGTGATGCACTTGTGATTGAGTTTTTCCACAAGCGGTTTGATCTTTTTCTTTTCTTCGGGCGTTACGCCGAGCACGCGGCGCTCCGTGTCGAGATCGACGGGCGCGTTCGCATTCGCAACGTCTTCGCGCACAAGCAGTTCGTGGAACGTTTTGCACGCTTCAACGAATTTCAAGCGGTTGTCGCGGCGCTTTTCGCGGTTCTTCTTTTCTTCCTGCTTTTCGTCCGCTTCGGGCGCGACTTCGCGCGTATGGTAAACTTCGTTGATTTCGTCGAGATACTTGTCCGCCACTTCTTCCGTCGAAAGCGTTTTGCAGGCTTCTGCAATCACTTTACTGAATACGAAGTTGGGATAATAAACCGTTCTCAACAGACCGAACGCTTTGGGATCTTTTTCGGAGAGCGCGGAAAAATCCACCGTCTTGTTGGAAATCATCTTGTGGCGGATTTCGCCGTCGACGGGGTCGTTTACGAGCACGAACAATTCGCCGATGCCCGCATTCTGGATTTCGCGCGCTTTCTCTTCGGAAATCACCTCTCCCTTAACGGCAAGAATTTCGCCCGTTTCGGGATGCACGATATCGTCCGCGGGACGGCACCCGAGCAGACGGTAAGCGAGGTTGAGCTTTTTGTTGAACTTGTATCTGCCCACTTTCACCACGTCGTAACGGCGAGCGTCGAAGAACAGATTATAAAGGTGCTGACGCACGGAATCTTCGGTGGGAACTTCGCCGGGGCGCAATCTTCTGTACAGCGAAACGAGCCCGTCCGATTCCGATTTGATCGGGGGATTTTCCTTTTCGTCGCGCTCGATGGAAGCCGCGATCATCTTATCGCCGCCGAACAGTTCTTCGAGCGCGCGGTTGGAACCGTAGCCGAGCGCGCGCAGCAGCACGGTCGCCGTAAGTTTACGCTTGCGGTCTACGCTCACCCACAGAACGCCCTGCGGATCCTGTTTGAATTCCAGCCATGCGCCGCGGTTGGGAATGACCGTCGTTTCGTAAATCTGTTTCCCCGTCTTGTCCGTTTCCGCAACGTTGTTCACGCCGGGGGAACGCACGAGCTGGGAAACGATCACGCGCTCCGCGCCGTTGATGATAAAGGAACCGTTGTCGGTCATGAGCGGGAAATCGCCCATAAAGACGTCCTGTTCGAGGATCTCGTCTTTCACCTTGTTGACAAGGCGCACTTTCACGCGCAAGGGAAGCGCGAACGTCGCGTCGCGGTTGCGGCACTCTTTTTCGTCATACTTCGGGGTTTTTCCGAATTCGTGCTCTAAAAAGTAAAGCTCGAAGTGATCGGAAAAGTCGGTGATCGGGGAATAGTCTTCGAAGATTTCCGAAATTCCTTCGTTGATGAAGGAACGGTAACTCTCCCGCTGGATCTCGACGAGGTTGGGGATTTCGATTACTTCGTTAATCGAACCGAATTTTCTTCTTTCGGTTTTCCCGTACTTGTGGATTGGTAAGTTCATCCGTCAATTTAACTCCTTTTTCGTTGTTATCATTGGCGATTTACCGAGTATATCTTTTCATCGATAAAAATCGAAATGGTTTGAATTTTTTTACGCCGTTCCCTTTACTTTTCCGCAGAGTTCCGCTATAATATAGGGAAAAGAAAGCGTGCGTTTTTCGGAAAAAATCCCCGAAACTGCACATTGCGACAGCATAACGATACAGTATGTTATTATAAACTCAATTTGAAAAGATGTCAACCGCTTTTTCAAGCGGTAAAAAATTTTTTTTGCGGATTTCGGAATAATTTATGAGAATCGACAAATTTTTAAAAGTTTCGCGCATTTTAAAGCGGCGCACGGTGGCGCGCGAGGCGGCGGACGCGGGCAAAATTTCCGTAAACGGAAAAGAGGTCAAACCCGCCTACCGTTTGAAAATCGGCGACGAGGTGGAAATTACGTTCGCTTCGGGCGCGCTCCGCTTCCGCGTGCTGGAACTGAAAGAAACGGTGAAAAAAGACGATGCGGCTTCGCTTTACGAGGTGATCCCGTGATCAGCGCAATCGTGTGCGCCGCAGGCAAGGGAACGCGCGCGGGCTTTCGCGAAAACAAAGTGTTGCGCGAGCTGGACGGAATGCCCGTTTTATGCCGCTCGCTCAGCGCGTTCGCGCAGGCGGAAATCGACGAAATCCTCGTCGCCTGCGCGGAAGAGGACGAAGCGCGCATTCTCCCCCTTCTGCCCGAACGCGCCCGTTGCGTGCGCGGCGGCGATACCCGCGCCCAAAGCGTTTACAACGCGCTCCTGAAAGCGCAAGGCGAAATCGTGCTCGTGCACGACGGTGCGCGCCCCTTTCTGACGCCGAAGATCATTGCCGACTGCATTGCAAGCGTGCGGCAATACGGCAGCGGCGTGTGCGCGCTGCCCGTAACGGATACCGTCGTACTCGCCGAAAACGGCTCCGTTCAATCGACGCTCCCGCGCGAGCAAGTTTACGCCGTGCAGACGCCGCAGGGATTTTACCGCGACCGACTGCTGGGCGCATACGAAAAAGCGTTTGCGGAACACCGCGAATTTACCGACGAAAGCGGCGTGTATGCACGCTACGTCGCGCCGCCCCGCATTTTTACGGGGGAGCGTTCCAATCGCAAACTCACGTATGCGGAAGATTTCGCGCCCGCGGAACGGGTCGGCTTCGGAACGGACACGCACGCGTTCTACGCGGAAGGCGAAGGCGCACCGTTGATCAACTTTATCACGCTGGGCGGCGTCAGAATCCCTTCCGAAAAAATCCTGAAAGCGCACAGCGACGGCGACGTCCTCGTACACGCGCTGATGGACGCGCTGCTTTCTGCGGCGGGACTCAGGGACATCGGCTACTACTTCCCCGATACCGACGAAAAATACCGCGGCGCAGACAGCATGGAACTGCTTGCCGAAACGACGGATAAACTGAAAAGCGCGGGCTACGCGGTGAAAAATATCAGCGTTTCCGTCCTTGCGGAAACGCCGCGTCTTTCCCCGTATATCCAGGCAATGCGGGAAAATCTTGCGAGGGCGTTGTCAATTCCGCGCGACGCAATCGGAATCGCGGCGGGTACGAACGAAAAACTCGGCTACGTCGGCGAAAAAAAAGGCATCACCGTTTACGCAACGGTTTTGCTGACAAAATAACGGATGAGAGGACGGTATGGCAAAATCAACCACACAGTTCGTATGCAACGAATGCGGATACGCGTCGCCGAAATGGCTGGGCAGATGCCCCGACTGCGGCAAATTCAATACCCTGATCGAAGAAGCGGTTGCGCCCGCGGCTTCCGTTAAAACGAAGGGCGCGTTCCGTTCGAACGCAAGACCGCTCCCCCTTTCGCAGGTCGTATACGAAAAATACGAACGCGTTTCTTCGGGCATCCCCGAACTGGACGTCGTGCTTGGCGGAGGCATCGTGCGCGGGTCGCTCGTGCTCGTGGGCGGCGATCCGGGCGTGGGAAAGTCCACGCTCCTCACGCAGGTTTCGGCGCACCTTGCCAAAGCACATAAAGTGTTATATCTTTCGGCGGAAGAGAGCTGTTCGCAGGTGAAACTCCGCTGCGAGCGGCTGGGTCTGAATTCCGACAATCTGCTTCTTTTGAACGAAACCAACCTCGACGACGCGGAACCCGCCTTTTACGAAGCGGAATACGTGGTGATCGACTCCATTCAGGCAGTGTATACCGACGCGCTATCCTCCTCTTCGGGCAGCGTGGGGCAGGTGCGGGAATGCGCGAGCAAGCTCATGCGCATTGCAAAATCCAGAGGCATCACCTTTTTTATCGTGGGACACGTGACGAAAGAAGGCACGCTTGCCGGCCCCAAAGTACTGGAACATATTATGGACGCGGTGCTCTACTTCGAGGGCGAGCGGACGGAAAACTTTAAAATCCTGCGCGCGGTCAAAAACCGTTTCGGATCGGTACAGGAGGTGGGCGTGTTCGAAATGACGGGCGAAGGCATATACGGTCTTTCGGACTATTCCTCTCTCTTCCTTTCGGACATGCGCGGGGAAGCGGCGGGCGCGGCGGTCACGCCGAGCGAAACGGGCAACCGCTGCATGATGGTGGAAATTCAGACGCTCATGTGCAAAACGGCGTACGGTCTTCCGCGCAGAATGCCCCTCGGCGTCGATTTCAACCGCCTTGCGGTTTTGATCGCGGTGCTTGAAAAGCGGTGCGGGCTGCCGCTCGGCACGCAGGATATCTATCTGAACGCCATGGGCGGCATGAAACTCAACGAGCCGAGCGCCGACCTTGCCGTTTGTGCCGCCCTTGCGAGCGCCGAAAAAATGCGCCCGATCGACCGATTTACGGCGGTGTTCGGCGAAGTCGGACTCACGGGCGAAGTGCGCGGCGTGAATTTTGCCGATAAGCGCGTGAACGAATGTCTGAAAATGGGGTTCAAACGCGTCGTCCTCCCCGCCAAAAATATGAAATCGTGCGAAAAATTCAAAGATAAAATCGAACTCGTGCCCGTGTCGTTCGTATCGCAAATGATCAAAGCGGTACTGCCCAACTGAGTAAAAACCCGCCCGCCGGAATTACCGGCGGGCGGTTTGGTTCATTCGGTTTTTACGGCAACCGCGCGGAAGATCGGCAGTCCCTGCGCGAGAAATTTCCGTTCGTACTCCGTCACGATATTTTCGCTTACGTATGCGCTACGGTGCAGATCGCGCGTAACGTCCTTCACGGCGTAGCCGTTTTGCGCAAACTGTTCGAGCGAATAGTCGAAGAATTGTTCGCTGTCCGTCTTTTGCACGATCTCCCCGCCGGACACGAGCAAACGGAAATAAATCGCAAGAAACCGCGGCGCGGTGAGCCGCTGTTTTTCGCGATTTTTTTCGGGCAGCGGCGTCGAAAAATTCAGATATATTTTCCGCACGCTGTTTGCGGGCAGACTGCATTCCAGAATCTCGGCGGGAACGTTCAAAAAGCGCACGTTGGGAATGCCTTCCCCTTTGATCCGCTCCATGGCGGTGAGCGCCACGTTGTCGCACATTTCCGCCGCAAGATAGTTTACGGCGGGGTTGCGCTTTGCAAGCTCGGCGATAAACCCGCCGTTGCCGCAACCGACTTCCAACTCGACGGGATTACCGTTCCCGAAAAGTTCGGCGTAATCCACCGTATTGCGGTAACGCTCCGCCGCTTCCTTTAAATTGAGGCAAGGTCTGCCCCGCGCAATCAGAACGTCCGCGCACGCTTGCATGCGGGGTTCCAGATTGCGCTTTCTGCGCATGCGCATCAGTTTTTCCCCGTGGAGCCGAACCCGCCCGCACCGCGCACCGTTTCGGAAAGCGTTTCCGCTTCCGAAAATTCGACGGCGTAATAGGGCGCGACCAGAAGCTGCGCGATGCGGTCTCCGCCGCACACCGTGCGGGATTCCTGCCCGTGGTTATGCAGCGCAATCATCACCTCGCCGCGGTAGTCGCAATCCACCACGCCCACTTTATTCGCGGGCGCTAAGTCCTGTTTGCAGGCAAGTCCGCTGCGCGCGTATACGAGCCCGACCGTACCGAGCGGTAGCTCGATCGCGATTCCCGTATGAATGAATCTGGTCTGCCCCGCGGGAATTTCCACGGGCGTATCTTCGCACGCGTATAAATCCGCGCCTGCCGCATACGGCGATCCGTATACGGGTAGCTTTGCGTTTTCGTTGAGTTTTTTTACGTTGACTTTCATGGAATTCATCTGTTTAACCTCTTACAAACAGATTACTATAATCGAAAAATTTTGTCAACAATATTTTTCCGACTGCAAAAGAATCCCGCAACCGCGGGATTCTTTTACCAAGTTATATGGCCGAAATAATCGCCGCCCCTACGATGATCCAGACCAAGCCCCAGATCACGAGCGTTACGATACTGATAACGAGCCCCGCGATCGCAAGTCCGCCGAGCGAATATTTTTCGCGCTTCGCAACGGCGACGGCGCTCAGAACCAGACCGACGACGGAAGCGATACAAAAATAAAGCCCCAGCCAAAGCGACAACAAACTCACGACGAATCCCGCGATGCCAAGACCGTTCACGCCCTTTTTTTCCTCTGAACGCATTACGGCAACCCCGCAATGCGGACATACAGCGGCACGGTCGTCGATTTCTCTTCCGCAATTTCCACAATACATAATATTTCTCCTTTTGTACAAGTTACTTGTACTTTTGATTATATTATACAAGTTGCTTGTACTTTGTCAAGTGAAATGAAAACGAAAATTGCAGAAAACATCAAATTTTATCGAAAACAAATGGGACTGACGCAAGAAGAACTTGCCAAAAAACTGTTCGGCAAAAAGAGTTTGATTTCTAACTACGAAAACGGGTACAGCACGCCCGACGTCCTGACGCTGTGCCGTCTTGCGAAAATATTCGACGTGACGCTCGACGAACTCGTGGAATGGAACGAAGAAACGTAAAAAAGCGCCCCGCAGGGCGCTTTTTGCTTACGCTTTATTTTACGCTGTACAACAGATCGGTATACCCGGGATAGGGCCAATAATCCTTCGAACAGAGTTTTTCCATCCCGTCGGCGCAGCGGCGGACTTCTTCCATGTCGGGCACGATGACGTGCGCCATCTTGCGGGAAGCCGCCGTTTCCCCTTCGGGCACTTCCGAAAGATCGTTTTCAAGCTTCTTTACCGCGTCCGCCATCGCGTCGTTCATGCGGGCGAGCGTTTCGGCAAGCGCAAGATCGTTTTTGCAGGCGATCTTTTCGCTGACCGCGCGTTTGGCGGCGATGACCGAACACAATTCCGCCACGTAGCCGTTGACTGCGGGATAAATATCCTGCTTTGCCATTTCGATCATGGTCAACGCTTCGATATTGATGGTTTTTACGTAATTTTCGAGCTGAATGTTCGCGCGGGCGACGACTTCCTTTTCGGTATAAACGCCCTGACGCACGAACACGTCGATGTTCTCCTGCTTGAAAAATTCGGGAACGGCGTCCGCCGTCGTCTTATTGTTGAGAAGCCCTCTGCGCTCCGCTTCCGGTTCCCAGTCGGGGCCGTAGCCGTTGTAGTTGAAAATAATGCGGTGGTGTTTTTTCAACAGCTTCGCCGTGTATTCTTTGCACGCTTTTTCAAAATCTTTCGCGCCCGAAAGTTCCTCCACCGCCTCCGAAAACGTCTGCGCCGCGATCGTGTTGAGCACGATGTTGGGATCGGCGACGGAAGCCTGCGAGCCGAGCATACGGAATTCGAATTTATTGCCCGTGAACGCAAAGGGAGAAGTACGGTTTCTGTCCGTCGTGTCGATCGGGAAAATAGGCGATTCGGGCACGCCGATCGAACCGGGAATCGCCTTTTTCGGCACGTATTCCCTGCCCAGTACGATGCTGTCTACGATCGCGCCGAGCTGATCGCCGAGGTACACCGAAATAATCGCGGGCGGCGCTTCGTTCGCGCCCAGACGGTGGTCGTTCCCCGCGGAAGCCACGCACGCGCGCAGGATTCCCTGATAGCGGTCTACCGCCGCGATCACGCAAGCGAGAATGAGCATGAAACGGGTGTTCGTTTCGGGCGTATCGCCCGGATCAAGCAGGTTGATCCCCGTATCGGTGGAAAGCGACCAGTTGTTATGTTTACCGCTGCCGTTGACACCCTCGAAGGGTTTTTCGTGCAGCAAGCAAACCATGCCGTGCTTTTTCGCCACCTTTTTCATCAGCTCCATCGTGAGCTGGTTGTCGTCCACCGCGACGTTCGTCGTCGTAAAGATCGGCGCGAGTTCGTGCTGTGCAGGCGCGACTTCGTTGTGTTCCGTTTTGGCAAAAATCCCGAAGCTCCAGAGCGTTTCGTCGAGATCGCGCATATAGTCCGCAATGCGGGTTTTCAACGCGCCGAAGTAATGGTCTTCCAGCTCCTGCCCCCGCGAAGGGAGCGCGCCGAACAGCGTTCTGCCCGTCAGGAACAAATCCTTCCGCTGCGCAAAAACTTCTTCGTCCACGAGGAAGTATTCCTGTTCGGGGCCCACCGTGGTGGAAACTTTTCTGCAATCGATGCCGAACAGCTTCAAAAGGCGCTTTGCCTGTAAATCAAGCGCGGTCATCGACTTTAACAGCGGCGCTTTTTTATCGAGCGTTTCGCCCGTATACGATACGAATACCGTGGGAATGCAAAGGGTGTTTTCTTTTACGAACGCGGGAGAAGTCGGATCCCACGCGGTATAACCGCGCGCCGCGCTCGTCGCGCGGGTTCCGCCCGAAGGAAAAGAAGAAGCGTCCGGCTCGCCTACGATTAAACTCTTGCCCGTAAGCTGCATGATCACCTTATCGCCCGAGGGTTCGATAAAACTGTCGTGCTTTTCGGCGGTGAGGTTGGTAAGGGGCTGGAACCAGTGCGTGTAATGCGTGGCGCCTTTGGAAACCGCCCAGTCCTTCATCGCGTTGGCGACCGCGCTTGCGATGGAAGTATCCAGCGGTTCGCCCTCTTCGATCGTCTTTTTCAGCGATTTGTAAACCTCTTTGGGCAACAGGTTTTTCATGACTTCGTCGTTAAACACGTTGCTGCCGAACAGTTCGGTTACGTTCATATTCATCTCCTTCGCTCTCCTGTGTGATAGGGATATTATATGGTTTTTACCGCGGGAAGTCAAATAAATCCGCGCACCTTTCGGCAAAACGCGGATTTCGATTTTTTTATGTAGTTTATAAGCGCACGTTTATGTTCCGCTTTCGCCGTAGTTGGAAAGCACGCGCGCGGAAGGATCGTTTACGTCGCACCCCTTCCACGCTTTGTTGGGCATCCAGAAATCCGCGATCATCTCCGCCTGACGGGGATAATACTTTTCGAAAATTTCGCGGTACAGCAGCGATTCTTTGGTAAACGGCTTGCAATGGTAAGCGTACTTCTGCGCAACCGTTTCCCAGTCGCCGCCGTAACGCGCCTCGGCGTATTCCTTTAAATCGTCCACCATCGAATGACCGACCGCGTCCGAAAACGCCGCTTTTTCGCGGTACAAAAGCGCGTGCGGGAGTTCCCCCTCGAATGCGCGGCGGAGCAGATATTTGCCCTTGCCGTACGTATTCAGTTTCAGCGCAGGATCGATGCTCATCACGTATTCGACGAAATCGAGATCGCCGAACGGCACGCGCGCTTCCAGCGAATTGACCGAAATGCAGCGGTCGGCGCGCAGAACGTCGTACATGTGCAGCTCGCGCACGCGCTTTTCCGCTTCCTTCTGAAACGCTTCCGCCGAAGGCGCGAAATCGGTATATTTGTAGCCGAACAACTCGTCGGAAATTTCCCCCGTGAGCAGCACGCGCACGTCGGAATTTTCGTGAATCTTTTTACAGATCAGATACATACCCATGCTCGCGCGGATCGTCGTGATATCGAAGGTCGCAAGCGATTTGATCACGAAATCGAGCGATTCGAGCACCTCTTCCCGTGTCATGTAAATTTCGGTATGATCGCTGCCGATGTAGTCGGCGGCTTCCCGCGCATACTTTAAATCGATCGCGTCCTTTTTCATGCCCACGGCGAAGGTGCGGATTCTCTTCGGCGAACGCTTTGCCGCAATCGCACACACCAGCGAAGAATCGAGCCCGCCCGAAAGCAGAAATCCGACGGGCGCGTCCGCGTCCAGCCGCTTTTCCACCCCTTTTACAAGCCGCGCGCGGATTCCGCCGCACACTTCGTCGAGCCCGCCGCGCACGACCTGCTTCACCGCCGTCACGTCGCGGTAGCGCGTGAATTTTCCATCCGCATAAAAATGTCCGGGCGGAAAGGGCGTCACCTTTGCGCACAGCGGCGTCAGATTCTTGGGTTCGCTCGCAAACGCGATGTTCCCCCCTGCCGTGTAACCGTAATACAGCGGGCGGATTCCGATCGGATCGCGCGCGGCGATATAATCCTGCTTGACGCCGTCGTAAATCACGCAGGCGAATTCGGCGTCCAGTTTCGCAAAGGTATCCGTTCCGTAAAGTTCGTACATCGGCAAAAGAATTTCACAGTCGCTGTCCGAACAGAACTCGTACCCTTTCGCTTCCAGCGAATCGCGCTCTTTCCGGAAGCCGTACAGTTCGCCGTTGCACACGCAGAAGTTTTTGCCGCGGGTAAACGGCTGCATGCCCGCCGCGTTCAAGCCCATGATTGCAAGACGGTGAAAGCCGACGATCCCCGTCTGCGTTTCGTAAATGCGGCTCATGTCCGGCCCGCGCGAGAGCGTTTCGTAAAACGCGCGCTCCGCTTCCGCCAAAGGAACGTCTTTTCCCGTTAAAACAAATATCGAACACATACCCGCCTCCCGCGTTTTTTCGTGTGAAAAAAGGCGACCCGCCCGCGAACTTCGGGACGAATCGCCGTTTCGTCATCGGTTATTTACTCATTATATTAGAAAATATACATTATGTCAACAGAATTATGCGCATTTTTGTTTATTTTTCATAGATCGGAAAGAAAATCGTCCCGTTTTAAACCGTCGCGCAGTTTTTCAAGCGCGCGCTTTTCGATGCGGGATACGTACGAGCGGGAAATTTTGAGTTTCTGCGCGACTTCGCGCTGCGCGAGGGGCACGCCCCCCGTCAAGGCGTACCGCATGCAGATGATCACCGTTTCCCGTTCGGTGAGCAGTTTTTTGATCGCCGCAAGAAATTTTTCCTGCATGAGCGACTGTTCCACCGAGCCGAACACCTTATCCTCTTTTTCGAAGAGCAGATCCATCAGAATCAGTTCGTTGCCGTCTTTGTCGGTTCCCACGGGATCGGAGAGCGAAACGGTGGTCTTGTGTTTTTTGCCCGAACGGATGAGCATTAAAATTTCGTTTTCGATGCAGCGCGCCGTATAGGTGGCAAGGCGCACCCCGCGCCCGGGCTGGAACGTGTTGATCGCCTTGATCAGCCCGATACTCCCCACCGAAAGCATGTCGTCCGTTTCCGCCGCGCCGTTGAACTTTTTAACGATGTGCGCGACGAGGCGCATATTGTGGCGAACGAGCACGTCTTTCGCGTGTTTGTCCCCTTCGTGTGCTAAACGGAGATACTTTTCCTCCTCTTCCGCGGAAAGCGGTTTGGGGTACGAGCTTCCGTTTTGCACCGCGCCCGTGAAAAAAAACAGCCGTCCCAATACGGCGTAAAACATTTCGAGCATACGATTCACCTCTCCCGTTATCGTATGCCGCGTAGAATTTGTCCTATTCCTGAAAATGTTTTAAAAAATATGCGCCCGAACGCACGTGCGTTCGGGCGCAACCCGTCAATCCGGTTTCTTTTCTTTTACGATCGCAATATGCACGTCGTCGAGCTGTTTCTGTTCCACCCGCGAAGGCGCGTTCATGAGCAAGTCGCGCGCTTTCGCATTCATCGGGAACGCGATGACCTCGCGGATATTCACCGTATCGGAAATGAGCATCACCATTCTGTCCACGCCGGGCGCAACGCCCGCGTGCGGGGGCGCGCCGTATTCGAACGCATGGTAGAGCGCGGGGAACTTGCCCTCCACGTCCTCTTTCTTCATGCCGACGAGGGAGAACGCTTTGAGCATAATTTCGGGATCGTGGTTGCGCACCGCGCCCGACGAAAGTTCGACGCCGTTGCACACGATGTCGTACTGATAGGCAAGCACTTCGAGCGGATCTTTTTCTTCGAGCGCTTTGAGCCCGCCCTGCGGCATCGAGAAGGGGTTATGGCAGAATTCGAGTTTTCCGCTCTCTTCGCCGATTTCGTACATCGGGAAGTCTACGATCCAGCAGAAACGGTATACGTTCTTTTCGAGCAGATCGAGCCCCGTACCGAGCATGGTTCTTAAAATTCCCGCGCGCTTCTGGGCAACGCCGCGTTTTTCTTCGGCAACGAGCGCGACGAACGCGTTGGGTTGCAGCGCCAAGCGTTCGCAAAGAGCGCCTGCGTTTTCCGTCAGGAATTTTGCGATTCCGCCCGCGGGCGCGCCGTTCTCGTCGAGTTTAAACCAGAACATCGCGCCGCCTTCCGTTTTGATTTTAAAATCTTCCGCCGTTTTATCGATCCACTTGCGCGCCACGTTTGCGCCGTTCACGGCGATCGCCTTTACGATTTTGCCTTCCACCGCGCCGAAGCCGCACCCCTGCATAAGATCGGTGATATCGCAAACGGTGAGCGGGTTGCGCAGATCGGGTTTATCGGTACCGTATTTTTCGAGCGCTTCCAGATAAGGAACGCGCTTGAACGGAGGCTTGTCCGCCTCCCAGCCCGAATATTTCGCGAACACGGGCGGCAACACTTCTTCGAGTACGCCGAATACGTCCTCCTGCGTTGCAAACGCCATTTCGATATCGAGTTGATAAAATTCGCCGGGGGAACGGTCCGCGCGCGCGTCCTCGTCGCGGAAGCAGGGCGCAATCTGAAAATACTTATCGAACCCCGAACACATCAAA
Source organism: uncultured Christensenella sp. (assembly GCA_910586245.1). Classification (GTDB taxonomy): domain Bacteria; phylum Bacillota; class Clostridia; order Christensenellales; family Borkfalkiaceae; genus Gallimonas. Next base: position 199,966 of record CAJUFY010000002.1, on the reverse strand, counting down.
AGCTGTTTGTACTGTTGGGGCGCCTGCGGCAGCGCGTAAAATTCGCCGGGATAGACGCGGCTGGGCACGATGTAATCGCGCGCGCCTTCGGGCGAAGAACTCGTGAGAATCGGCGTGGAAATTTCCACGAATCCGCGTTCGGTCATCAATCTGCGCAAATCGGCAACGATATTCGCGCGGAGCACGATTTTATCGCGCACCTGCGCGTTCCGCAAATCGAGAAAACGGTATTTAAGCCGCGCGTCCTCCCCCGCTTCGACGGAGTGCGAAACTTCGAACGGAAGCGCGGGCATACTGCGTCTGCCCAGTACTTCCACCCTTTCGGGAATAATTTCCACAAGCCCCGTGGGGAGTTTTTCGTTGGGAGAAGAACGCAGCACCACTTTGCCTTCCACCGACACGGTGGATTCGGTGGGAATTTCGCGCAGCTGCGAAAGACAGGGTTCTTCCGAACAGACGATCTGCGTCACGCCGTAAAAATCGCGCAGCACCGCAAAGAGCAGTCCGCCCTTGTCCCGTTTGGAATCGAGCCAACCCGAAATTTTTACTTGCTTGCCTTCGTCCTCTTTTCTGAGTTCCCCGCACGTATGCGTTCTGTAAAACATAAACTTCCTCTGCAATCGTTTTTGTTTTATTGTATTCCTTTGCAAAATGATTGTCAAGTTTTCGATCGGTATATTTGGCATTTAACGCACGATCGTCAGTCTTTTCTTCGCGCGGGTGATGGCGGTGTACAGCCATTCCTTTGCGTTTTCGAAATACCCGCTCTCGTCGACGACGACCACGTTTTCGTATTCGGAACCCTGCGCCTTGTGGCAGGTCACCGCATAGGCGAACTCGAAGCGGCAGACGGTATCTTCCCGCTTGATTTTAAAACGGCGCAGCGCCTCGTAATTGCGTTCGTGTACGAGAATCCCGTTTTCGAGCAGACACGCCTTATTGCCGTACCCGTGAAAATACTGCCCGTGCGTAAAAATTCCCGCGTCGAAGGGCAGACCGTAAACCCGATCGTTCAAAAACTCCGCCTGAAAATCGAGCTGTCCCAATCCGTCCTCCTGTTCGCGGACGTTGTAGCATTTCCCGATGATTCCGTTGACCAGATGAAAATTTCCGCTCCCGTCGAGCGGTTTGCTCCAATCGTTGAGCGTGCAAATAATCTTTTCCCCGTCGATCGGAAGTTTCGCTTCGGGCGAAATCCCCGCCGCAAGGCGCATTTCGCCGTTGAACAGCGCCCGCGTTCGGTTGGTGCCTACGATGATCTGATCGGCTTCCGAAAAGTAAGTTTCGCGCGCCGCGCGATGAAAACTTCGGCGCGGGATCACCGAAACGCCGTCGCCGTAATCGCCGTATTCCAAAATCTTGCCCGCGCGCGCCAGCGCGGCAAGACGGACGATCGGGTTGCTTTCTTCCTGACGGACGATCTGCTTGAGCACGGCGCACGGCATTGAAAGCAACGTATTGCTTCCCCCCACGGGCGGAAGCTGGGCGGGATCGCCGCAAAACAAACACTTCACCCCGAACGAGAGCAAGTCGCGCAACACCTCGTCTGAAACCATCGAAGTTTCGTCGACGACGATCAAACGGACGTTTTTGTCGATTTTTTCCTTTTTGACGAACCGAAGAAATCGTTCGGAAACGATCTCGCCGTTTTCGTCCACTTCGACGTCCTCTTCCCGCGTGTAAATCAAACTATGTACGGTGCCCGCGGGCGTACCCCCGCGGATGAGAACGGAAGCCGCCTTTCCCGTAGGCGCGACGAACGCCGCGCTCTCCCCCGGCACCAACCCCAGTTCCCGCACGATATAATCGATTAAAAACGTTTTTCCCGTGCCCGCGTATCCGCACAAAACGAATATCTGCGTATCGAGATGGCAAAACCATTCCCGAATGAGTTCCGCCGCATCTGCCTGATCGTCCGTGAGCACCGTTTGCAATTGCAAGTCGTTCATAATACCATTGTACCATATCGCCCGCAGGAAAGCAAACGTTTGTTTTGAATATTTTTCGATGCAACACGGTTACGGCATTTTAAATTCGGCGTAAAAGAGTTTGCGCCCGAACGTCAGCTCCACGAGAATCGCGCCGTTCTTCACGGGAAACGTGCGCGATACGCTGCGAAGTCCGGTTTTCCCCGTAAACGTAATCGCGTCGCCTTCGGCGTTCATTCGGTACATGCCGCCGTATTGTCCCTCGCCGCCCTCCTTCCCGCGGTACGAAAGACGGAACTCCCCGCCGTAGGAAAGTTCGAGCCGAAGATATTCGAACCTGTCCGTAAAATCTTCGCCGCCCAGCGTCACTTTTTCGCACTCGTACAGCCCCGCGTACGGTTTGGAAAGTTCGGGCAGCGTGCTCATGCGGGAAACGTTGCATCCGCACAGAAGAAACAGACACAGAACGAGCGAAACGCCCGTCAACAATAATTTTCGCATAAAAAAAGTATTTGCAATTTCCCGCAAATCATGTTAAGATAAAAAAAAGCGCCGCGGAAAAGCAAGCGCGGCAAAAGGAACGGGGTATGAAATTCGATACCGAGCTCGTGGGAAAAATCGGCTCGATGGCGCTCATCGATAAAAAGGACAACCTGATCGACTACACGCGGGTTGCGCGGATTTCGCGCGAACTGCGCCCCGGCTACGTTTGGGTTTCGAGCGGTGCGACGGAAATCGGCAGGCTCGATTATCTCGCCCGCACGGGCAGGGAGCTTTCGGGCGAGCATGCGAAAACCGACTACGCCGCGCAGGGTCAGGCCGTTCTGATGCAGACGTACCGCCAGTTCGTGGACGCCCGCTATTCGGTGCGACAGGTACTCGTGGAACACCAGCACTTCAACGACGAAAAAAAGAGCGAACATCTGCGCGCGCTGTTATTGCGTTGCAAGGAACAGAACGCGATCCCGATTATCAACTACAACGACGCCGTTTCGGACGAAGAAACGCGGCGGCTGGAAGTGACTTCTTTGAATCTGCGCAACAAGCGGGTTTACGAGTGCGTGGATAACGACGAAACGGCTTCTCGGATCGCCTGTCTGCTCCGCGCGAGAACGCTGCTCGTTTTTACGAGCGCCGACGGCATTTATACCGATCCCGAAGATCCCGCCACCCTCGTTCCGAAAATTTCCGGCAAGAACGATCTGGAACTGCTCGAAAATATCGAAGCGCACAAACGCTACTGCGAAGGCGCAAGCCGCGCGGGCGCGAACGGCGCAAAGGCGAAACTCGAATATATCAAGGATGCCGCGGTGCAGGGTACGACCGTTTACATCGCAAACGGCAAGTATTCGATCGCCGACGTGTTATGCGGAAACGCGCCCTGTACCAAAATCGGAATCGACGTCTGAATTTCAAAAGGCGGCACGAGCGTGCCGCCTTTTTACGATCATAAATTCAAGCCCTGTTCCCTGCACATCTCCTCTAAAATTTCCGCCGCGTCGGCGATCAGGTCGGGGCAAGGGCGTTTTTTGTAATAACTTTCCGTACGCGGTTCGGCGGTCGGCTGCGTGTCCGTTTTGATTCCCGCGCCCGTAAGCAGTTCCCCGCAATTGATGCTTCCGTTTTTTGCACGGAAGCGCGCCGCAAAATCCTGCACTGCGGCGTACGTTTCGTTCTTCGATCGTTCGGGAAACAACAGTCCGAGACACATCGCCGCGCCCGATACGGCGCCGCACGTCTGGCGCAGGCGGGAAAATCCGCCGCCGAACGGAAGCCCGACCGCCTTCAACGTTTCCTCGCTCACAGGCAGAAGGTCGGCAAACGCCATAAGCACCGCCTGGGTACAGTTGTATCCGCTCAAAAAATTATTTTTTGCAATCTCTCCGCGCGACATTTTACAATCTCCTTTTTAAGTGATATAATATTTTTATGGATTTTTGGTACACGGCGCAACCGAAAACGGGGCGGGAATTCGCCGCCCAAATATTACGCGAACGCTACGGCGTCCTGCCCGACTTCGCATGCAACGCGAACGGCAAACCGTACCTGCTAAACGCGCCGCTGTTCTTCAACGCGTCGCACAGCGGAGGCGTCACCGCCGTCGCCGTGAGCGGGCAGGAAATCGGGCTCGACCTTCAAGCGAAAGACGATCGCGTCCGCGCCGCGCTCTTCCGCCGCCTGCGCCCCGCCGAACGACAGGAAGATTTTTTCCGTTTATGGACGGCGAAAGAAGCTTACGTGAAATTCCGCGGCGGAACGCTTGCGGGAATGCTGAAATCGCTCGTCTTCGAAAACGGAACGCTGTACGAAAACGGCGCGCCCGCCCAAGCGGAGTTCCGTCATTTTACCGTCGAAAACTGCGTCGTATGCGTCTGCACGCACACGAAAGAACCGATTACCGTTACGCAGGTATAACCCTTTCGGAGAGCATTATATCACAACGCGCGCGCAGGATCAAATTTTAAACAGAAAAAAAAAGACGCATATGCGTCTTTTTTGCTTATTTTCCTTTGACTCTGCCCACTTCCACGTTGTCCTTTTTGCGGTCGGAAAGCGCGCGGACGGGATGTTCTTTGTTCTGCAAACGCCAGTCCTGTTCGAGTTCTTTGATCGCGCGGTCGATCACGAGATGCGTTCCGACCGTATCGACGTTGCCGTTGATTTTGGCGTTATAGCCGAAATAGCGGAAGGAATCGGGCAATTTATCCAGTTCTTCCCAGCCCTCTTCCACGCCCGTAAGGCGCACGCTCTTCAACACGCCGCGGATATATTCTTTTTGCGAGCGGAATTTGAGCAGTTCGGGGAACGCGCCGCCTTCGGGGAAACACTGCTGCCAGACCTTGCCCTCGTACTGTTGCAACAGCGCCGCCGCTTCGTGCAGATGCGCGACTTCCTCCTCGAAGTGCATTTCCCAGATTTTTTTGATGCGCTCGTCTTTTTCGTCCATATAACACGAATAGTACAGATAGCATTCGGTATACTCGTTCATCAGAAGCCCTTCCCACATCGTCGCCGAAGGGTCTTTCAAACAGCCGTAACCGGTGACGTGCTGTTCTTCGATCATGGCGATTTCGTTATACAGCTTTCTGCCCAGAGGGGAAGCGTACAGATTCGCGACGTTCATATAAAAATTCATCGTCTGCTGTTCCGCCGCCGTGATGATATTGATGTTCAATTTGGTCTTTACGTCGTTCAGATAGTTGTTGATATAAAAGCATACGTCGTCGGAAGGGTGGCGGTATTCCGCAACGGTGGGTCTGCCCGGCATGATTTCGGTATAGTCCCCCACGAGGCGGGCGGGATCTCCTCCCTTTTCCAGTTCCATCAGATCAGAATAGCGGTAGAGGTGATCGAAATCTTCGAGCAACGCAAAATCGAGCTGTTTTTTGACGTAGCTGTTCTTTTCGCTCAGCGCGAGGTTCGCGGTCAAATCGACGGCAAGCTGTTCGTAACCGATGGTGTGTTCGAGAATGCTCTCGTTCGCGGGTTTGAGCCCAGCAACGCGCTTTTGCTGAATCTGCTCGCCGCGGCGCATGTACGCAAGTCTGCGGCGCACGTCGTTGTTGGGACAGTGGCGGGAAAACGCGTGCGAAAAACGCACCGATTCGAATTCCGTACCCGACATCAGTATCACGCGCAGACGCGTGTAGGGGTCTACCGTGTTCTTATCGTAAGGCTTTACGAGCACTTTATTCCAGGAAGTAAAAATTTTGTCCGCCTTCTGCGGCTTTAAATCAAACGGATTCATAAATCCTCCTTTGGCGCAATTATTTACAATGCGGAAAAGTTTATACGGATCGTTGCGTTTTTCAAAGAAAATTGTTATAATATACGAAAAAAGATCGGAGGGCGTATGATCGGCTGTGTGATCGCTCTGGAAAGCGAAGCGGAAGCGCTGCTTTCGCAGACAAAAATCGAAAATCAAACCACCGTAAACGGAAAACCGCTTTACACGGGAAAAGCGTTCGGGAAGGAAGTGGCGGTCTGCATATGCGGCGTAGGGAAAGTTAACGCCGCCGTCGGCGCGGCTGCCGTATTGGCAAAGGGCGCGGACATCCTGTTCAATTACGGCGTGGCGGGCGGCTTGCACAAAAAGACGGAAGTCTGCGCGCTTTACGCCGTCGAAAAAGCCGTGCAGTACGACTTTGACATCACGCAACTCGAAGGCGGCGAAATCGGCACGCTGGACGGCGAAACGGAAAACTTTTTGCCCCTCTTCGTTCCGGATCTTCCCTTCCCCCGCCGCGCGCTGGGCACGGGAGACCGCTTCAACGATTCCCCTGCCGACCACGCCCTTCTGATCCGTCTGGGCGCCGATCTGCGCGACATGGAAGGCGCCGCGATCGCACAGGTCTGCAAAAGCGCGGGCGTGCCCTTCGTTTCCGTAAAAGCCGTTTCCGACGTTTACGGCGCGGGCAGCACGACGGAACAATTCGAATGCAATCTTGCGCGCGCCAACGGCGCGCTGAAAGCGAATATGCGCACGATTCTGGAGCTTATCGCATGAAAAAAATTCCTTCGTTTCAAAAGAATCACGATACGCTTTGCACGGGGCTTCACGCCCAAACGGACGAAAACGGGATCACCACGTTCGACCTCCGCTTTAAAAAGCCGAACGCGGGCGACTATATTTCGCCGAAGGCGCTGCACACGATCGAGCACCTGCTCGCCACCGTACTGCGCAACGGCGAACACGCGCAAAACGTCGTGTACTTCGGGCCGATGGGTTGCCGTACGGGATTTTATCTTTTAACCCTGCGTCTGAGCTTCGGCGAAGTGCTCCGTCTTTTAAAAGAAAGCGTTACCGCCGCCCTTGCGCTCGAAGAAATTCCGGGCGCGAAACGGGAAGAATGCGGCAATTACCTCGAACACGACTTGCAGGACGCAAAACGCGAACTCAAAGAATATCTTACCGTATTGGAGAATCTGACATGATTGACCTCGGCGACTGGAAAGAACCCCTTGCCCCCCTGTTTGCGGACGAACGTTACCAAAAAATCCGCGCGTTTTTGAAATCGGAATATTCGCAATACACCGTCTATCCCGATATGTACGACATCTTCAACTGCTTCCGCTACACGCCGTTTGCAAACGTGAAGGCGGTGCTGTTGGGGCAGGATCCCTACCACGAACCAAATCAGGCGCACGGGCTGTGCTTTTCGGTACAGGACGGCATCAGAAAACCGCCGTCGCTCGAAAATATGCTCAAAGAGCTGAAAAGCGATTTGGGCTTCGACGCGCCCAAATCGGGCAATCTGACGAAGTGGGCGAAACAGGGCGTTCTGCTGATGAACACGGCGCTCACGGTGCGCGCACACCAAGCGAACTCGCACGCAAACTGCGGTTGGAGCTGGTTTACCGATTCGGTCATCTCACTGCTCAGCGAACAGAAAGAAAACCTCGTGTTTATCCTGTGGGGCGGCAACGCGCGGCGGAAAGTTCCGCTGATCGACAGCCGCAAGCACTGCATTCTGCAATGCGCGCACCCCTCGCCCCTTTCGGCGTTCAACGGATTTTTCGGATGCCGGCACTTTTCCAAAACGAACGAATACCTTGCCGCGCACGGCGCGGAACCGATCGACTGGAATCTTTGCGAATAACGAAAGAAACGACGCCCCGTCCGAACTCGGACGGGGCGTTTGTTTATGCGCGGAATTCCTTTACGCGCTCTTTTACGAATTTCAGATATGCTTCCGCCGAAAGCCCTTCTCCGCGGACGAGCGTTTCGTACCGCACGCCGCGCACGCTGAAAAACACGTTCAGAGGGCGGTATCCGTTCCGCAGATAAAATTCCTTTCTCCGCACGCGCTCCGAAGCGTTGGGAGCTTCTTCATCGAGCGCTTCGATGTCGAGCGCCACCGTCTTCCCCGCATAGCGCTCCGCAACCGCGTTCAGAATCCGACCGCCGATCCCCTTTCCACGCGCGTCTTCCTTGACCGCGAGGAAGAACAGATACACGAACGTTTCCCGCTCCAACGCAACGGAAACGCCAGCAAACGCGCCGTTTTCAAAGTAGGCGGAAAGCGTGCAGCCGCCCCGTTTGCAAGCGCGCAGAATTTTATAAAACGCCGTGCGCTCCGCCCGCGGAAACGCGGTGCGGTACAGTCGTTTGATCTCGCGTTTGTTTTCCGCTTTTTCAAACGGAACCGAAATAAAAGTTTGCACGTTATTCTTCCGTAAACGTTAAAACGCCGTTCTCTTCGTCTACGATCACGTCGTGTCCCGAACGGATTTTTCCCGTTAATATTTCTTCGGAAAGGCGGTCTTCCACAAGCTTTTGCACCGCGCGCTTCAACGGACGCGCGCCGAAGTCTTCGCTGTACCCTTCGTCGACCAGTTTCATGCGGGCGCGCGCGCTCACCTTCAACCCGATTCCCTTGCCGCGTACCCGCGCCGCAAGTCCGTCGAGAATCTTTTCGCAGATCTTCGCCGCGTCGTCGCGGGACAGTTTATGAAAGATGATGATATCGTCCAAACGGTTTAAAAATTCGGGCTTGAACTGAGCTTTGAGCGCGTCCTCGATCCGCTCTTTCATATTCCCGTATTCGCTTTCCTCGTCCTCGGAACGGAAGCCGAGCATGCCGACCTCTTTCACTTCGTGCGCGCCGACGTTGGAGGTCATGATCAGCACGGTGTTTTTAAACGAAACTTCTCTGCCGCGGCTGTCCGTCAACCGCCCGTCGTCCAGAATCTGCAATAACACGTTGAACACGTCGGGATGCGCCTTTTCGATTTCGTCGAACAACACGACGGAATAAGGCTTTCTGCGAATGCGTTCGGTGAGCTGTCCGCTCTGGTTGTCGTCGTACCCCACGTAACCGGGAGGCGCGCCGATGAGCTTTGCGACCGAACTCTTTTCCATGTATTCCGACATATCGAGCCGCACCATCAGCCGTTCGTCGCCGAACATGCTTTCGGCAAGCGCTTTGGTCAGATCGGTTTTTCCCACGCCCGTAGGACCTACGAAGATAAACGAACCGATCGGTTTATTCGGCTCCTTCAACCCCGCGCGGGCGCGGCGGATTGCCTTCGCAACGGCGGAAACCGCCTCTTCCTGCCCCACGATACGGTTATGCAGTTCCTCTTCCAGATGCATGAGCCGTTCGCTCTCCGCCTCGGTCAGCCGCGCGACGGGCACCCCCGTCCAACTGCTGATGATTTCGGCGACGTCTTCCCTGCCGATGGAAAGATGCGTCGTGTTGCGTTTGCGCTTCCAGTCCTCGCGCAGCGTTTCGATTTCCCCGCGCAGCCGTTCGAGCTGCCCGAAAAGGGTTTCCGCGCGTTCGAATTCTTTCCAGCGGCGCGCCTTATCGTATTCTGCCTGTAAGCGGTTGTACTGATCCTCGGCTTCGCGCAGTTCTTCCGGCCCGTTATACGAATTGAGCCGCGCGCGCGAAGCGGCTTCGTCGATCAAGTCGATCGCCTTATCGGGCAGAAAACGGTCGGTAATATAGCGGTCGGAAAGGCTCGCCGCCGCCTCGATCGCTTCGTCGGTAATCACAACGTTATGGTGCGCCTCGTAGCGGTCTTTGAGTCCGCTTAAAATGATGATCGTATCTTCCACGTTCGGCTGATCCACCGTAACGGGCGTGAAACGGCGTTCGAGCGCCGCGTCCTGTTCGATGTATTTTCGGTATTCTTCCAGCGTGGTCGCGCCCACCGTCTGCAACTCTCCGCGCGCAAGCATCGGCTTTAAAATATTCGAAGCGTCCACCTTGCTCTCCGCCGAGCCGCCCGCGCCCACGATCATGTGGATTTCGTCGATAAACAAAATCACGTTGCGGTCGGAAGCGATCGCGTCCATTACGTTTTTCAGCCGTTCTTCAAAATCGCCGCGGTAACGCGCGCCCGCAAGCAACCCCGTCAGGTTGAGCGAAAACACCGTTTTTCCGCGCAACAGTTCGGGCACTTCTCCAGAAACGATTTCCTGCGCCAACCCCTCGATGACCGCGCTTTTTCCCACGCCCGGTTCGCCGATGAGCACGGGATTGTTTTTGGAACGGCGCGAAAGAATCTGCACGACCTTTTCGATCTCTTTCCTTCTGCCGATCACGGGATCGAGTTTGCCCTCCCGCGCCTTTTGCGTAAGGTCGATACCGTATTGCAAAAGTTCTTCGCTCAGCGCCGAATCGCCGCGGCGTTCCTTTTCCGTTCTGTGCGCTTCTCGATGCGCGGCGCGGGGCGTATCCTCTTCTTCCCCGTCGTCGAACGGTTGCAAAAAACTTTCGCAGCGCGCGATCAGTTTGTCGCAATCCGCGCCCAGACTCTTTAAAATGTAAACGGCGATGCTGTCCTCTACGTTGAGCACGGCGAGCAGTAAATGCTCCGTTCCGGTAATGGCCGTCACGGAAACGTTCAGAGAAAATTCGCGCGCCTTTTCGAGCATCTTTTTGGTGCGCGGCGTAAACCCGCGAATGGTTGCGTTGTGCTGTACGTTCCGCTTGAACACTTCTTTGTAAGCCGAAAGCTTCACGCCCGCTTCGGCAAGCAGTTTCGCCGCGGTGCAATCGTTCACGCAGAGCATGCCGAGCAGCAAATGCTCGCTCCCCACGTAACTGGTTTTGTACAGCGTCGCCGCGTCTTTTGCAAGCGCGACGGCTTGATTGAGATGATCGGAATAATTGTTCGGATTCATAACGACTCCCTTCCGTTAAGATTTCAAACGCATGCTCTTAATTTTCATCGCCGCGTATTGCGCGCGAAATTCGTTGCGTTCCTCCCCGTCGAGCGGGGTGCCGTTCAAACGGTTGACGTTGGCGGGACGCATTTCCACGAGCAGATCGTCCAACTCTTCCATGCGCTCCGCATTCTCCTCTTCGCCGAAATATCCCAGCGCGACGCCCAGCTTCACGTCGGACACCAGCGACGAAAACTCGCGCGCTTCCAACCTGCAACAATTGGTCAGTACGCCGTACGCGCGCATGATCTTGTCTTTGAGCGCGTTCCCTTCTTCCGCTTTCATGCGTCCGCGTTCGCGCAGTTCCGTTTCCACGAGATATTCCACCGCGGCCACGACGACGGAAAGAATTTCCTGTTCGGAATACCCGAGCGTGACCTCGTTGCTCACCTGAAACAGATGACCTTCCGATCCGCTTCCCTCGCCGAACGCGCCGCGCACGGCAAGCCCCAGACGGGTGAGTTCGGGCACGACGGTACGCATTCTGCCCCGCGCCGAAGCTGCGGGCAAGAACAGCATGACGGAAGCCCGCAATCCCGTACCCAAATTCGTGGGGCAGGCGGTAAGATATCCGAGCGTTTGATCGTACGCAAAGGGAATGGATTCGGAAATCGCGTCGTCGATGCCCGAGATGCGTTCGAACGCCGTATTCAAATCGAAACCCTTCATAAAATACTGCGCGCGGATATGATCCTCTTCGTTGATCATAACCGAAATGCTCTCGTCCGGCAAAATGAGCGCGGCGGAAATTTTTTTGTGTTTCAACAGATCCCGACTGATCAGATTGCGTTCCGTTAAAAACGCGGCGCGCTCGTCGGATATGTGCTTCATATCGTAACGCACGAACGCGTCCAGCCCGCCGAGCTGGGCGGAAATAAGACTGATCATTTCCTGCGCCTGTTCTTCGGCATGCACGTCGCGGATGAGCCGCGCGGGGAACGGATAGTCCGCAAAATTGCGCGCCAGGCGAATGCGGGAAGAAACCGCTACGCTTTCGTAATTTACGATCGCGCTCATGAGCGCACCTCCCCGCGATATAACTTATGATTGATTTCTTTCAGAAGTACCTTTAAACGGTCGGCTTCCGCAAAATCACGGGCGCGCATCGCCCGTTCGAGCATTTCCTTTACTTCTTCCCGTTCCCCGACCAACGCGCGGATCCGATCGTATTTTTCTTCCGCGCCCGCGTCGGGCGATTTGCCCGCGTGTTGCGTTTTGCCCTGGATGTAACGAATCGTGGGAAGCAGTTCGTCTTCGAACGCCTGATAACAGGATGCGCAGCCGAGAATCCCCGTGCGCTTAAATTCGCCGAACGTCGTTCCGCAAGCGGGACAGGATTTTTTACGCGCCCCCCCGCCCAGAAAGGAAGTAAACATATCGTCCTCGCCGCCCGCGGGATAGAGCGATTCGTAACAGGCGGGACAAAGAAGAAGTATTTTCTCTTTGCCGTCCGTTTTTTTCACGTATTGTTTCGCGGCGTTCTTGCCGCAATTCGTGCAGTTCATAGGCACTCCAAAAGGCTCAGTCTTTCCAGAGATCAGGTTTGATTTCTTTGAGATATTCGGGCGCGCCCGCGGCGTTCGCAAAATGGTAGGCGCCGTATGCGCATTCGAATTTTAAAAGGGATACGCCGTCTTTTTCCGTTTGCGATACCGAAAGGATTTCGTTCCATTTCAAAAACACGCAATCCGTGCGCGCGCGTTCGCGCCAGTAAACGCCCTCGTCGTAAAAGCAGAGCGCCCGCTTTGCACCCGCGAACGATACGGACGATCTGCCGATCAGAAACAAACCGAACACGCCGAGAATCGCCCCGACGGTCGTCTGCCAGAACGCCGCGCCGATTCCTCCCGCCAAAAGCAACGCGCCGATTGCGATTCCAATGAGAGAGCGTTTGCGCGCCGCACGGTCGGGAAATATAAACTTCCGCCGCAAAGTAAATTTCCGGTTCTCTTGCGGCGGCTCCTCGCCGACGAGCTTCAATCCGTGCGTTTGCAAGCATTCGAGCAGCCGCTCTTTTTCGTCCGCCTGAATGAGCGCGGGCGGATCGTCCGCACGAACCTTTCCCTTTTTGGCAAGATACTTTACGGGGACTTCCATCACGACGCTGCGCTCGCCCTTTTCTTTGGGAAGACGGCGGGTACAAACCGAAAAGAAACGCATTTCCGCATACGGAACACGGATATCTTCTCTGCCGCCTCCTTCCGCGTGAATGCGCAGCGCGTCCGCTTCGAACGTCGCAAGCGTACCGTCACCGACGAAGAAACTGTTTTCGCCGTTCAACCGTTCGCGGTAATCGAGTTCCGCCGCGTATGCCGACTGCATCGCACGGGAGAGAAAAAATCCCAAGGCGGCAAAGATCACCGCGCCCGCCGCAAACGCGCCCGTTAAAATCCACAACAGCGTAATTTGCGATTCCGTTTTTTTACCGAGTTCGACTACGACCACCGTAACGAGAGTCGCGATCAAACACAAAACCGCCGAAATCGCAAAAACGACCGAAAAAATACCCAAAAGTTTTCGGTTGCGCGCAAGCGCCGCCGCACGGCGCACGCGCACGGTTTCGTCCGCGGGAACGGGATAAATTTTCATAAAGCACTCCTTACAAAATCCGAAAAGCGCGCCGAACGGCGCGCAAAATCAACGTTTCAAAAATCGCGCGCGTTTCCACCAAACGAAGAAAAAGAGCGCAAGCACCTGCAGGGGAATGCCGAGCAGGAAGATCAGCCACATCGGTTCCCAGTCTACGCAGGCGTAAACGGTAAGATAGATGCAGGTGAGCGTCGTCCATATCAACACGGAAACGGAAACCACGCGCACGACTTTGTACTTCCAGATGCAGCTGAACACCAAAACGACGATCGCCGAAGCAGGCACCGCGTAAAGGAACGCAAGCCACAGGAAAGGAAGCCCGGGCGCCGCGATCCCGATGAACACGAACAGCGCGACGGCAACGAGCCAGCAAAGCCCAACCGAACAAAGAATTATGATCAGTCTTCTTACGTTTCGCATATGTTTGGGAACGATCTCTTTTTCGGTATGCTCGCGCACCAGATCGTCTACCGAGACCTGAAACAAATCGGCAAGCTGCACCAAAATGCGCACGTCCGGCACGCCGTTGCCCTGTTCCCACTTCGAAACGGACTTATCGGAGTAGTTCAGCCGCTCGGCGAGCTCCAACTGCGTCATATTCGCCATTCTGCGAAGCCGCATAATATTTTTACCGATGGTTTCGGCAAGGATATCTGTTTCCATACGCGCATTATAGCCGAAAACGGCGTTTTTGTCAACCATTCTACTGTGAGTAGAGCGTGAAATGCGAACTCTACCGCGCGAAAAAAGCGGAATAGAGCCGAAAACGCAAACAGTAGGTTGAATTTGCACGGCAGATTCACTATAATGATCTTACGAGCGAAAGCTCGTATTCACCTTGAAAAATCGAAGCGGTTCCCAGCCGCAAGGTTTTTACTCTCCAAAGAATACGCCGCGGGGCATTGCCCCGCGGCGTATTCTTATAATCTTATTTTTGCCGTTAAATAAGCGTCTTATCCTGAAACAGTTTTTCACCGAACTCATCTTCCAGTCCCAACAAATAGTCAATCGACACGCCGAAATAAACTGCAATCTCCGCAAGCGTTTCCAAATCCGGTTGCGAACGCCCCCTCTCCCAATCGCATATGCTACTGTTATTCGTATGCAGGATTTCAGCAAACTTTTTTTGACTGATCCCCGAAGCTTTCCGAAGTTCGTTTAATCGTCTTTGAAAAATCTCCATAAAAATATTATAGGGAAAATCCCCAAAATAACTTGACATTAGGGATTTTCCCTAATATAATTATTACATGATTCAATAAAGGAGATGTTTTTATGACACCTATTTACACCGTTCGCAAATCCGCATGCCGTGCCTTTACTCCCCTGCGTATTTTATTTATTTGGCTAATTATTCCGCTCATCGTTATTATCGTTCGGATCATTCAGTTAAAGTGTGAAATAATCGAATTCTACCCCGATAAAATCATTCAACGCAGCGGTTGGCTTTCCAAAAAAGAAAAACGCTCGGCTTTTACGGGTGTCATGGGCGTCAGTGTATCACTGGGTATTATGGGACGTCTATTCCATTACGGTGACGTGAACGTGGACGTTGCCGGAGCAGTAGTAACCTAAAACGAATATTCTACACTAAATTTAGCGGTTATCTTATTATATCAAGTTTAATTTGCAATTTCAGTGTTCTCTGCTTTGCGAATTTTAATTGCTTTTATTAGTCTTTTGATAAGCATAACAACGATATTGAAAATGACTGCTGATACAATAGATACGGCAAAAACAATTAAATAAATAGCCCATATTTCAAGACCGCCGACATATTCCAACAGAGTTATTATTACGGGGTGAAACAAATATATTGCTAACGATAAACTGCCGAGATAACCGAACGCTTTATTTACCTTTGAATTTGTAACAGCTACGCCCTTGCCTGCAAACGTAATCGAGATAGCAACAAATATACATACTACGGCGACAACCATACAAACTGGTTCCAAGCTTTTACTTATAGGAATAAAACCGAGAATTATCGGCACACAATAACAAATCATTTCAACAACTTTCAAAGTAACCGACGCCGCAGTTTTTAAGTCTTTTTTTGCTATTACGGTAGACAGATAATAAGCAAACATACCTACGCACATTTCGCCCCAAGCTCTTAAATCATAGACAAAAGTCGTTGTAAACGCCCAATTCGTACAAAGTCCATAAATAACTGCTATAAAGCCTAAAACGCCAAGCAAAATCGGAATTACTAAAATTCCTTTCTTGATTTTCTTTCTTAACAGCAATGCAATGGGAACTATAAACAGCATGCATAAAAGCATTGCCGACAAATACCATTCGGGAACTATGAGTGCGCTTGCATAGGCTTCCGTCCACACGCCGCCCATCTGCACTAAAAATATACTCGGCAAGCCGTTTAGAATTATATCGCCCGAATTAGCTAAATTACAAGTAAGTATTACGATAATAACCGCCATAATAGCCGTTAAATGCGTGGGCAAAATTCCTTTAATCTTATTACCCATAAAACGGCAACTTTCAATCGCAGGGTTATAATTTTCTTTTGCGCTTATTTTTTCAATAGACCTTGCAAGGAAATAACCCGAAATCAGAAAGAAGAACTCAACGGCAAGTGCGCCGTTCTCAAAAAAATTTATGTCGTCGCCTAAAAAAGTCATTTGAATATGATAGCCGACAACTAAAATACTGAATAAAAATCTCGCCAATTCAACTAAATTATTTCTTTTAGTCATTTTAACCTCCGTAAAAAAAGCGTGTTCCAATGAGAAACACGCCGAAAAACGCATCTCTCAATGTTGCTACACATTGTCCATATAAAGGCGAGAGAATACATTTTTACCAAATAGTATTCCCTTATACGGACTATTAAAATGTGTAGCGAGATTAGTATAACAAAAACTTAAAAAAAAGTAAACAGTACAATGCTTATTAAACCAATTTTTTATTAAATGGCAGATAGGCGTGAGTTTGTCTTGACAATAACTAATAGAGACAAAAGAAAAGCCCGTAAGCCATACAAGACAATTTACGAGCATATAAAGGTATTTCAAAATAGAAATAACGACCTAACCGAAAGTGGTTCGATTTAGGTCGCTGTTGGTGGAAGATGGGATATCCAAACCAAAGGCGTAAAAAATCCTTATCAACTGCAAAGTTTCTTAGAAGGTTATTTAATCAATCAAAATTCTCCATATACAACGATTATGAATTAAAAACGCTTTCTTCACACTTCTTTTTTCGAACACAAAAAAGAGCGGGCATTCAAGCCCGCTCTTTTCGCTACACGTTATAAAATTATTTTCCGAAATAGCGTTTCAGCATTCCCTTGAAGCCTGCGCCGTGTCTGGCTTCGTCCTTCGCCATTTCGTGTACGGTATCGTGAATCGCGTCGTACCCGAGCTGTTTCGCACGCTTCGCAAGTTCGAACTTGCCCGCGCATGCGCCCGTTTCCGCCGCCGCACGCAGTTCCAGATTCTTCTTCGTAGAATCGGTTACCACTTCGCCCAAAAGCTCGGCAAATTTTGCCGCGTGTTCCGCTTCTTCATAAGCGTAACGCTTGTAAGCTTCCGCGATTTCGGGATATCCTTCGCGTTCCGCAACCCGCGACATCGCAAGATACATGCCGACTTCGGTGCACTCGCCCGTAAAATTCGCGCGAAGCCCTTCCATCACTTCCATGTCTTCTACTTTACCGTCGCCCACGTGGTGCTCCGCCGCGAAAGCCGCGTCTTCCACCGGTTCGAATTTTTTCGCTTTGCAAACGGGACAAACGTCTACGTCGTCCGCAACGATTTCACCGCAAACTACACATCTCTTCATAATTTTAATTCTCCTTTTTGGTTTGAGATTGTCTATATTATAACATAATTGAGATCGAATATCAATAGTTTTTCAAAAGATTTTTTATCCTTTTTTTAAAAATTCTTCCAGTTCTTTCACTTCGGAAACAAACCGCGTTGCCCCCGCCGCTTCCAGCTGAACGCGCGTACGGTAACCCCAAAGCACGGAAACGCCCATCATGCCGGCACGGATCGCCGTCTGCGCGTCCGTTTCGCCGTCGCCGATAAATACGCACTCCGCAGGCAAAACCCGCAGTTTGAGCGCCGCATACTGCGCGTAAGCGGGATCGGGTTTGCAGGGAAAAAGTCCGCCGTCGCCGCCGACGAAATCAAACGGGATTTCCGAGAAAAACTGTTTTACGCATTCTTCGGTCGCCGCCTGCGGTTTGTTGGTTAAAATCCCGATTTTTACGCCCCGTTTTTTTAACCCTTGCAACAGCCCGATGATTCCTTCAAACGGACGGGTATGTTCGTTACGGCACGACGCGTACACGTTTTTGTAGTAAACGAATACCTCGTCGATATTTTCGGCGTTGGCGGGAAGCGCGCGCTCCACGAGCCGCAACGCCCCTTCCCCGATGTATTCTTTCGTTTGCGCCTCCGTGATTTCCGGATAGGAAAAGTGACTGAGCGTTTCGTTCAGCACGAAACGGATATCGGCAAGCGTATCGAGCAACGTGCCGTCCAGATCGAATATGGCCGCTTTGATCATAATTTATAACTCCCGCAGTCGTTTTGCGATTTTTCCGTTTTCATTTTTTGCGCGGATCGGTTACATTTTGTCGGGCACGCCGATTCCGAGCAGCGTGAGCGCATTTTTCAGCGCCGTCAACGCCGCCTGCGTGATCGCAAGCCGATACGCACGCGTTTCATCGTCCGCCTGCAAAATTTTGCAATCGAGATAAAATTTATTGAACTTCTGCGCGACGTCCACGCAGAACCGCGCCACAAAACTCGGCTCGTAATTTTCCGCCGCCGCCGCAACCGTTTGCGGGAATTCGGCAAGCGCCTTTAACAGCTCGAATTCCTGCGCGCAGGGCGCACACCCGTTCACCGCGGGCTGATATCCCGCCGCCGCGGCCTTGCTCAAAACGGAAGCCGCGCGCGCACACGTATACTGTACGTATACGCTCGTTTCGCCTTCGAAATTGAGCGCCTTGTCGTAGGAAAAGACGATGTCCTTGATTTTATTGTTATACAGCGCCCCGAAGATCACCGCGCCCACACCCACCTTTTCGGCAACCTCCCGCTTGTTTTCGAGAAGCGGATTTTTTTCGGCAATGATACGGTACGCCTTTTCTACGCATTTCGAAATGACGTCTTCCAGAAACACCACGTTCCCCTTTCGGGTAGACATCGCGCCGTCTTCGAGCGAAACCATTCCGTAAGCCACGTGCACGAGGTCTTTCGCCCACGGTTTCCCCATGAGTTCGAGCACCTGAAACACCTGTTTGAAATGCAGATTCTGCTGATAGGCGACGACGTAAAGACACTTTTCGAAATCGTAAGTGTTCTTGCGGTAAATCGCCGCGGCAAGATCGCGCGTCGCGTACAGCGAGGCGCCGTCCGAACGCAGAATGAGACAGGGCGACATGCCGTACGGTTCCAGATCGACGATCTGCGCGCCCTGACTTTCCTTCAAAAGTCCTTTTTCGCGCAATTCATCGACGACGGGCTGCATTTTATCCGTATAAAACCGCTCGCCCAGATAGCTGTCGAACGTCACGTGCAGTTTTTCGTAAATGGTCTGCACGTAGGCAAGCGTAATCTTTTTAAACCATTCGAACAAGCCGTTCGCTTCCTCGTCGCCGTTTTCGATCAGGCGGAAATACTCGCGCGCTTCCCGTTCCATCTCTTCGTCCGCTTCCGCGGTAAACCGCACGTAAAGCGCGTTGATTGCGTGAATCCCGCCCTTTTCCACTTCCTCTCGATTTCCCCACCGTTTGAACGCCGAAATGAGCTTGCCGAACTGCGTGCCGTAATCTCCCAGATGATTGATCCCCACCGCCTTGTAGCCCAAAAACTGAAATATGCGGTACAGCGCGGCGCCGAGCACCGTCGTGGAAAGGTGCCCGACATGAAAGGGTTTTGCGATGTTCACCGAAGAATAATCGATGCAAACCACCTTGCCCCCGCCCGCGCAAGACGCGCCGTAGCGATCCCCTTCGCGGATAATTTTCGACAGCGTTTCGTCCGCAAAACTTTTGCGGTCGATTTTAAAATTCAGATATCCGTTGACCGCCGAAGCCCCGCAGACTACCCCGTCTATCGGATAAGACGCGGCAAGCTCTTCCGCAATCGCCGCGGGGCTCTTGCGCAGAATCTTCGCAAATTTAAAGCAGGGCAGCGCGTAGTCGCCCATCTCCGTGTTCGGCGGTACGGCAACCAAATCCGCAAGCTCGTCTTCCGAAACGCCCTCCACTTTCAGGCGCTGTGCGATATAACGTTTATAATCCATTTTCCGTATTCCTTTCCAACCTTTTTCCGTAGACAATTTTAACACAATTTTTGCCAAATAGCAAACGAAAGGCTTGCCGATTCGCGGAAATTATTATATAATGATCGGGAACAAACACACGGGAGATATATATGAAACTCGGCGTCGTAGGACTGCCCAACGTGGGCAAATCCACCCTCTTTAACGCAATTACGCACGCGGGCGCGGAAGCCGCGAATTACCCTTTCTGCACCATCGAACCCAACGTGGGCGTGGTCGCGGTGCCCGACGAACGGCTCGAAAAGCTCGCAGCGCTCTATTCCAGCAAAAAAGTAACGCCCGCGGTCATCGAATTCGTGGATATCGCGGGGCTCGTGAAAGGTGCGAGCCGCGGCGAAGGGCTGGGCAACAAATTTCTTTCGCATATCCGCGAAGTGGACGCGATCGTGCACGTCGTCCGCTGTTTCGAGGACGAGAACGTAACCCACGTCGAAAGTTCCGTCGATCCCGTGCGGGACATCGAAACGATTACGCTGGAACTCATTCTTTCCGATATCGAAGCAGTGCAAAAACGGCAGGACCGTATTAAAAATGCGGCGCGCGGCGGCGCGGATAAATCCGCCGCGGCGGAATTCGCCTTTTTAAACAGGCTTTCGGAGCATCTCGAAAAAGAGCTGCCCGCCAACTGTTTCCCGCTTAGCGAAGAGGAACAGCCGATGATGGACAACCTGTTCCTGCTCTCCTCCAAGCCCGTAATCT
This sequence comes from uncultured Christensenella sp., assembly GCA_910586245.1. Lineage (GTDB taxonomy): Bacteria > Bacillota > Clostridia > Christensenellales > Borkfalkiaceae > Gallimonas. The sequence continues at coordinate 179,752 of CAJUFY010000002.1, read as the reverse complement.
ACTGTGCGAACATTTCCGAAAAAAATATGGGCGCGGGCGAAGAAGAGATTTCCCTCGTCGTCAAAGTGAAAGAGTACGCGAAAAAACACGATTCGGGCGTGATCGTCGTCTGCGCAAAAACCGAAGAAGAACTTTCGCAAATGGAAGAGGAAGACCGCGCCCTGTTTTTGGAAGAGTTCGGGCTGAAAGAGAGCGGGCTTTCCAAACTGATCAAGGCGTCCTATTCGCTCTTAGGGCTGATATCCTATCTCACCGCGGGCGAAAAAGAAACGCGCGCCTGGACGATTACGCGCGGCACGAAAGCGCCGCAGGCTGCGGGTAAAATTCACACTGATTTCGAAAAAGGCTTCATCCGCGCCGAAGTCGTGGAATGGGAAACGCTGCTCGAATGCGGGGGACTTGCGGGCGCGCGCGAAAAAGGAAAAGTGCGTTCCGAAGGCAAGGAATACGTTATGAAAGACGGCGACGTCGTACTGTTCCGCTTCAACGTTTAACCGAAATTCAATGAAACACGCCCGACCGCGTTGCGGTCGGGCGTGTTTTGATTCTGTTATTCTAAGCTTATGATCTGCGCTATTTTTTTGATTAAATCCTCTTTTCCCTCTCCCGTAAAACCGGAAACCGCGATCACGTTTCCCTCGCCCAAACCGAATGCCTGTGCGATTTTGCGCGTACGCTCCTTGCGCTTCATCTTCGAAAGTTTGTCGCTCTTCGTCGCGATCACGGTAAACGGCAAGATGTGATAATTCAGATAAGCGACCATCTGCATATCGTCTTCGGAAGGATCGCGGCGGATATCGCTCAAAAGAAACACGTGCGCGATATCTTCCCTGTTTGCAAAGAACGCGTCCAGCGTTTTGCCCCATTTTTCCTGTTCGGATTTGGAAACGGCGGCGTAGCCGTACCCGGGCAGATCGGCGAGCCAGAACGCCCCGAAATCGAAATAATTCACGAGCCGCGTCCTACCGGGCGACGCGCTCGTCTTTGCAAGCCCTTTGCGGTTTGCAAGCAGATTGATCAGCGTACTCTTGCCCGAATTCGATTTGCCGCACACGGCGATCATCGGCTTTTCGGGACGCAGAAACTGCGCTTCGCTCGCCGCCGAAGTGAGAAAATTCGCCTGTTTAATTTCCATACGCATACCCCGCCACCGCCGTGCGGAACACTTCGTCCACCTCGCTCACGCAGATGAAATTGATGTTCTTGCGCACCGTTTCGGGAATTTCTTCCACGTCTTTTTTATTCTCTTCGGGAATAATCACGTCGCGGATTCCGATGCGGTTTGCGGCAAGCGCTTTTTCTTTGAGCCCGCCGATCGGCAATACCTTTCCGCGCAGCGTGATTTCGCCCGTCATCGCCACGTCTTTGCGCACGGGCTGGCCGGTGAACGCCGAAAGAATGGCGGTCGCCATCGTAATGCCCGCGCTCGGTCCGTCCTTGGGCGTCGCGCCCTCGGGCACGTGAATATGAATGTCTTTGGTTTCGAATTCCGAACCGTCGATTCCGTATTTGTCAGCGTGCGCGCGCAGATAACTGATCGCCGCGTGCGCCGATTCCTTCATGACGTCGCCCAGTTTCCCCGTAAGACGGATTTCCCCCTTCCCTTGCATTGCCGAAACTTCGACGGTGAGCGTCGTTCCGCCGACCGCCGTCCAGGCAAGCCCCGTCGCGGCGCCCACTTCGTCGCCGTCGCGCAATTCGCCGCCCGGGAAGAATCGCTTCCCGCCGAGAAATTCTTCGAGATCGCTCTTTTTCACGGTAATCGTACGCGCTTCGCCCTTTGCGATACGCACCGCCGCCTTGCGGCATACGGTTCCGATGGTACGTTCGAGGTTGCGCACGCCCGCTTCCATCGTGTAGCCGTCGATCAACGCGGAGAGCGCGCCGTCCGTCATTTTGAAATCGGAAGCTTTCAATCCGTTTTCTTTGCGTTTTTTGGGCACGAGATACCGCCGCGCGATTTCCTCTTTTTCCTGCGGCGTATAGCCCGAAAGTTCGATGATTTCCATACGGTCGCGCAACGGCGTGGGAATGGTTTCCAGCGTGTTCGCCGTGGCGATAAACATGACTTTGGAAAGATCGTACGGAACTTCGAGATAACGGTCGCGGAAGGTGGAATTCTGTTCGGGATCGAGCACCTCCAAAAGCGCGCTTGCGGGATCGCCGCGCAGATCCGCCGAAATTTTATCCACTTCGTCAAGCAAAAATACGGGATTGACCGCGCCTGCGTTTTTCATTTCGTAAACGATCCGCCCGGGCATTGCGCCGATGTAGGTGCGGCGGTGTCCGCGGATTTCCGCTTCGTCCTTGACGCCTCCGAGGCTCATGCGCACGAACTTTCTGCCAAGCGCGCGCGCAATCGACTTTGCAACGCTCGTCTTGCCCACGCCGGGCGGCCCGACAAGACAGAGAATGGGCGCTTTCAGCTCGCCCGTAAGTTTGAGTACGGCAAGATATTCCACGACCCGCTCTTTGATTTTTTCCAACCCGTAGTGGTCGGCGTCGAGCACCGCTTCCACGTCCGCAAGCCGTTCGGTATCCTTCGATTCCTCTTTCCAGGGTAGATCGACGAGCCAGTCGGCATAATTGCGCAGAACGGTATATTCGGGCGAGGACTGGGGCATCTTGTCCATTCGCGCAAGCTCGGCAAGCGCCTTTTCCTCTACCTCTTTGGGAAGCCCCTTTGAAAGGAGTTTTTCTTTTAATTTCAGATTTTCTTCCACGTCGTCGCCCAGTTCGGCGTGAATGGCTTTCAACTGCTCGCGCAAAAAATATTCCTTTTGCGATTTATCGATGTTTTTACGAACGTCCTGCGCGATTTTCCGTTCCAGACGGGTGATTTCCAGCTCCGCGTTCAAACACTGTTCGAATAACCGCAAACGCGATACGACGCGGTTTTCTTCGAGCAACTGTTGTTTCAGCTGATCTTTCATCCGAAGATAGTGCGTGCAAACGTTCACGTAAACGTCGTAATCGATAATCCCCGTGAGCGCGCCTTCCAGATCCTTGGCAAGCCGCCCCTCGGTTGCGATGATATCTTTGACCAGATCCTTTGCCGTGCGGAAAGAAGCTTCCTCCAAATTGCGGTCGCCGTGCACCGATTCGATCGGCTCGGCAGCCGTGATTATGCTTCCGCCTTCCAGTCCGTATTCGCGCGCGGCGGCGCGGTAAAGCCCTTGCACGTACACGCGCACGCGATCCCCCGGCAGCCGCGTCGTTTGACGAATCTGCGCCACCGTACCCACGGTATAAAGATCTTTCCCTTCGGGAAATTCTTTATCGGATTGTTTTTGTTTGACGAGAAAAACGAATTTCTCGTTCGCGTCCGCCCGCTCGATCGCGGAAAGGGACAGCCCGCGCCCCGCGTCAAACGCGGTCGAGGTATCGGGAAACACGATTTGCGCGCGCATCGGTATTACGGATAAGATTCTGGTTCGGTTTTCCATGGCATACTCCTATTGGTATTATATAACACTTTTCTCTTCTTTTCAATCGCCGAAAAACAAAAAACCCGCCCGAAGGCGGGTTTTCAAACGAAAATCAGTCTTTTTTGTCCTCTTCGTCGGAAGCGACGGCTGCTTCCAGCCGCAACGCGGCATTTTCCGCCCCTTCGTCCGCAGCCTTTGCCTGCGCCTTGACCGCCGTTTTCTTCGCGCGGTTTTTATCGACGATGCAGAATACCAACCCCGACAGAATGAACGCGCCCGCAAAACCGACCAGCGCGTACATGAGCGTACTGCCGCTTGCCGTAACGACTGCGTTGGACTGTTCGTAAACAAAGCTGGACTCCGTAGCATAGAGCGCCGTAACGACGGACTTGCAGAGCGCCGTCTGTTCTACAATCAAACCGTGAAGATATTCCAAATCTTCGCGGAAGTTCGTTTCGTCCACCACTTTGGTATCGGAAGGCTTTAACCAGCTGCCGTCGGGCTGCTCAAGATAACCGATCGCCGTATAATATTCCGCGATATCCACGTCGATCTGCGCGTTCCGTTTTTCCAACGAAACGATCTCCGTATGAAAGGGTTCGAACGTAAATTCGGTAGAAACGGTATCCTTATATAGCTCGATCAGCTCCGCAAGCCGTTTATTCAGATTTGCAAGAATCGCGTCGTTCTTTTCCTTTTCACGGTTTAACGAAGCGATCTTCGTTAAAATATCCTTTTCGGTCTGTTTATGCAAATACTTGTTATTCGACAAGTCCTCTTTCAATACGCTCAGTTTTACCAGTTCGCCGTTGAAAATGTTTACAAGATCGGAACGGTAAACGTTTATCGTTTTATTTTCGTAGGTAAAGTTGCCGTAAAGCGTATTGTATGCGTCGTACTGATCCAAAAGGAACTTTTGCTGATTTTCCAAAATTTCGATCTGTCTTTCAAACGTTGCGACCGAATCGTATCCCACGAGGCTTGCGTTGAAATTCTTATCGTCCACTTTGGTTACGATCGTTTTCAGCGTATAATCGCAGAGCGCGTGCAAAAAGTCGTTTACCTGTTTCGCGCCGTTGAAATACTTCCCTTTGACGGTAATCGTATAAATTCCGAGATCCTGCACTTCGGTAGAAGTCACTTCACGCGACTGCTCTTTGATCTTAATATCCTGCGACGACGCCATTTTCTCGGTATCGACGTTTTTAAATCTTTCATCGGAATTTTTCACCGCTTCCAGATTGTCCGCATAAACGATGGTCTGATAGCGGAACTCTCTCCCGTCGGGATAAATTTTACGGTTGCTGTCCGGATAATCGATCATGAAAGTAATTTCGTATTCCGTTTTGCCGGGATTGATTACAAACTTTGCCAACAATCCGACAACGACCGTCACTACAACGGAAATCGCCAAAATCCAGATAATCCTCTTCCAAATCATCGAGCAAATTTCGCCGAACGTAATGCCGCTCTGCTGCTCTTCGTCCATAAACCCCTCCGTATCTCTTTGTATGAAGTATGACGCAACTTGTATGACAGTATACCATAAAAATCATATCAGTGTCAATTTATTGCGAAAACATTTCCGTAATTTCGACAAATTCAGCAATCTTTTGCCAAAATTTATCGTGCAACAAAAAAAGAAAACCGACGATACCCCCGTCGGCTTCCCTTCAATGAATTTCTGCGGCAACGCCCCGCTCTTACGACTGCCCCGTGGAAATCACGTTCGTTTCCTCGGGTTCGTCGGCATCGGGCAGAATCATGCAATAGCGCGGATTGTGCGCATATTTTACGTCGTCCCGCTTTCCGTTCAGTTCTTTCTTTTCCGTATCAGGCATATTACCCTCCCGTCGTATTTTGTGCGCAACGCGCAAAATTATGCGCCGATCTGCTTTAAAACTTTTTTATACGTTTCCGAAGTTTCTTCGATCATCTTGCTTTCGGCGGGCTGCACGTCGTAATAACCGCGGGCGAGCATCTGTTCGAAGATGGTAAACTGCGTTTCGGCGTGTTCGATATAATGCTTTAAAATTTCTTTACGGAACGGTTTGCAGCTCCCCTCCGTCAGGGCAACGTTGTAATAGTTCATCAAAAGCTTTTCCAGATCGAGCATGTCCTGCAAAGCGTCTTTTTCGTTCAGCGTTACGTCCTTTTTCGATTGTTTCATTTCTTCCCTCCGATCATCTGAAAGAGCGCCGAAAACCGCGCGGCGTGCATATTCGCGATTCGCTCCATTTCCTCCGCAAGCGCCGCGTCCGTAAGCGTGTTCGCATAGATGCGCGCTTTCTTGCACGCCATTTCTTCCCCCGTGAGAATATGGCAGAGTACGTCTAAATCCTTTGCCGTCAAATTGTTCATAAAAAGACCTCCTCCGGTTTGTTATTGCCGAAGGAGGTCTTTTTTATCCGTGCGTTTTTTGAAAATGTTTGCAATGCGCCGTCAGCGCGCAGTCCGCGCAAGCGGGACGCTGGGAATGGCATATCTTGCGTCCGTGCCAGATCAGCCAATGGTGCGCCTGCGACCAGTCCGAACGGGGAATCGCTTTCATCAGCCCCTCTTCCACCTTTTCGGGCGTGTTGCCCTCGGCAAGCCCCAGACGGTTGGAAACGCGGAACACGTGGGTATCCACGGCGATCGCATCGCCGCCGAACGCGACGGAATACACCACGTTCGCCGTCTTTCTGCCCACGCCGGCAAGCGTTTGCAGTTCTTCGAGCGTCGCGGGGACTTCCCCCCCGAAACGGGTGAGAATATCCTGCGAAGCGGAAAGAATGTGCTTTGCCTTATTGCGGTAAAAGCCGCACGAAAAAATCTTCCCTTCCAGTTCCCCCTGCGAAAGGGCGAGCATTTTTTCAGGCGTGTCGTATTCTTTGAACAGCTCCGCCGTAACTTTGTTCACGCGCTCGTCGGTACACTGCGCCGAAAGCACGACGGCGATCAAAAGTTCGTAAGCCGTTCTGAAATGCAGCGCGGGCTTCGCGTCGGGATACATCCGCGCCAGTTCCTTTAAAATTTCTTCATTCGTCGTCATACGGAAATTATATCAGAAATTTTTCCGCATTGCAAGAATTATTGATAAAAATAGCCGTCTCTTCCCGCTTTCATGAAACCGGAAAAAGAACTGTACCGCTTTTTCCCGAGTAAAAATTTTGCGCGCGCAAGAAAACGCTCGTCGAACTTTGCCGAAATTCCGCATCCCACGCCCGCTTCTTTGGGGGTGGAAACCGTTTGCACCGGCACGCCCGCACCCCTTAAAACGGAAACGAATTCGAGCGCCTGCGCGCGCGAACGAAACACCGCTAACATTGTCATGATTGATCCCCTGCCTTCGTATAATATAATATCTTTTTTTCGGAGTATGTAAATGGTATATCTCGATAACGCCGCGACGGGCGGATTCAAGCCCGCCGCCGTACAAAACGCCGTCGCAGCGGCGATGAAAAGCTGCGCCAACCCCGGCAGAAGCGGACACCGTCTTTCCGTCGCGCTTTCCGAACGGGTGCTTGCATGCAGAAATCTATTATCCAACCTCTTCGACGGATACGGCTACGAACGCGTCGTCTTCACGAAGAACTGTACCGAAGCGCTCAATCTCGCCCTGCTCGGCGCATTGAAAAAAGGCGACCATGCGATCACGACCTGCATCGAACACAATTCCGTGCTGCGTCCGCTCGAATACCTGAAACGGCGGGGCGATATCGAATACACAGTCGTGCCGTTGGAAAACGGTAAAATCACGCCCGAAACGGTGGCGACGCTCGTAAAGCCGAACACCCGCGTATGCTGCGTGAGCGCGGCGTCCAACGTAACGGGTTACGCCCCCGATCTTGCGGCGATCCGCAAACTTCTGCCCGAGCGCGTGCTATTGTTCTGCGACGGCGCGCAGGGCGCGGGACACCTGCCCCTGCAAATGAAAAAAACGGGCATCGACGCGCTGGCGATCGCAGGACATAAGGGCATGCACGCGATACAGGGCGCAGGCGCGCTCCTCTTTTCCGAACGCACCGAACTCCGTCCCGTGCTCTTCGGCGGCACGGGCAGCGAAAGCTTCAACCTCGGCATGCCCGAATTTTACCCCGACGCGCTCGAAAGCGGCACGCTCTCCTATCCCGCGGTCTGCTCGCTGTTCGAAGGCGCCCTTCTCGTGAAAGCGCGGCGGGAAAACGACACGCAGACGCTGTTGAAACTGACGGGTGCTTTTCATACCGCGCTCGGGGGCATGCCCGCGTACCGCGCCTATTTTGCGCCGAATCCTTGCGGAATCGCGTCTTTTTCGCACGAAAAAATTCCCTCGGAAGAACTTGCGGGAATTCTTTCCGAACGCTTCAACATTGCCGTACGGGGCGGGTTGCACTGCGCGCCGCTCATCCACAAATCGCTGGATACTTTCCCCGACGGACTGGTACGCGCTTCTTTCTCCCCCTTTCAGAGCATGCGCGAAGTCAACGCGCTCGTCGGCGCGCTCAAACGCATTTAAGCAGACTTGCCCGCAGACTACATCTTTTTCAGTTCCGCCACCAGCTTTTGCAGACGCTTGCGTTTGGCGCCGTCGAGCATCGGCGAAAACTGTTTATAAAAGGCGTCGATCTGCTCGTTGGTCAGCGTGCCGTTCCGTTTGCCCTCCACCGCCTGCGCGTAGATGGCTTTGATCAGATCGTTCTCGCTCTTCCCCTCGTACTTCCCCGCGACCGCCTTCGCCTGGTTCACCCACTCGTCGGCGGTCTTTTGCGCGTTCTCTTCCGAAGGTTTTTTACTTTGATAGCTTGCGAAATCCTTCATACACACCTCACTGATACATGGTATGACGGGAACGCAATTTTTGACAGCGGCATACGATAAAACTATGGAAATTCTCGTATTGCTGGTTTTACTGATGACGCTCGACAAGAATTCCGACCTCACCGCAAAACTGCGCTCTGCGTTAACCTTTTACCGCGAAAACCGAGAACTCATTCAAATGGTTTCCACCGCCGCGGGCATGAAACCGACGGGCGCGGAACCGGCGCATGCGGAACCAAAACGGGAAACGCGCAACGAAAAAGAGAGCCCCGCCCCGCAGGGCACGGACTCTCTGAAAATTTTGGAAGAATACTTAAAACGAACCGCCGTTTAACCGCAGAGCCGCAGAACGACTTCCTGCAACAGGGAATCCGTTTCGCCCGGCAATAGCGGCGCGACGATTCCCACGGCGCCGTCGCCTTTTTCGGCGCCGTTTTGCGTCACTTTTTCGCTCACGCCCACGCCGTGAATGCTCTTGCCCTTCGGCCAATAAATTTCCGCCGAGGTCAAACGGAGGGCGCTACCCGTTGCCGAAAGATAGGCGGACTGCATGACGCCCTTCCCGTACGAACGCGCCTGTTCCCCTTCCGTCTTACGCAAATAGACGTCTTCGAACCCGCAGGTGCCGTAATCGATCAGCGCGCCGATAAGACATTCGGATGCGGAAGCGGTATTCTCGTCGGCAAGCACGGCAATGCGGGACGAGCTCTTTTCGAAATACAATTCGAAATCGTTGTCGTACGCGTTGAAGTCGCTCGTCTTGCCGTTGCGGTATTTTGCCGAAGCCACGAGCGGATAGCGCTCCTTCGCGTCGCGCATGAGGTGCGAGGCGATCGATTGCAGCGTGGATAGGTACCCGCCGCCGTTGTTGCGCAAATCGATGATCAGATGTTTGCGGTTGCGCTGTTTCATCAAAAGCAACAGATCGGCAAACTCCTCGTCCGCCTTCCCGTCGAATTCCAGCAAACGGACGTACGCCGTATCGCCGTCCAGACCCGCAATCGGCTTGTTCGTTTCCGTAAGAACGAGCCGATCCGTTCCCGTAAAGGTAAACGAACTTTCGCTGTCGCAGTAAACGCAGTAAGAAGCGAGATATTCTCCGCTCGTCACTTGATAAAGCTTTTTGCTTTCCGCCGAATAGCCGCATTCGAAATAGAACGAACCGTTTGCGCCCGAAGATGCGTAAAGATCGTCGCGCGTGCCCGTTTTCAGGTCGTCTGGATCCGCGCCGAAGCGGTAAATCGTCATGCCGCTTTCGATTCCCGCAAGCGCTGCGGGGGAGTTGCCCACGACGTGGTACACGCGCAGCGCTCCTTCATAGTCGATTGCGGACAACCCCGTGTCCGCATTGCTCCCCTGCCCCGCGCGCACGAGCGCCGCGTATTCTTCGGGCGAGAAGAAGGAACAGAACTGGTCGGGCAGAACGGCGTCGTACAATCCGTCGTACATTTTCTCCCACTCTTCGTCGGTAAACGGTTTATAGTAGTTTTTTTCCACCGTGTCGATCAGCCACAAAAGATCGCGTTTTTGCTTGCCGAGCGAATAGTAATGCGAAAACCACCCGACCGTAAAAAACACGGCGGCAAGCAACAACGAGCCGATCCCGATGAGAATTCCTCTTTGGCGGGTTTGTTTGCGCACGGCCGTTTGCGGTGCGGAAACGACGGGCTTCGGCGAATCGAATTCGTCGTTAAAATTGAAATCGTCCATAATTTCTCCCGATTATTTTTGCAAAAGCTTATAAAGAATGGAAATCACGCGGAAGGTCACCGCGTCCGAAAATTTGCGGATATTCAATCCCGTAATGCGTTCGATTTTATCAAGACGGTACATCAGCGTGTTGCGGTGCATGTACAGGTTGCGCGAGGTTTCGGAAATATTCAGACTGTTTTCCAAAAACTCTTCCGCCGTGGAAGACATCTCCGCGTCTTCGAACAATTCTTCCGCGTTGCCGATGCGGAACTGCGCCATGTATTCGTTGAGCTGCGGTTTGGGAATATCTTCGAGCATGCGCACCAGCAGGTATTCGCGGTACGTATGCACTTCCCCTTTCGCTTCGAAGATTTCGCTCATACGGGTCGCCGTCGCCGCCTGATGATAGGAAACGGAAATTTCGGAAAAAGACTTCGCTTCGCAGCCGATGCCCAGCGTCGCCTTGATCCCCAACTCTTCGTAAAGCGACTGCACGATAAACTGCCCGAATTCGTAAGGCGTCTGCCCGTCGTCGGAAAATTTTACGATGGCAAGACGGGTGCCGTCCATCACGGCGCACAAATCCTGCCCCCCTTCCAGACAGCGTTCCACGTGCGCCGCCGCCTCGCTCAAATTCTTTTCCGGTACGACGTCCGCCGCAAAACAGGGCGCGTCGGGCAAATTGTATTTGGTCATAAAACGGAACGCCTGCCATCCGCCGCCTTCGCCGAGAAGAATGCTCTTTAACAGTTCGTCCCGTTCGGGTTCGAAGCGGGCAGGGTCGGTATTTTCGATCAGATACGCAACAAGACGGCGTACGGCGCACGTTTCCGCTTCGTCGCCGTCCACCCAGACGCTCGTCTGCGTGCCGAGGTATTCCACCGTAAAACGGGTCTCCCGCCCGCCGTGCGGAGCAAGTCTGACGTCCGTACCCGTTTTTTCGCGGATATCGTTTAAAATCGATGCGAGCTGCACCCTGTCTTTCATCGTCAATCCTCCCCTTGCAAATGCTTTGCAGACGACGCTACGATTATACCATGTCCGCGATAAAAGATCAAGGGTTTTTCCTTTTTCTGCCATATTGCGCGCAAAATTGCGGGAATTTTTATCCGCCGCCGGAAATAAAAGATAAAAATGAGGAAAACTGAAAATGCCCCCCTACAAAAAAACGAAGAATTGCGGTTTTTTTGCTATTTGATGTTGACATGCTTCGCCGTTTCGTGGTATAATCAGTATGAATTACTGTAAACCGCGCGGGCGGTATGAATTTGAATTTTTTCGGGAACGGAGGAAACTATGGCTACGGAATATCTCTATACGGAGCCCGTAATCGATCATAAGGAAGAAGTAAAATCGGGCGCAGGCGGATACCGTTTTTTGGCGGTGCTCTTTTTCCTGCTTGCGTTGGGCGGGTTGTTCATCGGCACGCTCGGCGCGGTAGCTGAAATATTCAAGCCGGTATCGCTCCCCTTTTTCACGGAATCCGATAAGGCGTTCGATATGTCGCTGTGCGGCGTCATCGTCACGATTTTCAAAAACTTCGGTGAAATCGGAAATCTTTTGCAATCCTATTTCGAAAGTTCCGTTTCGTACGGCGTTTGGTTCGTCGTGTATCTCGTTCTCGTATTCTTCGCGATGTTCGCGGTGCTGCTCTCGCTCATTCTCATGATCATGGCGCTCTGCGCGAAATCGACGCTGCAAATCAGACGCTGCGCCATGGCAAGCGGAATCGTAGCGTTCCTTTCGTTCTGCGGGCTGTTCCTGTTCCAGTTCTTCTTCGCCACTTGCGTACTCGGCGCGTCCTCCTTTTCGGCGGCGATCTTCGACGTACCGACGGCGATCATCGCGGGCGTGATCCTGCTCGCGCTCTTCAGCACGGCGATTGCAAGAAATAACGTAGGCGGTCTGATTAACACGTTGATCCTGCTTTTGACCGTGGGCACCATCTTCATGGTCTGTTACCCCGGCAACCTTCTTGCGGCGGCAACGGGGAAAGTATTCGACGCGACCCTTTACACGGGCGACAATCTCTTCGTGGGAATCGCGCTTGCGTTGCTCGTTGCGATGCTTACGTTCAACTTCGTCGTATCCGTTATCCGCATCTGCGCGAAACGCGCGTTCGGCTTCGATGCCGCGCGCTTTGGCGTTCAACTCTTCGCAGTGCTTCTTACTCTGCTTGCGTACGTCGTGACGATGAAAAACGACCGTTGGGGAATTTTTATGGCGGAAGGACAGGCTATCCCCACTTCCCTTTTGATCGCGCTCACGATCATCACGTTCGTCGTCGCACTCACGGTTTCGCTCGTCAAAAAAGCCAAAGCGCAAAACAACCGTCAGGCGGAACAGGCGATGGTCGAATACGTCGGCGAACCGCAGCCAATCCCCGTAAGCCCCGCTTACGTGCACGTGATGCCCGTTGAAACCGCTTTCGTACGGCAGGAACCCGTGATCGTACAACAACCGATCATGCAGCAGCCCGCGCCGCAACAGCCGCAACCGACTCCCCAACCCGCGCCGCAGCCCCAACAGGAAGCGCCGATTACGGAGTTCGAACGCAGAATGCAGGCGCTCGCGCGCGGCGAAGTGCCCGTATACGAAACGCCTTCGCAGCCGATTCAACGTCAGCCGAGCGAACCCACGAGCGTCACGCCGACGCAGAAGCACCGTGCGCCCCATGCGAGCAACTACTCTTACGAAGGATCGCAGTACATGTACGATCCGTTCATTAAGACGCTTACGATGGAAGAAAAGAACGAGTTCGGCGATCTGTTTATCGCCAACATTTACGGAATGCATTCCTACCTGCCCACTTACGTGATCGGCGGCGACAATAAAACGTTCTTCGACCGCGTGTTTATTTACCTCGGCAGTTACCGCAATTACATTTCGCAGGAACTGCTCGAAAAAATTTATTTGTTCGTAAGCAAGCTCAATTAACGAAAGACAAAAAAAGGAACGCGCCCTGTAAGGCGCGTTCCTTTTTTATATCGATTCTTCTTCGATGCGTACGACGACGCAAATTCCTTCCTCTTTGCTATATCTGCGGGATTCGCCGATCGCGTCCACGAGAAACAAGCCCCGCCCCCGTTCCTCCGTCGCGCCGGAACAAACGCTTCGTTCGGGCGGTATGAAATCTTCCGCGCTCTTTACGCTGATCCTCACGCAATCGCCCGCGCGTTCGAACGTAAACCGCGCGCTTCCGCCGCCGTAACGCAACGCGTTGGAAAGCAACTCGCTCGCCACGAGCTTGCAATCGAAGACCGCGCCCGCAGGTACGCACGCTTCGGCAAATTCCGCGCACATTTCGCTCAGCGCCGCCTTTAATCCGTTGTAATCGTCGATTTGAAAAAACATCACTCCACCATGCTTTTCATCAAGGTTTCTTTTAGCTTCTGCAAAATTTTGCGCTCCATACGCGAAACGTTCATCTGCGAAACGTTCATGCGCGCCGCCGTTTCCACCTGCGAAAGTTCTTCTTTGAAGCGGTAGCGCACCAGAGCCCGCTCCGCCTCCGAAAGCGTTGCGAGCGCGGCGTTTACCGCGTCGCGGTTTTCCACGTCTTCGAAAACGTCGTCCGCGGCGGGAAGCACCTCGTGAAAGCTCATGCCGTCCGTTCCCTCGGCAGAATTATCCAGAGAAACCACGCCGCCCGCTTCGACGCAGCGCAGCACTTCTTCTTCAGAAACGCCGAGCTGCTCGGCAATCTCTTTCGCCGTGGGTTTTTTGCCCGTTTTTGCGAACAAGTCCTCCTGCGCCCGCTTTACCTGCACCCGCAGTTCGGAAACTTTGCGCGGCAAATGCACGAGGCGGGATCGGTCGCGGAAATAATTTTTGATTTCGCCCGTAATCGTCGGGGTAATGAACGTGGAAAACTGCAAGCCCTTGCGCTCGTCGAAACGGGATACCCCTTTGATGAGCGCCAGCGAAGCAACCTGATAAAGATCGTCGTATTCCACGCCCCGCCCGACGAATTTTTTGGCGAGTACGGACGCGACGTAAAGATATTTTTCCACGATCTGATTGCGGACGGCGATATCGCCCGTTTCCCGATATTTGGCGAAAAGTTCCTCGTCGTTCATGCCTGCAACCCGAAGCGGAACGATATTTTGCAAACGGCGCCGTCCCGTTTTTCCACGATCACGTCTTCCGCGAGCGCACTCAAAAGCGCCGCGGAAATTTCGTCTTCGGAAGCTTCCGTCTCTTTGCCGCGTTCTCCCTCGCCCGTTACGGCGATGCAAAGTCCTTCGTCCCAACGGAACGCGAGTTCGGCGCGCGCGTAGCCGCGGTGGCGCAAAAGGTGCAGGCTTTCGGTCACGCAAACTTTACAGTCTTCGCTGTCGTCGAGGCAAAGCCCCGCGAGCGAGCAAATTCCGCCCGTCGTCAGGCGGACGGTGGTCATCAGTTCGGCAGTCAGCGGAAAAGCAAAATTCACGGCGTTCATGCTTCGATCTCCATAATGCGGTCGAGCGCGCAAATGACGAACAGCTTTTTCAGGCGCGGCTGTAACCCGCGGATGCGGAACGCGTTTCCGTCCGCTTTCAGCTTCTTTAAAATTTTCACGAACGTGCCGAGCGTCGTAGAATCGATAAATTCGAGTTTCTCGCACGAAAACACGACGCCTTTCGGGTCGCGTTCGTAAACGCCCGCCACTTCCGCATAAAAATCTTCGGCGTTTTCGGAAACGATTTCCCCCGAAAGCGCAAATACGAGTTCCGGTTCGGTTGCCGTTAACGTTACTTCCTGCATGTTGTCCTCCGCCGTTTTGCAACGGTCTGTTTTTCTATATTGTAACACCTTTTGCCCGATTTTGAAACGCTTTTTTGCAAATCAGATCAAAATTTATCAATTTTTTCCTTCAAAACTCCATCAGACCGAAATCGCGGATGACCGCCGTCAGTCCGAAGGGCGCGTGTTCGGGCAAAACGCGCAAGGTTTCGGTGCCGATTTCGGGCGATGCGCCGTCGGAGAGTGCGCGGAACGTTCTCACCCAGTTCGATTTTCGGCAAAGCACAGCGTCCGTTTCCGCGCCGAGCGGCGCCCGCATGCGTTCGAGCGCCAACGCGCGGGCAGCGTACTCCTCCCGCGAGGGAACAGCCGTTCTCCAATAAGGCGTTCCCGCCCGCTGCGCACGCTTTGCGTAATCGGGCACGAAATAACGGCGGGGCTTCCCGCAGGCAAAGAAGGCGGCGTAGAGCGCCGCAAGCTCGCAGAACGCACTCCATACGGGATAAGCGTCCCCCGCCGCGCGGTGCAGTCCTGCAAGAATCCTTCCTTCGCCGACGGGCAGTCCCTCACGTTCGATCAAGCGCATTTCTGCATTGCGCCGCACGATTTCGCGCAGCGTGAGCTCGCTCAACGGTTCCAACACCGAATACGCCTTGTCGTAATGAACGGACTTTTCCGCGCCCGCGAATATCCGCAATGCGCGCTCTTCCACGAGTGCCAGACGGGAAAGCAACAGCGCAGCAAACGATTCCGCCGCCGTCGGCGCGAGCATCTGCAAATCCAAATACACTTCCGCTTCGGCGAGTTTCCCCCGTTCCGTCTTCCCGCAAAGACGAATTTCCCCTTCCCGTTCGAAGGCGCCGCAAAGACTTCCTTCCGCGGGAAAAATTGCGCAGGGAATCCGCCGCACCTGCGCGAAAAAGCGCGCGGAACGCAGCGTTTTCTCTCCGCCAGCCGCAACGACCGCGCCGACGCCGTCCGGCATGCCGAACAACGACAGCGCGTCCTCTTCCGCCACGGCGGAAACCACGCGTGCAAGGCGGGAAAACTGCGCGAAACGGGGCATTGCGCGTCCGTCGCATACCAACAGGATTTTGCCTGCAAAACGCGGCAGAACGCGTTCTACGGCCTCCTCGCACGGGCAAAAGAAAAACCCGCCCGCTTCCTCTCCGTTCCCGCCTGCGGCGGGGGTCATCTTCGGTAAGGACGTTTGGGCGAGTATCATCGCTTCAACCTCTATGTTAATATTTTTTTCAGTTTTTTCAGAAGAACGTCCGTTTCTTCCCGCGTGCCCACCGTGATACGGCAGAAATCGGAAATCAAAGGCTTGTCCCAAAAGCGCACGAGCACGCCCTCTTCCTTCAAACGCAGATAGATCTCCCGCGCGCTGACGGGCGCCCTGCCCGCAAACAAAAAGTTCGCTTTGCTTTCGGGCACGGTAAACCCGAGCGCGAGCAATTCCCTGCGCAGCCGTTCCCGTTCGGAAACGACGAGCGCAACCGTCTTTTCGTGATATTCCCGATCGAGCAGCGCCTGCACGCAAACCGCTTCGCACACGGCGTCTACGGGATAGGAATTCATGCAGTCCTTCATATTGAACAATCCGCGCACGAGCGCCGCGTTCCCGACGGCGTACCCGCAACGGATTCCCGCAAGCGAATAACTTTTGGAAAAAGTTTTAACCACCAGCAGATTTTCGTATTTCTTCGTCAACGGCACGCAGGATTCTCCGTAAAAGTCCATATACGCTTCGTCTGCAATCACGATTTTTTCGGGAACGGAAGCAATAAACCGCTCCATTTCGTTCAACGGGATTCCCACGCCCGTGGGCGCGTTGGGATTCGCGATAAAATAACCCGCGCAATCCCTTTCCGCCATTTCGGAAAGATTCACGGTAAAATCGCCGTTCAGCGGCACGACGTTCGCCGTCACACCGAAAAATTTCGCATACACTTCGTAAAACGTATAAGTAATATCCGCAAAGCATACGGGTCGCGTGCCGTCGAAAAACGCCGCGAACGAGAGAAACAACACCTCGTCGGATCCGTTTCCGCAGAAGACGTTTTCCTTGCCCACGCCTTCGCAAAGCGCGATCTGTTCGCGCAAAACGCCCGCGTCGGGAGCGGGATAGAATTTTAAAACGGACTCGTCGAACGCGCCGAATAAATCCTTCAAACGCGGCGAAGGCGGATAAGGATTTTCGTTGGTGTTCAGCTTGATATAGCGCTTGTCTTTTAGTTGCTCCCCCGCCGTGTACGGCGTGAGCATACGCGCCCTTTCGCTTAAAAAGTCCATTTTATCGATTATATCACAACGCTTTCCGTTTGTCAAACGCCGATCGCAAGCGCAACCGCGTTGACGCAATATCCCGCAACGATGCCCGTTGCGATCATAATTCCCGCGATCGCAAGCGTCCGCTTCCACTGTTTCAAATCTTTTAACAGCACCAGATAACCCAGCCCCGCGTTTACAATGAGCCCTGCAAGACAACTGCCGAACGCAATCCCGCCGAGCGCAAAGGTTTCGGTTATCGCCACGCTCGAAGCGCAGTTCGGAATGAGCCCCACAAGACAGCATACGAGCGGCTGATACCAGAATCCCGCGCCCTGTAAAAACCCGACGACCAGCTCTTTGCCTGCGTCGAAATCCCCTTTGCCAAGCCCGTAAAACAAGAAACCGAATAAAAGATTACAGACGAGGATAAACCCCGCAATCTGCAATGCGTGCAGCAACGGCGAAATCAAATACAGAGAAAGCGTGCTTTCACGGCCGTGTTCGCATGCCGTAAATTCACCCTTTTCGCACGCTCCGTGTTCATGCCGGTGTTCGTGTTCACGTTCATGGTCGTGAGCGTGATCGTGCCGGTGCGAATGCACCTCGAATTCGGCGGGCAATGCAGTCAGCACGGGCGCGCGTTTGGAACGGTTTACGATCGCGTCGCAAACGTAACCGACCCCCGCGCCGAATAAAATTTTCAGTCCGCAGAGCGCAAGTACGGAATATAAGACGTCGAGCGCGGGCATTCCCGAAAGAATAAGCACGAAAAACGCTTCGTCGCTGGTCGCAATGAACACGGCAAGCAACGTGCCGAGCGTGATATGACGGTGGCGGTACAGCCGTGCGGACATCACCGAAAACCCGCACATCGGCACGAGCCCCGTTGCCGCGCCGACGAGAGGCGCCGCCCTGCCCGTAAGCAATCCGTTCGCCTTGCCCACCCGCGTCTTGTGTTCGAGCAGCTCGATCAATATGTAAAGCACAAAGAGAAACGGAAACAGTTTTAACGTATCAAGCAACGCGTCAAGCACGACGTCCCACATGATCCTTTCCTCCTTGTTTGATTCGGTGATTTATATTACCTTTTTTTTTCTGATTTGTCAAGAATTTTTGCGCGCCGAAAGCCCCTGCCGTAAAAAAGAGCGTTTGCCGTTTGGCAAACGCTCTTTGGTAACAAATTCGATTATTCCTTAGGCGCCGTAGGCTTTTTCGCCGCGGGCTTCTTTGCCGCAGGTTTTTGCTCGGTCGGCTTTTTCGCCGCAGGTTTTTTGGCTGCGGGTTTCTTTTCGGGAACTTCGGCAACAGCCTCTTCTTCCTTCACTTCGGCAGGAACTTCTTCAACGGGAGTTTCCGCGGGTGCTTCTTCGACGGGAGCCTCCTCTACGGGAGCCACCACGGGCGCAACGGGAATTTCCTCCGCAACGGGCGCTGCGGGAATTTCAGCAGGCGTTTCTTCGACGGGAGCTTCGGGAACTTCTTCCGCAACAGGCGCAGCTTCGCCTGCCGCCAAAGCGGCTTCTTCCTTCTTCTTCGCCATCTTCGCATCGCGCTTCATCTGCTTCTTCATTTCTTTGGTGATTACGCGCGCCGCGTCGATTTGCGCCTTCATTTCCTGCGGCGTGGGCGGTACGAACGCCGCACCCTCCGCGTTTTCGGGAATGACGTCGTAATGTTCGTCGCGTTCCAACATGGTCGCTTCAGTGTAGCCGTCAAACAGGTGAATGTGCTTTGCATCGAACGCGAGTTCCACGATTTCGCCGAGATTGACCGTTGCGCGCGAAGAAATCTTCGCGATCATCTGCGCGGTGTTGTCTACAATCGAGCTCTTATCGCTTTCGTAATCGAGGTCGCAGTAAATCTGCGTTTCCGCGCCGAGCTTTTCGATAACGTCGATCTTTGCTTTTACGATGGTATCCGGCGAATTCGAAATGAAGAGATCGTCTTCGTGGATATCTTCGGGACGGACGCCGAGCGTAACCGCCTTGCCCGTGTTCTTGTATTCGTCGAGATTCTTGATCTTGGCAACGATCGCTTTGGGAAGCAAAATTTTATTGTTGCCCACAAAGTTCACGTACACTTTGCCGCCTTCTTCGGTAATCGTCGCGTTTTTGAAGAAGTTCATCTGAGGCGTACCGATGAAGCCTGCTACGAAAAGATTGATCGGGTAATCGTAGAGGTTCTGAGGCGTATCTACCTGCTGCATGAAGCCGTCTTTCATAACGACGATACGCGTACCCATCGTCATTGCCTCGATCTGGTCGTGGGTAACGTAGATGAACGTCGTCGCAAGGCGGACGTGCAGCTTGGAAATTTCCGTTCTCATCTGCGCGCGGAGCTTCGCGTCGAGGTTGGACAGAGGTTCGTCGAGCAGGAATACTTTGGGTTCGCGGACGATGGTTCTGCCGAGCGCGACACGCTGACGCTGACCGCCGGAAAGCGCCTTCGGCTTACGGGAAAGGTAATCGGTAATGCCGAGGATTTCGGCCGCCGCTTTCACCTTTTCGTCGATGACTTCTTTGGGAACTTTGCGCAGTTTCAGACCGAACGCCATGTTGTCGTAAACGGACATGTGCGGATAGAGCGCGTAGTTCTGGAACACCATTGCGATGTCTCTGTCTTTGGGAACGACGTCGTTCACCAGTTTTCCGTCGATATACAGCTCGCCCGAAGAAATTTCTTCAAGTCCCGCGATCATACGGAGCGTCGTCGATTTTCCGCAGCCGGAAGGACCTACGAAAACGATGAATTCTTTATCCCGAATGTCGAGGCAGAAGTTGAACACCGCCTGGTTGCCACCGGGATAGATTTTGTTAATACCTTTGAGTAAAAGTCCGGACATAAATTCCTCCCCTGTAATAAATAAGGTTTATAGTACTATTTTACACGAATTTTCGAAAAATTTCAATAGGCAAAACAACCAAACTTGTGCGCCGAGATTATCTATTTTGCACAATCTTTCCGTGCAAGGCAATCGGCGCGCCATGCGCATTGCCCGACTAAAAACGGATCCGCTCCCCCCAAGCAGATCCGTTTCTATTGCATCGTTACGCGTTAAGCGCACCGCTCCAAGCATTGAGATTGTCGATCCAGAACGCGTTGCCCGCAAGTCTTAACGACAAGTCCGCCGTCGTAAAGCCGGTTGCCGTAACCGTTCTCGTATATTTCGTACCCGCCGTGTTGGTAAATTCGAATACGATGTTCAAAGTCGAACCGACTCTTGCAATCACAGCCGTGTAGCTGCCTTCCCACAGATTTTCGCTTCCGCCCAACGCGGGGAATCCTGCGGTACCCGAATCGGTGATAACCACGCCTTCTTTCGTGGCAAGCGATCCGAAAATATCAAGCGGCGGGTTCAGATCAAAGTAATCCTCTCCAGACTGAATTTCGACCCAAGCGTCCTGACCGCCCCAGTTGTTGTCGCGGGACATCGTCCAACTGAACATTGCGGCAAAATCGCCGGTTACGTTCACGTCGCTCGAACCGTGAGCACCCTCGTGATCCCAAGCGCCGTTCGTATCCAAAACAACGACGGTGTTATCTTTTTTCGCATTGATCTTATGCGTATCGTCCCCGATCTTTACGGACAGTTCGATTTCATTCTGCCATTCTCCGCAAACGGAGCAGACGTAATTCTGATAATCATGATCGTGAGGTCCGATCTTCCCGCAAGAACAGTACTTCGTATCCGCGTCATACTGATGCGTATGAACGTCGCCCGTCAGCGCGTAATCGGTCAGCTGCAAATATACCTTTTCGCCGCCGAGCCCGAGATTGACCCGATCGACTTGCCAACCGCTTTTGCCGTTTGCAGGAACGACCTGTCCTTCCACCGTAACCGTTTCTTCGGCGTTATCGGCATTAGCGATCGTCATTGCGCAAACGATCTTCGTCGTATCCGACCAGTCGAAGTCGAGCGTCACGTTGCAGCCCGCTTTCATCAGTCTGAGATACGTTGCATCGTTGTCAAGAACGGTTTTCCCGTCCACCATCGTGGCAACCCAGCCGTTTTCCGATTTGATTGCCCAGTTATCCATACGGAAGCCCGTTCCGAACGCTTCCCCGCTCGCAAGGTTCATGATCACGGTCTGCCAAGCGTTGTCGCCGAGCGCCTTTACGATACCCGTTAACGTCAGCTTCTGCCCGATGGAAAGCGAAACGCCTTTCCAGACAGGATTTTCCGCCCCCGTAAATCCGAGATCAAGCGCGTCGCTTCCGACCGTGATCGGCATTTGACCCGCTCTTGCAATCAAAGTCACGTCGCCGGTCGGCACGTACGCTTCGGTCACTTTCGTGTTTCCCGCATACCAATCCGACACCGTAATGCCGGCAGGCAGTTCCACGCCGCTCAATGCCGTACCGATCGCCGTACCGTATTCGACGGACGCAGTATCGATCACTTCACCGAACAACTCGAACGATACGGTATAGCTGATTACCGACCAATCCGCGGTAAAAGCAACGTCCTTCGCACCCATCGTGTACTTCGCGCCCGCTTCGTACTTTTTCTCGCCGTCGTTCCAACCGTTAAACGTGTGTCCTTCTTTCGTAAACGTGTCGGCTCCGGCAAGCGTAATTTCCTCGCCTTTTTTATAAGACTGAACGGCAGGAGCCGTTCCCGTTGCGCCGTCGCCGCCCGAATAGGTTACCTTGTAAGTCTTCGTTTCGCCGCACGCAAACAGCGTAGCAGCCGTGGCGCACAGAACCGTCGCCGTTGCCAAGGAAACCAAAAGTTTCTTTTTCATTTCTCTTCCCCCGAATTGAGTTTTATCTTTTATGATTTGCCGTTCGCACGGTCAAAAGATACGAATTAGGTTTTGTTTTATCTTAAATAAACGACTAAAACGTTTCAGTTAAAATTAAACCTTATGAAAAAATTATAGCACCGCGCATGAAACTTGTCAACACTTTTTATAAAATTTTTTACAATCATTTTAATTTTTTTGGAATTACTTTACTTTTACGTTTTGAAAAAAATTCGAACAAATAAAAAAGAGCGGAACAACCGCTCTTCTTGCTTTTCGTTTATGCCGATTTTTTATATACGAGCTTCGGCTTCGCGCCTTTTTCCACGCATTCGCGCGTGATAATCACTTCTTCCACGTTCTTTTGGGAAGGGATATCGAACATCACGTCGGTAATCAAACTTTCGATAATGGTGCGGAGTCCGCGCGCGCCCGTCTTTAAACGGATCGCCGTATTCGCAATTTCGCGAACGGCGGCTTCCTCTACCGTAAGCTTTACTCCGTCGAGCCCGACGAGCTTCTGATACTGTTTGATGATCGCGTTCCGGGGCTGCGTCAGAATATTCACGAGCGCGTTTTCGTCGAGCTGCTGCAAACTCACGACGATCGGCACGCGCCCCACAAATTCCGGAATCAGACCGAACTTCGTCAGATCCTGCGGTTTTACGTCGTCGAGCAACGAATAGTCCACTTCGTTCTCGCCGAGCTTTACTTTTCCGCCGAACCCGAGCCCAGAATCGTCCTTGCGGGCGCCTACGATTTTATCGAGCCCTACGAACGCGCCGCCGCAGATAAACAGAATATTCGTCGTATCGATGCGCATGCAGTCCTGTTGCGGGTGTTTTCTGCCGCCCTGAGGAGGTACGTTCGCAACGGTGCTTTCGATGATCTTCAAAAGCGCCTGTTGTACGCCTTCGCCCGAAACGTCGCGCGTGATCGAAACGTTTTCGCCCTTGCGCGCGATTTTATCGATTTCATCGATATAAATGATGCCGCGCTGCGCGCGTTCGATATCGTAATCGGCGTTCTGAATGAGTTTCAACAAAATATTTTCCACGTCCTCGCCGACGTAACCCGCTTCAGTGAGGGTGGTTGCATCGCTCGTAGCAAACGGCACGTTCAGGATTTTCGCCAGCGTGCGGGCAAGCAACGTTTTACCGCTACCCGTAGGTCCCAAAAGCAGAATATTGCTCTTTTCGATTTCGACGCCGTCGTCCTCTTTCCCTTCCGCAAGCGCGTTGATCCGTTTATAATGGTTATAAACCGCCACCGAAAGCACGCGCTTCGCTTTATCCTGCCCGATAATGTACTGGTCGAGTTCTTCCTTGATTTCGGCGGGTTTTTTCAGATCCACCTTTTCCGCATGCGAAACGGGCGCCTTTGCAAGCATGTCGTTGCACAGCGCGACGCATTCGTCGCAGATAAAAATTCCGTCGGGACCCGCGATCAGTTTTTTCGTTTTGGATTTTTCCTTGCCGCAGAAGGAACAGTTTTGTTCGTATTTGTTTGCCATATTACTCCGATTCGATTAACGCTTTTCGTACACTCTGTCGATGAGTCCGTATTCGCGGGCTTCGTCCGCCGAAAGATAGTTATCGCGGTCGGTATCCCGTTCGATGACTTCCACGGGTTTCCCCGTATTTTCGGCGAGAATGCGGTTCATTTTCGCCTTGATGCGCAGAATGTGCTCCGCCTGAATTTTGATGTCGCTCGCCTGACCCTGCGCGCCGCCGAGGGGCTGATGGATCATGATTTCGCTGTTTTTCAATGCGTAACGTTTGCCCTGTTTCCCCGCCGCCAACAGGAACGCACCCATAGACGCCGCAAGCCCGATGCAGATGGTGGAAACGTCGCACTTGATATAATTCATGGTGTCGTAAATCGCCATGCCTGCGGAAACGGAACCTCCGGGGCTGTTGATGTACAGACTGATATCTTTGGTGGGATCTTTCCCTTCGAGGTAGATGAGCTGTGCAACGACGGTATTTGCCACTGCGTCGTCGATTTCCCCGCTGAGGAAGATGATTCTGTCCTCCAACAGGCGGGAATAGAGGTCGTAACTTCTTTCACCGCCCGACGTACGCTCAACGACATAGGGAATGAGCACGTTTTTTTCCTGCATTATTCGGCGTCTCCTTCTTTCTTCGCCTTCGCCGTCGTCTTTTTGGCGGGCGTTTTCTTCTCTTCCGCAGGCGCAGCCGAATCCGCTTTGGGAGCGCTCTTCTTCGCAGGCGCTTTCTTCGCGGGCTTCGCTTCTTCTTTATAGAGTACCATTTCGTTGTTCGCCGCCAAGAAGTCGAACAGCTTGGTCACTTTAATATCCCCTTCGATATAATCGAGCTGACGGGGATCCATCGTCTTTTTGTATTCTTCCGCTTCCTTGCCGACCTGCTTCGCCTGTTCGGCAATTTTTTCCGCGATTTCCGCTTCGCTCGCCGTAACGTTTTCAAGCTGGATCAGCTTTTCCACGATGAGTTGGTGCAGAACGATTTTGCGCGCTTCCTCTTCGAAGTTCTTCTTGTATTCGTCGCGCGTCGTGCCGATGTACGCAAGATAATCTTCCATACGGATTCCCTGATACATCAGGTTGTATTCCATTCTCTGCATCGAAGCGTCTTCCTGCTTTTCGATCATGACGTCGGGAATTTCGGCGGAAGCCGTCTTCGCGATTTCGGTAATGATCGCGTTTTCCGTTTCGTTGCGGGAACGGTTCTTCGCGTTCTGTTCCAAACGTTCGCGCACCTTTGCTTTGTACGCTTCCACGCTGTCGCTTCCCATTTTTTTCGCAAATGCTTCGTCAAGTTCGGGTAGCTTGTTGCCCGTAAGTTTGTTCAGCGTTACGGTAAACACCGCTTTCTTCCCCTTCAGTTCTTCCGCCTGATAATCTTCGGGGAACGTCACGTCGAGATCTTTGGTTTCGCCGATCTTCATACCGACGACCTGTTCCTCGAAACCGGGAATGAACTGCCCCGAACCGAGCGTCAGATCGAACGCTTTCGCCGTGCCGCCTTCGAATTCCTTTCCGTTGAGTTTCCCCATGAAATCGATATTCGCGACGTCTTTCATCTGTGCGGCGCGGTCGGTCACTTCCACCTTTTCCGCAACCCGTTCGCGCATCCCCAGAATTTCGGCGTCCACGTCGGCGTCCGTAACAGTATACTCAAAACGGTTGATTTTTATACCCTTGTAATTTTCGATTTTAACGTCGGGCTTTACGGGCGTTACGGCAACCAGAACGACCCGTTTGTCGGAGATATCTTCGACGGAAAGCGCGGGTTCGCCCACAACCGTGAAGTTCTTCGCTTCCTTCGCAAGAATTTCGCCGTAATTTTCCGCGTAGAGCAGATTGAGCGCGTCTTCGTAGAACACGCCTTTTCCGTAATAGAGTTCGAGAACATGCTTGGGAACTTTTCCCTTGCGGAAGCCGTTCACCGCGTATTTCTTTTTGTTCTGCAAATACGCCTTATCGTTCGCCTGCGCCCATTCTTCGGGCGTGAAAGTAATCGTAATTTTTACGTTGCTCTTTTCGGCAGTTGCCACTTCGTACTTCATTTTTTTACTCCTGTATTCAAATTGATACTTTTTCCGTACGATATATTTTAACATATCGCCCGACAAAAGGAAAGCGATTTTATTTACATTTTTGCGTTTTTAGGGTATAATCAAATTGAAATTCAACCACGGAGATTGCCATGCCGCAGGACGCTTTCACCCTTCGACACAATGCGCGCGAACTGAACGAAACGCTGCGCGGAGGGAGAATCAACAAAATCAACCAGCCTTCACGCGAAGAAGTTTCCTTTATAATATACACGGGTGAGCGCACCGTGAAACTGGTGATGAATACAAACGCTTCGGAATGCGGCGTTTATTTTACGGAGGACGAACGGGAAAACCCGCTCGTCGCCCCGAATTTTTGTATGTTGCTGCGCAAACATCTGCAAAGCGCCGAAATTTTAGAAGTATTCACGCCGGGATTCGAACGCATCCTTTGCTTCCGCTTGCGTTGCACGAGCGATTTTTCTTCCTGTGAACGGATTTTGTACGCCGAAATCATGGGAAAATATTCCAACCTCATTCTTACCGAAAACGGCGTAATCCTCGGCGCGCTGAAAACCGCCTCCCTCGACGAGAACTGCAAGCGCATGATCTTTTCGGGCGCGAAGTACGCACTCCCCGCACCGCAGGATAAAATCAATCCGCAGGACTTCCCCGCGCTCGAACGCACCGTTTCGGAAGCGGAAGGCGAAATCGCCCGCTTCCTTTTTACCCGCGTAGCGGGGCTCGCGCCCGTAACGGCGGAAATGATCGTGGAAGCATACGCGGGCGGAGATTTTGCAAAACACGTATACGATTACATTTTTTCGGACGAAACGTATCCCTGCGTTGCCCTGCGCAACGGCGCGCCGACGGATTTTTTCGCCAAAAAATGCAAAGACGCAAAGCCTTTCCCGACGCTTTCCGAAGCGCAAACGTACTTTTATACCCAAAAACGAACGGCGAAACGGTTCGAGGCTTTAAAGCGCAAATCGGAATCCGCCCTATCTTCCGCAATCAAAAAGCAGGAAAAACGGCTGGCGCAAATTCTCGAACGACGCAAAGACTGCGCGGACGCGGAAGAGAACCGCGTGCGCGGCGAGCTGATCACCGCGAATTTGTACCGCCTCGAAAAAGGCATGAAGGGATGCGAACTCGAAAATTATTACGACGGAACGGTCTGCAAAATCGCGCTCGATCCGAAGCTTGCGCCCGCGCAAAACGCGCAGAATTACTATAAAAAATACCGCAAGCAAAAACGCACGCTCGAAATTCTCGATCCGCAGGAAACGGAAGTGAACGCCGAACTCGAATATCTTGCAAGCCTGCGCGCCGCCGTGCAAGCCGCCGAATCGGAGGAAGATTTGCGTTCCGCGGAAGAGGAACTGACGGCGAACGGATTCCTGAAAGCGCCGCAGGAAAAAGCGAAAAAGAAAAAAACGGAAATCCCCTTCCGCACCTTCGAAAAAGACGGATTTGCAATCCTTGCCGGGCGGAACAATTTACAGAACGACAAGCTGGTGCGCGCGGGCGCGCCCGAGGACGTATGGCTGCACGCGCAAAAATACCATTCCTGCCACGTCGTGATCAAAACGGAAGGGAAACGGGTGCCTGACGGCGTGCTTCTGTTCGCAGCCGAAATTTGCGCGCGCTATTCCGACGGCAAGGGCGATAAAATTCCCGTCGATTACTGCAAGCTGAAATTCGTGAAAAAACCGCCCAAATCCAAAGCGGGATTCGTGACGTATTCCGAATATAAGACAATTCTCGCAGAAGGAAAAGAAAACTGATTTCCGCCGCCCCCGCAAAACGCTTGATTTTTTCCGCGAATTCGGGTATACTGTTATCGCTGTGATAGGTGGGGAGTTAGCGGTGCCCTGTATCTGCAATCCGCTATAGCAGAACCGAACGCTTTTCCCGGTGTCGGCTGTGGAAGGCTGCATGCGGTAAGGAATGTTGATTACAAGGTCTTATGCAACGCGCGTCCGCGAACCGTGTCAGGGCAGGGATGCAGCAGCACTAAACGGTGCCGCGCGTGTGCCATAAGGTAGCTTTGTCGGAGTCACCTGCCGTATTCCCGCTTCGGCAGTCGGCAACAAAAAAAGCTCTCACAGTTTATTCGATTTCGATCCGCCCGCCTATACGACGGGCGGTTGTTATTTTTCATACGCTTGAACCAATGAACCAAACCCGCCCGCGCATTGCGCGGGCGGGTTTGGGCTTTTCAGCAGGAACTATTATGATGATGCTAAAATTATACATCATTTTACGATGTATGTCAAATATTTTACAGCACTTTGTGATATAAAATTTTCATGAATACCGCAAAAATCATCGGGAATAATCTGAAACAGGCAAGAAAAGACAAAGGACTTACGCAACAGCAGGTCGCAAACGTTATGAAAATGACGCAGCAACAGTACAGTCGGTTTGAAAACGGGATTTTCGAACTCAATTACAATCAGATTCTTTTCCTGTGCAACCTGTACGACATCACGCCGAACGACTTGTTTCAAATCGGATAAACACCGCCCCCCGTTCCATCGAACGGGGGGCGAACTTTTACTTCATAAACGCAAGGAACGCTTTATAATTGCTGAACAAATCGGCTTTGGAAATAACTTCCCAAGGCGCGTGCATCGAAATAACGGGCACGCCGAGATCGACGGTGTCGATATTCAGATTCGCAAGGAACTGCGCGACCGTACCGCCGCCGCCCGCGTCCACTTTCCCGAGTTCGGAAGTCTGCCAGATCACGCCGTTTTCCGCGAACATCTTGCGCACTTCGCCCACGAACTCCGCCGAAGCGTCGGAAGCGCCGCTCTTGCCGCGCGCGCCCGTAAATTTGCACATGCACGTTCCGCAGGAAAGAATCGCGGAATTCATCTTTTCGTAAACGCCTGCAAAGTTGGGATCGTATGCGGCGGTCACGTCAGAAGACAGACATTTGGAAACCGCGCGCACCTTGCGGAAATTCGCGCCGAGCGCGATCGCGATTTCTTCCATCAGATCTTCGTACACTTTGCACTGCATGCCCGTGGTGCCCATGCTGCCGATTTCCTCTTTGTCCACCAGCATGGCGATCACGGTATGATCGCTTTCGCAGTTCAGTACCGCCGTCAGCGCGGGATAAGCGCATACGCGGTCGTCGTGCCCGTAAGCGCCGATGAGCGCGCGGTCGAAGCCGACGTCGCGCGCGGGGTACGCAGGCACCGCCGAAAGTTCCGCGGAAAGGAAGTCCTCTTCGCACATGCCGTACGCCTTGTTCAGGTATTCGAGTACGGTGAGCTTGATTTTATCGGAAGCTTCTTCGTCGCGGTAAGGAAGTCCGCCCACGACGACGTTGAGCTGTTCGCCTTCGATGATCTTACCCGCTTTGCCGCTCATCTGATCGCCGCCGAGGTGCGGAAGCAGATCGTTGATGTAAAACACGGGATCTTCGGGCTTTTCGCCGACGCTGATTTCGATTTTTTTGCCGTCTTTCAAAACGACCGCGCCGTGCAGCGCAAGCGGAATCGCCGTCCACTGATATTTTTTAATGCCACCGTAATAATGCGTTTTCAAGAACGCCATGCCGGTATCTTCGTATAAAGGATTCTGCTTGATGTCGATGCGGGGCGCGTCGATATGCGAAGCGATCAGACGGAATCCGTCCTCCTCCAAATTCTTTTTGCCGACGCGGAACACCGCGATCGATTTGCCGCGGTTGACGAAATACTTTTTATCCCCCGCTTTGAGTTTGTCGCCGAAGCGGTACTCGGTAAAGCCCGCCTTCTTTGCCGCTTCTACGGAAACGGCGCAAGCTTCGCGCTCCGTTTTTGCCGCGTCCAAAAACGCCTTGTACCCTTCCGCATACGCAAAAATTTCTTCGCGTTCCGCTTCCGAAGCCTGTTCGAAATAATTTACTTTTTTGTAGGAAAGCGATTCCTGCAACGCTTTCGCCTTACTTTTATCAGACATAAATCCTCCGTAGCTTTTTATTTTCCGAACGGTATTATAGCACGACTGAATAAAAAATGCAACAGGTTTTTTCACAATCGGAATTGTGTTTTACGCCAAGATTTTTCGGTTTCAATTTATTGCGTTTTTTGAACGCAAATGTTACTATTGAACGATAACGAAAAAACTTTTACTGACCTGCGAGGAAAAATTATGGTGAGCTATCCGACGAGAAAAACCAAAAACGGAACCGTTTACGACGTCCGCTTCCGCATCGTGGACAAAAACGGAATCGAAGTGCAAAAACGCCTGTGCGGCTTTCAGACGAAACACGAAGCGCAGCAGGCGTTTTCGGAATTTATGAATTCGTATTCCCCGCCCGAATTCAAACGGCAAAACAGCGAAAATTACGCGTTCGAAACGCTATTGTCCCTCTACAAACAAAAAACGGAGGCAGAACTTGCGGTTTCCTCCAACTACGACGTGAATCTGATCTTCAACCGGTTTATTACGCCGTTTTTCGAAAAGAAAAATTTACAGAACCTCAAAAAAGCCGACTACGTTCTCTGGCAAACCAACTTGTGGACGATGAAAAATCCCAAGACGGGAGAATTTTACAAACAAAAATATCTTACGAAAATCCGTTCCGTTCTGATGACCTTTTTAAACTGGTGCGAGGAAACGTTCGATATCCCGAATCTCTATCAATCGGTCAAAAAACCGAAGCGGAAAGAATTGAAAACGGAAATGAAATTCTGGGAACTGAACGATTTTCTGAAATTCCAAAATTCCATCGATAAAATCATGTGGAAGACGTTCTTCATGTGCCTGTTCTATTCGGGCTGCCGCGTCGGCGAACTGCTCGCGCTTTCGCACGCCGATCTTACCTTTGAAAAAGGATGTTATTTTTTAAGCATCAACAAAGGCATCACGAGGAAAACCGCAAATACGGACGATAAATTTCTCGTCACCGCGCCGAAAACCGAACGCTCGAACAGGCGCGTTCAGCTCCCCAAAGTCATGACGGAACAGATCAAAGGATATCTTGCCTATAAAAAATCGAAAAATATTTCCGCGCAATTTTTATTTTACGGCGACGCTCCGATTCCGCAAAGAACGTATCAGCGGTATTTCGCGTATTACACGGGGCTTGCGGGATTGCAGCAAATCCGCATTCACGATTTAAGGCATTCGCACGCTTCCATGCTCATTCATCTGAACGTGCCGATTACCGTGATTTCCAAACGGCTTGGACACAGCTCCGTGAAAATGACGCTCGAAAAATATTCTCACTGCTATTCGAACGGCGAAACCCTTGCGGTTTCCGCCATCAACAACGCCGTCAAATCCAAATAAATTTTATTCCGACGCATCGTCGGTAAGGCGTATCGCCCCCTTATATCGGGTTGCCGCCCCGCCGTTTGCATTGGCGCGTTGCAGCAACCGTTCGAAAAACCGCGCGTCAGCGTTTTTAAAATCAACGCCGTCGAGCATAGCGAGCGCCGCGCCGAAAAAGGCGTCGCCCGCGCCCGTAGTGTCTACGGGAATCACGCGCTCCGCATTTACGAATCCGTTCAGACCGTTGCAGCGGTAATAACTTCCGCGCGCGCCGCAAGTCACGAGCAACAGCGTATCTCTGCGGTAAATTTTATCGACCGCGCGTGCAAAATCCGTTTCGTCCGCAAACAGCAACAGTTCGTCTTCCGAAAACTTCAATATATCCGCCCGCGCGATCAAGCCGCGGTAAGCGCCGATCATCTCTTCCGCGGAGCAATATAAATCTTCACGGAAATTCACGTCGACCGAAACGAGTTTCCCTGCCCTTGCCGCCGATTCCGCCAAAGCAAGCGCGCACGCCCTGCCCCGCGCTTCCGACAACATCAACGTACCCAGATGTAAAATCGTCAATTCCGCATCGTCCTGCAACCGAACCTCTTCGGCGCAAAGACCGGCGTCCGCGGTATCGCGGCGGAAAAAGGAAAAACTGCGTTCTCCCTTGTTGAGCGCAACGAACGCAAGCGTGGTATTCCGTTCCCGGTCGCGCAGAATTTCACAGCGTACGAGGGGGTATTTCGCGCTTTCTTCCGCCAAAAAATCCCCTGCGACGTCCCGCCCGACTTTCCCCACAAACGCGGCTTTTCCGCCCGCCTGCGCAATATTGACCGCAACGTTAAACGGCGCGCCGCCGCAGTACATGGTATAACGGTTTCCCTGTTCCGCAATCAGATCGGCAAGAATTTCGCCCGCGCACAAAATCATTTTTTATCTCCCTTCTTTCTGTACTCCACGGTCATAACGATATCCTGTTCGTAATTTCCGAATTTTTTTCCGAACAAATTGATTCCGCCCATATTTTTTGCAGTCGGCTTCACGCCCACCTGAAAAGAGATAAAATCGCGCGGTTCCGCGATCAGCTTTTTCAGCGTTACGTTTGCAACGAACTTATCGTCCAGATAACTGCCGCTGCGGTTGACCGTAATCTTTTTTAAAAGACCGTACTGCGTAGAATCGAGCGACCACCACTGCGGCGTAAATTCGCCGCGCACCCCGCCGAAATCGCCGGGACACGTCCACTCGATAATTTCGACGCCGTTGATCCAAAACGTAATATCCGAAGGGAACACGTTGCGGTAGCCCGGCGCTTCCGAACAGCATTCGAGCGAAAACTGAATGCTTTCGATCGCGCCGTAGTCGAAATCGATCGGAAAACGGTATTCCAGATATCCGCTCGAAAACCAGATCAACTGCGCGCGGAAACGGTCGGAACTGTAAAAGGTACGGATTTCGTCGTCCTGTCCCACGAAATTTTCCTCGTCCGCAATGCCGCAGGTCGGCTGAATGTTCACGTCGAAGTAACCGCCGATCGGCATTTCCACGGTGTAACGCCCGCTCTCTTCCCGCTCGAAATTTTTCGTGAGTTCCAGAATGATTTTTTCGTAGCGGATCGAACAAAGCTTTAACGAGCCGTGCTTCCCCGACTGAAACGACGTGCGAATCAGGTTCGCGTTTTCCAGCACTTTTACATTTGCGGAAGCCGTTGACATCGGAATATTCAGTTGAAAGGCAATCTCTTTTACGCTCATGGCGCGGTGGGAAAGCCCGCGCATGATTTCCATTCGCAAAGGAGAGGCAAGCGCGGTTGTAAGCGCGAGCAATTCGTCCTGCTTGTCGTATGCGACAGTATAATTTTTTTCCATATTTTATTCCACGACGATTTCGTTTTTTTCGATTTCGATTCGCGCGGTTCCGTTGCACGAAAACCGAACGCCGTCCGCCGTAACCGGATTGTAGGAAAGAGAAGTCATCGCCAGTTCCCCTTCGCCGAAAAACACTTCGATACTGCTTTTATCGAGAAAAATTTCCATTTCCAGCACGCCGTCCCGCAAGGAATAAGGCGCGACGCGGCGCTTCCCCTGCGACAGTTCGCGCGGATCGGCGCTCACGGCGTAACCGCTCTGCGTACGGTCGAGCGTCACCGTACCGCTCTTCCGATCGTAAGTAAGAACGGTACGGCAGCCGTCGCCGACGAACAGCGAAACGGAAAAAGCGTTTGCTTCCGATAAATCCGCGCGCACTTTGATCCGCACGCACCTGCCGGAAACGCCCGCGTAAGTTTTTTCGCCCGACAGCGAATCGGCGATGAAAACCGTTTCCCCGTAATACTCCGCAATCGCGGGCACGGGCTTTTGATACAGTTTGCCCTCTTTTACCGTTAATACGCGCGGAAGCGCGAGAGAGCCGCTCCAACCGTGTCCTTGAAGTGCGGGAACGTAACTCCTGCCCCACATGTTCATCCACGCCGTCATAACCGTGGCGTCGCCCCGACGGATCGCC
The DNA here is from genome assembly GCA_910586245.1 of uncultured Christensenella sp. Classification (GTDB taxonomy): domain Bacteria; phylum Bacillota; class Clostridia; order Christensenellales; family Borkfalkiaceae; genus Gallimonas. Next base: position 146,796 of record CAJUFY010000002.1, on the reverse strand, counting down.
TGCGGCGCGTAGAAATCGAGCCCGTAATCGATCTCGGAAAACGCCGATCCCGTATACGTGCCCGAACCGTAGTTGACCGTACCCGTGGCGTAAACCGCGGAATTGTAATTCCAGAACGCATATTGCGCGTGCGGATAATCGACGGGAGAGAGCAGTAACAAGTCCGTTCCGCTCGTATGCGTCAGCGCGGGGCATTCCCAGCAGAAGCCCGCGTGCGTACGGCGCAGAAACGTGTTTACAAATTCCCAGTGCAGCAAATCGTCCGAACGGTACAGCAGCACTTTCGCCGCGCCCGTTTCCATCGTGCCGACGAGAAGATAATACGCTCCCTCCCGTTCCCACACGTAGGGGTCGCGGAAATCCGCTATGCTCGTCCCTTCGGGCAGCAGGTCTTTGCCGATCACGGGATTGCGTTCGTACTTTTTGAATACGATTCCGTCGTCGGAATAAGCGACGTTCTGCGTCTGCACGCGCACCCCGTTGCGATCGGTATGTCCCGTGTAAATCAGATACAGCCTGCCGTTCCGTTCGATCGCCGAACCCGACCAGCAGCCGTCGGCATCGTAAGTCTGATCGGGCGCAATCGCCGCGCCCAGATGTTCCCACTTTACGAGGTCTTCGCTCACGGCATGCCCCCAGTACATGACCCCGTTTACGGGCGCGTACGGATGGTACTGGTAAAACACGTGGTACTTGCCTTTAAAATATACGAATCCGTTGGGATCGTTCATCCAACCCGTACGGGGCGCGAGGTGGTAATCCCCGCGCCAGCGTTCGTCTGTGTTCTTTGCGTTTTCCGCGATAAACGCATTCGCTTCCGTCACCATTTCCGCCTCCGTAAACGGTTCGCCGCATGCGGCGCAGCCGAGCATGACCGCGCACGCAAGCAACCCGATTATAATATATTTTCCGACGTTTTTCAAGAAAAATTTCATATCCCGTCAGTCGAGCCCGAGCGCCGCGCGGACGATGCCCGTCAGCTTTTCGTAGCCTTTGGGGGAGAAATGCAGATAGTCGGTTACGAAATATTCGGCGTTGGGTTTTTGCGTATAATCGGCGTCGTCGTAAAAGGCGCGTTCCGTTTCCACGATCTCCACCCAGTCCGTTTTCGCGCAATATTCCCGCATCAGCGCATTGCACGTTTGAATTTCTTCCCGCGCGTTCCAGCGGACGGTTTCGCCGCAGAGGTTGACCGTTAACAGATACATGTACGCGTCGGGCACGGCTTCGTGGAACGTTTCAAGCATACTCTGAATGCCGTCCCGTCCCTTAGCTGCTTCTTTGCCCGTTTGGTGCAAGTCGGCAATATTATTCGTGCCGATACAGATTATAATTTTCGTCGGCTTCTGATTGGCGACAAGGCGCACGCCCTTTTTCCAGTAATAGCTCGTCGTCCCGCCCACCGCGACGTTGGTAAGATCGGGCGCGCCCTCCAGATCGTCGTGATAATCCGGTCTCCAGAGGTCGAACAGCGAATCGCCCACCATGAGCACCTTTTCCTCTTTGGACGGCGGATTGTTCGCATCGTTTCCGCACGCACACAAACCTGTCGCGGCGGCAGCCGCGCAAAGACATACCGATAACGTTTTAAACAATTTCATTCCGTACCCCTTTGAAAGAAAGGCGGTTTCACACCGCCTTTCTTTTCTTTCGCAATTTATCCGATCACCGACTGTGCCGACTGCACAAGCGGATGTTCAAACAACCCGCTTTTTGCCGACTGCGCTTCTTGCTGCGCCGCCGAAGCGTTCTGTAAAGTTACGCTCTTCTCTTCGACGCATTGCGTGCCTTCCCATACGCCCGTCACCACTCTGCCGTCCGCATACCACATGGTGCCTTCGCCCCAGATCCAGCCGTTGTTCTTTTCTTTGGAGAACGCGCCCTCGAATTTCACTTCGTTCGCCGCGGATTCGAAGTAATACGTCGCGTGCGCGTCGCTGCGGATTCCGCCCTCCCAGTTACCGACGTAAATGCCGCCCGTTTCGGCGAAGTACATGATTCCCCAGCCTTCCATCAGATTTTTGACCATTTTCCCCGTATACATGTTGTAGGTGGTATAGTCGCCCTTTTTGCTGAATGCGGCGTCGTAAAACAACTTACAGCCCATGCCCGTAGGATCGCCGTTGTTCCATTCGCCGAAGTAAACGTCGCCGACGGGCCAGGTCATCCAACCCATGCCGTGCATGTAGTTGTTCTGCCAGCCGCCTTCGTAAACGCAGGCGGTCGTGTACTCCATTCTGCCCACGCCGTTTCTTTTGCCGTTTTCGAACATCCCCCAGAATTCGTCGCCGTTCACGCTGGTCATATGCCCGTAACCGCTGAATACGCCGTCTTTGAAAAATCCTTCGTATTCGTCGCCGTCGTAACTGTAATAAGTTCCGAGTCCCTGCAGCTTGCCGCCGACGAAGTTCCCTTTCCACTCGCTGCCCATCGTGTTGGTGAGGGTTCCCTCGCCCTCGGGCGCGCCGTCTTTGACGTAACCGACGTAAGTCGATCCGTCTTCGAGTTGCAAGGTCTTCTGTTTATCGCCGCATCCTGCGAGCGCAAGCGTGCCGAACATGCTTACCGCAAGCACTGCGGATATCGCCGCCAATTTCTTTTTCATAGTTTCTCCTTTTTTATTCCGCCGTCACGGGCTGACCGTTTACGATTTCGCCGACGCCTTCGAGCGATCCCGTGTACCAGCTCCATCCTCCGGTTTCTTCGTCCACCTTAATGTAACCCTGCACGCCGTCCATCTGTCCGTAGCCGACGCTTCCCTTTACGGGCGAACCGCCCGCGAATTCGCCGTCGAAGTAATTGCCGCCTACCCAGTGAAATACGCCTTTGCCGTTGATCCAGTCGTTGTTGAATTCTCCCTGATACCAGCAGCCGTTGTTAAACTGGTAATATCCGTCGTCGTCTACGCGTACCTGCCCGCTCCATTCGCCGAAGTAGATGTCGTAACCGCCGCCCGGCTGTTGCCAGGTAAAGAAAGACGTTCCGTGCAATCTGCCCTCTTTCCATTCGCCGATGCCGTGGCAACCGTTGCCGTAGTCGACTTCTCCGTAGCCGTCCAATACGCCGTTCACGAACGAGCCTTTGAACGTTTCGTTGCCCTGCGTTTTAATGCCGACGCCGGTTACTTTAAAGCCGTCTTCGAACGTTCCCTCGTAGGTGTACCCTTCCGTCACGAGCTTCCCCGCGCCGGTGGGGATTCCGTCCGTAAGCGTACCCGTATAGATGCCCCAGTCGGCAAATTCTTTGTCTGTCACCGATTCCACTACGGGTTCTTTCGGTTTTTCCGATCCCTTATCCCCGCACCCCGCGAGGCAGAAGCACCCCGCCGCGCATACAACCGCCAAAGGCAACAACACTTTTTTGAAACTTTTCATAAGTTCCTCCTTAAAATATAATTTCTCTCACTGCCGAAGCAGTTCAATCCTTGTTAAACAAGCACCGTAAAAATGCTCACGCTCTGCGGCGCAACCGCCGCGTATGCGGGATTTTCAGTCACCGTTTCGGTTACCTGCCCCGCGTCTTCCGCGATTTTAACTGCGCGGAGAATGGACTTGCCGCCCTTAAAATCGAAAAGAATGGATTTTTCGGAGGGGTTTACGATCGCAACCGTCACGGTGTTTCCGTCGTCGCTCACCGTCGCCGTATAGTTGAGCGAGGTGTTTCTGTCCGTCTGGCGAATATAAACTTCCGCCGTGTTTTTCTGCATTTCTCTCGCGTAAGCCCTGCGCACGAATCCGACCGCCGTCAGCGCAGCGCCGTTTGTGCCGACCGAAATGCAGGAAGGCGCGGTGTTGCTCGTACGGTCGAACACCGAGGGCGCGTAGTTTGCAAACGACGTCACGTCGGCATTGTCGATGAATACGTTCATCGCCGCCGCGATCCCGAGCGCGTCGCGCATTCCCGCGGTGTGATCCCAAAAATACGCGTATTCGTCGAAGGCGATTTTCACGTGCGCCGCCGCGGGACGTTTTTCAATCAGATCGCGGTGATTCTTGATGCGCCATTCAACCTGATTGACCATGGCAAGTACGTGCTGTGCCGCCGTCTGCGTATTCTCGTACAGATTCGCATACATGTGTTCGCTGATAAAGTCGAGATTGTCCGCGCAGTGTTTGAACATCTCTTCCGTCCAGAAACCCGCGTTGTCGCCGCAGCCGCTGAGCAGAATGCTTCCGTCCACAGCCTTCATCGCCTCGGCGACCGCGTTGTGCTTTTTCACGTACTCGGCAACGGACGTGTGCCCGATCTGCCAGTCGCCCTGCATTTCGTTTCCGACACACCAGTACCTGACCGCGTAGGGCGCGGCACGTCCGTTTTCGGCGCGCTTTCTGCCGTATGCGGTCGTCGCCGCTCCGTTACAGTATTCCACGAGCGCCGCCGCGTTTTCCGCCGTGCCGTTGCCCGTATTCACGGCAAGATAGGGTTCGCTGCCGAGGTATTCGCACATCAGCATGTACTCGTCGGTTCCCATGTCGTTGGGTTCGATTTTTCCGTAAAACTGATACCCGCCGTTCAGTCGGTCGATATCCGCCTGTTCGCCGCCCGCAGTTTCGGGAAACCAAGCCTCGTTGCGGCGGCAGGGGCGTTTATCCCTGTCGCCTACGCCGTCCTGCCAGTCGTAGCCCGAAACGAAGTTGCCGCCGGGATAGCGGTAATTCGTGCCGCCCATGTCCTTCATCGCGTCGAGCGTATCCCGCCGCATGCCGTGATAATGGTCGGCAGGCATGAGCGAAAGACTGTCCAGCGCAACTTCTCCCGCGGTACATGCAAAGGAAACCGTTCGTTTCCCCTGCGCCCCGTTCTTTGCCGTAAATTCGTACTTTTTGAACGCGCCGCTCACCCGAATCTGCGTCTTTGCACCGCCGACGTCCGCTTCCACCGTGCCGTCGCCGCTCGCGTAGAAGTAGCCGACGTAAGACGTTTTTGCAAGCTCGACTTCCTGTGAGATCGCCCCGCCTTTTGAAAGCACGGCGGCGTAGCCGTTATCCGAATAGCACTCCTCCGTACTCGAAACGCCGTCCGAAACCGTCCAAGGCGAAAGCCCCGCCGTGCCCGCCGCGTAGTAAAACTTGCGATCGAGCAGCAGTTCCGCCCAAACGGTTTCGTAAAGAAAACCGGGCAAATGTTCCAAAAAGTCGCCGTAGATGAGCGGAGAAATTTCGAACTTCTTCTGCGGATTAAGCGTAGCGATATATTCAAGATCGGTTTTCGGCTTTGCAGGCGGTTTGGAAGTTTCGCCGCAGCCTGCGCAGACCGTTGCCGTAAACACCGTTACCGCTGCGAGCGCCGCGCACGCGATCCGTATTCTTTTCATCGTACCCCCTCCTATTTCAGTTTGATTTCGAACACGTTCACGCTCATCGGCGGCGCGACGACGTTCGCCAGCGACTGCACCCTTTCGCAATACATCTCTGCCTGCTGCGGCGTATTGTACGAATCGTAATAATCGCCCGTAAACGTATTGCGCACGATTTCCGACGCGCGGTCGAACAAAGGATTGCTCAGCCGAACCGCCGAATCGCTCGGATTCACGACCGCAAGCGAAAGTATTTTTCCGTCATCGGAAACCGCCGCGCTGAGATCGAGCTGTAAATCGCGGTCAAATTTTATCCCGCTCGGAATGCGGTAACGCTGCATCTTTTCACGGTACGTCTTTAACACGTATCCCGCGCCTTCGAGCACTGCGCTTCCCGCCCACGTTTTAACGCAACCCTGCGTCGCGTTGACCGTGGAAGAATAACAGCAGGTTTCGAACACGTCGGCATTGTTGATCACCGCATTCAGGAACACCGCGATCCCCATGCCGTCTTTTAAACGCGAAGGGTTGGTCACCAGATCGTAAGCGTATTCGGTAAACGCAATTTTCACGTTCCCTTGAGCGGGATATTTTTCAAGAAGCGCGCGGTGGTTATCGATGCGGAAATTGATATTCGTACGCATATTGTTCAGATGCGTGAACACGTCGGCATTGTCCTGTTTTGCGTACATGTGTTCGGCGATGAAATCAAAGTTTCCGCCGCAGTTGCGGAAGAGTTCGTCCGACCAGTTCGAAGCGTTGTTTCCGCTCGCGATCAGCACGATCGAACCGTCTTTTGCTTTCATGGCTTTCGCAAAACGGTTGTGACGGAGAACGTATTCGCGGATCGGGACTTGCCCCAGCTGCCAGCTGCCGAACATCTCGTTGCCCACGCCCCAGTAGGTGATCGAATACGGTTCTTTATGCCCGTTCTGCGCGCGCATTTTCCCGTAGACCGTGTTTGCCGCGCCGTTGCAGTATTCCACCTGCGCCGCAGCGTCTTCCAGACTGCCCAGCCCGTTATTAACCATCATCATCGGTTCAGCGCCGACGTATTCGCACATCGCTAAAAATTCGTCCAACCCGAAATCGTTGGGTTCGATCCCGCCGTAAAATCCGAGCGATTGCAATTTTACGATGTCCGAAGCGATCATCGCCTCTTCGCTTACGAAACTGCTCTCCAGACCCATATAGTGGAGATTTCTGCGCGACGGGCGTTTGTCGATTTCGCCCACGCCGTCCAACCAGTCGTAACCGGAAAGGAAATTGCCGCCCGGCCAACGGTAAATCGTGCCGTTGAGTTCTTTTAAAGCTTCGAGCGTATCCGTCCGCATGCCGCGGTAATTGTCAGCGGGCATGAGCGAAAGGCTGTCGAACTTGCCTGCGCCGCTTACGACTTTCAGTTCGTACGTCGCGTTAGAGGTATTCACTCCGCAAGCGAGCGAATAATCGAATTTTGTGAAGGAGTTGTTTGCAGGCACCGTGACCGTCGTTTCCGCGCTTTCGAGTCCGCTTGACAACGTAATCCGAACGGTACAGCCCGTATCGGTATCGCACCAGAAATAGCCTTCGTAATCCTTCTTCTGCACGGCGATCTTCGATTGATAGATCGCGCCGTCGGCAGAAATTCCGGCGGCGTGTCCGCCCGACAGGGTAACCGCCGTCTGACTGGCGACGTTCCCCTTTGTCTTCCACGGCGAAAGACCCGCCGTGCCCGCCGCGTAATAAAACTTGCGGTCAAGCACTTTTTCCGCCCAAATTCCGTCGTAAATACAATCTTCGATATGTTCGATGAACTGCCCGTAAATCAGCGGATTGATCTCTTCCCGCGCGCCGTCCGGTTGCAGCGCAACGTTGAGCGTCGTCTGAAACTTTTCTTCCATCTTTCCGAATCCGCAGGCGGAAGCGGAAAAAGCAAGCGCGCCGCAGAGCGCGAAACAGACTGCAATGGAAATTTTTTTCACGTTTCACCTCCCGTCATTTGCGCGCGCCGAAGATTTCGCACACTCTTTCGAGCGGAATTTTCGGAACTCTGTCCGCCGTGAGCAGACCGTTGACTTCCTGTTGCACGTCGGTCAACTGCGTATAGCAACAGCCCGAAAGATAGTCGATCCCGTCGATCGCGCCCACGATCTTGCGCACGCGCGTTTCGTAATCCTCGATATCCGCCGCGCCCGCGCCGTAACCCCAGCCCTCTCCCGCAATGGCGATTCCGCCGTATTCCGAAATCATAATCGGCTGTCCGCCGTAACGGTATCCTTTTGCAAACGCGTTGCCGTATGTATTTACGTTGATCACCTTCCGACTGACGACGTAATCCTTTTCGGCATACTCTTTCGTAAACAGTTCCGGATCCTGCTCGTACTCGTGCAACGATAAAATGTCGCTGTTCAGATGATGCCAGCCGTCGTTGGTGATAATCGGTCTGGAATCGAGCGCGCACACCGTTTCGTAAGCGCGCTCCACGAACTGCTGTTCGTTCACGTCCGTTTTGATTTCGGAAACGCCCCAGGTTTCGTTAAAGAGCAACCAGCAAATCACGCTCGGATGGTTGCGCAACTGCAATACGATGTCTTTGCCGTCGCGCAGATAATCCTCCTGCATCCGCTCGTCGAAGGCGTAGGGGCTCGGAATTTCTCCCCAAACGTACAACCCGTATAAATCGCAAAAATAATAGAAAACGCCGCTCTCTACTTTCTGGTGTTTCCGTACGCCGTTAAAGCCCATTCGTTTGATCAGCTTCACGTCTTTTTCGAGCGCGTCCTCGTCGGGGGCGGTGAGCATGGTGTCCTCCCAGTAACCTTGGTCGAGAATCATCTGCTGAAATTCCCGCCGCCCGTTCACGTAAACGCCGTCCTCTTTGAGTTCGATTTCGCGAATCCCGAAATAGGAATCAACCCGATCGGGAACCGTTCCGTTTACTGTAATTTTCACGCGGTACAAATTCGGCGAATCGCTGCTCCAGAGTTTGGGATCGGCGATGAAAAATTCCCCTTCGCACCGCGCGCCCGCGCAAACCTCCCGCGCAACGAGGCGATCGCCGTCGAACGCTTCGATCGAAGCTTGCGCAGGTTCGGAAAGGTTCAACGCATAGCGCACCGCGCCGCTTCGTTTCGCATCGAAAGAACAGCCGAGCAGATACGCGTCGCCCGCATATTCCAACCACACCGGTTTCCAAATACCCGTCGTCTGCACATACCAACAGTCGTAACTGCTTTCTTTCGCCCGCTGTTTGCCGCGCAGCTGCGATTTGCTCAAACTGTCCTCTACGCAAACGGCGAGCGTATTTTCCCCCTCGTGCGCGAGCGCAGTTACGTCGATGCAAAACTGCGTGAACCCGCCCGCATGTTCGCCCGCAAACGTACCGTTCACGTATATTTCCGCGCGGTAGTCAACCGCTTCGAACCAAAGGAGCAATTTCCCGCGGTGCGCTTTCACCGTAAATTTTCTGCGGTAATAGACGCGGTTATGCACGCTCTCGTCGCCGATACCGCTGGCTTTGCATTCGTAACTGTACGGAACGACAATGGTGCGGTCGAACGCGGGAGGCGCATCGGAATCGCCGAACGCAAATTCCCACTCGCCGCAAAGAAACTGATAATCTTTCCGTTCGAACTGCGGATTCGGACAGTACTTTCCGTAATTTTTCATAAACTCAACCTTTGATTCCGCCTAAGGAAATTCCTTTGATAAAGTATTTTTGCCCCAACAGGAATATCAACAAAATCGGCAATGCGGAAAGCATCGCGCCCGCCATCTGTTTCCCGTACTGGTGCGCGTAACTGCCCGAAAACGTCACGAGTCCCGCAGTCAGGGTGCGCGTCTGCGCCGAATTGGTAACGATCAGCGGCCACACGTAATCGTTCCAGTTGCCCTGAAAAGAGAAGATCGCAAGCGTGACGAGCACGGGCGCGCAAAGGGGCAGAACGATGTGAAAATAAATTTGGAATTCGTTCGCACCGTCGATTTTCGCCGCTTCGTCGTACGACATCGGAAGCCCTTTCATGAATTGCTTTAACATGAAAACGCCGAATACGCCGCCCAAGCCCGGCAGAATCATCGAAAAAATATTATCCACCAAACCCAGTCCGTCGATGATGATATAGTTCGGAATCATATTGATGACGCCGGGGATCATCATCGAAGACATACCGAGCCAGAACATAGCGTCTCTGCCCTTGAACTTGAGGCGCGAAAACGCATACGCCGCCAACGAAGATATGATCAGATACAATACGACGTAAATTACCGCTATGACGAGGCTGTTCCCGAACCACAGCAGAATCGGCACGTTGGGATTGGACAAAATGCCGATGTAATTTTCGAACGTCACCCGCCGCGGAAACAGCGTTACGTTGACGTCGAGCACGTCCGTATCGTATTTGAACGAAGTCGCAATCGCCCACAGCAGCGGCACGAGAATGACGAGCACGCACAGCGCCAACGCCAGATAGCACGCGGCGGTGCCGGCAATCGTCTTTTTCGAATTGTTTTTGAAATAATGCTTTACTCTTTCGACGGGTTTCATCTCAGCCCTCCCCGTCGTCCGCAATCTGCAAACGGTATGCGAAAAAGGTAAAGCCGAACATGATCAGCCCGAAGACGATAGACATGGCGCACGCCCTGCCGAAGTTATTCGCCCCGCCGAACGCCGTGTCGTAAATGACCATCATCCCCGTCGTCGTTCCGTAGTTGGGACCGCCCGCCGTAAGCACCTGCGACTGACCGAGCATGTTGAAACTGCCGATCGTCGTCATAATCACCGTATAGATTAAGGTACGGCGCATACAGGGAAGCGTAATGCGGAAAAACCGCGTTGCCGCGCCCGCTCCGTCGAGTTTCGCCGCTTCCAGAAGATCTTGCGGCACGTTCGCAATGCCCGCGATATACAAGACCATGTTGCCGCCGATTCCCCACCATGACGAAAGCATGAAAATGGAAATCCAGGCGTACGGCATTTGCGTAATCCAGGGGATCGCCTTGCCGAGATAGTGATTGATGACGCCCGCGTTCGTATCGAGCAAAAAGTTCCAAAGAATGCAGACCGTCGTAATCGACAGAATGGTAGGAAAATAGAAGAATCCCATCGAAAACTTTTTGACCGCTTTGCAACGAGAAACAAGCAATGCAACGCCCATCGGCACGGCGATTAAAATCGGCGTTTCGACCGCGACGAACAGCAACGTGTGCAACACGCCGTTCCAGAACGACTTTGCGACCGCGCCCGAGCCCACGATTCCGAATAACAGTTTATAGTTATTGAAATGATTCCACTCCATAGGAGAAACGTAATCGAACTTCGTAAAACTGATCACGATGCTCATGACGAGCGGAACGAGACCGAAGAGCAAAAACAGAAGCATAAACGGCGCGACGAACAGATATGGAGTAACTCTGCGGAATAATTTTTTTACTTTGATTTCTTGCATACCGTACCTCGCATCATTCCATTCGTTCCGCTTCCAAGAGGAAGCGGAACGGGGAAGGAATCAAACGGCTTCATCTTCCAGCCACGACTTAAAGTCGGAAACGGCGGTCGTCAAAGCCTGTTGGGGGGCTTGAATTTTAGAGAGCGCGTTCGAAACGCCGACGCCCATTTTATTGTAAGCTTCGTACCAGTACTGATATCCGATTTCGCCGAGCGTCGCGGTGTACGCCATCTGCGTGAACGCCGTAAGCGGCGCAAGCGTCTTGTACTCTTCGGTTTCGTGCACGGCTTTGAGCGCGGGAACCTGTCCCGCTTTTGCCCATGCGATGGAATGCTCGTTCACGTAGCGCATGAACGTATAACAGGTCTGTTTTATACTGTCGCTCGTCACCGTGTTCTTCATGAGCGTAAATTGGTGCGAACCCGCAAAGTTGGAATTCCCCTCTCCGACCGATTCGGGACAGGGCGCGACGCCGATATTCGAATCGGCATTGTCGAACAATCCGAACGTGTTAATCACCCACGGCCCGTCGAAATAGAACAGCGATTTCCCTTGCGTGAACAACGTGAAATCCCCGCCCGATCCGACGTCTTTGGGCGAAACGGGATTTTTGCCGTAAATGAGGTCGTACAGAAAGGAAAGCTGCTGCGCACCGATTGCGGAATCGAATACGGGCTCGTCGGACGCGTTGAACATCGAACCGCCCGCGCTGTACAGCATATTGAGATACACGTCTTTGGTGATCGAATACATCGAAGGAACCGCCCAGCCGTAAACTCCGTTCCCCGTCTTTTCTTCGCACACGCTTTTGAATTCCGCCCAGGTCGTAGGAAGTTCTTCTTCGGAAATCAGATTTTTATTGTAATACATCGCCGTGGGGTGCACGTCGATCGGGAAGCCGTAACGCTTTCCTCCGATCACGCCGCCGTTCCACGCGGGCGCAAGATATTCGTCAGCGGAAACGTTCAGGTATTCTTCGATCCCGTTGAGTTCCGTCAAAATACCCTTTCCGTTCATGCCGGCTATACGGGAAGCGGACATCGCCACGATATGCGGCGCGGAGCGCAGATTCGTTTTGGTCGTCGTAATTTTCGTAAACAGCGTATCCCACGGAATTTTGTCCGCCACGACTTTCACTTTCTGCGATTCGTACTCGGCGTTGAATTGTTCTACGATCCGATCCATCGTCTCGCCGTCCGCACCCGTGAAACCGTTCCAGAAGCGGATTACCGTGAACCCGTTGGCGTTGCCGCCGCCCGTTTGATTGCCGCAACCGATCAGACAACCGAAGCATGCCGCCGTTACCGCGGACAGGAACGCCGCGCGTTTCAAAAATTTCTTCATAATAACCTCCTTATTTCGATTTCATTTTAGCACAGGATTTTTTCGGAATAAATACGCGTTTACAGCAGATTAAAGTTCGTTTGTTTCCGCAAAATCGGAATTAAATCCGTTTTTGCCGAAGGATATCTGCACCTATTATTTCTTTCCCGAATCGAAAGCATACACAAAAGCCGCGCGGCAATGCCGCACGGCTTTCGTACAAGAAATCGTAAGGGTGATTATTCCTCGATTTTACCTATGATCAATTGTTGTATTTCACGGACGCGTTTTACGTTTTTTGCGGTAAAGGAACCTTTTTCCGCCTGAACGGTAAGATACCCGTAACCGAAAATTCTTCCCGCAACCGATTGCCCGACGAAGACATTTTTGATTTCGCGCAGCGGCGCTTCAAACGATTGCCTCCCCGTTCTTCCGACGACACGAAAATCGGTAACCAGCAAAGAATCGTTAAAATGAATGCGCGTGTATACGCAAGACCAACCGAACCACGCCGTTACCAGCAATACGGCGAGAAAGATAAGAAATCCCGAAAGAAAGGGCGGAATCTTTTCAACGAGATGATCTTTCACCGCCGAAAACACGTCGGAAAAAGTCGCCGTTTCCGTACCGATCCCTTCGAGCAAAGCCTTCATCAGCTCCCCGTCGCGGTAGTAGCCGAGGATTCCTGGCAGATACGCGCCGCAGAACCCGATCAAAAGAAAGCAAGGCACGGAAATCCAGAATGCAACCGCCGCCGCTTTGCTGATTTTCGCGCGGCAAAGAACGGCTTCGGAATTTGTTGCCATACGCGGCTCAGCGGTTGATTACGCCCGCCATTGCCTGCGCCATCTGATCCGCCTGCTGCTTCATCCGGTCTTCGTCGAACTGGTCGATTTGCGCCATCAGCATGTTTTTGAACGCGTCGGCATGCTTGATCGCGCCGAACTGGTATTCCCCCGCCGCGGTGTTGATTTTGATCGTGCTGTAATTGAAAATTTTTCCGCCCAGCTTCTGCGTGACGGAAACGTTCTGAATTTTATTGAGGGACGCATCAAGCGCTTTGGTATTCACAACGCCCGTTTTTCCGACGACCCGTTTATTCGTAATCGCAAGCTCCACGTGATTGAACTGTACGGTTGCGATGATCGCTTTGATCGTAGGAATCAACAGCAGCCAGCAAAGCAAAATGCCTTTCAGCCAGGTCGACAATAAAAACAAACCGTTTCTGTCCGCTTTCTTTACGATCACTTCGTTTTTGCCGAGATTTTGTTCCACGTACTTACTCATTTTTTAATACCTCTTTCATATTTTGTCGAATCGTGTCTTTCGCTGTGATTATTTTAACCTGTTTTAGGTTAATTGTCAAGCGTATTTTGAAATTATGTTATAATTTTTTTATTCTATCGCAAAATGAGAATTATGTATCGACGTATCAGAGAATTACGGGAAGACCATGATTTGAATCAGACTGCGGTTGCGAAAATGCTCGGTATGTCGCAAACGGGGTACTCGAAATACGAGACGGGCGAAAACGACGTGCCCACGCAAGTTTTGATCAAACTGGCAAAATTTTACCATACGAGTGTCGACTATCTTTTGGGACAAACGGACTATCCCGATCGATACGAATGAACGTAACGTAAAAATGCATGGATTTTCCGTGCATTTTTTTCTTGCGAATCGGCTATAACCGTATCGGAGTAAATTATGCCCTCTTGTATCACGCATCAACTGATCGGCGAAGCCGCCAAAGCCGCATTTCCGCCACAGATCAAAACCGCCGCGTCCGACCGCGAAGATTACTTTTTTCTCGGCACGCAGGGTCCGGACGCACTGTTCTTTTTACAACCGCTTTCGAAAAAGCAGTTTAATTTAGGACGGCTTTTGCACCGCAGACACGTTTACGAAACGTTTTCTTTTTTCCGCCGTTACGGCGAAACGCTCTCGGGCGAAGAAGCCGTATGCATGCGCGCCTATTTTGCGGGATACCTTTGCCATTACGCCGCCGACGTCGTGTTTCACCCGTTCGTATACGCCTATCTGAACACAAACGAAACGCGCGGCATGGAACACCAGAGAATCGAAACGGACTGGGACGAATATTTTGCGCGCAAACTTTTCAACCGTTCTTCCGAGCGTTGGAACTTCCCCTTTTCCGCAAAAGAGATCAACCGCGACGGATGTCTGTTCCGCCTGTACACGGCGCTTTCAGAGCAGTTGAAACGATCGCCGCCCCCGCGGCGGACGTTTGAAAGGGCGATGAAGCGTTACGAACGGTATCTGCGATTTTTTCATAAAAAATCGCAGTACGGCGCGTGGACGCGAATCGAGCGGTTCTTGCATTTAAAACCCCGCGTTTCGTGTTTTTATCCGCGTCCCGAAGGAGCGCAAACTAAAAAAATTACGAATGCAGACGAAGCGTTTTCCCGCGCGGCAGGCGAATCCGCGCGGCTGACGCAGTTGTTTTTTGCGGGTGACCTCTCCCGCGAAGCGTTCAACAAAAATCTGTTAAGCGGAGAAGAAATAAAATAAACCCGCCCGCAAGGGTGGGTTTTATTTTTGCTTGGAATAGATGCAGCCGCAATAATTCTGACGGTATAAGCCGTGTTCTTTGGAAAGTTCGACGGATTTCAGATATCCGCCCCGTTTTTTAAAATCGGAAGGCAAATACCGAACGCCGTACTCCTTTTCGAGCGCGAACCCAACCGCGTTGATCGTTTCCGAACGTTTGAGCGGCGAAACGGTGAGCGTCGTACCGAAATAATCGTAACCGCCCGCTTTCGCTTCCCTCGCCGTGCGTTCCAACCGCAGACGGAAACATTTGACGCACCGCGCGCCGCCCTCCGGTTCCGCTTCCAGTCCGCGCGCGATTTGCCCGAACGCTGCCGCCGCATAATCGCAGTCCAAAAACTCCGCCAGGCGTGTCTCCCGCAAAAAACGGAGTTGTTCCGCCTTGCGCTTTTCGTACTCTTCCAGACTATCGAGATTCGGGTTGTAATAAAACACCGTCACGCGCATCTTCCGCGCCGTTTCTTGCAGACAGTAAGAAGAGCAGGGCGCGCAACAACTGTGCAGAAGCAAGCGCTTCCCTTCGCCCGCTTCGAGTTCCTTCTGCATGAGCGCGTCGTAATTGACGCGGTTCATACTTTGCCCCGTATCATATCGAGAAAATAACCGTGAATGCGCAGATCGTCCGTCAATTCGGGATGAAAGGCAGTCGCAAGAATATTGCCCTGCCGCGCGGCGACGGCGTAGCCGTTCACCTGCGCGAGCGCTTTCGCCCCGCCGCCCACGCGTTCGATGTAGGGCGCGCGAATGAACACCGCGGGATATTCCCCCACGCCGTCGAATGCGAGCGCGGCGCGGAAGGAGCCGAGCTGCCTCCCGTACGCGTTGCGCCTGACCGTGACGTCCATTGCGCCGAAATAGACGTTGGGATCGTTGGAAAGTTCCTTAGCGAGCAGAATGAGCCCCGCGCACGTTCCGAACACGGGAAGCCCCGCTTCGATCGCCTCTTTTACGGGTTGCAAAAGCCCCTCCTCGCGGAGGAGCTTACCCTGCACGGTCGATTCCCCGCCGGGGAGCACGATGCCGTCCAGTCCGTCTGAAAAATGCGCGCGGCGGCGGATTTCCGCCGTATCGGCGCCGAGCGCCGAAAACGCTTTTTCGTGTTCGATAAACGCGCCCTGCAGCGCGAAAATGCCGAGTTTCATCTTGAATTACTTACCGCGTTCCGCCATCAGCAGCGCGATTTCCTGTTCGTTGATTCCGACCATCGCCTCGCCGAGATCTTCGGAAAGTTCGGCAAGAATCTTGGGATTGTTATAGTTCGTAACCGCCTGCACGATGGCGCGCGCGCGCTTTTCGGGATTGCCGGATTTAAAAATTCCGCTTCCCACGAAAACGCCTTCCGCGCCCAACTGCATCATGAGCGCCGCGTCCGCGGGCGTAGCGACGCCGCCCGCCGCGAAATTCACCACGGGCAGTTTGCCGTTTGCATGCACGTACTGCACGAGTTCGTAGGGCACGCGAAGCTGCTTTGCTTCTTCGTAAAGCTCGTCTTCGCTCATGCTCGTAATCTTGCGGATTTCGCTCATCATCATGCGCATATGGCGCACCGCCTGCACGACGTCGCCCGTTCCGGGTTCCCCTTTGGTGCGGATCATCGCCGCGCCCTCCGCGATTCTGCGAAGCGCTTCGCCCAGATCTTTCGCACCGCACACGAACGGCACGTCGAATTTGTTTTTGTCGATATGGTATACGTCGTCGGCGGGAGAAAGCACTTCGCTCTCGTCGATATAGTCGATTTCGATCGCCTGCAGAATCTGCGCTTCGGCAACGTGCCCGATCCGGCACTTCGCCATTACGGGAATGGAAACGGCGTTCTGAATGCCTTTGATCATTTTGGGATCGGACATACGGGAAACCCCGCCCGCCGCGCGGATATCCGCGGGAATGCGTTCGAGCGCCATAACCGCGCACGCGCCCGCTTTTTCGGCGATTTTCGCCTGTTCGGGCGTCGTTACGTCCATAATCACCCCGCCCTTTAACATCTGCGCCAAATTTTTATTGAGTTCCAAGCGTTCGTTTGCCATTGATTTACCTCGTTCGGATTTTATTTGCAAATTATTATATCACGTTCCGCGCGCGCGGTCAAATACTTTGCCGGGGGTTCAAACCTCGTCCTGCAAAAGATTGTTCACCGCGGATACCAGCGCGTAAACGGAAGCCCGTATGATATCGGAATTTTCACCCGCGCCCCAGTAAATTTTTCCGTCCTTTTCTACGCCCACGTAGGATACCGCCTGCGCGAACGAGCCCGCGCTCAATGCGTGCTGCTCGTATCCCGTCAGCGTATACGAAATCCCGAAAAATTCTTTCAAAGCGTTGGAAACGGCGTCCAGTCGTCCGTTCCCCGTCGCCGAAACGATTTTCGCCGCGCCGTCCGTTACGATCTCGACGGACGCGGTGATCCCGTTTTCCTGCCTGTAATGCACCTCGCCCAAATCGAAGCGGGCGCGCGGCTTTAAGTATCCGTTTGCGAACACCTCGAAAATTTCGGGTGCTTTGAGTTCCCGCCGTCCCTCGTCCGAAACGTGCTTCACGCGGTAGCTGACCGCTTCCTTCATCTTCGCGGGCAGTTTGACGCCGTACGCCTGTTCGAGGACGTAACCCACGCCACCTTTGCCCGACTGCGAATTGATGCGGATGACGTCGGAATCGTATTCCCTGCCCACGTCTTTGGGATCGATCGGCAGATAGGGTACGCTCCAAATCCCGCCCTTTTCGGCGCGGTAACGCATGCCTTTGGCGATCGCGTCCTGATGAGATCCGGAAAAGGCCGCAAACACGAGCCCGCCCGCATAAGGCTGGCGGGGAGAAATTTCCATGCCCGTAAACTGCGTATACGATTGCGCGATGCGGGGCATATCCGAAAAGTCGAGTCCGCTCTCCACGCCCTGCGAATACAGATTCATGGCAAGGGTGACGAGGTCGCAGTTGCCCGTGCGTTCGCCGTTGCCGAAGAGCGTGCCTTCCACGCGGTCGGCGCCCGCAAGCAACCCGAACTCCGCCGCCGCGACGCCCGTACCGCGGTCGTTGTGCGGGTGTAGGGAAAGCACGACGTTTTCACGGAACTTCATATTTTTATGAACGAATTCCACCTGCTGCGCGTACACGTGCGGCATCGCGTTTTCCACCGTCGCGGGAAGATTGACGATCGCCTTTCGCGCCGCCGTCGGCTGCCATACGCCGAGTACGGCGTTCACGACTTCGAGCGCGTATTCGGGCTCCGTGCCCGTAAAACTTTCGGGCGAATATTCGAAGCGGTAATCTGCGCCCGACGCTTCGGCAAGCCGCCGCAACAGCAACGCGCCGTCGACGGCGATCTTTTTGATTTCCTCTTTCGATTTGCCGAACACCTGCTCGCGCTGGGCGACGGAAGTAGAATTGTACATGTGTACGATCACGTTCTTCGCCCCGCGCACCGCTTCGAACGTTTTGCGGATGATGTGCTCGCGCGCCTGCGTAAGCACCTGAATCGTCACGCCGTCGGGAATCAGCCCGCGCTCGATGAGCGCGCGCACGAATTCGTATTCCGTTTCGCTCGCGGCGGGGAATCCCACTTCGATCTCTTTGAATCCGAGGGAAAGAAGCAGTTTGTAGTATTCGAGTTTGGTGTTCAGATCCATCGGCTCGACGAGCGCCTGATTGCCGTCGCGCAGATCGACGCTGCACCAGACGGGCGCGGACGTCACCGCGGATTTTTCCGCCCAGTCCATGCAACGCGCCTGCGGTAAAATAAACTGTCTGCAATATTTTTTGGAATCCATAGCTCCCTCCCGTTTTCGGATATAAAAAAACGCATCTCTTATTGCAAGAGACGCGGAATGCGCGCGGTACCACTCTTTTTGCGGAATTGCTTCCGCCGCTTTACGGATGAATCATCCTTCCCCGCTAACGGCGGGACACCGTTTCCCCTTACTGATTTCGGGAGAACCGCTCTGCGGCGAGTTCGCGTTTTTGGGGATACCGCCTTGCACCTTACGGCGGCTCTCTGCAATCCTGCCAAACGTTACTACTCCGCATCTATGCGTTTATTTTGGTACTATTATAGTATAAACTATGCGAATATGCAAGCAATTTGCATACCATATTTAAATTTGAACGGCATGCGACGCATTTTTTTTGCATTTTGCGCACAATCCGAAAAATTCCACTTCGCAGCCGTCGATCGCAAAGTCTTCCGCCTGCGCAACGGCAAACAACGCCTTATCGTCTTTGAAAAAAACGTCGTGTACGCTGCCGCAGCTGCGGCAGCGCGCATGCGCGTGCGGCGCAAGCGTAAAGTCGAACCGCGCGTCGCTATCCGTCAAACACAGTTTGCGCACCTTTCCGCACTCGGCAAACCCGCCGAGCACCCGAAAGACCGTCCCGCGGCTAACGGTGGGATGCGCGGCGCGCACGCATTCGTACACCTCGGTCGCCGTAGGATGATCGAGCGCGCAGAGCGCTTCGTAAATCATTTGTTTCTGTTTGGTATTGCGCGGCATCGCTTTTTCCTTTTAAGACCAATTCTTATTAAATTATAACACGAAGCGCGGAGGTTTGTCAACCCCCGCGCTCTGCCATTCTTTTCCTGTTACTCTCTGTCGGGTTCGAGCGAAGCCGCTTCGTCGGCGTCCTCGAAATCTTCGTACTGATTGCAGAATTCCGCAAACACTTCGTCGAGCAATTCGTCGTCCTCGATCGTTTCGAGCTGCTCGTTGTCGTCCTCGCCCACGAGGTGATAGATCGCGACTTCGTCGCCCTCGCCTTCTTCGTCCTCGGCGGCGGCTTCGGCGTCCTGCGCGCGCGTGAGCGCAACGTACCATTCCCCCTTGTACTCGAAGGTCATAAGGTGTTCGAACCAAAGGGAGTTGCCCTCGTCGTCGACGAGTTCGACGAGGTTGTCGTCTTCCTCGTAATTGTTCTGTTCTTCTTTCATAGCGGTTTCTCCTTTCTTGCTTCGGGCAAGATAACTTTCCAGAATATACGCGGCAGCAAGCGAATCGATCTGTTTTTTCCGCTTGTCCTTTTTCGTACTCACGCCGAGAGAGAGCAAATCCGCCCGCGCCTCCTGCGTGGTATACCGTTCGTCTTCGAGCGCGACGGGAATTTGCGTTTCCGCTTTCAGCGCGTTCACGAAGCGCGCCGTCTTTTGCGTCTGTACGCTCTCCGTGCCGTCGGCATTGAGCGGAAGTCCGCACACGATCAGTTCGGCGGCGCGTTCTTCGGCAACGGCAACGAGCGCGCGCACGTCTTCCGAAAGGTTTCCGGTACGGAAATAGGTGTCGCCCGGCACGGCGTAGTCCCCGAACGGATCGCTGAACGCCACGCCGACGCGCTTATCCCCGATATCGAATGCGGCAATTCTCTTTTCCATAACCGTATTATAACATAACCGCAAAAAAATGTAAACAGTTATCGGAAAAGAAAATACGGCGGTTTTCACCGCCGTACCTCTTTCGGATCAGTTTTTCTGTTTCTTTTCCGACGTCTGGCTTCCCTGCGCCTGCAAGCGTTCGTCCATCATTTCGTTCACCTTTTCGATGACGTCCGCCTGACTCTTTTTCACGAGGGAACGCGCTTTGTAGCTGTTCGCCACAAGAAGTGCGCCGCCAACCGCGCCGAATACCAAACCGAGACAAAACATCTTTTCCATATTTCCTCCGGACGGATTTTCCGTCTTTCACAGTTTGTGAAAGTATCCGTCCGTTATTCTTCCCGCGCGCTGCGTAATTTTTCCAATTCGGCGCGTAGCTGTTCGTTCTCCCTCCGCAAATCGACGGCAAGTCTTGCATACAGCGCGTCGATTTCCCGCTCCAGTTTGCGCTGTAAAAACGTCTTTTCTTCGGGAATGCCCGCTTCCTGCGCCGCTTTGGCAACCCGTTCGGGCTGTTTCTTTAACAGATTGCGGTACTTGTTCTGCATGCGGAGCATGAGTTTTTCGTCCCCTGCGGAAACGTTGATAATCGCCTTGCGCACCGAAACGCCCTTGCTCTTTTCCGCCAGAACTTTTTTGAGCATTTCGTCCGTTTCCTCTTCGGAAAAGGGTTTGATTTCCCCTGCCCGTAAATTTTTGCCGCTCAGAATTTCGCGCACGCGGGTATCGTCGCGCTTTTTCAAAAATGCGTAATAATAGTTGCGTACGCTGCCCTTTGCGCGGCTGTGCTCTTTCCCGTACGTTTCGAACAGATAGGAAAGCGTTTTGCCTGCGTTTCTGCCCGTATAAATATATTCGATCAATCCCGTTGCTTCCTCTTCCGTATAGCCGTTGATTTTATTCATAACCTCGCCTCCGAAAAAATTGTTGACATAATTTAATCTGTTTATACATTTATTATAAAGATGCGAGTGATTTTTTTGTCGGAAAGCGCCGCGGCGCTTTCCGTAAACGGCGTGTATCTGGGCGTTGCGGACGGCTTCGAGCGGACGTGCGAACTCGATCCCAAAGACCGCGTGTTCTGCGAACTCAAACCGAGCGGGCGCGTGCCCGTCTCCTTTTTCTTCGACGAAGCGTTTTTAATCTCTCCGCCGCCGCAAATCAAATTGTATTTCTTTGCGGGCGGCGTTGCGGTCTACGCGGGCGATTATGTGCGCAGCGACGCTTCGCTGGAAGTCGTATGGCAAAAGCGTTTGGGCGGAACCCTTCTCACACTATGTATGCAGGGAAAACTGCAACTGAACTTCGAAAACGAAACGGGGTTCCGCATGATTCCGTTGCCCGAAACCTTTTACGGCAGCACGGCGTGCGCGCTGCGCGACGACTTTCTGCTGGAATGCGAAACGGGCTTCGCGCTGCTCTCTCACGACGGAAAAATTCTCTTGCTCTCGGAAGGGCGGATTCTGGAAAAGGAATCCGTTCTCAAAGCCGAAGTCCCCTTTCACGACAGCATGCGCCACACCGCCGTGTGCGCCTGGGAAGACGGAAGGCTGACCGAATGCACGATCCGTACGGCACAGGAGCCGACCGAGGCGACCTTCGCCCTCGCGCTGTTCGAAAGCGTACTGATCGGCGCGGACTGCCTGCCCTTTCTGCACCCTTCCCTGGCGGAAAAAGCGGATGCGCTGCGTGAATTTCTCGGCGGATTCGAGTCGGTCGTACTGACGCAGGAACGAGATAAAGTTGGCCTCGTTTACCGTAGAAAGGAACGCGTGTACGACGTGCGTTACTTCCGCGTGAGTACGGAAGACGGTAAAATTTCGAATATCGCGGAAATATAAAAAGAACGCCCGAACGGGCGTTCTTTTTTAATACTTGTTTACTTTGACCGATTTGATCACGATCGGCTCTTCCATCGGGGTCTGGTAGGTCACCTCGATGTTGCCGCGGCGGAGCTCTTCGAAATCGGCGTCGCCGGTCTGCTCGTTCGCGTTTACGTTTGCGATCCGCTGTTCCGTCGTAAAGGAGTATTCCGAATCGTCATCGTCGTCCTTGTGATCGGAAATATATTCGTTGATCGCGGTGATCATAGGCTGCAACTGTCCTTTATAATCGTTTGCCATGCCGAACACCGCATATTTGTTGTCGCGCGTGGAATTGCTCTCACCCAAAAAGGTGTAGAACAGGGAAGTCGCGCTGTTGTAAGAATAATTTTTATCGGTATCGTAGGGATCGCCGCCGTTGCCCTTGCCGCCGTCGTTGCGCTTGGTGGTAACTTTATAATTGAAGTTGCCCTTGTCCGAATAATACATCACGAGCGCGCCTGCCTTGTGCGTGTATTCGTGACCGTTCGCGGGGCGGTTTCCGTTTGCGTCGAATTCGCCGTATACGGTGTTGAGCGCCGTCGATTTATCCTGCTTCCAAACCGTTTGCGTCAATTTAAGTTTTTTATCCGCTTCAAGCTGTTTTACGGTTTCGAAATAGTTCACCTCTTCCAGCTCGCCTTCCGCGATTTTATAACCGCCGGAATACAAAAAGTTTGCGTCGTAATCGTGAATGCACATGCCGTCGTAATATCCCGCGTCGGCAAGTTCCAAAAAGTGCGTTACCGTTTTGGGCGCATCGAGACGGGAAAGAGAATAACCGACTTCGTAATCCTTTCCGTTGAACGTATAAGTGATGGTAATCTGGGGGTTGTTCGAGGTGCAGCCCGCAAAAATTGCAGTTGCGCCCGCCGTAAGCACCGCCGCAGCCGCAATCGCGGAAATGCGACGAATCGTATTCTTTTTCACCGAATACCTCCGAAATGAATGGTTCTCTTTTATTTTAACCGTAAATTCCCGTTCCGTCAAGCGGTTTCGCACCGTTGCGCGTGAAAATTATTTCACCGTATGGAAAAGAAAAACCCCTCTGCTTTTGCAGAGAGGTCGGTTTCTTTTCGATTATTGCAATTCCGCAGTTGCGCCCGCTTCTTTGAGCTTCGCAAGAGCTGCGTCCGCGTCCGCCTTGGGCACGCCTTCTTTGAGCACGCCGAGGCTTTCCACCGCTTTCTTCGCTTCGGCAAGGCCGAGACCCGTGAATTCGCGCACCGCTTTGATGACACCGATCTTGTTCGCACCGATGTCTTTGAGCACGATGTTGAACTCCGTCTTTTCTTCTTCTGCGGGAGCAGCTTCCGCAGCGCCGGCAGCGCCGGCAACCGCAACGGGAGCGGCAGCGCTTACGCCGAACTCCTCTTCAAGCGCCTTTACCAAATCGTTGAGCTCGACAACCGTCATGCTCTTAACTTCTTCAATCAATTTCTGAACGTCCATTTTTTTAACCTCCGGTTATTTTTTAAGATTTTTGTTCTGCGATTGCTTTCAAAACGTAAGCAAAATTCGCGATGGGCGACTGCAAGCACCCGAGCATCTTTGCGATCAATACCTCTCTCGAAGGGATTGCCGCGAGTTTCTTCACTCCTGCCGCGTCGACGTATGCGCCGTTGACGTACGCGCTCTTGGGCACGAGCTTGTCTTCCAACGCGGGCGTTTCTTTTACCGCCTTTGCGATGAGCGAGCAGCCGCTCGTCTCGTCGGGGCAGAAAACGAACGCGGTCGCGCCGTTCAAGTCCTGATCGAATCCCTCTACGCCCAGTTCTTCGAACGCCTTGCGCACCAAAGTGTTTTTATAAACTTTGTATTCGCAGGAAGCGTTTCTGAACTTGCCGCGCAGCGTCGTAACTTCGGCAACCGTAAGGCGCTCGTACTTTGCAAGAACGACGGACTTACTCGCCTGAATTTTACTTTTGATTTCTTCGACTACGACTTTTTTTGCTTCAAAATTTTCCGACATACTAACCTCCGTAAGCGCTTTCGCGCCGATTTTTCTCCGCAGTCCGAGCCTGCGGAACCAACAAAAAACTCCGCACCACAGCAAGGTACGGAGCAGAAAATTCTTCTTTCTCTTCACCTCGACGGGATATTGAGCGG
Organism: uncultured Christensenella sp.; assembly: GCA_910586245.1. Taxonomy (GTDB): domain Bacteria; phylum Bacillota; class Clostridia; order Christensenellales; family Borkfalkiaceae; genus Gallimonas. The sequence continues at coordinate 122,853 of CAJUFY010000002.1, read as the reverse complement.
TTAAGCACCCGTTGTCTGCGGTTTACGTTTGAATTGTAACAGATTTTTCAAATCCCGTCAAGCGATTTTTACGCGGAAATTATAATCTGTTGTAGTTTACCTTCACGCCGGGGCCCATCGTGCTCGCGAGCGAAACGCTCTTGATGTACTGACCCTTCGCCGCGGAAGGTTTCGCTTTTACGATCGCGTCCATCAGCGCGTTGAAGTTTTCGAGAATCTTTTCGGAACCGAAGCTCTTCTTGCCGATCGGGCAGTGAATGATCGCGGTTTTATCGAGACGGTACTCGACTTTACCTGCTTTCACTTCCGCAACCGCGCGCGCCACGTCCATCGTAACCGTACCCGATTTGGGGTTGGGCATCAAGCCCTTGGGACCGAGCACGCGGCCGATCCGTCCGACCACGCCCATCATGTCGGGCGTCGTGATCATGACGTCGAACCCGAACCAGTTTTCCGTCTGGATCTTCTGGATCATTTCTTCCGCGCCTACGAAGTCCGCGCCTGCAGCCGCAGCCGCGTCCGCGCGTTCGCCCTTCGCAATGACGAGAACTTTCTTGGTTTTACCTGTGCCGTGGGGAAGAACGAGCACGCCGCGCACCTGCTGATCAGCCTGACGGGGATCGATGCCGAGACGAACGTGAAGTTCTACCGTTTCATCGAATTTTGCTTTTGCGTTGCCGAGGACGATGCCCACCGCTTCCTGCGCGTCGTAAGCTTTGGAGCGGTCGTAAGATTTTAAACTTTCGGCGTAATTTTTACCGTATTTCATCTTGTTCCCCTCCTTATTCCTCTACCGTGACGCCCATGCTGCGCGCCGTACCCTTGATCATGCTGATCGCGCTTTCCAGCGTGTTGCAGTTGAGATCGGGCATTTTGGTCTTTGCGATTTCTTCCACCTGCGCCTTCGTCAGCTTGCCGACTTTCGCCTTGTTGGGCGTCGCGCTCGCCGTTTCGATCCCGAGCGCCTTTTTGATGAGCACGGGAGCGGGGGGCGTTTTCAGAACGAACGTAAACGAACGGTCCTGATAGATGGTCATCACGACGGGGATAATCAACCCCTCCTGATTCGCCGTCTTTGCGTTAAATTCCTTGGTGAATCCCGGAATGTTGATTCCGTGAGGACCAAGCGTGGACCCTACAGGGGGACCGGGCGTCGCTTTGCCTGCGGGAAGCTGCAATTTGACGACTGCCGTAATCTTTTTAGCCATTTTCAAATTCCTCCGACGTGGTTTTTACAAGGCGGCATGAAAAAAATTTACCGTCTCTCCCACTTTATTCAAAACTCTTTGCCGTAAGCAAAAAGCATTGATCTTGATTATTCCTCTTCCGCGGCTGGAATTTCCACTGCCGTTTCCGAAATTTTCTGCATCTGCACGTATTCCACTTCCACGTCCTGCTCGCGGCCGAACATGGTGATGTTTACGCGTGCGCGCTGCTGCGCGTCGTTGATCTCGCGGATGACCCCGATGAATCCTTCGAGCGGGCCGTTGTCGATAGACACCTTGTCCCCCACCTGGAAATCAGCGTCGGAAACGTACTCTTCGAGACGCATCTTGCGGATTTCTTCCTCTTTCATCGGAATCGGACGGCCCTGCGGACCGCAGAACCCCGTTACCCCGCGCGTATTCGTTACCAAATACCACAGCTGGTTGGAATACACCATTTTAATAAAGACGTAGCAGGGCAGAAGTTTGCGTTCCACCACCTTGCGCTTGCCGTTCGCTTTTTCTTCGATGGTTTGCTCGGTGGGAATTTTTACGTCTACGATGCTGTCGCTTAAATTATTGTTTTCGATCAGGCGCAAAAGGCTCTCTTTCACCATCGCTTCGTAACCCGAATACGTGTGAAGAATATACCACTTGGGTTCGTTATCTAAATTCGCCATATCCGCTCCGCCTTACTTTAAACCGGAAACGAACTTCAACAGTTCGTTGAACCCGAAGTTTACGCCCGTTACGATAACGGTGAAAATGAACACGATAACAAGCACGACGCCCGTCGCCTTTACCGCCTTGCCGAACGTGGGCCAGCTGACCCGTTTGAGTTCGGAAAAGGTTTCTTTCAGTTTTCTGCCCATGCGAACGAAGATATTCGGTTTTTTGTTCTTATCCTGCTTCGCCTTTTTTTCGGGCTTTTCGGCGCGCGTTTCTTCCTTGACAGCGAGCTCTTTTTCCTTTTTTTTCGCCATGATATTCCTCTCCGACGGGAAAATTACTTGGATTCTTTATGCTCGGTGTGCTTTTTGCATACGGGGCAATATTTTTTGAGTTCGAGACGGTCGGGATCGTTGCGCTTATTTTTGAAACTGTCGTAGTTTCTGTTCTTGCACTCGGTGCACTCGAACGTAACCTTCATTCTCGTAGATTTGGTAGCCATTGGTTAAAACTCCATACAAAAAAATTACACCCAACTTAGGTGTCTATCGGAATTTTAACATACTTGCGGTAGGAAGTCAATCGTTTTTAAATCGCATTTTTATATTTTAAAATTTTTTTTGCCCTTACGGAAAATCCCCCTGCGTTTCCGCAGAGGGATTTTTTATTTCCGTTCAGGAGCCGATCTGCCGATCTCAGCTTCTCGTGCTTGCGTCGAACACCGCGTACGCGCCTTCGATTCCCAGACCCACCGTATACTTTTCGGCAAGTTCGCCCGAAGCGGATTCGATCGTATAAGTCTGCACGTAACCGTTTTCGTAATTTTCCGTATCGGAATCGTAACGCAAGGTAATTACGATTTGTTCCTCTTGCGTCCAGTCGAACGTTACGGTAACGTTGCACTTTGCAATCGTCTTGCGTACGGACGCCCAAAATTCCTCCTCGGTTTCCTCCGTAAGCGCGCAATTCTGCGCAATCGTCCAGCCCTCTTTGTTCTCCGAAGTTTCTCCGTCGACAATATAATTATCCGAACGGAACACTCTGTCGAAAGACATTCCCGAATACGCCGTTACCAGAAGCGCCTGCCAGTTCTGCAGCGCGGCGGAAGTCATCGTGCCCGTAAGTTCGAGCTTTTCGCCCCGACTCAGAGCGGCTTTCCAGACCTGATCGGTATATCCGATCTGATTGTCCTGCGTGCCGAGCGTAACGACGTGCTTGGCGGAAGGATCGCTGTCCCAATCGGGCATCGGTTCGACCTCCTCGGGCAGCACGTTCTTTTCCGCAAGGTAGTTCTGGTATCTTGCGGCAGCTTCCGCTTCGGTCAGCGTCTTTCTTTCGATCAACGCGTCGGCGGCTTTTACGCCCGCTTTGGCAAGCAGTACGCCGTTGCGTTCCGCAATGGAGAGGAAGAGCTCGGCGATATCTGCAACGGTGCCCTTATTCTGCGCGGTGCTCTGCGCCGCGGGATATTGAATCGCAAGCTTTCCGTCGAGATAATAGCTTATGCCTTCCGTCTTGCTGATCGTTACCGTCGCATAGGAAACTTTGTGATAATAGCAGTCGTAACCGAATCCGTTTTTAAAGTTTTCCGCCGCGGGATAACGGTGCGTGGATTTGACGAGTTCCGCAAGTTCGATTTCGCGTTCCGTCGGATTTGCCACCGTCGAAAGGTTTACGTTCCAGGGATCGAGGTTGGGCATGGTGATAATCACGTTGCCCGCGCCCGTCACCACTGCCGCGGAGCCCCAGTCGCTCGTAATTCCGCTCGCGACGAAGGAAACGGAAATACCCGTATCCACGATGCTCGTTTCGCCTTTCTTTGCCAGTGCGGGAGTAACCACACCGGTCGCATCGCCCGTTTTTACCGTTGCGCCGCAGACCGTACAGGTATAAACGCCTTTATCGGTCGTGCCCGCGCCCCAGGTATGCGTGGGATGAATCACGATGTTGTAATAGAACGTCGCAGCCCCGCTTGCGGGATATGCTGACGCCGAAATTCCGATGACGTCGCAGGAGTGTTCCAAAACCGTTTTCCGCGCGTCGTTCGTTCCGAGCCCCGCGATCGCCGCAATCGTTTTGCCGTTTACGCCGTAAGCGAGCACTTCGTCCGCTTGGGCATAACGCACTTCGAACGCGTACGCGTCGGCAGCCGAAATTCCGAGAGCGCTCAGATCGAGCGTAATCGCGGCAACCCCGTTCCCGATCGCGGAATACACCGCAACCGCCGAAGAGGTAAGCGCGTTGGTTTCCGCAAAGACCGCCACGTTGTTGTTTACGGTGAACGTCGTATTGTACAAACGGACGAGTCCCGATTCGGAAGCCGCACCCTTGTTGGCGTTCACGTACATCTCTTTGGTTACGACGCCCTTTCCGCCCAGACCTTCGGTTACGACCAGCGTAAGTTTTTCGCCGTCGGCAACCGCATAGGTGCCTTCGATATTCACGCCGTCCGCGGGAATCGCCGAACAGTCGAAACGGTTCTGCATCAGAAGTCCGCCTTCGGCATCGAGCAGGTTGACGCGGTATGCGGGAAGCGTTTTGGTATAGTCGGGTTTTGCCACCGTTAAAGTGAGTACGTTGTTTGCGTAGACCGCCGAAATTCCGTTACCGAAATCCTGCGCGGAAGCAAGTTCCGCAAGCGTCTTTTCCGTCGCGCCGATCTGAACCTTCGCTCCTGCCGGAACGCCCGCGTAAACGATCTTTGCGGTTCCGCCCGCAAGCCCGACCGTGTTTTCCGTCACCGAAGCGGAAACTTCGGAAACCACGACGTTTGCAAGATTGATGCGAACGTCGCTCTGCTGCATGTCGCCCGCAAAATTGCGGAAGTCGATCACGCACGACTCTTCGCCGCCTTTGAGCGGAATCACGATCTCCACGACGTCGTGTGCGCCGTTGAACGCAACGTATCCGTTTACGCCCGCAAGCTCCACGAACCAGTTGCCGAGCGCTTCGCTCAGATTGACGCGGAACGCAACGTAGTGCGTCGCATCCGCCGCGCCGAGCGCCGTCTTTTGCTCGGAGGAAAGTTTTTTCGCAATGCCGTTTGCTTCGATCGCAAGACAGCCGTCCGCCGAAGCCAGTTCGGCGATATCGAGCTCGGATACGGTAAATTCCCGACCGCCGACCGTAATCGGCGCGCCGCTCGTTTCGTATCCGGAAATTTTGCTGGACACGACGTGGCCTCTGATGAACTGCGCATCCTCAAGCGTGCTCGTATCCGTCGTAAGATTGATCACGTAGGAATCTGCGGTCATGTTATAGAACGTATAGCTGAACGCAAGGAAGAGTCCGGAAGGATCTTCTACGAGCGCAGGCGCCGCGTAATAATATTCGGTCATCACAAGTTGACCGTCCGTCAGCGTAAACGTTACGACGAGACGCGCGCCTTCCGTCGTACGGAACTGTCTCCACTCCGAATCGGAAGGGAAGGCGCCGAAGAGGGTTTCGATTTTACCCATTTCTTCGGTAAACGGTTCGCGGTTCGTCCAGGTGCTGGGCGTAAGGTAATCCACGTACATATCGGGACGCGCCCAGTAGAAATACTGCGTGTTGGGAAGCATGATCTGCGCAGTCAGACCGATAAAGCGGCTGGCCGTATCGGTATAGAATCCGTGCACGCCCGTTTCCACGACGAGGATATCCCCCTGCGCAAGCACGACGCGTTCTGCGCTGCTCCAGAGCGGCATATCCTTCACCGCGCGCTCCGCGCCGCAGTGCATGCAAATGTTGTTTACGAAATTATGGCTGCCGCCCACGGAAGCCGCGCCTGCAAGGAATACCGTTTCGTTGCCGATTTTGTATTCGTAAGCAGCGTAACCCGTCGTGTAGCAATCCCCTTCTTCCAACAGTTTGCGTTCGCCGAGGTTCACGCTCACTTTTTCGATCTTGTTCTGCGCCGTCGCTCTGTAAACGTAGGCGGGCGCGGTTTCGCCGTTCGCGTTGAGTTCGAAATAGAAGGGCGCCTGCGTTACGTTCAGCGTTTCGAGTTTTTCAAGATCGATTTCGAGTACGGCAACCGCGCCGTAGTCGGTATCGTACGCATTGCCGAGCGTACCGAAGCTGTAAAGCGTCGCGTTTACAAGCTCCTGCGCCGTCTTGCTGCCGAACGTAAATTCTCCGTTCAGATATCCGAAATGCAGATCGAGATAGTTGAGCGAAGCGAGCGTGCCCGCGTTCAGGTTGAGGTTGAGCGTATCGACGCGGATATCCGCTTCCTGCAAATCGTCGTTCCGCCAAGCCTTTGCGAGATAGAGTTTGGTGCCGATCGCTTCCGCATAGACGTCCCCTTCCAGACAGGCGCTGTTTGCGCCGTTGCCCGAGAACGCCATATCGTAATACACGACGTCGGTCGCGCCGTCCGCAGTGGTCTGCATGCTTTCGTCAACCATGACAAGGCTGAATTCGTATTGCACGACGCCCGTCACGGTGAATGCGGGAATAACGTATTCCACGGTCATGGTGCGGTTTGCTGCGTCGAGCGTAACTTTCGCGTCCAGCCCGCCGACCTTGCCCGTATACGAACCGTCGGCGTCTTTTTTCAAATTGTAAAGATAAGCGGGCGCATTGTTTACGGAAAGGCTCGCAAGTTCTACGACGTCCAAAGGCAAGTTCAGAACGTCGGTCGCGAAACGGTAGACGATCGTCACCTTTCCGCCTTCGTCGAGATAGAGATGCCCCTCTTTCGTCACTTCGGAAAGCGTGGAAACCGCGCTCATCTGCGAAAGATCGACTTTGACATCCGCGCCGCCCTCAACAAGCCCTTGCAGCACCGCGCCGTTTTTCACTGTGTCCGCGGTTACGAACAGCACGACGTCGGCATACGCGCCGTCCGCGCTTGTAACGGCAGCGCCGTTTTCGCCGACCTGTACCGTGTGACCGGGTTTGAACTGCGTGCTTGCGCCCTCGCGCGCCCAGATTCTGAACGCGACGTATTTTTTGCCTTCCGCCGTGTTCGCGCGTCCCGTTACGCTCAGAAGCACGTGCGTTTTATCCGCGTCCATCGAAACCGCGATCTGTTTCACCGCGCCGTTGTTTGCATAGAGCGTCTGCCCGATCCGCACGTCGTGTCCGTACGCGGTATCGACCGCATTCGTTTTGATCGTGACGAACGCGTCGCTTGCAACGTCGGCGTACAGCGTGGTGTTACCCACCGTACGCGTAATGCGGAACGCCTTCATCGCCGCCTTGTCGAGCGGACGGTTTTTCAGGCTCACCCAATTCTGCGCGTCCGCTTTCTGCGCTTCGGCGTCCGTCGCCGCACCGACGTAAGCTTCGACGTCGAAGTTCTTGTCGGGCGTTTCCGTCGCGCCCGTCTGGCGGTACGTTACGGCAACGTTGAGCGAGTTATAATTGAGTATTTCGTTTTCGAGATAGGTATCTCTCTGTCCTTCGGCAAGACCCTTATAAACCACGCCCGTGAGCGTCTTGGTCTGAATGGTTTCGATTCGGCTGAACGTCATATCCACGTATTCGCCGTGGAGAACGGTATCGTAATAACCGCTTCCGTTATCGGGCGCTTTTACGCGGCAGACGAGCTGCTTGGTCGCCGAACCGGAATCTTCGTCGAAAATCACGTAAGTGAGTTCGATGATGCCGTCGTCGCGATAAGTCCAGCTTAGCTTGATGTTCTGGCGGTCGGCGTACGCGGTGGAGTCGCTCCCCTCGCCCGTCGAATAAACGTGCCAGTCCCGCCAAAGGCTCATGTCGGAAGGCATTTCGGTAAGATAGCCTTCGGGATTGTGTTCGTTGGACGCGTATGCGTCGGGCGTGGAACCGTAGTTATAGGTGTCGTTCGCGCCGCCCGCAAGGCTTGCGATCAAACGGGGCTGCCCCACGCCGTCGAGCAACACCCAGCCCTCGTTACGCACGATGACCGAAGTGCCCGCGCCGCCCGTGTAGGTCGTGCCGTCGAGCAAATCCGCAAAGCCGATGATCGGGAAATAATATCCTTTATCTTCCAAACCGAAGTCGGCGAACGTCGTTTTCGCCGTTCCGGTAAGGGTGATCGTCATGCCCTTTTCCAGTCTGCCGACCGTCGTCGTTTTGATTGCCTCGGCGCCGCCCGCGGTTTCGATCGTTCCCAAAGAATGAATCGCGCCCGTTTGATCGGTCAGCGTATAATCGCCCGTATGGAACTGCTTAAAAGCAAGCCCCGCCTGAAGACTTGCCTGCGTTCTCGTCGCCTGATCGTGGCGGCAGACTTCGATTTCGCCCACCTTTTCGAAGTCGTGCTCTACGACCACTTCGATTTTAGCGGCAACGTTTTTCGGATTGTTTTTGTTCGGCGTTACGCTGACGTAATACGTCCCAACCTGCTGCCATTGCACGGCGGAATCCTCTACCGTGCATTCCGAAATCCGAATCGTTTCGGAAGGATGGATCGGTTTCGTGTAAACGACCGAAACGGAAAGTTCGTTCAGCTTGCTCTGCCAAACGCTCTCCTTCGTATCGGAGTCGGTCAATCTGATCGTGTTTTTATCGAGCCCGACGGCGTCGATCTCTTTTCCGCTCTTCTTTCCGCCGCACGCAAACAAACCGAGCGACGTCAAAACGGCGAAAATCACGACCAATGCGACTTTCAGCTTCCTCATGCTTCTTTCCCCCCTGATGAAATTGTTATAAGACCATATAAAACGGCAACATCATATTACAACAATTTTGAAAAACTGTCAATACGTTTTTTAAAATTTCTTTCGCTTTTTTTGAAACTATTTCACTTTTATGATAATTAAATGGACGCGGCGGAGAGAATGAAAAAACCCGCCGAAGCGGGTTTGCATATTTTTATTCAGGACAGCGGACGCAGATTTTTCAACGAAAGATCGAGCGCGGGCGCGCTGTGCGTCAACGCTCCAGAAGAAACGTAATCCACGCCGTAAGAAACGTATCTTTCGATATTTTCCTTCGTGACGTTGCCGGAAATTTCCGTTTCCGCTCTGCCTTTGGCGAGCTTGACCGCCTGTTCGAGGATTTCGGGCGGCATATTATCGAGCATTACGATATCGGCGCCCGCGTCGAGCGCTTCTTCGAGTTGCGCAACCGTTTCGACTTCCACCTCGATCTTCCGCACGAACGGCGCATAAGCGCGCGCGCCTTCGATCGCTTTGCGCACGCTGCCCGCCGCGCCGATGTGGTTGTCTTTGAGCAGCACGCCGTCCGAAAGATTAAAGCGGTGGTTTCTTCCGCCGCCCACGCGCACGGCGTACTTTTCGAAACTGCGCAGACCGGGCGTCGTTTTACGGGTATCGAGCAGCGCGGTGTTCGTACCTTCAAGCAGCTTCGCAACCGAACGGGTATAAGTGGCGATTCCGCTCATGCGCCCCAAAAAATTGAGCGCCGTGCGCTCGCCCGAAAGCAACGCGCGCATTTCCGCAGTGACCTCGCCGAGCTTCTGCCCCTTCTTCACTTCGCTCCCCTCTTCCGCAAAGAATGCGACTTCCGCGGAAGCGTCGAGCAGTTCGAACGTTCTTGCAAACACGGGAAGCCCCGCGATCACCCCGTCCTGTTTGCAGATGAGTTCCGCCCGCCCGCGCAAGCCCGCGGGTACGACGGAATTTGCCGAAACGTCCTCCCAGGGGATATCTTCTTTCAATGCGAGCAATATGCTTTCGTCCCAGTGCAGCGTCTGCATTACGCTATTGTGTTTCACCTTTGATCTCCTTTAACACCCGTTTTTTATCTTCTTCCGCAAGGCGGCGGTAATTTTCGTACCGCGCGGCGTCGAACGCCGCATTGCCCTCCGCACAACCGCACGCGGCGATTTCCTCGGCGGCGCGTTTTGCAAATATCACCGATTCGAGCAACGAATTCGAAGCGAGGCGGTTTCTGCCGTGCACGCCGTTGCAACAGGTTTCCCCGACCGCAAACAAATGCGGCATGGTCGTTCTGCCCGAAAGATCGCTGCGCACGCCGCCCATAAAATAATGTTGCGCGGGTACGACGGGCACGGGCTCGCGGAATACGTCGAACCCCTCTTCCCGGCAACGCTTCACGATGCCCGGAAAATGCCGCGCGATGGTTTCGTTCCCGCCTGCGACGGTCGAAAGATCAAGCCGTACGAATTTACTGCCCTCTTTCTGCATTTCGCGGAAAATCGCTTCGGTTACCACGTCGCGGGGGAGCAGTTCGTCCACGAACCGTTTCCCTTTGCCGTTGATGAGCCGCGCGCCTTCGCCGCGCACCGATTCGGAAATTAAAAATCTTCTGCCCCTTCCGCCCGTGTACAGCGTCGTAGGGTGAATCTGCACGTAATTCAAATGATCGACCGCAATTCCGTGACGCAGCGCCGCGGCAACGCCGTCGCCCGTCAGTATGCGGTAATTCGTGGAGTGGCGGAAAAGCCCGCCGACGCCGCCCGTTGCCAGCACGGTGTTGCCCGCGCGCACTGCGTAAATTTTCCCCGTTCGGTTCCCGCGCAGAACGACGCCGAGACAGGAGTTTCCGTCCGTCAGCAGATCGAGCATGGTCGTATGCGGCAGAAACGTAACGTTTTGCTTTCGTTGCGCGCGTTCCAAAAGGCGCGCCGTAATTTCTTTGCCCGTGCAGTCTTTATGAAACACGATGCGGGGGCGGGAATGCGCCCCTTCGCGGGTATAAGCGAGCGAACCGTCGTCGTTGCGCGCGAAGCGCACGCCGATCGAAAGCAATTCGTCGATGGTTTCGCGCGAGTGTTCGATCATACATTTGACCGTTTCCGGATTGTTTTCAAAGTGCCCCGCGCGCATGGTGTCTTCGAAGTAGCTGCGAAAGTCGGCGCGGTCGCGCTGCACGCAGATTCCGCCCTGCGCGAGATAAGAATCGCTCTCTTTCAGCCCGCCCTTGCAAACGACGAGCACGCGCATTTCTTCGGGGAGATGCACGGCGCAATTGAGCCCCGCCACGCCCGCGCCGACCACGACAACGTCGTATTCCGTTTTCGCGTCCCGCGCGCCGAATTCCATGCGTTTCTCCTTTTCCGAAAGTTCTTATTTCAGTATAGTGACAATCGCAAAAAAAGTCAAGTTAATCAAGGAATTTGTTCGTCCCGTAAAAGCGTTAAATATTCGCCGAGCGCGGGGAGATCGTTTTCCGTCTGATAGGAAAAATAGGCGCGAAGCAACCGCAGCGCGCGCACGCAGCCTTCGCCGTCGTACCCGCCCTCCGAAGACAGCGCGGCGCGCACCGCGCGATACGTACTTTCGCTTGCAGGCACGCCCGCGCCGCAACCCTCGCACCCGAAACTGCCGTCCGTCATATCGAAACGCATTCTGCCCGAAAGCGCTTCCCCGCACGAAGGGCACCGTTCGGCGCGCACGGGATATCCCGCGCACGCAAGCGCGCGGCACAGAAATTTTACGAGCGCAAAAGAAATATCTCCCCCGCAAAATTCTTTGAGCGCCGTTACCGCGGCGACCAGAAAGGAGCCGCTCTCCATGCCTTCGAGCACGAGTTTGTCGCACGCTTCCGCCACGCACGCCGCTGCATAGTAGGCGTTCAGATTTTCACGCAGCGGAAAGAATCCGTCGTACAGCGAAGCGGAAACGACGATATTGCGTCCGCCCCGCGCTGCGAGCACGTATTCCGCAAAACAAAAAGGCTGAGCCGCAAACCGCAGTTTCGCCCCCGCCTTTTTCACGCCCTTGATTCCGGCGGTCAGTTTTCCTCTGTCCGCCGTGAGCAAGGTAATTACTTTGTCGTTTTCGCCCCAGTCGCATGCCCTGAGCAAAAGCGCGTCCGATTTTAATTCCATTTCATTTCAACCGTTTGTAAAGCATGTAATAACTGAAATTCCCCGTCTCTTCGAAGAGTTGCCAGGCAATTTCCCGCGCCGTCTTGCCGTTTTCTTCCTTCATATGCGCTCCCTCCGTTTTCAGTATGAGTGAGCGGAAAAAAGTTATGCGCGGAAACCGCCGTCAGATCGACTCGTCTTTTCCGTATCCCAGTTCTTTTAACAGATTTTCGCGGTCGCGCCAGTCCTCTTTCACTTTTACGTAAACAGTTAAAAAGACTTTTGCGCCCAGAAATTTTTCCATATCCTTGCGGGCGAACGAAGCCGTTTCCTTGATCGCCGCGCCCTGTTTGCCGATGAGGATCGCCTTATGGTTGGGCTTTTCGCACACGACGTCGAGGTTAATTTCGTACGTGCCGTTTTCGCGGCGCCGAAAGGTATTCACGACGATCGCCACGCCGTGGGGGATTTCCTCGTCGTATTTGAGCAGAATTTTTTCCCGCATGAGTTCGGAAATCATAAATTTTTCGCTGCGGTCGGAAACGACGTCGTCCGAAAAAAGCGCTTCCCCTTCCGGCAAGAGCGCCGCAAGCCCCTGCAACAAATTCTTCAAATTCTTCCCCTTGCGCGCCGACACGGGATACACGTCCGCCTCGATTCCCGCTTCCGCGATTTTTTTGACGTCTTCGGGAATGCGTTCCACGGGCATAATGTCGATCTTCGTGTAGGCGATCAGCATCGGAATCCCGATCGCGTAATACTTCCGCATGAGCGCAAGATCTTCGTCCGAAACGCCGGCGTGTCCGTCGTGCACGAACAGAATCGCGTCCACGTCCTTGGAAGTCGTATCCGTCGTGCGCATCATCTGTTCCGTGAGCGCGTTGCGGCTCTTGTAGACGCCGGGCGTATCCACGAATACGATCTGATAATCTTCCCGCGTGAAAATCCCGAGGATCCTGTCCCGCGTCGTCTGCGGTTTGGGGGATACGATGGCAACCTTTTCCCCCACCAGTACGTTGATCAGCGTGCTCTTGCCCGCGTTTGCTCTGCCGATTACGGCAACCGTTCCGCTTTTCACTTTAATCTCTCCGTAAATTCATGCGCGACATGACTTCTTCTTCCTTCGCCCGCATTTCGCGCTTTTCCGCTTCCGTCATATGGTCGTAACCCAAACAATGCAGCGCGCCATGCACCGCAAGGTAAAACAATTCGCGTTCGTAGGAATGCCCGTACTCCTGCGCCTGTTCTTCCGCACGGCGGGTACAGATCGCGATGCTGCCCAAAAACAGCCTGCCCTCTTCGTCCAGACATTCGCCGTGCTCTTCCGACGAAAGAAATTCCCCTTTCGCGTTCTCCGTCGAAGGAAAACTGAGCACGTCGGTTACCGCGTCGATCCCGCGCGTACGCGCGTTGAGTTCGCGCATTTCCTCTTCGCCGACGAACACGATCTCGTATACGAAGGGCGCGTCGCCCTGCGCAAGCCCCGCGAGCGCCGCGCGCAAACGGTCTTTTTCCGCCTGCGAAAATCCGTCGCTTTCGATAAAAAACTCAGTGTTCATTTTCGCCCGCCGCCGCTTCTTCTTTCACCGCCTGCTTTTCGCGGTTGAACCGAATGGAGGGATATTCCACACGGTGGTGGTGCACGCCGGAAAGCGCTTCCACCAGCGTCAGTTTGATCATCGTCAGCTCGCGCAGCGTAATGTTGCATTCGCCGAACTGATCGAGGTCCATGCGCTCTTCGATGATGCCGCGCACCAGTTTTTCCACGTTCTCGGGCGAACGGGAAGCGAGCGCGCGGGTCGCCGCCTCCGCCGCGTCCGCGATCATGATGATCGCCGCGATTTTGCCCTGCGGCGTGGGACCTAAATACGTGTAGTCCTTGATATCCGCTTCGCCGGAAATTTTGGCGGCTTTGTCGTAAAAATATTTGATCGGCAGCGTGCCGTGGTGTTCGCGCGCGACGTCGCAGATGATTTCGGGCAGACGCGCGACTTTGAGCAATTCGTAACCGTCCCGCGCGTGCGAACGAATGATATCCGCCGAAAGTTCGGGCATCAGTTCGTCGTGTACGTTGTAACCCGTCTGGTTTTCGGTAAAGCAATCGGGCTGTTTCAATTTTCCTACGTCGTGATAATACGCCGCGGCGCGCGCAAGCTCCGCATTTTCCCCCACCGCGATCGCACAGCTTTCGGCAAGCTGCGCCACGATGAGCGAATGATTGAACGTACCGGGCGCTTCTTTGCGCAGTCTTACGAGAATCGGCGCGCTCGTACTCGTGAGTTCCCGCAGACGGAACACCGTCAAACGGTTGAATCCGTACTCGAATACGGGCAAAAACGCCAACGCGAGTACGGCGGATATGATGCAGCCGAGCACCGAATACCCGATCGAAGCGACGACCTGAATCCAGCCGAGGTTGAACGACGTCGGGAGTTTGAGTAGCAGCACGACCAGAATCGTAGGAATGGAAACGATGACGCCCGCAAGAATCAACCCGCCGCGCGTGCGCACGTTGCCCGCAATGAATACGGCGAACGTTCCGCACGTAAAGGTAATCATCAGCGAAACGAGTTTCCCGTTTTCGATGTCGAACGCAATGAATTCTTCCGTGTACATGTCTATGATGAACATGAGCATGGAAAATACGAAATTCAAGAGTACGGACTGTCTGCGGTTAAACAAAAACACGCAGAACATGGCGAGCATTGCAACCGGACGCAAATAGATGTTCACGTATCTGCCGAACAGATAGCAGATCATGACCGAAGCCGTTAAAATGGAAAAAACCAAAAACGCGTTGGACGCTTTGGCAAGAAATTCTTTGCTTTCGAAATAGAAATAATAGTAAACGATGCTGTACAGCACGAGCACGCCCACGCACAGCGTCAAAAGACGGGCGGCGTTTTCCACGAGGTAACTGCGCCATTCCGAACCGTGCGACAACAGCAACATGATAAATATGAAAATTAAAAGGATTACGTAGCTTACGGCAAAGATCAACGCGCTGCGCGCGAGATGACTTTTTCGTACCCTTGTCTGCGTTAAATCGCTCATGATTTTTCTCCTTTGCTTCTCTTCGCGGCGTCCTTTTCATACGCCCGCACGATGCGCGTTACGAGCGGGTGACGCACGACGTCCCGTTCCGACAGCGCGCAAACCGCGATATCTTCCACCCCTTTCAAGAGCTGTACGGCTTGTTTTAATCCGCTCGTCTTTCCGTCCGGCAGATCCGTTTGTGTCAGATCGCCCGTGATTACCATTTTGCTCCCCTCCCCGAGACGGGTAAGAAACATTTTCATCTGTTCGCGCGTGGCGTTCTGCGCTTCGTCGAGAATGACGAAGGAAGCGGAAAGCGTTCTCCCGCGCATGTATGCGAGCGGCGCGACTTCGATCACGCCCTTTTCCATCAGCTTCGCGTACGTTTCCTGCCCGAACATTTCCTGCAAGGCGTCGTAAAGCGGGCGCAGATAGGGGTCGACTTTGGTCTGCAAATCGCCCGGCAGAAAGCCGAGTTTTTCGCCCGCCTCCACCGCGGGACGGGTGAGAATGATTTTTTCCACCTGCTTGCCCTTGTACGCCGCAACGGCAAGACACACGGCAAGATAGGTCTTGCCCGTTCCCGCAGGACCCGTGCCGAACGTCACGGTATTGCGCTTGATCGCGGCGACGTAATCTTTCTGACCCGCGGTCTTGCACTTGACCGGTTTCCCGCGCGAAGTGACCGCGACCACGTCCTTCATAATTCCGCCGATATCTTCGGCGCGCCCTTCGCGCGCAAGCTCGATGCAGTACGAAAGACTGCTTTTATCGATATTTTCGCCCGCTTCTACGATGGAGAGCAAATTTTTGAGTACTTCCTGCCCCAAAGCCGTGTTCGCCTCTTCCCCGTCGAGCACGATCGCCGTGCCTTCGACACGGTATACGAGTTCCAGTTCGCGTGCGATCGCCGTTAAATTTTCGTCGAATACGCCGAGGACTTTTTGCAACTTGTCCAACCCGCCCGTTTCGACCGTAACCGTCTTTTGCGTAAAAATTTTCCTCCCGCGGAATTCCCGCAACGTTTAATCCAGATTGATCGACGCTTCGGCGAGCACGCTGCCCTCCACGAGCCAACCCTCCGCCGTCTGCGTCGTTTTGATATTTTCGATCTCGCCGAAATCGAGCCGCGCCTGAAAGATCGCTTCCGTTTCGCCGAGCGCGTATTCTTTCGCCACGGTGCAACGCACTGCCGCCCGCGCAATCACGATGACGGGGCGAAAACCGCTCTCGCCGACGGGCGCACTGTTTTCCACCAGCACGTCGCCCGCCGCAACCGTATCCCCCACGGCGACTTTCGCCGTGCCGCGCACGATCACAAGCTCTTCCACCGTACCGCCCGCAGGCGCAAGCAAAGGCGTTCCCTCGTGCAAGCCGCTTTCGTCGCTCACTTCCACCGTAACGGTGAGTACGCCGCCTTCGAGCGCAAGCGAACAAAAACTGACGCGGGGCAAGGACAGGATTTTTGCGGTCAGACCGGAATCCTCCGCAGGCTTCGCGGAAAAGAATCCCGTACCGTTCGCGCAAAGAATTTCGTTCACCTCGCGCGCATAATACGCGCCGCTTCCCACGACGCGGATTTTCAACACGCGGCTTTCCGTGAACAGAACGCCGCACAAAAATACGAACGCGCCCGCGACCAGCCCGACCGCTTTCAGACATTCCCGTTTCAGCCGTTCCAACCCGCGGTAACGTACTTTTTTGACATTATAACACGAACCGCGCAAAATTGCAAAAACTTTTTTCTCATCTTTGCCGTTAATCCATACGGTAACGACGTTTTTTTGCGCTCTTTCGGCGGAGAGCACCCGCACGCCCGCCTGCGCAAGCTTATCCAGCACGCGGTGCGCGCTCAGACTTTCGATTTCGATTCCGCACTTTTTCAAAATCCGCCTCCGCCGATCCGTTATTTCCGAGCCCGCCGAAGCGGGTCAGTCCACCCGTTCCACGCGACGGATGTCGCCCAATACTGTCGCGTCGCCCGCGTAGTATTTTCCGATCGAAAGTTTTTCTCCCTCGACGCGCACGGCGCCCTTTTTCCCCGTAAGCACGATCGCCGTATCCGAAAATTCAAGCAGCCGTTTTACGTTCTGAAAATAACCGCCCTTGCCGTCGATCACGGTATATTGTACGCGACCCGGGGAAATCCCCTCTTCCGTCAACGCCCTTGAAATTTCCGAAAACAACCTCATACTTCTTTTATTGTATGCGTTTTTCGCAGGTTTTAACACAACCCGAATCGCAAGAAAAAACCTCTCCGCAAAACGGAGAGGTTTTTGAGATTCAAACTTATTTCAGCTCGGCGAAATATTTGATGGTTCTTACCATCTGGCTGGTATAGGAGTTTTCGTTATCATACCAGGAAACAACCTTTACGAGCGTGTTGCCGTCGCCCATAGGCATGCACTTCGTCTGCGTCGCGTCGAACAGGGAGCCGTAGGTGATACCGACGATATCGCTGGAAACGAGTTCCTCTTCGGTATAGCCGAAGGAAGCGGAAGCCGCGTCTTTCATCGCCTTGTTTACGCCGTCGGCAGTTACTTCGCCTTCGCAGATCGCAATGAGCTGCGTGAGCGAACCGGTGGGAACGGGAACGCGCTGCGCGCATCCGTCGAGTACGCCGTTGAGTTCGGGAACCACAAGACCGATCGCCTTTGCCGCGCCCGTGGAGTTGGGAACGATGTTCACCGCAGCGGCGCGCGCACGGCGCAGATCGCCCTTGCGGTGAGGTCCGTCGAGCACCATCTGATCGCCCGTGTAAGCGTGAATGGTGGTCATGTAGCCCTTCTTGATCTTCGCATACTTATTGAGCGTATCCGCCATAGGCGCAAGGCAGTTGGTCGTGCAGGAAGCGGCGGAAATGATCGTATCGGTATTTTTCAGCGTCTTTTCGTTTACGCTGTATACGACGGTGGGAAGATCGTTGCCCGCGGGAGCGGAAATGATAACTTTCTTCGCGCCGGCATCGATGTGCGCCTGCGATTTCGCCTTCGAGCAATAGAAGCCCGTGCATTCGAGCACGACGTCTACATCGAGCGCCTTCCAGGGAAGGTTTACGGCGTCTTTTTCCTTATAAATTTTGATGGTCTTGCCGTTTACGGTGATCGTGCCCTCTTCGTCGCTTGCCGAAACGGTGTCCGCAAGTTCGTATCTGCCCTGTGCGGAATCGTACTTGAGAAGGTGCGCGAGCATGCTGGGGCTGGTTAAGTCGTTGATCGCGACGATATCGTAACCCTTAGCGCCGAACATCTGTCTGAAAGCGAGACGGCCGATGCGGCCAAAACCGTTGATTGCAACTTTTACGTTTGCCATTTTACTGAATTCCTCCGAAATAAAATTTTGCGCAACGCGCTGAATTCGTGTATCATTATACCACTCTTTTACAAGGCAGTCAACGATTTTTACAAATTTTACCGAAGCGGAAAATTTTTTGAAAATTTTCGGGGAAAGCGGACAAGCTTCTTGCAATTTTCGCAAAAAAGCTTTATAATAGGAAAAAAGGAATTTTTGGAGGAATCAACAATGCCCTTAGTAACTACGACGGAAATGTTCCGCAAGGCGTACGAAGGCGGCTACGCGGTAGGCGCGTTCAACGTGAACAACATGGAAATGATCCAGGCGATCGTCGACGCGGCGAACGAATGCCGTTCCCCCGTGATCCTGCAGGTTTCGGCAGGCGCGAGAAAGTACGCCAACCCCGTTTACCTGCGTCACCTCGTACAGGCGGCGGTCGAAACGACGGATATTCCGATCGCAATGCACCTTGACCACGGCGCGGACTTCGAAATCTGCAAAGCTTCTATCGACGGCGGCTTTACTTCCGTCATGATCGACGCTTCGTCCAAGCCCTGGGACGAAAACATCGCCCTCACCAAAAAAGTCGTGGAATACGCGCACGACCACGGCGTGGCGGTGGAAGCGGAACTCGGCAAACTTGCGGGCGTGGAAGACGACGTTAAGGTAGAAGCGAAAGACGCGATGTTCACTTCCCCCGACGAAGTGGAAGAGTTCACCTCGAAAACGGGCATCGATTCGCTCGCAATCGCCATCGGCACCAGCCACGGCGCATATAAATTCAAACCCGGTCAGGATCCCAAACTCCGCATCGACATTTTGGAAGAAATCGGCAAACGTCTGCCCGGCTTCCCGATCGTCCTGCACGGCGCATCCTCCGTTCCGCAGGAACAGGTTGCGATCGTAAACGAGTTTGGCGGTTCGATGCCCAACGCAATCGGTATTCCCGAAAGCGAACTGAGAAAAGCGGCGAAGCTTGCGGTCTGCAAGATCAACATCGACTCCGACCTGCGCGTAGCCTTCACCGCGGCGATCCGCAAACATTTCAGCGAGAATCCTTCGCACTTCGATCCCCGCCAGTACTTGACCGACGCGCGCGCGAACATGAAAGAAATGGTAAAACACAAAATCATCAACGTGCTCGGTTCCGCAAACAAAGCGTAACGAAAACAGCAACAGCCCGCCGTTCGGCGGGCTGTTTTTCTTTTAAAAATAAATTTCTCCGTTATACTTCGTCGGCAAGCCTTCGGCGTACACGTGAGAATCGCCCGAAAACTGCAACAGTTCGGGCGTCACGCGGTCTTTGCCGTTGAACCGGATCACCGTCATACCGCTGTGGCATAGCTGCACCCGCGTACAGAACAGCGAATAAGGGATATCGAGCAAACTGCTCAAAAACGCCATGCCGAATCCTTCGTGCGCAAACAGCGCGATCCGTTTTTCGTTCGGTGCAACCGCGCGAAAGCTTTTGTATTCCCGATCGTGCCGATATCCGAGCGTTTCGAATAACGCGTCCGTTTCGCGTGCGATCCGCCGCACCCCGTTCCCGAAATTCGCGCCTTCGAACGCTTTATGTTCATGCCACTTTTCTCCGAGCGCCGTTACTTCGGGCAAAAGAAATTTCTCGCGGCAGTCCGCGTTCTGATACCCCCAAATCTCGCCGCCTTCGGGAAGAGGCACGGCAAATTCCTGCCACGCGTGGCCTTCGTTGCACCAGTCCAGTACTTTGATTTCTTTTTTGACCAGTTCGGAAGTCGGCTGCGCCGTTTCGATTGCGCGTTTAGAACTCGAAGCGTAAATTTCGTCAAGCCCGTAACGGGCAAGCCTTTTGGCAAGCGCTTCCGCCTGCCGTCTGCCGAGCGGAGTCAAACTGTCCGGATCGTAAATCGGATCGCCGTGACGGATATAAAAAAGCAACATAAATGCACCTGCTCACTTCTTCTTTTTTTCGGGCTTGTTGGTAAACGCGAGAATCTGTTCGGTATTGCCGAATACCACGAGCTGGTCTTCCGGCTCGAATACGAAGTTTCCGTCGAGTTTGGAAATGACTTCCCGCCCCCGTTTGATGGTGAGGATATTCATGCCGTATTTCCCGCGGGGGTTGACGTCGAGCAAGGTGATGCCCGCCCACTTTTCGGGCAAAGCGATTTCGAAAATGGAATAGTCCGAATCGATATCGATATAATTGATGACCTTTGCCGAATTCATGCGCACGGCAAGTTTTTCGGCGATATCCACGTCGGGATAGATCACTTCATCCGCGCCGACGCGCATTAAGAATTTGCGCTGGATTTCCGTCGTTGCCTTGGAAATCACCCGCTTCGCGCCCAGATCTTTGAGCAGCGACGTAATTTCGAGCGAAGACTGGAAATCGTCGCCGATCGCCACCACGCAGACGTCGAACGACGGAATATCCAAAGAAGCGAGATTCGCTTCCGTCATACAGTTCGCGATCAACGCGTTGGCGTATTTGGAAGAGAGCGAATTGATAATATCCTCGTTCTTATCGACGATCATCACTTCGTCGCCCATGCCGAGCAGTTTTTCGCCGAGCGTCCGCCCGAACTTCCCCATACCGATGAGTAATACCGAGATCATAATAAACTCCTTTTTTAACCGATGTACAGCGTTTCCGCAAGCGGCCGTTTGACCGCCGCTTCCGTGCGTTTGCGTTTGAGAGCAAAAGCAAGTGTGAGCACGCCCACTCTGCCCAGATACATGAGCAACGTTAAAATAATTTTCGTTGCAATGCCCACCGTGGGCGTAAACGAAAGGCTGAGCCCCACGGTTCCGAGCGCGGACACCGTTTCGAACAGCACCTTCTGAAATTCCGCCTGCGGCTCGAACATGCAGATGAGCATGACCGAAACGAGAATAATCGAAAGATACGCCATGAAGATGGCGATCGCCTGCGAGAACAGCGCGTTGTCCACCCTGCGTTTGCCGATGTTGATTTCCCGTTTGCCGCGCAGCACGGCGAACATGCCTGTTACGATCACCGCAAACGTACTGATTTTAATGCCGCCCGCCGTCGAACCGGAACAGCCGCCGATAAACATGAGGATCACCGCCAACAGATATCCGCTGCCCGAAAGCTGCGTCAGATCCGTCGTACAGAATCCCGCCGTGCGCGCCGTGGAAGCGTTGAAAAACGAACAGAGCAGTTTCTGCCCGAAATGAAATCCCTCGTAACAGGGATTGTTGTATTCGAACAACAAAAATAAGACCGTGGAAGAGAGCAATACGACGCTATTTACCAGTAAAATGAATTTCGTGTAAAACTGAAATTTCTTCACGCGGAATTTACAGTCGAACACGTCGCCCCAGACGCAAAACCCCAGTCCGCCCACGATCACGAGGAAAGGCACGGTCAGCGAAACGAGCGGATCGCTTGCATAATGCGTCAACGATACGAAAGTTTCGTTTGCCGTTCCGAACAGATCGAAGCCCGCGTTGCAGAACGCCGAAACCGCATGAAACACGGCGTAATAGATCCCCCTCGCCGCCCCGAAATCGGGAATAAAACGAATGGAAAGCAACGCTGCGCCGATGAGTTCGAGCGCGAACGTGCCCGCGACGACGCGAATCACCAGTTTGCCCACGCCCGCGTTTTTTCCGCCGAGCGTCTGCATGACGGCGCGCTTTTCGTAAAGCCCCAGCCCGCCGCGGCGGATCATCATGAACAGAATGGTGACGAAGGTGGTGAATCCCAGCCCGCCCGTTTGAATGAGCATGAGAATCACGATCTGCCCGAACAGGCTCCAGTGAAGCCCCGTGTCGTACAGAGCAAGCCCCGTGACGCATGTTGCCGAAGTGGACGTAAAGAGCGCGTCGAGATAATTCGTCGGCTCGCCGTCGTTCGCGGCAAACGGCAGCACGAGCAGGATACTGCCCAAAAAGATGACGAGCAGATATCCCAGCGCCAGATAGCGCCATACGCTCATTTTCGGTTTGATTTTGAACTTCATATGATTTTCGCCGAGCGCTCCTTATGCGAGGGAAATGCGGTCGGAAACCGAACGCACGAACAATCCCTTTTCTTCGCCGTACGCGACGCAGTCGTTGATGAATGCCGAAAATTTTTCGGAAGGTTTCACTTCGCGGAATACGCCCGCGGCAAGTGCGTACAACTCGTCCATATACAGCGCCACCCGTTCTTCGAGCGCGCCCTTGACGAGCGAAAGAATTTCGTATACGGTAAAATCTTCTTCTGATCTCCGTGCGCAGCCCTCTTCGTCGATTCTGAACTTCCCGATTGCAATGGCGCGCGCGTTTTTATAGAAATAGTCTACGCCGTTCACGCGGTCGCGGGCAAAGGCGCAGGCGTCCGCAAGCGCGTCCAACCGCGCGTCCACCTTCGTTCCGCTCTTGGCGATGCCGAAGGAAGCAAGGCAGCGTTTTTTCAGGAAAGAACGGGAAAGCGGCTCTTCGGTCGCGACGATTTCCTTCATCCGCGCCATGATCTCCGCATCGTGTTCTCCGCCCGTCACGAAAGACGAAGGTTCCGCGGAAGTGGGCTTGACCGCCTTGTACGGCTTCTGATACTTCGCAATCCAGCTACCCGTCTTCTTTTCCGCGCCCGTCAGCTTATCGAGCATTTCTTTGATCCGTTTGATCTCGCGTTTCGGGTTGTTGTAGTAATTGACCGTATTCACCCGCATTACGTTCCAGTTGCAGCGTTTGAGCGTCTGCATTTGCAAAACGTTGCGGTCTTTGATCGAAAATTTATCCGTGCCGTCGCACACGACGCCGAGTACGAAACGGTGTCTGTTGCGGGGATCGACGACGGCGACGTCCACTTTGAAATCGGAAGCGCCCACGCCCCAACGGCATTCGTAGCCGTACCCCGTGAGTTCCTGCGCGATGAACTTCCCGATGTCCGCGCCCGTACGCACCTGATTGGATTTCACGGCAAGCGTCGTTCTGCCGCGTTCCGCGAATTCGAGGAAGGCTTTGAGCCCCGCAACCCCTTTCGAAGAAGTCTTTTGCAGGTTGATCATGCTCGACGTCATCGTCGAGAACACGACCATCTCTTCTCTGGCGCGGGACACGGCGACGTTCAGACGGCGCCATCCGCCCGTCTGATTGAGCGGCCCGAAATTGAGCGAAACTCTGCCCGTCTGGTCGGGGCCGTAGCAAACGGAGAATAAGATCACGTCGCGCTCGTCGCCCTGCACGTTTTCGAGATTTTTGACGAAGACCGGTTCTTCGCGTTCATAGGCGACGTGTTCGAGTTTTTTGGCGGCGATCTCTTTGGTGAGCAGCCGCTCGATATCGTCCTGCTGCGCGCTCGAAAAGGTCACGACGCCGATGCTCGCCCGCGAAAGCACGGGATCGGAAAGGCGGCGGATCACTTCTTTCACGAGCGCTTCCGCTTCCTTTTTGTTGCGTTTGGTAAAACCGCGGTCGTACGTGCCGTCCACTTCGACGAAGCGCACCTTGCTTTCCAGTCCGTCGGGCGACGGGAAGGTGCAGAGGCGGTTGTCGTAATACATGCTGTTGGAGAACGCGATCAGCGATTCGTGCTGGCTGCGGTAATGCCACGACAAATGCCGTTCGGGCATACCCAGTGCAAGGCAGTCGTCGAGCACGCTTTCCAGATCTTCGCTGTCGAGATTTTCTTCGTCCACGTAAGCGGAATGGAAGAAGGAAGTAGGCGGCAGCTGTTTGGGATCGCCCACGACGATCGCGGCGCGGGCGCGGGCGATGGAGCCGACCGCTTCCGCCGTAGACATCTGCGAAGCTTCGTCGAAGATGACGAGATCGAACATATTCGCTTCGGGCGCGAGATACTGCGCCACCGTAATCGGGCTCATGAGCATACAGGGCGAAACCACGGAAACGAGTGTGGGCACTTCGGTAAACAGACCGCGCAACCCCGTCCCGCGCAGATTGCTCTTGGAAAGGCGGGTAAACGCCGAAAGTTCCACCGAAAGCGCGCCTTCGCTCTCGGGCAGAGGCAATCGGGATACGAGGGTTTCGCGCACGTAATCCTTCGTCAGTTTGCCGAACTCCTCCCAGGCAAGGCGGAATTTTTCGATCGTGTCTTCGAGCGTGCCGACCGTCATGCGCGAAAGGCTGGGATCGGCGGGGATATTGATTTCAAGGAAATTTTTATAGACGTTCTTTTCGAAGCCCGCAAGGATATTCTCCCCTTTCAGTCTTCCGCTTTCGAGCGCTTCGGAAATAAACGTAAGCCCGAGCGCGGAAAGCTTCTTCGTCGTTTCTTTATACATGCACCAGTTGGGAAGCATGTCTACGTTGTCGATGAGCGCGCTCGCTTTGGTCGAATAATAATCGAGAATATCCTCGTCGCGGATTTTATCGCGCGCCGCCTGCGTCACGTTCAAAAAGCTTTCCTGCGAACGGAAGAAACTTTCCGCCGCCTTCATGTAGCCTTCGAGCACGGGTAGCGTGTACCCGCTCGTCGCGCGGATGCACATGCCGTTGAACGCGTCGGCATTGTAGTCCATAAACACGGTCGCGCATTTGTCGTGCAGATCGTAAAGCCCCGCAAGGTATTCGTTGCGCTTTTTGAATACGATTCTGCCGCCGCGGTCGCATACGTTCTTTGCAAGCGGACGCACGCCCGCGATCCGCTCCATTGCCGAATAAATTTCGACGACCGTTTGCAGATACTTGGGAATATCCTCTTCCGCAACGGCGTGCAGCGCCGCTTTCTGCAACCGTTTGACGAGCGACTTTGCGGGTTTTGAAAGCTGCCAGTTCCCGCCGTCGGCAAACTTGCTCAGCTCGTTGAGATCCATTTCCGGTTCGACGAGCGTTTTAAAGTGCTTGCCGTAATATTCCAGACACGCGTCCAGTCTGCGGTTGGCGTTGTAAAAGACGTAAAACTCCTCTTCGCTTGCCGAAGCGAAATACTTGTCGTATACGCCGCCCGCAAGATTGCCCGCGATTTCGGCAAGCAAGCGCAGTTTCCGCTCGGTGATGGTGGAAACTTTCTGGCGGTAAAATTCCAAAAGCAACGCAAGGAAGGATTTCAGATGGCGGATTTCCGCAAGCATGACTTCGCACGCGCAGAAAACTTTATCGCGCGCCGCCTGCGAATATTCGGAAAGGTTCACGTTCTCGAACGGAGAATTGCTCACCCCGCCGCACTCTTTCGCGGCTGCCGCCGCCGAAAGAATCATGTTCTTGCATTCGAGCAGTTTGCTTTCGGTCAGCGAATCGTAAAAGGAGCTTTCCACGTCCATGATGTCGGGCGCGTTTTTATTTTGCAAATACAGAATGATCGCCTGATAGACCGAAATCCCGAGACGACGCTTTTTGTGCAACGCGCGCATCGGCGCGCGCAATTCCTTGCGGAGCGCGATGATCTCTTTGGCGCGGTCTTCGAGCAGCGTATCGCGCGGCTTCCCCGCAAGCGAAAGCGTCTGTTCCATGCGGCGCAGCACGTCGGATTTATCCGTCTTGTTCGAATGCAGTTCCAGACAGAAATCGCCGATTCCGATCCCGTCGAGACGTTTTTTTACGACGTCGAGCGCCGCCTTCTTTTCGGCGACGAAAAGCACCCGCTTGCCCTCTGCCAAAGCGTTTGCGATGATGTTGGTGATCGTCTGGCTCTTACCCGTGCCGGGAGGACCGTGCAATACGAAACTCGCGCCCGTACCGGAAAGGGAAACGGCGGAGTACTGCGAACTGTCCGAAGGCATCGGAAGCAGCGTCTTCATCGGATCGCCGTCGTCCTCTTCCGCCGCGGAAGGGAAGTCCTGTTTTTCGAGCCGGTTGTTGAGCAATGCGGAAACGAGCGCGTTCTTTTTGAACTCGCCGATATGGTTGCGGATTTCGTTCCACATCAGATAGCGCTGGAAAGAGAACGTGGCAAGATAGACGTCCGTCGTCACGTCCCAGCCTTTGAGCGACGCGGTTTCCGCGCGCACCATCGCAAGAATTTCTTTGATTTTGAGCGCAGAAACGTCGCCGCCCAGTCCGCGGACGTCGATGTTGAATTCCTGCTTTAAAAATTCAAGCAACGTCGAATTGACGAGATATTCGCCCCCGTCCGCTTTCAGGGAAAAATCGTCGTTCCCCTTCGCTCTGCCGAGTACTGCGGGCAGAAGCACGAGGGGCGCGTATTTGGGCTTGCCGTCCTCTTTGGCGACGTACTTTAAAAAGCCGAACGCGAGATAGAGAATTTTCGAACCCGATTCTTCCGCGGCTTCGCGGTTGCGGCGCAGCAGTTTGGTCGCCGTATCGGCGGTCGTCTTCGCATCGGAGTGCGTGCGCAAAAATCCCTTCTTCTGTTCGAGCGCAACGAGTTCCTTGCGCTGGGCGGGCAGGTCTTCGCCGAAATCGGGATCCCTGTTCGCTTCGCTCTGCGCTTTCAGGCGCATGCCGTCCTTATTGACGAGAACGTCGTACAGTTTGTCGGCGTCGGCGCAATACAGATGCAGGGCGTGTTTGCCCGTAAAATTCAACAGCGCGTTCTTCCCCGTAAGATCGAGAAGCCTGCGCTCCCACTGTTTGTTGCGGCTCTGTTTGCCTTCGAGCGCAAGCTTTTTGAAAATCGGAAGCGGCGCAGGCGCGTTTTCGTCGGAAAGTTCTTCGTCGCGCAAAAGTTCGTAACCGTTTACGCTCTTTCCGCGCAGCGGCAACGGCTGCATTCCGCCGATGCGGCAGCGCCGGATATCTACGAAATATTCGAAAAAGTTCTGTTTGAGCTTCGCGCGGAAGTGCGTTTCGGAGGGTGTGAACGCGGCGTTGGTCGCGCTGAACAGATCGTCCGCGTCGAAAAAGGAAAGATTGTTGATCCCGTCCGAAATATATTTGCCGATGATTTCCCCGTCGTCCGTCACGCTGTCCAAAAAACAGCTGTCGTAAAGCCAAACGCCCACGCCGACCGCGTTCTTGCCCACGGCAAGTACGGGGTGCAGACGCGCCGCTTCCAGACACGCCGCGGCAAACACGGCGATCTGCAGCGTGCTCGCGGAATGTTCCTTTAAAACGGAACCCTCTTTTACGGCGCAAAGGGGCGCGGAAAGATCGGTTTCGCAGGATTTTTCGAGATTGCGCGCTTTGATTGCGGCGAATATCGCCGCGGCGATCTGGCGCACGATATTTTTGTCCGTCCCCGAATAACCGTAAAATTCACTGTCGATTTTCCATTTTTTCAGCCGTTTGCCAGCATCGGCAAGTACGGTCGAAACGTCGGCAATGCGCGGGCGCACGAAGCCGGCAAGCCGCTCCGCGTTGCCTTCGAGCCCCTCCCACCAGTCGAAGGGAAGCGCCGTGATATTCGCCTTTTTGCGGTAGAGTTCTTCCCCCTCGTTGCGGACGACGATCTGCGCCGCGCAATTTTTCAGTTCGTTGTTTTCGGCAAGAAACAGGGGCGAAAAAATTTCCGCGTTGAGTTCGACGGAACTTTCGAAGGGAACTTCCGTCGTCGATTCGTACGCCGTAAATAACCCGTCGGCGCTTTCGGCAGTCACCGAAAGGGTTAACGTTTCGGGCGTATCGTTCTTGAATTGCATGCTAACGGGCGTGTTTAAAATATAATCGGCAAAGCCCACGTACTTGGGTAAACGAAGTTCTGCCGTCACTTTTTCTTTGAGTACGTTTTTCTTCGATTTAGCTGCCATGTTTCTCCTCGTTCCGCACGGGCGGTTTTGATTATGGTTCTATCCTGAATTTTTTATAATGCGAACGGACTGTTTCTCAGACGAACGCGCCCTCGAAGTATTCCAGCCCGCCTTCGAAAACGGAAGCCACGTCGAATCGGACGGGCACTTCTTCCTTTAAGTACGCGCAAAAATACCCCGCGATCATGCGATAACGCTGCCGCTTCGCCCTGTCCACCGCTTCGGCGGGCAAGCCGTACGCGTCGCTCTCGCGCGCTTTGACTTCCACGAAGCAATACGTGCCGTCCTTACGCGCCACGACGTCCGCTTCCCCGAAGGGGGTTGCGTAATTGCGTTTGAGTATTTGATAGCCGTGCTTTTTCAGATATCTGCAAGCGGCGTCCTCTCCCTTCCGTCCCAGAATTTTGTTACGAAAGTCTTTCGGTGAATGCTGCATATTCCGTACTCCCGAATCGCCTGTATGTGTTTCGCCGTGCCGTAGCCGGCGTTGTGTTCGAATCCGTATTCGGGAAACTGCTTTGCATACTCCCGCATGAGCGCATCCCTGTATACTTTGGCAAGAATGCTTGCCGCGCCGATGCTGCATACGCGCGCGTCGCCCTTGACGAAACTCTTTTGCGGTACAGCAAGATCGAGCGTCATGTTCCCGTCCGTCAGAACCGCGTCGGGCGGAACGGCAAGCGATTCCGCCGCCCGCTTCATGCACAGGCGGGTCGCCTGCAAAATATTGATTTCGTCGATCGTCCGCGCGTCCACTTCGCAGATTGCATAGGCGCGCGCCACGGCTTTGATCCGTTCGGCAAGCGCTTCCCGCTTCTTTGCCGAAAGCTTCTTGCTGTCGTCGATGCCCGAAACGCGCAGTTCCTCTTCCAGCGGAAGAATCACCGCCGCGCAAACCACGGGGCCCGCAAGCGGGCCTCTGCCCACTTCGTCGATTCCCGCGACGGCGGTAAACCCGTTCTCAAAATATTCCCGTTCGATGTCGAGCCGATCCATTTACTCACCCAGCCCCGCCGCAATAAAATCTTCTCTGCCGTCAAGGCACATGCCGCCGAGCTTTCCCTTACGGAAATCGTCGATGAGAGCGCGTTCGCCGCGCTCGTAATCGAAGTCGTTCCCGCGCAAAAGAAATCCGCGCCGCACGCACACCCGTTCGAGCATTTCGAGCGGCGTGCCGCCCGTAATCCCGTAGCGCTCCGTGAGCCGCGCGGGATATTTTTCCCAAAGTTCTTCGAGCAATGCAAGCGCGATTTCGTCGAATTCCAAAATATCGTCGTTGACCGAACCGACGTACGCGAGCCGCCGCGCAAGCGTTTGATTTTCAAAGGAGGGAGGCATAGTGCCCGGCGTATCGAGCAATTCGAACGCGCCGCATTTGACCCACTGTTTGCTGCGCGTGACCCCCGCCTTGTCCCCCGTCTGCGCCTTCTTCCCGCCCGACAGCAGATTGATGACCGTACTCTTGCCCGTGTTGGGAATTCCGGCAATGAGAAAGCGCAACGGTCTTGCCGAGCCCTTTTCTTTCAGACGCTCCGCCTTTTCGGCAACGAGCGCGTTCATCGCCGCCGTCAGCGTACGCAACGACTGCGAACGGTTTGCGGAAAACTTTACCGCGTTCATGCCGTTCTCGCGCATGAGCGCAATCAACGCTTCCGTTCTGCCGTCGGCAAGGTCGGCTTTGTTCAAAAGATACAGTACGGGTTTGTTCCCCGCCATTTTTTTAAGACGGGGATTAAAACTCGCGACGGGCGCGCGCGCGTCGAGCACGAACACCACCGCGTCGCATAAACTTAAATTTTCTTCCATCATGCGCATGGCTTTCGCCATGTGCCCGGGAAACCACTGAATCGTTTTCATAATAATCGGATCAGTCCAACAGATCGGGACGATTTTTTTGCGTTACCTTCAAGGCTTCCGCGCGGCGCCACTTATCGATTTCCGCATGATTGCCGCTGCGGAGCACTTCGGGCACGGTCCGTCCGCGGTATTCCACGGGGCGGGTGTATTGCGGATATTCGAGCATGTTTTCCGAAAAACTTTCCTGCACGAGAGATTCGGGAGAAAGCACGCCTTCCACGTAGCGCGCGACGCAGTCGGTCAGCACCATGGCTGGCAGTTCGCCGCCCGTCAGCACGTAATCGCCGATGGAAATTTCCTCGTCGATAAACAAATCGATCGCGCGCTGGTCGACGCCCTCGTAATGCCCGCACAGCAACACGACGTGCTCGCACGCGGCGAGTGCATACACCATATCCTGTCGGAAATTGCGCCCCTTCGGCGAAAGATAGATGCGGCGCGCCCTGTGGCAGGGATCGACCGCTTCGATCGCGCTGCCGATCGGCTGGCACGTCATCACCATGCCCGCGCCGCCGCCGAACGGATAATCGTCGCATTTCTTATGCTTGTCTTCGGTATAATCGCGAAGATTCAAAACTTCGATCTGCAGCTTGCCCTCTTTGACCGCTCTGCCGAGAATGCTCCCGTACAGAGGCGCGAACATTTCGGGAAACAGCGTTAAGATTGTAATTTTCATTTACAGCACCGCCACTTCGCCGAAACGCTTTGCGTTGACGGTAATTTTTTTGGCGGCAGGGTCGATTGCGGTGATCACGCCTTTGACCGCGGGGAAGAGAATTTCTTTCCCGTCCTTGGTTACGGTATAAACGTCGCTCGCCGCCTGACGGATATTCGTGAGCGTACCCAAAAGTTCGCCCGCTTCCGTCGTCACCTCCGAGCCGAGAAGATCGGCGATGTAATATCTGCCCGCTTCCGGTTCGGGCGCGTCCTCGCGGGGAACGACGACCTGCTTGCCGCGGAGCAGTTCGGCGGCGTTGCGGTCGGGCACGCCGCGCAGTCCCAGATACACCGCGCCGTCTCCCACGCGCACAGACAGCACGCGGTACTCCGTACCGTCCAAAAAGATTCGCTTATACGCGCGGAAGTCTTCGGCGGTATCAGTAAACGGTTTTACTTTGATTTCCCCGCGGATTCCCTGCGGTTTCAGCACTTCGCCGATGATCAGTTCCCGTTCCATGATTCCCCCCAAAGGCGCGCGCACAGCTTACGGATGTTCGCCTGCGTTGCAAACTTGTCCTCTTCGCTCTTTACGATCGCGACGTTTTCCTCCTGAAACCGCTCGAAAATTTCAAAGAATTTCGCGCGGATCGCGTTCTGTTTTTCCACCGTTTCGTAGCGCTCCGTCGCCCCCCTGCGGGAAACCCGCTTCATACTCTCTTCGGGCGGCAGATCGATATAAACGACGAGATCGGGGCGGAGCATGTCCATCGCGGGCTTGTTCAGTTCCACCACCCAGTCGAGAGGAACGAACCCGCCGTTGTATGCGAAAGAAGAAAAATAAAAGCGGTCGCAGAGTACGCTGACGCCTGCGTCCAGTTTGCTTTTGATTCCGTTTACGGGATTCTGGATATGATCGAGCCTGTCCGCCGCGAACAGCGCGGCGATCGCGTGTTCGTCCGCGTCGATTCTCCCGCTCATGCATGAGCGCAGAAGCGCGCCGAACGGCGAATCGGTCGGCTCATGCGTTAAATAACATTCCACCCCTTTTTCGGAGAGGTATTTGCCGAGCAACTTCATCTGCGTGCTCTTCCCGCTGCCGTCCGTTCCCTCGAAAACGATAAACTTGCCTTTATTTTCCATAACCATTTCATTATAACAAAAACCCGCGTTTTTGTCAAACGCGGGCGGGTGTTTTTTAAATTAAAGGAATCGGGCGCTGCTTGCCGATAAAGATGACGCCGAGCGTACCGGGTCCGCAGTGCGAACCGATGACGGGGCCGACCGTCTGACGGACGACTTTCGCCTCGGGGCGCTTTGCAAGAATCAGATCGCGCAGTTTATCCCCCTCTTCGGCACAGTCCGCATCGATGACGTAAACGCTTTTCGTTGCGTCGTCGAGTTCGTCGATCGCCTTTTGCGCAAGCGTGGTAATGGCTTTTTTCCTTCCGCCGAGTTTGGTGAGTACTTTGAGCCCGCCCTCGCCGTCGATCGTGAGCATCGGCTTTAATCCTAAAATCGTGCCCGCCACCGCGGCAAGCCCGGAACATCTGCCCCCGCGCTTCAAGTGCATCAGATCGTCCACCACGAAATAGACGCACACGCGGTTGGTAAATTCGGCGAGTTTTTCCAAAATCTCTTCGTCGGATGCGCCGCCGTTTTTCAGTTCAGCGGCGTACTCCATCTGAATGCCCGCGCCGAGCGAAATGCTCTTGGTATCGAACACGGTCAGCTTGCGGTCGGGAAATTTTTCTTTCAGTTCCCGATACGCCGTGTCGAGCTGGTGAAAGGTGCCGCTCAGCTTATGCGAAAAGCTCACGTACAGCACGTCCTCGCCCTTCTCGAAATAAGGCGTTAAAATATCCTTGTAATCTTCGGGATTGAGCGCCTGCGTTTTGGGAATGACGCCCGCGCGCACCGCGTCGTAAAACGCCTTGAAATCGGTCTTTTCGCCCAAATCGTAATAAAATTCTTCGTCGCGCAGCGTGTAGGGCATGGAAACGTAATCGAGCCCCAGCTCCTTGACGCGGGTATGCCAAAGCTCTCCGTTGGAATCGCACAATAAAACGCTCATGGTTTTCTCCTCAGCGGGTTTTCTCTTTCGTACGGAAATTATTTTACACCGCTCCGCCGCATTTTGTCAAGTTATTTTATAATTTCTTATGCGAGAGCCAGGGCAAAAATGCCTTGAACGCAGAAGGCAACGCATATTTTTCGCGGATCTCTTGGGGAGAAAGCCAGAGAAACCCGCCCGACTTTTCTTCCGTTTCGATCAGATACCCCGTCATGTTCCACTCGATGTGAGTAAAAATATGCTTCGCGCGTTTGACGGCAACCGTCTTGCCAAACGCTTCGGGCGAGGCGTCCGCTCCGAATACGGGGAACTGCCAGAGCCCTGCGAGCAATCCGCGCTCCTCCCGCTTCTGCAACGCAAACGCACCGCCGCAACTCAGGACGAACACGTTCACTTCCTCCACCCGCCGCGCGCGTTTTTCGGCGCGTACGGGAAACGCTTCTTCCCTGCCTTCAAGATGCGCGCGGCAGAGTTCCACCCACGGGCACTGCTCGCAAAGGGGCGCACCGTTGGGTACGCAAACGAGCGCGCCCAACTCCATCAACGCCTGACAGAAATCGCCCGCCTGCGGCGGATATACTTCTTTGAGCATCGCCGCAAAGCGCGCCTTCGTACCCGCATCGTCGATATTGGACGCATCCGCAAGCAAACGGGTGAGCACGCGCAACACGTTGCCGTCCACCGCGGGGCAGGGCAGATCGTAC
Source organism: uncultured Christensenella sp. (assembly GCA_910586245.1). GTDB lineage: Bacteria > Bacillota > Clostridia > Christensenellales > Borkfalkiaceae > Gallimonas. The sequence continues at coordinate 90,052 of CAJUFY010000002.1, read as the reverse complement.
GCGATCGAACAGATTGCGCCCGCAGTGTAATCGCCGACGCCTGCCAACGCGCGCACCCCCTCGAACGTCTGCGGAAATCCTTGCTCCGCGATCGTCTGCGCCGCCTTGTGCAGATTGCGCGCGCGGGAGTAATAACCCAAACCTTCCCAGTACTTTAACACCTCGCCGATCTCCGCCGAAGCGAGCGACTGCGCCGTGGGAAACCGTTCGAGAAAACGGACGTAATAGCGTTTGACCGCCTCGACGCGCGTCTGTTGGAGCATGATCTCCGAAATCCAGACACGGTAAGGATCAGCGGTTTCCCGCCAGGGCAAAGCCCGTTTAAAAGCAGAGTACCACCCCAGCAAGGGCGGTACTGCCGATTGTAACAAGTTGATTTCGTCCATTAAAACAATCCCGTAATTTTTCCGTTTTCGTCCACGTCAATCTTTTCCGCCGCGGGGATTTTGGGAAGCCCAGGCATCGTGAGGATATTGCCCGTAAGCACGACGACGAAGCCCGCGCCCGCCGAAATTTTAACGCTGCGCACCGTAACCGTAAACCCTTCGGGCGCGCCGAGTTTTGTCGCGTCGTCCGAAAACGAATACTGCGTTTTCGCGATACAGACGGGGGTATGCCCGAAGCCGAGCGCTTCGAGCCGCGCAATCTGCTCTTCGGCTTCGGGCGTGTAGGTTACGCCGTCGCCGCCGTAAATTTTGGAAACGACCGCATGAATTTTTTCTTTGATCGGAAGCTTTTCGTCGTAGCAATAGGTAAACGCATTCGGTTTTTCGCACAACCGCACGACTTCTTCGGCAAGCGCTTCGCCGCCCTTGCCGCCTTCCGCCCAGACGGTGGAAAGCACCACGTTCACGCCCAACGCCTTGCACCGTTCGATGACGAGCGCAATTTCCGCGTCGGTATCGGTGGGGAAACGGTTGACCGCCACCACCGCGGGAAGTTTATAAACCCCCGTCATGTTGGAAACATGGCGCAACAGGTTGGGCATGCCCCGTTCGAGCGCGGGTAAATTTTCTTCGCCCAGTTCCGTCTTTGCAAGCCCGCCGTGCATTTTCAGCGCGCGCACCGTCGCCACGACGACGACCGCCGCAGGAGTCAGCCCCGCCATGCGGCATTTGATATCCAGAAATTTTTCCGCGCCGAGATCGGCGCCGAAGCCCGCTTCGGTAATCACGTAATCGCCGAGCTGCAACGCCGTGCGGGTCGCCGAAACCGAGTTGCAGCCGTGCGCGATATTCGCGAACGGTCCGCCGTGTACGATCGCGGGCGTGCCTTCCAGCGTCTGAACGAGGTTAGGCTTCACGGCGTCTTTCAAAAGCGCGGTCATCGCGCCTTCCGCCTTTAAATCGCCCGCCGTAACCGGCTTGCCCTCGTACGTGTAGCCGACGATGACGCGGGCAAGCCGCGCTTTTAAATCGGTAAGCGAGGATGCAAGACAGAGCACCGCCATAATTTCGCTCGCGACGGTGATGTCGTAACCGTCCTTGCGCGGAACGCCGTTCTTGCCGCCGCCGAGCCCGTCTTCGATATTGCGCAGCTGGCGGTCGTTCATATCCACGCACCTGCGCCAGGTAATGCGTGCGGGATCGATCTGCAATTCGTTCCCCTGGAAGATATGATTGTCGAGCATGGCGGCAAGCAAATTGTTTGCCGCGCCGATCGCGTGGAAGTCGCCCGTAAAATGCAGGTTGATGTCCTCCATCGGAACGACCTGCGCGTAACCGCCGCCCGCAGCGCCCCCCTTAATCCCGAACACGGGACCGAGCGAAGGCTCCCTGAGCGCGACGACGACGTTTTTCCCGATCCGCCTGAGCCCGTCGGCAAGCCCGATGGTCGTCGTGGTTTTTCCCTCGCCCGCGGGCGTGGGCGTGATCGCCGTCACGAGAACGAGCTTCCCCGTCTTCCCGCCCCGCCGCGCGCTCAGATCGATTTTCGCCTTATATCTGCCGTAATACTCCAGCTCGTCTTCGGCGATGCCCACGCGCGCCGCAACGCGCGAAATATGCTCCATTTTCGCTTCCTGTGCGATTTCGATATCCGATTTCATGCATTACCTCCGGACAATGTTTTATAACCCGTTCGGAACCGAACGTAAATCACTTGAAATATTTTACCGCGCTTTCAAACAGCTTCATGTCGTATTCGCCGGGGACATTTTTATAGAGCCCGTACCCCTTGCGCTCGGAATGCCCCATCTTGCCGAATACTCTGCCGTCGGGCGAAAGTATGCCTTCGATCGCGTTCGCGCTGCCGTTGGGGTTAAAACGGATATCCATGGTTGCGTTGCCCGAAAGATCGACGTACTGCGTCATGATCTGTCCGTTTGCCGCAAGCCGCGCGATCAAATCTCCGCTTGCAACGAATTTCCCTTCCCCGTGCGAAATCGGCACCGAGAAGACGTCGCCCACGTTCACGGCGGAAAGCCAGGGCGACTTCACCGACGCGACGCGCACCTGCACGATACGGGACTGGTGACGCCCGATGTCGTTATAAGTGAGCGTAGGGCAGCTTTCGTCGGTATCGACAATCTTCCCGTACGGCACGAGCCCCAGTTTTACGAGCGCCTGGAATCCGTTGCAGATTCCGCCCGCCAAACCGTCGCGCGTTTCCAGAAGGGCGTGCACTTCGTCGCGCACCCGCTCGCCGCGCAGGAACGCCGTGATGAACTTGCCCGAACCGTCCGGCTCGTCTCCGCCCGAGAATCCGCCGGGGATAAACAGAATCTGGCTCTCGCGCAACAGCGATGCAAACTTTTCCGCAGAGCGGGAAATTTCTTCCTGCGTGCGGTTTCTGATCACGAAAATTTCCGGCTTCGCGCCCGCGTCCGCAAACGCTTTGGCGGTATCGTATTCGCAGTTCGTACCGGGGAATACGGGAATAAGCACGCGGGGTTTCGCGCACTTGTATTCGCCCGACACCGTGCTGCGGTGCCCGTAGCTCACGTTGTTCGCTTCCGTTGCGCGCGCCTTGATATTGCATGCGTACACGGGTTCGAGCTTTTCTTCGTAAGCCTGCTGCAATTCGGCGAGCGGCAAACGCTCGCCGCAATACGAAATGCTCTCTTCCGCAACCGTTTCGCCCAGTACCGTGCCCACGCTCACACCTTCGGCAAGTTCGATGATGAACGAGCCGTAACGGTAGCCGAATATGGTTTCGGGGGAAACGCCTTCCCGATAGCGGAAACCGATACGATTGCCGAGGCACATTTTCAGCACGCCCTCCGCAACGCCGCCGAACGCGGGCGTATATACGGAAACCGCCGCTTTCAAACGAAGCAGGTTGGTGACCGTGCCGAAGTTTTTCAACAGTGAAGCGGTTACGGGCAGCCCGTGTCCGTCGTACTCCGGTTCGAGCAGGACGACCTTATGCCCCGCGCTCTTGAATTCGGGAGAAACGACTTCGCTCACTTTGCCCGTGGTTACGGCAAAAGATACGAGGGTGGGCGGAACGTCGATTTTTTCGAACGTGCCGCTCATGGAATCCTTTCCGCCGATGGCGGCGACGCCCAGTTCTGTCTGCGCCTTGAACGCACCCAGGAGCGCGGCGAAGGGCTGACCCCAACGCGCGGGATCGCGCATCGGTTTTAAGAAATATTCCTGGAAGGTAAGATAGACGTCGTGAAAGCTTGCGCCCGATGCGACGAGCTTGCTCACGCTCTCCACGACGGCGAGATACGCGCCGTGATAAGGGCTCTTTTCGGCAACGTAAGGGTTGCCGCCCCAAGCCATGTACGAAACGGTGTCGGTATGTCCCTGTTCCACCGAAATCAAGTGCGCCATTGCCTGAGGGGGCGTCATCTGGTACTTTCCGCCGAACGGCATGAGAACCGTACCCGCGCCGATGGTCGAATCGAACCGTTCGGAAAGCCCGCGTTTAGAACAGACGTTCAGATCGGAAGCGAGCTTCCTGTATTCTTCCCCGAACGAAGCAAACTGCGTTTTGCGGTAATCTTCGCATTTTACGGGCGCGACCTGAATGTGCTTTTCCGCGCCGTTGGAATTGAGAAACTCACGCGAAACGTTTACGATGGTCTTCCCGTTCCAGTGCATCACGAGGCGGGGACTTTCGGTCACGGTCGCCACCACCGTCGCTTCCAGATTTTCTTTTTCGGCAAGATAGATGAATTCGTCCGTCTTGTCCGCCTCTACGACGACCGCCATACGCTCCTGCGATTCGGAAATGGCGAGTTCGGTTCCGTCCAGTCCGTCGTACTTTTTGGGAACGGCGTTCAGATTGATTTCCAGCCCGTCGGCAAGTTCGCCGATCGCGACCGAAACGCCGCCCGCGCCGAAGTCGTTGCAGCGTTTGATGAGCAGCATGGCGTCCTTATTGCGGAAGAGCCGCTGTAATTTGCGTTCTTCGGGCGCGTTACCCTTCTGCACTTCCGCCCCGCAGTGCGTGAGCGATTCAAGCGTGTGCGATTTGGAAGAGCCCGTCGCGCCGCCGCAGCCGTCGCGCCCCGTTCTTCCGCCGAGAAGAATGACTTTATCGCCCGCGGCAGGCACTTCGCGCCGCACGTTTTCCGCAGGCGTCGCGGCGATCACCGCGCCGATTTCCAAACGCTTTGCCGCGTAGCCTTCGTGATATATTTCGTCTACCTGACCGGTCGCAAGACCGATCTGGTTCCCGTAGGAGGAATAGCCCGCCGCAGCCGTCGTTACCAATTTGCGTTGGGGAAGTTTCCCCTTCATGGTTTCGCTCACGGGGCGGAGCGGATTCGCCGCGCCCGTTACGCGCATGGCGGCGTATACGTAACTTCTGCCCGAGAGCGGATCGCGGATCGCCCCGCCGATGCAGGTCGCCGCGCCGCCGAACGGCTCGATTTCCGTGGGGTGGTTGTGCGTTTCGTTTTTAAACAGCAACAGCCAGTCCTCTTCCGCGCCGTTCACGTCCACTTTGATTTTTACGGTGCAGGCGTTGATTTCTTCCGATTCGTCGAGCTTCTCCAACAGCCCGCGCTTCTTCAAAAGTTTTGCGGCGATCGTGCCGATATCCATCAGATTCACGGGTTTCGTGCGCCCGATTTCCTCGCGCGCGGAAAGGTAATCCTCGTACGCGCTCTGCAACAGTTCGTCCTCGAACTTCACGCCGTCGATCGTCGTAAGGAAGGTCGTATGACGGCAATGGTCGGACCAGTACGTGTCGATCATGCGGATTTCCGTCAGCGTCGGATCGCGCTGTTCCGTTTTGAAATAAGTCTGACAAAATTCGATATCGTCGTCGTCCATCGCGAGTTCGTACTTTTTCACGAACGCGGAAAGCCCCGCCTTGTCCAGATCGAGGAATCCGTGCAACGTCTGCACTTCGGTGGGCACGGGGTGTTCGATCTTCAGCGTTTTGGGAATGGAAAGGCTCGCTTCGCGACTCTCCACGGGGTTGATGACGTAACGTTTGATTGCGGAAAGTTCCTCTTCGCTCACGTTGCCGTACACCGCGTACACCTTCGCCGTGCGGATAACGGGACGGTTCTGCATGGAAATGAGCTGAATGCACTGCGCGGCGGAATCGGCGCGCTGATCGAACTGACCGGGAAGATATTCCACGGCGAACACGCGCGCGCCTTTTAAATCCGCGCCTTCCGTCGCCCTGTCCATCTGGGGTTCGGAAAAGACCGTTTTAACGCAGCTGCGGAACAGTTCCTCTTCGATGTCCTCCGCGTCGTAGCGGTTGAGAATGCGGATATTTTCCGCCCCGCGGACGCCGAGCAGTTCTCTTGCGTCGGCAAGGAGAGATTTCGCTTCGTTGTCGAAGCCCTCTTTTTTCTCGACGTAAATTCTGTAAACCATTATTCCTCCAATGCCGCAAGCGCGCGCTTGCCGATATCTTTTCTCATGTATGCGTTTTGAAAATGAATTTTTTCCGCCAAAGCGTAAGCGCCCGTCACCGCGTCTTTCAGCGAAGCCGCCGTCGCGACCGCGCCGAGCACCCGCCCGCCTGCGGAAAGAATGCGATCCCCTTCCTTCTTTGCGCCCGCAACGAAGATACTTTCGTTTTCGCCCGTCTGCGGAAGGGTGATTTCATAGCCCGATTCGTATTTTTTGGGATACCCTTCGGAAGCGAGTACCACGCAGCAAGCCGCGCCCTTCTGGAAGCGCACCACGTCGGGCGACAGCGTGCCTTCGCGCACGGCCTGCATAATCGTAAGCAGATCGCTTTCGAGCAGAGGAAGCACGACCTGCGTTTCGGGATCGCCGAAGCGGCAGTTGTATTCGATCACTTTGGGACCCTTCGGCGTGAGCATGAGCCCGAAATATAAACAGCCCTTAAAAGTTCTGCCCTCCGCGTTCATCGCGCGCACGGTGGGCAGGAAAATGGTTTCCATGCACTCTTTTGCGATCGCTTCGGTATAGTAAGGGTTGGGCGCTACCGTACCCATGCCCCCCGTGTTCAAGCCCCGATCGCCGTCAAGCGCGCGTTTATGATCCATGGAAGACACCATAGGCACAACCGTCTTTCCGTCCGTAAACGAAAGTACGGAAACTTCGGGACCCGTTAAAAACTCTTCTACAAGAATGCTGTTACCGCTTGCTCCGAACACTTTGTCGCACATGATCTCGCGTACGGCGGATTCCGCTTCCGCAAAGTTCTGCGCGATCACGACCCCCTTGCCGAGCGCCAGCCCGTCCGCTTTGATCACCGCGGGGAAGCTACCTCTTTTCAGATAGGCGATCGCTTGTTCCGCGTCGGTAAACGTTTCGCTTTCTGCCGTGGGAATGCCGTATTTTTTCATCAGATTTTTGGAAAAGACTTTGCTCCCCTCGATGATTGCCGCGGCGGCGCTCGGTCCGAAGCAGGGAATGCCCGACGCTTCCAAGCGGTCTACGCAGCCGAGTACGAGCGGATCGTCCGGCGTGACGACGGCAAAATCCACCTCGTGCGTCGTTGCGAAATTCACGATCCCGTCAAGATCGGTCGCCTTTACGGGATAGCACTCCGCGTCGGCGGCAATCCCGCCGTTGCCGGGAAGCGCGTACACGGTGGTGACGCGTTCGTTCTTTTTCAGCGATTTGATCACGGCGTGTTCTCTTCCGCCCCCGCCGATTACGAGTATCTTCATATCATGCTCCTGTCAAACTCAGTGATGGAATAATCTCATTCCGGTAAACGCCATGACCATGCCGTGGCTGTCCGCCGCTTCGATCACGAGATCGTCGCGCACCGAACCGCCCGGCTGGGCAACGTAAGAAACCCCGCTCGCAAACGCGCGCTCGATGTTGTCGGAAAACGGGAAGAACGCGTCGCTTCCCAGCGATACGCCGGAAACCGTTTTTAAATAAGCCTTCTTCTCTTCGCGGGTGAAGGGTGCGGGACGCACGGCAAAATTCTTCTGCCAGACGCCGTCGCCCAGAACTTCTTCGTAATCGTCCGAAAGATAGATGTCGATGATATTGTTCTTTTCCGGTCTGCCCACGCCTTCGGCAAACTGCAGATTCAGCACTTTTTCGTGCTGGCGCAAATGCCAAAGATCCGCTTTCTGCGCGGCAAGACGGGTGCAATGGATGCGGGACTGCTGCCCCGCGCCCACGCCGATCGCCTGCCCGTCCGTTGCGAAACATACGGAGTTGCTCTGCGTGTATTTGAGCGTAATGAGCGCGATGATCAGATCGAGCGCCTTGTCCTTCGGCAACGTCTTGTTTTTCGTGACGAGGTTGGAAAGCAGGGATTCGTCGATTTTGAAATTGTTTCTGCCTTGCTCGAACGTAACGCCGTACACCTGTTTGCGTTCGATTTCCGCAGGCACGTAGTCGGGATCGATCTTCACGACGTTGTAGCTTCCCTTGCGCTTTGCCTTTAAAATTTCAAGCGCTTCGGGAGAATAGGAGGGCGCGATGACGCCGTCGGAAACTTCGCGGGCGATAATCTTTGCCGTCACCGCGTCGCATTCGTCGGACAGCGCGACCCAGTCGCCGAAGGAAGACATTCTGTCCGTTCCTCTCGCGCGGGCGTAAGCGCATGCGAGGGGGGAATCGTCCAGCCCTTCGACGTCGTCCACAAAGCAGGACTTTTTGAGCGCGGGGGAAAGTTTTTTCCCGACCGCAGCCGAGGTGGGCGAAACGTGCTTGAAGCTCGTCGCCGCGACCATGCCCGTATTCTGTTTGATTTCCTTTACGAGCTGCCACGAATTGAACGCGTCTAAAAAGTTGATATAACCGGGGCGTCCGTTTAAAATTTCAACGGGCAGTTCGCCCTCTTCCGCATAAATGCGCGCGGGTTTCTGGTTGGGATTGCAACCGTATTTCAGCGAAAATTCCTGCATTTGTTCACCTCGTAAATTTATTGTAGAGCACGCGCTCCTGTTTGCCCGTTTCCAGATCGTAACTGCGGCAGTAGAGCGAAATTTTATTGTTCTCGTCCAGATTGTTCCAGATCTCTTCGGCAAACGTATTCAGATCGTCGGGAATCGCAACGCGTTCGGGCTCGCCTGCAAAGGTGGGGAGCGGATTGCCGTCCGTCACGTAGGTGTGAATAAAATGTCCCACGCCGTCGATCGGCTCGTAGTCGAACGTAAAACGGTTGCAGGCGCTTCCCTTTTCGTCCGCGCTCTTTAAAATGGACATCGAATATTTGAAACCGCCGTCGAATTGCAATATCCCGCTGATACGGGGGGTAAGGTTGGGATAGTCCGGCTCGAATTCGCGGGTAGAGAGCGCGTGGCGGAAACACATGCCCTTTTGCAGATGCTCGGCAATCGTGTCCGTCTGATCGCCGTTCGTGACGATCACGTTCTTCCCTACGACGCGCACGGGCGAATAGATGATCAGCGAAGGATCCTGCACTTTGCTTTCGTCATAGGGTTCGGTGCGCAGTTCGTCGCCGATTTCCGTAAACACGCGGTTGCGGCTGTTTTCGCTTCTGCCCATAATGAAGTAAGCGAACACCGCTTTCTTTCCGCTTTCGCTCTTGCCGATTACGATTCCGCGCCCCACGTAGGGATTGCCCGAAACCGCCTCTTTCATGCTCTTCGATTCGTATGCCATAACTAAACTCCGTTAATTTTTTAATAACTTTTTACAGACCAGTTCCACCGCTTCGGGCAGAATGATCCATTCCGCTTCCCGCATGACGCGCTTCTGCAAAATTTCGGGCGTGTCGCCCGCTTTTACTTCCACTGCCTTTTGCAGAATAATCGGACCGCCGTCGCATTCTTCCGTCACGTAATGCACCGTCGCGCCCGTCACCTTCACGCCGCGGGCAAGCACCGCTTCGTGTACGTGCAACCCGTACATGCCCGCTCCGCAAAAACTGGGAATGAGCGCGGGGTGTACGTTGACGATGCACCCCTCGTATGCTTTTACGAAGCGTTCCGAAAGAATGGTCATAAAACCCGCGAACACGACCATTTGCACGTCGTGTTCTTTTAAGGTTTTTAAAATTGCCGCTTCGCGCTCCGCGCGGGCGGGAATTTGTTTTTTATCGCAAACCGCCGTCGGAATCCCGTAACGCGCGGCGCGGGTAAGCACGTAAGCGTCGGCGCGATCAGTCACGACGAGCACGAGTTCCCCGTCCGGAATCAGCCCCGCTTCCTGCGCGTTTACGATCGCCTGAAAGTTGGTGCCGCCGCCCGAACAGAGCACGCCGATTCTGATTTTGCTCATACGAGAATCACTCCGTCGTCGCCCGTAACGATGTCGCCGAGCACGTACGCGTCTTCGCCGTGCGCCTTTAAAATTTCGATCGCGCGCGCCGCGTCTTCTTTCGCGACGACCACGCTCATGCCCACTCCCATGTTAAAGGTATTGAACATATCGTGTTCGTTCACGCCGCCCTTTTTCTGCAAGAGCGTGAAAATCGCGGGAATGCGGATGTCGCTTTTTCTGATCCTGACACTCAATCCCTTCGGAATCGAGCGCGGCATGTTTTCGTAGAATCCGCCGCCCGTGATGTGCGAAACGCCCTTTACCGCCACTTCTTCGAGCAGCGCGAGCATCGGCTTCACGTAAATTTTAGTCGGCGCAAGCAACACTTCGCCCAAAGACTTCCCGTCCAGTTCCGCAACGGGCGCGTTGAGATCGCAACGCTCTACGTCGAACACCTTTCTCACCAGCGAGAATCCGTTCGAATGCACGCCCGAGGAGGGAAGCGCGATCATGACGTCGCCCGCCTTCATCGCGCCGTTGTCGATCACCTTTGCGCGGGATACGACGCCCACGGTAAAGCCCGCCAAATCGTAATCGTCCTCCGGCATGGTACCGGGGTGTTCGGCGGTTTCCCCGCCGATCAGCGCGCAGCCCGCGCGCACGCAGCCTTCCGCCACGCCGCCGACGATATCCGCAATCTTTTCGGGAACGTTCTTTCCGCACGCGATATAGTCGAGGAAGAACAACGGCTTCGCGCCGCAGCAGAGTACGTCGTTCACGCACATTGCGACGCAGTCGATCCCGATCGTGTCGTGCCGGTCGAGCAGCTGCGCCAAACGGAGTTTGGTTCCTACGCCGTCCGTTCCCGAAACGAGCACGGGATCGTCGATCCCCTTCAAATCGAGCGGGAACAGCCCGCCGAAGCCGCCGATATCCGTTTTGCCGTCGGGCATGGTGCGCGCGACGTGCTTCTTCATGAGTTCGACCGACTTGTATCCCGCGGTGATATCCACCCCCGCGTTTTTATAGCTTTCGGAATAACTTTTATCCATCGTTCATTCTCCCTTTTTCTGAAATTTGGGGTTTTCGCTGCGAGGACGCTCGAAGCGGTTTTTATGTACTTCGGAGGGGGCTTCGGTCGGATAGCAGCCGTCGAAGCACGCCATGCAGAATCCCGTGCCGTCGCCGCCCGTGAGCAGCCCCGCCTGTTCGAGATCGAGATACCCCACCGAATCCGCGCCGATGATCTTTGCGATTTCCTCTTCCGAGTAATGGCAGGCGATCAGGTTGTCGCGCGAAGCGATGTCGGTGCCGTAATAGCAGGGATTGAGGAATTTGGGCGCGGAAGAGAGGAAGTGCACTTCCGTCGCGCCCGCGTCGCGAAGCTGTTTTACGATAGGGCGGCTCGTCGTGCCGCGCACGATCGAATCGTCCACCAGAATCACGCGCTTTCCGCGCACCGCCGAAGCGATGACGTTCAGTTTGATTTTCACGCGGTCTTCGCGCATCTTCTGATCGGGCGCGATGAACGTTCTGCCGATGTATTTGTTCTTTAAAAATCCGATGCCGTAGGGAATCCCCGAAGCCTGCGAATAACCGAGCGCCGCGTCCAGTCCCGAATCGGGAACACCGATCACGATGTCCGCTTCGATCTTGTATTTTTCCGCAAGGAAGGCGCCGGCGCGCTTTCTCGCGTCGTGTACGAAACATCCGTCGATTTCGGAATCGGGGCGCGCCGTGTAGAAAAATTCAAACACGCAAAGGGATTTTTTCCCGCCGCAGTGCGAAGTATCCGACTTGATCCCTTCGGCGGTGATCACCAGCATTTCGCCCGGTTCGATCTCGCGCACGAGGTGCGCGCCTACCGCGTTGAGGGCACAGGATTCGGAAGCGACGATGATCGCGCCGTCCTCCCGCGTGCCGTAGCACAGGGGGCGGAAGCCGTGCGGATCGCGCGCCGCAATCAGTTTGGTGGGCGACATCACGACGAGCGAATACGCGCCTTGCAGCTTGTCCATCGCGGCAAGCACCGCGTCCTCGATGGAACGGGACTTCACGCGTTCTTTGGTAATCGTGTAGGCGATGACTTCGGTATCGGAAGTGGTGTGAAAAATACTGCCCTCGTTTTCGAGCTGCGAACGGAGTTCGTACGAGTTAGTCAGATTTCCGTTATGCGCCAGCGCCATGTTCCCCTTTAAGTGGTTCACGACGATCGGCTGCGCGTTTTCCCTGCCGCTCGCGCCCGTCGTGGAATAGCGCACGTGCCCGATCGCCATTTCGCCTTCGCCGAGTTTCTTCAAACGGTCTTTGGTGAAAACGTCGTTCACCAATCCCGAATCTTTATACGAGTGAAACACGCCGTCGCGGTTTACGACGATCCCCGCCGATTCCTGTCCGCGGTGCTGCAACGCAAACAACGCGTAGTAAGCGGTGGAAGCTACCTCCTGCGTGGACGGCGCGAAAATGCCGAAAACCCCGCATTCCTCGTGAATGTGTCCCGTCATATCAGTCTCCCGTCGTAACGCGCTTGAAAATTTCTTTGTAAGCGTCCTCTACCCCGCCGAGGTCGCGGCGGAAACGGTCTTTATCCAGTTTTTCGCCCGTCTTCGCGTCCCAGAAGCGGCAGGTATCGGGGGAAATCTCGTCCGCAAGGACGATCGTTCCGTCGGCCAGTCTGCCGAATTCGAGTTTGAAATCAATGAGGCGCACGCCCAGTTTCAGGAAGTATTCTTTCAGAACGTCGTTCACCTTGAACGCGTATTTTTTAATCGTGTCGATTTCCTCTTTGGTCGCGACTTTCAGCGCAAGCGCGTGATATTCGTTCAGAAGCGGATCGCCCAGATCGTCGTTTTTATAAGAGAACTCGATCGTGGGCTGGTCGAAAACGATTCCCTCTTCCACGCCGTAATGTTTTGCGAACGATCCTGCCGAAACGTTGCGGATTATCACTTCGAGCGCGACGATCTTCACTTTTTTCACGACCGTTTCGCGGTCGTTGAGCTCTTCCACGAAGTGGGTGGGAACGCCCTGCTTTTCAAGCAACTGCATCATCATGTTCGTCATGCGGTTGTTCACGACGCCTTTGCCGACGATCGTGCCCTTTTTCAACCCGTTGAACGCGGTTGCGTCGTCTTTATACGAAACGATGCACAGATTTTCGTCCGCCGTTGCATAAACCTTTTTTGCCTTGCCCTCGTAGAGCTGAACCGTTTTTTCCATTAGAGTTTCTCCTTGTATATTTTAAAAAATTGTTTTTGGATTATAAATGATATTTTGCCGAAATTTCGGCGTCTTTTTTCAAAACGTTTTCCGCAGCGGCTTTGCGCGAGAAAAGAAGTTTACGCTGCAAATCCGAATCCTCTACGGCAAGGATCTGCGCCGCAAGATACGCCGCGTTCTTCGCGCCGTCGATGGCGACCGTCGCCACGGGGATACCGGAAGGCATCATTACCGTAGAAAGCAATGCGTCCAGCCCGTCGAGCGAAGCGCTCTTAACGGGAATGCCGATCACGGGCAGCACGGTGTTCGCCGCAATCGCGCCCGCAAGATGCGCCGCCATGCCCGCCGCGGCAATGATTGCGCCGAATCCGTTTTCCGCCGCGCTCTCCGAAAAAGCTTTCGCTTCCACGGGCGTGCGGTGCGCGGAATACACGTGAACTTCGAACGGAATTGAAAATTCTTTGAAAACGTCGAACGCTTTCGAAACGACGGGAAGATCGGAATCACTCCCCATAATGACTGCCACTTTCTTCATAAAAAACCTCCGCAAAAGTAAAACAAGGCAGTTTCTTCCCGATACGGAAAGAACTGCCTGAAATTACGTTATTTGAAATTTACGACGATTCGCTTTTTACGGCAAAAAACGGTAAGTACTTTCATAACGTTATTATACCAAAACGCGCTTTTTCCGTCAAGCGTATGAATGCGATTTTTCGCGCTTTTTTGCAGACGTTAAATCGGTAAATTTTTCAGGTATTCCGCAAACAGTTCACCCGGCGTGATGCGGTAAAATTTCGTGATTTTCAACAGCGTCGAAAGTTTGATATTCCGATTCTTGCAATTCACGATTTTTCGGTATCCCGAAACCGAAACGCCTGCGCCTTCGCACAGAGCGCGCACGACTATACCGCGTTCCGCTCTCAATTTTTCCAGCTTTTTCGCCACGAATTCGTTTAAGTCCATCTTGCTCCTATTTATAACGATTATCGTTATAAATAAAGATATAACATTTTTCGTTATATGTCAAGTAAAATATATCCGAAAATGTTATAATTTTGACATGATACAAAAAGAAATCGGGCTTCGCCTGAAAGAGGCGAGAAACGCCGCAGGGTTTACCCAGAAACAAGTCGCCGAAAAATTAGGCATGCTGCAACCGGCTTACGCCCGTTACGAATCGGGCGCTTTGGAACTTGATTATGCGAAGTTGATCTTTTTGTGCAATTTGTACGAAACCTCTTCCGACTATATCTTGGGCATCAAACAAAAATAAATTAAAACAGCCGACGGATATGCCGTCGGCTGTTTTGCGATATAAACGTTATTTCTGATTAAACTTTCTGCGCACCATCCAGTCGGTCACGCGTTCGGGAAGCAGCTTATACATATACCGCGCAAAGCCGTTCATGCCGCCCGCAACTGAAACAGGAGGCGGGTTTTTCTTTTCCGCGAGTTTGATTATCGCCTCGGCAACGAGCGAAGGGTTCATGCCTCCCTGTTCGATATTCGCCAGCGCAGCCGAAGCCTTTTTGACCGAAGCCGCATAATTCAGACTTTCTTCCTCGCCGTAAATTCTGCGGCTGTACGTGAAGTCGGTCGCCGTACCGCCGGGAAGCAGCGCGCTCACGCGCACGCCGCGCTCTTTCATCTCTACGTCCGCTTCGCGCGCAAGCATGCACAGCGCGGCTTTCGAAGAAGAATAAAAACTGTCGTAAGGAATCGGCATATCGCCGCCGAGCGAACCGACGAGCACGGCGCGCCCGCCCCGCTTTTTCAGATAGGGCAACGCCGCGCGGAGCGCTTCGATCGCGCCGAAATAGTTCACCTCGAACAGATATCTGTAATCTCCGCTCTTCGCGTATTCGAGGGGCGCCGCCATCGAAAATCCCGCCGAATACACGAGCAGGTCGATCCCGTCCGTTTCTTCGCCGATTCCGTGAATCGCTTTGGCAAGTTCGCCCTCCTGCGCCGCGTCCGCCGTAATGTTCCGTACGCGCTCGCCCTTTAACTGCGTGCGCGAAATATTGAACACGCGGTACCCCCGCGACGAAAGTTTTAACGCGGTTTCTTTGCCGATCCCCGAAGATCCGCCGATCACCACCGCCGTGCGGCGGGGTTGAACGGGATCTTTTTCCCGCTCCGTTTTGATTTCGATTTCCGTTTCCATACTACGAATTATGGACGGTTTGCAAAAAATTATACAATCTTTTAACCGAGCGCAAGATCGAGCACCATCATCAAACAGAACCCCGCGACGATCCCCGCGCTCGCCACCGTTTTATTGCCGGAAAAACATTCGGGAATGAGTTCCGAACACACCACGGCGAGCATTGCACCCGCCGAAAAGGTGAGCGCCCACGGCATGAGCCCCGCAACGAACGTGGCGGCGACCGCGCCGATCACGCAGGCGGGAATTTCCACCGCGCCCGAGCCCTGCGAAAAGAGGAAACTTTTCACCGGACTCATGCCCTTTGCGCGAAGCGGAAACGCCACGCACATGCCCTCGGGAAAATTCTGAATCGCGATCCCGATTGCAAGAAAGAGCGCCGAAAGCACGGCGTCACCCCCTGCCGCGGCGGCAAACGCAACGCCCACCGCCATGCCCTCGGGAATATTATGTACGGTTACGGCAAAAAACAGAAGCGCGTTTTTCTTATCGCCCATGCCGTGAAAATTGAAACTCCTGCGCGAAAGAATCAGATCGCATACGATCACGAACGCGCCGCCGAGCAGAAACCCGACCGTTGCCGTTACGAAAGAAGGAAGCGACGTTTCGTATTCGATCGCGGGCAGAAGAAGCGAAAAAAAGCTTGCCGCGATCATGATTCCCGCCGCCCCGCCCGTGAGCGCGGTGATCACGGTTTTGTTGATTTTTTTAGAGAAGAATACAAAGGACGCGCCGAGCGCGGTCATTGCGTACATGATGAGGGAAGCGAGCAGCGCCTGCCACACCGCCCCCAAAGACAGAAACCATTGCATTGGTAAGACCCCCGTAAAAATTACCCCGCCTGTGCGGGTACTCTCTCACCATACTATGCAAAATACGGATTCGCGGGTTCGGCGCACCGCATAAAAATTGCGAAGCAAATATTGACAAGACGGAAAATCCGTATTATAATAAAACAAAAAATTTCGGGGGGAATTTTTATGGAGGCTTTGGGGATCGTCACTCTGTTGTTAACGGGATTCGTAATCGTATACTACGCCTATATGGCGTCGCATACCGACCGCGACGTTTCCTTCTTTTTGAGCGTGAGCATTCTTTCCATGTTCATGAATCTGTGTACGAACACGGCGGGATTTTTTGCGATCGCGTGGCTGTATCTGGGAATCGGCGTGCTGTTTATCGGGCTGGGCTTTGCCGTCGGCGCGCGGGAAACGACAGCGTTTTACGCTTCGATCGGACCTCGGCTCAAAAGCACGTTCACGGACGTAAAACGCATCGGTTGGCAAACGCTTTCGCTCGTCGTATTTCCTGCGGGGATCGCGCTGTACTTCGTCCACTACAAAAAAGATTTCGCGCATGCAAAAGTTTGCGGCAGATGCGCGCTGTGGGGACTCCTGCTCTGGGGGTTGCTCCTGTGGACGGTTCTCGGCTTGGTACTTTAAAAACGAAAAAGAAAAACGCCCGCGGCAAGCGGGCGTTTTTTATTTACGGTTACGCCGTGAATTCGTATACGGCAACGAAGTCGTACGGCTTTCCTGCTTCGAGAACCGAACTCCCCTTCGCCGCGTATTCGGGCACGTTCACGTTGTTGGGAATCGCCTGCGTTTCCAGACAGAATCCCGCGCGGTTATGATAAAACGCCGTCTTGCCCTGCATGTTCATGCCGTTGCCCGCATAGAACTGCACGGCAGGCATATCGGTATAGCAGGTCATGGTAATCCCCGTCTTTTTGCCCGTTACGGTCGCGTACTTCGCGTATTCCCCGCACTTGTTTTTCAGCACGTGGCAATGATCGTACCCGCCGCCCCGCTTCAGATCGGGATCGTCGGAACCGATATCCCGCCCGATTTCTTTGGGGGTATTGAAGTCGAACGGCGTACCCGCCACTTCGCGGAACCCGCCCAAGGGGATCATGGTATCGTTCGTGGGGGTGATCTCGTCGCAATCGATCCAAAGAACGTTTTCCAGAATGCTGCCGTCCCCCTCGCCGTTTATATTAAAATAAGCGTGGTTGGTAAGATTGACCGCCGTCGTCTTGTCGCTCACCGCGTGATAAGCGATTTTCAGCGCGCCGTTGCGGAAGGTATACGTCACCGTCACGCGCAGCGTGCCGGGATAATTTTCTTCCCCGTCGGGCGAAACGATGGAAAGCAAAAGTTCGTCCCCCTTGATTTCGTGTGACCAGATTTTTCGATCGAACCCCTCTTTCCCGCCGTGCAGGTGATTTCCGCGGTCGTTGCAGTACAGCGAATACTCCTTGCCCTCGATCGTCAGTTTTCCCTCGCCGATGCGGTTACCGAATCTGCCGATGAGCGCGCCGAGAAACCCGCCGTTGTTCTGATAGCCGGCGACGTCGTTATAACCGAGTATCACGTCCGTCGGGGTTCCTTCCTTGTCGGGTACGACGATGCTTTGAATAATTCCGCCGAGGTTTAAAATCACCGCGTAATTGTTTCCGTCCCGTAAGCGGAATGCGAGCACTTCCCGCCCGTCCGCAGTTGTTCCGAAGACCGATGTCGTAATCATATGTTGTTTTCTCCCGTGCGAAAATTTCCGCAAAAAAGATTATAACACGAAACGCTTTGAAAGTAAATAAATTTACGCAAGTTACGCAAACTCGTGGTATGCAGAAAAAGTATATTCCGATCGCCGTGTTTTTCGTGATTTTACTCGTATTTCTGGCGCACTTCGGCGCGCGGCTCACGCTTGCCGAACCTGCGTTTACGTTTGCCGAAACGCAGAAAGAAGTTTACCTCACCTTCGACGACGGGCCGAGCACCAAAGTGACCAACCGCATTCTCGACACGCTGAAAAAAGAAAACGTGAAGGCGACTTTTTTCATCGTGAGCGACCGCGTTTCGGGCAGAGAAGAAACCCTCCGCCGGATTGCAGCGGAGGGACATACCGTCGGCGTGCATTCGAAATCGCACGAATATTCCAAAATTTACGCCACCGATCAATCTTTGCTCGACGATATCGCAGGCTGCGCGAACGTGATCGAACGCGTGACGGGCGTAACCCCGAAATTTTACCGTTTCCCGGGCGGCGGACTGAAAGACCGCGAACGCCGCGCCAAATTGATCGAAGCGCAGGGTTACACCGTGGTCGGCTGGAACGCCGTCTGCGGCGACGAAGAGATTAAAAACGCTTCCGCAAAGATGCTGTTCGAAACGGCGGTAAAAACTTCGGCGGGTCAGAACACGGTCGTTTTGCTCTGCCACGACTCCGCGTTCCGCAAAGAAACGGCGGAAGCGCTACCCGACATCATCGCGTACTACCGCGCGCAAGGCTACGTTTTCCGCGCCTTTTAACCGAGCGTTTTTCCGTTGCGCCCCCGCGGCGCAACGCGACGGCTTTGTAAAGTTCGCCGATCGGTACGATCGCAACCGAAGCGCCGAACACCGCAAGCCATTGCAACGCGTTCAGGGAAGAAAGCCCGAGCGCGAACCGAAACGGCGGAACCGCCACGAGCAACACGTTTAACCCCACGCCGAGCAAAACGGTGAACAACAGCGCCTTGTTGGAGATAAAATCCTTCGGGCGCGTTTTGTTTTCCTCGTTGCGCACGTTGAACGCGTGGAAGAGTTCGAGCAACGAAAGGGTAAGGAACGCCGCGGTGGAAGCAACCCTGTTCCCCCAGGCGCGTACGCCGAAGACGAACAGCCCTACGATCAACGCCGTTTGCACGGTGCCGAAAAAGAAGATACGGAAGAGCGATTTTTTGGAAAATATTTCCCGTTCCGAAACGGGCGGACGCGCCATGGCGCCCTCCGTGCGTTCGACGCCGAGCGCGAGCACGGGCAGGGAGTCGGTAATCAGATTGATCCAGAGCAGCTGCGTGGAAGTGAGGAAATCGTACCGCCATAAAAACAGAGAGACGATCAGTACCGCGAACACTTCGGCAAGGTTGGTGGAAAGGAAGAAAGAGATCGTCTTTTTTACGTTGAAAAATACGTTGCGCCCCTCTTCGACGGCGTGCACCATGGTCGAAAAATCGTCGTCGGAAATCACGACCTCGGCGGCGTTCTTGGTCACGTCGGTGCCCGAACCCATCGCGACGCCGATGTCGGCGGCGCGGAGCGCGGGCGCGTCGTTCACGCCGTCCCCCGTCATGGCGACCACTTCGCCCTGTTTTTGCAGCGCGGTCACGATCTGCGATTTGTGTTTGGGCGAAACGCGCGCATAAACGGTGATCTCTTTGACGCGGCGTGCGTACGCTTCTTCGCCGAGCGCGTCGAGCTCCTCGCCCGTGAGCACCTGTTTGCGGTCTTGGGCGATTCCCAGCCGCGCGGCGATCGCAAACGCCGTTTCGGCGCTGTCGCCCGTAATCATCACCGTTTTCACGCCCGCGCGGCGGCATGCGGCAACCGCTTCCTTCGCGCCCTCTTTGGGCGGATCGAGCATGGCGGCAATGCCGAGAAAGGTGAGGTTTTCCTCCCGTTCGCCCGTGCCCACGGCAAAGCCGAGCACCCGCATCGCACGCGAAGAGCAGTCGGATATCCGCGCACGGACGTGTTCGAGGTCTGCGGAAGTCATGGCGCGCTCGCCCGATTCCGTCGCAATTTTACTGCATCTGCTCAGAATCACGTCCGCGCCGCCCTTTACGTACAGCCGTTTCCCCTGCGCTTCGGCGTACACGCTCATCATTTTGCGTTCGGAAGAAAAAGGCGTTCCCCCGATCTGTCTGGGCGCGAACGCAAACCCGATTCGGTCGGCGTACTCCACGAGCGATACTTCCGTCGGATCGCCCACGTAACCGCCTGCGCTCCCCTTGACCGTATTGCACGCGCGGATACAGCGCAGCAATTCTTTCTGAACCCGCGTGCCCGCGTACGATTCCGTTCCGACGGCGGGAAACACGGTGGCGATCTCTTCCACCGTCATTCTGTTCTGGGTGAGCGTTCCCGTTTTATCCGAACAGATGCAGGTGCAGTTGCCCAGCGTTTCGACGGCGGAAAGCTTGCGCATGACCGCGCGGGATTTCGCCATGCGCTGCACGCCCATCGCAAGGATTACGGTCACGACGGCACCCATGCCCTCGGGAATCGCCGCGACGGCGACGGCGACGGCGTTCATCACGTTCTGTAAAAAGCTGACGCGGTGCGCGAGCAACCCGCCCAAAAAGAGAATCCCCGCCACCGAAAGTACGGTCGCCGTAATGATCTTTCCAAGCTTCGCAATAATTTTATCGAGCGGCGAGGGCGCAGGTTTAGATTCGCGGAGCATATCCGCAATCTTCCCCATTTCCGTATCCATGCCGCAGGCGGTCACCACGCAGCGCGCCGTCCCCTTTACGCAGAACGTGGAAAGGAACGCGGTATTCGTGCGTTCGGCAAGCGCGTTTTTCTTGACGATGCAGTCGTATTTTTTCACGGGCTTGCTCTCGCCCGTGAGCGAAGATTCGTCTACGCGGAAATTCTCGCTGCTTAAAATACGGCAGTCCGCAGGAATGCGGTCGCCCTCTTCCAGTTCGATGATATCGCCCACGACCAACTCTTCGGCATCGATCTTGATCACCTGTCCGCCGCGCACGACTTTCGCTTCGCAGACGGATAGCTTTTTTAAATTTTCAATCGCCGCGTCGGCGCGGTACTGCTGTAAAAACCCCACGAACGCGTTGAGCAGAATGATGAAGAGCAAAATTCCCGTATCGACGAGCTCGTTTTTATCGTGCGTGATAAAAGCGAGCACTGCGGAAAGAAAGGCGGCGCAGATCAGAATAATGGTCATCAGATCTTTGAACTGCGAAAAGAAGAGGCGGATTTTGCTCTTTTTCTTCCCCTCTTTCAAAACGTTTCTGCCGTTTGTCGCAAGCCGAGATTGGGCTTCCTGCGGCGAAAGTCCGCCCTCGCCGCTTTTTACCTGATTGAATACTTCGCGTATCTCCAGTCCGTACTGTTCCATACGCATACCATATGAAAAAAGGGACAAGAATATGTCCCTTTTTTGTTTCGGATCAAAAGATCGAACGGTTATGCGCCGTATTGTTTGCGGTAATCTTTCATCGCCTGCAAATATTCTTTTCCCTGAATCACGCCGTCCTCGATCGCGGCGATAATATCTTCCACGGTCACGATAGAATACACTTTGATTCCGTACTCGTCGTACGCTTCCTGCACCGCCGACTTTTCGCCCGTGCCCTTTTCCTGACGGTCGACCGAAATAATCATCGCCGTTACGTTCACGTCCGCTTCCTGTCTGATTTTGGGGAGGATTTCGCGCAGCGCCTTGCCCGAAGTCATCACGTCCTCGATGATCGCGACCCGATCGCCGTCGTTGAGCTTCTGCCCTACGAACATGCCCCCCTCGCCGTGGTCTTTCACCTCTTTGCGGTCGAAGCAGAAGCCCGTGTCCACGCCGTGCGTCTTTGCAAGCGCAACCGCGGTGGAAACGGCGAGCGGAATCCCCTTGTACGCGGGGCCGACGAGCGTATCCGCCTGCACCCCGTGCGCAAGATAGCACTCCGCATAATACTCGCCCAGCTGCGCGATCTGCGAACCCGTGCGGTATTTGCCCGAATTGATAAAGTACGGCGCCTTGCGCCCGCTCTTCAACGTGAAATCGCCGAAGCAAAGCACTTCGTTTTCCACCATAAACTGAATAAAGCGTTGTTTGTAAGTAAGCATATTTCTCTCCTTTCGGTTTTAATTCATGTTCAGCGTTCCGGTCAGTTCGGAAATTTTGTTCACGCCGTGGCGGTCGCACCAGTCGTTCAATCCTTCGATGATCTTCGGGCAGGCGAGCGTGTCGGTAAAATTCTGCGTACCCACCTGCACCGCCGTCGCGCCCGCCATGATAAATTCGAGCGCGTCCTCCGCGCAAGTAATTCCGCCCATGCCGATGATCGGAATTTGCACCGCCTGCGCCGCCTCGTAGGTCATGCGCACGGCGATCGGTTTGATCCCCGCGCCCGAAACGCCACCCGTGTTGTTGGCGATGGTCGGCTTTCTGCGCTCGATGTCGATCGCCATGCCCGTAAAGGTGTTTACGAGCGAAATGCAATCCGCGCCGCCCGCTTCCGCCGCGCGGGCGTTTGCGGAAATGCTTTCTACGTTGGGCGAAAGTTTTACCACGAGCGGAGTCTTTTTCAAACTGTTTTTTGCCGCCGCGGTCACTTCGCGAATGCTTTCCGGTTGAATGCCGAACGCCATTCCGCCGCACTTGACGTTGGGGCAGGAAATGTTGAGTTCGATCAGATCGGCAAGCCCGTCCAGCCGCGCGCAGACGTTCGCGTAATCTTCGAGCGTGCTTCCCGCGACGTTCGCGACGACGCGCGTCTTGCCTTTGAGCCACTGCAAATCTTCGGCAATGAATCTTTCCACGCCCGGATTCTGCAATCCGACCGCGTTCAGAATCACGCCGCGGCTTTCCGCAATGCGGGGCACGGGATTGCCCGTACGTCCTTCGAGCGTGAGCCCTTTGGTACACACGCCGCCCAGCACGGAAATATCGTATATTTCGTTGAACTCCCGCCCGAACCCGAAGGTGCCCGATGCGGGAATGACGGGATTCTTCAGCTCGATCCCGCAGAGCGTAACGCTTAAATCAGCCATTAAATTTCCACCTCGTTCATTTCGAATACGGGGCCGTCCTTGCAGACGCGGGCGCGCCCGCCCTCTTTGGTCTTGCACGTACAGACGAGGCACGCGCCGATTCCGCAGCCCATGCGCTCTTCCAGCGAAACGTAGACGGGAATCCCCTTCCCCTGCATCGCTTCCTTTAACGCGCGCAGCATCGGGGTCGGCCCGCACGCAAGCACTGCGTCCGGTTTCACCGTTTCGTACTCGTTTACGAACGCCTGTACCGACGTCCCGCAAACGCCCGCGCTGCCGTCGTCGGTCGCTACGACGAGACGATCCGCGCGCAGCATGTCGTATTCCATACAGACGGCGTCTTTGTTGCGGAACCCCATATACGCGTAAATTTCTTTTTGCCCCGCAAATTCGCGGATTGCCGAAATCAGCGGGAATATCCCCACGCCGCCGCCCACGACCGCGATTTTCTTCTGCGCGGGAGTGAGCGAAAATCCGTTGCCCAACGGGAGCAAAACGGAAAGTTTTTCACCCGCTTTGTAATCGCTTGCAAGCGAGCGCGTTCCTTCCCCCTTCAAACGGTAGCAAACGGTAATCCGTTCCCCTTCCGCCTTGCAGATTGCAATCGGGCGGCGCAGCGGATGCGCGCCCACGCCGATCATGCAGAACTGTCCCGCGCGCACGGAGATTTCCTCTTCCGTGCAGAACGTAAGCGAATAAATTTCTTCCGCAATCCGTTTGTTTTCCAGCACGGTTACGATTATTTCGCGCATATTTCCCCCAGTACCGAGAGCAGATCGGCTTTCATTTCCAGACATGCTTCGCGCGCAGCATCGTAATACGTGCCGCCGCGTTTCTTATAAGCGGTCAGAATCCCGCGGGAATTGTTCACGATCCCGCCCAGTCCGTTTCCGTCGAAGCAGGCGCGCACCATGTCGGCGTTGCCCCCCTGCGCCCCGTAGCCGGGAATGAGGAAGAAGGTATGCGGCAACCGCGCGCGGAGCACCTTCGCCTCTTCGGGATGCGTCGCGCCCACGACTGCGCCGACTGCGGAGTAGCCGTATTTCCCGACGGTATCCGCGCCCCACCGTTCCACCATGTCGCCCATGCACTCGTACACGGTGCGTCCGTCTTCCAGTTTTAAATTCTGCAATTCGCCCGAAGAGGGGTTGCTCGTCTTGACGAGGACGAAGATCCCCTTGCCGTACTGTTTGCACGCGTCCGTAAACGGCTTCACGCCGTCCGTCCCCAGATATCCGTTTACCGTAAGATAATCGGAGGGGAACGCCGCCTCGCGGCAGCCCGTGCAGGGCGTGTCGCCCAAGAACGCGTTGGCATACTTTTCCGCGGTGGAGCCGATGTCGTTGCGCTTTCCGTCGGCAATGACGATAAGCCCCTTCTTTTTTGCATACGCCGCAGTGGCGTTGAACACGTTGAGTCCCGATTCGCCGTACTGCTCGTAGCAGGCGAGCTGAATTTTTACGGCGGGGACGATATCGCATACCGCGTCGATGATTTTTTCGTTAAACGGCTGCAATGCGAACGCGGCTTCGGTCAGATCGTCCGCCTCCGCCTGCATTTCTTCGGGCAGGTATTCCAAAACGGTATCCAGTCCCACGCAGGTGGGATTTTGTTTTTCGATGATCTTGGCGATCAGTTCGTCGGTTATCATGTCAGTTCTCCTCGTATTTGATTTCGCCGTCCACGACGGTGTATTTTACTTTTCCGTATACTTTTCTTCCGCCGAAGGGCGTGTTCTTTCCTTTGGAAACAAATTGCGCGGAATCGATCGTCCATTCTTCGTTCAAATCGACCGCCGTAAAATCGGCGGGCATGCCGACGGCGATTTCGCCACCCTGCAAATTGAGAATGCGCGCGGGATTGCCGCTCATTTTTTGCGCAAGCTCCGCAAGCGTGAGCGCGCCCGTCTTGACCAGCGCCGTATACGAGAGCGCGAACGAAGTTTCCAGTCCGCTGATCCCGAACGCCGCCAGATTATATTCCACGTTTTTGTCGTCCTCGTGGTGCGGGGCGTGGTCGGTCACGATGCAGTCGAGGGCGCCGTCTTTCAATCCTTCGATGATTGCGAGCCTGTCCTTCTCTTCGCGGATCGGGGGATTGACTTTGGTATTCGTATCGAAGTTGCGGATCACTTCGTCGGTCAGCGTCACGTAATGCGGGCACGTTTCGGCGGTAACCCGAACACCGCGCGCTTTCGCTTCGCGGATGAGCTGTACCCCGCTGTACGTAGACACGTGGCAGATATGAACGGGCAGATTCAGGCTTTCGGCAAGGCAGATTTCCCGTGCGATCACGATATCCTCCGCCGCGCGCAGACTTCCCTTTAACCCCGTGAGCGTGGAATAGTAGCCCTCGTGCACGACGCCGCCGTCCACGAGCGACCGATCCTCGCAGTGGCACAGGCAGATCAACCCGAAATCCGCGGCGTACTGCATGGCGTTGGACATCAGCTTGGTATCGGGCACGCTCTTTCCGTCCTCCGAAACCGCAACCGCGCCCGCCGCTTTCATCGCGCCGATCGGGGCAAGGTCTTTGCCCTCCTGCCCGACGCTGATCGCGCCGATCGGGTTCACCTTGCAAAGATTCACTTCCCTTGCGCGGTTTTTGATATAGGATACGACGACCTTGCTGTCGATCACGGGCTTCGTATTCGGCATGCAGCATACCTGCGTAAACCCGCCCTTGACCGCGGCGCGGCTACCGCTCAAAATATCCTCTTTCTTTTCGAAGCCCGGCTCGCGCAAATGCACGTGCATATCGATGAATCCCGGTAAAACGGTAAGTCCGCTCAGATCGGCGCCATCCCCTTTGAGTCCCTTGCCGATTTCCGCGATCTTTCCGTTTTCGACGCGCAGATCCGCCTTTTGCAGTTTTCCGCCCGTCAACACTTCCGCGTTTCTGAAAATCATACTTCCTCCTTCGTGAGCAGGAACAAAATCGCCATTCTTACGGCAATGCCCGAAAGCACCTGCTCTTCGATTCTGCTCGTGTCGCCGTCGATCAGCGCGCTGGTAAGTTCCACGCCGCGGTTCACGGGTCCCGGGTGCATGACGAGCGCGCCCGGTTTGGCGTACTTCATAACTTCGTCGTTTACGCCGTAATACTTTGCGTATTCGCCCAGAGAAGGGAAGTTCCCGCCCTGCTGGCGTTCGAGCTGAATGCGCAAACCCATTACCACGTCGGCGCCCTCCACCGCTTCCTCGCGGGAACGGCATACTTTGGCGCCCATCTTATCGATTTCGGCGGGAATAAGGGTGCGCGGCGCGAACATGCTCACCTCGGCGCCGAGCTTCCTCAGCCCGAACAGATTGCTCTTTGCAACCCGCGAATGGCGGATATCCCCCAAAATCGCGACTTTCAAACCCTCGATTCCGCCGAAGTTTTCGCGCATGGTAAGCATGTCCAACAGCGCCTGCGAAGGGTGTTCGTTCATGCCGTCGCCCGCGTTCACGACGTGCGCTTTCACCGTTTTCGCAAGCAGGTGCGGCGCGCCGCCCATCGGGTGACGAATCACGATTACGTCGTTTTTCATGGCGTCGAGCGTCTTGCCCGTGTCCACGAGCGTTTCCCCTTTGGTCACCGAAGAGGAAGAAGCGGAAATATTCACCGTGTGCGCGCCCATGTATTTTGCCGCCAGCTCGAAGCTGCAACGGGTGCGCGTGCTGTTTTCGTAAAACAGCGTCGTGACCGATTTCCCCTGTAAATGCGGCAGTTTTTTGATGTTCTGCCGCAGCAGTTTTTTCATATTCATTCCGACCGAAAGAATTTCATCGATTTCTTCCGCCGAAAGATCCAAAAGTCCCAAGACGTCTTTACGCTTCATTGCTATCTCTCCTGACCAGCGAAATGGAATCCTCGTTGCAACCGAGCTCGCGGAAGCAAACCTGCACGTATTCCTCTTTGGACGTCGGCACATTTTTCCCGACGAAGTCGGCGCGAACGGGCAGTTCCCGCCCGCCGCGGTCGATCAGTACGAGCAGGCGGATTCGTTTGGGACGCCCCAGACGGAAGAGTGCTTCGATGCCCGCCGCCGCGCTCCTGCCTGTGTGCAGCACGTCGTCGCAGAGAACGACCGTCTTCCCGTCGAGCGAAAAACCCAGATCGTTCTTCCCCGAATCGGGCACGAAAAAAGCGGAGACGAGATCGTCCCGCGTCATGCCGATATCCACGCCCGCGCAGGGAAGCGTGACCCCCGCGGAATTGAAAAAGTATTCCGCCACGCGGCGCGCGACGACTTCGCCGCCCCGCTTTACGCCCACCAGCACGACGTCGTGCAGTCCTTCGCAGCGTTCTTCGATTTCGTGCGAAAGACGGATCACCGTGCGGTGCAAACCGAGTTCGTCCATCAGTTGCTTCATGCGCAATCCTCCCGAAAAAAGAAATAAAAGCCCTGCGGCGGTATCCCACAAGACTTATGTAACTGATTTTCGGTTGTAGGGCGAAGTCTTGTCGGTATCTCCGTACCGCTCTTAAAGATTCTACGCTCAGTTTATCACAGCGCGGTGAAAATGTCAAGAGAATTTTAAAAAATCACACGATTTCCGTAAGCGAAAATTTCGTCTTGTCGCAGGACGTGAGGTAATACGAAACGCCGTTCCGTTCGCATTTGAGCGGGAAGTACACGCTGCCGTGCAAATGCCCGAATACGACGCGCCCGACCCCGTTTTCTTCGAACAGCCGCGTAAAGAGCGTTTCTTCCTTTTTCACGTTCATCGGCGGATAGTGCATGAGCGCGATCAGCTCGTCCCCCGCTTCGCGCACCTTGTTTACCTCCTGAAAGGCAAGACGGAAGCGTTCCGCTTCGCGCAGATAGAGCACGCGGTCGTGCTCGGTGAAATCGGCGCTGCCGGGCGACGTCCATCCCCGCGATCCCGCGATCACGTACTTGCCGATCTTTACGCAGTCGTTTTGCAAAAAGGTAAACGAACCGTCCGGCGCGGCTGCGCGCACGCGCGTGATCCCGCTCCACCAGTAATCGTGATTGCCGCGGACGAACACCTTTCTGCCCGGAAGTCCCGCAAGAGATTGCAGATCGTAAAATCCCTCTTCCGCTTTCATCCCCCAGGAAATGTCGCCGCCGACAAGGACGATATCCTCCTCCGAAACCTTTTCCCGCCAGTCCGCTTTGATTTTTTCGAAGTGCCCCTCCCAGTCGCCGCCGAAGACGTTCATCGGTTTATCCGTAAGTCCCGAAAGGTGCAGATCGCTGATCGCATAAATTTTCATTTCCCCCAGATTATAGCACGGCGAAAGAGAAAAGTCAAATTCTCTTTCCCGTCCGCGCGCAAATAAAAACCCTGCCGGCTTCGAACGAAGCCCGCAGGGATTCCCGTTTTGCAAACAGAACGCGTCAGCTCTGCTTGCCGTTTTTCTTCTTGTTTCTGGTGAAAATCAGCGTTACGGTCACCGCCGCGATCGCAAACACCGCCACAGGTACGACGATCGCAACCACGGCCATCGCGTTTCCGTTGCCGGACGGCGTTTCGATTACGGGGCCGCCGTTGCTTTCCACGGGGATTACGACTTTCACGGGTTCGACGATTCCGTTCTCCTCGAAACGCTGTGCCGCCGCATCCGAAATGTACTTGATTTCCACTTCGTTATTGCCATTCAGTTCGTCGTACGTCACGGTGAGCTTGCCGTCCTTCACGCGGTCGGTCACGTCTACGCCGTTGAGTTTTACGTTGTAAACACTGTAACCTGCGTCGGGCGCGATCGTATAGGTATACGTTTCGCCCTGCTTGAGCGTACGGATTTTCCCGTCTTCGAGCGTCAGTTTGCCGCCCTTACCTTCGATGCTCGCGTACACCGTCTTCGTTTCGGAAGCTTTTTCCGCGGGAACGACCGCCACCATGTACGGCGAGAAGCTGGTCACCGTCGCCACGATTCCGAACTGCGTCACGACGCAGGGGATTTCTTCCACGATGTATTCGTCGCCGCCGACGTGCTTGCGGTGGAAGAGCTTGAAGGTAACGCCTTCGTTTTCGGGTCCGTAGCCTTCGGGGAAGCCGAGCGCGATTTTTACGTAGCTGCCGTCGGGAATGGTAGGATATTTATTGCAGATTTGCAAACGAATATCGTACGTTTCGCTCTTAATAATGTCTTTTTTCTGGATATCGATATTCTGCTCTGCGTGTATTTCGTCAATCATGTTCTTTTCCGCAGATTCGCTCACGGAATTTACGACGAGCATCATCTGGCTTCTTTCCTGCTCGGAGAACGTGCTGTTGCCGTTTTCATCCTTGAAGTCCATTGCGGAAAGATCCGAGTTATTCACCAGCGTAGGCTGCGCGCAGCAATTTACGTAAAGTCTTCCGTCGTACCCGAAGTATTTGGGGCAGGCGTTATAAAGTCTTGCAAACGTGAAGCTGACCGTATTCGGCAATTTGTCCGTCGTGTAATCTTCGGTGATTACGTTGCCGTTTTCGTCGTGCATGATTTGGTGGTTTTCGTCGCGCTTGGGTCTCTGTCTTATTTTTGCCGAACCGACGTTCGTAAACGTGAACGTGTAATGTTCGCCGTTGTGTTCGTACATCAGACTGGGCATAAACTTAAAGCGGATCGTGCGATCGCCTACAAGTTCTATCAGCTTACCGCTTTCCAAGGGAAGCAGTTTGGCATAAAGGTTGATATTCGCATGTTTTGCAGTAAAGAAAATACCGATCGGCTTGCTTTCGTCAAGAATATGCAACGGTTCGTTGTACGTAATTTCGTACAACTTTGCATACTTTTCATCCATCAACGCGCTGTCGGGCGCCTTCATGTTGTCGTTGATGGTATTCACTTCCGTATAAGCCGCGTTCGCAGACTGCACGTGAGGCGCAGCCGCATAAGTCCCGTAGGATTTGTTTTCAAAGACTTCGGAAACCGCTGCCATGTGATCGCCGGGTTCGTTCGTATAATCGTAATACAAATTCGGCGTTCCTTCCGGAGGCTTGATCGGCTGACCGTCCGGTCCTTTGAAATCGGGATTGTAGTTGATATCGGGCGCACTCTTCATTACCGCAAACTGCGAATAAATATTCGAAGCGTTACCGGGGAACATGGATTCATAACCGTTATCCAGATCCGTTGCGTCAACGTATCCGCTACGATAGAAGGGCGCAATCGCCGTCCAAACCGTCCAGAAAAGGCTGCCGTCTTCTTTAAACGTTGCGTAACGAACGGCAATGTACAAATCATCCTCATCCAAAAGTTTATATGCGCTTTTCCCGTTGTAACTGATGGTTTCCCACTGTTGTACGTAATCGTTGCCGTTATCGTCCTGCTTGCCGGTGGAACGGTATTCCACGCTATACATTAAACCATTGGAATTCGTTCTGCAACCGTAGTTGTAGGGCGAAAGCGCAGGATATTTCAATTCGTAGTTGGAAGAAGAAATGATCCCGTCGGTAATATGGTCTACGCAGAACGCGAGTGAACCGACGTTCATGTATTTATCCGTAACGCCGCCTTCCGTCGCATCCCCTCTGTTTCCGGTGGTATTCCAGGTTACGTCGACCGCGTACCATTTACCCCCCCCCTCGTCTTCATTCGCGGCAAGAGAAACCGCCGCGTTTTCCGCTTCCTCATCCGCGGGATCGGGCAGATATACGTAGTTCCAGGCGTGCATTACCGTCTTCTGGGTTACGTTGCCTTTTTCGTCTTGAGAAAGTCCGTATCCGTTTACGACAAGGCAGGGAATCCCCAGCTTATCCATAACCGCTTTAAACGCGCGTGAATAACCGCCGCATACGGCAACTTTGTTCACCAATCCGCCGTACGCCGTATTGACAGAAGCCGCCGACGCCGTACCGTTTTCAAGATAATCGTTGAGCGCGCCGTAATCGTACTGAATTTCCGAAGCAAGCGTTCTGTTTACGTATCTGGCTTTTACGACGTCCTTTTCCGTACCGTATAAGTCGCGTTCCGCCTCCGCTTCGGCTGCCTGCGCGATTTCGTCTACTCTCTCATTGTACTCTGCGATCGCTTCGTTTACCGCCGTTTCGGAAGTAAAACCGCCGTCCTGATACAGGTTTGCTTCGCGTCCGCTGTCGATATAGCCGTAATAATTTCCCTTCGAACCGCCTACGCTGATCGTCATTTTATAAAAGTCGATGTAAAACAATTCGGGGTGATCGGTCAGATACGCGTCTCTCGCAGCGCCGAACGCCTTGGGAACGCTCAAATCCGTGCCTTCCACAAAACCTTTCAGCTGATCGGAGGTGACGATGCCGTCCAGCTTATATTCTACGACGCCGTCCTTAAAATCTCCTTCGCGGTTCATTTTGTCGATTGCCGCATAAAATTTCTTTGCAAGCGTGTACTCGTTGCCATTCTCGTCGGTCAGATTGTTGTAAAAATACATCCTTTCCGAATTCGACGGTTGATCCGCGGCTGCCGCGTCGATCGTGAACATACGCGCGCCGGAAATCAGAGTCACCGCGTATGCGGTAGCAAGCCCTACCGTTGCAATGCGTTTGGTAATTGCTTTCATAACGTCCTCCTGTTTGAGCAATATTCCGAACTAATATATATGATCCAATTTATTCTGTCAAGCGTTTAAACGAACTTTTTTGATTGAATTTTTTTGCAAAAAAACAGCTGATTTTCAGCCGTTTTACGACATAATTGCACTGTTTTTACGGTATTTTTCCGAAAAAAAAGCAAAAAACAAAAGAAAACCGACAAATTCCGAAAAGAAATTTGTCGGTTATATGGCGCGATTGACAGGGTTTGAACTCTTGTTCTTTTTACTAAAATAAATTTTGACAGTAAAAATCCCATTGAATAGACTATATTCACCATTTTCTGCCACCAAACGACACAAAAATTGTTCTCAAACCGAGAAAAAACAAAAACATTTTTACGTTTTCTATTTGCATCCTTTTCGGGTAACAAATGTCAAAACTACTCCAAATCTATAACGATTTTATAATGGTATCGGTCTAACTCCCATTCTTTCCGCACAACGATTATTGAGTCGCTCTAAAACAATTTTGTCAACCTCTCCTGTGGCTTGTGCTTGTTTTATAAGAGAGTAAGCCGCAAGATATGTGAATTCATTTTGGTAAACTTTTATATTTGAATCATTAAATATTAGCGCATCTTGATTAATTTCATCTATTATCATTAGCCCCTCACAATAATATTTATTCTGCTTTTTATAGATTGCCATCAAAAAATAGGACAACAATTATTCAATAGAAACTAAATCAGAAATTCTTAATCCTCTTTTTGCAAAAATCTTTTCTAAATTCTCCTGAAATATATTTGCACTATAATTATTTATTTTTACTATAATCAATTTGCTTTTTGCTCTTGTAACAGCAACATAATGATTATATAAACTTGCCTTATCAGAAAGTCTATAATCCTCAGCAAAGACAATAACTTGGTCAAACTCTAATCCTTTTGACGAATGAAAAGTTATAGAAATATTTTGATATTTATCAGACTCAAATGCGGAAAAATATTTTGTATCAGATATAGTATTATATAATTTTTCTAAGTGATCAGGTCGTGTCGAATAATCTAAATAAACTGCCAACTCATTTACAGCCTTACAAAAGGCTTCTTCCTCACTTTTAGCCGACTCAATTCGCTTTAACAATTTCTCTATTTTTGAAACAGTTTTAATACTTTCATCGCCCTCTACGGGAATTTCCGAAATTAAATCATACACAGAATATTTTTCAAGTATGAGAAATTGTGCTACCGCATTATATAACCAAGCGGTCTCAGTAGTAATATCAGCAATTGGTGTTTGAGGTATATATACAAATTCAGTTCCGCTTTCCGTTAAAAATTCTGCCCCAATCCTTGCATTATCATTAGAATATCTTAACAATGCCGTACTTTTATTTCGATCAATCTTTGCCAAAACTGTTCTTGCCCAATCTGACGAAGAAGTTGATAAGTAAAAAATATTATCCAACTTTTCCGTTGGACTATAAAGATTACTTGTTTCATCAAACAATAAATTTGAATAATTTTGGATTTTTTGACAAGACCTAAAATTATTCCCCATAAATTTAGACACAAAATTTGTTTTTTTACTTATACTCTTAAATGCTTCTGGATAAGCCCCTCTCCAACTATAAATAGATTGCTTTTCATCACCTACAATGAATGTCGTAATATTCAAACAATCACATATATACATAAATAAATTGTGCATTGAAATATCGCAATCTTGATATTCGTCAATATAAATCTTAAAGTATTTTGCCTTCAAATATAATTGGCACGCTATTGACCGCTCCACAATACTTTGTGCCAATTCAAATATAAAATTTTTCTTATTATCACTATAAGTAGTTAATAACCCATTAGAACGGATTTTTTCAATTCCATCATCAAAATTAGCCACTTTTAGAGAATAGTCCGTACTCATATCAATATCAAAATCTTTTCCGTAAACATCTTTCATAAAAGGCTTAATAATTTCTTCAATGACAAAACTATTATTTGTTCCTATGAAATGTTGACTAACATCAACAGCCAATCTATCTTTGATCTCTTGTGCCGCTTTAATTGTAAAAGTAATAGCCGCAATAACTTTATGTGTTTTATTATCACTAATCTCTTGCGCTATTTTGCACACCATTGTATGTGTTTTACCTGTTCCAGCACTCGCTTGAACGACTAAATTGTCTTTAATGTTTACAATTTCTTCTTGCACAGGAGTCAATTTCATATCATATAACCTCTTTAAGACAAGCAAAATTATAGTGTTCGAAAATAGTCTTACAATCATTATCATCCATTTTTTCTATCAATTCAACCATATGATAATGCTTTGCGGACTGTAAATACTTAACCGGCTCATCGCCCAACAAGACCACCAATCTATCGTGCATTGCTTCATCTAAATCATTCTCCAAATCCACTTTTGAAAGGTATATGTTAAAATCTTTTCGCATTTTATCAAGCGTTTCTTGATTTGATAAATATATTGCTCTTTTAGATTTAATAGTATTTGCGTCAATATTATCTGTTGGCAACAAATTTTCATCCAAATATTTATTACATCTTGAAAAGCCCAACGGAAAATATGCATTGCTATCATTTGTTTTTCTTAAATCATTATCAGTCTTGATAACATTTACAATTTTCAAGCCATCCAAAATTGAAAAATATTTTTCAAAACCAACACCATCAACTGACAATATATATGTTCCGTCCGCCTCATAAAAAGGTTTAATTACCGATAAAACTTTACTAAATAATAATCTTTCAGATGCGCCTTCTACCAACAGCACTTTATTCGCAAAAATTGCTTCTGATAATCCCTGATTTAGCATTTTTCTATTTTTCTCATAATCTTTCGGGACTTTATAAAAAGTACTTTTGCTTGTTATTTTTCTTTCATTAAAAATGCGAACTAAATTCACATTATCCATTTCATATAGAACATAGGGTGAATGCGTTGTGACAAATAAGTATGAATATTTATTATCAGTAAAAAGAATTTGTGAAAGTGCTATCTGTAAAGATTTGTGCAGATGGTTTTCGGGTTCTTCAATTAGAAAAATATTTATTTTTTTATCTTTGTTTTTATCAGCAAGAATATCAAATATAGAATATACTAAAAGTTTTTTTCTGCCTTCCCCTGCTGTCGGATATAAATTTTCATCATTATCCTGTTTAATATAAGGGATAACATTAGAATATAATCCCTTGACTGCTATTTCAGATTTAATTGAAATAGAAACTCCCTCATTCCTAAACTTATTATACTCAGGCGCAATTTTCTCCTCAAATTCTTTAATTCCCGATAGCGAAGCAACCTTAGCATTTAATTCATCGACGTTCTTTTGTATTTCCAATAATATTTTCTCGTCGCCAGCATTTTCATTTTTAATAAGTTGATTTACATTCTTCTTAAAAAGCGAATACAAATCGACGTAGGAATCTATGTAAATAACATTAAATACATAATCAATTTCAAACATATACCCTCTTGGTTTCATGTCTTGTAAATGTTGCAAGTCTCCGCCCCAAGATAATATCGGTATTGCTATCATTTCTTTTTTGTCGTATTGCGCATATAACTTAATAAATACTTGATTGTGCGTGCTTAATAATGCTCCCTTTAATTTGGCGCGTAATTTCTGACAATCGCTATTATCTATATCGCTTATATCCAAAGTCAATATTATTTCTATCGGTTTATCTATATTTTTATTATAAAAATCAGAATCAATTAAATAATACTTTCTGATATCCTTATCAAACACATATCTCAAAGCATATAAGAGATTTGTTTTACCAACATCGTTCAATCCAAAGAAAATATTTTGGTTAGACAAGTCAATATTAATGTTCTCAAAATTTCTGAAATTTTTTATAGATAAATTGCAAAATCTCATATGCACCTCTTAAAGCAAGTAAGTTATAGTAAAATTATACCATTTCTATTTCGGGAAATAAATAGTACTCTCTCATTTCAACTTCAACTTAACTGTAACTTATTTTGAAATAATCAAGATATTTTTTGAACTTATCTTGTGCCGCAAGGCAAGTATCACGCAAGTACCCTTTTTCGTCTTTCCACTCTTTCAGTCCGCGATAGTAAAACATTTTTAATTCTTCATCAATGATGAATGGAACAATATTATGTTTTAGACATTCCTTGAATAACAAGAGTCTGCCAATTCTGCCATTACCGTCTTGGAAAGGATGTATACATTCAAATATATAGTGAAAGTCCAAAAGGTCATCAAATGACTTTTCTTTTTTAGCGTTGTATTCAACCAGCAGTTCTTTAACTCTTTCTGAAACTTCTTCGGGTTTAGCCGTGTACATATCGCCCACTGTATTCGGCACTCTCTTATAGTCGCCCACTGCAAACCAATCTTGTCGGGCATCCGTAGTTCCGTTTTTTAATGTACGGTGCAATTCTTTTATAAACGCTTCCGTAATCACTTTTTTGGCGTTTTCTATAATTAAATCAATACACTTAAAATGATTAGCCGTTTCTACAATATCATCAACTTTTATGGCACCGCGTTCTATTCCGATTGTGTTCGTTTCAAATATATAGCGCGTTTGGTCGTGCGTAAGCCGACTGCCCTCTATATGATTTGAATTGTAAGTTAAGTCAATTTGTACCTTATGATAAATACCGCCTGAAAGTTTCGCTTTCTTCTCGGCAACAAATATTTCAAGCAATGTGGTTGGTATTTCGACACGTTTATTGGTTCTATCAGGCTTTTGCGCATCTTCGGGAATAATCCACGTTTTACCCATCAAGAACGCGCCTTCCACTTTTCCCATAGCGCAATAGTTCCTTACGCTACGTTCGGACATATTCCATTTTTTCGCCGTTTGTGCAACCGATAAATATTTCATTCCTCTACACCTCGCATGTTAGTATATCATATTATCGGCAAAATTGCAATACATATAATAAATTTATTGGTATATTTTTGCCGATAACGGCAATACTGTAACATTCGTTAATAATTCTATAATTTATCATATGAGTTCAACTCCCGTTCTTATAAAAAAACATCAAAAATCATCCGTAATAACAAAAGATACTTTTGATCGAATTAAAAACAATATATTGTATTTAAATGCACAAAAAAACACCGAAAACACAATATTTTCGGTGTCTTTCTATTAGCATCCTTTTCGGGTACTAATTATGGAGCAGGAAACGGGAGTCGAACCCGCCGGGATCAGCTTGGGAAGCTGACGCCATACCGCTAGGCGATTCCTGCGTATTCGGTTATCGAATTGTATTATAACCGAACGTTTTCCAATTGTCAAGCGCAAACCCGATGGAATTTGCAACGGATTTTAATTTTTATGAAACCAGCGTAAAATACTTGCGCGTGCCGAAATCTACGCTCACCGTTCTGATGACGTCCGAACGCGAAAACTGCAATTCCAAGGTGTCGCCCACGCGCGCGTCGAACAACAAATTCGTAAGCGCGTGCAGACTGATGCACGCAACCGTTTGAACGGAGCCGTCGGCAGAAATCAGTTCCGCTTGCAACAGCGTGTCCCCGTATTGCAAGCCTATGGCAAACCCCGCGCCGTCGGGCGAAACCGAATTTACGGTAATCTTCTGTTCGATATAATATTTCCCCGTATCCTCGTTGTAAATGCCCTTGCTGTCGGCAATTCCCGCCACGATCCCCAACCGCGCAACGTACGCGCTTCCGCGGTTATCCAAAATATTCTGCACCAAGGGAAACACGAGGTTCGCAGGGATCGCATAGCCGAAGCCGTTCAACACGACTTTATCCGGCGTAGACTCGCGGCGCGCGTTCACGATTCCGATGATTTCCCCGCGCGCGTTGAACAAACCGCCGCCCGAATTGCCGTGATTGACCGCCGCGTCCGTACGAATTTCGAGCAGAGAGAGCATACTCGTTTCATCCGCACTCAAAACGTTGATCCGTTCCGCAACCACCGAAACGACCCCGCCGGAAACGGAAAATCCCTCGCCGTTGGGATTGCCGAGCGCATACACCCGCTCGCCGACCGTAATCGAATCGGAATCGGCAACCGTTACGGGTGCGGCTTGCACGTTCTCTTTCAAATATTCCGAATCGGTCACTTCGAGCACGGCGACGTCGTACGCCATCGCTCCGCCGTAAAACTTTGCGGGAATCGCACGGGCGTTGATTTTTCCGTCCAAAGAATTCGTACCGTATACGTAAACGGTAATATTGCGGCTTACCTGCCGTTCGCTCGCGCTGTAAACGACGTGATAGTTGGTTACGATATAAGCGCTGCCCGTAGCGGAATCCAGCGAATAGATCACGCCCGATCCGCGCACGCTGCCGAGCTGAAAGGAAGCTTCCACGCACACCACCGAACGGAGCGCGCTATTTATCGCGTTCTCGTCGCTGTCGCTACCCGCGTTCAGGCTCTTCAAAAAGTCAAAAAACGTACCCTCGTAACCGTTTTTCACCGCTTCGTCGTACAACTTTCGCTCATGCGTAGAAGGCGTTTCGAGGGAAGCCATCCAGTCGGACTCGCTCCCCGTATAGCCGTTTTCCACGGCGGCGTCGTAAGCAAAATTATCGTCCGCCGTGCGGCCGAACAACCCGCCGCACCCGACAAAGCTAATCGTCATGCCCGCCGCAAGAACGACGGAAGCGATTCCTGCAATCACTTTTTTCTTAATAAACATTTGCTTCCTCCCGTATGCGCTCAGTCTCTGCCGAGCAGCGCCTCCCGTACGACCGTCGTCACCGTATTGATCGGGATCGCGTAACCGAGAAAATCTTCCGAATCGTCGCGCGCGTTTACGATTCCGATCAGTTCGCCCCGCGCGTTAAACAACCCGCCTCCCGAATTGCCGTGATTGATCGCGGCGTCCGTACGGATTTCGGGCAGCGTGATGGTCACTTTCCCGTCCGCGCGCCGAACGGGCACGTATTCGAGCGGCACGGACACGACGCCCGCCGTCACCGAAAACCCTTCGGCATTGGGGTTGCCCAGCGCGTAAACGCGCTCGCCCGCCGTCACCGCGTCCGAATCGGTCATCGCCGCAGGCGACGCGTAAACGGGGTGCGTTTCCGTTTCGATAAAGTCGGCGCATTCGCTCACTTTGAGTACCGCAACGTCAAAGTTGATGTCCCCGCCGTAATAAGTCGCGGGAATCGCGCGCCCCGCAACGTACCCGCCGTACAGATATATGCGGATATTGTTGCTCATCGAATATACGCCCGCGCTGTTTGCGTAATACACGACGTGATAGTTCGTAATGATGTATGCGTTTCCCGTAGCCTTGTTGAGCGAATAGATTACGCCCGAGCCCGCCGATTTATCGCATTCCACGCTCACGACGGAAGTCATCGCACGGTTGACCGCGGCGGTATCGTCGCAAACGGTCGTATTGATCTCCTGCAAAAATTCGGCGAACGATCCCGAAAAGCTCCCTTCCTTCAACACTTCCTGATACAGCTGAAATTCGTGCGTGGGAAATTCGAACCGCTCCGACTGTTGCGTTCCGTTCGTAGAAACGGATTGCACGCGCGATTCCGCCGCGCCGCAGCCGAAAAACGCGAACGCCAAAACGCCCGCCAAAAAGAAAGATAAGGTCAACCGAACCGCTCTTCTTTTCATGATCCGCTCCTTCGCCTCACGCAGATATCAACTGCTATACGCCGTTATTATACCACGAAAAGGCGCGCATTACAACCGAAATCCGACAATAGTTTTAAGATTTCACGTTTGCTGCAGCCGAACGCGCGCGCTTTTGCACGAAAAAGGAGCGGAAAAAATCTTTTCCGCTCCCCCGCTTATTCAAAGATCGTCGGCGTCCTGTACGGGTTTTTCGTACGCGTCGTCCGAACATACGCCCGTATAACTGCCCAGCGTATCGTCATGCCAAAGCATGTCGGCGCCCTTTTTTAAAGCGTTTTTCTTTTTCGGTTGCATTATTTGCAATCCTTGGTTTTGTTGCACTTAGAACCTCTGCCGCAGTTCTTCGTATTCGAATTGTTCTGCTTTTCTTCCACGTTGTTCTGTGCATTCTTGTTGTTGGTCTGATTGTTGTTGTTCGTCTTTTTCATAAATTCTCCTTTTTGAAGGGGAGATGAAGTTCGACTTCACCCTGTTTTGCGCCGCAGAGCGGGCAAACCTTAAACGCTTCGTTCGCCGTGTGCATATAGCCGCATTCACCGCAGATCCACAGCATCGGCCGTTCGGCGCGGTAGAGAGAGCCGTCCTTAAACGCCTCGTACAGGTATTCGAAGATGATGCGGTGATTGCCCTCCACCATCGCTACCTTTTCGAATTTGAGCGCGATTTGCTCAAACCCCTCTTCCCGTGCGATTTTCGCGAATTCCGGATAAATGCTCGTCGCTTCGCTCTGTTCGTCGAGCGCGGCGAATTTCAGATTTTCCGCAAGCGTACCCGCATGGAACGGATAGTTTGCATCGATATGAACGTCGTTCTGACTGCCTGCATTTTTCAGGATTTCATGAAAGAAAATCGTTGCGTGGCTCGTTTCGTTTTTGGCGATCGTACGAATGGTATCCGATAATTTTTCCAGCCCCTCCGCCATCGCCATTTTTGCCGTAAGTTGGTACCGCATGCCTGCCTGGCATTCTCCCGCAAACCCTCTTGCAAGATTATAAAACGTTTGCGTCTTGGTAAAGTCCATGAAACTTTTCCCTCCTTCAATATCATTTTGGACGGTTTTTTCAAAGGATATACTTCCCGCGCGAAAGGAAAAATGAGGAATCAAAGGAAAAACCCGCCCCCGTTATAGGGGCGGGCTTGTGCCGTTACGTTATTTCCGTTTCCGCCTGAGAAACATCTTCTTCCGCAAGTTCGCCGACGGTAAGCGTAAGCAACTCGGTAAATTCCGCCTCGTGCTCCTCGTCCGTTTCGCCCGCCGCGGTTACGATATCCCCCGCTTCGAGCTCGCTGTTGCCGTCCGGCATGATCACTTTGCCCTCGTGCTCCAACAGCGCGATCCGCGCGCCCGCCGGCCAAAGTACGTCGCGCACCGCTCTGCCCGCCGCCGTGCTGCCCTCTTTTACGCGCAGGCGCAGCGTGACCCAACGTTTTTCCTTTCCCTTATGTTCGGCAAGAATGCCTTCGAGCAGTTTATCGTAGAGCGGTTCGGTGCGGAAGACGTCGCCGATCAGATAGCCGACCGCCACGCCGAGAATGGCGGGCAATAAAAAGGTAAAGTTCCAGGTCAGTTCCACGATCATGACGATACCCGTGATCGGCGCCTTGACCACCGTGGTAAAAAAGGTCGCCATGCAGATCATGATCAACACGTCCGTATAAGCGGGGTTCATGCCCATGAGCGCGCACAGTTCGCCGAGCAGCGCGCCCAGCCCCGCGCCGATGGCAAGCATCGGGATGAACATGCCGCAGGGCACGCCCGCGCCCAAATTGAGCACCGTTAAAATCAGCTTTAATACGATCACGATTAAAAGCGTCGCCCACAGCGGAGATCCGAACACCGATTCCACGCCCTCCGACTTGCTCCCTAAGGAAGAGATAAAATCGTGACCGCCGCCCATCACGTTCACGGTAACGAGCGCGAATGCGCCGCCGACCAGAAAGGGAATGAGCATCTTGCCCGTGCCCTTCCAGAATCTGATCTTCCCGAACAGCTTTTTCGCCGCAAACAGCAAAAAGTAAAATCCGACGGCGATGAGCGCGCACAACAGTGACGCCATGAGCACGTACAGGTAGAACATGTAATCGCCCGCATCCGCCGCAAAGACGAACGTGGTAAACGACGCGCCCGCGCTCAATCCCACGCAGGGGCCGAGCAGGTTGCGCGTTAAAATCGCAAAGATGACCGAAGAAAACGCGCAAACGAATACTTCGGGCGTAAAGCGTTTGTGCGCCTCTTCGAAGGCGAACGCCATGCCCGTAAGGGGCGCGTTAAACGCGACGGCAAGCCCCGCGCACGCGCCGCCCGTAACCTGATAGCGCCGCACGATCGCGTTGCGCCTCAGCACGTCGCTCGTTCCGTAGCCGCACGCGCCACCGATCATGATACTCGGACCTTCGCTTCCCGCGGAAAGCCCCATAAAGATCGTAAACAGCGAAGAAGCGAACATGGCGGGCAGTACCTGATACCACTTATAGCGCAGCACGCCGCGCGTCGCGCCCTCCGTCTGCGGAATTCCGCTGCCGCGGATCATCGGAATAAAATACAGCACGCCGCCGATGACGATCGCACCTGCAAACAGCGCGAGAAAGAGCAGCGGAATAAACGCGGGATTTTCACGGAAAAAACCGTAATACCCGCGCGAAAATTCTTCGCACAGTTTTGCCAGCGCGTTATACAGCGTCACGACCGTGCCCGCGAACAGCCCCGTGAGCGCGCCCACCGCAACGATCTGCGCCCCGTAATGCGCTTTGTCTCCCAGTTTTTTGACTTTGGTTTTCATAACGATCCGTATCCTCCGTAACGGCGCAACCGCGCCCCGTCAATGCGCGAACTGCGCTTCGTACAACTCCGCGTAAAAACCGCCCTTCGTAAGCAATTCCTCGTGCGTTCCCTGTTCTATGATTTTGCCCGCATTCATCACGAGAATGGCGTCCGCCGTACGCACGGTCGAAAGCCTGTGCGCCACGACGAAACAGGTTCTGCCCTTCATGAGTTCCGCGAACGCGTCCTGCACCAGCCGTTCGGTACGCGTGTCGATGTTGCTCGTCGCTTCGTCCAGAATGAGCATCGGCGGACGGCAGAGCATGATCCGTGCGATGCACAGCAACTGCTTTTGCCCCTGCGACAGCGCGCCCTCGCCGCCGATCACCGTATCGTAGCCCTGCGGCAGGCGGGTAATAAAGGAGTGCGCGTGCGCCGCCTTTGCCGCGGCGATCATCTCTTCCTCCGTGCAGTCGGGCCGCCCCATGCACAGGTTCTCGCGCACCGTCGCCGTTTTCAGCCAGGTTTCCTGCAATACCATGCCGTAATGCGTCCGGAGCGATTTGCGAGTAATCTCGCGGATGTCCTTTCCGTCCACCCGCACGCTGCCGCCGTTCACGTCGTAAAAACGCATCAGAAGATTGATGAGCGTCGTCTTTCCGCAGCCCGTGGGTCCTACGATCGCAACGCGCTGCCCCGCTTTCGCATGCACGCTGAGGTCCTTGATCAGTTCACGGTCGGGCTGATAGGAAAAGTCTACGTTGCAAAGTTCGACGTCCCCCCGCACCGATTCCGGCGCGCAGGCTTCGGCATCGCTCGGTTCTTCTTCCTCGCCGATGAGCGCAAACAGCCGTGCCGCACAGGCAAGCGCGTTCTGGAATTCGGAAACGACTTCCGAAATCTCGTTAAACGGTTTGGTGTACTGGGTGGAGTAGGAAAGGAAGGTCGTCAGATTCCCGACGGAAAAGATTCCGCCCGTCGCGATGACGGTCAGCGCGCCCACTGCGGCGACCGCCGAATAGACCACGGAGTTGATGAATCTCGTCACGGGGTTGGTCGTCGAAGAGAAGAAGATGGCGCGCAGCGAGCACTTCCGCATGCGCTCGTTCTTTTCGTCGAACACGGTTTCGTTCTCGTCCTCGTGCGTGTAAGCTTTTACGACTTTTAAATTCCCGATCATTTCGTCGATAAACGCCGTCTGTTCCGCGCGCACTTCGGACTGCTTTTTGAACATGGAATAGGTGCGGGAAGAAATGAACTTCGCCGCAAACAGCGAAAGCGGCGTAATGCAGAACACGACGAGCGCGATCTGCCAACGCATGACCAGCATGATGACGAGTACGCCCAGAATGGTAACGATTCCCGTAAACAACTGCGTAAAACCGAGCAACAATCCGTCCGAAAACTGTTCGGCGTCCGTTACGATGACCGACGATATTTCGCCGTAGGCGCGCCCGTCGAGATATCGAAGCGGCAACCGTTCAATTTTGCAGAACGCGTCTTTCCGGATATCGGCAAGCACGCGGTAAGCGACGTGATTGTTGCAAAGGCTCATGAGCCACTGCGCCGCCGCGCCCGCCAGCACGCATACGCCGATGACGAGGAACAAACGGTACAGTCCCGCATAGTCCACGCTACCCGCGCCGACGATCCGATCGATCGCGCGCCCCACGAAATAAGGCACGGCGAGCTGCCCCGCCACCGTCACGAGCGCAAGCAACAGCGTACATACGAGATAAGGCGCGTAAGGTTTTAAGTATTTTAAAATGCCCGCAAACGTTTTACGGGAGTCCGCGTTCTTTTTCATGCTTCCTCCCTCTCTTGCGACGCGTTGATTTCACGGTAAACCGCACAGTCCCGCAATAAACTTTCGTGCGTACCGAGTCCGGCTTGTCTGCCGTCGTCGAGCACGAGAATCTGATCGGCATGGCGCACGGAAGAAGCGCGCTGCGATACGATAAACGTCGTGCAGTCGAGCGACTGCAACGCCCGTTTCAACTTTGCGTCCGTCGCGTAATCGAGCGCGGACGACGAATCGTCGAGAATGAGAATTTCCGGATTTCTTACAAGCGCGCGCGCAATGGTGAGCCGCTGGCGCTGTCCGCCCGAAAGATTTTTGCCGTCCTGCGCGATTTCGCCGTCCAGCCCGCCCTTTGCAGCCACCACGTCCTCCGCCTGCGCCAGCTTCACCGCGTTCATCAGATCTTCGTCCGTCGCTTCGCCGTTTCCCCAAAGGAGGTTGGAACGGATCGTTCCGTGAAAGAGCGCCGTTTTTTGCGGAACGATTGCCACC
Organism: uncultured Christensenella sp.; assembly: GCA_910586245.1. Lineage (GTDB taxonomy): Bacteria > Bacillota > Clostridia > Christensenellales > Borkfalkiaceae > Gallimonas. The sequence goes on along the minus strand of CAJUFY010000002.1, from coordinate 46,389 downwards.
CGTTCGCGGAGCGTCTGAAAAGGAATCGCCCCGACGCGCACGCCGTCGACGCGCACGCTGCCTTCCGTCGCGGCATAGAAACGGGGAATTAAGTTCACGAGCGTACTCTTGCCCGAGCCCGTTCCGCCGAGCACGCCGACCGTCTCCCCGCGGCGCACGGATAAATTGATATCGCTGAGCGCGGGCGCGCCGCCGCCCTCGTAAAAAAAGGTCACGCGATCGAACGCAACGGCATACTCTTCGGAAACGGGTTCCCCCGCCTCCTCGGTCACGGAGGGCTCCCCTTCCGCGTCGAGTACCGCGCTCACGCGCTTGCCGCTCGAAATCGCCTTCGTAATCGTAAAAATAAGATTCGCGAGTTTTACAAGCTCCACGAGAATGATCGAAAGATAGCTGTACAGCGCGATCACGTCGCCCTGTTCGATTGCGCCCCCGTCGACGCGCAGGGCGCCTACGTATACGAGCGCGATGACCGCAAGACTGACGAGCACGTAAGTAAACGGATTCATGAGCGAAGAAACGAACCCCGCGCGCTTCTGCTCTTTGCACAGGGCGCGGTTGCGTCCGCCGAATTCGGCGATTTCGTCTTCCTCTTTGCAGAAGGCGCGGATCACGCGCACGCCCGTCAGATTTTCGCGCGTGGAAGAATACACCTGATCCAGCTTCCCCTGCACGCGGCGGTACATCGGAATCCCCGCGCACATCACGCCCGCCACCACCGCGACGAGCAGGGGCAGCACCGCAACGAATACGAGCGCGGAATGCGCGTCCTTAACGAACGCCATGCCCGTTGCGCCGAACACGATGAGAGGAGAACGCAACAGCAGACGCAGCGTCATGTTGATGCCCGTCTGCACCTGATTGACGTCGCTCATCATGCGGGTGATCATTGCGGAAGTACCCGCTTCGTCGATCTGCGAAAAGGAAAAAGATTGCAGCTTGCGGAACAGCATTCCGCGCAGACGCGCCGAAGCACCCACCGCAGCCTTCGCGGCAAAAAACTGTGCGGTCAGCGAAAACGCGAGCCCGACCGCGCCGAACCCGACGAGGATCAGACAGCCGTACAGGATATACGACTTGTCCCCTCCGTTCACGCCGTCGTTCACGATCACCGCGACGACGAGGGGCACGAGCAACTCCATTGCCGCTTCGAGCAATTTGAAAAGCGGCGCAAGCACCGCTTCCAGACGATAGTTTTTCAGACAAACGGATAAGTGTTTCAAGCAAACTCCCACGCACCCTTTTACAGCGTGCAGAAAAGATATACGTAGTAACCCGCAAAGCAGGCGAGCATCGCCGCGCCGCCGATCTTCCCGATCCTGTGTCCCTTAAAGAGGGAAAACGCATACAGGAGTACGACCGCGCCCAGCGCGACGAGCGCGTCGATCAGATTGCCTTCCAACGTAAACGGCAACGGATAGACGAGCGACGAAATGCCGGCAATGAGCAGAATATTAAAGATATTGCTGCCGATCACGTTGCCGACGGCGATATCCGTTTCGCCCTTTCTTGCGGCAACGACCGAAGTAACCAGTTCGGGCAGCGAAGTGCCGATTGCGACCACGGTGAGCGCGATGATCCTCTCGGATACGCCGAAGTGCCCCGCGATCTGCTTCGCGCTTTCAACGAGCAGCGTTCCGCCGCCCACCACGAGCCCGAGCCCCACGATCGTAAGTACGATCAAAAACCAAATTTTTTCGCGCATGGCGGCGTACCACCGCGCGATTTTCCCCTTCGGCGTACGTTCCGTTTGCACGGGAAGCGCGGCCGCCCCCGCCGTTTTGAGCGACTTTTTCGCCTTTAACAGCAACACGGTAAGATACGCCGCAAAGATTCCTAAAAAGATCAGTCCGTCCCACCATTCGAGCGCGCGCCCCCAGACGCCGAGCCCCACCAAAAGTCCGCTCGAAACGAGCAGAACGGGAAGATCGAGCACGAGGGAATTGCGCGTAACGGGCAAATGATGAATGAGCGCCGCAACGCCGAGAATGAGCAGAATATTCGCAATATTGCTGCCGACCACGTTCCCGATCGCGATCTCCGTCGAATGCTTGATCGCCGAAGCGACGGAAACGCACAGTTCGGGCGCGCTCGTACCGAACGCCACCACGGTGAGCCCGATGATGAGCGGCGGTATTTTACACTTTCCCGCAATGCCCGCGCTGCCGTCCACAAACCAGTCGGCGCCTTTGATGAGCAGAGCAAGTCCTACGACCAACAAAAAAATCCATAATGCAAGTTCCATACCCGAAACACTCCTTATGCGGCAAGAAAGATTTTTGCCGAAAGTCTTGTCGTTCATACGAACCGCCGCGACACGCCTGCAACGGCAGGCGGGGTATGTTGCCGCGGCGCGCGGACTACTCCCTCTCAACGTTCAAAATGGTATCATTTGCCACGAAAAAAGTCAAGCGCATGCCGCGCCCGACTTTCAATTTTTTTATTTTGCCGAATCCGATTTCAGTTTTTCCAACGCAAGCAAGTGAATTTCCTCCGTTGCAAAGGAAAGTTTGGTCAGCTGATCCCGCAAGTTCACGGGGTGGAGCCAGTAACTTTCCTGCGGCGTCGAAATATCTACGCAGTCGCCGAAAATATTTTTCTTGTATTTATCTTTCCGATAGGGATAATCGTATTCGACGTGCACGCTTTCCAGTTCCGCCGCCGACCAGAAAAGAGACGTTTTTTCGCCGTAAGCCGTACATTCGAGAAAAGTTCCCTCCGCCGTCTGTACGAGCTTTCCCTTGCCCTGATCGTAAAACCGTTTTGCATTGGGCAGGGTATGCACCGTCACTTCGTCCTCGAAACGGTAAGTTCCCCCGCGCACCTCTTTGCGCACGTTTCCGCGTTCCCACGCCGTCCAGTCCGGAATATAACGGAACTCCGTTTCCCCTTCTTCCGCTTTCAGTTCCGAAAGCGTACTCATCTGCCAGCCCTTGCCGCACGCCGAACACCACAGCCGCGTCCCCGCGGAATACATGTGGAATTCCTGTTTGCAGTGCGGGCACTGATACAGAATATTGTGCAAACCGTTGGCGCGGTTGGGGCTTTTCAGTTCGATCCCCCGCGCGCGCTGATAGGCGTAATCGTCCCGTTGCAACGCTTTTTTGATGCGTTCGTTCAGCTCCGCAACCGTAAGCGTTGCCGCCTCTTCCGCCGTGGCGACGCATTCGAGTTCGCACGCCAGTGGAATTTTCTGTTCGTCTTTATTCCACTGCGGCGCGGCGATGAACGTACCGTACATGCGCAGAACGACGACGGGCGTCTTCATGAGTTTGCTCATCTTGCCCAGCGAATCGGGCAAAAAAGAAGTCGTTCCGTCCAGCGTGTAACGCGCTTCGGGATATACGCATACGATGCTCCGGTATTTTTCCGCGCAATACCGCATGTTGCGGATCAGATGATAATCCTTTACGAACTTGCGCTTGCAGATACAGCCGACCTGCCGCATCAGCCAGTCGCCGACATCGCGCACCGCGTCGATCGCGACCACGTTGTTTGCGTTATGCGGCGCAATCGCCTGATACATGACGGGGAAGTCGAGCATGCTGGCGTGCGTTGCCAGAAGCAGATAGGGCGGCTCGATCCCCTCCATATTGATTTTTTTTACTTGCAGCGGACAGCCTTTCAGGCGGGGACGGATTGCAAACGTACGCCCGATCCACATCCAAAACCTGCTCGCTTTTTTCGGTTTTCGCGCAAAATCGTAGCGCTTTACGTGTTTTTTCAAATGATTTCTCCCGTTTGGATTTCCAACGGTATTATACTACGAACGGATGCGATTGTCAAGTTTGCTTACAAAGATTTACAGAAAGGATTCGACGAGAATCTTGAGCCCGATCCCGATCAAAACGACGCCGCCCGCAACTTCCGCCTGCGCCGAGAAGCGGTCGCCCGCCCGCTTGCCGATCTCCACTGCAGCCACCGAAAGCGCGAATGTAACGAGTCCGATCAGCCCCGCGCAGACCAAAAACGGCAACGGCAACGCAGAGGAAGTTTGCGCGGCGAGCAGCGTGACACCCACGGCGAGCGCGTCCAAACTGGTCGCAACCGCCTGCGCCGCCAGTTTGCCCAAGCCGAGCACGCTTTCCGCGCCGCCCAAAAAAGGACGGAGCAGATTTTCTCTGCGGGCGCGGATTTTTTCCGAAACCGCGCCCTGAATCGCCTTCCCGCCGAGCAAGACGAGCAGCGCGCACGAAAGCCAGGGCGCGATTTTTTCCACGATTTCCGCAAACGCCGCGCCGAGATAAAATCCCAGCACGGGCATCAAAAACTGGAATAGCCCGAACGCAAAAGCGACGAGCAGAATTTTGCCCGTTTGCATGCGCGGATCGCTCATGCCGTTGGTCATGCCCACGGCGAACGCGTCCATCGAAAGCGCAATCGCGATAAAAAGAATTTCCCAGACTGTCATAGATTCCCCGAAAAAATAAAAGACTTACGCGCGGAAAAAACCGTGCGTAAGTCTTGCCGTTTCAGATAACACCCGCGGAAACAACCGCAATATGTGGACGTTAACGCTCCCCGTTCCGCATTCGGATGCGAGAGCCGACTACTCCCCTACGTCTTTATCATAATAGCACGGATGCCGCGATTCTGTCAATCGAATTCCGCAAACTCAATACCGATATTTTTTACGCATGGCGAAAAAGAAAGATACCGTTACGAGAAACGCCAGAATTTCGGCGGCGGTCGGCGCAAGCCATACGCCGGTGATTCCCCACAGCAAGGGCAGCGACAAAACCATGCCGGATTGAAAAACCAGAGAACGGACGAAGGAAATCGCGCCGGATACGAGCCCGTTGTTGAGCGCGGTGAAAAACGCCGATCCGAATATGCTGAACCCCATTAAAAGATAGACGAACGAATAAATTCTCATACCCGAAAGGGTGAGTTCGTATACGGCTTGCGATTCGGCAAACAGACGGGCAAAGGGCGCCGCGATCGCTTCCGCCAGCACGGTGAGCAAAACGCCGAGCACGCCTACGACGAGAAACCCCTTCCTGCGCAGATTTTTCAGCTCGTCGGTATTCTGCGCGCCGTAATGATATCCAACCAAGGGGGCGCAGCCCATCGAAAAACCGAAAAACAAATTGAAGAACACCGTGCCCATATACAGAATAATCCCGTACGCGATCACGCCGTTGTCGCCCGCAAAATGCAGAAGCTGAAAATTGTAGAGCATGGATACGATCGCAAACGAAATATTCGAAAGCAGTTCCGAAACGCCGTTGGTGCAGGCGCGGAAAAACGCACGCACCGTACAACGCGGTTTGGTAAAGCGGAACAGGCTGCTGTTCTTACAGGAAAAATAGACGATCGGCGCAATCCCCGCCACCGCCTGCCCCGTAACGGTCGCGGCGGCAGCGCCCGCAAGCCCCCAGCGGAAACCGAGGATAAACAGCGCGTCGAGCGCGGCGTTCGTCACACCCGCCGCCACCGTAATCAAGAAGCCGAGCGTCGGTTTTTCGGCGGTCACCATAAAGCTCTGGAAAGAATACTGCAACATCAGAAAGGGCATTCCGCAAAACAGTACGAACCCGTACAGCACGGCGTTTTCCACCGTTTCCGCCGTCGCGTCTTTGCCCAGCAGTTCCGCAACCGGACGGAGCAGACCGATTCCCAGCGCGCCGAACACGATTCCCGCAATCACGATGGAAATTACGAAAAACGTAAAATAACCGTTTGCCCGCGCCCGATCCCCTTCGCCGAGCGTTTTGGCGATAAGCGCGCTCGCACCCGACCCGAACATCAAGCCGAACGCGCCGAAAATAATAATGTAGGGAAAAATCAGGTTGAGCCCTGCAAATGCGCTCTCCCCCACGACTTTGGATACGAACACGCCGTCCACGATGGTATAGATCGAAGTGAACACCGCCATGATCACGGAAGGCAGCGTAAACGAAAATAATTTTTTAAAGGTAAAGTGTTCGGACAAGCCGATTCTTTGCCGTTTCATAAATCCTCCGTATAAAAAAAGGGCGCCGATCGTATTCACCGAGCGCACCCGACATCTTATCAACCTCGCAGCTGCGGCTGCGCGTTCTCCGATGACCTATTCAAACGTTTCAACGATTATATCGGACGAAATCCGCTTTGTCAAGCAAAACCGACTTACGCGGGAAAGATTTCTTCGATTTCCTTCATGCGCGAAAGGGGCAGGGGCGCGGTTTGCCGCGTACCGTTTTCCACGCGCAAAACGACGCCCTCCGCGCGGTGATTCCCGAACGGAACGCAAATCCGATCCCCCGCTTTGATTTTGGAAGTCGGCGATAAAAACCAACAGGGCGCGCCCTCCACTTCCGCCTTTACGAACGTAAGCGGCGCGTTCTCGGCGATCACGCCGCCGCTGAGCGAATGAATCATACTCCCTCCTTAAAACAGCGGCGAAAACAATTTTGCAAATTCGCAGAGCCACCGCCAGACCACGTTGCGTTTTGCGTCCTCTTCCGTTTGCAGCGCGGAAACGGCAAACGTCGCCTCCATGTCAGCCTTCAATCCCTCGATCGCTTTGGTCCTGTACATGAGCACCGCGTCTTCGAAGTGAAACAGCAAAGAGCGGTAATCGAGGTTGATCGTTCCCACGACGGCGATTTCGTCGTCGGCCAAAAAACTCTTCGCATGCACGAAACCGGGCGTATACTCGTAAATCTTGACGCCGCCCTTGATGAGCGCCATATAGTTGGAACGCGTGAGAGCAAACGGAATTTTTTTATCGGGCACGTGCGGAGTAAGCACTTTGACCTCCACGCCCCGCTTCGCCGCCGCAACGAGCGCTTCGCGCATGCGGTAATCGATGATCAGATACGGCGTGGTAATGGTAACGTAGTGCTTCGCCCCGTTCAGAATATTGATATACACGTCCTCGCCGAGGTGCCTGCCGTATAAGGGACGGGGCCCGTCACCGTAAGGCTGCACGAAGCCCTCCCCCTCGTAATAATCGTACCGTTCGGGAAGATAGGGCGAAAAATCTTCGGCGACTTTCGCCTTTAAATTGAACACCCGCAAAAACATGAGAATCAGGGATTTGACGCCCTCCCCTTCCAACCGCACCGCGGTATCCTTCCAGTGCCCGTATGGGTGAATGAGATTCACGTATTCGTCGGCAAGGTTGATCCCGCCCGTGTAGCCGATCACGCCGTCGATCACGGTAATCTTTCTGTGGTCGCGGTTGTTGTGCACGTTCGTAAACACGGGCACGAAGGGGTTGAACTTTACGCACTTGATGCCGAGCTTTTGCAGCGTCTTGTGATAGCGCATGTGAATGGCGCCCATGCACCCGACGTCGTCGTAAATGACGCGGACTTCCACGCCCTCCGAAACTTTGCGTTTGAGAATTTCGAGAATTTCCGACCAGAGTTTTCCCTTTGCGATAATAAAATATTCGAGAAAAATATATTTTTCCGCGCGTTCGAGATCGCCGAGCAACCTTTTTGCGAATTCTTCGCCCGTCGGAAAATACTCCGTTTTCGTTCCGCCGTAGAGCACCGCGTCCCTGTTTTCCGCAAACAACGCTTCGCTCTCGTCCGCCCAGTTTCCGAGCGCGTCCACCGTTTCCGCTTTGGTCAGTTTGCGGCGGGAAAACGGTTCGGACTGCGCAAGCAATTTGCCGTACCGCACGCGGGCGCGGCGGGAGAGCGGGCGGTTGTTGCCGAACACGACGTAAATCGCAACGCCTAGAATATTGAGCGCGACGATGCACAAGATCCAAGGCACTTTGGTTTCGGGCACCGTGTCGCGGTTGGCAATATGCAGAACCGTTATCACGAGAATCAGATAATCGAGCGCGGCGATCGCGTAAGTGATAAACGACTGCGTCTGCGGGAAATAATATATGATGATAAAGTTCACGAAATAGAAGGCGCCGACAAGCAAAAACACCATCGTCACGAACAGCAATATAATCGTAAGCGCAACGAACGCAAAACGGCTGAATATCTTTTTTAACTTTCGCTTCATGCTGTGATTGATTCCCCTTTCCTTCCGTTTTTATCCGAGCCTTTCGTATACCGTGCAACCGCACGCCGCCCTGCGGGACGAAAAATTTCCCTGCGGCAATTTCACCGCGGCAGGCACGTGCAATACGTTCAGCGCCGTACAGTTTTCCACCGCGCGCCATGCAACCGAATCCATTCCGCACAGATCAATCGTTTCCAACCCGTTCAAACGGTACAGCGCGTTCTGCTCCAAAACGCCGGCCCGTACTTTCAGCGATTTCAGCGAGGATGGAACTCGGAACTGCACGCCGTCCGAAAAGAGATACGCAAGCATACCCCCGCGCTGCGCGGACGCGCCCGCAAACGGCAGCGAAAGCGAAACCAGATTTTCACAGGCGCATAGCGCGCCTTCGTCGATATAATCCGCATCGCCGACTGTAAGCGTTTCCGCTACGGGCATGCCCGCGATCAGACGGCGCGCCGTACCCGTATCCAGATAGACGGCGTTCCCTTCCATTACATAAGGCGCGTGCGCCGTGATTTCGCGCACCGCAGTGCCGATTAGCGATCTTGCCGTAAATTCCGCTTCCGCGCAAAGTTCCAGCCTTTCCGCGCCCGTTCTTTTCAGCGCGCCAGCACCGAGTTTTCCCGAAAGCCAGACGACGGAATTTCCCGCAGGTGCATCCTCTCTTGCGACACGGCGCCCGTCCCACGCAAAGAAGCCTTCGGCAAACCACAATTCGTTACGATACTTGCGATACGCCGCAGCGCATTCCAATCGGGATAAGCCGTTGCAATCCGCCGCAAGCAGTTCTGCGATTTCCGCGCCCTCCAGCGTATTGCAAAGGGCGGAATAAGCGGACGAAGCGGCGATCGTACCGCGCCGATCGCCCGAAACCAAAGAAAGCCCGCCCGCGGGATCGAGCATAGCGTAAGCCGAAGCGTAAGTTTCTTCGCTTACCCTGCCGTCCTCCCACGTACAGACGTAGCGTTCTTCCGCCACGGAAACGATTCGGGGCAAAGGCAAAAAAGCGCAGAAAACGCCTGCGCAAAGAACAAGACAACCGAAAACGGCGCAAAAGATCCGCCTGAACGTTACCATTTCAAACGGTGCAGTTCGCCCGTGCCCTTCAAGCCCGCAAACCCGTTCTGGCGCAGCGCCTCGTACACGGCGATCGCCGCCGAGTTGGAAAGATTGAGCGAACGGCTCTCGTCCGCCATCGGAATGCGCACGCAGCTTTCGGGGTGCGCGACGAGCAGCTCTTCGGGGAGCCCTTTCGTCTCTTTCCCGAAGATCAGAAAATCCCCGTCGCGATACTCCGCTTCGACGTAAGCGCGGGGCGCTTTGGTCGTAAAATAAAAACAGCGCGCCTGCGGATAAGCCGCAAAAAACTCCTGTAAATTCTCGTGCACGCGCACCGTAACGAGTCCCCAGTAATCGAGCCCCGCGCGCTTTAAATAGCGGTCGGAAATTTCGAATCCGAGCGGGCGGATCAAATGCAGTTCGCTGCCCGTTGCGGCACAGGTGCGCGCGATATTGCCCGTATTCTGCGGAATTTCAGGCTCCACCAAAACGACGTGAAACATCATTTCTCCTTGCGTTTAATAATTCGATTGTAACCGATTTCACGTACTTTTGCAAGGATTTGGGAAAGGAATTTTCAAAGCGAATCCGTAAAAAATACTTGACATTCCGTATGCGCGGGCATATAATGGCGTTATCCGAAACGAATTCGGCGTAATAAATCAGCTTATACAACCCATATTTTTTCTCATTAAAAAGTCGGGCTTTCAGCTCGGCTTTTTAATTTGCAAAATAAAATCAGATCCGTTCCTTCCGGATCGGATCTGATGGATATTCTTTACCGCAGATAGCTGCCCGCCGCGCTGTCGCGCACGCGGAAGATCTGCACTTCTTCGCCGTTGTTGGCGTTCAGGTAGATCACGTATTCCCGTTCTCCCGCTTTGCAGAAGAACTCGTAAGCAAGTACTTCTTCGCCGTCCAAGGGGATGAGCGCAAGACCGGTATTTTCGATTTCGAGATCGGAAGAGATCATCTCTCTCGCATCCCATTCGCTCAAACCGACCGCGTAATATCTTTCGCAATTGTTCACGAGATAGCCCTTCGCATCCATTCCCACGACGCGTCCCTTCGATTCGCAGACGCGCACGCGGATCATATCGGGATAGGCGCGCACGCCGTCCTGATAGCTCACGTAGGTGATGTCGGCAACCATGCCCGCGTCGGAGAGCCAGACGGCTTCCACGTTGTCGATGCCGAGCGAGCTCAAAAATTCTTTCGCAAGGGTATCGCAGGTATCGAGGTCGAAATTCTTCTGCGTGCAGGGTTCGTACGTGTCGAAGAGCACGAGTTTCCCGCCGTTCTTGGAAATTTGCGCAAAGATTTCAACGTCGTTTTCATCGGTCATGACGAAGTTGTAGCAGCTTATATCGCGCGCTACCGTTTCGCCCGTATAGCATACTTTGCGCAGGTGGTAACCGTTGAGATATTCTTTCACCAGCTCTTCCGCACGCGCTTCGGTTACGGTTTCGAGCTTCGAAAGCTCGTTTTCGCCCACGTTGCCTTCGCCCGAGAAGGGCGCGTCTACGATTTCGTCGGGCTGCACTTTGGTGCCGCCGCCGATTTCGCCGAATTTATCGGATACCGTCCCTTTGCCGCCTCTCATAAATTCGCGCAGTTGTTTGTCGGTCATCGTCGTTGCAAGCGCGTTGAGTTCGCCGTAAAGCTTTTCGTTCACGTTCGCAAGATAAGAGATGGTGTTCTTTTCCGTTTCCGTCAGCGACTTGCCTGCTGCGAGTTTGCCGAGCAGGGTACGCGCATAGGAACCCGTCTTGTTCACGAACGCCGAAATATCTGTGCTCGTCGCCGCGTCTACGGGAATGCGTTCGAGCGCGCTTTCCATGAGCATGCTGTCCACCAGAATATCGGTGAGCAGTTTGCGCTGTTCGCCTCTGCCCGAAGAAACGCGCAGTTTGGAAAGGTTGTTATCCATATCTTCCGAAACGGACACCATTTCGTAAAGGGTTGCGCGCGCGCCGTTTTCCGCCGCCACGTTCATATCGTTCATTCTCATGCCGCCCGCGGTCACGACCGTCGCAAGCGCAAGACACGCTACGCCGAGCGAAATGACCGCCGCCAGCCAGCCGCCGAATCCGGCGGTCCGTTTTTTGCGTTCCGTTCTCTGTTCGCGTTTGTGTTTCTTATCGTCCGCCTTGCGTGCGTGCGCCGCTTCGCGCGCCTTGATCTTTTGTTCGCGCGCCTTGTCGCGCGCTTCTCTGCGCTGGCGCTTTAACGCGATACGGTCTTTCTGCTCGCGGGAAAGGCGTTTTTGTTTTTCCGCCTTCGATTCGTTTTTGAGCATCTCTCTGCGCGCGTTCTTTTCCGCGCGGCGCTCCAACTTCTTTTCTTTGATCGCAAGCTTTTTATCGGCGTGCTTCTGCTTGCGCTCCGCGTTCTTTTTGAGTACGAGTGCTTTGCGTTCCGCGCGCTTTTTCGCGATCATTTCCTTGCGCGCGAGTTTCTTTTCTTTGAGCGCCGCCTTCTTTTCCAGCTTCTTCTGTTTCAGCTCCGCTTTTTTCATGAGCTTTTCTTCCTTCTTGCGCGCGCGCTTTTTCGCCGCGTCCAAACGCTTTTCCGCAGCGGCGTCCTCTTTCTTTTCCGCCTTTGCCGCACGAACTTTTTCGCGTTTTTCGGGCGATTTCGAAGCTTTTTTCGTCGTTGTCTTGGTCGTTTTCGTCGTCTTTTTTACGGGCGTCTTTTCCGTAGCGGAATCTACGGTTGCGGCGGAAATTTCTTTTTCCTTTTCGATGCGTTCCACCTTCTTCGCCCCGCTCGAAACGTTTTTACCGATTTTCTTTTCCATAACTCCTCCTTAAATGGCAAAGACGTGTTTGCCGATCACCGTCACCGTCTGACGGTTGAAGATCCACGCGCTGGTCGCGACTGCGGGGTTGTAATAGTACAGGCACCCGTAGCTGGGATCCCAGCCGTTCATGGCGTCGCGCGCCGCGTCGTACGCCGTCTGATTCGGTTCGAGATTGATCTGCCCGTCGGATACGGCGGTAAACGCGCCGGGCTGATAAATCACGCCCGAAATGCTGTTGGGGAAGGAAGGACTCTTCACGCGGTTCATGATCACCGCGCCGATCGCAACCTGTCCCGTGTAGCTCTCTCCCCGACCTTCCGCATAAATGCACTTTGCCAGCAGATAGAGATCGGAAGAGGTGTAGTTCGACGAACCCGAAGGTTTGCTGCCCGGTCTGTTGAGCGCATTGTACGAATCGTTCATGCCGAGTGCGGCGTACGTCGCTTTCCCGACGATGCCGTCCGCCGTCAGACCGTTCTTCTTTTGGAACGAGATCACCGCTTTTTTCGTACCGGAACCGAAAATGCCGTCCACCGCGCCCGAATAGTAGCCCCATTGTTTCAATCTGCGCTGGACTTCCTTCACCTCACCGCCCCTGCTTCCCTGACGGAGCACGGCGGCTTCGACGACGGCAGTCTGCGCCGTATCGGCTGCGTCACCCGCGCGGGATACGGTTACCGCGGTAATCCCCGCAGCGGCTGCTCCCGAGAGTGCAAGCGTCAACGCGCCGATTGCCAAAAACTTCTTCATAAATTCCTCCTATGCGTAATGTGGGCATTCGGAAAAATTTTATGCAAAAAAAAATTGCGGCGCACAATCAACGCCGCACAAAAAAAGCGCGGAAGGGTTCCGCGCCTTTTTCATACGATTATACCGTTTCTTCGATTTTTGCACCGATCCGCGGCGCGACGATCCGCACCGTCCTGTCCCCGCAGCGGCGGAACAGCCTGCGATACTCTTCCTGCGCCAACATATTTTTTAAGGCGATCGATTCGTTTTTCGCACACTCGGACGCGGGATAACTCATATCCGCGATTTTTTCGGCAAGTTTTTCGTAATACGCGTTCGTTTCCGCGCAAACGAAATCTTCCTCTAATTCGCCGAGGACGTTTTCGCGCAGCGCTTCGAGATCGCGGTTGCTGATTTCATCCGGCTCCGCGCTCTGCTTCATCGCAAGATACTGCGTCGAAACGTCGCCCAAAATCTGATCGTACTTTGCCTTGACGTACTCCTTCGCGACGCCTTCGGTGACGATGGTACTGCCCGCATACAGCATGCGGATCAAAAATTCGAAATCTTCCTTCTTGATCTTGACGTTCATTTGTAACTCTCCTTTGCTTATCCGTAAAATCTTCCGTAACCGAAACGCAACTCATTTCGTCTGCTTTTATTATAGCATAGATCGGCAAAGGGAGGAAGTTTCGCAAGCGTGGTTTTTTTATCGTAATTTAAGATGTTTTGTCGAAATGTGTCACGCGAAGTCGAAGAAAAAATTTTCTCATCGAAAAACCGAAAAAGGTTTCCTTTCTCCCCGAAATATCAGGGATTTTTAACGTTTTTGCGTGAAAAAGCGAATGATTTCGGCAATCTTGCTCTTGTAAACGACGTTGCCGTTCCCGCCCGTAAAACACAGCGGCGGATACACCACGCACCACCAGTTGTCCCCTTTGCCCGTGCCGAGTTCCAAAATAAGCGCGTCGTACACGCCCGCTTCCAGCGTCGCGCCCTCGTAAACGCGGGTGGGAAATTCTTCTTTGCGGATGCTCGCTTTCGCGCCGTAAGTATAACCGTTTGCGCGGAGAACGCCGTCCGCCACGCGGGCGATTTCGCCCAGTTTGCTGCCGATCTTTTCCATTGCCGCTTCTTTGGTGGCACAGTCCGCAACGGTGGGCGTTAAAAACTCCACTACCTTGTCGCGCACCTGATATTTTACCGCCTGATCGCACTGCGCGTTGGAATTTGCACGGATATGTACCCGCAGATAGGCTGCGCGGTCGGAATCGTTCTGCGCGCCCGTTCCCGCAAACCCGAGCGCGATTCCCGCGATCGAGGCGATCAATAAAATCAATACGATTGCTTTTTTCATAAAAAATAACCTCCGTTCTCAGCACGGAAGTTATTGACGGATGAAATTACTTTTATACCTTCAAATTTTCAGTTCACGATTTTTTCCGTTCCGCCGTTAGTATGCAGCTCCGCGTTTTCAACGGCAACGCGGAACACGTGAAAAGACGGATCTTCCGCCTGTGCGTGATATTTTAACAGGTTCGGACAATCGCGAAGCATTTGCGCTTTGATCTCCAAATCGAACGTTTCCCGCGCAACGCCGTCCGCGCGCGCCCAGTCGCGCGTGCCCGCTTTGAGCGCAAGAAACTGCACGCACGGATTTTCTTTGAGCTGATCGAACACGGGTTTGCCCGCGCCCGCGCAGATCAAAAGATCGCCGCCGATTTCCGTAACCGCGCCGAACGGTCTGCCCGCAGGCTTCCCGCCGTTTAACGTAAGGAGCATAAACGCCCCGCATTCTCTTAAAAATTCACAAAGCCGACTCATTGCAACCCTCCCTTTAAAAAACCGAATTCTTTTCGTTAAAACGTACCCGTGATCACGCCGCCGCCGAGACACTGCGTTTCGTCGTACAGTACGGCGTACTGCCCTTCGGTCACCGCGCGCTGCGGTTCGTCGAAAAAGATTTTCAAAGCGGTATCCCCCATGCGTTGCACGCGCACGCCCTGTTCGCCCTGACGGTAACGGAACTTCGCTTTGCAGGAAAACTCTTTCGCTTCGGGCGGAAAAGGAATAAAATTCATGCCCTCGACGGTACACCCGTTGGAATAGAGCGGAGCTTCGTCGCCGTGGGAAACGTAGAGTACGTTTTGTTCCAGATCCTTTTTTACGACGAACCATCTGCCCGCTTCCCCCTTTCTTCCGCCAAGGTCGAGCCCCCGCCTTTGACCGAGCGTATAGTACATGAGCCCCAGATGTTCGCCGACCGTTTCGCCGCCGAGCGTTTTTATTTTACCGCGTTGCGCAGGCAGATACGTCTGCAAGAACCGACGGAAATTCCGCTCGCCGATAAAACAGATGCCCGTGGAATCCTTCTTCTTCGCGGTGGAAAGTCCGTACTCTTCGGCAAGCGCGCGCACCTGCGGTTTGTCCAGCCCCGCAAGCGGAAAAAGCACGCCGTCGAGCTGATCCTGCGAAAGCTGATTTAAAAAGTAAGTCTGATCTTTATTCGCGTCCCGCGCCTTTAACAAACGGTGCACGCCGTTTTCGTGAGAAATCCCGCAGTAATGCCCCGTAGCAACGTAATCGGCGCCCAGTTTTTTTGCGTAATCTTTGAAAGGCCCGAATTTGATTTCGCGGTTACACAGCACGTCGGGATTCGGCGTTCTGCCCGCCTGATATTCCGCAAGGAAATAGGAAAAAACGCGGTCGAGATACTCTTTTGCAAAATTGACGGTATAGTAAGGGATATCCAGAAGTCCGCAAACGCGTTCCACGTCGGCAAAATCCGCTTCCGCAGTGCATGCGCCGTTCGGATCCGTCTCTTCCCAGTTCTGCATAAAGAGCCCGACGACACGGTAACCTTGTTGTTTTAAGAGCAGCGCGGCAACGGAGCTGTCCACTCCGCCGCTCATGCCGACGATGACGGTTTTCTGCATAAAGACGCCTTGCGTAAAAATTTTTTCTTTTATTTTACCATAATCGACTGAAAATATAAAGCATTTTTCAGATAGTTGTGCTATAATGGCTAACGTTGAAGCACTCGTAGCGCAATTGGATAGCGCGTCAGCCTCCGACGCTGAAGGTTGTGAGTTCGATCCTCGCCGGGTGCACCACGTCGAAACACGGCGAATTTTTACAATAAGACGGCGAAAGCCGTCTTATTTGTTTTAACGCCGATTTCTCCTTTTCCCAAAAAGTTCTTCGATACTTTTTGGGAGCCCGATTTTATATTGCAATATTATGTTTCGATTCAGACAAGGGGCGCGACCGATTCAATCGGTCGCGCCCCTTGTAATTATTCTCTGCCCAAAAGATGATCGACGGAGCAATTAAAATAACTTGTTAATTTCATTAAACTGTATACGCTGGGTTGTGCTTCCCCCGACAGCCACTTGTAAACCAGCGAACTGGATATTTTTAATTCTTTGCGCAAATTATATTGCGATTTTCGGTTTTCTTTCAAAAGCGTTCGCAAAATTTCATTGAACGGCTGAACCCGTTTCAACGTAACTTCGTGCGGAAAATCAGTCATGCCCAACAAATAATCCGCAGAGCACTTAAAATACGCCGTTAATGCAATCAACGTTTCGGTAGAAGGCATATGCGCTTCATTGATGATATTCGAAATCGTTACCCGACTGCAACCGATTGCTTTTGCAAGCGTTGTTTCGTTTAAATCGTAGTCGTTCATATACTCTTTGAGCCTTTCGACAAATACCGACAAATTCACCATAACAAAGTCCTCTTTCTACAAAATATTATGCTCTACTCGTTTTACATTTTGTTTGACTGTAAAACGAATAGAGCCTATAATAAAAGTACAAAATCGGTACACGCATGAAGTACCAACTTTTAAGAGGTATGAAGTTATGAAAAATCAAATCGTAAACGCAACCGTCAACGCAGCAAAAAACGAAGAGCGATTCCCCGCAAACTGCTTGTTGCAGGAAATCGCTCCTCTGTTACAGGAATATTTTATCGGCTTGTTCGAAACAAAAAAACAGGCGTTGCGCCTGTCTTTTCCCAACGGTCAGAATTTTAAACTGACCGTTCGCGAATGCAAATAAATTTTAAAAAATATCTTTCCCGACGGGCGTATAAAATAACCGCTCCACTTCTTCGCCCTTCGCAAACGAAAGAAGCCACATGAGTTTTGCGCTCGTCGCTTCGAGCGTCATGCAGCGCGCTTCGAGCACGTTGCCGCACGCGCGGAGTTTTCTGCCCACTTCGTATTTGTCGAGCGAACTGCCCTCCCGCTCGACCTGCGTGGTAAGCACCACCGTTTTTCCAAGCGAAAGAAACGCTTTCAGCCGTGTAAAAAACGCGCCGTCGCCGTAGTCGGGCAATCCGCCCGCGCCGAACGATTCGATCACCAGCCCGTCGCAGGATTTTTCGAGATAGTCGAAAATATCCGCTTTCATGCCGGGGATCATTTTCAGCACGAACACCCTTTCGTTCAACGCACGATAGAATTTCGGCGTTCCCTTCTCTTCGTTAAAATAATAAAAGGGCTTGCCTTCGCGCATGAGCGCGGCGTTGGGATAATCGACGCTTGTGAACGCGTTATAACTGTGCGTGCGCGTCTTTTTGGCGCGCGTGCCTAAAATCACGTTTCCGTCGAACACCACGTGCACGCCGCAGGCGTTATCGTCGGTACAGAACGCGAACGCATCGGCAAGATTTTGCCGTGCGTCGGTATCGCGCAGGTAAGCCGACTTCTGCGAACCCGTGAGAACCACGGGTTTGGGCGAGTTCTGAATGAGATACGAAAGCGCCGCCGCCGTGTACGCCATGGTGTCCGTTCCGTGCGTTACGACGAAGCCGTCGTACGCGCCGTAATTGCTTTCGATCAGCCGCGCGATTTCCAACCAGTGTTTCGGGCTCACGTTGGTACTGTCGAGATTGAACGGTTGCACCGTCGTGACGCGGCACGTGTCCGCGATTTCGGGCACGCAACGCAGAAGTTCTTCCGAAGTCATTGCGGGCGCAAGCCCCGATCCCGTATTTTTCGAGGCGATCGTGCCGCCCGTCGCAATCATTAAAATGTGTTTCATATGCCGTCCTTTAACGGAGTTTTTCTTGCAGCAAGCGGATCTCTTCCCGCGCAAGCCCCGTTTCTTCCAAAAACGTCGCGCTATCCCGCTGTGGCTCGCCCGCCGAAAGACGGACTCTTTTCACGTCCTCCGCGCAAACGCCCGCAAGGAGCAACAGCCGTGCGGCGATCTCTTTCGCACACGCCCCGCAGATGAGAACGGGATCGTTCGCGCGGGCAAGCGTGCGCCACAGCGCAGCGGAGCTGCATTCGCCCGCTTCGATCACCGCCGCGCCGTAATCGTACAACGCGTCGAGCGCGTCTTTGCCCGGAACCCCCTCCGCGCAGAGGAACACGCCGTATCGGGTAAACCGCTTCCGGTCGTAACGCATTCCGCCCAGATCGCGGCAGAGATATCCGTTGAAATCGCGCTTATGCGCGCCCGCCTTCGCCGCAATCTCCTTAATTACGCGCAGATCGTAGGGCGCGTTTTCGGGTTCGGCAGAACGCGTCCGCTCCACGCGGGCGCACTGCAAACGGTCGTGCGAACCAACGGGCGCGAGGACGAGTTCCCCCTCTTTTACGGGGAAAGGACAAAGATACCAGTATACCCGATCGGAAATATTCGGATCCTCGAAAAAACGGAGCGCGGCAAAATCGAATTTCAAAGTGCGCCGTCCTTTTGCGCGATCAGCGCTTCCTTTTGGGCGCGGGTGAGCCGTTTCAAATTCCATTCGCGGCTGCGCGCTTCACGCGCCTCGTCGAACGATTCGCTGTAAACGAGCAGCACGGGCAAACGGCTGCGCGTATATTTTGCGCCTTTGCCCGCGTTGTGCGCTTCCACCCGCCGATTCAGATCGTTCGTGTAGCCCGCGTACAGGCTTCCGTCGGCGCACCGTACGAAATAAGTATAATACATTTCCCACGAATTATAGCACAGATCGCGCCCGCGCACAAGAATTTTTCTCAATCTTTTTCCGCTTAGATCGAATTTAAGTTTTTCAAGAAAAAAGCTCCTCCTTAACGGAGGAACTTTCTTTTTTGCAATCATTTCCGCACTGAAAACTTTTACCGTAAAAATAGTTCGTTCGCGCGTTTGAGCATAGCGGGAAAATCGGAAAGCATCATCTTCTTTTCTTGATCTCGGAACCACGCCATAAAGCCGAGTGTTTTGGGCTCGTTCTTCATCCAGGCGATTTCGCTGCCTGTAAATATTCCACCGAACACTTCGTTAAACGCCTTTACCGCTTTGGGGTTGTCGAATACCTCCGTCACATAGCTCTCGGGCGTAAACGGCTCTGCTTCAAGATTTTCCCATTCGCGCTCGTATTCGTACTTCCCGCCCGTAACGGTAATCGGCTCTTCATTCGGCAGAATGATTTCCGCCTGCACACCTTCGGGAATTTCTACCGTAAATTTGATTTTGCCGTCTTTTTGCGCGTAGCCCGAAACGATTTTGCTCTTCACGCTCTCATACTCTGCTTTGAACTTCGCAAGCCCCTTGCAGGGATTGGGCGCAATTCTTATCTTTTTAAATCCCGCTTCCGTTGCCTCGATTCCCGCAATTCTGCGGTAGACGAACTCCATAACAGAACCGTAGGCATAGTGATTGTAGCTGTTCATGCCGTCGGGATTGGGCGTGCCATCGGGCATTAAACTGTTCCAACGTTCCCAGATCGTCGTTGCGCCCATATCCACTTCGTACAGCCAACCGGGATAGCCGTTGTTCAAAAGCACCCTCCGCGCCGTTTCAAAATATCCGTTATCCGCCAAAGCAAACAACAAATAGGGAGAACCGATAAAGCCCGTCACCATGCGGTAGCCATGTTTGATCACGTTTTCGTTAAGCGTTTTTGCAAGGTTTGCTCGGCGCTTATCGGGCACAATATTGAAGTACAACGCCAACACCTGCGCCGTAACCGTATCCAAGCACAGTCTGCCGCCCGCGGTAAAATATTCCTCCCGCACTCGTTTTAAGTGCTCTTCATATTTTCCCCGATAGATTTTGTCCTCTTGATCACCCAACAGTTTCGCCGTATTTGCTACGATTTTCAGCGAATGAGCATGCAGAACGTTTGCGATATAATAAGGATCCGTCCTACCGAACACCCCGTTGCCGATAATCGCCTCGTTGTCGAGCGCAAGCCAGTCGCCCCATTCGAATCCCTGTGCGATCAATCCGTTCTGCATATTCCGTTCGCGAGCGAAAATAAACTTTTTCATCGCACCGAAGTTTTCGGAAAGAAAACTTTTGTCGTCGTATATTTCATACAACTTCCACGGCACCATCGTAATTGCATCGCACCACATCGCCGCCGTGGAGATATCGCCCTCGCCGCGCAATACGTCGGGAGCAACGTGCGGGATTTTGCCGTTTTCCGCTTGGTCGTTGCGCACATCCGCAAGCCACTTTTTCATAAACGCGCGGATATCGTAATTATACGCCGCCGTCGTGCAAAATGCGTTGATGTCCCCCGTCCAACCCAGCCGCTCGTCACGTTGCGGACAATCCGTGGCAATATCTACAAAATTGCCCTTCTGTCCCCAAACCACATTGTCCATCAAACGGTTGAACCGCGAGTTGTTCGTGCGTACATACCCCGTCCGTTTCATGTCGGTATGCCGCACGATTGCCGTCACGTTCTCTTTTGGCAGTTCCGCGCCCGTCAATTTCATATAACGGAAGCCGTGAAAGGTAAATTTGGGCACAAGCGTTGTTGCACCCCTCACCGTAAAGGTATCCGTCGCCTTTGCGCCCCGTAAATTGTCGGTATAAAAATTCCCGTTCACTAAGATTTCGGCGAATTGCAACGTAAGCGTGCCGTCGAAGTTTTCGGGTGTTCTGATTTCCACCACGCCCGCCATGTTTTGCCCGAAATCGTATACCAATTCGCCCGCGGGCGTATGTATAATCTCTTTCACCGCAAGTCGTTCGATATTGCGCACAGGCTCACTTATCTGCGGTACGAGCACGCTTTTATCGAATGCAACCTCGCACACGGTGAGCTGTTTGCACTCCGCCGTAAAGTCCTGCGTTTCTCCGTCGTAAATGCCGCTTACGCGGATATAGCTCTCGTGCGCCGAAAAGCTCTCGTCCGTGGAAATTGCTCTGTCTGCAAAAACCAAATCGGCACACACGGCGGACTGTTTTCCATACAAATCGCGCTTTTTCATCCAGGTAACGCCGCCGCAAAACCAACCCTCGCCGACGGTGAGCGTTAAAACGTTTTCACCCTCTTTTAAGAGCGCGGAAACGTTATACTCCTGCACTTGTAGCATTTTGTTATACGAGGTCCAGCCGGGGGTCAAATAGCCATCGCCCACCCGTACGCCGTTGAGCTTGGCAAAATAAAGCCCCAACGCCGTTGCCCGCAACAACGCTTTTTCGCCTGCGTGTGCCGTAAACTTCTTCTCAACAGCGAACACGTTCGCCTTTTCTTGAACTCCGATAAATTTGCCCTTTAACATAAAATTCTCACAAATGGAACCTGATTTCGTATTCTTGGTCAACCTGCGTGTTCAGCGTAACAAGCAACACGTTGCAATCTGGCGCGCATTCGCCTGCGTTCAAAGGGAATGCCGTTTTTGTTTGCTTCGCAACCTTAAATGTAACCTCTTCGCCGTTTACCGTCACGCGTTTGATTTGCTCGCCGAACGTATGTACCTTGAACGTTATCTCACGCTTTGCAAAGCATTTCTCGCCAGCAAAGCTACCTTCGGCTTTGGAAAGATTCACAACGTATGCGTTGCATTCATTACAATATCCCGCTTTGTACACGCTCTTGCGGAATTGCCCGTATTTGTAAGCCGTCGTTTCGGCATCGTCCTCATAGAGATAACCGCTGTCCGACGCATCTTTACAGGGGTAGAAATCGTAAACGAGCTTATCCCACTTTTGAATCTTCGTATTTTGCGCCTCGTACGCAAGCGGTATGAGCGCACCCATACGCACGAATAACGGCATTTCACGCAAGCCGTATTCGCGCGACACCGTCTTGCAGCCCGCATATACATTGCCGTTGAATGCGTCTATCCACTTGCCTATGGGAAGATAGGTATCTATTTTACCGTCCTTGGGAAGCTCCGCGCAGAAAAGTCCGCAACAGGCTTCACCACCCGCCTGAAAGTAATCAATCATTATTTTGTAAACTATTCCGCCTTTTATTTTCTTTAACGGAAAAGTTAGTGCAGAGTGCAGAGTTTTATCTTCCAAAACCTTTTCGCCGTCTATCCATACCGTTGCTCCGTCGTCGCAGGAAATGAACAGTTCGCGATCGGAATCAAGCTTGATTTCCGCCTCAAATCTCGCCGAAAAATCGTAAACGGGCACACCCGCCTCCGGCGAAGTATGGTTTAACACCATATCCAGAGCATCGTACTCAGCGGTTGCTATGGGCTCGCCTTTAAGCTCTCTGCCGTTATAGTACGTAGCTTTGACGGGCGCAAGATAATCCTTTTTATCCAGACAGACGGGCTTGCCGTAGGTCACGGGGCGGGCTATGATATTTGCACTTAGCAAGTACTCGCTATTACACCTCAAAGACCGCTTATCTGCGGGATATTCCCAGCCCAATCCTTTAAATATGGGCAGACCGCTCTCATAGCTTTCGTACGCACTTTTATAAATTACGGGCAATAAACGGTATCTTAAATTGTTGTACTCACGAACGATATCGAGCGTTTCTTCGTCGTACGACCACGGGTCGCGGAAGCGCTCGACAACATTTGTGCAGTGCGGGCGGAACACGGGCGACAAAGTTCCGAACTGCATCCAACGGATAAACAGTTCCTTATCGGGATTGCCGAGATGTCCGCCGCAGTCCGAATTAATATACGGAATACAGTTGTTGCCGCATTTGATTAAACTTTCAACCTCGTTAGCAAGCGAATCCGACCTGCTAGAAATATCGCCGGTCCATTGCACGGAATAGCGATGCGACGCGCTGTCCGTTATGCCCATATATCTGCCGTTTATAATATTGACCGCATTGCCCATAACAACGGGGCGACGATAAATATTTTTACTGCCCGACTGCTTTTGCCAATGGTGCTGCGTTATATCCTCGAAAAGATACAAACCCAACGTTTCCCAATACATATTATCGGTAGGAGATACAAGGTGAGTACCCCAATTTCTGTCGTACCACCATATGTCCAGACCCAAATCCATAATCGCCTGTAAATTCTTCTCGCGATAAGCTATTTCTTCGGGCGCGAATACCTGTTTGCCGTCCACGGGTTCGGGGTGATCGTTGAACATGATCTCTACCCCGTGCGCATGCGCAAAATCCAAAAACCGTTTCATGTCGGGGAAAAGCTTTTCGTTGACGTCATACCCCCAACCGTTTTCGCAACTGCGCCAGTCGGTATCGATCACCATGACATCGAGCGGGATCTCGTGCGCTTCGTAATCTAAAATCAGCTGTTTGGCTTCCTCTTCCGAATAGGCATAGTACTTGCTGTTCCAGCCGCCAAGCGTGGAAAGACGCACGAATTCGGATTTACCCGTAAGTTCCACATAGAGCTTGCGCAGCTTCTTCGCGTCACCTCCGCAGAGCAGCAAATAAATATCCTGTGTGTCTTCTTCGACCGTATACTCGCCTTTTCGGTTGACGGAATACCCGCCTTCGGGAACGATGATACGCGGCGTATCCGAAAGCGCGAACGCTTCGGGCGTTTGATCCAAAGCGGGCAGCTCGCCGCTGTTCAAAAGTTTTTCGTACGTGTAAACCGTCTTACCGTTCTTTTCCAACCGCACGCCTTCGAGCGATTGCGCGTTTGCGGGAAGATACAAAACGTATTCGCCGAAGCAAATTACGCCCTCTTTCTGCGTAAACGAAACGCCGCCGGTAAACGCCGTTCTGTTCGGAATGAAAAACGTATTTTCGTCGCAGAATTTGCCGTTCTTCGCATACTCGACGCGCACGGTATTTTCGTTCAACAACTGCACGCGAACGTTGCCGTAAATGATCTGTTCCATAGTTTTACCTCTTTAATACCAAAACCCCGTAGGGTTGAATTTCGATTTTATCCGAATACCGTTTACCCGTAATCAGGTCGGTATACTCGCCGTTTAAGATCACGTAACCGCCCTTGTTTTCGGTTTCCACGGCGATAATTCCGCACATGCCCCCGTCTGTTGCCGTGCGTTCGGTTAAAATAACGTTCCCGCTCGCCTCGCAAATCGGCGTTTTGTTCACAAGCCGCAGAAGATCCCCGTGCGATAAAACGCTGCCTACGAGAATGAGTTTGCCTTTGCCGACTTTCCGTTCTGTGATCACCGACAGCGGCGCAAACTCGCCCGCCACGTAATGCGCAAGGCTCGTTGTCCCCTCGTTGCACTCATAAGCGTCGTAGCACGTTGAAACGGCGCATTCGCCGTCGTTCGTCCACTGCGCTTTGAATACGTCGTTGGCGACGGGTTTCTGATACTTCGTATACACTCCCGCAAGTTCTTCCAAAAAGCTATACGGCGCGTGCGTGTACTTCTTCACGTTCTCGTCCATGATATCCGACATCGGGCCAACGATCCACGTGCCGCCGTTTTTAATCCATTCGGTCATACGCTCTTTCAGTCCGTTCTCGTCGACCGTCGCAAGAAAGGGCGATACGATCACTTCATAGTTTTCAAGAGCATGCTGCGTGTCGATTACGTCCACGTTATGGTGGCGGAACGCCGCGTAATATTTCTTTATCAGCGTTTCGCGGTAATTGATATCTTTGAGAAGCGGCGCGCATTCCAAATTGTTGTGCGCCGTGCTCGAATAGTGTAACGCAATTTTACTGCGAATACAAGTGTTTATTAAAAACTCTTCGCACTTTTTCAATTCTTCGCTCGCCTTTACGACCTCTTCCGTTACACAGTAGCTTCTTCCCGCCGAGGAATACAGTGCGCCGTGTCCAATCTCATGTCCTGTGGGGTGCGCGCGAAACAACCAATACAAATTCATTTCCGCGCCCTTTGCGATCGGCAGCCAGGTATTCGCGTAGCACGCGCCTTCGGGGCGGTAGCCGTTTTCCGCATACTCGCTTCCGTTCCAGCCCACCTGCGTTTCCATGATCCAAAACGGTTTATTTTTGATGCTCCGCACGAAATCATAGGCAAACGCCGTGTCGGGCAGCCGCTCGGCAGTGTCGTAGTGATTATACTGCGCAACGTCCAACTTTTCGTTTAATTTATAATAGCTCAGCGAATTGTGCTGCATCATATTCGTACCGATATTTTGACAGCCGTAGTTATGTAATATCTCCGCCTGTTCTTCCACATAGCTTTTGATTTGCCCGTAATGGAATTCCCGCCACGCTTTGCGCAAAGACGGGTGCCGCCATTGCTTCGGATACGGCGGCTCGATCTCTTCAAACGAGTTATATTCGAGCGACCACCGCGCCATACCCCACGCCTTGTTCAATCGTTCGGTTGTGCCGAACTTCTTTTTCAGATACGAGCGAAACGCGCTCTTGCAATGTTCGCAGTAACACCCCTCGGAATACGGATATATTTCGTTATCGATCTGCCAACCAATTACCCCTTTATGACCTGCGAACGTTTTGGCAAGCTCGGAAACGATAACGCGGTTCTTCTCCCGCATGACGGGCGAGGTCTTGCAGGTATGACAGCGCGACGAAACGTCTGCGCGGATCAGATCGTGCATGGTCATGCGCGTTTCGGGGTACTTGTTCAAGAGCCAGCGGGGCGGCGTTGCCGTGGGCGTGCAGAGCACCGTAAATATACCGTTTTCGTATAATTTTTCTACGACGCGCACAAGCCACTCCAAGCGATATACGCCCTCTTCGGGTTCCATTGCGCCCCACGCAAATTCCCCTATACGAAGGCAGTTCACACCCGTCTCTTTGCACCGAACAATATCTTTTTCAATTTCTCTCTCGTCCCACAGCTCGGGATAATACGCCGCGCCGATATATATTTTTTTCATTTATTTTCCTTTTGGATCGATATTTAGGAAAACGGGGGAAGCGCGAACGCTTCCCCCGTCCACCGGATTTGAATTGTAGTTAGCCTACCAATCAGTTAAGAGCCCCGTGTACGGTAATCGCTTCGAGAATCGCCGCGTCAACCCCGCCGCCGATAAACACTTTGAACTTGCGCGTTTCGTTTTCCTCCCAGGACGCCGTGTCAACGCTCAACGTCAACGTATGACGCACCGAACTACCCTTTCTGACTTCGCTCGTGATCAGTTCCGTGCCGTCGCTCTCCATAAATTTGAAGGTAACGATGTTGCTATCGTTCCATGTGCCCGTATAGAACACGATCTGCGTCACGCCCTTTGTTACGGTGAGAGTAACCGTATATTTCGTCGTCCCGTCGCCGTTTAATCCGTGCGGCGTGCAGGCAAATTCTTTGGGCAATACCGCCGTACCGCCGCTTGTGAAGGTGCAATCCGAATCGTCTCCGCCGCGCTGCGAGGCGAAGCCGTTGTCCACGAACGCCTCTACACCCTCTTTGTCCTGACGGTGACCGTCCTTCCCGTAGCGTCTCCACCAGATGATATCGCTTGCCGACAGGTCGATCGTAGAGCCGGAGGCTACGTTGTCATCGGTAACGCTGAAATCCGTATCGGAGACGACGGCGGAAATTTGCACGCTCTCCGCGTCAGTCGCAAGGTCGAGCGATTCGACGGAAACGCTGAATTTGTTTTCACTGTCGAGCAAGACTTTTTTGCCCGCAACCATCACGTAATACGCCTTACAGTTGTTGTTCGGAGTAACTGTTCCCGAAATCGTGCCGTTGCTGTTTACCGTAGTCATCTCGTCCGTTAAAGCGATTGTGGCTTTCGCGTTTGCGGTAACGGATACGTTATACGTCTTTTGGAACTCGTTGCCGAGCGCGACGATTGCCGCAAGCTCGCAGTCGGTCGTTGCGCCGACATACAAGTCGATATCGCGCGATTCCTCCGTCCAAGCAGACGTGTCGATGTTAAAGGTCACGACGTACGCTCTTGTTTGCGTCATTTGGAAGGACGCGTCGCCGATCGTAATCCCGTTTGCGCTTAAACGGTAGGTCATCTTGTTGCCGTTATTGTAAGCGCCCGTGTAAATAAGAAGCTGCGTCGTGCCCTTTTTCACATGAAGCGTTACCGTACGATACACACCCGGATTGAGATAAAGACAATTGTCGCCCGTTTGCCCGTTCGCCGTAAAGTTGACGGGATGATCGTCACCCGCGAAACCGCCGCCGTAACGGCTATCACCATTACCTAACAGGTTGCTATTGTCCGTCAGTCCGTTCTTTACGTAAACGTTATCGTCGGAAGTATAACGCACATATCCCAAAATTTCTTTTCCGTTCAGCGACGCGACGTCGAGGTTGATATTTCCGCTCGTAATTCTCACTTCCCCTGCCGAGGTTGCGTCCATGTCGGTAACTTTCAGAACGGACACGGTGATTTCGGGCGAAGCCAAGCCGAGCGCGTAATCGTTATAGGCGATTTCAAAGTTGCTGCCTACGCTGAATTCTTTGCCGTTGACGCTGACGAGGTAGTTCGCGCCGCCTGTAAGCGTTACCGTCACCTTGCCGTCTTTTGCAACCGTTTGCGCGGACAGTTCGAGCATAACGCCCTGCGGGAGTTCGCCTTTCTTGACCGTCGCTTCCGTTGCCGTATATTCAGCTACGGCGATATTCGAGAACTGCCAGGTATCGCCCTCGCCGTACAGCATAATTTGGGTATTGCCCGCGCTGTTGCAATCGAACGAACCGATTTTTACCCACATTTCATCGATTTGAACATACACCAAAACCTTATCGGAAACACGCGCCACGCGCATATTCACGCCGTTTTGAGAGCGGACAAGCGACCCAATCTGATTAAACGTAATGCGTCCGTCTTCTTTGCCCGGGTCCGTTCCCATGACGAAGAACGCGCCTTCCGGTTCATTTGCCGTAAAGCACATAAATCCGCCGTTTTCTCCCTGCATAGTAACGCCGAAGCGGCGCGCCGCCCAATCCCAACCGCCTTGGGGGGAATGGGTATCCTTTAACGTAAACGTGAGCGCAACGTTCTTGCTGTTTTGCAGCTCGTCGCTCAAAACGATTTCCGCTTTTCCCGCCCAGGTCTTGTTGTCGTCTGCAAGTCCGTTGCCTTTGATCGTGACCGTCGTTCCGTCTACTTCAACGCCGCTCTGACCGCCGTGCGTGCCGACCGTCGTATAAGCAAACGTCTTGACGAGCACGATCTCCACCGCGCCGCCCGCGTCGGGCACCACGACTTCCGCATAGGCATAGCCGTAGAGATACGCTTCGTAAGTACCTGCAAGCATTTTATCGGGGTTGTTTGTTCCGCCCACCGTGTAGGTGTAGTTTTGGAATTTGCCTTTCAGCTCGATCACCGCACCGTTTGCGAGCGTTGCTTCCGTCGTTCCGTCGAGCTCTTTCGCCGCCGCGCTGAGCGTCACGTTCACCTGCTTGATCGTAACGCCTGCAAGCGAGCTTACGGAACCGTCCTCCGTGTAATAATTCGTGCCGTCGGTATAATAAGCGACGTTGCCCGTATAGTTGTTGCCTTCCGCAGGGTCTACCTTTTCTTTGAGTTCGAGCTTGCCGGCTGCGATTGCGGAAACCTCCCAAGTGTCGCCGCCACCGACGAATTTAACTTCGGTTTCAACGTCCGCACAGGTCATTTCACCGACTGTCACCCATTTTCCGTCCTCGTCCTTAAAATTGATGACGATCTTCGTGCCGAGCCGAACCACCTGAACGTCTAACCCGTTTGCGGAACGAAGCAAATCCGCCGCCCAAAGTACCTTTTGAATGTCGTAACCCGATTGATCGGTATTCATATCAAGCGTACCTTCGACAAATCTTATAATATTCACTTCGTTTGCATTGGGAGTCGGCATCCAGAAATAGAACCCGTATGCGCCCGCGCCGATTTGAATGCCGAAGCGACGCGCCGCCCAATCGTCCGTACCTGCGGGTTGATTCGTGTCTTTCACGTTGAATACAAGCGAGACCTGCTTTTGCCCTCTCACCGCTTCGGGCAGAATATAGGTCGCATGATTATAGGAATGACTGTTTCTGTCCGCAACGCCGTTTCCCGTAATCGTGATCTTATCGCTGCCGATTTCCACGTTGTCATACTCGGTATAAGCGATCGAGTCTGCGGGAATCGCAAGTTCTTCTTCCGAAGTCAAAACGCCGCCCAACGTAAATATGTCGCCGTTTGTTGCTTTCAAGTGTCCCTTAATGCCGTCTTCCTCTCCTGCGGGAAGTTTCAACGGAACGATTTCGAGCGCTTCGAACGCGATTTCGGAGAAGGTGAAGCTTTCGCCGCTGACAAAGAAAGCAATGTCGTTTTTCGCGGTAGCAGAAGTAGTGCCTTCGAGCAGCGTGTACCACTTCTCGTCGTCGATATTGTATGCGGAAATCGCAACGTAACCGCCGTTGCGCACGACTTTAAGCTGTAAGCCGTCCATAACCATGCTTGCGAGCCAATCGTAGGTTTGCTGCCGTTCGCCTCCGCCGCCGCAGGTCGTGCCGTTATCCGCCCAAATTGCCGAAGGGTTGGAGTTCTGCCCCAAATCATCCCACCAAACGACGAATTTATTCTTATAAGTATTGTTTGCATCTCCCTCTGCGAACCGGATTGCAAACCGCTGCAACCAAGCGCCCGTGCCTGCTTTAACTTCGCCGTTGACGTTGACGGTCGTATACAGCACGTAAGCGGGCGCGTTTTTCATTTTGTCGGGCAATTTGATTTGCACAGCAATCGTTTCCTTATTTACGCCGTTCACGCCCTGCTCACCGAGCGTGATCGACGCGTTCTCCTCGTTCATTTCGCTTAAATCGACAAGGTCGGGACGGTTTCCGACGTCGATCGCAAACTGATATGCAAGCGTTGCTTCGCCCAGTTCGCCGCCCTTGATAACGTCGATCTTGCCGTCGATATAATCGGTAACCTTGACGACATAGTCCTGACAGAGCACGTTCTGAACCGTAACGACGCCGTTTTTTCCTACCGTCGTTTCGTATCTGTCGCCGAATTCGTTTTCGAGCACGACGGTCGTGTCCTCCGCTATGGTCGTCGTCTTGCCGCCCGCAACACCCTTCAACGTAAAGGAAATATTCTCGTAATCGAGCTTGGTGATCACGAATTCGAGCTCGATTTCAGTCTCGAACCATTTCAGTCCCAAAGAGGAAACGGTAACAGAGTAATCGTACACATTGCCGCTCGTCGGTATGCCCTTGGTGGCGACCACTTTGCCGTTGGCTTTGATTCCCGAGAATACGTAGCCCTCCGCAACCGTAACCTTACCCGTAATCGCTTGATCGAAGTCCACCGTTTCGGGAACGGTGATCGTTGCGTTCGCGCAGTCGTTCTTGTTCACCGTATAGGTATCGACGGCGCGGGGAACGGTCATAAAGAAGCCGTCTTTGCCGAGCGCCATATACTTTTGCTCGCTGCTCCAATCGCCGTAACCGTGGCTATACCAAATGAGCCAAGTGTTTCCATCCATTTCATCGCATTTCGGATCGCCGTTTTTTACGGTCTCCGCCGCCGGATTATCGAACTTATCCGCCGCCGAATGCGTCATGTTGCCGATAAAGCTCATCAGCGGCGCATAGCTCTGTTTTAATACGGTTTTGCCTTCTTTTACCTCGAACGCTTCCGCGAGCTTTCCGCCGTTCGCCTTCGACAAATCTTCATACGAAAGGAACAGCTCCCACGTCGTCGTATACTTCGCCTTGCCTTCCTCTGCATTGGTCTTTGTATTAAAGTATTTCACGGTGTTCACGTCGTGATAATTAACTCTGCCGCTCAAATACAGTTCCATGTACATCGTCTGTTCCAAGCAGGTGCCCAAATTTCCGGGAAGATTGAGATAATCCTCGTTACGGAAATTGACGAGCACGCCGATCTTACCGTGATCGCCTACCTGGTCGTCCGCCGACGTGTTGTAATTGGCAACGATATGTAAATAAATACCGTCCGTTTCCTTTTTGCCGTTGACGATAAAGCCGATGCCGCCCTCTTTTACCGTTTTGCTGCCGATGACGAGTGCATGCTCGGTGTTGTAGAACCCCTCCGTGAGTGTGCCGTCGAGATTTTCCTTCACCCTGTCGATTTTCATGTCTGCAACCGTCGTCTGCGTATCGCCGTAACTGTCGGCATATACGTTATGACAATCGTTGCACTGCCAGTACGCCTTGCTGCCCTCCGTCTCGACGGTCGGTTGCACGTAAGCGTGAGTCCCCTCGCCCGAGAAGTCGTGCGGTTTCGTCGTTTCGATCTTGCTGATTTCCTGCTGTTGCGCGTTGAAGTATTTCCCCTCTTCGCGCGAACAGGTGTAATACTCCACGTTGCCGGGCTTGGTGCATTCCGCTTCCACCGCGTCGTGCTTGGTCATATCGTGCCCGAGCTTGTTGATTTTTACGGCTTCGAGCGTCGTTTCAGTTTTCGCGTCCGCATCTTCGAAGATAGAGTCGCAATGCGAACACATATAATACGCATTATTTCCGTCCGTCGTGCAGGTTGCCGCCTGTTCTTCGATAAGCGAAAGAGAGTGTCCGTCTCCTCTGCAAGCCGCAAGAACCGCAACCGACGATGTAAAGATTGCGCTGAGCGCAATTATCTTTACGAGTTTGTTCTTATTCATATATTTCCTCCTTAATTTTAACCGATTTTCGGTTTGATTCTTATTTTTCGCAAACGTAGCCGCAGTAAAGGTAAATCGAAGAGCTTGTTTCGCGCTCGCTTACCATAGTCGTCGAAACAGGCGCGTAATTGAAATAGAGCGTGCTCGCTTCTCCCGCCTCAATTTCAATCTCGATTTTTTGCACATAATCAGGTAACGCTCTGCCGCCGAACGTGAGCGTTTTCACGTTTCCCGCCCGATCGCGCACCGTGAGCTTTGCAATGCAATTCGCACCGCCGACGTAGAGCACGATTTTCTCGCTCTCGCCCGTCGTCTTGACCGTGAAGTCGTAGCCGATCGAATTTTTAATTCCGCCCGACGCAGTATTCGACTGTTTTCTGTATCCGTCGGAATACGATTTCGACAAGCCCGTCTTGAACTGCACAGACATATAGCCCTTGCACAGATCCTGACGGAGATCGCGCGCATTTTCGGGTTTGGAAAACAGACGGGGTCCGCCCTTCCTGTAATCGACGCTGTCTCCGCTGTTATAGCCGTAGGAGATCCAATCGGTCGTACCCGCTTCCGTGAGGTTCACGCTCGTTTCTGTGCATTCGCTTGCCGTCGCCTTGAATTTGACTTCGGTCGCGTCATAACCCGCAAACGTTGCGGAGTTTTCTACGCTTTCGTATTCGATTTCAATCGTGTACGCCTTGCTCACTTCCGTCGAAACGGTAAACGTTGCCAACGATCCGTCCAGCGCGCCGCCCGTGAATGCGAACGGTCTGCCGCCGTTTTCGTAATTTAGCTTTGCAAGCGTTTCGGGCGATACCGCCGCGCCGTTCACCTTCACGCTTTTAATTGCGCCCCACTTCGGGTTGGTATGCAACCGCACGTTCCAAGTCCTGTTCGCAAACGCCCTGTCGCCCGTAAACGAGCCATTTGCCGCACCGATTTCGATTTTCAACACGTTGCCCGTACAACTCATTTGAATGTCCGTCGTACGGTATTTACCGTCCTTATAGGCGACCGTCTTTCCGTCGTCCTCGTAAACGGTCGTCTTAGCCGTATAATTCACCGAAGGGTATACTTCGAGCGACATCTTCGACCAATCCTTTTCGTCCACGTTTTTCATGTTCCGCGCAAGCGCAACGAGCGCGCCCTCGCGCACGAAAATCGGTGAGGTTTTAATATTGTGCGTCACTTCCACCGTCTGCGGACCGCTGTAACGCGTGCCCGTCCATACGTCGATCCAAGTTCCTTCGGGGAAGAACACTTTGCGCGTATCGTTTCCGCTCGAAGCGGAAATCGGCGCAACGAGAATATAATCGCCCAAGAGGTATTCGTCGTTATTCTTTGCCTCTACGTACTGCGGATATTCGATATCGAGGCGACGCATGATCGGCAAGCCCGTTTCATAGTTCTCGTGCGCAAGCGCGTAGTAGAGCGGCAACAAGCGATAGCGCATATCTTGATAGACGTGAACGACCTCCTCCGCCGTGTCGCCGTAGAGCCACGGCATGCGCCCCGGTTCCGTATTCGTACACTGCGTGCGCATAATCGACGAGAGAGCACCGTACTGCATCCAACGTATGTAGCTGTTGGGCGATTTTTGCTCTTTGTGGCCGCCGAGATCGGAGCTGACGTAAGGGATTCCCATTTCCGCGCCCGCCATGATCGCACCCTCGATTTCCTGTTGCAACCACGAAGCGTCCGTTCCCGTATCGCCCGTCCATTGAATTGCGTAGCGATGCGCCGTAAGATCGGAAGCGTATACATAAGAACCGTTAAAGCACCCGTCAACATTCGCCTGCAAGAGCGTGCGCCGCGCGTACTCTTCCACGGCGTTGTTTTCCACAAGGCTATCGTAATATTCGCGCGTGATCCACGTGTAAACATACATCCCCGTTGCGAATCTGGAATATTCGGGCGTAAGCTGGTTGAGCTGCACGCCCCAGTTTCTGTCGTAATACCAATAATCTACGCCCATCTGCATCAGCAGTACGAGATTATGGTTGCGGAACTCTACCTCTTCTTTATCGAGCAGATTGTCCGTTCCGGGCGCAGGTCTTGCGTGATCGTTGAAGAAAACATCGCAGCCGAGATCGTGTACCTGTTTCAAAAAGTCTTCCATATCGGGGAAAAGTTCTTTATTGATTTCGTATCCGTCGCCGCCGCCCACGCGCCAATCGGTATCGACGGTAAACACGTCGATAGAATAACCGCGCTTTTGGTACTCTTCAATTTGCGCCAGCGCGCCCTCTGCTGTATAAGCGGTATAACGGCACTCCCAGAATCCGAACGTCTTTAAGTTGATCATGTCGGTTTGACCCGTCAACGCAACGAAATTTTTCGAAAACGCTTTATAGTCGCCGTGCGGCAAAAATACGTAAATATCCGTCGCGTTCTTGTCAAACTCCCAACCCTGCAACGGCACGTCGCTGTCGGAAACCGAATAACCGTAATCGGAGGGAATGACGCGCGGACTGTCGGTAAAATACCAGCTGTTCAAATCGTCGGAGGGCGACGGCAGATAAACGTTCGTTCCCGTTGCGCCGAGATAGTTAAAGAGCTTTTCTCCCTCGCCGTCTACAATATAAATCCCTTCCGCCTTACTGCTTTTCGGGATCACAACGGTATAATTTTCGGTGATCACATTATAGCCCGTTTCCGTCTTTTCTGTGCGGCAAGTAACTTTTTCGCCCCATTCGTCGCGATTGAGAACGACGTAGCTTTCCCTGTTCTCAAATTCGCCGTTCGACTTATCCTCGATCCGCACGAGAGAATCGGACAAAAGCTGCAACCGCGTATCGCCATAAACGAACGTAGTGACCTTCGCCGATTCGTCTTCTTTCAATTCTGCCTCAGCCGACTGTCTTTCGTAACCGCACGTGCCGCAACGGTTACCGCCGAAGTCATGCTCGGCTCTGTCTTTCACCTCGTCTTTATGCTCGCAGGTCGCGGCATGCCAATGGTATTGCGCATCCTTCGACCACTCGTTAGAAAACGTGTGTTCATGCCCGCACGCCGTTAAGATTCCCAACGTGCAGGTCAGCGCAAATGCCACCGAAAAAATTGCAAATGTTTTTCTTCGCATTGATCACCCCTCCCCGTCTTTCTCTTACTCAAATTCCGCAACGATTTCGATATCGCCGTTGCAATTCACGGAAAATTGTCCGTTTTTCACCGATTCCGTTCTGTCAACGCCGTTTACGATGACGGATTTAAGTTCCTTGCCGTTATCGGGCACGACGTAAAAATTAACTTTATCGCCCGTCAGACACCATTCGTAGCCGTATTGCTGCGTTACCTTTCCGCCGCCCGCCGCTGAAATCGTAATTTTGTTGCTGATAAAGCCGTCTTTATCAAACACATAGCCCTGATCGGGATTGCCCCAACTTGAAATAGTCGGAGTTTGATTATAACCGAAGTTATACCATGTGCGCACCAATACGGTTCCGTAATCGTCGAGCGTGCTCGATATCATGGTCGGATTGAAGAATACCGACTGCGGCCTCGTCTTACGCCCGAAGAGCGAATACGGCATAAAATATTCGACTTGATAATTGTAGCACTCGCCTTTGAGAATATCGCCCTCGCGCACGACGGCAGATATGGGCGTCTTATCGACGTCTGTCACGAGCACCTTCAAGCCCGTAGGCGTAAACTGCGAAATTTTGAAACGGTTGCCCGCCGTGCACTCCACCTCGTACACGCCGTCCGTCTGCATCTTCGCATCGCCGAACGCAAAATAGCCGTTAAAGCAAGTGATGTTTCCCGTCGCGACAGTGTTGCTGTGATAAGCAAGGCGGCTATCCTCGATCCGCGCCGCAACGACGATCCCCGTTT
Organism: uncultured Christensenella sp.; assembly: GCA_910586245.1. Classification (GTDB taxonomy): domain Bacteria; phylum Bacillota; class Clostridia; order Christensenellales; family Borkfalkiaceae; genus Gallimonas. The sequence continues at coordinate 11,368 of CAJUFY010000002.1, read as the reverse complement.
CCGCAAAATACGTTGTCATTTCGAGCGTGCCCGTTTCGCTTCCTTCGATCTTTTTTCCCTTGAACCACTTGCGTCCTTCGTAAAAGCCTTCTTCGAACTTCCCGTCGATCGTGATCTCCGCATCGGGCACGACTGTAGACGTTACGTTCCCCGTAAACTCGTAAGGCGCTTTATCGGACGGAGCCATTTTATATTCATATTCCGGTCCGTCCGCCTGCAATTTTCCGCAAGCGGTCAACGCGCCGCAGGCAGCGACAGCCGCAACTGCCGAAACAACCAACGCAAAAATCTTTCCTTTTCTCTTCATGATCGGTTTTCCTCCTTATTTCCCGTTACTTCTTTCCGACGATCGCCACTTCGGAAACCGCCGCAACCTTTTGTCCTTCGGGCACCTCTACCGTAAAGCGGATTTTCTTCACCGAAATCGCGTCGAAATCGGCATAGACGCTTCCGCCGTAAATCGGATAAAATTCGTCGTTCAGTTCGCTGTAAAAATACGCCGTATTCTTGTTGACAAGCAATTCCTTGATAAGATAGATTTTTTCCGCACCGTTCTCCTCCGTAATAAAGGCGATATCCTTGATTTTTTGGAACATATTTTCCTTTATCTTGGAATTATAGAACATGATACCGCGCACGTCGTGCGCGCCGTCAAGCGTAATCTCAAACGTGGAGGTTACAGTCGCGCCCACCTCTTTCACATAAGTGCCGTCAAACGGTTGGCTCACGCGGTTATAGTAGGAAATCAGTCCGTCTGTCAGTGCATAAGCCGTGCCCTTCTCCGCTAAAGACCCGCGGACAAGCTCGCTTTTTACGACCGCAGAAGTAATATCGCCGTACTCTTTGCCGATTCCGAACGTAGGTTGAACGGTATAACTCGGTCCGTTGACATGCATCACGTCGAGATCGTTTCCGTTGACGTCTTTTACCGTAATCCATTTCACCTCGTCGAAGCGAACGTGTCTGCCCGTATACTTGTTCGGGTTGTTATGCGCGTGATAGGCGATGAGAAGCTTATTCTCGCCGTTTTCGTTCAACGTTATAAAGGAATGGTGCCCGGGACCCGCGATGGCGCGGTTTTCCCCGATATCGTTATTCAAAAGCATTCCGTTCTCGCTGTCGGAAAGCTTTCTGAAATCGCCCAAAGGGCTATCAGCAACTGCCTGCATCACTCCGTAAGACGATTCGTCATATGCGCCGATCGAGAAGGTAAGATAATACTTTCCGTTGTGCTTATACATGAAGGGACCTTCGTTGCAATACGCCGCCATCTCTTCATACGATACTGTTTGCACCTGTTCTCCGTTTTGCGCCTTTTTATAATCGGCAACCGTGTAATAGCGACAAGCGGTCAACGTTTTATAAGTGGACCAATCGGGCGTAACCCAATTCGTCATTTTAACGCCTGCAATCGAGCCGGGCGTCTGGCTCCAAAAAAGATATTTTTCCTTCGTGTCGGGATCGATATATGGATGGAAGTCGATCGCGCGAACGTATCCGTTATCGATGATTCCGCCGTCCACCGTAAATATCGTATAATTCCCGCTGTACGGAAGTCCCTCTTTTTGGAACGCCTTCTGATATTCGCCGCTGTCGAGCAACGCGTACTTCGCATATTTTTGCGGATATTTGGTTTGATCTAACGTGCGTATCGTGCTCATATCCACGGGAATGAACGGACCCGTGGGAGTTTTGGAAGTTGCCGTCATAGACAGATACGTAGGACCGGGCGCGCCTTCCATCGCGCTGTCTGCGGGCGGCGTAAGCGTAAAGAAGGCGTAATATTGTTCTTCGGTTTCGTCGTAAATGACCTCGGGCGCCCAATGCGCTTCCGAACCGTTTAAATCTTCGGGAAGCTGCATAAATCCGCCGCCGTGGAACCAATCTTCGAGATTTTCGGAATAGTAATAGTTAAACCCCGTAACGTAAGCGTAATAATAACCGGTGTTGGCGGTATCGTCCAACACAAGGGGATCTGCCCCCTCGACCGCAATCTCTCCCCGACGCCAAAGCTCGTTGTTGTATTTCGGTTTATCCAAGTCGTCTAACTCCTCTTTGTAATTGCCGTCGTAGTAGGGCAATTCATAGGCAATTTTATTCACCGTTTCCGTACCGCACGCAGCCAAAGGCGCAAGCGCAAGGCAGCCCGTCAAGAATACTGCCGCCGTTTGAATTTTTTTCATGTTTTTCCTCCTTAATTTTTATTTGCGATATAACCGCAATACATAACGACATAAGAGCTTGTCGCCTGATTTGTAACCGAGCAGGCAACGGGCGCATAATTGAGATAAAGCGTTCCGGGTTCTCCCGCCTCGACCTCGATCACAACCTTTTGCGTAAAACCCGCTTCTTCGCGGTTTCCGAGCATGAGCGTTTTCACGTTCCCCGCCCGATCACGCACCGTGAGCTTTGCAAGCGTATATCCGCCGCCGAGGTAAAGAACGATTTGTTCTTTCTTTCCCGAAGTTGTTACCGAAAAATCATAGCCGATCGAATTCTTCGTACCGCCCGCAACCGTATTCGAGGCTTTTCTGTGCCCGTCGGTGTATGTTTTTTCCAATCCCGCCTTGACCTGCGAAGCCTTGTACTGTTGCGTCGGTTGATCGAGCATCAAATGTATATCCGCAGGAGCGGAAAACATGCGCGGACCGTTCTTTTTATAATCGACGCTCGTGCCGCTGTTATAACCGTAAGAAATCCAATCGGTCGTACCCGCTTCCGTGAGGTTGACGCTCGTTTCCGTGCATTCGCTTGCCGTCGCCTTGAATTTGACTTCGGTCGCGTCATAACCCGCAAACGTTGCGGAGTTTTCTACGCTTTCGTATTCGATTTCAATCGTGTACGCCTTGCTCACTTCCGTCGAAACGGTAAACGTTGCCAACGATCCGTCCAGCGCGCCGCCCGTGAATGCGAACGGTCTGCCGCCGTTTTCGTAATTTAGCTTTGCAAGCGTTTCGGGCGATACCGCCGCGCCGTTCACCTTCACGCTTTTAATTGCGCCCCACTTCGGGTTGGTATGCAACCGCACGTTCCAAGTCCTGTTCGCAAACGCCCTGTCGCCCGTAAACGAGCCATTTGCCGCACCGATTTCGATTTTCAACACGTTGCCCGTACAACTCATTTGAATGTCCGTCGTACGGTATTTACCGTCCTTATAGGCGACCGTCTTTCCGTCGTCCTCGTAAACGGTCGTCTTAGCCGTATAATTCACCGAAGGGTATACTTCGAGCGACATCTTCGACCAATCCTTTTCGTCCACGTTTTTCATGTTCCGCGCAAGCGCAACGAGCGCGCCCTCGCGCACGAAAATCGGTGAGGTTTTAATATTGTGCGTCACTTCCACCGTCTGCGGACCGCTGTAACGCGTGCCCGTCCATACGTCGATCCAAGTTCCTTCGGGGAAGAACACTTTGCGCGTATCGTTTCCGCTCGAAGCGGAAATCGGCGCAACGAGAATATAATCGCCCAAGAGGTATTCGTCGTTATTCTTTGCCTCTACGTACTGCGGATATTCGATATCGAGGCGTCGCATGATCGGCAAGCCCGTTTCGTAGTTCTCATGCGCAAGCGCGTAGTAGAGCGGCAACAGGCGGTAACGCATATCCTGATAGGTATGAGCGACCTCTTCCGCCGTCGCACCATAATTCCACGGCATTCTTCCTCCCTTTTGCGTTTGATCCCAGCAGTGCACGCGAAGAATAGACGAGAGTGCGCCGAACTGAAACCAGCGGGTATATTCCGCATCGGAGGGATCTACGTTGTGTCCGCCGATATCCGCCGAAACATAGGGTAACCCCAATTCCGCACCCGCATAAACCGCGCCTTCGATTTCTTGTCTGAGCCAGTCGCCTTGCGCGCCGATATCGCCCGTCCACTGAATGGAATAGCGGTGCGCCGACAAATCGGAGGCGTAGGTATAAGAGCCATTGTTGCACCCGTCCACGTTCGCCATAATAAGCGCACGTTTTGCATATCCGTTCAAATCAGGAATGCTTTCGAGATATTCTCTCGTGATCCATTGATAGGCGTACATTCCCGTGGCGTAACGCGAATACTCGGGTGCAACCTGATTGAGCGAAACCGACCAGTTGCGGTCGTACCACCAATAGTCCACACCCATAGCAAGCAGCATCGTCAGTTTTTCGTTGCGGTATGCAACCTCGTTTTGGTCGAGCAGATTGCCCGTACCCTTTACGGGTTCGGGGTGGTCGTTAAAGCAAATGTCTACGCCGAGCTTGTGCGCTTCGTCCAAAAAACGCTCCATATCGGGGAAAAGCTCAGTGTTGATATCGTATCCGATTCCGCTCCCTCCCGTTTTCGCCCGCCAGTCGGTATCGATCACGAGCACGTCGATCGCAAATCCCTTATCCTGATAATCTTTGATTTGCTGCAAAGCCGTTTGCTCGTTGTATTGATAGTAGCGCGAATCCCACTGTCCGAAGGTTTTCAACTCGACCATTTCAGTCTGTCCTGTCAGTTTGACGAAATCCTTCATGAACGTTTTATAATCTCCGTTCGGCAAAAATGCGAAGATATCGGTTGCATTGCTATTAAAATCCCAACCCTGCAAAGGCGCATTGCTTTGGGAAACGGAATAACCGTAGTCGGAGGGAATCACACGCGGACTGTCGGTAAAATACCAGCTCGTGAGCTCGTCGGAGGGCGACGGCAAATAGACGTTGGTGTTCGTCAATCCACGGTATGTATAGATTGTTTCCCCCGTTTTATCGGTGATAAACGCCTCGCCCGCACCGCCGCTTGCAGGCAATACCACGGTATATTCCGCCGTTGCTATCGATACGGAATCTTCCTCCTCTCTTACCGTATAAGCTATCTTATCGCCCCAGTCTGTGCGATTGAAAACGGTGTAACTCGCTCTGTCCTCAAACCCTTTTTCGCCCTTGCTCTCGATCCGCACGAGCGAATCGGATAATAGCTGCAAACGAAGGTTCCCGTACACAAGCGTCGTAACAGGTTTGCTTTCGTCCTCGGAAAGATTCGACCCCGTCTGATTTTTTACGGTATAGGGACACACCGTGCATGCGTCGCCGCTCATCACGTGCTCCGCCTTGTCCTTTACTTCGTTCTTATGTTCGCAGTTCGCCGCATACCAATGATGCGTTTCATCGTAAGAAAACGTATCCGCAAATGTATGCGCGTGCCCGCACGCCGTTAAGATTCCCAACGCACACGTTGCAAGAAACGCCGTCCCCAATACTGCCGTTAACTGTTTTTTCATAAATCCTCCTTATCTTTTCCCGTCACTCTTTCCCGCCTCCTATATTGATGCCTTCGATGAAGTATTTCTGTACCCCCACGTAGAGCAGCAACAAAGGTACGATCGCCATGAGTGCCGAAGCGCATTGCGCGTTCCCATAACCGCCGCCCTCTTCCGAAAGCATCAACACAAGTTCGGAAAGCGCAAGCTGTAAGTTCCATAACTCTTTGTTTTTGTAAAGATAAAGCAACGCACCGCCGTAACTATTGTAACCTCCTACAAATCCGAAAATGAACTGTGCAATCAACGCGGGCTTGCTCAACGGAAGCGCAATCCAAAAGAAGACACGTAAATTACTCGCCCCGTCCAACTTTGCCGCCTCCAGAACTTCGTTTGACAGCGCACTGTCGAAATAGGTACGCAGGAAGAATACCATGCTTGCGCTGCCGAACAATCCCGGAATGATGATCGGTAACACGCCGCTTGCGCCGTCCGTCCAGCCTAATTTCATGTAAAACAAATAACTGACGAACCCGAATGCACCGAGCGGCAGCATCATCGTAAGAACGGTAATAAGGAATAATACCTTTCTGCCGGGGAAACGGAATTTCGAATAGATAAACGCCGCCAAAGCCGAGGTGAGCAGACCGCCGACCGTGGGAATAAGCGTCTGCCACATCGTGTTAAAGAACCCTGCAAGAAGCGACGGAACGCCGTTCACCGCATTCGGATCGTCTTGGAAAATCAATTCGTATCCTTCCCAGGACCATTCCTGCGGAAACAGCTTAAAGCCTCCCCTGCCCGTGAGCTCCGTGTCTGACGTGAAAGAAGTAAACACTATAATGATAAACGGCGCAAACAAAAATACCAAATAGAGTGCCAACATCAAGTACGTTACAATCGTTACGGGGCGCACCTTTTTTGCAATTTTCGGCTTTTCGGGAGCGTTTTCTTGCGGAGAAACTTCTACGTTTACGGTTTGAACTTCTGACATATCACATATCCTCCACTTCTAAAATCCGCTTTCTAATGAGGAATACGGAGGGAATCATCATGATGATGAACAGCATCCAGCTCATCACCGAAGCATAACCCATGTTGGAAAACTGCATCCCTTCGATATAGATATAATACATCACGGTAAGTCCCGCATTGTTTAAGCCCGCATTTCCGTCCCAATCGGCGGGAGCCATGATTTTCGCCGCGTCGAACGTGGTAAGTCCCGCCAAAACACCCGCAAGCAACAGGAAGAACGTGATCGACGAAATCCCGGGTAGCGTGATATATCGGAATTTCTGCACTGCGTTCGCGCCGTCCAAATCTGCCGCTTCGTATAGGGACGGGCTGATTGCCTTAAACGATGAACAGTACATTACAATGCCGTATCCCGGAGCCTGCCATATAATAGAAATAAAGATGGCAAGCGTCAAAGTATAGGGGTTGTCGAGATTGTTATACCAGTTGATCTCCAGTCCTAAAATGGTATTGATCACGCCCTCTATCCCGAAGATATTGTTCCACATAATGGAAACCGCGACCGTCGAGCAAATATAGGGAACGAAATATAACGTTTGAAAAAGCCGCGTCCCCTTTACGTTTTGGCTTAAAAACGCCGCCATTAGGAGCGCGATTGCAAGCGATACAAATTGCGCGCACGCCAATATGAGCGTGACCTTGATTGCCTGCAACAGCTTCGGATCGGTAAAAAACCTTACAAAATGCGCGAAATCGTTCCAAACCATCGTTTCAATCTTGTTATACTTCATATCGGAAAACATTGCCAAGATTGAAATAACAAGCGGAAACCCGCTGAACAGCAGAAACCCGAGAAGCGGAATCCCCGCGCCGATCCAGCAAAACAGGTAAGTACGGTTAAACTTTTTCTTTTTCGGTTTTCCGTTTTGTGTTTCCGCGCTTTTCTCCGCGGGAACAACTGCAAAAGAAACTTGCTCTTTCATTTCAGCCCCTCCCGTTCAGAACGATTTTCACTGCTCCTATTGCTCTTTCGGCGGCATCTTTTTTACTGCTTAAAAATCCGTCTATCGTCATATATCCCGCACGAAGCTGATTGTTGAACACGCCCGACCAATCCGTAACCCACTGACCGTTTTCAAAATATGCCCAGTCTCCGATTTCCCCGTGCGCCGAACCGTCTGCAAACGCCCAGTAATTTTTCGTCGCATCCACGGCGGAAAGATAATCTTCGCTCATTGCCAAAGAAGTCTGGTTGGGAACCATTCCCGTTTTGGCATAAATTTTCTGACCCTCCTCGCTTGCCGCCCAACGGATAAACTTCCAAGCGGCTTCATATTTTTCGGGATCGGAATTTTTCGGGATCGTAAGCGCGTCCGCGCTCGAAAATGCCGCGCGCCGTCCAATGATCGCAATGCCGTTTTCTTTTTTCAATTCGCCTGTATAAGGAGAGCTGTCCCCCGCATACGTCGTTCCAATTACCTTTAAGTATTCGTTTGCAAACGTTTCTGCACCTTCGTAATAAACGCTACCGCCTGCATATTCGCGGTATTGCGTCGTCGGAGCAAAATCGTAATTCTGTTTATAATTGACGTTCAAGGAAGTGATTTGCGATCCGTCGCTTGCAAGCATGGCGACTTTTCCCTTCAAAAGGCTTGCGGCGACATTATCCTCCGCAAATAAACCAATGCCGTATCCTCCCTGTTCTCCCTTCTGCGAGGAAGCGGGCGTCGAAAGCTTTACGAATTCCTCCAATGCTTGCCGTTGGGAAGGAAGCTCGTAGAGCCCTGTTTTGTCCGAAATGAGTTTTTTATCTTCATAACGAACGATTTCACCCGCCGCATAATGCGTTTCGCCTACCGTTATGCCGTCCGCCGCCGTTACGAGATAATTCTTTGCATCGTCCGCAACGGTAAATTCGTATTTCTCGCCGTTATAGCCGATACAGTCGCCGCCGACCGACCAACCGTATGAGAACCACCAATGCGTTCCGCTACCGTATTCGGTGGTAGAATTCGGATTATACGCATCGTTCTTCGTAAAGCATTTAGATAAATAACGGAATTCTTCCCAGTTCATCGGAATGCGGTTATTAAATACTTTGTATACCTGTTTCCCCGCAAGATTTTGAGAAGCCACCGCCCCCGCGCAGGGAGCCTGCGCTCCGTTCTCCGCCGTATACTCCGCATAGCCGTGCGGTTGTAAGTTCGGATACGTTTCGGCAAGCTTTTCCTCTTCACAGGAAATCACGCAAATATTCTGAGCCGCGAACGCAGGCTTACTGTAATAATAAATCATAGGCGTATTCCCGAACGGAATCCCCTGAAGCGCCGCGCCCTTTCCCGCCATACGTTTGCCCTGCGCGTTGTCCTGCGTGTCGAAACGGAAACGCTCGGTAAGCGTTGCGGGAATTTTTGCTTCCGAATATTCCCCCGGCATATCGTTATAATAGCCATCCAAATCCAAAAAGAGATTTTCTATCGCAAATGCTTTGAAGTCTTCATCGCTGATCATCAGAACGCTCGGCGCATTATTAAACAGAGAGCTCTTATCGATTTGTTTCAGATTGTTTGTCTTGACCTTTACGCCATCTGTTACACCCTGACCCTTGTTATACGCCTCCGCGAGTTCCCGCATGATTTTGTTATCGCTGATGGAAGCGCTGTACCAAAATTCAATTTCTCCGTCTCCGACGTCTCCGCCGCAACCCGCCAAAGCTCCCGCCGCACCGACGCACATACACGCGCCAAGCGCAACCGCCAACAACTTCCCTGCCTTTCTCATAATTTATCTCCTTCACTTTTACTTCTCGTTTTCAAAACTATCTGCCTTAAACTCAACTAACGAAACAACAATCCCTTTTCTTTGATCCACAAGAAGGGATCCTCGTCGGGCTTGCTTTTACGGTATTCCGTCGGTGTCATGCCCTTTATTCGCTTGAAAATGCGCGAAAAATATTTTTCGTCATCGAATCCGGACCACATTGCCGCTTCCGAAGCGTTCATATCCGAGCTCAGCATTTTCTCGCACGCAATCGCAACCTTGTAAGCGTTGATATAATATACGGGCGACATTCCCATATGCTCCTTAAAAAGGCGCATCAGCGTCGGTACCGAAATACCGTTCTCCAAAGCAATCACTCGCGTGCTTAACTGTTCGCTTAAACAGTTGTTGTTAATGTAAATTAATATGTCGCGCATTAACCGCGTCTTGTGCGACTTCACCTCCTGTCCGACAAACCTACCGTCAAGAAATTTGCTTAAAAGCAACACAAAATAAGCCGAACACCGAAGCTGTTGCGTTTGCCGCGCATCAAACGCATTCTGCAAATCCTTCATAAGCGCAACGTAATCATCGAAATTAGTAATTTGTTGACAACAATTTTCTCTTGAAAATCCGCAAAGAGACAACAGTTGATCTAAATTATCCCCGTCAAATTCTACCCAAGTATAAGACCACGGATCCTTCGGATCGGGCTGATAACTGTATTTCTCGTTTTTATACAGTAAAAAGGAATGGCCCCTGTTTAACACATATTTTTTACCGTATTCCGTGATAAGCGTACCGCGCCCGAACAAAACGAAATGCAGTGAGTATCCGGGGCGCACGCAGTCAACGGCTTGTTTGCGCGGTGAGCAATGCTCCGTACTCACCTTTTTAATTTCAAATGTGCATTCACTGTTTTCAAAAATAGTATCTTTAATTGTAAAACCCATAATTTTTCCCCTTTTATGTTTTTGAGTTTTACCGACGGTTTTATTGTAGTGAAAGAATTCATGACTGTAAATAACCACCGATAAACTTGATTAAATCGTCCACCTTTTTTCTTCTATTGTTGGAAAAAAAAGAAAAACAAGGCAAATATTGTCTTGTTTTTCTCAATATTATAGTAAAATCCGCTTTTCATAACATAAAAATACCGCCCTCTTTCGAGAGCGGTATCCCTATTTCATGCGGCTCTCGATATTGCTACATATCACCATTTCTCATAAAGGGAAATTGAGAGCTCACACTACAAGGCGTAGTATGTCCCTTTATGAGGTTATTATTGGTAATATGTAGCTTTTTCATTATACCGCAAAAGCAGATATGTGTCAATAGTTAAATTTAGCAGATTTAACAGCACTTTTATTTTTCATCCCGCGACCCTGGTTCATGCATACATGTTACGCCTGAATGAACAAGTCCCCACTCCACCACATCTCATACTTTCGAGTTTTACGTTTAATTAACTCTTTTTTTAACTGTAAATTACCTTCTCTTGGGATATTCACATTCTCCTGTCATGGTGACAGGTGCCACCTGTCACCGTAAGAATATAATTCACCCTTGTGAGTCGGCTTTTATTTTTTTGTAATTATATAAGCACCTCTTACGGCACCGCTTTTACGGTAATATTGCATTGCAAATAAAGAAATACGGCACCGTACTTGGCGTCTTCGCCCAAAAAACGGCACCGCATTTAATTCTGCGTTTTCATGATTTTTATATAATATGGAAACGGGCGGCGTTGCCGTCCGATGTAAATGCGAGTCGCGTGCCGTTTACGGCACCGACTCTTTCACCTGCTTGATTTTCGACCCTGTTTTTCGGCGCAGAAAGTCCATTACCGCGTTACATGGAAATCGCTTTCACAAATGCCCTACGTTCGCCCAAACCGTTTTTGCGAGCATTTCCCCGTTTACTCGATAGATTTGCCACACAAGCCAAAACACGCCTTAAAACGGGCAGGATATGATGCACTTTGAAATCAGATCATTTTACTATCAAATTAACGTCTCTAAATTTTTAACCTATTTTAACCTATCTGTAAATAGGTTAAAATAGGTTATGCTGTATAAAGCAAAAATCCCGATTAAAATCGGGATTTTTTGGCTGCCCCTGGCAGACTCGTAAGGAGCGGATTTATCCGCGACGGAATAGGATATCGCGGCGCGGCAATCTTGCCGCGCCGATTCCGTCACTGGCGACTCGTAAAGTTCCAGCACTGCGTGAGCAGTGTAAAAAGAAAGAGCACTCACGCTTGAGTACTCTTTCTTTTTTGTGGCTGCCCCTGGCAGACTCGAACTGTCGACACTGCGGTTAACAGCCGCATGCTCTACCGACTGAGCTAAGGGGCAATAAAAGGTGGCAACTACCGTATCTCCCGGACGGTTAGGTCAAGTACATCGGGCGTAA
>CAJUFY010000001.1 GCA_910586245.1 uncultured Christensenella sp. | reverse complement strand
TTTCCTTTTTTGTTTGTTTTGGCGGCGTTCTCTTGCTTTTCTTTTCGGTTCGCGCGCGGTTTAAATAGTGCGCCGATCGCACGGAAGGGAAGCGTTACGATCCGCCAAACCGCGTTTAATAGCCATAACGCAATTTTTCCGATCGGGGTAAAAATTGTGCCGAGAATCGAAATAAGAAGTACGACTAATCCAATAAAGATCAACCAAGCCCACCACGGAATCCCCGTAAGAAAATCGACGAATTTTTCCCATGCGCCTTTCGTGTTATCGGGCAGGGCGTCGGGGTCGCGGGCGGTGTGATTGTCTACTATGCCGAGATTGTAAACTTTGCCGTCTGTTTTGAACTTCAAGCGCAAAATCGTGACTTCCGAAACGCCCGTTCGGTAATCAATTTTTTCAATGCCTGTGTCGGAATAGGTAAAACTATCTTCGAAAAACCGCAAAACCCATTGTTTCCCCGACAGCTTCTTTTTCGCTTCGGCGGAAATATCGTTATCCTTATCCGCCATGAAATCAGAAACCTTTTCAATCCGTTTCCATTCGTGCGTTTCACCCCAAAATATGCCCGAAGAGGGCTTCGAAACGGCGAGATCGGAATACTTTAAATGCGCCGTACGGCTTATTTTTTCGCCGACCTCGTTGATCGTGTGAATGCCGTAAACCCAAACGTCGGAAAAACGTTGCGTTACAAAGGCAACGTCGGCTTCGAGCAGTCGTTCAATATCGCGATCACAGGAAAACGCGACGTAAAAAGAATCCGTTTTGTGCTGAATGAAGAAGCCCGACAAATCTTTTCCTTTGTCATATCGAACCAAACCGACGTACTTTTCCGTAACCGTGATTGTTTCGATATCAACGCAGGCGTACGAAACGCTGCCGTTTGCGGTGGTAGCCGTGTAAAGCTTCCCAACGGAAAACGCAACGGTTTCGGCATAGTTGCCGTTAATCGTCGCGCCCGTGTTCGGATCGTCAAATTCAAGATTGAACGGGCGGTGGATCGCCGTGATATCGTAGTAACGCACGGTATCGCTTTTTACGGTGAAATCGGTCACAAGATACTTGACGAACACGCCCGCGCGGTTTAGTTCTTTCAGCGCGTAATCTTTGGGCGCGAAATTCTCGTTGACTTCGGTCGAGAAGCGCAGCCAATTCGCCGTCAAGGTTCGTTCTGCGCAAGGCTGGTATACGTAAACGAATAATTCCTTGTCCGTGCTTTCCGCGATCTGGATTACCTGCAAGCCGTAATCTTTGTTATTTACGGGGTATTCCAACGGCGTGAAATAACTGTCCTTTTTCAGATCGTCGAGAACGGAAGAGTAAGCGGTCGCCGCGCTTGCGGAAAGAGCAGAGGCGGGAAAAAAGACTTCTCCCGCCATAACTGCAACCAGAACAAGCACGAGCGTCACATACAGCGTAATTTTACGTATTGTACACCGTGCCATAGTTTACCGCCTTATCCGTAAATTGCCGTATCGGACGGCAATTCGATATCCGTCGGTGTAATGATCACGTTTGACATATCGACCGCTTTGATTTGCGCTTGCGTCGTCTTCGTTTCTCTGAATTGTTCTTTGCCTGTGCCGTCTACATATTTGTTGATTACGGTAAACGTCACGTTGCCGCGATCTGCGGTCGCGCCCGTGTTCCAAGACGCGACGACCGCGCCGATCGCGGTATTCAAACGGTTGACGACCCCTTCGAAATCACCGCCGCCGTTGATCGAAAAGAAATCCCGACTGTCCCGAATTTTAAACGTGCCCGAAAGTCCGCCCGAAAGCGTTAACGCCCAGCCGCTTTCCTTCGGCGATTTCGTGCCGCTATATCCTTCGTAATTCATTGCCGCGGCATAATATTGATTCCCTTTTAAGTTCGTCCAGAAATTCGTGGCGGAAAAGTTGATCTTTGCCGAAACGGTCGTAGTACCTTGCACCGTGCCGACGCCGAACGTAGGCGTAACTGTGTAATTAACGTCTTTTCCAAGCGCAATTTTAGTTGCTACGCCGCCATATGTTACCGAGCTTGAAATATTCGTGATCCGCTTGACGTAGTGGACGGGGAAAGAAGCCGACACTTCGGGATCGGCGTTGGAAACGATCGTTACGGTGACGGGTTCGCCGAATGCCTGTTTGATCGTCACGATCACGGTTGCCGAACCCGAAGATTGATTCGCAACGGTGACATAGCTTGAAAGCGTTTTTCCGCTTGCCCAAGCCGAAGAAGCGTTTGCAAACTTTGCCGAAACGGTTACGGTCTTATCCGCCGCAAATTCGGGCAAAACCGTTGCGGTGACGGTGTACGCGCTGTCTGACTGTTCGGCAATGCCGTATGCGCCGAAATCCGCTTCGGGGATCGGCGCGCTTACGAGTTTCATGCCTTTCCCTTCGACTACGGAGGGGAGCAAAGCTCCGCTCGTGCCGAGGTTGTCGCCGCCCGTTTCGCCTTGCTCTTCGCCTTTGCCCCAATTGTTATACCAAGTTGTGATGTCGCCGTTTTTGAACCACGACGAACCGAAACCCGCGACGAGGAACGCCGCGAAAAATACGAGCGCAAGAACGATCGCTAAAATTTTATAGCCGTTCCGCGCAGTGCCTTTATTGTTTGCCATTGTTAATTACTCCTGTTTTTTAATTGCGGGCTTTCCCGCCCGCGGGGTGTTCGTTCCCGTTTTCGGGAACTCGGAAGATCCGATCGGCGCGCTGCACCTGGTTTCAAGTTCCCGTTTTCGGGAACTTTCCCGCGGGGGCGGGGCTTTGTTTTGCCGTTTTTGTTCTCGTTCTTTAACCAACCGATATACCGCAGTACGTCCCGCATAAGCGCGCGGTAATAGCCTTTGCCTGCGTATACGCATTTCGCGCAATTCGGATCTAAGCCCGAAGAACAAAGCTTTAACGCCGTTTCGATTTCCTGTCTTGTCATGCGTTGTTCTCCTTTTGTTTTGATGTTTGACTACGTTCGCAGACGCTGCGCGTCGGCTCTGATCGTTGACCCCGGTCGTTGACTTCGAGCGTGGGCGACGTCGCTTGACCTTCGGCGGGCGTAGGGTCGCGCGCGTGCGCAAACGCAAGATCGAAACAAGGACAAAGTAAAAGCAGGTTCGCGGGATTGTATTCAATCCCGCACCCGCTTCCGTCCCAATATACGCATTGTTTTGCACAGTTCCACATGATCGTTTTTCCTTTTTGAGTTTTCGGCAACGCAAATATTGCGATGTTGGTCACTCACTTTTGCGTTTAAGGTGACGCATTCTGCGGTGTTGGTCACTCAAAATAACTGTTCGTAGGCGTATTCCCGTCCTGTCTTTTGTGCGGTTTCTTTTCCTTGCTTTACGCGTCCGAAAAAGAGGAAAAAGCCTTTATCTAATGCTTTACCCGTTTCGGGATCTATTTTCGGATAGAAATAGAACACATATCTGTGCGAATGTCTTTTTCCGCTTGAAAAACACCCCGAATAAAAGTGATTCATTCTTTCGAAACTCATAATTTTAACAGTTCTTGCGCAAGTTCATACGCCTTTTTTGCCGATTCTTGATTCACGATCGCAACGCCGAGAGGGGAACTCGCGATCATTGCGCCGTTCACTTCCCGCGCCAGTGCAAGCGCAGCCTTGCTCCATTCTGCCGACTGCAACTTCATTTGCGCCCGCAGGCTCGCAATTGTCTTTTCTAATCCCCGCACTTCGGGGCTTTTTTCTTCTACGCCTTTCATGCTTCCACCTCGTCGTTAGAATGACTTTGAATTACTTCGTTCGGGTGATTTTCTAACCATGTATCGAAATCGCATTCGTAATCGTTGTAGCAACCCCCGAAAATAATTCCGACCGCCTTTTTGCATTCTCCGCGCTTTGTACATTCTTCGCATTTACCTTTCATTCCTGCTACCTCAAATAAAAAATTCCGTAGCGATTTCAAGAGCACGGAAAGCTGTATCGCTGTCAAAGACGTACACGTCTTTGCCGTTGCTACATAATTTCAAAGAAGAAAAAATCAAACTTGCCAGCGTTTCGAGATTCTTATCCGATTCGCATCTTTCGGCTTTTAAGAGTAGAATCTCTTTCGATTCGTTCTTTTTGAATTCGAGAAACTGTTCGAATTCTTCTTGCGACATTGTGACATTGATTTCCATTTCCTTATTGCCTCCGAAAAAATTACTTTCGTTGAAACCGCGCACTACACCCCGCGATTGTTTCAACCTATTTCTGTGTAGTGTCCGTCCTCCAAAAAATATCAAGTTTAATATTTTTAAAAGAATTATAATATTAAAAATAATATTTGTCAATAAAATTTATCAACAAAAATTGCATTATCAATATTTTTTTTGTATTATGAGCTTTGAGGAGTATAGCTATGACAATTCAAGAGATAAAAAGGTATATGAAACTTAAAAGTATTACTCAAATACAGCTTGCAAATCTTTCGGGAGTGCCTTTGCAAACATTGCGGGGAATATTCTCTGGTAAAACTCCGCACCCACGCATTGATACCATGCAAGCTATTGAAAGCGCACTTGGATTGAGCAAGGAGTCAAATACCGATGATATAGAACGCTATTCGGACGAAGAAAAGCGTTTAATTGCAGAATATCGAGAACTAAATCCACAAGGGAAAAAATTAATTCTTGACAGCATAGCAACGCTTCGGGCAACTGCGGGCGTGGAAGTTCAAAATAAAATTTCATAGGAGAAAGGGGAAAGTTGAAGAAAAGAACAAAAAAAAGAAGAAACCTTACGGTTTCTGGGCAAATATTAACTGTTGAGTTATCAAATAAAGTCCTTAATAATAATCGTCATGCTGTTTTTGTTTTTAATTTTATTCGAAAATCTTCTGCGGAATTGAAGAATATCCGAGTATATGTTTCAACGGCATTAAGAGAACAATGTCAAAAAGATTTACAAGACGGCGATTATATAACAGTTTCTATTCGTGATTTTGCCAACGCAAAGAATGACGAGTATGAACTTATAAGTTATTCAAATATAAAAAGAAAAGAATTAGCAAAGCAAAAAGTTAATAAAGTTCTTAAAATAGAAAGAACGACGGAAATATCTTTTATAAATAATGTTAATTATTCTTTGGGTAAATTGGAAGCAATAGAAAAGGCGAATGAAAAACGTAAAACACTTCTTGCGAAAGCGGCTACAAAAAAACCAGAACAAAAAAACCTGTGTCGTTTTGTAAGATTTAAAGATATAAAACATCCTTATGTAAATGGGTGTTATTCACATCATCCGATTTTTACAGAACGTTTAGGTTTACAAATCGAACATAAATTTTACTATATTAAATCAAAAAAAGTAGTGGCTGCCATGATTAATAAACGAGGTGCTAAAATATTGGACGTATATCATGATATCCCCCGATGGGCAGGCGACGAGCTTGTAAAAATGTATAATGATTTTTTGTTAAAAATTGAAAAATAAGAACGTGGTTAAATTTATATATTAAAATTTACTCTGTAGGCTTAATAGCCGAAAGGAGTATTTATATGACAACCATTAACATTTTGGATAAGCTTTCAAAGATTATTCAAGAACTTATGGCATTTTATGGCGAATTATCGCAAGAATTGCCTAATCTAAGATTTGCAGAGGATAAGTTACAAACGCCAAAAAAAATATGTTTGGAAATGTGCTATATTTTCCGCAGACAAAGGAGGATAAAAAAGAAGAACCACAACAACTTATTGTGCTGAAATCGGGCAACATTTACTTTTCTAAGAAGGAGATTAAACAAATGCCCGAACAATTTCAAGGGATAATTACAATTAAATTGCCGATTCCCGTCCGGCAGAAAAAGAACGGGGTTTTCGAAGCACGTTTTCGGAAATACGGTTTCAATGTCTGCGTGAGCTCCGCCGACGAAAGCAAACTAAAAGACAAGTTTTTCGCCGCCCTTCTGAACTACAAGCCGAAAGCAGAGATCGCCGAGCCCGCGCACCGTGCCCCGCTCTTCGAAGAGGTTGCGGCGCGGTGGTTGGAACTCAAACGCCCGAATATCAAAACGAGCACTGCCGAATATTACGAAAGTCTATTTAACGCAAACGTACTCCCCGCATTTTCGGGGCGGAATATTGCGGACATTCGACAATCAGACGTGCAAGCGGTCATCAACGGCTACGTGCAAGAGGGGAAGCCGCGAACGGCGGTAAAACTCTTTCAAGCGTTAAAAGCAATTTTTAACTTTGCGATCGGTGACGAGCTAATAGACAAATCGCCGATGCGGTTAATGAAGCCGCCGATCTACGAGGAAAAAAGCGGGTGTGCGCTCACACTTGAAGAGGAGCGCGAGCTTGTGAATCTTATCTGCACAAGCAATTGCGCGTCCGAAGTAAAAAACGCGCTCTTGTTTCTTCTCTATACGGGAATCCGCCGAAGCGAGCTTGCCTCGGTTGAACTTGACGGCGAATTCGTTTCCGTCGTCTGTGCGAAAGTGCGGAAGGGCTTGCAGGAACGGCGGCGGCTGATTCCGATTACGCCAATGCTTGCGCGGTGGTTGCCGCAAATGAAAATTGACGAACTGCGCACCGTGCGCCCCGACGCGCTCACGCAGGCAATGAAACGGCTAATGCCGTCGCACCACTTGCACGAACTGCGGCACACGTTCATCACCCGCGCGCAAATGTGCAGTGTACCGCGCGAAGTTGTATCTGTGTGGGCAGGGCACGCCGCCGACGAAACGCAAACGACAAAGGTATATACGAAATTTCCCCGCGAGTTCATGCTGCAAGAGGGGCGAAAGATTATTTATAATCTTTAAGCTTTGATTTAGTCCCCAAAAAGTCCCCAAAAAGCAAAAAAATCGCCCTACATCTTGTAAGCCTTTCTGCAAAAAAGCACAAGATATAGAGCGTTTGGCTGGGGTAGCTGGATTCGAACCAACGAATGACGGAGTCAGAGTCCGTTGCCTTACCGCTTGGCGACACCCCAATGATTATTTACATTTTTCTATTTTACCAAAACATTATCGTTTTATCAAGCGATTTTAACCTGTTTCCGAAAAAATTTTTTCTGAAAGCTGATTCCGCGTTATCCCAAAGAATTGGTTTTGAAATTTTGCGAAGAAACAAATATTTTGTCGAAATTTGTTGAAAAATGGACGCGGCTTTGGTATAATAAAGAAAAATTTCAATGAGGGACGTATGGCATTCGGGCGGAAACGGGAATTGGTTGCGGGGAACGCCGCGGAAACTGCGGAAAAGTTGCCGAAGAAGCGCTTGCCGTTGATCAATTTCCGTCCGATATTATTTTGCGCACTGGGTTTGGCGCTCGGAATTCAGATTTATACAAAAATTCGGTTCGGGGGAATTTCCGCCTCCGATTTTTTGTTTTTTGCGTTTTTTCTGGTGTGTGCAATTCGCCCTTATTCGTGGAGGCGCGTACTCTGCACGGCGCTTTCCGTACTAATTTTTGCGGGTGCGGGCTTGTTATCCGTTCATCTCTATACCGAAAACTATTGCAAAGGACTTCCTGCGGGTGAGTATGAAATCGCAGGCATGGTAGAAAAATTCACCGTACAAAACGGTTATACGTCGGCGACGCTCGGCGCGCTCTCGTTGAGCGGAAACCGCGTGCAAGGAAAATTGCAGACGACCTTTCTTTCGGAAGAAATCCGCGCGGGAGATACCGTGTTATTTCAGGCAAAGCTCAGCCGCGGGGAATTGCCCGAAGGTGGGGATTCCTATTCTTTGTATCTTTACGAGAACGACGTTCGTTATATCGTCGGCGAAAGAGTCGTATGCGAACGGACGGGCAAATCGCGGAATCCGTTTTTGTTGTTGAACGCAGCGGTTTACGACGCCTTGCAGGGAGGGCTCGGCAAGGACGAAGCGGACGTTGCATACGCGTTGCTCTCGGGCAATTCGAACGGGATCGACGGGGAGCTGATCGAAGCGATTCGGCGGGGCGGGATCGCGCACGCATTCGCGGTTTCGGGGTTGCATATCGGAATCCTGTACGGTGCGGTTTCGTTGCTGTTCAAGCCGCTTTTGCGGAAAAAATCTTTTCTGCCGGCGCTTGCGGCGGCTGTATGTTACGCCGCGGTTTGTTCGTTTACCGTGTCTTCGATTCGCGCGCTCGTCATGTGCGCCGCGCTCAGCGTTAACGGAGTGCTGGGGCGAAAATCCGATTTTTTAAATTCGGTTTCGTTCGCGGCGATTTGCGTATTGTTGTTTTTGCCCGCGCAATGGCTTGCCGCGGGATTCCGCCTTTCTTTCGGCGCGTGTTTGGGATTGGCGCTCTTTATGCCGTGGCTGAACGGACTGTTTCGCAAATTGCCCAAATTTCTCGGCGGATATCTGGCGGCGAATCTTTCCGTGCAAGTATTTACCTTTCCGGTGTTGGCGGAAAGCTTCGGTTACGTTTCCGTTTGGGGCACGCTTTTGAATTTATTGTTTATTCCGTTGCTGCCCGTGTTGTTTTTGGGGCTTTTGATTTGTACCTTGCTGGCTTTGATCGTGCCGCCCGCAGCGTGGTTCTTTCTGATGTTCCCGAACGGCATGCTTTCGGCTTTGCTCTACGTGTTTTCCGTTGCGGATTTTTCGATGGTTCTGACCGGTTTTTCGCTCGGAGCGGGCGCGGCGGTTTGGGTGACGGGTGCAGTCGCGCTGTCGCAGCGGTTTCGGATGCGGGCGTTGATCCGCGCCGCGGCATCGGTCGGTTTCGCGCTGTTGTTTACGGCTTGCCTCCTTTACGAAAACGCCGTATTTTACGGCTGTAAAATTTCCGCGTACGAAAGCAGAAGCATGAACGCGGCGCTGCTCCGCACCGGAAGTTGCGCCGTGCTCGTGATCGACGGCGACGTTACGCTTGCGCGCTGCAATGAGTATTTGTCCCGTTCGTATGGCGGGAAGCTGGACGGGGTCGTCGTGCTTGCCGAAGACGAACTGCGGGGAATCAACGTGGGCGCGTTTTTAAACACGCAAGCGGTGTACGCGAAGGACGAGATCCCGACGGGGTTGCATAAAACGAAGCTCGTGTTCGGGGAAGCGTTTACGCTCGGCGGAATGCAATTTCGTTTTGAAAGTCGAGAGAAACTCGCCGTGATTGCCGAGGGGAGCGTGGTTGAGATCGATTTTGAAAATAACGGTGCGCTCGGCGCCGATTTGTTCGTGGGAAAAGGGAGCGGAAGCTTGAAATATTTTTTGAAAGATGGTATAATCAAAGCGTTATGAAATTCGTTCAGCTTGCTAAAACTTTAAAGGAGCGGGTGGAACCCGTTTATCTGATCGAGGGAGAGGAAGCGTATTTCCGCGATCACGCCGTTTCCATGATCCGCGAAGCGTGCAACATCACCCAGTCTGCGTTCAACGAAACCCGTTTGGAGGGGGAAGCGTTGAAGGGCGGGATTCCCGCTTTGCTTGCAAGTCTGAATACGCTGCCGCTGTTCGACGAAAAACGGCTGACGCGCGTATACGATTTTTATCCCTCCGAACGCGAACTGGAACCGTTGCTGCCTTATTTCGAAAATCCTTGCGATTCGACGGTACTCGTGATCGTAAACGCGGGAAAAAAGGCGAACGCCGCGGACTTGAAGAAGAAGCGCGGGGTTACCTTCGTAGACTGCGGACGGGAGGACGAGGAAACGCTCGGCAAATGGCTGTTCGGCATTCTGCGGCGGGCGAGGTTGAACGCCGACGCCGACGCCGCCACGCTGATGGTGCGCTACTGCGCGCAGGATGCGGCGCGCATGAAAAAAGAGACGGAAAAACTTGCCGTACTGCTCGGCGAGGGGGGGCGGCTGACCCGCGCGGAAGTGGAGGAATACGTCGCCAAAGATACCGAATACAAAGTTTACGAACTCACGCAGGCGGCTTCCCGTAAAAACTTTACTGCGTTTTCGGAAATTTTGGACGATCTCATGAAAAAGGGCTTCGACGAGCACGCCGTGCTTTCCGCGCTCACGGGACACTACCGTACCCTGTACGAAGTGAGTTCGATGCGGGGGAGCGATGCCGAAGTTGCAAAAGCGTTGGGCATGAAGCCGTATCCCGTCCAACGCAACCGCGAAACTGCGGCAAGGCTTGGCAAAGAACGCGTCGAACAGCTGTATCTGCGTTTGTATGAACTTTCGTGCGGCGCAAAGGGCGGGATTTACGGAAAATCGGGCGCGCTTTCCGCCTCGCTTGCAAAAATATTTTTTTCTTAACGTAAAATATTTTTGCTTTTTTTTCGGAACATTGCTATAATAAATAGAAGGAATTTGAAAGGAGTCGGATATGCGCGATCTTTCCGCCGTATGGGAAGGAATTAAAAACGTCTTTCTCGGTCTATCGGAGAACTGGATAATTTATATCGAAGCGATTTTTCTGTTTCTGATCATCTATTTGGTGCTGAAAACGCTTTACGAAAACAATGCGAAAAAGCTGATCGGCGTTTACGTGCCGATTTTGCTGATCTCGGGATTGATCTGCCTGTTTTCGGCACACTTGGGCGTGACGGCTTATTATTTCTTTATCCTCGGCACGTCGTTGTTTTTCCTGCTGCTGTTCAGTACGGAAATCAAACGTAGCGTTTGGAACGCGGGGAAACGCGGTTCGGCTTCGCCTGCCGCCGCTTCTTCCAAATCCGCCGTGGCGAACGCCCGCGCCGAAGTTTACGTTTCCAACATCGTAAAGGCGGTGCAGGGACTTTCCAAAAACAATACGGGCGCGTTGCTCGTTCTTTCCAACGGCAACTTGCCGCGCAATATTTTGGAAAGCGGGGTTGCGCTCAACGCGAATATTTCCAACCAGCTGATCGAAGGTATTTTCATCAACAAAGCGCCTTTGCACGACGGCGCGATGATTATTTTCGGCGATAAAATTCAGGCGGCGGGGTGCTTTCTTCCGCTCACGCAGCGGGAGTTCCCCAAAGACTACGGTACCCGTCACCGCGCGGCGATCGGCGTGACCGAAGTCGCGGACGTTTCGACCATCGTCGTATCCGAAGAGACGGGAATCGTTTCCGTCGTTAAACAGGGCAAGATTACCCGCTACGTCGATTCGGAGAACCTGAAACGGTTCCTGCGCGAATATTACTGGAAAGAATTCAACACGGAGGCGAAGAAGGCATGAAATTCGTAGAAGTCATGAAAAAGGTGTTTACGCAGCATATTCCTTTGAAACTGCTTGCCGCGGCGCTGGCGTTCGTCACGGTCATCATCGTGAACGCGGTATGAAGACCTGTATCCGCATTCCGCGTATTTTGCTGCCCGAACAGGGTTTTGAAAAGTGGTCGGTGATCGCATGCGATCAGTTTACTTCCGACCGCGCTTATTGGGCGCGCGTGAAAGAGAACGTGGGGGATGAACCCTCCACGCTCAATTTTATTTTACCCGAAGTTTATCTCGGCGAAGAGGACGAGGAACGGATCGCCGAAATTCACGGGAACATGTACGCCGCGCTTGAATCGGAAAAAATCACCAAACTCAACCGCGGGATTGTTTTTACCGAACGCACGACGGCCGCCGGAATCCGCCGCGGAATTGTCGCTTCGATCGATCTCGAAGCATATACATGTAACAAGGGGGAACTTTCCCCGATCCGTTCTTCGGAAGAGGTCGTTCCTTCCCGTCTGCCCGCGCGGGTGGCGGTGCGCCGCGGCGCGCCCCTGGAATTTCCGCACGCGCTCATTTTTTACAAGGATAAAAAGAACCGCGCCGTTCGCACGCTTTTGCACGAGGAGCTGGAAGTGCTGTACGACTTTGATCTGATGGAGGGCGGCGGACGGCTGAAAGGGTACTTCGTGCCCGAATATCTTGCAACGGGCATTTTGCCCGATCTGTATTCGCGCACCGAGCCGTCGTTTGCGGTTGCCGACGGAAACCATTCCGTCGCCGCGGCGAAAGCGTACTGGGAGGAAGTAAAAATCGGCTTAACGGAAAAGGAGACGCGCAATCATCCCGCCCGCTTTACGCTGGTGGAGCTTGTCAATCTGTACGACGATGCGGTCGTCTTTCATCCGATCCACAGGCTGGTTACGGGAATCGATCCCGAAGCGTTCTGCGACTATTTCAAAAAATCGGTCAAATGCAAACGGAAGGGCAACGTGCTTTACCCCGCGCTTGGCGGCAGCGCCGAGAACGTGGAAAAAGCGGACGCGCTCATCGAAACGTTCGTCAAACAGAACGGCGGAAAAATCGACTATATTCACGGCGAAAAAGAGCTGTGCGGATTTGCAAACGCCGAGGATTGCGCGGGCGTCGCATTGAAAGCGATTGAAAAAGACGGGTTTTTCGAACGGCTGAAAGACGGTGGTAATTTTCCGAAGAAGACGTTTTCCGTCGGCGAGGATATCGAAAAACGTTACTATACGGAGGGCAGAGAAATCAGCTATGATTAAAGTTTGTAAATTCGGCGGAACGTCCATGGCGGACGGTACGAATATCGCGCGCGTGGCGGACATCGTAAACGCAGATCCCGCGCGCCGTTACGTGGTGGTTTCCGCCCCCGGCAAGCGGTACGGCGCGGATATCAAGATCACCGATTTGTTGTACGAAACCGCAAAGAACGTGCGTGAAACGGGCGCTGCGGGTGAAGCGTTCGAAAAGGTGAAAGAGCGCTTTCTCGGCATAGCGCGCGAATTGAAGCTGGAAGGGATCGAGCAGATCCTTTTGGAAACGGAAGCCGAAATCCTGCGCGAAAACAGCGAGGACTTTGCCGCGTCGCGCGGCGAATATCTTTCCGCCCGCATTACGGCGCAGTTGCTCGGCGTGCCGTTTTTGGACGCGCGTCGGTACGTCAAGTTCGGCGCGGACGGCAAGCTGGACGGCGAAAAGACGTTCGCGCTGCTGCGCGAAGGATTAAAGGGGATTCCGCGCGCGGTGGTTTCCGGCTTTTACGGCGAGGATGCGAACGGCAAGGTAAAAACTTTTTCGCGCGGCGGGAGCGATATTTCGGGCGCGATCGTGGCGCGGGCGGCGGGCGCCGATCTGTATGAAAACTGGACGGACGTGAGCGGCTTCCTTGCCTGCGATCCGCGCATCGTACAAAATCCCAGACGGATCCGTTCGCTCTCGTATAAAGAATTGCGCGAGCTTTCCTATATGGGCGCGAACGTATTGCACAGCGAATCCATTTTCCCCGTGCGCGAAGCGGATATCCCGATCCGGATCAAAAACACCTTCCGTCCCGAAGACGAAGGCACGGACATTCTTCCGACCTCCAAGTACCGCTTTACCGAAAAGACGGTTACGGGCATTGCGGGCAAAAAGAACTTTACGGTCATATTCATCGAAAAATCGCTGATGAACGCCGAAATCGGGTTTACGCATAAAGTACTTACCGTGCTGTTGAAGCACGGAATTTCCTTCGAACATATGCCTTCGGGGATCGACACGATGTCGTTCGTGATCGACAGCGAAGAACTGAAAAACGGCGTTCTCGAAGAAATCTGCAGGGACATCGAAGCGGCGGTAAAACCCGACAACCTGCACACGTACGACGATATCTCTTTAATCGCCGTCGTGGGGCACGGCATGAGCCGCAACGTCGGTACGAGCGCCCGTCTGTTCGGCGCGATCGCCCGCGCGGGCATCAATGTGCGCATGATCGATCAGGGCTCTTCGGAGCTGAACATCATCGTCGGGGTGGACAACGAAAATTACGAACGCACCCTGCGCGCCGTGTACGACGAATTTTTCAACGAATAACCGTTCAAGACGAAAAGCCCTCCGTAAAGGAGGGCTTTTCGTTTTACAGGTAATTCCGTTCGCCGAAGATCGCGCTGCCGATGCGGATCACGTTCGCGCCGTTAGCAACGCACAGCCGCCAGTCGCCGCTCATGCCGAGGGAGAGGTAGGCAACGTTTCCGTCGCGTTCCTTGGCGCGCTCGTACAGGGCGCGCATTCGTTTGCAGAGCGCGGCAAGATACGCTTCGTCGTCCGATTGCGGAAGCATCGCCATAAAGCCGCGCACGCGCAGTCCCGCCGTCTGTTTCAGCCGTTCGTATGCGGCGAACCCTTCTTCGGGCGGATAGCCGCCCTTGCTCTCTTCGCAGCCGATGTTGATCTGAATCAGAACGTCCGACACGATATTCGCGCGCACGGAGCGTTTTGCGATTTCTTCCGCGAGTTCGTCGCGGTCGACCGAATGATACAAATACGTTTTTCCGATCAGGTACTTTACTTTGTTCGTCTGCAAATGCCCGATAAAGTGACGGTTTCCGCCCGATACCGCTTCGTATTTATCCCGAAATTCCTGCACTTTGTTTTCGCCGATATCGGTAAGTCCTGCGCGGAGCGCGCGGTTGATTTCCTCCGCCGTCCGCGTTTTGGTTGCGGCGACGAGGGTGATTGCTTCGCCGTTGCAGTTTCCCGCCGAAATTTCCGTTAAAAACGCGCGTACGTTCTCTTCGATCATATCCGCTCCGCCACGCGCGCCGCCATGGCGCGGCATCCGACTTTTTTCGTCCCTTCGCGGAAAATATCCGCCGTGCGGTAACCTTCTTCGAGGACGCGTTCCACGGCGGTTTCGATTGCTTCCGCCTCTTTTGCAAGCCCGAACGAATCGCGCAGCATCATCGCGCAGGATAAAATCGTTGCGATCGGGTTGGCAACGTCTTTTCCCGCGATGTCGGGTGCGGAGCCGTGTATCGGCTCGTACAGACCGCATTTCGTGTCGCCGAGGGAAGAGGAGGCGAGCATGCCGATCGAGCCCGTGATTTGGGCGGCTTCGTCCGAAAGGATGTCGCCGAACATATTCGAAGTCAGCAGTACGTCGAACTGCGCGGGATATTTTACGATCTGCATGGCGCAGTTATCCACCAGCATATCCTGCACGGTGATATCGGGATAATATTTTTCGGCGTACGCATGCACGACGGCGCGCCACAGCCGCGAACTTTCCAGCACGTTGGCTTTGTCGACCGAGATGATTTTTTTACTGCGCTTGCTTGCGATTTCGCACGCGATTTTCGTGATGCGCGCGATTTCGCGCACGGAATACCGTTCGGTATCCCACGCCGTTTCGCCGTTTTTTTCGTCGCCGAATCTGCCGCGCTCCCCGAAGTATATGCCGCCCGTCAGTTCGCGCACGACGGTGATTTCCACGCCGTCCTTTACGAGTTCTTCTTTTAAAGGGGAAGCGTCCGCAAGCGCGCGCCACAGTTTGGCGGGGCGGATATTCGAATACAGATTCATCGCCTTGCGGATGCCGAGCAAACCTTTTTCGGGGCGTTTGTCGCCGGGGAGCGAATCCCACTTCGGGCCGCCCACCGCGCCCAGAAGGACGCTGTCGGAAGCAAGGCAGCGTTCGATCGTTTCCGCGGGCAGAGGTTCGCCCGTGCGATCGATCGCCGCGCCGCCGATGAGAAGGGGTTCGAACGTAAATTCGTGCCCGAACTTTTCGGCGACTCGTTTCAGAACGGCAACGGCGCCCTCCGTGATTTCGGGCCCGATTCCGTCGCCCGCAAGTACGGCAATGTGCTTTTTCATAAAGACCTCGGTTCAGAAAGATTTGCTTTTTTCGCAAGCGATTTCATCAGTCCGCCCGCGTCGATGATGTCCCGTATAAAGGGAGGAAAGGGCTGCGCGGTAAAGCGTTCGCCCGTCGTTTCGTTTACGATTTCGCCCTTTGCAAGATCGCACGACAGGGTGTCTCCCGCCGAGATTGCGTTTACCGCTTCCGGGCATTCGAGAATCGGCAGCCCGATGTTGATCGCGTTGCGGTAAAAAATCCGCGCAAAGGAATTCGCGACAACGAGGGAAACACCGCACGCTTTGATCGCGATCGGGGCGTGTTCGCGGGAGGA
The DNA here is from genome assembly GCA_910586245.1 of uncultured Christensenella sp. Classification (GTDB taxonomy): domain Bacteria; phylum Bacillota; class Clostridia; order Christensenellales; family Borkfalkiaceae; genus Gallimonas. The sequence continues at coordinate 367,247 of CAJUFY010000001.1, read as the reverse complement.
GCCGCAGCCGAAGTTATCCTGCGCGACGATGATGTCGCCCGCTTTCACTTTGTTTACGAAATCGGCGTCGAGATCTTCCATGCAGTGCGCCGCAAGTTCTTGTTCGGAACTCGTGTTCAGATAGCGCGCGGGGATAATTACGTCGGTGTCGACGTCGTTGCCGAATTTATGAACGGTGCCTTTGATCATTTAAAGCTCCTTTGCGGTTGCCAGTCTGCCGCAGACCGCGCTTGCCGCCGCAGTGTAGGGGGAGGCAAGGTAAATTTCGCTCGTAACGTGCCCCATTCTGCCTACGAAATTGCGGTTGGTCGTCGAAACGCATCGCTCGCCGTCGGCAAGGATGCCCATGTGTCCGCCCAGACAGGGTCCGCACGTGGGCGTGGATACGACCGCGCCCGCTTCGATAAACGTTTGCAGCAATCCTTCCCGCATCGCCTGCAGATAGATTTCCTGCGTGGCGGGAATGACGATGGCGCGCACGCCCTCCGCCACCTTGCGCCCTTGAAGAATTTCGGCGGCTTGCCGCAGATCGGAAATGCGTCCGTTGGTGCAGGAACCGATGACGACTTGTTGGATTTTGATTTCCTCCCACGCCGTTTTCGTGTTTTCGGGCAGGTGGGGGAAGGCGACCGTCGGCTGCAACGCGCTCAGATCGATCAAGATCGTCTTTTCGTATTCGGCGTCGCGGTCGGCTTCGTAAATCTTCGGCGTGCGGCGGAAACGGTCTTTCATGTATTCGAGAGTCAGTTCGTCTACGGGGAAAATCCCGTTTTTCGCGCCCGCTTCGATCGCCATATTGCAGACGGTGAAGCGGTCGTCCATCGAAAGAGATTTTACGCCTTCGCCCGTGAATTCCATGGATTTGTAGAGCGCGCCGTCTACGCCGATCATGCCGATGATATGCAAAATCAAGTCTTTTCCCGTAACGAGCGGGGGCAGTTTTCCCGTCAGTTCGAACCGGATTGCCGCGGGGACTTTGAACCAGGTTTTCCCCGTCATCATGCCTGCGGCGAGGTCGGTGGAGCCGACGCCCGTAGAGAACGCGCCCAGCGCGCCGTAGGTGCAGGTGTGACTGTCGGCGCCGATCACGCAGTCGCCCGCGCCGACCAACCCCTGTTCTGGCAGCAGCGCGTGTTCGATGCCCATGCGCCCCACGTCGTAAAAATGCTCTATTTTTTCGCGCGCCGCAAATTCGCGCGCGCATTTGACCTGACACGCCGCTTTGATGTCTTTGTTCGGCGCGAAGTGATCCATGACGAGGGCGACCCGTTCTGGATATTTTACGTGCCCGCCCGCTTTTTCCGTTTCCGCAATGGATACGGGCGCGGTGATGTCGTTGGCGAGCGTTAAGTCGAGCTCCGCTTCGATCAGCTGTCCCGCGGTCACGCTTGCAAGCCCCGCGTGCGCGGCGAGTATTTTTTGGGTCATGGTCATTCCCATAAAGCACCTCTTGTCATTTTTGGAATACCGCTCCGTCGGAAGCGGAAGTAACGAGCGCGCGGTAACGGCGCAGGTAGCCTTCGGCGGGTTTTTCTTTGGGAACGAAGTTGCGCAGCCGTTCGGCGATTTCCGCTTCGGGCACGCGCAGGTCGAGTTTGCCTTCGATCAGGTCGATTTCGATGAGATCGCCTTCCTGCACGACGCCGATCACGCCGCCCGCCGCCGCTTCCGGACACACGTGCCCGATCGCCGCGCCTCTGGTTGCGCCCGAAAATCTTCCGTCGGTGACGAGCGCGACGCTGTCGCCCAGCCCCGCGCCCACGATCGAGGAGGTGGGGGAGAGCATTTCGCGCATGCCCGGCCCGCCTTTCGGACCTTCGTAACGGATGACGACCACGTCGCCTTTGTTGATTCGATTTCCCGCAATCGCCGCCATGGCTTCCTCTTCGGAATCGAACACTCGCGCGGGTCCGCAGTGGCGGTACATCTTTTCGTCGACCGCGCTCTTTTTTACGACCGCGCCGTCTTTGGCGAGGTTGCCCTTTAAAATCGCCAGCCCGCCGTAGGGGGAATATGGGCGGTCGATCGGGCGGATGAGTTCGAAATCGCGCACCTTTGCGTCCTTCGTCAGTTCGTCCTGCGTCATGCACGCCGCGGTCGTCGCTTCGCCATCGAACAGGCGCGCGTCGATCAGCGTACGGATCACGGCGGAGATTCCGCCCGCTTGGTCGAGTTCTTCGATATAGTACTCGCCCGCGGGCGCAAGACGGCAGAGGTTGGGCGTTTGCGCCGAAATTTCGTTCATGGTATCGACGGAAATCTGCGATTTTTCGAATCCCAGTTCGCTTGCGAGCGCCAGCAGATGGAGAACCGAGTTGGAACTTGCGCCGATCGCCATATCCACCCGTTCCGCGTTTTTCAGGGCGGCGGGGGTGAGGATATCGCGCGGACGCAGGTTGTTTTCGTAGAGTTTCATCACCGCTTCGCCCGTCCGTTTCGCAAGGGCGGTGCGCGCGGAATAAACTGCGGGCACGGTGCCGTTTCCGGGCAGCGCCATGCCGAGCGCTTCCAGCAGACAGTTCATGGAATTTGCCGTGAACATGCCCGAACACGAACCGCCCGAAGGGCAAGCCGCACATTCGTATGCGTGCAGCTCCTTTTCGTCGATTTTGCCCGACGTGTACGCACCCACCGCTTCGAACATGGAGGAGAGGGAGAGCTTTTTCCCGTCCTTTCTGCCCGCGAGCATCGGCCCGCCCGAAACGAAAATAGCCGGGATATTCACCCGCACCGCGCCGAGCAGCATGCCGGGGATGATTTTATCGCAGTTTCCCACGAATACGCAGGCGTCGAACGCGTGCGCCGTAAGCAGAATTTCGGCGCTGTCGGCAATGATTTCGCGGGAGGGAAGGGAGTATTTCATTCCCTTGTGTCCCATGGCGATGCCGTCGCACACGCCGATCGAAGGCACGATCACGGGTTTGCCGCCCGCGGAAAGCACGCCGTCGGCGACCGCGCGTGCGATTTCGTTCAAATGCGTGTGCCCCGGTATGATGTCGCTCTGCGCCGAAACGATCGCGACGAGCGGCTTTTTCAGTTCGTTGTCGGTAAAGCCGAGCGCCCGCAGCAGCGAACGCTGCGGCGACGTTTGGCTGCCGTTTGTAAACGTGTTTGCCATCGTGAATTCCTCAACCGATTTTTAAATTTTTTCTTTGTAGTCCGATACGTCTTTGATGCAGACGCTTCCGCGGGAAATGGCGGTCACGCCCGTGCGGGCGAGTTCGAGAATGCCGTAGGGCAGGAGCATGGTGATGAATCCGTCAAGCTTTACGGGTTTTCCCGTGAGTTCGAGTATGGTCGCCTCGGGTGAAGCGTCCACCACGTTTGCGCGGAAGATCTGGCTGATTTCCAAAATCTGCGTCCGCGTTTTGGCGTCCGTTCTGATTTTGACGAGAAGCAGTTCGCGCGAGACCGCGTCCTCTTCCACGCGTTTGATCTTTTTCACGTCGATGAGTTTATCCATCTGTTTCATCATCTGGCCGAGAATGTAATCGTCCCCGCACAGGACGATGGTCATGCGCGAGAGGGATTCGTCCTCCGTTTTGCAGACGGAAAGCGATTCGATGTTGTACCCGCGGCGGGTGAACAATCCCGCCACGCGGGAGAGCACGCCGCTCTTGTTGGAAACCAAAGCGCTGATCGTATAACGGTTCATATTATTGTTCCTCCCACTCGGTGATGATCGTGTCGTACGTCTGCCCCGGTTTGATCATCGGCAGTACGTTTTCGTCTTGGCTGATGCGGCAGTCTACGACGACGGGCGAATTCGCCGCGAACGCTTCTTTCAGGACGGGCAGAATATCTTCCTCTTTTTCGATGCGCAGTCCCTTTGCGCCGAAGCTTTCGGCAAATTTCACGTAGTCCGTTTTTTTGTTGACGACCGTCTGCGAGAAACGGCGGTTGTAAAACAGTTTCTGCCACTGGCGTACCATGCCGAGCGCGCCGTTGTTCATGAGCAGAACGGTAATCGGCAGATTCTGCGTGACCGCCGTGGAAAGCTCGTTCAGATTCATGTTGAACGAACCGTCGCCCGTGACTAAGATCACGTGCTTTTTCGAACCGAACGCCGCGCCGATCGCCGCGCCGAATCCGTAGCCCATCGTGCCCAGACCGCCGCTCGTGCACAGGGCGCGGGGGCGTTCGACGGGGAAATACTGCGCCGTCCACATCTGGTGCTGACCGACGTCGGTTGCGACGACGGCGTCTTTGCCCGCCAGCCGCGCCGCTTCGATTAACACTTTGTGTCCCAGTTCGGGATCGCCCGCTTTCGCTTTTTCTTCCGCCTTGTAAGCGCGCGCCGTCTGTGCAAACGCGCGTTCTTTTACGGGGGCAAGCAGGGGGATCATCGTCTTTAACGCTTCCTTCAAATCGCCGAGTACGGAGTAGGTCGTAAAGACGTTTTTATCCAGTTCGGCGTCGTCGATGTCGATCTGCACGACCGTTTTGTTTCGGGCGAATTGATCGCGGTTGAGGGCGACGCGGTCGGAAAAGCGGGTGCCGAGGGCGAGAATGCAGTCGCTCTCCATGCAAAGTTTCGCCGCCGCGTGCGTGCCGTGCATGCCCAGCATGCCGCAAAACAGCGGATGCGAAGCGGGGAACGCGCCCAGTCCCATCAACGTGCTTGCAACGGGCGCGTGAATCTTTTCGGCAAGCGCAAGAATTTCCGCGCACGCTTCCGAGGCGATCGCGCCGCCGCCCAGCATGATAAAGGGCTTTTGTGCCGCGTTGATCGCCGCGGCGGCTTGCGCCACCGCTGCTTCGGCAACTGGCTTGTGCGTTGCGCGTTCGGGCGTCTTTTTTTCGTAGTCCGCTTCCGATATCTGAACGTTTTTTAAAATATCCACGAGCACGGGACCTTTTCTGCCCGTGTTCGCGATCCGAAACGCCGCGCGCACGGTGTCGGCAAGTTCCGCCGCGTCTTTTACGATAAAGTTGTGTTTGGTAATCGGCATGGTGATGCCCGTGATGTCGATTTCCTGGAAGGAGTCCCGACCCAAGAAGTTTGCGCCCACGTTGCCCGTAATCGCAACGACGGGAACGGAATCCATAAACGCGGTCGCAAGCCCCGTTACGAGGTTGGTTGCGCCTGGCCCGCTGGTTGCGATCACCACGCCCGTGCGCCCCGTTACGCGCGCGTAACCGTCCGCCGCGTGCGCGGCGCCCTGTTCGTGCGCCGTGATCACGTGGTTCACGCTTCCGTCGCGGTAAATCGCGTCGTAAATATCCAGAACGGTTCCGCCCGGATACCCGAACACCGTATCCACGCCCTGTTCCTTTAAGCATTCGATTAAGATTTCCGCTCCGATCTTTTTCATTTTCAACAGCTCCGTGAAAAATATTTCTTATAATTGTATAAGAAATTATATAATTTGTCAAGTCCTTGGGGTAAATTTATGAAAAAAAACATAATTTATGCATAAAACGGGGTCGTGAACGATTCCACGGTTTTCGCCCCGTTTTTTTGTGCAGTTTGTCACGGAAAATTTGCGGTAAAAGCGTTGCGTATTTGCGGAAGCTCTGTTATAATGAGCGGGATTTTTACGTGCGGAGGCAATCATGTTCGCGCTTCTGATTGCGATCGTCTATTTGAGTTTCATCAGTCTGGGGTTGCCCGATTCCCTGCTCGGCGCGGCGTGGCCCGTCATGCGCATCGAATTCGACGCGCCGCTTTCCTATGCGGGCATCGTTTCCATGATCATTTCGCTCGGCACGATCGTTTCCAGTTTGCTCAGCGATCTGCTCACCAAAAAACTGGGAACGGGGGCGGTCACCGCGATCAGCGTGACGATGACGGCGGTCGCGCTCTTCTGCTTTTCGGTGAGTACGAAGTTCTGGATGCTTATCGTGTTCGCGATTCCCTACGGACTGGGCGCGGGCGGCGTGGACGCTTCGCTCAACAATTTCGTCGCGTTGCATTTTAAAAGCCGCCACATGAGCTGGCTCCACTGCATGTGGGGCGTGGGGGCCGCGGTAAGCCCGTATATCATGAGTTACGCGATTACGCAGGGCAGCGGCTGGAATCAGGGCTATTTGATCGTTTCCGTAATTCAGATCTGCCTTTCGGCGATTTTGTTTTGCAGTCTGCCCCTCTGGAAGAAGGGGATTCAAAAACAGGGAACGCCTTACGCGCCCGCAACGCCCGCCGCGCGCAAGCCCCTTCGAGTAAAAGAAATCGTAAGCACCAAGGGTGCGATCGCCTGTTTTTTCTGTTTCTTCTGTTACTGCGCGTTGGAGGCGACGGCGATGCTCTGGTCGAGCAGTTACATGGTCAGCCACAACGGCGTTTCCGCCGAGGATGCGGCAATGTTCGCAAGTTTGTTTTTTATCGGCATGACGGTCGGACGCGGCATCAACGGATTTTTAACGATCAAATTCAGCGATCGGACGCTCATCCGCGCGGGGTTGGTTTTGATTCTCGCGGGAATCGTTCTTACCGCCGTTCCCGCGCCGCGCGGCGTGACGATTGCGGGGCTCGTGGTGATCGGGCTCGGCTGCGCGCCCGTATATCCCTGTATCATTCATATGACGCCCGCTCTGTTCGGCGAAGAAAAGTCGCAGGCGATGATCGGGGTGCAGATGGCGAGCGCTTACACGGGTTCCTGCCTCATGCCGCCGCTGTACGGGTTGATCGCAAACAACGTTTGGGCTTCGGCTTTGCCGTACTTTTTGTTGTTTTTCCTGATTCTTATGGTGATCATGCACGAGGTCGTCGTAAAAAAGACGGCGAAAAAATAAGCGGAAGGCGGGGCGGAAACCCCGCCTTTTTCGTGCGGAAACAGGTTTTTTATGAAATAGCTTGACTTTTTCGGGGGAAAACGTAGAATAATATAGGATAGAAGATACAGGAGAACTTATGAAAAAGTACGGAATCAGATTTGCCGCCGCGGGAGCTCTCGCGTTTACGGCTTTGGCAGGCGGAATTTTTTTCTGCGCGCAGTCTTCCGCTCCTTTTAAAACAGCCGCCGCGCAAACGGCGAACGCGTGGGAGGAACTCCCGCAGGTTACGGGTTGGACGTGGGGAGCGTTCGACGCGGAAACGGTTCCCTTTACGGGCGTGCCCGTGTACGGCAAAGACCGCGTAAATTATACTTTTACGGGGAAAGCGCTTGCCTCGCCGCTGCGGGTGTCTGCTTCGGTTACGGGCGGGCAGGGCGGCTATACCTTTGCATATTACGACGCCGACGGAATTCCGATCGGCAACTTTACCGATTATCTCGCCGCCGAAATGGGCGCGTGGGACGCGGGGGAATATTCGATGACGGTTTCCGTCGAAGGGGACGCGGAGTATGCGGCGCTTTCGGGAACGGTGCGCTTCCCCGTGCGTAAGGCGGAAAACTACTGGAAAGAAGTCCCGCGCATTACGACGTGGTACGAAAAGGAATTTGCGGATTTGGCGGAATATCCGCTGCCTTCGGGCGAAGCCGCCTGCGGCGAAACCGTGCTTGCGATCTATGCGGCGCGGGCGCAGGGGGACGGATTCGTTGCCGATCAGACGCAGGTCTATTATAAAAAGGACGCGGCAACCCGCGTCAACCGTCTTGACGAAACGCGCGAAGGTTTTTACGTTTTTTCCGCGACCGTTGCGGGAACGAAAAATTACGGCGCGCTGAGTTACGAACAGGTGTTCCGCGTCGAGCCGCAGGATTCGGCGCTTGCGGAACTCAACCGCGCCCGTACGGAAGCGGTGGAAGAATTGAAGGCGTATGCGGAAGATCTCGGCGTGGACGTCGATCTGAGTATCTTTTGCGGCTCCATCGAATCGGCGCCCTCGCTTGCGGAAGTTGCGAAGTCGCTGAGCGCTTCGAAAGTGCAGATCGACCGCCATTACGCGTTGAACGCGCTGCGCGAATATGCGGAATCGCACGGGGTGGATAATTATACGCAGGCGATTGCGGACGAACTGCGCGAAATCGACGACGCGACGGTACGGGACGAAGTTTACGGCGCGCTCGGCCGCGCTCTGGAAAAACTGGAAAATCTTGCGCTTGCAACCGCGCGCTACGAAGCGATCGGGGAAATGCAGGCTTACGCCGCGTCGCTGGGATTCGACAAAGACCAGCCCGTGCCTGCCGGTTGGATCAACAGCGCGCAGAGTTTTGAAGAGGTCGCTTATATGCTGGCGGCTGCGAAAGATTTTCTTGCGCGTCGCGCTTATACCTCCGGTTCGGGCACGGTAAGCGCGCGGAAGAAGGCTGCGGAAGAAGCGCTCGTCAAACACGGCGCGTACGTGTTCGGCGGGGAAAACGAAAAGTATGCGGAATTCATCGAGCAGGTGCGTTTTGCCGGCACGGCGGATCAGGTGCATAAAATTTACCTCGAAGCCAAAGATTACGTAGACGGGTTGTTGGAAGAGGAACGGGAAAAAGCGGCTTCGCGCCTGCACACGTATGCTTACGGATTTACGGAAAAGTATCCCGCCGCAAAGGATAAGATTCAGAGCATCGTCGCGCCCGACGGCGAGAACGGAACGGCGTTGCAGGAATTGCAAGAAAAATATAACGCGGAACGCAAACGTTTCGAAACGGTCGTGGGGATTCAGATGATCGTTTCGCAGGCGGAGCGCGAAATTTACGCGCTTGCGCTGGCGGCGGCAAAGGCGGGCGCGCTTGAAGAGCTCGAAACCGCCGTCGAAGAAATCGACTTCTATTTCGATCCCGCGCCCGCGCAGGCGGCAATTTCCGCCGCTAAAAGTATCGAAGAAGTCAACGCCGCGCTGGCGGACGCGCTCGGCGAAATCGCAAACGGACTTTGGGCGGAGCGCATGAACGCGTTTACCGAACTGGAAGGGTACGCTTCGCAATATCTGACCGATCAGAACTGGCGCGCGCTGCAAACGGCGCTCGCCGCGGGAAAAGAAAAAATCGCGCAGGCGGGCACTCTTTCCGGAATCGGGCGCGCGCTCGTTGCGGCGAAGAACGATTTTGCCCGCGCCTGGGCGGAAGAGGAACTCAACGGCATGCTTGCGCAGTACGAAGCGTACGGCATTCAATCGGCGGTTGCCGAAGCGAAGGCGCAGCTTGCCGCGGCGGAGGGTATGCAGGCGTGCGAAGAAGTGCTTGCTTCCGCGCGCGTTTCGCTGTGCGCCGCGGCGAAGCAGGCGGCAAAAGACCTGTTGGCTGCGGAAGGGGAAAGATATCCTTCTTACGATACTTCTGCTGCGGAGCGCGCGATCGACGCCGCGGATACGATTGAAAACCTGCACCTTGCGTTCACTTCCGCAAAGGAAGAAATTGACGGGCTGGTTTCCGCGCTGGAAGAGGAAAAACAGACGGCGAAAGCCATGCTCGAAGCTTACGCGCGCAGTCTGGACGTAGGGAAGCTGGCGGCGGTGAAAGACGCGGTCGCAACGATCGACGGCGCGGGCGTTCCCGACGAGATTCCCGCTTTGTTCGACGCGGCGCTTTCCGCAATCGATCAGGCGGCGGAAGCGGAGCGCGCGCGCGTGCATTCGGTGAACGTCGGGCTGATCGCGGGGCTTTGCGTGTTCGGGGCGGCGGCGATCGGCATGGGCGCGGCGCTCGTCGTGATTCTGCTTCGCATGAAAAAGAATGCGGAAGAGCATAAAACGGAGGAAAACGATTGATGAAAAAGTCGAGCCGTTTCAAACGTCGTTTTGCGTGCGTCGTTGCCGCAGCGTTTCTGTTTGCGGGCGCGTTTTTCGCGCCGCGCGCGGAGATTGCCGCTTCGGCGGAAACTTTTGCGGCGGAAACGATCGCCCAACCGATTCAGGGCGAGGGCCCGCCCACCATTCCCGGAAAAGAGGGGGATACCTATTTCGACAATACGAACAAACAGCTTTACCGCTTCGAGGGCGGTAAGTGGGTGACTGCCGATCACGTGAGCGGCAAACAGACGGACGGCTTCATGATCGGGGCGATCGTGGTGGGCGTATTCGTGCTGTTTGCGGCGATCGCCATTCCCGCGGTGTATTACGCGACGAAAAAGAGAAGATAATTCAAACCCGACGGCAGTCGGGTTTTTTCTTCGTTGATTTTTTTATTTCATTTTCTTGCAATTTACGGATTGCAATGTTATACTATAAAAAAACGTTATAAGATTCAAAGGAGCTTGCAATGATCGATCTCAGCTGTATCAGAAACACCGACCCCGAACTGTGCCTTGCAATGGAACAGGAACTTGCCCGTCAAAGAGGAAATATCGAGCTGATCGCAAGCGAAAATATCGTCTCTCCCGCCGTGATGGCGGCGATGGGAAGCCATCTCACCAACAAATACGCCGAAGGTTACCCCGGCAAGCGCTATTACGGCGGCTGCGAGTTCGTAGACGTCGCCGAAGATCTTGCAAGATCGCGCATGAAGGAACTGTTCGGCTGCGAATACTGCAACGTACAGCCGCACAGCGGCGCGCAGGCGAATTTCGCCGTGTACTTTTCCGTTTTAAAACCCGGCGATACCATTATGGGCATGAACTTATCGCACGGCGGGCATTTGACGCACGGTTCGCCCGTAAACGTTTCGGGCACGTATTTCAACATCGTGCCTTACGGCGTTTCGCCCGAAACGGAAACGATCGATTACGACGAAATGGAAAAAATCGCGCTGGAATGCAAGCCCAAACTCATCGTTTCGGGCGCAAGCGCATATCCCAGAATCCTCGATTTTAAGCGGATCCGCGAAATCTGCGATAAAGTCGGCGCGTTGATGATGGTGGACATCGCGCACATCGCGGGTTTGGTCGCTGCGGGATTGCATCCTTCGCCCGTTCCTTACGCCGATTTCGTAACCACGACCACGCACAAGACGCTGCGCGGTCCGCGCGGCGGCGCGATCATGTGCAAAGAGCAATACGGCAAAGCGATCGACAAGGCGATCTTCCCCGGCACGCAGGGCGGGCCTTTGATGCACGTGATTGCCGCAAAGGCGGTCGCTTTCAAAGAGGCGCTTTCTCCCGCGTTCAAAGCTTATCAGCAACAGATCATCAAAAACGCCGCGGCGATGGCGGATCGCTTTACCGAAAACGGCGTGCGGCTCGTTTCGGGCGGGACGGACAATCATTTGATGCTCGTCGATCTTCGGAACGAGAATCTGACGGGGAAGGAGCTGGAAGCTTTGCTCGACCGCGCGCATATCACTGCAAACAAGAATACCATTCCCTTTGAAACGACTTCGCCCTTTATTACGAGCGGGGTAAGAATCGGGACGCCCGCGATCACTTCGCGCGGCATGAAGGAAAACGAGGCGGTTACGATTGCCGACCTCGTGACCGATATCATTATCAAAAAAGAGGAAGCCGTCGAAGAAGTTTCCGCCCGCGTCGCAGCGCTTTGCGAAGCGTTCCCGCTGTACGCAAACGATATTCTGTAATCAAAATAAAGCGTAAGCCCCCGCCGTTCGGCGGGGGCTTATTCTATCAGTTCGTTTAACGAAACTTCGTAAAGTTTCGCTAATTGTATGAAATGTTTTAAGGTCGGGACGGTAATTCCGATTTCGTAAGCACGGTAAGATTGCGCTTTGATTGCCAACTGATCGGCTACGTATTGTTGCGTATAATGATTTTCTTCTCTCAACGTTTTTAAGTTTTTTGCCAAATTATAAAGTTCTTGCATATTTTTTTATCCCACTACTTGACATTATACAGTTTGTAACTTATAATGGTTTTAATCCAAGTTTATAACTGGGATTTGGGTGTAATGTTATGGAAACTTTTACAGAAGAAGAATTTATGCCGGACGATGACTTTTTTATCGACGGATTTGGACGTTTGCTGGCAGATCTGCTCGTTGCGAATATTATCGATTGCTATAAAAACAGTACGCAGTTTAAAATAATCAAGAGAAAGACTTGCCTGATCTTTAAACACGTGAGCGGGATTTGTTTCCGTATCAACGTTCAAAGAGATAGGAATTTGGAAAAAAAGCAAAAAAATCGCTTGCGAAATATATTACCGTATGATATAATGCAAACAATCGTATATTCTTTGGGGCGAGGCGAAAATCCTCACCGGCAGTAAAGTCTGCGAAGAGCGTTTGCTCCCGATCGGGTGAAATTCCCGTACCGACGGTATAGTCCGGATGATAAAAGAATGATCAAGCGAATTTTTCGCGCCCCTTTTTTGGGGCGCTTTTTTCTTTCAAAGAATATCCGAAATCAATTTTTTCAGAGGTATTTTTTATGGAAGAAGAACGCACCGTTTCCACCGCGGCGGAAGAAATTGCCGCCGCCGAAGCAACCGCCGATCCCGCAACGAAACCTGCGGTATCCGCGGAACCCGTGCCCGAAAAGAAATCGGGCAAAGCAAAAGCAGTGCTGCGCGCGCATTTCACCGCGCCGCGCATTGCCTACATGGCGCTGTTTACCGCGCTCGCGTACGTGATCACTTTTCTGGAATTCCCGATCTTCCCCGCGACGCCCTATCTGAAACTCGATTTCGCGAACGTGTTTTTCATGTTCGAAGGCTTCATCTTCGGGCCGGTGGAAGCGATCGTTTCCATCGGGATCAAAGAACTGCTTTGTTTTGCCGATTCGGGCACTGCGGGCGTGGGCGAAGTTGCGAACTTTATTATGTCTACCGCATACATCATCGTGCCTTCGGTTGCCTACCGCTTTTTAAAAGGCAGAAAGTGGGTGACGCTGTTCCTTGCGATTGCGTGCGTCGTGCAGATCGGCAGCAGCCTTCTCGTAAACCGTTACATCAACTTCCCGTTCTTCGGCATTGCAGATCAGTTCGCCAAAGTCTGGTACTTCGTTCTCGCGTTCAATGCGATCAAGAGCGTCGGAATCAGCGTCGTCGTGTTCCTGCTCTATAAGCCGCTCTCCCGCTTTATCAAGATGACTTCGGATAAATTCGAAAAGCGTATGGCGCAGGCAAAGGGTAAGAAAAAGTCGAAAAAAGCGGAGTGAAAACCGCAAAATTAACGCAAAAACTTGCAATCTTCAGCCGTATGCGATATAATACGCATATGGCTGTTTTTTATTCCGCATCGCCCGAAGATACGCTCGAATGGGCAAAACAATATGCTAAAACGCTGCGCGCGGGGGATACCGTTTTGCTCGAAGGCGAGCTCGGCGCGGGCAAGACGCTCGTTGCAAAGGGAATTGCGGCGGGGCTGGGAATCGTCTGCGAAGTGACGAGCCCGACGTACGCCTACGTCAACAGCTACGAAAACCGTTTGTTCCATTTCGACTGCTACCGCGTTTCAAGCGAACGGCAGGCGGAGGAGCTGGGTTTTTGCGATTATTTCGAAGCGGGCGGAATCTGCCTCGTGGAGTGGAGCGAAAATATCGCGGGGCTGTTGCCTGCGGACTGCAAAAAGATTACGGTTATAAAGTGCGGGGAACACGCGAGGGAGATCGAATTTTGAATTTTCTTGCAATCGATACGAGCGCGGCTTATCTGTCGCTTGCCGCTTGCCGCGAAGGGGAAACGCAGGTTGCGTTCGTGCCCGACTGCACGGCGCGGCATTCCACGGTTTTAACGGATCAGATCGAAACGATTTTAAAACGCGCGGATTTGTCGGTCGGCGAATGCGATTTCATCGCCTGCGTGACGGGGCCGGGATCGTTCACGGGAATCCGCATCGGGATTTCCACGGTAAAAGGACTGTGTTTCGCCTGCGATAAACCCGCCGTTGCGGTAACCTCTTTGGACTGTATCGCATACGCTGAAACGGGAGGCAAACTGCTTGCGCTCGTCGGCGCGGGACACGGCAATTATTACGCCTGCGGTTACGGCGAAGACAGGAGCATTTTATCGCCGCCCGCTTTTCTTTCGTCGGAAGAGGTGCGCGATAAAATCGCCGAAGGGTTTGTACCCGCGGCGGCGGAAGTTTTATTCGAAGGGTGCCGCAAAGTCGATCCTTGCGACGGGCTGGTGAACGCCGTGCTTGCGCAAAGCGGAAAGCGCGTTCCCGCCGCGGCGCTTACGGCGCTGTATTTGCGGAAGAGTTCGGCGGAGGAGGCGCGCAAATGAACGGCAGAAGTTGGACGATGGAGGATTTAGACGGCATCGCCGCGCTGGAAAAGGAATGTTTTGCCGCCGAAGGCTGGAACCGCAGAATGCTTGCCGACTCCTTCGTTTCGGATAATTTTTTTGGTTCCCTGCTCGAAGAGGACGGTTCGATCGTCGCGTACGGCGGGCTGAGCGTCGCGCTCGACGAGGGGGAAATCCAGCTGATCGCCACCGCCGAAATGTACCGCAGCTGCGGCCGCGGCGGAAAAATTTTAGACGACTTACTCGAAGAGGCGCGGCGCAGAGGGGTGAAACGGGTGTTTTTGGAAGTCCGCGTTTCCAACGCGTCCGCGCAGACGCTCTATTTAAAGCGCGGTTTTGCGGGCGTTTACTGCCGCAGCCGCTACTATCCCGACGGCGAGGACGCCCTCGTTATGAAAAAGGAGCTCGATTGAAACTTTCTTATTTACAGAAAGGGAGCGGCGAAGACCTGGTGATGTTGCACGGCTATCTCGCTTCCAAAGAGAGTTTTTACCCGCAGATATCTTATTTTTCCAAATTCTACCGCGTGACCGCGTTCGATTTTCCCGGGTTCGGCGAAGCGGAAAAACTGACGCGCGCGTACTCCGTTTCCGATTACGCCGACTGGCTGACGGAAGCGCTGAGTGAAATGAAAATCCTTTCCCCCCGCGTGATCGCGCATTCGTTCGGCGGGCGGGTGGCGGTAAAGTGCCTTTCCCGCGGCGATCTGTTCGCGCGCGCGGTGTTGTGCGGCTGTGCGGGGATTATCCCCAAGCGCACGCTTTCGTACAAACTGCGCGTCAAAACGTACCGTTTCGTGAAAAAAATCGCGCCGCGCTATGCCGAACGGAAATTCGGCAGTACGGAATACAAGAGCCTTTCCCCGCTCATGCGGGAAAGTTATAAAAAAATCGTGAACGAGGATCTGCGCGAAGACGCGAAGAAGATCGGCGTGCCCGTGCTCTTTATCAACGGCGCGCGCGACGGCGAAACGCCCGTTTCCTCGGCGCAAATTTACCGATCTTGCGTGAAGGGGAGCAAACTGACCGTAATGGAAGGCTGCGGGCACTTTGCGCATCTCGATGATCCGCTCGGATTCAATCTGGCGGCGGAGGAGTTTTTAAAATGAATCTTTCCATGATTCTGGGAATCGTATTCGGCGGTATTTTCACGGGCTGGCTGTTCTCGCTCGTTTGCTTGCGCATGCTCGGAATTTTACAGCAACAGGGTTATCGCGGCAAAGCCTTTTTAAAATTCTGTTTCAAAAAAGGCAATCTGGAAGAGCGGCGGCTCGTGCTGCTTGCGATCTCGCTGGGGCTGTTGCTTGCGCTCGTGAATCTGTGCTTCTGTTTTTTGGGGCACAAGGGCGCGAACCTTGTTTCCGCCCTGCCGTTTGCGGGCGTGATTCTGCTGTACTGCATTGCGGAACACAAGCGCGCGCTCAAAGTAAAGGCGAATCCCACGCCGCGCATGATCCGTCTGGGCGTGTGCAATTTAATTCTGCTTGCGGGAATCGGCTGCGGGCTCGGCTTCGGCTGCGCCGCGCTGGGGCAGCTGATCGGGAACGAATGGTATCTGTTATTCCGTTTCGTGTATTTCGCGCTGCTGCCGCTCGTGCTGCCGCTCGTGATTGCGTTTTCGAATCTGCTCATGCAAGCGTACGAAATTCCGCACGGTAAAAAATTCGTGAAAAAGGCGCAAAACGCGCTCGACTTCTGCGGCTGCAAAAAAGCGGGGATCACCGGCAGCTTCGGCAAGACCAGCGTAAAGAATTACGCCGCGGCGATTTTAAGCGAAAAATTCCGCGTGATCGCGACGCCCGCGTCCTACAATACGCCGCTCGGCATTGCCCGCGCGGTGAACGAGGGCGGGCTGGACTGCGATATTTTTCTTGCGGAAATGGGCGCGCGCAACACGGGGGACATCGCCGAACTGTGCGATCTCGTCAAACCCGAATACGCCGTGGTCACGGGCGTGTGTTGCCAGCATCTGGAAACGTTCGGCTCGCTCGATGCGATCAAAGCGGAAAAGTGCGTGCTTGCCGAACGCGCTCGCTGTGTCGTGCTCGGCGCAAGCGCGGATTGCGGAAAAGAGGGCGCGCTTCTCGAAGGGCGGGATTTCGGCGCGGAAGAGATCGCGCTGAGCGAAGCGGGCGTTTCCTTCGTGCTTCGACTGGGAACGGAAAAAATTCCCGTTTCCCTGCCCCTCTACGGCAGGCATGCGGCGCAGGACGTTGCGCTCGCGGCGGCGCTGTGTCTGCAACTCGGCATGACGGCGGAAGAGATCGCGCGGGGCGTTGCGAACGTGAAACCCGTGCCGCACCGGCTGGAACGGATCGACGCGAACGGACTCGTGATTTTAGACGATTCGTACAATTCGAACGTTGCGGGCGCGCGCGACGCAGTGGAAACCTTAAATACCTTTTCGGGCAAAAAGTACGTGGTTACGCCCGGTCTTGTGGAACTTGGCGCGTTGGAACGGGAAGAGAACGAGGCGCTCGGCGCTTCTTTCGTCGGGCTGGACGGCGTGATTCTGGTGGGGGAAACGCGCGTTCTCACGCTGCGCAACGGCTATCTGAACGCGGGCGGCGACGAGAGCAAACTCCGCGTCGTGCCGACGCTGGAAAAGGCGCGGGAAATTTTTGCAAGCGAACTTTCGGCAGGGGACTGCGTGCTGTTTTTGAACGATCTGCCCGATTGCTATCGTTAAATTTACGGGAGAGGATTCATGGATTTTTTACAGTTGGCGGAAACGCGTTATTCGGTGCGTTCGTTTCGATCGGAAAAGATTCCGCGGGAAACGCTGGAACGCATTTTAAAGGCGGGGCACCTTGCGCCCACGGCTTGCAATTTGCAGCCGCAGCGCATTCTCGTGCTCGACGGCGAAGCGCAGCTGAACAAGCTGAAAACCTGTACGAAGTGTCATTTCGACGCGCCCGCGGCAATGCTCGTGTGTTATCATCGTACGGAATGCTGGGTGCGCCGTTACGACGGAAAGCCGAGCGGCGAGGTGGACGCGAGCATCGTGACGACGCACCTCATGCTTGCCGCCGCCGATCTGGGCGTCGGTTCCGTGTGGGTGATGCACTTCGATCCCCAGGCAATGCGGGAAGCGTTTGAAATTCCCGAAGAACTGGAGCCCGTCGCACTGTTGGTGCTCGGTTATCCCGCGCCCGACGCTGCGCCGAATCCGCGCCATACCGAATACCGCGACGAAAAAGAACTCGTGTTTTACAACAAATTTTAAGCGTACGGCATAATATGATCACCGAAGAGAAACTTCGGTGTTTTTTATTTTTCAGGAGGCATTATGAAAACGGTTGCAATTTTTTTCGGCGGAAAATCCAACGAACACGAAATTTCGGTGATAACGGGCATGCTGGCGGTCAATCTTCTGCGCGATCGCTACGACGTCCTTCCCGTGTATCTTGCGCAGGACGGCGGCATGTACGCTTCGCGGGAGATGCGCGAAATCGGGGATTTCCGCGATTTCGACGCAAAAAAATTTCCCGCCGCCGCGTTCGGCGAGAAGGCGCTCGTGCTTGCAAAGAAACGCAAAAAAAAGATTGCGGAGCCCGTTGCCGCGCTCAATTGCTGTCACGGCGGCGCGGGGGAGGACGGTACGCTCTCGGCGCTGTTGCGCTGGCACGGCATTCCGTGCGCTTCGCCCGATCTTGCCGTGTCCTCCGCGTTCATGAGCAAGGAACTGGGGAAGATTGCGGCAAAGGGGTTGGGGATCCCCGTTGTCGAAAGTTTTGCGGCGGGCGAAAGCGACCCGATGGAAGAAATTCTTGCACGCGCGGAAGCGCTCGGCTATCCGCTCATCGTCAAACCTTCCAGACTGGGTTCGAGCATCGGGATCAAAGTCGCCGCCGACGGGCGGGAACTGAAAGAAGCGCTCGCGCTTGCCTTCCGTCTGGACGACGGCGCGCTCGTCGAAAAATATCTGCCCCGCAAGCGGGATATCAACTGCGCCGCCTACCGCAAAGACGGCGAGGTGGTTCTTTCCGAATGCGAAGAGGTTTTTTCCGACGATCAGATTCTCTCTTTTTCGGAAAAGTACGAAGGAACGGGCAAGCGCAATTCGCAGATCCCCGCGGATTTGCCGGAAGAGATTACGGGGCAGATCCGCGACTGCGTGAAGCGCATTTATCAGAGCTTTCACGTGCGGGGCGTCGTGCGCGCGGATTTTTTGGTGAGCGAAGGACAATTGTATTTTAACGAACTGAATACCGTGCCCGGTTCGCTCGCCTGTTATCTGTTCGGCGAATCGCTGACGCAGGCGCGCGATCTGCTGGTTTCCCTCGTCGAGGAAGCGAAGCCGGAACCGCAAAAGAATTTCGTGCGGACGGGAATTCTCTCCGCCCCCGTATTTACGGGCGCAAAAGGTTGCAAACGGCGGTAAAATCCGTTATAATATCACAAAGGAAAGGTGAATTTATGGCGAAGATTACCATGCGGACGCCGCTCGTGGAAATGGACGGCGACGAAATGACCCGCATTCTGTGGGCAAAGATCAAAGAAATTTTAATTGCACCCTACGTGGAACTGAATACGGAATATTACGATCTGGGGCTTGCGCACCGCGACGAGACGGAAGACGAGGTGACGGTGCAAAGCGCGCTCGCGGCGAAGAAATACGGCGTCGCAGTGAAATGCGCTACGATCACGCCCAATTTGCAGCGCATGAGCGAGTACAATTTGCACCGCATGTGGAAGAGCCCGAACGGTACGATCCGCAGAATTTTGGACGGCACGGTGTTCCGCGCGCCGATCCTGTGCAAGGGAATCCGTTCGTACGTGCCCGGATGGACGAAGCCGATCGTGCTCGCCCGCCACGCGTACGGCGACGTATACTCCGCGGTCGATTACGCCGCGAGCGCGGGCGAAACCGCCTACCTCGTGACCGAAAAGGAGGGCAAGGAAGTTTCCCGTACGCCGATTCACAGCTTTGCGGGCGGCGGCGTTTTGCAGGGTATGCACAATACGGACGAATCCATCCGTTCCTTCGCGCATTCCTGTTTCCGCTATGCGTTGGACAGAAAAATTCCGATGATCTTTGCGACGAAGGATACGATCGCCAAAACGTACGACGGTAGATTCAAACAGATTTTTGCGGAAGTGTACGGCGAATACGAAGCGCGCTTTTGCGAAGCGGGGATCGATTATCTGTATACGCTGATCGACGACGCGGTCGCTCGCGTCATGCGTTCGGAAGGCGGCATGCTCTGGGCGTGCAAGAATTACGACGGCGACGTCATGAGCGACATGGTGGCAACCGCGTACGGTTCGCTCGGAATGATGACTTCGGTACTCGTTTCGCCGGACGGTAAATACGAATACGAAGCGGCGCACGGCACGGTGACGCGGCACTATTATAAACATCTGAAAGGGGAAGAAACTTCCACCAACTCGGTGGCGACCATCTTCGCCTGGACGGGCGCTTTGAAAAAGCGCGGGGAACTGGACGGCAATTCCGAACTCGTTTCCTTTGCGGAAAAGTTGGAGCGGGCGACCGTCGCCACGATCGAAGAAGGGGAAATGACGGGGGATCTGATTCCGCTGTTTTCCCGCGAAGGGATCGAACCGAAAAAATGCAATTCCGAAGCGTTTTTATACGCTATCGCAAAACGGCTGTAAAAAAACTCCGCCCGTTGGGGGCGGAGTTTTATTTTGCAATCAGTTTCTTTTGCGTAGGAAGGAAAGCGCGATCAGCATGAACCGCAGGAAGTACACGAGCGAAACGCAAAGAGCCGCAACGTAGGTGAGGGCGGCGGCGCTCAGAACTTTGCTTGCCCCCGCAACTTCTTCGGGCGCAAGAACGCCGTCCTCCACGAGCATCTTTTTCGCGCGTTTGCTGGCGTTGAATTCCACGGGCAGCGTCACGAGCATGAACAGCGTCGAAAGTCCGTAGAGCGCGATTCCCGCGTACACGATCCACTCGCCCACGGGCATAGGGGCGGCGTACCAGAACGCGTCGAGCAAAATGCCGATCAGAATCAAGGGCAGCGCAAGACGGGAACCGATATTCGTAAGCGGCACGAGCACGTTTCTGATTTTATAGGGAACGTATCCTTCCTGTTTTTGCATTACGTGCCCGACCTCGTGCGCGGCAACGGCAACGCTCGCAACCGACGCGCTGCCGAAGGTGCTCATGGAAAGATTCACGACTTTTTTCGAAGGGTTGTAATGATCGGTCAGTTTTCCGTCCACGCGGTTTACGGCAATATCGTACACGCCGCGGTTGTGCATCAAGCGCGTCGCGGTGTCGTAACCCGTCATACAGGAACGGTTGGCGATTTTATCGAACGCCGAATACGTGGATCCGACCCTTGCGCTCGCCCAGCCGGAAAAGGCAAGGAAGGGAATCAGAATCAGGAGGAATAACAGATAATAATACATAATAATACCTCGTATTTATTGTACCACCGTTTTCCGTTTTTGTAACGCTTTTGTAAAAAATTTCACCGAAAAGCGGAAACGATTGTCTTTTTTCATTCTTTCTGTTATACTGTTTTTATGGACAACAAGGTATTTACCGATAAAGTAAAAATTACCGTCAAGGCGGGCGACGGCGGCGACGGCATGAATTCCTTTAAAGCGTATAAGGGAAAACCCGCTTGCGGGCCGGACGGCGGCGACGGCGGAAACGGCGGCGGCGTTTATTTTGTCGGCGACAAGGATATGAACGATCTGCTTTCCTTCCGTTTCACGTCCAAATATTTTGCCGAAAACGGCGAGCGCGGCGGCACCAACCAGTGCTGCGGCAAGAGCGGAAAGGACGTCGTGATCAAAGTTCCGTGCGGGACGCTCGTGCGTGATTACGAGAGCGGCAAGGTGATTTTCGACGTGTACGAAGACGGCGAAAAAGTCTGTCTGCTCGAAGGCGGGCGGGGCGGCAAGGGCAACGTTCGCTTTACCACGGCGCGCCGCCATGCGCCGAATTTTGCGCAGAAGGGCGTAAAAACGCAGGCGCATACCGTCGTGCTCGAAATGAAAGTCATCGCCGACGTCGGGCTGGTTGGTTTCCCCAACGTGGGCAAGAGCACGCTCCTTTCCAAAGTTTCGGCGGCAAAGCCGAAGATCGCGGATTATCACTTTACTACGCTTTCGCCGAATCTGGGCGTCGTACGGCATTTCGAAAAGTCTTTTATCGTTGCCGACATTCCCGGACTGATCGAGGGCGCTGCAGACGGCGCGGGGCTCGGTCACGACTTTCTGCGCCACATCGAGCGCACGCGCGCGATCTGCCACGTGGTGGATATTTCGGGCATGGAGGGGAGGGATCCCCTCGCCGACTTCGAAACGATCAACCGCGAACTCAAATCGTATTCCGAAAAGCTCGGCGCGCTCCCCCAGATCGTCGCGCTGAACAAATGCGACTGTTTCGGCGCGGAAGAAAATTTAACGCGCTTTCGGAAGAAGTACGGGAAGAAGTACAAACTCTTCCCGATCGCCGCGCTCAAAGGCGAGGGCTTGCAGGCGCTCCTCGGCGAGCTTTCCGCCATGCTGGAAACGCTTCCGCCCGCCGAACGTATTCCCGCCGAGGAATTCGAATTTGCGCAGGCAGACAATACGCAGTACGAAATTTATCGGGACGAAGAGGGCGCGTACGTCGTCGTCGGGGGGCTGGTCGATATGCTCTGCCGCAACGTCGTGCTGACGAATCCCGATTCGATGGCGTATTTTCAGCGGGTGTTAAAGCTTAGGGGCGTGTTCAAAGAACTGACGAAGCTGGGCTGCCGTCCGGGCGACACCGTGGTCGTCGGGGACGTGGAATTTGATTTTGTAATTTGAGAGGAAAGACGTATGACGAGCAAACAGAGAAGCAATTTAAAATCGTTGGCGGCGGTGACGAAGCCGATCGCGCAGGTGGGCAAAGAGGGGATCGGCGAAAATCTGATCAAGAGCCTTTCCGAAGCGCTGGAAGCGCGCGAACTGATCAAGGTGAATTTGCTGCCCGCGTCTGCGGACGACGGCGAAAATCTTGCCGCGAACATCGCCGACTTGCTGGGCGCGGAAGTCGTGGCGGTCATCGGCAGAAAGGCGATTTTTTACCGCCGTTCTTCGCGGAAGGATTTCAAACATATCGCGTTCTGAACGAAAAAAATTCCCGAAAAAAATAAGACAAGCTCTTGTGTTTCGGGAAAAAGTATGATACAATATTTAGCGGAAAATTTATATGGAGGAAACAAAATGCAATATTCACACGAAGTGGAACAGATGATGTGCATTGCGAAGGGTCCCAAACACGATCCCGCCCCGATCCCCGAAGAGGGCAAGTGGGTCTGCGCAAAGCAGATTACCGACATTAACGGCTTCACCCACGGCGTGGGTTGGTGCGCTCCCCAGCAGGGCGCGTGCAAGCTCTCGCTCAACGTAAAGGGCGGCGTCATTCAGGAGGCGCTCGTCGAAACGATCGGCTGTTCGGGCATGACGCATTCGGCGGCGATGGCGGCGGAAATTCTTCCCCATAAAACCATTCTCGAAGCGCTGAATACCGACCTCGTCTGCGATGCGATCAACACCGCGATGCGCGAATTGTTCCTGCAAATCGTTTATGGCAGAACGCAGTCCGCTTTCTCGGACGACGGTCTTCCCGTCGGCGCGGGGCTCGAAGATCTGGGCAAAGGGCTTCGTTCGCAGGTCGGCACCATGTACGGCACGGCGGTCAAGGGCGTGCGCTATCTCGAAATGGCGGAAGGTTACGTAACCCGCCTTGCGCTCGATAAGGATAACCAGGTAATCGGCTACGAGTTCGTATCCCTCGGCAAAATGACCGACTTCATCAAGAAGGGGCTTGAACCCAACGAAGCATGGACGAAGGCGATGGGACACTACGGCAGATTCGAAAAAGAACAGGGCGCGGTGAAATACATCGACCCCCGTAAGGAATAAGGAGGAACGTTATGGCTTTGTTTGAAAGTTATGAAAGAAGAGTAGATAAAATTAACGCAACGTTAAAAGAATACGGAATTTCCTCCATCGAAGAATGCAAAGACATTTGCCTTGCAAAGGGCGTGGATTGCGATAAAATCGTGCGCGGCACGCAGCCGATCTGCTTCGAAAACGCAGTTTGGGCGTACACCGTGGGCGCGGCGATCGCCATTAAAAAAGGCTGCAAAAAAGCTGCCGACGCGGCTGCCGCAATCGGCGTGGGCTTGCAGTCGTTCTGCATCCCCGGCTCAGTTGCCGAAAACAGAAAGGTAGGGCTCGGCCACGGAAACCTCGGCAAAATGCTCCTTTCCGAAGAAACCGACTGCTTCTGCTTCCTTGCGGGGCACGAATCCTTCGCGGCGGCGGAAGGCGCGATCTCCATTGCGATGAACGCGAACAAAGTGCGCAAAAACCCGCTCCGCGTGATTCTGAACGGGCTCGGCAAAGACGCGGCGTTCATCATTTCGCGCATCAACGGATTCACCTATTGCGAAACGGTGTTCGATCCCTATACCGAAACGGTTACCGTAACCAAAGAAATCCCTTATTCCGACGGCCCCCGCGCAAAAGTGAAATGCTACGGCGCGGATAACGTGCCCGAAGGCGTTGCGATCATGAAGCTCGAAAAAGTCGGCGTTTCGATTACGGGCAACTCCACCAACCCCACGCGCTTCCAGCACCCCGTTGCGGGCACTTACAAAAAGTGGTGCAACGAGAACGGCGTCGAATACTTCTCGGTCGCTTCGGGCGGCGGTACGGGCAGAACGCTCCACCCCGACAACATGGCGGCCGGTCCTTCTTCCTACGGCATGACGGATACGATGGGCAGAATGCATTCGGACGCGCAGTTCGCAGGTTCTTCCTCCGTGCCCGCGCACGTGGAAATGATGGGCTTGATCGGCATGGGCAACAATCCCATGGTCGGCGCGACGGTTGCCGTTGCGGTTGCCGTGCAGGAAGGGTTCGCAAAGTAAAACCACAACCGATAGAGTATAAAAGAGAGTTTCTGCACAAGATGCGGGAACTCTTTTTTTCATACGGTTGACGCGGAGCGCAAAAAAGGATAAAATAAAAGATACGCATGATTAAGATTACTTATGAAGAACTGTTCACTTATAAGGCGCTGTATCGGGCGCATTTGCGCGGCAGAAGAGCCAAACGGGATAAAAAACCGCTCGTTCGGTTCGAGATGATCACGCTCGACCATCTTACGGATTTGTACCTGCATTTAAAGACGGAAAAATTCAAACCGAGCAAATACAGCAGCTTTATGGTGCGCGTGCCGAAGTCGCGCGAAATCCAGACGCTGCCCTACAACAACCGCGTCGTGCAGCACGTTTTGTGCGACAACCTGCTTACGCCCTATTTTTCGCAGCGGGCGATCATCGACAACGCGGCTTGCCAAAAAGGGAAGGGCATGCACTTTGCGCTCGACAGGTTCGAAAAAATGCTGCAAAACCACGTGAAAAAGCACGGCGTAAACGGCTACTTTTTGAAGTGCGACATTTTAAAGTATTTCCCGAGTATTCCGCACGGCAGATTGAAAGAGATCATTTGCGGCGAAATCGAAGACGCGCGGCTGAAAAAACTTTTGGAAGCAGTCATCGAAAGCTACCATACCAAGCGGGCGTTTTTGGATAAGTACGGCATCGAACCGTACGGCGAGGGCGATCTTACGGGCAGGGGAATCCCGATCGGCAACCAGACGAGCCAAATCTTCGGCATGTTTTACCTGAACAAGGTGGATCGGCTCGTGAAGGAGCAGCTGCGTTTTAAAACGTATTCGCGCTATATGGACGATTTCGTGATGCTGCACGAAGACAGGGAATACGTAAAAGAAGCGTTGCGACTGATTACCGAAGCCGTTACGCAGCTGGGGCTTACGTTTAATTCCAAAACGCAGCTCGTGCCGATCAAAAACGGCGTCACCTATCTGGGTTTCCGCTTTATCATCACGCCGACGGGCAAAGTGGTGCGAACGGTCAAAAAGGTGACGAAGAAGCGGCTGCGCTGGCGCGCGAAACTCGTGAAAAAAGCGTATTTAGACGGGATTATCCCGATCGAGCGGGTGCAGATGTCGCTGGCGGCGTTTCACGGACATCTGAAAGGCGGCAACTGTTACCGCTTCGAACAGGAACTGAAAAACAGACTTACGTTTCGGGAGGAATACGAATGAACGACGAAGAACAACGCCTGATCGAGGAAATCGACGGGGAAATCAAACGGGAATCGGCGGAGCCCGCGGAGGAAGCAAAACCCGCCGAAGCAAAGACGGCGGGCAGAAAGCCCTTTCGGATCACGGAATTCGATCCGCCGCGAGACCGCGAAATGGCGGTATTCACGCACGCGAAAAAGCTGAGCGAATATATTTTCGTAATCACCGAAAAATCGCCCGTAAAATACAGATGGAACATCGTTTCCCGCCTGTTGGATACTTCGGTGGAAATCATCGAAGATTTGTACCGCGCGAATTACGAGCGAGGGGAAGATCGCGTCGTTTGGCAGAAGAAGGCGATGACGGCTTTGAACCTGCTCGACTTTTACGCCGACACGGCGCAAAAGAAACAGGCGATCACCTTCCGCCAGATGACGATTATCGCGCGGCAGATTTCCGAGGTGAAAAAGCTGCTCGGCGGTTGGGTGCGCAGCACCAAACAAAAGTCCGCGCAGTCGTAAAAGATTGCTTTTTTTCACACGTTTCCGCTTGCGTTTCGTTTCAAAATATTATATAATAATCAGGTAGGGCGGAAGTTTTCTGGTTTTTGTATTCCTGGCTGCGTTCCGGTAACTATAACAATTTCAACAACGCTTACTAATTGCAGACCTCGGGCGCGTATAACAACAACAATGTTACTAATACCAACGGCGTCCGGCCCGCGCTTCACTCACCCGTCGGTTCAGGCGGGGTTTCCGGTATCCGTATCATCGAAAAGCGATCTGCGGACAGAAGATGTGAGTTTGAAGGGGCTTCCCGTCCTGCCTTTTCCCGATGCGGCAAAGGCGAAACCAACCCGACCTTTCCGCAACGGTCGAACTTTTGCGGAATGAGCTTTTTAAGCGGTCGGGTTCTATTTTACAATCGAATCGCTTGATACGGTCTTCGGCGCCCCGCAAGGGCGCTTT
This sequence comes from uncultured Christensenella sp., assembly GCA_910586245.1. Classification (GTDB taxonomy): domain Bacteria; phylum Bacillota; class Clostridia; order Christensenellales; family Borkfalkiaceae; genus Gallimonas. Next base: position 341,259 of record CAJUFY010000001.1, on the reverse strand, counting down.
TTTGCTGCCCGCGGCTTTGCGAACTCCCGTTCGGGGGAAATTTCAGGCGATTCCGCCATAAAAAATGCCAAAATTATGGTAAAATTTGTCAAAATTTTATAAAAACCATTGACTTGTTCGAAGTTTGGTACTATAATAGCGAACACAGAATAGTTCTAATATTAGGGAGGATTGCGCTGCTCCGTTCAATTTCGGGGCGCACAGTCAGGCGATTCGATCAAGCGAAAGTATCTTTCGCTGTTTTGTGCTCTCTTCGGTAAAACGCGTTTTTACCGCATATTCGGAACGAATCGAACGACCCCTCGGCAGGGAAACGAAGGGGACGAGAATTTTAACGGAAAGGAGTTCACGCGATGAAGAATAAGAAACGTAAATTATCCGTAACTATGCTTTCGGCGGCGGCATTTTTATCGCTTTCGCTTGCGGTTTCGGCGGTCGGTTTTTCGGCGCCGTATTCTGCGGGCGCGCTTAACTCGACGACGGGCGCAGTGTCCGCGGGCGGCGGGGCGGAGCTGTGGGACGCCGACGCAGGCGAATTCAACAGCGAGGTTATGGACGATCTCGTCGATAAACTGTTCGGCGACGAAGATCCCGTAGAATATATCAAGACCATGAAGGACGCGCAGACGGACAGCTACGTCGTCCCTGCTTCTGCGATTAACAAAAAAGTCGGCACGAACAACGGCCTCGTCGTAAAACTGGACGGGAAGGAGTGGATGGCGGCTTCGCTGACCCTTGCGGATATCGAGGGCGAAGAGGACAACGTTATTTTAACGCTGTACCTTGCCAACGATCTGGGCACTTCGCAGTATTATACGAGTAACACCGATACGCGCGGCAACAACATTTACAGCCGCAGTACGATAAGAAACCACCTTCTGACGCATGCGAACTGGAGCCTTTTCAATACGACGGAAGAGGACGGCTTCGCAAGCCAGTTTTTGGTGCAACCCAAATATATCAACTATCAGCATAACGAAACGCAGCGGGGCAGAACGACTCCGATCGGCGGCGAATACCACTTGCCCAACGACGCGTTGGATACGCAAACGGGCGGCTGGCACACGAAACACGGCTCGGGTTACAAGTCGGACGAAGTAATCGGCGGCGTGCGTTACGACGCCTGGGGCGAGGACTATATCTGGCTGCCTTCCGCAACCGAAACGGGCATGACCAACTATATTAACGGCGAGTCCTCTATCTGGAAGTTAAGTACTGAACAGCTTCAACACAACGCACAGACATATTCCTGGCTGCGTTCCGGTTACTATAACTATTTCAACCGCGCTTACTTATTGCAGACCTCGGGCGCGTATGACGGCAGCACTGTTACTAGTACCTACGGCGTCCGGCCCGCGCTTCATTTCAATCTGAGCTCTGCCGCGCTGGGCGCGGCGGGCACGACCCTGCTCGATCCCGAAAACGTAACGACGACGTACAACGGCGACGTGCAAACGCTGAAGAGCGCGTACGACGCGAATCCGAAGTCGGCAAGCTGGTACAAAGCGAAGTGGTACGAGCATACCTCCAACTATATTAAAATTACGACGTCCGCCGAAATGAAGAACGCGGGCGAATACTGGGTGAGCGTAGAGCTCCAGCAAAACTGGTTCGACGATACGAACAAGCTGGTAGAACAGCAGGGCGCCGAACAGGGCTGGACGACAGACGAAATCGCCGCCGCAAAAGAACGCAGAAAACCGAAGTTCAAGGGGGATCCCGACACTTCGGATTCTTCGCATGCGGAAACGGACAGAATCCGCTGGTTTAAATTTATCATCAATCCGAAAGAAATTACGGTAACAAAACCCTCGTATAACGCGAGTACGGGGGTCTTTGTCGCGCCCAAATTCGTCGACGAAAGCGAAATCTGCGGCGAAAAACCCGTGCTCGCGACCAAATTCACGGGCACCGCGGCGAGCGGCGCCGTGATCAACCAGATCGACGAAATCCCGAACAAGCGGGGCACGTACACCGCGCAGGCGGTGTTCGTGAAGTCGGAATCGGACAAAACGGAATACAACGGCAACTATAAAATCAAGGACGCGGCGAACATGACCTGCACCGTGCAGATCAACCGCGGCAGGGTATCCATACCCGCCGCGGCGGACGCGCAAAAGCCGTACACGGGCAGCGAGATCGAATTCGCGCTGTCGGGCTATTCCGCCGACTGGCCCGATCTTGCAACGCTCACGTTGCCTGCGGGCATGACGCTCAAAGGGAGCGATGCGGAAGGCTGGAAGCTTTCGGTAAAAGCCGCGGGCAGCTATCAGGTGACTGCAACGTTAAAGAATACGACGGAGTACTGCTGGGACAGCGGGAACTTTGCCGAAGAAATTATCGCCGACAGAACGTTTACCGTTACGGTCACGCGTAAAACGCTGCTCGTAGACTTCACGAGCACGGCGGCAGGGGGCGGATTCCTGTTGCAGGCGGGCGCGAACGTTTCCTTTGGCGCAGAGCCTTCGAACGCGTTCTCGGGCGATACGGTAACGCTTTCGCTCGCGTATTACAACGCGGAAACGCCGGAAACGAAGATCAACGTCCCGAACGGCACGCTCGACGCTTCGCTGCTCAATCCCGGCACGTACTACCTCGTCGCCACGCTGGACGACGCGAAGGCTGCCGACAACAAGAGCTATACGCTGGACGGCGGCGAAGCCAAACAGGAATTTACGGTGAGCGCGAAGAACATCGTGATCGACAGCGTGAACTGGCAATATTCGCAGAACAACGGCGCGCCTACGCCGATTGCGGGCGGCGCGGGCGGTTCGGCTTCCTCGCCCTTTACAGTGACCTACAACGGCAGCGCGTTCGTATTCGCGCTGAACACGAGCGGGCTGGAAGAAGCGGGCGTGAAGATCGACGCCAAATACGGCACGAACGGCTACACGAACGGTACGCAGACGAACGCGACGGACGGCGCGGTTGCCGTTACGGTGCGGCTCGTCCCCTTCGAAGAAGGGTTTGCGTTCAACGACGAGTTCGGCAAGCCGCTTCCGCAGCAGTACAAAGAATTTACGATCTACGTAAAAGTAGACAAAGCAAACGTAGACTTTTCGCAGGTGGAGTGGAGCGCTTCCGAACTGGAATTCAACGCCGTGAACCAACAGGTTACGGTGAAGTCGGGCTTCCCTTCCTTCCTCATCCCCGTGTACATTCACGCTTCCCCGAGCACGAACGTGGGCACGTACACGACGCGCGTGAGCGGCGTAACCGTATCCAACCAAACGGTTGCGGCGAACTACAACATCCCGACCTCGACGCAGATTTTGAACACGCCCGAACTCAAACACGAGTGGGAGATCGTGAAAAAGCGCATCGTGGTGACCTGGCAGAACGTGGAACAGTCGGACGACGGCGGAACGGTGATCTTCGTTCCCTGCGTTTCCGATAATTCGGCGGGCGCGATCGTTTACACCTATTACAACGCCGCGCAGGATACCGAAATGACGCTGGACGAAATCTTTGCGGAATGCAGCCAGACGCAAACGCAAACGTACTGGGTGTGCGCGAAGCTCAAGCCCGCGGGCGCGAGCGGTACGGCGTATAACGAAACGAACTGCGTGCTGATCGAAGGCGGGCAGGACGTGAGCGGAACGGGATCCTTCCAGTCGTTCACGACGGGCGACAACAAGACGCCCGTGCGCGTGGGGCTCGTGAAGGACAAAACGGTTTACAACAAACAGCCGCAGCCCGCGGAAATCGACTTCCAGGGCGGCAATCTGACGCTCGACGACTTCACGGTGACGTACACCATGAAGGACGGTTCGCCCGTGAACGGAATCCCCACCAACGCAGGCGAATACAAAGTGATCATCGCGCTCGACAACAAGCGCACGGACGAATACGCCATTTCGGGGCAGTGCGAATTCGATTACGTGATCGAAAAAGCCTCGTACGACGTTTCTTCGCTCAAATGGGTGGATACCGAAAACGGCAACGCGGAATATACGGAAGCGTACGTTTACGCGTACGGCGTATCGCATACGCTGGAACTGGTGGGGGACGAAATCGACGGACTCACCATCAATTACACCGCCGAAACGGAAGATAACCGCATCGGCGCGAACGCGGGCAGTTACAACGTCGTCGTTACCTTCGAGGTGCGCGACGAGCTGAACTACAACGTTCCCGACGATCTCGACTTTACGTGGGTGATCACCCCGTACACGCCCGATCTTTCCGGCGTGACCTGGAACTACAATACCGATAGCCCGTTTACGTTTAAGATTATCGACGGCGTTGCCGTAAAATATTCCGCGTTCCTCAGCGGCTTGCCCGAAGGGATCGAAGAGCTGATCGAATACAGCGGCGATACGGCGGAATACTCCAACGCGGGTTCGCACGTAACGAGCTTTGCGATCAAGGAAGACCACCCCAACCGCGGCAACTGGGGCGAACTCGTGTTCGGCAGCGGGCTCGAATCGCGGCTCGTATGGGAGATCAAAACCAAACTGGTAGACAGGGCGGAACCCAAGCAGACGCAGACCTTCCGCGACGAGGGATTCGATTTTTCGGAAATCACGCTGTTGCCCGACGACTTCGCGCAGTACTTCGACATCAAGGTGTTAGACGACGACACCGAAGAGGAAATCCAACCGACGGACGGCACGTGGAAATTCCTGAATATGGGCAGGTACAAAATTCAGATTGCCTTCAAGCCCGGCATGAACAAAAACAACGGCGGCGAAGCGGATAACGTGAAGTGGTCGAACAACACGCGCGGTTCGTACCTGATCATCTTCCAGATCGATTGCCTCGTTCTGGATATCAACGGCTGGATCGACGCCGAGGAAAACGGCAGACCGGAACTGGATGCAGACGAGATCGATCTGATCGAAAAATACTTCGATTACGTGATCGTCAAAACGGAAACGGGCGAAGAACTGCCCGTGAACACCATTCTCGAGTACGATACGATCTACACGATCGCGCTGCGGGTGAAAGAGGAATATAGGGGCAACGTACAGGTACGCTACGACGGCGTAACGGCGCCCGACACCGCGCCCTACGGCTTTAAAACGGATACCGATCCGTTGGCGTCCCCGCCCGAAAACTTCTTCCGCAAACCGACGGACGAAGAGCTTACGCTCACCTATCAGTACACGGGCAAAGAAATTATTTTCGAACTCGGCGACTGGTTCGTTTCCGAAAAAATGCAGGTTCTGGGCGGCGAGCTCAAGGGCACGGAAGTGGGAACGTATCATATCAGAGTCGGCTTTAAGCGCGGCGCGGCTTCCGCATGGGAGCCCGAGGACGCGCCCAAACCGGATACCTCCCCCGTGACGGTAACCGTAACCATTACGCCCAGACCCGAAAACGCGGGGCAGTTCCAGCTCACCGATTCGGCGCAGGCAAACCACCCGTACAAATTCCAGTACGGCGACTTTACCGAAGAAACCAACATCGGCGAATACGTGTACGACGCGCAGAAGCCGCTGTTCATTACCCGTCTTGCGCTCGGCGATACCCTCGCGGATCTGCTCGCGCAGTTTGCAAACGCGCAGGACATCACCGCATACGATGCGAACGGCAATCCGATTACCGATCTTTCCACCGCGCTCGCAACGGGCATGAGCCTGCGCCTTATGAACGGCACGGAACTCGTGAACATGCTTACGCTTTCCGTTCTCGGCGACGTCAACGGCGACGGAAAGATTACGGGTCTGGATAAGGCGCAACTCAACGCGCATACGTTAGGAACGAATCTTCTGACAAACGAACGGTTGTTATCGGGCGATATCAACGACGACGGTAAAATTACGGGTCTCGATAAATCTCAGTTGAACGCTTACACGCTGGGCTCCCGCGATATTTACGAAGGGTTGAGCATCAAGCAGCCCGCCGCAAAGCAGGTTGCGCCGCAGCGGTACGCCGTTCAGGCGGTTTCCGCCGTCACGGAGCCCGAACCCGAACGAACGGAAGAACTTCCCGAACCCGAATCGGAAACCGTTCAAACCGAACCCGAACGAGCGGAACGCACGGAAGAAAACGTAGAAACGGCGAATCGCAGTGAAATCAGCGTTCCGTTCGCCGACGAAAAACGTTATGCAATTTGCGACAGAAAGGAGAGAATCGCATGAAAACTTTGAAATTGAAAAACTTTGTAACGGGATTCGTTCTTGTTCTGGCGCTGGTTGCGTCTATGCTCGTAACGGTTTTTTCCGGGATCGGCAATCAAACGAACGTCGTTGCGGCGGCGTCGCCGAAAATCGTATTGTCGTCTAATCCCGCGCAGCTGGTAAAGAACGATCCCTATAAAGAATTCACCATTACGGCGCGGATCGAAGGCGTTTCCGCCGTTTCGGGCGGAATGTACGCCGGCGACGTAAAAATAACGCCGAAACAGGCAAGTTCGCTCGATTTCGTAAAATTCGTTGCAAGTAAAGACGTATCGCAATCGGCTACGATCATTCAATCGCAGCATTTGCAGGGGATCGACGTGGTTATGGAAGGCACGAATAACGGCGCGCCTGCCATTACGCAAGATTTCGATATCGGCAGTTTTACGTTTAAATTAAAGCAAGGCACTGCCGTTCCCGATAAGCTCGAATTCGATTACGAAAATTTCGATTCGAGTTCCATGGAGGGCGATTTGGTAGAGTTGGATAGCGGAACGTTTACGCTGAATTTCCGCGAACTCGATACCACGAACACGCTGAGCGCGCTTTCCATTTCCATCGGCTCGACGAAACTGATCAACGGCACGGAGGACAGCCAAACGGTTGCGGAAGAGATCTCTTACGGCGACCGCAGCAATCTTAAAATTTCGGCAACCCGCGCAGGCGCGGCTTCCAAAATTAAAGTCGTTGACAGCGTCGGCAACAAGACGCTCGTAAGCGAACGCGCGGGCGATCTTGCGAATCAGACGCTCGGCACGCTCGAGGCGGGCGAACACACCCTGTCGATCACCGTTACGGCGGAATCGGGCGCGCAAAAAACGTATACCGTGCAATTCACGATCGCACAGCCCAGCACTTCGGCAAAATTAAATACGCTTACGCTCACCGCGGGCGGCGAAACGATCGATCTCGGTTTTAATCCCGAAAAGTTTTCGTACGAAATTTTCGTGCTGGACACCGTGAGCAAAATTACGGTTGCGGCGACGGCGGACAACAACGTGACCGTGGACGGCGCGAAAGAATACGATATTCCCGCTGCCGGCACGACGATTACCATTACCGTAACTCCCCAGAGCGGCACGGCGGGCACGTATACGATTAAAGTCGTAAAACTGATTGCGGTTGCAAAGCCGCTCGCTAACGGCAATGCGGAAGGCGATTACAGCGGCGAGCCGATCGACTTCACGCCGGGCAATATGGCGGAGTTGGTTTCCGCAAACAAGGTGAAACTGTTTTCGGTGACTTCCGCACAGGCGGAAGAAGAGGTCGGAATCAACGCGTTTAAACCGACCGACGCAGGTTCGTATAAAGTGATCGCGCGGCTGAACGACGGATTTTACTGGCAGGGCACGGACGGCGATACCGCTCCCGCCGAGTACGCCTTCGAAGTCAATAAGGCGGTTGTAAAAGCGACGGGCGCGGCAAGCAGTCTGGAAACGGGCAAACTGCCTACGTTCACGAGCGACAGCTACAAGGGCTCGTTCGACGGCGTCGTCGCATACAAATATTACAGCGACGCGGCTTGCACGCAGGAAGTCGCTGCGGGCGCCCTCACGGCGGGCACGACATATTACGTGAAAGCCGTATTAAGTGAAAGCGCGGCTACGAATTTCGAATTCGATTCGGGCGAAGTGACGCAAACGTACGTCGGAACGGGGTTTGCGTACGAAATGCCCAAGAGCGGCAGCAACGGAAGCGGCAGTACGCTCGTAATCGCGGGGTTGCCGTACTGGGTATGGATCATTATTGCGGCGGCAGTGCTTTTGTTGGTGATTCTTATGATTGTGTTACTGGTAAAACGCGGCAGAAAGAGCAAAGCGGAAGATCTGCGCACGGTACAGAACGTGAGCGTCGGAGGCACGCAGGCGCAGCAGGCGTCTCAGCCGATTGTGGTGGGGGTAGACTGTACGCCCGATCCGCAGGAAAAGCTCGAAGAACGTCTGCACGAAATCGAACACGAAGCGCACGAGCGCGAAATTACCAGATACAGAGAGGAGGCCGAACGCGCGAACGAAGAGGCGAAGGAAGCGCGCAAATTGCAGCAACCCGCTGCCGTTGCACCGTTGCCCCAGCCGATTGCGGATTCTTCCTCGCAGGAAAGAGTGAAAGAGCTGGAAGGCCGCATGCGCGAAATGGAGCGCGACGCACACGAGCGCGAGCTGACCAGGTACAAAGAAGAAGTCGAGCACGTAAGACAGGAAGCGGAAGAAACGCGTAAAGCGTTGCAGACCGCCGCCGCTACGCCGTCCCAGCCCGTCGTCGATACTGCGGCGCAGGAAAGGGTGAAGGAATTAGAAGACCGCATGCGCGAAATGGAGCGCGAAGCGCACGAACGCGAATTGACCAGATATAAAGAAGAGGTCGAGCGGATCAAGCAGGAAGTGGAAGACACGCGCAAGACGATGCAGAACTCTTCGTCCGCACAGACGCGTTCCGCATTCGAAATTGCGGCGCAGGAAAGGGTGAAAGAGCTGGAAGGGCGGATCCGCGAAATCGAACGCGAAGCGCACGAACGCGAACTCGCGCATTACCGCGAGGAAGCGGAACAGGCAAAGAAAGCGGCGGAAGCGGCGGAACGGAAGTCGCAAGCGCCTTACGCGCCGCATGCGGACGCGTTCATGCAACAAAAAACGATGCAGCAGTATGCGCCGTTCCAGGCGTCTGCGGAAGCGGCTGCGCAAGAGCGTGTGAAAGAGATCGAAGAGCGCTTGCGCGAAATGGAAAAAGAGGCGCACGAGCGCGAACTCGCGCATTACCGCGACGAAACGCAACGCGCGAAAAAGCAAGCGGAAAAATTGTCGCGTAAGAGCAGACGGCAGGAAGAGGAGCTGCAACGGCTTTGGGAATTGCAGGAATCCGAACGCCGAAGCAAACAGATGACGCAGGTGCGCGAACCCCGCGCCGCCGGTTTCGAAAGAGCGCAGGCAGTCGGCGACGACCGTTTGGGCGTGCTCGAAGATCAGATCCAAAAGCAGGACATGGAATTACAGGCGGTAACGGACGCGTTGTTAAAACGTCTTTCCACGAAACGACAATCGAACGGCGGAGCTGATTTTTCCGATACAGAGTAAGAGATAGAGTATGCCCAACCAGGAAAAATTGTTGAAAAAAATCCAGAAAAAGAAGGCGGAACTCGCCGATTTAGAGAGTAAGCGCTTAAATTCCATGTCGGCAATTATGGAATCGATGTTGAACAATACCGAGCCCGAAGAAACGGAAGTAAAATTTTTTAAAATGCTTTCGCGGCTCATAGAAGTAAAACGGGAAAATTTAAAAGCAATACAAAGAGAGTACAATCACAATAATTTATAACGGAGGTAAGCATTTTGGAAAGCGATAAATTCAAAGAGTACGAAAAACGGATCCGCTCGTTGGAAAACGAAATGTTTTCCCGTAGGATTCACGAGGAGCGGGAACAGCTGCTTGGCGCGAATCAGGAAGTTTCCGAATTGGAACGCCGCGTTTCGGCGCAGGCGAAGAAACTGCGGCAGCTGCGCGCGTTGGTCGCGGAAGAATTCGAGGAAGCGGAACGCTTCCCCGCCCGCAACGAAGCGGAAGCGTTAAACGAACGGATACGCGATCTCGAATCGAAACGGATCAAAACGTTGGAACAAAGAGTACGCGACAAAAATCAGGAATTGGCAAGGTTAAAACTGTTGCTCGAAGCGTTGCCGGATGAGCCGACCGAACGGCAGGAAAGCACGCCCTACGTGCCAGACGCGTTTATTCAAACGCTCACGGCAAAGGAACAGAAGGAATTTTGCGAGTTGTTTATTCCCAACGCAAACGCAATCCACCCTTATTTGCCCGCATATAAGATCGGCGGCGATAACAAGGTATTTTTCGACCGCGTGTTTATTTATCTCGGTTTATACCGCGACCGCATTTCCCAGAGTTTGTTGGAAAAGATGCATCTTTTCGTGAATAAGCTTTGCTACGGCGGTCAATCCGAACCCGCGCAAGGGGCGGGCAGTCGTACGGACGCTTCGGCTCGAAACGCAGCCGACGGCGATCAGTACGACGGTAACGAAAAAATCATTCATTTCGCGAACGGCAGAAGAGCGGAGTGATTGAGGAAAAATTCAAATTCAGAAAAAGGGCTTCCCGTTCGGGAAGTCCTTTTTCTGGGTTGAGGGAGTTGTAATAATTATGAAACAGGATAAGCGTTTGGAAAAGATGAACAATCAACCGTAAGAATCTGTAAATTTGCGTTTTACGGCGAAAAAAAATTATTTGACGATTGATTGCAATATTTCGAGGAAAGAGCCTTCGGAAGAAGTTAAGAGTTCCGTATAATCCGTGACATAAACAAATTCTTTTCTTTTTTGCGTTTTGGATTTTGCGTGCAATACTTCGACGTCAAATTGAGAATCGTAGTCTACGAAAGACTGATACGTGACGGAATAATGCGGAAGCTTAGCGGTTTGCGTTTCGCCGGCAAAGCTGAAATTTTTATATTTGTATCTGGGATTGCAAACCGTAACAATCTTTATTTGAACGAGCGAATTCACACTGGTTACCGTGGTCGAATAATACAGCGTATCGCCGCTGATTTTATCCGACGATTTATTCACGCTGTACGTGTACGCGCTCGTATCGATTTCCAGTTCGAACTCTTTGACGTCGCGGTTCAAATCTTCGAGCGTAGAGGACTCGACGACTACGTTTACGTCTAAATACTCGACGTGCGGCGCGCCGAAGGGCGCGTACACCGCAACGCACGTAATCATCGCCGCGGCGGCAACCGCCGCGCCTGCCGCGGGCAGCCAAATTTTTAACCGCGGGCGCGATCTTCTTTCCGTCTTCGCTTCGACCCGTTCTTCGAGGGCGCGTAAAAACGCCCCGTCATCGGAGGACAGTATTTCCTGTCTGTCTTGTTCCGCTTGTTGTTTTAAAAACTTTTTTGCGTTCATTAACTAATGCTCACCGCCAATGCGTTATTGATTTTCGTATTGTGATTGATATCGAACAACCCTGTTGCATATCCGCTTACGCCGGATGCAACGGTACAATATCTGTAAGTGGTGTTTCCGTCGTACACGTACGTCTTATAGCCGAACCCGATCATAATGTGCGGCACGTTGGAAACGTAGGTGCTGATGCCGTCCTTTTTATCCTGTTCCGTGATCTGAGTTACGTTATAGCTGTTCAAAAAGAATACGATCGGCTGGTTGTTTTTGAGATAACTCTGCGCCTTCGTATAGCTGAACGAACCGCTCGTCATGCAGGAAGAGAAGGTGATCGAAGAGCCTTTTACCTTGCAGTACTCGGTCACGCCGTTGATAAACTGCTTTTCGGTCGTTCCGCTCGTCGTCGTGCCCATATATGTATACAGCTCACGGATGACGGCTTGTACCGCCGCGTCTTCGGTATTGTACATATACGTATTGCCGATTGCCGTTCCCGATTTGTGGTTGGGAATCAGGTTTTCGTTGTAGCGGTCGAAAAAGCCGACCAGATTGCCGCCTGCGATCGCGGCACAGGAACCGTATGCGGGAGAATATTCGAACGAGGGGCAACGGAGCGCCAAATCGTATTTATCTACCGTTCTGGTCGTATAGCTTATCACCGAAGATTCGACTTCTGCGGCGGTGCTTACGTCGTACTGCGTGTACACCGTATCGCAATATTTCGTTTCGTCTTCGATTTCCCGATTCGCAAAAAGATTCGCGCCGCCGAAGATCAACAACGCGCTCAATACAACCGCACCCGTTTTTATCATTTGTAAATTCTCCTCATCATATTTAGTTCCTGCTATTTATATAGACGAGTCGAAAGTCCGAAATGTTACAAATTCTTTTTTAAAACGGCATACGCACGGCTGATTTTCGTGCGAACGTTTGCGCAGGACATTTGCAGGATTTCCGCGATCTCTTTATGGCTGTAACCTTCCCAGTGGTGGAGGTAAATAATTTTTGCGGAAACGTCGTCCAATTCGTTTAAAAGTACTTTTACGTCTTCTTTCATAATTAACTCCTCAAAATCAAAACGGTCGGGCAAGTATTCTTCAAGCGGCAGTTCGGGGTGGAAACGTCTGATCCGATCGAGCGCTTTATTGTCTGCAACGGTGTACATCCATGTCGTGGGGTGTTCCACGTATCCGAATTCGGATTGCGACATCAGGGAAAGAAAGGTTTCCTGTGCCATGTCTTCCGGGGAAATCAGTTTGCCGAATCTCCGCCGAAGATGCAAGATCAACTTGGGAAAATATTCGCAATAGATTTCGGTTGTCGCCTTTTTATCCGAAGTAATGTTTTTTAGCAAGCGGTTGAATTTATATGCTTCCATGTTCTCCTACGTATTTCCTGTCGTAAATGTGGGGGAAGGGGGATCAGTCGTTAAAACTTTCGAGCAAGCTTAAAAGCGCTTCTTTCTGTTTTAAAGTGAGTTTGCCGAATGCCGTGACGAAGGCTTTGTTTTCCGGCGTCGCAGCCAAAACGTCTTCGTCTTCGCATAATAGTTCGAATGGTTCGATCTGAAACGCTTTGCTTATTTTTTCCAGCGCTTCGAGGCTCGGCGTGTAATTCCGCTTGGTAAACCAGTTGCGAATACACGCTTCGGTTAAATCGGATTTCTGCGCCAGTTCGTAAACGGTAACGTTCCTGCTTTCGATCAGCTTTTTTATTTTGTCTTTTACGCGTGAAACTAAGACATTGTTATCTGTAATCATCGTATTTCGATTATACCGCATATTTCGTTGTCTGATAATAAGTTATCGGCTATGAAAATCGTAATCATAATTATTATTGTAAGAAAAATCCATTTTTAGCAATTTTTTCGCAATTATTTTTTATAATCCTGTCACATATTTGCCTTTCCTTGCGACTGTATTAGCGAAGAACAAAAAAATCCGCCCCAAGCAGATAAGCGATAGCAAATCGTAGCAAATCATGAAAAACTTTCGAAAGTATTTTCTAAAAAGCAAAATAATTTCAAATTTTTCAAAAAACTTTCGAAATATGTATTGACTTTTCAAGAAGGTGTGATAGAATATGATCGTCGGTCGAGGCGACGTCTTATATAATCAACCTAATAAGGAGATATTCATGAAAAAAAGGAATACATTGCTGGCTGCGGGTTTCACCTTTACCGTGGTATTCGGCGCTGCCATAGGGCTTACTGCCTGCGGGAACACGCATACGCACAGTGTGGAATCGGTTGCCAAGAAGGACTCGACTTGTACGGAAGCGGGTTACGAAGCTTATTATAAATGCACGGGTTGCGACAAAATCTTTTCGGACGAAGAGGGGAAAAACGAAATCACCGCGCCTACGGCGATTGCTGCAGGACATAAAATAGGAGCCGTTCCCCAAAAGGACGCGACTTGTACGGAAACGGGCTTGGAAGCACATTATAAATGTTCGGGCTGCGACGCGTTGTTTTCCGACGCGGAAGGTAAAAATTCGATTACCGCCGCAACCGTGATCCCCGTTACGCCCCACAAAATTGTAGACGTTTCTCAAAAACGCCCCACCTGCACGGAAGCGGGCTACGAAGAACATTATAAATGCGACGACTGCGGCGCGCTGTATGCCGACGAAGAGGGCAAAGAACCGATCGAAGCGCCTACGGCAATTCCCGCAAGACACAGAATCGGCGAAGTCGCGGCAAAAGCGCCGACTTGCGTAGAGGCGGGTTACGAGTTGCATTATAAATGCTCGATCTGCACGTTGCTGTTCTCTGACAAAGAGGGCACGGAACCGATCGAAGCGCCTACGGCAATTCCTGCGACGGGCGTTCATACTTACGGATATAACTACACGAGTGAAAACGTTCCCGCTCCCGTGGCAACGGGCGGCACGCTTGCGGCGACCTGCACCGGTTGCGGCGGCACTCAGAACGTAGCTTACGATAAAGGCGTCGAATTATTCGCGTACAATCCCACTACGCCCGATATCGTCGAAACGACGGGTAAAATTTACGGAATCGTAGAAGCGAGTCAAATGGGGCTTTCCATTAAGGTTTCTGCGCCCGGCACGTATACGATTGCTTTGAATACGGTAATGCTTGCAATAGATAAGCCGTTTTCGATTTACGAATTATCCGTAGGATCGTATGCGCAAAGCGGACGGTCGGCTTCCATAATTCGCAATTTCGGGTGGAATACGGCGTCTTCTGCGGCAAGTCTCGTTGCGAAATACAAGGAAAAAATTACGTTTGGAAGCGAACTGGGTATGGAATCGGCGTTTACGACGATTACGATCACACTGGACGAATCGGATATCGACGCTTCTTCCGATACCTACATCAATATCTGGTTCAACAGTGAGTATAGCGGTAGTATCGTATACAGCAACGTACTCTTCGATATTAAAAAGGATTGATCGGTAACGGCGGAAGCGGTTACATAATTACTTACGATATTGTCACGAAAGTGCAATAAATAAAAATTTTTTAGGAGGAACTCTTTATGAGAACCAAGAAAGTTGGTATTGTTACCACGATCGCAGCTTTCGGTATGGCAGCGTTGACGCTTGCAACGCTTGGCGTGGCGAAAGGAATGTCGGCGAGCGCCGCCGAGGTTGAACCGGAGCCTATCCCTGCAGAACAGGGTTGGTACGTTGTCGGCAACGGCGCAGGTTCGCTGAAAGATTGCAGCTGGACGAATTACGTGCCCGATTTCAAGCTTGAATCCACTGCAACCGGCAGAGAAGGCAGCTTCAAGATCGAAAACCTTACGCTGTATCAGGGCGATGCGTTCAAATTCCTGTATGCAGACGGCACTTGGGCATGGCCCAACGATTCCGGCTGGACGGCAGACGTGGTCGGCGACTATTCTTGCATCGATACCGGTATTAAGTATTTCGTAGACGGCGGTCTCGGCAACATTCAGGTTGCGGCAAATCAAAGCGGGATCTACAACTTCACGCTGGACGTTGAAGAAGAAGGCGTTTTCATTACCGCAGTTCGTACGAAAGCACTTGACGTTGCTGCAGAAGAAGATATGTACGTTGTAGGTTCGCTTAAGAACTACGCAACCTGCACTTGGCCCGGCGCAATCGACGTTGCGACGAACTGCCCGAAGATGACCTACGACGCAGCTACGAAGAAATGGTCGGTAGAGCTTAACCTCGTTATCGGCGATCAGTTCAAGATCTACAACCTTGCGAACAACAGCTACTATCCCAGCGGCATGAACAACAACTACATCGTTGCGGAAACCGGTACGTACGTCGTTGAATGGGAATCTCAGGCTCCCGATTTCACGGTAACTCCCGTTATCGCTGAAAAAGCATAACACAACTCAATGCGCGAAACGCTCTTTCCCGAATGCCCTATTCGGGAAGGAGTGCAGCGCAGTGCAAAAAAGAGGGCGGGCCTCGACCCCGCCCTTCTTTTTTACCGTTCTTTTCTCAGGAACAATAAAAAAACCGACGCCGCAGCGTCGGATTATTCGAAATTTCTTTTTTTCGTACAAGTCGCGTCTTTTTCTTTCAATACACACGGCACGGTTACGTGCTGCGCGGGAACACCCTGCGCCGAGGCGCGCAAAACAGCAAACGCTTTCTCGCCCAACGCCCTGCAATCGGGCGCGTATCGGGTGACGGGAAGTTTTTCCGTATCTTCGCCGAAGGCGATTACGGAAACGTCGAGGGGAACGTTTTTCCCCGCGCCGCGGAGTTGCGCGATCAACCCGCGTGCGGCACGGCAGCTCGAACAGATTGCCGCCGTGAAAAATTTTTGATAAGACAGAAAATAATCGGCAGCGTTCGCGCCTGCGTGCGGGGACGCGTCGCCGAAATACGTTAGATCGTAACGGTAAGGAATCGCGTTTTTCGATAAACCGAAAAAGTACCCCGCAAACCGTTCGGCGCTCTCCAAAGAATCTTTTTCTTCCCCCACGTACGCGATCAGATTATGACCGTGCGCGACGAGAAGATCCACCGCTTTGCTTACGGAATTGAGCTCGTCGGGCTGTACGGCGGAAACGTGCGGGCGGTCGGTAAAACGGTTGCCCAGATACACGACGGGAATAGAGAGGGATTCCAGAACGCGCAGAAGGGGGGAATCGTACGCGAAACCTAACGCGAATACGCCCGTGAAAGGGCGTTCCCGAAAGAAGGCTTCGCCGTCGAACGCGCGCGTTACGGGCTGCACGGCAACCGCGTAATTTTCGGCTTCCGCGCAGGCGCGGAACGCTTCCGCAACCGTTCGGCAGTCGACCCCGTTTTCCGTTCGGTCGCCCACGAGCACCGCAATCGTTCCCTTCGGTTTTCTGGAACGGCGGGTTTTGTATCCGACCGACTCGGCGTATTCGCAAACGGCTTTGCGGGTGCTTTCGGCAATGTCGGTTGACCCGTTCAGCGCTTTGGATACCGTCGAGATGTTGATATTGAATTTTTTGGCGATCTCTTCTATGGTCATAGGCGCCCCCGTCAACGGAATTATAACACGAATGTCGTACGCGGTCAAGAAATAATTTGTGTTTTCGCCGTTTAAATATGCGCTTCGGCGCATGCGAAACAGGGAAAAACAGAGCAATTTCCTGCGGATTTCGACGGATTCCGCCGCTAAAATCGCAGAAATAAATGTCAACTTTCGAAAGTAAAATAATAATATAAAACAAATTATTGTTAAATCGTCTAATCTTTCGAAAATATCTTTCAATTTGGCTTTTCATTGCGGATGGTTTCCGCAAAAATATCAGTAGGAGGTTCGCTATGCGAAAATTTAGCGCGCTGATTTCTTTGGTGCTGGGCATGATGTTTCTGTTCTGCTCCTGCGCCAACGGCAACACGCATAAAGTTCACGAGGACGAAGACGGCGACGGAAAGTGCGACGTCTGCGATAAAGTACTCGGCGATCCCAAACCGGACGGGGAGTATACGCTGCCGCTCGAAGACGGGAAGAACCAGATCACGTTCTACTTCAACCGTTCGGCGGGGAATTACGAAACTTGCGACATCTGGATGTGGGAAGAGGGCGGCGCGGAAGGCAGAGGATTTCTGCTTCACGAATGCGCCTACGGCGCAAAAGCCGTTGTGAATATCGACGGCAACTGCACGCGCGTCGGGTTTATCGTGCGCACGAATTGTTCCGATCCGGGCGGCACCAGCTGGGGCACCGCCAACAAAGACGGCACTTCGGACGACAGATTCGTAAACATCAAAGAGCGCGAAACCGCGGTCTATCTCAAAGGCGGCGACAAAAAAGTGTATTCCAGTACGGACGGCGGTACGACGCTCGTCGAAATCAAAACCGTGGATATGGCGGATCTGCGCGATTTACGTACCGTCCGATATGCGGTGAGTTCCTCCGCCGCGATGAGCACCGACCTTTCCGAAGTGAAACTGCTCGACGGCGACAATCGGGAAGTGGAAATCGAATCGATCAAGTCCATTTCCAAATTGCAGGCGCAGATCAAAACGGTAAACGAGCTTGCGCTCGATCAGGCGTACACGCTGTGCGTGAGCGACCTCGAACCCGTGCCCGTCGTTCCGATCACCTACTTCAATTCGGCGGATTTCGGGCAGCGTTACAATTACGACGGCAAGCTCGGGGTGGAAATTACGGAAAGCGAAACGGTGTTCCGTCTGTGGGCGCCGACCGCGTCTTCGGTACAGCTCAATCTGTTCGCCGCGGGCGACGGCGGCGAAGCGCAAAAAACCGTTCCGCTCGTCAGAGGGGAAAAAGGCGTCTGGACGCATACGGAAAGCGGCAATCTTTCGGGCAAGTACTACACGTACACCGTCAAAACTTCGGCGGGCTTGCAGGAAGCGGTCGATCCGTACGCCGTGTCTGCAGGGCTGAACGGTAACCGCGGCATGATTCTCGATCTCGACGAAACGGATCCGCAGAATTGGATCGAACGGCTTTTCGTTCCTTCGACCGCAACGGAAGGCAAGTTCAATTATACGGACGCGGAACTTTGGGAAGTGCACGTACGCGATTTTTCGAATACGATTACCGATGCCGCGTTGCCCGCTTCCTACCGCGGGAAATTCATGGCGTTTACCAAGACGGGACTCAAAAACGCTTCGGGCGTGCCCGTGGGCGTGGATTATCTCAAAGAACTCGGAATTACGCACGTGCATCTGCTGCCTTCGTACGATTACGCGACGGTGGACGAGAGCAAACGGGACGGTTTCAACTGGGGTTACGATCCCAAGAATTACAACGTGCCCGAGGGCAGTTATTCGACCGACCCCCGCGACGGCGCGGTGCGCGTAAACGAATTCAAACAGATGGTGCAGGCGCTTCACGCGCAGGGAATCGGCGTGGTGATGGACGTCGTGTACAACCACACGCACGGACTCGATTCCAACTTCAATAAAATCGTTCCCTATTATTATTACCGTTTCCAGACCAACGGCAAACCTTCCAACGGGTCGGGCTGCGGAAACGAAACGGCTTCCGACCGTTACATGTACGGAAGATACATGATCGATTCCGTCACGTACTGGATGAAGGAATACAACGTGGACGGTTTCCGCTTCGACCTCATGGGGTTGCACGATACCGAAACGATGAAGCAAATCGAAAACGCGGTGCACGCAATCAACCCCAACGCGCTTATTTACGGCGAAGGCTGGACGGGCGGCAGTTCTACGCTCGACGCGACGAAACAGAGTACGCTTTCCAACCTCAAATCGCTCAACGCTTCGGTAGGGGGCGTCAAAGGGAATCATTCCAACGGAATCGCCATGTTCAACGACGTGCTGCGCGATGCGCTCAAAGGCTCGACGAACGGCCGCGACACGGGTTTTGCGACGGGCGCGGACGAAACGCTTTCGAAAGCGGTGCGCTTCGGCGTGAACGGCGGCGTGAACAATTCGGGCTTCGGCACGGCGAACAATAAGGGGACGTGGTATACCTACAATCCCACGAATCTCGTCAATTACGCTTCGGCGCACGACAATCTTTCCCTTTGGGATAAAATCTGTTTTGCGTACGGCGAGGGCGCGGATACGCGCGAACTTCGTTTGCGCCGAAACCGTCTTACCGCGGCGATCGTACAGACTTCGCTGGGAATCCCGTTTATGCAGGCGGGGGAAGAAATGCTTCGCCAGAAAAAGAATCCGGACGGATCGTATAACGAAAACAGTTATAACGCTTCGGACGCCGTGAACAATCTGAAATGGGATCGTTTGACGCCCTCGTCCGACGAATACGCCATGATGCGTTATTACAGCGGATTGATCGCATTCCGCAAAGCGCACGACGTGCTGCGCATGCCGCTCGCCGCCGACCGCGGCAAGACGGTAAACGTGCTCGACGCCGCGGCGACGGAAGGCGCGGTGATCGCGTTTACGATGAACAACCCCTATGACGGCGAAAAAATTTACGTCGTGTACAACGCCGGTACGGAAGCCGCGAACGTAACGCTTCCCGCAGGCTCGTGGGATTTGTATATCGACGGCACGACGGCAGGCACGACCGCGATCCGAAGCGGACTCAACGGCGCGCAGACGATCGATCCCGTATCCTGTTACGTGTTCGTTTTAAATTAACCGCACTCTTCCTCCTCCAATTTACCGCTCGCCCTGTCCTGTAAGGATAGGGCAGGGGGAACGGTATTAACGGCAGGGAGATTTCAATACGTATTACGCATGCAAAAGCATGATAAAAAGGAGGAATCAATGAAACTCAGAAAGTGGCTCGGCGCGTTGCTCGTTCTCGTCTTAGGATTTACGACGGTCCTTGGATTGGCGGCTTGCGACAATTCGGCGGGCGAAAAAGTATCGGTAACCTGGTACGACGGCAGAAAGATTCTCAAAGAAGAATCGGTGAAAAAGGGCAGCACCCTGACCGACTGGACGCCCGAAAAAGACGGCTTCGAATTTTTGGACTGGTATTCCGAAAGTTCGCTGACCAAAAAGTATATCTTCGAAAATCCCGTCGAAGAAGATACTTCCGTGTACGCGAAGTGGCGTTCGGGCACGGTTGCGGAAGACGACCGCATCTGGTATACGATCGGTTCGATTTCGGGCAGCAACTGGAAATTCGTGACCGAAAAGAACGAGGACGACGTATGGGAAATCGTTCCCGGTTACGAAAAATTCGTATTCACGCAAAAAGAAAACAATACGTACGAAATCACGCTTACGCTGCGTCCCAACTGCAAATTCCGTTTTGTAACGAATCTGCTCGATCCCTCCACCTGGGAAGGCGACGAGGGCAGGGCGGAAATGGGGCTCGGCAATCTGGAAGGCTTCGAATTTGCGGCGGGAAAGAACCCCGAAGGCAAAGGCAAAGTGGATTGCACTGCCGAAGACATGGAGTACGGCGTCGTGAAAGACGCGCAGGGAAACGTCGTGTTCCACGGCGGGTACGAATACAACCTTCCCTGCAATACCTGGAATATCTGGCCCGCGGAAGGCAGCGACGGGATTTATAAATTCACTGTAAAAACTTACCCCGGCGACGATGCCGACAACTTGGTCGAGTGGGAGTGCATCGAAAAACTCGAGCCGTTGGAATCGCAGTACGATATGTATATCATCGGTACGGTCACGGGCGATCACGAAACCTGGCACGACGATTACGACGAAGCGTTAAAACTGGAACGCGACCCCAACGAACAGACGATCTGGAGAGCGTTCGTTGAAGTAACGGAAGAAATGTTCCCGTCGTGGTCGGTAACGGAAAATCCCGACGGAATCGAATCGGCTTCCATTAAAATCAAGAACAACGTGAGCGGGCTCGACTGCGGCATTGCGGGCGAATCGGGCACGAAAGGAAACGCCAACATCTATCTTACCGAGGGCGTTTGGTGCATTACTTATGAAGAAGAAACGGATATCGTTTGCTTCGAACGCTGCGATTATTACGTGATCGGCACGATCCGCTTCGGAACGACGAATTACAACTTCGTCGTGGGCGACGGCAGAGTTACGCCCGTTATGACGACGGAAGACGGCGGACTTACTTACAAGGCAAGCATCGGGGTCCCCGATATGAGAGAAGTCGAGGGTTACACCTGGCTGAAAAAGGAAACGGTTGACGGCGAAACGCCCGCCGTGTTCGCATTGAAGGTTGCCTTCGGTTCGAGCATCGGGATTTGCGAATCCTTCGGCGTCGGCGAAGACGGCGTGCAGAATCTGTTCCTCGGCGAAACGGGCACGTACGATATCGTGCTGGACGTGGGCGAGGGTACGGTGACTGCAACCAAAACGAGCACGGACGTAGACGTCGCAACGCCCGTAAAAGTTACGTACTACAACGTGACGGATACGGAAGTCATCAAACTCAATACGGAAAATCTGATGAAAGGCGACGACGTGACCTGGAAGCCCGTAAGACTGAAAGGTTACAGATTCAACTGCTGGTATCTTGACGAGGAATGCACGCAGAAGTTCGAGAACGGCGAAAACGGCATTCAGGAAAACGTGAAACTGTACGGCAGATACGAAGAAGTAGACGTGGAATTCGACGAACAGACCTATTACATTACGGGTTCGGGACAGGGCGATCTGTATCTCGGCGGAAACTTTACTTCCATTTGGAAAGAGCGTTTCACGCTTACGAGGTTGCCTCAGCTCGATGCCGAAGGACTTACGGTGTACGAGTCCTGCGCAATCGCGATGTACAAGGGCGATCAGTTTAAAATCGTCGTCAACCTTACCTGGGAGAACGGAACGCATTTCGGGTTCCACGAGTTGAGAGATCCGGGCGATATCTTCTGCAACGAAGGCGGAATCGGCAACGTCGGGCTCAACAGAGGGAAGCAGGGCGTGTATAAGTTCTACTTCCATACCGATCCTTTCGATTATACGAATAACTACATCGAGTGGGAACTCGTGGAAGAGCTTGAAGAAAAAGTGACCGAAGACATGTACATCGTCGGCAATCTGGAAGCTTCCGGCAACAACAAATGGAGCACCGCGATTACGGATATGCTTCATATGACGGTTGCGGAAGACGGTATTACGTGGAGCATCGTAATCAAGATCAATCCCAAAGAAGAATTCAAGATTTACAACCGCATTAACAGAAGTTATCATCCCAACGGAACGACGGGCACCAACCTGAGTTTGAAACAGTACGGTTTCACCGAATCGGGCTATTACAAAGTCACTTGGAACGCGGATACCGACCAGATCGACATCGAAGAGGCGGAAGCTCCCGTATTGCCCGAAACGCCCGAACAGGCTTAAACTTGTTCTGAGTTTTTTCCGCAGACGGCGGAAAATCAACCTCCTTGCATTCCTCTCTCCGCATTCGTGCGGGGAGGGGGATTCGGGAGATATTGAAAATAAGGAGATATAACATGAGAAAAGCAGGAAAAATATTTTGTCTTACGCTCGGCTGCGGATTGGCTTTAACCGCGTTTGCGGCGTGCGGCGACGCAGGTAAAAATCCCGGTTCCAAGGGCGATACGGTCACGATGGTCGTATGGCTTCCCAAGGAAGATCAGGAGTTCGGAAGACAGGTTGCCAACGAATACAAGGCGGCGCATCCCGAAAAGAAATATAATTTCCAATTCGGGGAACAGTCGGAATCGGATGCCGGCACGCGCGTGCTGCAGGACGTGACGAACGCGCCCGACGTGTTTGCGTTTGCGAGCGATCATATCACGAAACTCGTGAACGGCGGCGCGTTAACCCGGATCGGCGGTCAGACGCTCGAACGGATCAAGGCGGCGAATACGCCCGAATCCGTCGACGCGGCAACGGTAACCGTGAAATCGGAAGGGCAATCGGAAGAGCAGACGTACGCCATGCCGTTTACCGATAACACGTTTTTCCTCTATTACAACAAAGCGAAATTGAGCGAAGCGGACGTGGCGACCATCGACGGCATTCTTGCAAAATGCGACGCGACGCACCAGTTCGGTTATCCGATGAACGACGGCTGGTACAGTTCCGCGTTCTACTTCGGCAAAGAACTGGGTTACGAAGTGGAGTACGACGAAGCGTTCGGCGAAACGAAGATCACGACCGATTTCGGGAACGAAATCGGCGAAGCGGTGACCGAGGCGATCTGGCAGCTCGTGATGAACCCGAAGGTAAAGGCTGATTCGGACGACAGCAAAGCGGTTGCGGGATTTCAGGACGGATCTATGATTGCGGCGGTTTCGGGCATCTGGAACAAAAACGCCATTCAGGAAGCGCTCGGCGATAATTTCGGCGTTGCCAAACTTCCTACCTACACGCTCGACGGCGAGCAGGTACAGCTTACGGCGTTTGCGGGTTATAAACTCTTCGGCGTTTCGAATTATTCGCCGAACAAGGCGGAAGCGCTCGCGTTTGCCGAATTCTTTACGAACAAAGAAAACCAGCTCAAACATTTCGACGTGCGCGGTTACAACCCTACGAATATCGAAGCCGCGGCGGATGCGAAAATCTTGAACGATCCCTGCGTCAAGGCGATTCAGGGAACGCTCGAACACTGCAAACCGCAAAAGAACGTGCCCACCACGCTCTGGACGCCTTTGCAAAGTCTCGGCAACGACATGATTACGAAAAAAGGGAAATTCGATCTCAAAACACAACTTGCCGCGCTGGTAACGTCGATTCAAAAAAACGCGACTGAAAAATGATTGCATCGGAAAGCGGCGGCTCGTTTTTTGCCGCCGTTTTCGTTACGGGAGGGAACATGCAGAACATCGATACTACGGGGAAGAAAGATAACGTATTCACCCGTTTGTTTGCTAAAATCAAACGAACCTTTTTAACGGTTGCCAACAGCTCGGTTGCAACGAAGCTCTCCTGCGGTTTTATGGGCGTAGGGCAGATGGTGCGCAAACAAGTGGTAAAAGGCATTGCGTACGCCGCGACCGAAGTGCTGTTTATTTTATTCATGGTGTTTTTCGGCGGAAAGTATATCGGCAAATTGTTGTTTTCCGGCCATCTGGGAACGATTGTCGAAGGTTCGTACTGGAACGAAGAGGAGGGCATCTACGAAACGGTCGCCGGAGACAACAGTTTTTTGATTTTGCTCTACGGCGTCGTATCCCTCACCGTGGTCGCGATGTTCGTCCTTTTATGGATCATGAACGTGAAAGGAAGTCTGGCGAACGACAGGCTGCTTGCGGAGGGCAAACCCGTGAACGGGTTCAAACAAGATTGTTCGCTGTTTCTGAACAAAAAATTCTACGTTCCGTTGCTCGCGCTTCCTATGGCGGGGTTGCTCGTATTTACCGTATTGCCGATTATTTTCATGATTCTGATTTCTTTCACGAATTACGATTATCAGCATCTGCCGCCCTCCAAACTCTTCGACTGGGTCGGTTTCCGTAATTTCGGAAATCTGTTTTCCATTGCCGAGGGGACGGGATTCTTGCTCGTATTTTTGCGCGTGTTGCTCTGGACGTTCGTATGGGCGTTTATCGCGACGTTCACGAACTATTTCATCGGCATGATTTTTGCGCTGCTCATCAACAAAAAAGGCATTAAATTGAAAATGCTTTGGCGCACCATGTTCGTGATTGCGATTGCCGTACCGCAGTTTATCACGTTGCTTTTAATGTCGAAGATTCTGGACGGCGACGGGATTCTGAATAAGATTTTGGGCACGACGATTTACTGGCTTTCGGATACTCGTTACGCTTCGCTGCTGCCCAGAGTGGTGATCATTCTCGTGAATATGTGGATCGGGATTCCGTATACGATTCTCATGTGTTCGGGGATTTTAATGAACGTTCCGCAGGAGATGTACGAAGCCGCCAAGCTCGACGGCGCAAGCGCATGGCAGATGTTTATCAAGATCGTGCTGCCGTACATGCTGCACGTGACGGGGCCCTATCTGATTACGCAGTTCGTGGGCAACATCAACAACTTCAACGTGATTTGGCTGCTCACGGGCGGCGGGCCGGGGGACAATATTCTGTACGGCGTGGGCAACGCGCAGAGTACCGACTTGCTCGTAACCTGGCTCTACCGCCTGACGACGGACACCAACGTACAGTACAATATGGCGTCCGTGATCGGGATCGTAATCTTTGTGATCTGCGCGTCTCTTTCGCTCGTCACCTATAACAAAACGAAGGCCGCGAAAAACGAGGAGGATTTCCAGTGATGAAACATGCCGTAAAAACTGCAAAAAAAGCGTTGCTCGGTCAGCGTGCCCGCACGGGAATCGTAAACGGGTGTATTTACGTCGTGCTTGCCGTGTTCGGCTTATTATGGATTTCGCCGATCGCGTTTCTGCTCTATACCGCGTTCCGCGTTACGCCGAATACGGGAATCATCAACCAGCTTTTTCCCGACGATTTGCAACTCGGTTTCGGGAATTTCGTAAGGCTGTTCCGCGATACGCAGTTCGGCGTCTGGCTGGGGAATACGTTTCTCGTCGCGATCTGTTCGTGCGCGCTCACTACGCTCTTTATTTTAATGGTGAGTTATGCGCTTTCGCGTATGCGTTTTAAAATGCGCAAACCGATCATGAACGTAATGCTCGTGCTGGGGATGTTTCCGGGCTTCATGAGCATGATCGCAATTTACTTTATTCTGAAAGCGATCGGGCTTACGAATTCGCTGTTTGCGCTCATTCTCGTCTATTCGGGCGGCGCGGCGCTTTCGTATTACATCTGCAAAGGATTTTTCGATACGATCCCGCGGTCGCTGGAAGAGGCGGCGATTCTGGACGGCGCTTCGCAATGGACGATCTGCTGGCGCATCATTTTCCCGCTTTCGAAGCCGATTATTGTGTATACGATTCTCACTTCGTTTATCGCTCCCTGGTGCGACTTCATTTTCGTGAACGTGATCATCAACAACACCAGCCCCGAAAAATTCACGGTCGCGCTCGGGCTGTATAAGCTGATCAATGCCGACAAAGGTTCGTTCAATACCAACTTCACGGTGTTCTGCGCGGGTGCGGTGATCGTGGGCGGAATTATTACGCTTTTGTTTTTGAGTATGCAGAAGTACTACGTCGAGGGCGTGACGGGCGGCGCGGTCAAATAATCGGATCATAAAATAAGGAGAAATCAAATATGAAATTCAAACGGAAATTATACGCGGGGTTTGCGCTTTCGCTCACGCTTGCGTTTACGTTGCCGCTTGCGGCGTGCAACGGCGATACGCAACCGACGGGCGGTCCGCTGAATATCGTAGACGACAACAACCGTAACTGGTATGAAATATTCGTGCGGTCGTTCTGCGATTCGGGGGACGACGGTGTCGGCGATCTGAAAGGGGTAACGATGAAACTCGATTATCTCAAAGAAATGGGCTACAACGGTATCTGGCTGATGCCGATTTGCGAATCGACGACCTATCACGGATACGACGTTTCCGATTATTATACCGTGGAAAAAGATTACGGAACCAACGAAGATTTTAAAGAACTGGTCGAAGAAGCGCACGCGCGCGGGATCAACGTGATTATCGACATGGTGATCAACCATACTTCGAGTTCGAACGAGTGGTTCCGGAAAGCGACTTCCGCGCTTGCCAACGGCGAAACGTCGGGCGAAAATGCAAAGTACGTCGATTATTACAATTTTTCGCAGACGAATCAGTCGGGCTACAATAAGGTAAACGGCGCGAACTGGTATTACGAAAGCCGTTTCGACAAGATTATGCCTGATCTGAATCTGGACAGCGCTGCCGTGCGCGCGGAAATCAAAAACATCTTCGAGTTCTGGCTGACCGAAATGGATTGCGACGGATTCCGTCTGGACGCGGTAACCAGTTACTATACGGGCAACGTACAGAAGAACGTGGAATTTTTGCGCTTCGTCAACGAAACCGCAAAAGAAATCAAAGAGGACGCTTATATCGTGGGAGAAGCCTGGGAGGGCACCGACCGCCAGATCAGGGAATATTACGAGAGCGGGTGCGACAGCTTTTTCCTGTTTACGATGAGCGCGGGCGCGGGGAGTTCTTCTTCGGTAAAACAGCTCTTTTCGCCGTTGCTCTCTTCGCCCGGACGCAAACTCGAAAGTCTTTTGCTCGAATTGCAGGAAACGTACGACGTAGGCACGCTGGCGCCCTTTTTGGGCAACCACGATACGGCGCGCGCCGCGAACATGCTCGGCACGGAGAACCTGATCAAGATGGGCGCGGGTGTCACTTCGGTCATGAACGGCAACGTGTTCGTGTATTACGGCGACGAAATCGGCATGATCTGTTCGGATGCTTCCAACGATCCCTCCAAACGCATTCCGATGCGCTGGTCGGAAAACGACATGGCGGAAGGTCAGGTGTTCAATTACAAGCCGCAGGGCTTTAACGGCGTAATCACCAAAGAACTCTACCCCAACGGCTCGGTCGAATCGCAGAAAAACGACCCTTCTTCCATTTACAATTATTACAAGGCGGCGATGCGGCTTAGAAACCGACATCCCGAAATCGCGCGCGGCACCGTTGAACGCGCGGATTCGGTGAGTCCGTACGTTGCCGCATTGAAAAAGACCTGGAACGGAGAATCCATCATCATTTTGGTCAATCTTTCCGATACGGAATGCTTCGACGTGACGGTATCCGCATACGGCGACGTAAAGGTTGCGGATACCCTCGACGCCATTTCCAAAAGCACGGTCAAGGGCGACAATCTGACGTTGCAGCCCTATTCGATTGCCGTGCTCCGCTAACCGTGTGAGGGAATCATGAACAGAGAGAAATTATTGGATCAGCTGAAACGGATTTCGACGGAAGGGAAGGGGACGAAAGAACTTTACGGGGAAATTTCCCGCGTTTGCATGGACGAGATCAAGCGCGACTGGAGCAAGAAATCGGTTAAGAACGCCTACTATCTTTCCGTGGAATTTCTGATGGGAAGAATGTTCTTCAACAATCTGATGGAACTGGGCGTTCTGAACGAAGCAAGAAGCATCTTTGCCGAAAAAGGATTCGATCTGAACCGTCTGGAAGAAATCGAGGACGCCGCGCTCGGAAACGGCGGCTTGGGCAGGCTCGCCGCCTGTTATCTCGATTCGGCGGCGGGCATCGGCGTGCCGTTGCAGGGCTACGGAATCCGTTACCGTTACGGGCTGTTCCGCCAGCGGTTCGAAAACGGGTTTCAGCGTGAGGAAGCGGACGACTGGCTCAAGTGGGGGGATCCCTGGAGCGTGAGGAGGGAGAGCGAAAAGCGAGAGATCCGTTTTGCGGATATGACCGTAACCGCCGTTCCCTACGACATGCCGATCATCGGAAAGCGGATCAATACCCTGCGCCTGTTTCAGGCGGAAGGCAGTGCGGAAGCGGAAAAAATCAGCGAATATCTGTACCCTGCCGACGACACGGACGAAGGGAAATTGCTGCGCATCCGTCAGGAATATTTCTTTTCGGCGGCTTGCGTAAGGGAACTGGTGGAAGAATTCGTAAAAGTTTACGGCTCGCGTTTTTTTAAGTTTCCCGAATACCACGCTTTGCAACTCAACGATACGCACGCCGTGTTTGCCGCGGCGGAATTTTTGCGCCTGCTGACGCAGGAGTACAAAGTCGCCTTCGGCGACGCGGTAAAGATCGCGCGCAAAACGTTTAACTATACCAACCATACCATTCTGCCGGAAGCGCTGGAATGCTGGGACGCCGAACTGGTGGCGCGCATCTTGCCCGAAATCGCCATGATTTTAAAACGGCTGCAGGTGTTTGCTTCGCGCGAATGGAAGGCGAAAGGTTGTTTGGTGTCCGATCAGCTCGACATGTCGGTGATGAAGAGCGGACGCTTTGCCATGGCGAACGTTGCCGTGTTCGTTTCCGGACGCATTAACGGCGTCGCCGAAATCCATACGCGGATCATCAAGGAAAAATTGTTCGCCGTCGCCGCCCGTTATTATCCCGATAAATTTTTGAATATCACGAACGGCATTACGCAGCGGCGGTGGCTCATGCTGTGCAACGAGGAACTTTCCGCGCTGTACGACAAAAATTTCGGGCGGGGCTGGCGGGAGGATCTCGACCTGCTTTCCCTTCGGGACGCATTTCAGCGTGACGCCGACGTTGCGGAGTTCGCGGCGGTGAAGCGGATCAAAAAACAACAGCTCGCCGAATACGTGCGAAAACGCGAAGGAATCGCGTTGATTCCCGACGCAATCTATATTGCGCAGGTGAAACGCTTGCACGAATATAAGCGCCAGCTGATGACGGCGTTTGCCGTTTTAAGAATTTATTACGATTTGAAAGCGGGCAAACTTCCCGATTTTTCGCCCACGGTCTTTTTGTTCGGCGCGAAAGCCGCTTCGGGATACCGCAGGGCAAAGGCGATCATCAAGTATCTCAACGCCGTTGCGGAAACGATCAATGTCGACGAGGCGGTGCGCGGAAAGCTGCAAGTCGTATTCGTGCAGAATTACGACGTGAGTTACGCGGAAAAAATCGTTGCGGGCAGCGACGTGTCCCTGCAGGTTTCCACGGCGGGATTTGAGGCGAGCGGCACGGGCAACATGAAGCTCATGATGAACGGCGCGGTGACCGTGGGCACCATGGACGGCGCGAATATCGAAATCGCGGAGCGCGCCGGATTGAACAACAATTATATTTTCGGCGCGACGGTAACGGAGTTGGGAAGAATCCGTAACGACTATAATCCTTCGGAAATCGTGCAGAACAAACCTGCCGTCAAGCGCGTGACGGATACGCTCGTGAACGGAACTTTTTCCGACGGCGGAACGGGCGGCTTCGCAGAATTGCACGCCGCGTTATTCGAGGGGGCAAGCTGGCACAAACCCGACCATTACTTCGTCGTTTACGATCTGGAAAGTTACGTGCAGGCGTTGCTCGCCGTTAACAGGGATTACCGCAACGCGGAATCTTTTTCGCGGAAACAATTGATGAACGCGCTGCATTCCGCCTTTTTCTCTTCGGACAGAGCGGTGAAAACGTACGCAAATCTCGTATGGGGGCTGGACAGACCGCAATGAAAGAAATCGGAATCCCCTGCGCGGCGGGGCGCGTTTTTTACAAAGACGGGCGGGAGTACGTGGTTGCGCACTGCGCACAAACGGAGAACGGCGTTTCCGCGCTGTTGCTTTCCTCCGCACAAAAACAATACGTCGCGGCGGAACGGTTTCGGGCGGACGGAAACGGAAGCTACGCGTGGGACTGCGGATATTGCGCCGCGGACTATTACGACGCGGCGGCGAATTACGTTCGTCGCATCAGAAATTAAACGGCGTCGGTATTGAAAACGGAAAGAGGTTTCCCGAATCGGGAAACCTCTTTTACGTTCGGTTGTAACGGTTCAGCCCTTCGATCAGCGCAAGATTCTTTTCCAAAGAAAAATACCGCTGCATCGAATGTTCGCTGCGGTGCGTTTTTACCACGTCCCGCGGCGGTTCGGATTTCGTTTTTCGGAATTCGGTCGGGGTGACGCGCAGCGCGCGGTCAAATGCGGCGTAAAGGTAACGGGTGTCTGAAAACCCGCATTCCATTGCGATTTCCAGCAGACTTTTTTTGCTCGAAAGCAGCAGCTTGCACGCAAGATGAAAGCGGAGCATGGTCACGTATTCCTGAAAAGTCATGTTCAGATTTTCCTTTACGAAGCGGGAAAGATGGAAAAGGGACAAGCCTTCCTGTTCCGCAAAATCCTGTAAACGGATTTTGCGCGTGTAATTTTTATCGGTAAAATCGAGCAGACGCAGAAGACGCTGCGTCTTTTTTTCGTCGGTAAACAATTCTTCGTCGGTCAGCGTTTTCACGGGGAGTCCGTTCAGAAAAATTTCCCACGCCGAACACAGGTTTCCGATGCACCGTAATTGATAGGAATGGGGCTTCCGAAAATAATATTCCGCAAATTCAAGTAAAAAACGGTTGCAAGCCGTTCGGCTTCCTGTTTCGAATTGCGCGTACGGCGTGTGCGTTCCGAATCGGACGTGGCGGTCGGCGGGCAGAAATTGCGCAAAGAAATTCGGAGCGATTTGCAGGCACAGCACGCTCGCGCCGTTTGCCGAGCGCAGTTCGTGCGGTTCGTTGGGGTTGAGCAAAAACAGTTCGCCCGTGCGCGCCGTCGCCGTTTCTCCGCGGCAGTGCAGGTTAAGGCTGCCTTCCAGCACCAGATCGATTTCGAAGTCGCGGTGCAAATGCGGCGTGCGGTATTCGATCCCGATTACGAACGCGTTGAGATAGGGGATCTGCGGATACCGTATGATTTCGATTTCGTTGTTCATAACGCTATTATAGCAAAAAAATCGTCTGTTTCAAGGGGTTGCGGCAAAATTTTTTTAAAAAACAGCAAATTAGTCGTATCTTTTCGGCAAAACCGTCAATGCGGAGCCGTGCGGAAAGGCATAAGATATAAGAAAAAAACGGAGGAAACTTTATTATGTCTAAATTCAAATTTTCGGTCGGACCTTGGAACGTACACGCAGGGGCGGATTCTTACGGACCCGCGACGCGTCAGGAAATCCCGTTCGAAGAAAAAATCAAGAGATTTAAGGAAATCGGCTTCGATGCCATTCAGTTCCATGACGACGACGTCGTGCCCAACATGAACGAGCTGACAGATGAGGAAATCAAAGCGGAAGCGCGCAAGGTAAAGGGATTGCTCGACAAGTACGGCTTGAAAGCGGAATTCGTCGCGCCCCGCCTGTGGATGGATTCGCATACCGTGGACGGCGGATATATGTCCGCAAGCGAGGAGGACAGAAAGTTCGCGATGTGGCGTTCTTACCGCTCCATCGACATCGCCCGCGAACTGGGCTGCGATCTCGTCGTGTTGTGGCTCGCCCGCGAGGGCACGCTCTGCGCGGAGAGCAAAAGTCCCGTCTGGGCAACGCAGAAGCTTGTGGAAGCGATCAATCTGATGCTCGAATACGATAAGACGATCCGCATCTGCATCGAACCCAAACCCAACGAACCGATCGACCGTTCGATCTGCGGCACGATGGGGCACGTCATGGCGGTTTCCGCCGCAACGATCGATCCCAAGCGCGTGGGCGGCAATCTCGAAAGCGCGCACGCCGTGCTTGCGGGGCTCGATCCCGCGAACGAAATCGGGTTCGCGCTCGCGTTCGGCAAACTGTTTACAGTACACCTCAACGATCAGAACGGCATTCGCTACGATCAGGATAAGAGCTTCGGCGTGGAAAATCTCCGCCAGGCGTTCAATCAGGTGCGCGTATTGATGGAAAACGATTACGGTTCCAACGGCGAGTACGTGGGGCTGGACGTAAAAGCGATGCGTACGACGAAGGACGCCGACAGCTACAAACACCTTGAAAACAGTTTGAAGATTTTCAAGGCGCTCGAAGCCAAGGCGGAAAAATTCGATTATGCCTTCCGCGACAAGTGCGTGAAAGAGCGCGATTTCGAATCCCTCGAAATGTACGTGATGAATCTTCTGATGGGGATTTAACGTGAAAACGAAGAAAGCGGTGGTGGCAGGGCATATCTGCCTCGATATCACGCCGGCGCTTGCGCGCGGTACGGATATTTCTCTGCTCAGACCAGGCAGTTTGATACACACGGGGGCGGCGGATATTCATACGGGCGGCTGCGTCGCGAATACGGGACTTGCCATGCGCTTTTTCGGCGCGGACGCGGTGCTTGCGGGCAAAGTCGGCGACGACGCATTCGGCGCGCTCGTTTCGCGCGCGCTCGAAGCGTACGGCGCGGCAGACGGGCTGATCGTAGAACGGGGCGGAAATACTTCCTATTCCGTCGTGCTTGCGCCGGAAGGCGCGGATCGCATTTTCCTGCACCATCCCGGCGTGAACGATACGTTCGACGAAGAAGATATCACCGAAGAACTGCTTCGCGGCGCGGCGCTCTTTCACTTCGGCTATCCCCCGATCATGCGGAAAACGTATCTCGACGGCGGTAATACGCTTGCGGCGATTTTAAAAAAGGCGAAAGACGCGGGCTGCGCGACTTCGCTTGATACGGCTTCCGTCGATCCTTCGTCGGAAGCGGGCAGGGCGGACTGGGAACGTATTCTCTCGCGTGCGCTGCCCTATACTGATTTCTTTTTGCCGAGTGCGGAAGAGCTCGCCTATATGTTGGACAGATCGCTGTGGCAGGACTGGCAGGCGCGCGCAAAGGGAGGCGACGTTGCCGACTGCATCGATCTATTGCGGGAAATTCCGCCGCTTGCGGAAAAAGTTCTGGCGCTGGGCGCGAAGACAACGGTGATCAAATGCGGCGCAAGAGGCATGTACTGGCGTACGGTGCGGGCGTGCGAAATGCAAAATCTTTCCGCGGTAAACGCGGCGGACTGGGCGGAAAAATTCGGCTTCGAATCCGCATTTGCCGCCGAACGCGTGGTGAGTGCGACGGGCGCGGGTGATACGAGCATCGCGGCGTTTTTAACCGCAATGTTACAGGGTGAGCCGCCCGAAACGTGCGTCGCTCTGGCGGCGGGCGCGGGCGCGTGCTGCGTGACCGAATACGATGCGCTGAGCGGGCTCATTCCGCTTGACGGGATTCGTAAAAAAATAGCGGACGGTTGGAAGAAGTCGTCCGGAAAGGAGTCGATATGTTAGCGAATTTGAACGACGTTTTGCTTCCCGCGCAAAAGGGGAAGTACGGCGTAGGTTTGTTTAACGCAGTCAATGCGGAAATGGCGAGAGGGGTAATCGGCGCGGCGGAACAACTGCGCTCCCCCGTCATCGTGGGAACTGCGGAAATTTTCATCAAATACGCTTCGTTGGAAAACGTTGCCGATTTGCTCGTGCCGATGGCGCGCCGCGCAACCGTGCCCGTCGTCGTGCATTACGATCACGGACTCACCTTTGAAAAGTGCATGGAAGCGTTGAAATTGGGCTTTACTTCCGTCATGTACGATTGCTCGACCGACAGTTACGAAGAGAACGTGCGCAAGGTTGCGGAGCTGGTAAGGATCGCGCATGCGCTGGGCGCGACGGTGGAAGCGGAACTGGGACACGTGGGAGACAACGAGGATAGCGCCGAAGGATCGTCGGATTTTTCCGATCCGACGAAGTACTATACCGATCCCGCGCAGGCGCAGGATTACGTGACGGGGACGGGGGCGGACGCTCTGGCAGTTTCGGTCGGTACGGCGCACGGCACCTACAAACTGCCGCCGAAGCTCGATTTCGAACGAATTCAAACGATTGCAAAGCGAATCGGCACGCCGCTCGTTCTGCACGGCGGAAGCGGTTTGACGGACGAGGATTTCAAACGCGCGATCGCGGCGGGAATCAGCAAAATCAACGTGTTTACCGAAATCAACGTAACGGGCGCGGCTGCAATGCGCAAAGCCTTCGACGAAGGGAAAACCACGATGCTCGAACTGATGACGGTTCAAATAGAAGCCATCGAACGGCTCGTGAAAGAAAAAATTCTGCTGTACGGCAGCGCAAATCAGGTATAATATTTTAAAACAGATGCGCCGAATCGCATCTGTTTTATTTTTGTTCTTGCGTTTATTACCGTTCTATGTTATAATATAAAAAGTTACAGGGGGAAATTATGAAGTTTATGGAAGTACTGAACGTAGGTCAGGGCGATTGTGTTCTGATAAATCCTACGGAATGCTGTGGAAATAAGAATTATCGTATTTTTGTGGATTTAGGAACCGGATCGCGCGATATTACGAAGGAAATTAATCCCCAAGATAGAGTCACGATTTTTTTGACTCATCATCATTCGGATCATATCGGTGGATTGCCCTATTTTTTTAATTCTTTTGAACGAATTGAGAGGATTGTTTTGCCTTTTTATGCAAATGAAGTTAACTTAATAGCGAATGCGATTTTGCATTTAAAAGGGATACACGCAACGAGTCACTGCGAAGAATTGTTTCAAAACTTTTCTAATTTAAACAATCATCATGCCCTATTGGTTGCGATGCAAAATGCTAAGACTCATTTGATTGATTTTGCGTTCGAAGGCAGACGGTTTTGTGGTAATATAACGGCTTTGAATCCGCCTCTTTTCGTTCATTCTCAGAATAAAAATAAACTGCATAATGAGAATAAGGAAGAAATAGAAAGAATTTGCGAAAGATATTTTGAACATGATTACGCGGAAAAACTGATTGGGTATTTCCACAGCAAACATAATGCTCAAGACAATCCGTTTTCTAATGATTTTTTAAAAATGGAATCGGATTTTAACAGCGAAGAAATATACAGTCAGAAAAAAACGTTCGTGCGTAATTTTTTTGAGGAGCATATCCGTGCTTTCAGAAGATTTATTGTTTTTCCTTCGCGGCGTAATTTGGAAAAAATTTATTCTGACTTCAAGGCTACTACGCATGACGTATGTACCGTGCTAAGCATAAAACATAAAGAGAAAGTATTTCTACTTACCGGAGACGCTAGTAAACAAGTTTTCTATCGTTTGATGAGGGGCCAAGAAAAATTATTACGGGCGCATTATTTGAAAGTTCCGCATCACGGGAGTAAAAATAATTTAAACGCAAAGATATTAGACCATATTGAACCGCAAGTTGCAATTATTTCGCATGACAATCGGAGATTTGGACATGCAAGTGATTCCCTCCCGAATGAACAAATTATTCGTTTGCTGCGCTCTAGAAATCTTTCATTCATAGTCACGAACGACGTAGTAAAATACGGAACTCATGAGATAAGAAAAGCCGACAACAAAAAAGATGATTTCGTAGAGGTATTGTAATCGATAAAAGAGGTTTCTTTTGCGAAACCTCTTTTATCGATTGAAAAAGGATAAAAAAATGCAAAAAAGCCGAAAAAAATAAGAAATATTCCGTTCAAATCCTTGACAGGATTTGCCGAAAATGGTATTCTTATAAGGCTTGCGCAATCGGCAGGTATTTTATGCTGTGCAACCGGCGCATTGGGTTGAGGCGGGAAGTTACTGAAAAATCGAGGCGAAAAAGCCCCTCGGCAGATAATTTCCGCTGACAAATGTAGAGGCGCGACCTCTGCGACTAACCGAGGCTTTTGCGATTGAAACACCGCAAAACACGCGTGTTTTTTTGATGAAAGTACCTCGATACGCTCGGTTGAGTTGACGCAAAGTAAAAAAGTTAGGATAACAAGGAAGGAGTAACAAAAACATGGCAAGTCAAAAAATCAGAATCAAACTTTCGGCTTACGATCACGAACTCGTCGATCAGGCGGCGAGCAGAATCGTAGAGACGATGCAAAAGGGCGGAGCGAAGATCTCCGGACCGATTCCGCTTCCCACGGAGCGCGAAATCGTAACCATTCTGCGCAGCCCCCACAAATATAAGGACAGCCGCGAACAGTTCGAACTTCGCACGCACAAGAGAATCATCGATATCTATTCGCCCAACGCGAAGCTGCTCGACAGCATTCACCTCCCCGCGGGCGTGGATATCAAAGTAAAACTGTAATCCGAGAATACTTTGCGACAAGGTATTGTGGATATATAAATTAAGGAAAAGGAGTGAACTTTACAATGAGTAGTAAAGCAATCATCGGCCGCAAGGTGGGTATGACCCAGCTGTTTGCGGAAGACGGGAAAGTGATTCCCGTAACGGTTGTGGAAGCAGGTCCCTGCCCCGTAGTGCAGGTGAAAACGGTAGAATCGGACGGGTACGTCGCTTTGAAGCTCGGTTTTCTTCCCGCAAGAGAGAAAACGCTTACGAAGCCCGAACTCGGTCAGTTCAAGAAAGCGGGCGTGGAACCCTGCAAGGTTTTGAAGGAAGTACGTCTTGACAGCGTGGAAGGCTACAAGGTCGGCGACGCGCTCAAAGCGGACGTTTTCAAGGCGGGCGAACACGTAGACGCCAGCGGCGTTACCAAAGGTCACGGTTACACGGGCGTTATCAAACGCTGGAACCAGCACCGTCTGAAAGAAACGCACGGCGTAGGTCCCGTACACAGAGAGCCCGGTTCCATGGGCGCGAACAGCACGCCTTCCCGCGTGTTCAAGCACAAGCACCTCGCAGGTCAGTACGGTGTGGAAAACGTTACGATCCAGAATCTCGAAATCGTACGCGTAGACGCGGAGCGGAACGCAATCCTCGTAAAGGGCGCGATCCCCGGACCTAAGGGCAGCGTCGTTACGCTGAAAACGAGCGTCAAAGGCAATTAAGGAGAACGATCATGGCAAACGTGAAAGTGTATAACATGAAAGGCGAAGAGGTCGGCAATCTCGATCTTTCCGAAAAAGTGTTCGGCGCCGAATATAACGAACCTCTGATTCACCAGGCGGTCGTAACTTATCTTTGCAACCAAAGACAGGGAACGAAATCCACCCTCACCCGTACGGAAGTGCGCGGCGGCGGCGCGAAGCCCTGGAGACAGAAGGGCACGGGCAGAGCGCGTCAGGGTTCCATCCGCGCACCCCAGTGGACGAAGGGCGGCGTGGTGTTCGCACCTAAGCCCCGCGACTTCTCCAAAAAGATGAACGCGACGGCGAAGCAGGGCGCTTTGCTTTCGGCGCTTTCCAAAAAGGTGGCGGACGGCGAACTTCTCGTTGTGGACGAACTGAGCGTTTCCGCACCCAAGACGAAGGAAATGGAAGCGTTCCGCAAGGCGTTGAAGCTGGATAAACGCACCGTCGTCGTGATGGACGAGCCTAATGCGGACGTCGTTCTTGCGGCGCGTAACCTCGAAACGCTTTCGACGATCTCCGTTTCGGAAATCAATACTTACGAAATCGTATCGAACGCAGTCGTCGTACTGACGAAAGGTTCGGTGAAGAAGTTAGAGGAGGTTTACGCATAATGCAACCCCAGGACATCATTTTAAAGCCCGTTTTAACCGAAAAGGGTTACGACGGCATCGCGGAAAAGCGTTACACGTTCACCGTGCTCAAATCCGCGAACAAGACGCAGATCAAAATTGCTGCGGAGCAAATGTTCGGCGTGAAAGTGAAGAGCGTGAACACCGTAACCTGCCCCGGTAAATTAAAGAGAATGGGCAGAAACGAGGGCTACACCCCTACGACGAAAAAGGCGATCATTACGTTGGATGCAAACAGCAAGCCGATCGAAGCCTTCAACTCGTTGTCGTAATTCGGAGGATTGAAACATGGCAGTCAAGAGATATAAACCGACTTCTCCCGCGCGCCGTTTGATGACGGTGCCCGTATACGGAGACATTTCCAAACACAAACCCGAACGCGCGCTCCTCGAAGATCAGCGCAAATCGGGCGGCAGAAACAATGCGGGCAGAATCACCGTGCGCCACATCGGCGGCGGCAACAGAAGAAAATACCGCATTATCGACTTCAAACGCAACAAAGACGGGATTCCCGCAACGGTGAAGAACATTCAGTACGATCCCAACCGCAGCGCAAACATCGCGCTCCTCGTTTATGCGGACGGCGAAAAGAGATACATTCTCGCGCCCGTCGGTCTGAACGCAGGGGATAAGGTGATGAGCGGCGTCGGCGCGGATATCAAAGTCGGCAATGCGCTTCCGCTTTCGGCGATTCCCGTAGGCACGATGATTCACAACATCGAAATGAAGCCCGGCCGCGGCGGTCAGATCGCAAGAAGCGCGGGAATTTCCGCGCAGATCATGGCGCGCGAGGGCAACTATGCCACGATCAAAATGCCTTCCGGCGAAATGCGTCTGATTCCCGTTACCTGCAAAGCGACCATCGGTCAGGTGGGGAACGTAGAACACGAAATCATCCGCATCGGGAAAGCGGGTAAAACCCGTCATCTCGGCGTCCGTCCTACGGTGCGCGGTTCGGTTATGAACCCGAACGACCACCCTCACGGCGGCGGCGAAGGCAAATCGCCCGTCGGTCATGCCGGTCCCGAAACGCCTTGGGGCAAGCCGGCGCTCGGTTACAAGACGAGAAAGAAGAAGAATCCGACGAGCAGATTCATCTTGAAGAGAATCAATTGAGGAGGGTAGAGATATGTCGAGAAGCGTAAAGAAAGGACCTTACGTCGAAGCGAAGCTTCTGGCTCGCATCGAAGCAATGAACGAGGTCAACGAAAAGAAAGTACTCAAAACCTGGTCGAGAGCATCGACGATCTTCCCCCAGATGGTCGGACACACGATTGCCGTATACGACGGACGCAAGCACGTTCCCGTTTACGTCACGGAAGATATGGTAGGCTGCAAGCTCGGCGAGTTTGCTCCTACGAGAACGTTTAAAGGTCACACGGCGAAGACGACCTCGCCCGGACGTTAAGGAGGATTCGAAATGGCCGGTAATATGAAAAAGAAAACCGAAAGAGTGGCGGAACTCAAAGAAAAACGCCCCTATGCGGTTGCGAAGTATATCAGAGTTTCTCCCTATAAGGTAAGAACGGTACTCGAACTGATCCGCGGCAAGAGCGTGCGCGAAGCCCAGGCGATTCTGGAACACAGCACGAACGGCGGCGCCCTTCCCACGAAAAAGGTTCTTATGAGCGCGGTGGCGAACGCCGAGCACAACCAGGGTATGGACAGAGGCGACTTGTACGTGGCCGAATGCTTTGCGAACGGCGGTACGATGTTAAAGCGCATGCAGCCCGTAAGCAAAGGCAGAGGTCACGCCATTCTGAAAAGAACGAGCCACATCACGGTAATACTCGACGTGAAGAAAGCGGAGGGAGAGATATAATATGGGACAGAAAGTAAATCCCCACGGATTGAGAGTCGGCGTTATTAAACCCTGGGACACCCAGTGGTATGCCGATAAAAAGGATTTCGCGGCTTATTTGAAGGAAGATCACACCATCCGTACTTTCATTAAAAAGAAGTACTATGCGGCGGCGATCTCCAAAATTCTGATCGAAAGAGCGGCGGGCAAAATCGTCGTAACCATTTACACGGGTCGTCCCGGCGTGCTCATCGGCAAAGCGGGCGCGGAAATCGAAGTGATCAAAAAGGATCTTGCCAAACTCACGGGCGGCAAGCAGGTGATCATCAACGTAACCGAAGTGAGGAAGGTCGACGCCGACGCGCAGCTCGTTGCGGAAGGCGTTGCGGCACAGCTCGAAAAACGTATTTCTTTCCGCCGTGCGATCAAGCAGGCGATCGGCAAGACGATGCGCGCAGGCGTGAAAGGCGTTAAGATTCAGGTGAGCGGACGTCTCGACGGACGCGAAATCGCAGGAACCGAGCACTATCACGACGGCAGCATTCCCCTTCAAACCCTGCGTGCGGACATTGAATACGGGTTCGCGGAAGCGCACACGACGTTCGGTATGATCGGCGTAAAGTGCTGGGTGTACAAGGGCGAAGTCCTCAAAGGCGCGAAGAAGCCGGAAGGAGGCAGATAATGTTAATTCCCAAGAGAGTAAAGAGAAGAAAACAGCACCGCGGAACGCTGAAGGGCACCGCGCAGAAAGGCAATCAGATCGCTTACGGCGAATACGGTCTCGTGGCGGAAGAAGCCGCATGGATCAAGTCCAACCAGATCGAAGCAGCCCGTATCGCAATGACCCGTTTCATCAAGCGCGGCGGCAAGGTGTGGATCGACATCTTCCCCCACAAGCCGATTACCCGTCACCCTGCGGAAGCCCGTATGGGTTCCGGTAAAGGTTCGGTAGAGTTCTGGGTAGCCGTCGTAAAACCGGGCAGAGTTCTGTTCGAAATGGCGGGCGTTCCCGAAGATACCGCGCGCGAAGCAATGCGTCTTGCGGCGAACAAGCTGCCGATCAAGTGCAAATTCATGAAAAAGGAACAGGCGGTTACCGCCGAAAAAACGACAGAAGGCGGTGAAGTCTGATGAAAGCAAACGAATTTCACAACATGACCGACGTTGAGCTCGACAAGAAGCTGAAAGATTTAAAGAGCGAGCTCTTCAATCTTCGCTTCCGCCATGCTTCCGGACAGCTTGAAAATCCCCTGTCGATCAGAACGTGCAAGCGGGATATCGCAAAAGTGAACACGGAAATCCGCGCCCGTCAGGCGAAGGCGTAAGGAGGAGAAACATGGAAAGGAATCTCAGAAAAGAAAGAGTCGGAATCGTTGTTTCCGATAAAATGGATAAAACGGTCGTCGTAGCGGTTACGGATAAGCGCAAGCACCCTGTGTACAAAAAGACGATTACTTATACCAAAAGATTCAAGGCGCACGACGAAGTGAACGAGTGCGGCGTAGGCGATAAGGTTCGTATCGTTGAAACGAGAAAGCTCAGCAAGGATAAGAACTGGAGAGTCGCCGAAATCGTCGAAAAGGCGAAGTAACCGGAAGGAGAAGATGAGATATGATACAACCTCAGACCAGATTAAAAGCTGCGGATAACTCAGGCGCGAAAGAGCTCATGTGCATCCGCGTGCTCGGCGGCTCCTTCCGCAGGAGCGGCAATATCGGCGACGTAATCGTCGCGTCCGTAAAAACGGCTACCCCCGGCGGCGCAGTGAAAAAGGGCGACGTCGTAAAAGCGGTTATCGTAAGAAGCGCAAAGGGCATTCGCCGTCCCGACGGTACGTATATCCGTTTCGACGACAACGCCGCAGTGATTATCGACAGCCAGAAACAGCCCAAGGGCACGCGTATCTTTGGGCCGATCGCGAGAGAACTGAGAGAGAAGGATTACATGAGAATCATCTCCCTCGCTCCCGAGGTACTGTAAGGAGGCGCTTGTATGAAAGTTAAAGTCAACGATAACGTGCTCGTGATTACGGGCAAATATAAAGGCAAACAGGGCAAAGTGCTTGCGACCGACGCGAAAGCGGGCAGAGTCGTCGTAGAGGGCGTGAATATCGTCCATAAGCACGAAAAGGCGAGAAAAGCGAACGATACCAGCAAAATCGTGAACGAAGAAGCTGCGATCGACGCGAGCAACGTAGAAGTCGTATGCGATAAGTGCAACAAAGCGACGAGAGTCGGTCATTCCGTAATCGACGGCAAAAAAGTGCGCGTCTGCAAAAAGTGCGGCGCAAGTCTCGATAAGGCGTTCGTGAAGAAATCCAAGGCGAAAGCCGCGGCGGAAGAAGCGGAAGCGCCCAAGAAGAGAACGAGAAAGCGCAGCCAGAAGGCGGAAGCGGAAGTTACGGAAACGCCCGCAGAAGAAAACAAGGAATAATCGGGCGGAGGAATGGTTATGGCAGAAAAGAAAACTACGGCAAAGACCGTGGAAAAAACGGCAGCTGCTGAGCCGAGCAGAATGAAAGCAATGTACGATAAGGAAGTCGTTCCTTATCTCATGAAAAAATTCGGTTACAAATCGGTTATGCAAGTTCCGAAGATCGATAAAATCGTGATCAACACGGGTCTGGGCGACATCAAGGACAACCAGAAATCCATGCAGACGACCGAAAACGAACTCAAACAGATCACGGGTCAGAAGCCGATCTACCGTAAGGCGACGAAATCGGTTGCAAACTTCAAGCTGCGCGAAGGCATGAACATCGGTTTAAAGGTGACGCTCCGAGGCAAGAGAATGTACGATTTTTACGACAAGCTCGTATCCATCGCGCTTCCCCGCGTGCGCGACTTCCGCGGCGTTTCCGCGAAGGCGTTCGACGGCAGAGGAAACTATGCGCTGGGGCTCAAAGAACAGCTGATCTTCCCCGAAATCACTTACGATCAGGTGGAAAAGATCAGAGGTATGGACGTCTGCATCGTAACGACGGCAAAGACGGACGAAGAAGCGAGAGAGCTTTTGAAGGCGCTCGGAATGCCCTTTAAGCGTTAAGGAGAGAGATCATGGCAAAAAAATCGATGATAAACAAACAGCAAAAGACGCCCAAGTTTTCCACGCGGGCTTACACCCGTTGCTCGATATGCGGAAGACCGCACGCGGTTTTAAGAAAGTACGGTATCTGCCGTATTTGCTTCCGTAATCTCGCTTACAAGGGTCAGATCCCCGGCGTCAAGAAATCGAGCTGGTAAGGAGGCAGAAAATGACAGATCCGATTGCAGATATGCTCACAAGAATCAGAAACGCGCTCACGGTGAAAAAGGAAACGGTTGAAATTCCCGCTTCGAATATGAAGAGAGAAATCGCCCGCATTCTTTTGGAAGAGGGTTACGTGAAGGACGTAAAGGAAGCGGAGGACGGCTATAACGGCAAACTCGTGCTTACCCTTAAATACACCGAGCACCACCAGTCCGTCATCAGCGGGTTGGAACGGGTATCCAAACCCGGCCTCCGTTCTTACAGCGGCGCAAAGACGATGCCCAAAGTCCTCGGCGGCTTCGGAATCGCCATCGTTTCCACGAACAAAGGCATTATGACGGATAAGCAGGCAAAGGCCGCAAACGTAGGCGGCGAAGTGCTTTGCTATATCTATTAAGGAGGGAATTATGTCGAGAATCGGTAAATTAAGTATCGCAATTCCCGCAGGCGTTACCGTTGATTTTGCAAACGCCGTCGTCACCGTAAAGGGCGGCAAAGGCACGCTTACCCGCGAGGTTAAGGGCAATATCGACGTGAAATGCGAAGACGGACACGTGCACGTCGTTGCACTTGACGATCAGAAAGAAACCAACGCGCTTCACGGTTTGTACCGCGCGCTCATCGCCGCAATGGTGAAGGGCGTTTCGGAAGGCTTTACAAAGAGCCTCGAAGTAAAGGGCGTCGGTTGGAAAGCCGCGATGCAGGGCAACAAGCTCGTGCTCAACGTCGGTTTTTCGCACCCCGTGGAATTTATGCAGCCTGAGGGCATCAAACTGGAATGCCCCTCGCAGACGGAAATCGTCGTTTCGGGCATTGACAAAGTGCTCGTAGGACAGGTTGCCGCAGACCTTCGTGCAATCCGCGTACCCGAACCTTATCACGGATACGGTATCCGTTACAAGGGCGAGCACATCGAGCACAAGGAAGGTAAGACTTCGGGCAAGGGCAAGAAGTAAAGGAGCGTGAATCATGATAACGAAACAAGATAAAAATTCGGTCAGACAGCGTCGTCACGCCCGCGTCCGTAAACACGTTTCGGGCACGGCGGAGACCCCCCGTCTGAATGTATACAGAAGTCTGAATCACATTTACGTTCAGATCATCGACGACGTAAAAGGCGTAACCATTGCTTCGGCTTCTACCATGGAAAA
This sequence comes from uncultured Christensenella sp., assembly GCA_910586245.1. GTDB lineage: Bacteria > Bacillota > Clostridia > Christensenellales > Borkfalkiaceae > Gallimonas. Next base: position 297,444 of record CAJUFY010000001.1, on the reverse strand, counting down.
GTCCGTGAAAGAGCAGATCGCAGGCAAGACCAAAACGGAAGCGGCGAAAGTCGTAGGCGTTGCGGCAGGCGAACGCGCAAAGGAAAAGGGAATCGAATCGGTCGTGTTCGACCGCGGCGGTTACCTGTACACGGGACGCGTAAAGGCAGTTGCAGACGGCGCGCGCGAAGCCGGACTGAAATTCTGATAGGAGAGAAGAGATGGCTAGAGAAAACAGACCTCAGAGAAGACAGGAAGAGAACGACGGGCTGATCAAAAAGCTGATCGGGATCAATCGCGTAAGCAAAACGGTAAAGGGCGGCAAGAACATGCGGTTCGCAGCGCTCGTCGTCGTAGGCGACGGCAACGGCAAGGTCGGTTACGGTCAGGGAAAATCGAAAGAAGTTCCCGAAGCGATCGAAAAAGCGACTCAGGCTGCGAAGAAGAACATGATCAACGTTCCGATCGTAGATACGACCATTCCCCACGAAGTGCTGGGTAAATTCGGAAAAGGCGCGGTGCTTATGCTCCCCGCCGAAGCCGGTACCGGCGTGATCGCGGGCGGTCCCGTGCGTGCGGTTATGGAAGCCGCAGGCATCAAAAATATCAGAACCAAATCGCACGGCACGCAGAATGCGGCAAACTGCATCAAAGCTACGGTTGCGGGACTTTCCGAACTGAAAACGGTGGAAGAGATCGCCGCGCTCCGCGGAAAGACCGTGGAAGAGATCGTAGGTTGAGGAGGACGGTATGGTTAAAGTAACGCTTGTAAAAAGCACCATCGGCGAAATCGAATCGGTAAAAGCGACGGTTGCGGCGCTTGGGCTTAAAAAAATCCGCTCGGTCAAGACGTTTGAAGATTCCCCCGCTTTGCAGGGGCAGCTCAAAAAGGTCGCGCACCTCGTCAAGGTCGAGAACGTTTAAGGAGACGGAAATGAGAGTAGATACGTTATCTCCCGCAGAGGGAGCGAAAACTTCCGCAAAGCGTCTTGGCCGCGGGATCGGTTCGGGTCTCGGCAAGACGAGCGGTAAGGGACACAAAGGTCAGTGGGCGCGTTCGGGCGGCGGGGTAAGACCCGGCTTCGAGGGCGGTCAGATGCCCCTTGCGCGCCGCATTCCCAAACGCGGTTTCCACAACAGATTCGGCAAGGACTACGTGATCGTGAATCTTTCCGATCTTGCGGATCTTCCCGCAAACACCGTGGTGGATTACGGATTCGTCCTTTCCAACGGTCTTGCAAAGGAAGTTAAAAACAACGCCGGGCTCAAAGTGCTCGGTAACGGCGAGCTGAAAGTTGCGCTTACCGTAAAAGCGGCGAAATTTTCCGCTTCCGCCAAAGAGGCCGTTGAAAAAGCGGGCGGTACGGCGGAAATCGTTGAGTAACGTTGCCGCGTTTGCGGCATTCTGCTTTGCAGGAAAGGAGTGATTTATGTTAGAAACGTTGAAAAACGCCTTTCGTAACAAAGACATAAGAAAGAAAATCCTCATGACGCTGCTTCTGTTGTTCGTGTTCCGTTTGGGATGTTACATTCCCGTTCCGGGGCTCGACAGATCGGTGTTCGAAAATGCGTTCACGGGCGAAGGACATCAGTTCTTCGAACTGATGAGCGGCATTACGGGGCAGGCGATGCAGAACGGTACGCTGTTTGCACTGGGGATCGGGCCGTACATCAACGCCACGATTATCATTCAGTTGCTTACCGTCGGTATTCCCGCGCTCGAACGGCTTTCGAAGCAGGGCGAAGAGGGCAGAAAGAAAATTACGAACATCACGCGTATTCTTACGATCGTGCTTGCAGTCGTGCAGTCGGTCGGCATCATCGTGCTGTTTGCGAACAATACCGAAGGCGCCATCGAAAAAGACCTGTTCTTCGGTTCTACCTGGCTTGCGGGAATTTACATGACCATCGTTTACACGGCGGGTTCCTGCCTTGTCATGTGGATCGGCGAACGCATTACCGAATACGGCGTCGGCAACGGTATTTCGATGATCATCTTCATCGGAATCCTTTCCACGGGCGGGTTGATCATTCTGAACATGTTGCTCGACATCAACGCAAGCAACGTGGGCGGCACCCTTCTGAAAATCGGGATGTTCCTCGTTATGATGGTTATTATGTTCTTCCTGATCGTGTTCGTCGATTTGGCGGAGCGTAAAATTCCCGTGCAGTATGCGAAGCAGGTTCGCGGCACGAAAATGTACGGCGGTCAGTCTTCCGTAATCCCGATGAAGATTACGGGCAGCGGCGTTATGCCTTTGATTTTTGCGTTTGCGATTATTTCCTTCCCTTCCATGATCATGAGCCTCGTGCCCGCATGGAGTGGCGCGCTGGAATGGTGGTCGACGCATTTCTCGAGCGGTACCGTTTGGTACGTTCTCGTGCTGTGCGTGCTGATCTTCCTGTTCTCGTTCTTCTATGCACAGATTCAGTTCAATCCCGAAGACGTGAGCAAATCCATTCAGCAAAACGGCGGCTTTATCCAGGGGATTCGTCCCGGCAAGCCGACGGCGCAGTATCTGAGCAAGATCAACAAGCGCATTACGCTGTTCGGCGCGATCTTCCTCACCCTCGTCGCGTTCGTACCTTCGTTCATTTTCAGCTTCTTGGGCGACCAGCAGCTTTTGAGCGTGTTCTCTACGACGGGACTTCTCATCGTCGTTTCGGTTGCGCTGGAATTCGATAAACAGTTGCAGTCGCAGATCATGATGCGGAACTACAAGGGTTTCCTGAAATAATCGAAGGAGCAACGATATGAATCTGATTTTACTCGGCGCGCCCGGCGCAGGCAAGGGCACGCAGGCTACGAAAATATCCGACCGTTACGGTCTCGTTCATATTTCCACGGGGGACATCTTCCGCGCGAACATCAAGAACGGTACCGAAATCGGTCTGCTCGCGAAATCGTATATCGACAAAGGCGAGCTGGTTCCCGACGAAGTGACGTGCGAAATCGTGCGTGACCGTCTTACCTGGGACGATTGTAAAAAGGGATATCTGCTCGACGGATTCCCCCGCAATCTCTTCCAGGCGGAAGAGTTGAGCAAATTCGCTTCCATCGACGGCGTCGTGAACATCAACATCGATTTCAAGCTTTTGATGGACCGTCTCTGCGGCAGAAGAGTCTGCAAGGAATGCGGCGAAAGCTATCACGTTTCTATGCTGAACGGCGCGACGACCTGTGCGCGCTGCGGCGGAGAACTCTATCAGCGCAAGGACGATAATCCCGAAACGGTGGAGAGCCGTTTGAGCGTTTACAGCGAACAGACCGCTCCGCTCATCGACTATTACACCCAAAAGGGAATCATTCTGAACTTTACGGGGTCCGAAGCTCCCGCCGACGTTTTGTTCGAAGAGATCAGAACGGAACTCGACAAACTTGCGAAATAACATGATCATCGTCAAGACGGAAGAAGAAATCGACCTCTTGCGCGAACCCTGCGCAATCGTCCGCGATTGTCTGAATCTGATCGGCAAGCGGATCTGCGCGGGAATGACGACGAAGGAAGTGGATACGCTCGTTTACGATTATATCAAATCGTGCGGCGCCGAACCTTCCGAATTAGGTTATTGCGGGTATCCCGCTTCGGCGTGCGTTTCGGTGAACGAAGTCGTCGTACACGGCATTCCCGACGATCGGGTACTGCGGGAAGGCGATATCGTAAGCGTGGACATCGTTGCCTATAAGAACGGTTTCCACGGAGACGCGTGCAGAACGTATTGCATCGGCGAAGTTTCCGAAGAGAAAAAGAAGCTCGTTCGCGTAACGGAAGAATGCTTCTTCAAAGGGATCGAAGATTTGAAGGCGGGCACGCCGCTGTACGATATCGGGTACAGAGTGCAGTGCCACGCGGAAGCGAACGGCTTTTCCGTCATTCGGTCGTATACCGGTCACGGAATCGGCAGAGAGATGCACGAAGACCCTTCCGTTCCAAACTTCGGGCGCAAGGGGACGGGCGTGCGGCTTCCCGCAAACAGCGTACTCTGCATCGAACCGATGATTGCGGCAGGCGGCTGGCGCGTAAAGGTATTAGACGACGGCTGGACGGCGGTGACGCTCGATCGAAAGAGCGCTGCGCATTACGAGAACACTGTGGTCGTCCGCGAGGGCGGCGTGGAGATACTCACCCTTTGAGGTGAAGAAATCGGAGGAGACATGTCCAAAGACGACGTTATCGAAGCGGAAGGGAAAGTGATCGAGGCTTTGCCCAACGCAACGTTCAGAGTAAGGCTTTCCAACGGTCACGAAATTACCGCGTACATTTCCGGGAAGCTCAGAATGAACTATATCCGCATCATCGAAGGCGATTCGGTGAAACTTGAAATGAGTCCTTACGATTTGACGAAAGGCAGAATTACCTGGCGCAGCAAATCGTAAAACATTCGAACATAATTAAGGAGAAATAGCAATGAAAGTTCGTCCTTCCGTAAAACCGATGTGCGACAAGTGCAAAGTAATCAAAAGAAACGGAAAAGTAATGGTAATTTGTTCCAAAGACAAGAGCCATAAGCAAAGACAGGGCTGAAAAATCGTTGACAAGCCGCGGAAAACGTGATATAATAATTTCCGCTGTTTTATAAAATTCGGCGATATTTGAACGAAAAAGGCTGAATTTCCGCACGGTAAGGTGCGGAAACTCGGCTTGCTTTGCGCGTTTTGCGCAAAAAAAGCAGAAAACGACGCGCTGTTCGCCAGGGAATATTTTCCACTGTTCCCGCGGATTGCGGCTTATTATAAAAAATATAAATTTTACCCAAATACACGGAGGTTAAGAATTCATGGCACGTATTGCCGGCGTAGATTTACCGAGAGAAAAACGGGTTGAGATCGGTCTCACCTACATCTACGGAATCGGTCTTACCACGTCCAAAAAGATTCTTGCCGCGACGGGCATCAATCCCGACACGCGCGTTAAGGATCTGGACGAGAACGACGTTTCCAAACTGAGAGAATATATCGACCACCACTACACGGTGGAGGGCGAGCTTCGCGGGGCGGTCAGCCTCAACATCAAGCGTCTGATGGAAATCGGGTGCTATCGCGGCGTGCGTCACAGAAAGGGGCTTCCCGTTCGCGGACAGAGCACCAAACGCAACGCGAGAACGAGAAAAGGTCCCCGCCGTACGGTGGCGAACAAGAAGAAGTAAGGAGTGACGCATCATGGCTGAAAAGAAAAAGACGGTTGTCTCGCGCAAGCGCAGAGAGCTTAAAAAGGTTGACAGAGGACAAGTTCACATTCAGTCTACCTTCAATAACACTTTGGTTACGATTACCGATATGAACGGCAACGCGATCTCCTGGTCGAGCGCCGGTTCGCTCGGATTCAAAGGTTCGAGAAAAGGCACGCCGTTTGCCGCGCAGATGGCGACCGAAACGGCTGCAAAAGCGGCGAAAGAACACGGTCTTCGTTTTGTGGAAGTTTACGTAAAGGGTCCCGGCGCGGGCAGAGAATCCGCGATCCGCGCGCTTGCAAACTGCGAATTGGAAGTTACGCTCATTTCCGACGTTTCCCCGATTCCCCACAACGGTTGCCGCCCGCCTAAGCGCAGAAGAGTTTAATTAGGAGAAGAAGAACATGGCAGTATACAGAGACGCAAAATGCAAACTTTGCAGAAGAGAGGGCGCGAAGCTCTTTTTAAAGGGCGAAAAATGCTATATGGAGAAGTGCCCCTTCAATAAACGGCCGACTCCTCCCGGACAGCACGGCGCGGGCAGAAAGAAAGTTTCCGAGTACGGCTTGCAGCTTCGCGAAAAGCAGAAGACCAAGCGTATTTACGGCGTACAGGAAGGTCAGTTCCACCACTATTACGAAATGGCGGACAGAATGAGAGGCATCACGGGCGAAAACATGCTTTCGCTTTTGGAACGCCGTCTCGATAACGTCATCTTCCGTATGGGCGTAGGCGCTTCCCGTACCCAGGCAAGACAGCTCGTGAACCACGCGCATTTTACGGTAAACGGCAGAACGGTAAACGTTCCCTCCTACATCGTAAAAGCAGGCGACGTGATCGCCGTAAAAGAAAACAGAAAGAAGAACAAGTTCTTCGAGCAGATCAAAACCATGAAGGTTGCGAACATGCCCAAATGGCTTGAATTCGATCCCGAAAAACTGGAAGGCAAAGTTTTGGCGCTTCCCACCCGCGAGGATGTTGACAGTCAGATTTCCGAACACATGATTGTCGAATTGTACTCCAAGTAATTTAAATATCAAGGAGGTAGCTTTATGATCGAAATGGATATGCCCAAAATCGAGGTTTCGGAAAACGAAGCAAAGGATTATGCGAAAATCGTTGTCGAGCCGCTCGAAAAGGGTTTCGGTCTTACAATAGGCAACTGTCTGAGAAGAATTCTGCTTTCGGCGCTTCCCGGCGCCGCGGTGCAGGGGATCCGGTTCATGGACGGGTCGGTAAAACACGAGTTTTCCGCAATTCCCGGCGTAAAAGAGGACGTAACCGAAATCATTCTGAATCTGAAACTTCTTGCCGTTAAGACGAAGGTGACGGATAAAGATTATACGAAGACGCTTCGCCTGAGCAAAGAAGGCCCCGCGGTCATTACCGCCGCGGACATTTCGCAGGACGCGGAAGTCGAGATCATCAATGCCGATCAGTATTTGTGCACGCTTGACGCGGGCGCGAAACTCGACGCGGAAATTACCATCGGTCGCGGCAGAGGATACAGAGCCGCGAAGGACAACAAACAGCCCGTTCTCGATTATATTCCGATCGATTCTATCTATACGCCCGTGCAGAAAGTCAACTACAATGTAGAACCTGCGCGCGTAGGACAGAACATCGATTACGACAGACTTACCATCGAGGTTTGGACGGACGGAACTTTCTCCGGAAAGGAAATCGTCTCCCTTGCCGCGAAAATCATGCAGGACCACATCAATCTGTTCGTAAATCTTTCGGATACCATTAAGGATATGGATATCCTCGTAAAGACGGACGACGACAAACAACAACAAATTCTCTCGATGAAGATTGAGGATATGGACTTCTCTGTTCGTTCCTACAACTGTTTGAAGAGAGCGAACATTCACACGGTGGAAGACCTTTGCCGCAAGACGGAAGACGAAATGCTCAAAGTACGCAACCTGGGCAAAAAATCGCTCGACGAAGTCATGCAGAAACTTGAAGCTTACGGTCTTACGCTCGAAAAAAAGGAGGATTAAAAAATGCCGGGTAAATTGGGCAGAACGACGAAGCAGAGATTGGCAATTTTAAGAAACCAGGCGTCTCAGCTTCTTTGGTACGGAAAAATCGAAACAACGGCGGCTCGCGCGAAAGAATTGCAGTCTTACGTAGAGAAGCTGATCACCAAAGCGATCAATACTTACGACGACGTCGTAGAAGTGGAAATCGTTGCAAAGGACAAAAAGGGCAAGGAAATTAAGACCACCGCTTATAAAGACGGGGTGAAAAAGCTTGCCGCGCGCCGCGCAATCATGGCGAAGACCTACGATTTGCAGGAAATTAAGGGCTTCAACGAAAAGAAGAGCGAATACAAAAAGCGCACCGAAATTCAGCATCCGCTTATGGAAAAGCTGTTCAACGAGATTGCGCCGAAGTATGCGCAGCGCAAAGAAGAACTCGGTCAGGGCGGCGGTTACACGAGAGTGTATCTGCTCGGTCAGCGCCGCGGCGACGCAGCGGAGACTGCCATCATCGAATTGGTTTAATCGACAAACGGGTTAAAACACGGCTCAGCCGTGTTTTTTCTTTTTGGAAAATATTGCAATTTTCTGCTATTATTCTCCAACATATCTGCTTGTATCGAGACTGCGATCTTTTATAATCGGAATTGATAAGGGAGGTATGCTATGAGAAAGAAAAAACTCGGCATTTTGGGTACGATCGTTGCGGCGCTGATCATGATTTTAGCGCTTGCGGGCTGTTCCGAAGCGGAAGTTTCGTCTACGCTTACGATTTACAGCGATCTGAGCGGAACGAAAAAAGTGGTGATCCGCGTATACGGTGACGAGGAGTCGCTCGGCGGGCGGGATTACACTGCGGGCAACAATACTGCGTTCATGTTGACGCAGGGCGAAGCACTTGCCGAAAAATTAAAGGACTTCTGCGCGCTCGAGGACGCCGTTTTCACCGTGGCGCAGGGGAAATCGAACAAAGATTCCACCTACGTGACCATGAAATTCGATTTCGAAAACATCGACGACTATAACGCGAAAGCGAAGAAGGTCGCGGGGAAGTACGCCGAATCCTGGATCGATGCGACGCTGACGCAATCGGGCGATTTCGTTACCGTGCGCGAGGCGGCTTCGAATCTGCCGTTGCTCTATCTGGATTTGCTCGAACAGTATTTTAACGATTTCGACTGCTATCCCGTATACGAATACGGCCCGAACACGCAGAGCCAGATTATACCTAACGGGATCAAATTTCAGGGGAACGATATGTATTCGTTCACTTGGTGGATCGTGCCGACCTCGGCAAAGATCGTCGTCGGTTCGGAGTCGTCGCAGGACGTTTATTTCCGTCCCGAAGAGAATTACGAACACCGCGAAGATTTAACGGGGAAATTTACCGAAGCGACGGGGATTCCCGCCGCGCGCCCTACGGTTGCTTCCGTTTCCGTGAAAGAGGGAATGAAAACGGAATATAAAAAGGGCGAGACCTTTGCGGGCGGCACGCTCGTCGTGACGTATTCGGACGATTCTTTTGAAGAAATTCCGATGACGAGCGCGATGCTTTCGGGGTTCGACACCGCTTCGGCAGGCGAAAAGACGGTGACGGTTACCTACGCGGGAAAGACCGTTCGGTTTTCTATGACGGTGACCGAGCCGCAAGGCGGAAGCCAAACGCCCGAACCCCCGTCTGAGAAACCGACCGTGCCCGTTTGGGGATATCTTCTGATTGCGCTCGGCTGCGTGCTTGCCGTGGGCGCTGTGACCGCCGTGATCATGTGGAGAAAAAAGAAATGAGAAAGAAATTTACGCGCGCGGCGTCCGTATGCGCCGCCGTTGCGGCTGCTTTTGCCTGTTCTCTTGCCGTTTCCGGTTGCGGGAAGGGCGCGCCCCAAAGCGTCACGCTTGCGGTGGATCGCTCCGTGACTTATCAGATGGATAAGCCCTATCAAGGCGCGTGGTATACCATGTTCGTCTATTCGTTTGCGGATTCGGACGGGGACGGAATCGGCGACTTACGGGGGCTCATTCAGAAACTCGACTATTTAAACGACGGCGATCCGAATACCGATGACGACCTCGGCATTACGGGGATGTGGTTGCTGCCGATCATGCCTGCAAGCACCTTCCATAAATACGATATCGAAGATTACTACGCGATTGATCCGCAGTACGGAACGATGGACGACTTCGACGAGCTGATCGAAGAGTGCGATAAACGCGGTATCGCCGTGGTGATCGATCTGGTGCTGAATTGCACTTCGAACAAACATCCGTGGTTTCTGGACGCGTTGAACAATCCGGACAGCCCTTACCGCGAATACTACCGTTTTTATAACGATATCGAAAACAAAGAGGACGTCAATCTCGACGCCGCCGTACTCGGCTACGACAGTTGGAGCCGTTACGACAAACAGGGCAATCCTTACGACAAGGACAGCGAAACCGCAGATACCGAAATCGCCGCGAGCCTGTACGCGGGTTACATGCCCGATTTGAATTACGACAATCAGTCGACGCGCGACGAGGTGAAAAAAATCGCCGAATTCTGGCTCGATAAGGGCTGCGCGGGATTCCGTCTCGATTCCGTGCCGCATATTTATTCGAAGGCGGAAATTCCGAAGTCGGATCCGAAGAGCGTGGAAGAGTATAACTACGAGTTTTGGTCGGAATTTTACGATTATTGCAAAACGGTGAATCCCGAAACGTATCTCGTGGGTGAAGTTCTTACGGGCGACGTGAATCAGCGCGCGGAATATATGCGTTCGATCAAATCGGATTTCGACTTCGGGCTCATTTACGCGCTGCGGGACGAATTGAAAAATCCGCGGAACGGGAACAAACTGGGGCAAAAATTTGCTTCCGATTACAACAAATACCGCAAAGTTACGGGCGGAAATTATATCAACGCGCCCTTCCAGACGGATGCCGACGTAAACCGCATGGCGGGCGTGTTCGACAACGATCCCCGCAAAATCAAACTGGCGCAGATGTTTACGCTCACGCTCGAAGGGCTTCCTTTCATGTATTACGGCGACGAATTGGGCATGTTGGGCAACAAGAACAGCGGGGAAATTTTCAAACTGTCTTTCCCCTGGGCAAAGGGCGATCCGTTGCAGACGACCCGCTTGAATTACTGGAATATTTACGGCAAAAAGCCCGATAAGAGTGATTATACGCAGCCGTTCGAGGAACAGAATACCGATCCGGATTCGGTGCTTTCGGCAATCCGTACCCTCATTCATATCCGCTGCGAGAACGAAGCGCTCTTTCGGGGAAAGTACGAGGCGTTCACCGCGGCGGACGACGTGACTTCCTATAAAATGGTTTCCGAACGCCAGGAAGCGGTCATGCTGCATAATATGCGGAACGAAAGCGTTTCTTTTCGTTTTGATCCGAGCGGATACAGGCTGCTGTATATGACCTACCACGCCGAATTGAAAACGGTGAAAGGCGAAATTACGCTGGAACCTTACGAGAGCATCATTCTCGCCAAAGACTTGTAAAAGGGAGCGCGGGAAAGAATAAAAAAGCGAAAGCGGTTGACTTTTCCGAAAATTGGGAATACAATAGAAGAAAAAATTTTCGGAGAAACGTATGTCTGATTGTACGCACGACTGCTCGACCTGCGGGAGTAATTGCGGATCGCGGGATAAAAAATCGTTCATCAAACCGTTGCATAAAAAAGCGCGGGTCAAAAAAGTGATCGCCGTGGCAAGCGGGAAGGGTGGCGTGGGGAAATCCCTCGTGACTTCTTTGCTTGCCGTTCGCGCGTTGGCGCGCGGTTACCGCGTCGCCGTGCTGGACGCCGATATCACGGGCCCTTCCATTCCGAAAATGTTCGGCGTGCACGAACGTGCGCGCGGGGAAGAGGGGACGATTTATCCCGTTTGTTCGAAGGGCGGCGTGCAGACGATGTCGATGAATGCGCTTTTGGAACATGAAGAAGACCCCGTCGTATGGCGCGGTTCGCTGATCGCGGGCGCGGCGGTGCAGTTCTGGACGGACGTACTGTGGCAGGACGTGGATATCATGTTCATCGATATGCCGCCCGGAACGGGCGACGTGCCGCTTTCGGTGTATCAGAGCATTCCGCTCAGCGGGATCGTAATCGTCACCACGCCGCAGGATTTGGTGGAAATGATCGTGAAAAAAGCGGTGAAAATGGCGGAAATGATGCATATTCCCGTTTTGGGACTTGCCGAAAACATGAGTTATTTTGCCTGCCCCGACTGCGGAAAAAAACACGAAATTTTCGGTGCGAGCAAGGCGGAAGAGCTGGGCAAAAAATACGCTTTCCTTGCGACGGCGCGTATTCCGATCGATCCCGCCGTTGCGCGGCTTGCCGACGAAGGCAGAATCGAAGAAGCGGATACCGACGCGCTTGCGGAAATTTTCGCGCAGATCGAGGGTGCGCGCGAAATCAAAAATTAAACGGTAAAATCAAAAGAGCGGCGACACGTACGTGTCGCCGCTCCTTTGAACGTAAAAACGTTATAAATCTTTCGATAAATCTTCGATGTCCGCCGTCGCGGCAAAACGTTTGGTCGATTCGACCGCGTTTTCGCAGCGCGTGCGCGTTTTGTAATCTGCGCCCAGCGCCATCAGCGAACCGCGTGCGTTGAGCAGCTGAAAGATGAAATCTCCCGTTTTCGTCTGAATGATTTCGAACTTTCCGTTTTCGATGTTTTTCTTGTACGTGTCGATTCCGTTCCGCGCGCCCGAAGCGGAGGAATACAGGCCGCTGGTCAGCATTTTTTCGCCGTTGGAAGCGTACAATTCGAACAAGAACTTATTCTTTCCCGTGGATTTGATGATCCATTTCCCGTTGTAGGCGGTGGTGGCGTTCTTTTTGGGAACGGCGTTGGGGCTGGGCGCAAAGGAAAATCCCTTCGGAACGTTTACTTTCTTCTTGGTTTTGCTTTGCGGCGCGGCGGGTTCCTTTGAAACGGGCTCTTTTTTGGGCGCGGGCTTCGGTTTCGGTTCCGTCTTTTTTTCTTTGGGTTCCGCCGCGGTTTTTTGCGCTTTCTTTGCGGGCGCTTTTTTTGCCGCCGCAGGTTTTTCCTGTTTTACGGGTTCCGTCTTTTCTTCCGTTGTTTCTTCTTTTACTTCCTCGGCGGGTTCTTCCTGCAAAGGGTGGGGGGCTAACGAGGGGTCTTCGGGAACGGGTTCTTCAAGTGGTTTTTTCGAAAACTCCGTTTCTTCTTCGGCAGGAGGTCCTAAAATGATCACTTCTTCGGGACGGGCAGGTTCGCCTTCCGCTTCGGGCGCGTTTTCGGCGGCGGAGAGCAATGCTCTTTCTTCCGCAGGCGGCAGAAGCGGCGTTTCTTCGCGCACTTCTTTCAGTTCTTCTTCCGCTTCGTCCGTTTCCGTTTTGCATTTCTTTTTCCGTTTCGCCGCAAGCGCGATCATCGCAATCATGAGCGCGAGAATGAGTACGAGCACTGCCGCGAGAATTGCCGTAAGCACGACGTTTTCTTTTAAATATTCCGCAATCGTAACCGTAATCAATAATCCAGTCATATGCTTCTCCTGTCTATTCCTTATTATTTTAACACGGATTCGGAAACCTGTCAATCCATTGACAAAACTTTTTGAATGCGGTAAGATGTGATTATGAAGAATATCGCAATTATCGGCGGCGGCGCGGCGGGCATGGTTTGCGCCGTGCTGCTTGCAAGGCGGGGGTTTCCCGTTACCGTACTCGAACGCGGCGCGCGGCTGGGGCGGAAACTTTCGGCGACGGGGAACGGACAGGGAAACGTCACCAACGTACGTATGAGCGCGGATCGCTATTTTTCGGACGAGCCGCAAAAGGTCGCGCGCGCGCTCGGGAAATTCGGCGCCGAAGAATTTATTTCCTTTTTAGAAAGTTTGGGCGGAATCTTCCTGCCCGACGAACGGGGCAGAGTATACCCGTGCGGCAGACAGGCTTCCGCAGTGACCGATCTTTTCCGCTTTGAACTGGAACGCCTGGGCGTTGACGTGCGGCTGGACGCACACGTGACGGGGCTTGCATACGACGGCGCATTTACGCTTACGTTCGCGGGCGGACATATGCGCGCGGACGCAGTCGTGTTGGCGGCGGGCGGCAAAGCGGCGGAAAACTTCGGCACGGACGGCGCCGCGTACGCGCTTGCAAAAGCGTTCGGGCATACGCTTGTTCCGCTTTCCCCGCGGCTCGTGCAGCTTCGCTGCGCCGTGGAAGGCGTGCGCGGGTTAAAGGGAATTCGCACGGAAGCCGAGCTTTGCGTGCGGCGGAAAGAGAAAGAAGTTTTCCGTTGCCGCGGAGACGTGCTGTTTACCGATTGCGGCGTTTCGGGCGACGCGGTGTTCCGCGCTTCCTCCTATGCGGAGACGGGGGACGAACTCCTGCTCGATCTGTTGCCCGACGTGGAGGAAGACCGTCTGCGCGCGGCAATCGGGCGCAAGGGCGGGCTGCTGTGTATCGTGAACAACGGTTTGGGCAGAGTTTTGGAAAAACGCGCGGGCGGAAATGCGGAACGGCTTGCGGCGCTCGTGAAGCGTTATCCGCTGACCGTTACGGGCACGCTCGGATTTCCGCGCGCGCAAGTGACGCGCGGCGGCATTCCGCTTTCGGAAACGGACGAGCATTTTATGAGCCTGAAACGGAGCAACCTCTATTTTGCGGGGGAAATTTTGAACGCGGACGGCGAGTGCGGAGGCTACAACTTGCAATGGGCGTTTACTTCGGCAAGTTGCGTTGCGGAGGGAATCGTATGAAGCTGACGCTGCACAATCTGATTCTGCGCCCGCACGAGAAGGAAAACCGCCTGTTAAAGCTCTGCGAAAAAAAGCTTCGCGCGCCCTGCAAATATTTTAAAATATTAAAAAAGTCGCTGGACGCCCGCGACAAAGCGGATATCCGTTGGGTATATTCGGTGGAGTGTTCGGACGCGGCGGAACGCGCGCCCGCGCGGGAGTTTTTGCAAATTAAAAAACCCGCGCCCAAAGTCGTGATCGCGGGGGCGGGCCCCGCGGGTTTGTTCTGCGCCGTGCGTCTGATTCAGCACGGAATCAAACCGATTGTCGTCGAGCGCGGGAAGCGGGTGGAAGATCGTGCGCGCGACGTGGCGCGTTTTTCCGAAACGGGGGTTCTCGATCCCGAAAGCAACGTGCAGTTCGGCGAAGGCGGCGCGGGAACTTTTTCGGACGGAAAACTGAATACGCAGACGAACAGTCCTTTGAACCGCGACGTGATCGAAACTTTTCTGCAATTCGGTGCGCCCGAAGAGATCGGCTATTTCGGGAAGCCGCACATCGGCAGCGACAAACTGAAAACGGTGATCGCGAATTTGCGCGCGTTCATTCTTGCCGGCGGTGGCGAAGTGCGTTTCGAAAGCAAACTGGACGGAATCGAGAGCAAAAACGGCGCGCTATCCGCCGTAAAAATCAACGGCGTGCGCGAGGAGGCGGATCTTCTCGTGCTTGCCGTCGGACACAGCGCGCGGGATACATTCGAATTGCTGCTGTCACGCGGGTTCCCCGTCGAACAGAAGGAATTTGCCGTGGGGGTGCGGATCGAGCATTTGCAAACGGCGATCGGAAGGGCGCAATACGGCTCGGGTTACGCCGCGCTGCCGCCTGCCGACTACAAACTCGTGTCGCACGCGGGCGCGCGCGCCGCGTTTACGTTTTGCATGTGTCCGGGCGGTACGGTCGTACCCTCGGCGAGCGAAGCGGGCGGCGTGGTCGTAAACGGCATGAGCAACTTCGCGCGGGACGGACGCAACGCGAACTCCGCGCTCGTGGCGCAGGTCAAGCGGGAAGATTTCGCAAGCGAACACCCTTTGGCGGGCGTCGAATTTCAGCGCAGACTCGAACGCGCGGCGTATAAGGCGGCAGGCGGCGGATACCGTGCGCCCGTGCAGCTCGTCGGCGACTTTTTATGTGATAAAGAAAGCTATTATTTCGGCGAAGTAAAGCCCACCTACGCGCCCGCAACGGCGTTCGCGCCGATGAAGGCGATCTTTCCGGAACAAATTCTTGCGGCGCTGAAATCGGCTTTGCCCGATATGGACCGCCGTCTGGCGGGCTTTGCCGCTTACGAGGCGGTGCTCACGGGCGTGGAGTCGCGCACCTCTTCCCCCGTCCGCATTGTGCGCGGAGAGGATTTTCAGACGTCCGTGCGCGGCGTGTATCCGTGCGGCGAGGGCTGTGGCTACGCGGGCGGCATTACCTCTTCCGCCGCGGACGGCTTGCGCGTCGCGCAGGCGATCGTAGAAAAATACCTTTGATTTTACGCCGTTTTAATCGCGCTTTCACGCAACGCACACGCAAGGGGTGTATGATACGGATACATCATACGATTACCCTCCACAATTTTTTCATATTCTCTCAAACGGAACCGCCGAAGCGAACGCTTCGGCGGTTCTGTTTGCATTCTCTGAAAGGAAATTTTTAAAATTTTATTGCAATTTAAAATATTTTATGATAAAATAAAACAAAGTTTCAATTCGGGGGGAAACAATATGAAAAAATTATGCAGGCCGTTGGCACTTGCGTTGGGCGTATTCTTTACGGTCGCCGCGCTCTCGGCGTGTTCGGAGCCGTCTGCGCCCGAACGCGTTGCAACGAGAATTTGTTACGACAATTTGGGCGGCGGATATCTTTCCGCGGAAGCGTCCGAAACGGTTGTAAAGGGCGTAAAAAACGTTTACGCGTTTCATAAAGACGGTACCGCGGCGTCCCGCAACGAGATTGCCTCTTACGATGCAAAATCGGGGAAGTTCACCGCGCAAGGAGAAGGGTATCTTCTCTACGAACTGAAAAACGGCGCGTACGGCAGAGTGGAAGTCGTACCCGCTTATATCACCGATCCGAATTACCGCTACACGGGGGACATCGGTACGGATTCGGGGAAAATTTCGGGGCAGAAACTGCTCGGCGAAACGCACGATCCCTCGTTCGTTGAAACGACGGACATGGGCGCTTCGACTTACTGGCTGTTTTCCACGGGGTGGGCGAACGGGAACGACGTTCATTCCTCGAAGGACGGGATTTCCTGGAAATACGAAGGGAAGACGACGCACGCGGGCGATTTTTCGAACGGGGCGGTGATTCCGCAGCAGTTAAAGGACTGGATGAACGCGAAGAACAATACGGGCAATATCCAGTGGTGGGCGCCCGACGTCGTGCCTGCGCACGGGGGCGGATACTGGCTGTATACCTGCACCGTCATGAGCGACAGCGTGATCGCGGGAACGCGGCACGAAAGCGCAAACGAAAAATTCACGCCTTCGACGACTTATTCGCAGGCGGCGATCGTCCTGTATCATATCGACGAAATCGCAGGCAAGGACTGGAATCGGGATTCGTTTACGTACAAGGGCGTTTTAATGCAGTCTGCGATTCCGCAGAACAACGTTTACGGTAACATCGACGTCAACTCCATCGACCCGCAGATCGTTTACGGGGAAGACGGTTCGATGTACATGTCTTACGGATCGTTCGGGACGGGGAACTGGCTGTTGGAACTCGATCCCGAAACGGGACTGCGCAAAGACGGCGTTTATGCCGACGGCAATTTCAAGGACTGGGAAGAAATCAGAAGACAGCGCAACCTTGCCGTAAGCGGAAACGCGGAGGACATCGGTTCGTCCGTCCCTGCCGAAAACAAATATTATCGGGATTTTCTCGACGGGAAAGAAGTGAAAACGGATTTTTACGGCAGGCTGATTTCGCTCGGCGCGATGGAGGCGCCCGTGATCGCCCGTCACGATGGTGTGACCGTTTCCGACGAAACGGACGAGTACGACGCTTCCGGAAATCCCGTAAACGCGGAATCCAAAAGTTACTATTACTCCATGCACTCCTATAACTGGCTGGCGGGCGCTTATCAGATGTGGGGCGGCAGAAGCGAGAGCGTCTGGGGCAGCTACCGCGGCGCGGCGGAAGGGCTCGTCGTGAACGTAAACGCGGGCGATCCCACGAATCAGGGCAACAAGTATATGGGCGCATTTCAGTGGCGCGCCGCTTCGAAAGTTGCGGGCTGCAAAGAATACAGCGTCGTACTGCCCGGACACAACGATCTGTATACGGCGAACAACGGAATGCATCTTGCCGCATATATCGCGAGAACGGACCGCGGCAACGCGCAGTTCATGACGCAGATTCACCAGTATTATCTGAACAGTCTGGGGGACGTGTGCATCAATCCCAACCGATACGGCGGGGAAATCGACCGAGCCGTAAGCGAAGAGGAGCTGTTCGCATATACCGACGGCGGAAGGTTCGAAATGGTGGTACTCACCAATTCGAACGACGCGGCGGTGAGTTCGGGTTCGGCGACGATTTACAACGAATCCGCGGAAGTGACGCTCGACAGGGCTTCGCACGAGATCAAAAAGAACGGCGCGAAGATCGGCACGTGGCAGATGTACGGCAAGGGTTATATCAAATTCGTCTTCGACGAAACGCTGAAAGGCTCCCGCGGTTACGATAGCGGAGAAACCGCTTACTACGGCGTCGTGCGTCCCGCATGGCTGGGCAACCGCGATCAATCGGGATTCACGATTACCTGCCTGGGGCATACGGCGGGCAACAGGCAGAATATGGCGATGTTCATGAACAATTATTCGACGATCGAATGAACAAAAAATCCCCGCAATCCGCGGGGATTTTTTTGCGAAGCCGTTATACGAACAGCGTTTCGAATTCGTTGGTGTAAACGCCCGTAAGCGCGTTGTATAAATCGTTTGCGCGCACGTCGGTCGCAAAACACAGTCGCGCGTCTTGTTTGAGCGCGTTGTAGTCGCTCTTGCGCACGACGGGCGGGAACGTACCCTGCGCGAGCGTTTGCAGCAGTTCTTCCGCATCCGTCTTTTTTACGGCGAGCGTTTTGCAGTAGAGGGGCGCGTCGAGATAATCGTACAGATCTTTCAGCTTTACGCCGAGGAAATTTTGCAGCAGAATGCGTTTCAAGCGGGAGAGCGTGTACCGTTTGGAAACGAGTTTCGTAAGCGCCGTATCGTAATCGGGATTGCTGCGCGCCAGCGCTTTCAGCGCGTTTTCCAGCCCTTCGGAACAATCGGGGCAGCGCGCGACGTCGGCGGAAGACGCGGCGACGAGCGCCGTGAGCGCCGCTTTTTTGTAGGGCATTTCTTCGTACGATTCCAGATCGTTGAAAACGCGTTCGGGCAGATTGCGCGCCAGCGCTTTTTTCGCTTTGCGGGAATTTTCGTTCAGCGCGCCGCGCAGCGCGGTTGCCGAAGAAAAGTTTTTAAAGAGGGAAGTGTCGGCATATCCGCCTCCCACGCGCGGAATCGGCAGCGGCTGAATTGCCGCCTTTTCGGAAAGAATCGCGCGGCAATATTCGAGCCCCAGCACGTTGTTGGGGGAATTCAACAGGCTTTCGTCGATTTCATCGTGGAAATCGAGTACGGCGCGGTTGCGCGCCCGCACGTAGGACGTGCCGTCTTTCATACGTTCTTTTAAGGCGGCTTTGAATTCTTTGCTCTCGTTCAACGTCGCCTGCGCGGCGGCAGTAAAATCTTCTTTTGCGCCGCTCTCGCAGCCGAACGCAAGCGTCGTTACGGCAGGGATCGAAGCGAGAATATGCACAGCGCCGCGCGCGAACAGTTCTGCGGGACAGCATGCGAACGCCACGGGAAGCTCCAACACGAGATCGGCGCCGCATTCCACCGCGTGCCGCGCGCGGACGTATTTGTTCTGAACCGCCGCTTCCCCGCGTTGGGTAAAGTTTCCGCTCATGACGCACAGGATTTTGTCGCAGCCGCTCAGTTTTCTGATTTCGCCGAGCTGGTAGCGGTGCCCGTTGTGGAAGGGATTGTATTCGCAAATTACTGCACAAATTTTCACTTTTTTTCCTCTTGTTCTTTACAATTCAGACGGGAAGGTGTATAATATTTCGGTAAACCTCTCCCCAAGTGTTATTATACACGAAACGGGAAGAAAAATAAAGACTTTCGGGAGTATTTTTATGGCAGGTATTTTAAACAAAGTAAAAAAATTGGGAAGAAAACTGACGGAAAGCGGCGTCGTACAGGCGATCAAAGAGCGCGCGGCGCAAAAGAACCGCAAAATCGTACTTTGCGAAGGGGAGGATCGCCGCGTGGTGGAAGCCGCGGAAGAATGCGCGGAAGACGGCATCGCGAGAATCGTATTGCTCGGCAATCCCGCGCAGATCAAAGCTTCCAACCCCGATATCGATTTATCGCACGTCGAAATCATCGATCCCGCAAATTCCCCCAAAACGGAGGAGTACGCGAAGTTACTTTACGAACTCCGCAAAGCGAAGGGGCTGACGGAAGAACAGGCGAGAGAGCAGGTAAAAGACGGCACGGTATACGGCGCGCTCATGCTCAAAGCAGGCGACGCGGACGGCCTTGTTTCGGGCGCGTGCCATTCCACGGCGAATACGTTGCGCCCCGGCTTGCAGATCGTAAAAACCGCGCCCGGCGCTTCGGCGGTTTCCAGCTTTAACTTGATGGTCGCGCCGATGGCGGGCAATCAGTACGTGGACGACGGCTTGCTCGTGTTCGCGGATTGCGGGCTCAATCCCACCTATACCGCGGAGGGACTTGCGGACTGTGCGATCGCGACGGCGAAGAGCGCGCGCGAAATCGCCGGGATCACGCCCCGCGTCGCAATGCTTTCCTTCTCTTCGAAGGGCAGTGCGAAACACGAACTCGTCAATCTCGTGCAGGAAGCGACCCGCATTGCAAAAGAAAAAGCGCCCGATCTCGAACTGGACGGCGAACTGCAATTCGACGCGGCGCTCGTGCCCGAAGTCGCCGAAATCAAGGCGCCCGATTCCAAAGTGGCGGGCAGGGCGAACGTGCTGATATTCCCCGATCTGCAATCGGGCAATATCGGTTATAAGATTGCGGAGCGTCTGGGCGGATTCCAGGCGATCGGCCCGATCTGCCAGGGCTTTGCAAAACCCCTCAACGATTTGTCGCGCGGCTGCAAGGCGGCGGATATCGTTTGCGCGGTGGCGATTACGGCGTTACAGGTTTAAATTCGGATCATAAGGAAGTACGGGATAGATATGAAGATTCTTGTTATTAACGCGGGGAGTTCCTCGCTCAAATATCAGCTGATCAATATGGAAAACGAGTCGGTCGTGGCAAAAGGCACTTGCGAACGAATCGGCATTGCGGGCGGGAAACTCACGCACAAAGCGAACGGCAAAGAATACGTCGTGGAAAAAGAGCTTCCCAACCATACCGAGGCGATCTCCCTCGTGTTAAAAGAACTCGTCGATCGGGAAGCCGGCGTAATTGCTTCGATGGACGAAATCGACGCGGTCGGTCACCGCGTGGTCGCTTCGGGCGAAGCGTTTACGAAGACGACGCTCGTCACCGACGAAGTTATGAAGACGATGGACGAAATCGCCGAACTTGCGCCCCTGCACAATCCTGCGGCGATTTTAGGGATCAACGCTTGCCGCGCGGTCATGCCCGGTAAAAAAATGGCGCTCGTGTTCGATACTTCTTTCCATGCGACGATGCCCGATTACGCGTACAATTACGCGATCGATTACGAAGATTACAAGACGTACAAAGTGCGCCGTTACGGCGCGCACGGCACTTCGCACAAATTCGTGGCGGGCGCGGCGGCGCAGTATCTGGGCAAAAAGCCGGAAGAGCTGAAAATCGTAACCTGCCACCTCGGCAACGGTTCTTCCATTTCCGCGGTGGACGGCGGAAAGTGCATCGACACGTCGATGGGCTTCACGCCTTTGGCGGGGGTTCCGATGGGCACCCGCAGCGGGGACATCGACGTTGCCGCGATCGAGTTCTTGTGCCGCAAAAAGAATATGAATTTGCAGGAAGGGCTCAACTATTTGAACAAAAAGAGCGGTATGCTGGGAATTTCGGGCGTTTCTTCCGATTTCCGCGATCTGACCGCGGCGAGCGAGGCGGGCAATTACCGCGCGCAGCTCGCGCTTAAAATGTTCGGTTACAGCTGTAAAAAATACGTGGGCGCGTATATGGCTGCGCTCGGCGGGCTGGATGCGATCGTGTTCACTGCCGGCGTGGGCGAAAACACGCCTTCCGTACGCGCTTCGGTGGTGGAAGGGCTGGAAGCGTTCGGCGTGAAGATCGACGCAAAGAAGAACGATTATAAGAACGACGGCGCGATTCACGATATCGCGGCGGCGGATTCGAAAGTGCGTATTCTCGTAATTCCCACCAACGAAGAACTCGTGATCGCGCGCGAAACCGCGGAGCTTGTTTGAATTTAAAAAATCTTTTCAAACACACGCGAAAAAAGATTGACAAACCCGCGCAAATATTTTATACTTTTTCCAGTCAATGTTCCCTAAGATAGACGTTCGTAGTCAAACCGCAAAAAATATAGATTCGGGTACGCTTTCCTTCGAATACGAAGCGGAAGATCTGCTCGATATCCCGTACGTGGAGTTTTCCGCGCCGGTCAAGGCGGAATTTGCTTACGAAATTTCCGAGGACGATACGGTGGAAGTAAAAGGGCGCATTACGTTTACGCTGAAAGGCGCTTGCTCGCGGTGTCTTGCCGAAGCCGAGCAGACGTTTACGGCGGAAGCGGAAGGCGTTTTCGAACCGGGCGAGGGCGACGGCGAAACCTACGGCTATGCAAACGGCAGGATTTCGCTCGAAGAGTTCCTCCGCGACGCGTTGGCGTTCGCGCTTCCCCCGCGGCTTCTCTGCGGGGCGTGTGTTCCCGAAGGGGAGAAAGAATAAAGCATAAAGAGGTGATACGATGGCTGTACCCAAGAGAAAACAATCGAAGAGCAGAACGGACAAGCGTTTTGCAAACTACAAGGCAACCGCGGCGAATTTGGTGGAGTGCCCGCACTGCCACGAACTCAAAGAATCGCACAGAGTGTGCAAAAATTGCGGTTATTACGACGGAAAAGAAGTCGTGGCGCAGAAAGAAGAAAAGAACTGATCTTTTTCAATCGAATGAAAAAGCGGACGGAATCCCGTTCGCTTTTTTTTATTTTTCACTTGACAAATTGCGTTTTCCGCGCTATAATAAAAATACCCCCTAAGGGTATTATCGAAAAAGAGGTATGAAGATGGAATGTTGCAGCAATCATTCGGATAAAAAAACGATCCGCAGCGAAGAAGAGAAAAAATCGCTTCTCAAACGGATGAACATCGTCATCGGGCAGTTGTGCGGGATCAAGACCATGATCGAAGAAGACCGCTACTGCGGCGACGTTTTAATGCAGCTCGCCGCGGCGGACAAAGCGGTGAAGTCGATTGCCAATCTCATCTTGAATACGCATATGCACACGTGTTTCGTTTCCGCGGTGCAGGCGGGCGATACGGAAGTCGTAGACGAACTGGCGGAACTCGTAAAGAGGTTTCAATGAAAAAACGTTTTACCGTGACGGGCATGACCTGCGCGGCGTGCGCTTCGGGGATCGAGCGCACGGTAAAAAAACTGGACGGCGTGACGGCGTGCGGGGTTTCTTTGATGGCGGAAACGTTGGACGTGGAGTTCGACGGGGAAAAACTGAGCGAAGAGAAGATCGCTTCCGCGGTGAAATCGCTCGGTTACGGCGCGTACGACTTCGGGAAAGCGCCCGAAAAGAAAAAACGGGGGCTCACGCTGCCCGTGCGGTTTTTGATTTCTCTCGCGCTCATGATCCCCGAAATGTATCTTGCGATGGGGCATATGATCAGCAATGCAATCGTACCGCACGGTTGGTGGAACAACGGATTTCAGATTGCGCTCACGCTGGCGATCCTTGCGGTCAATTACCCGTTTTTCGTGAGCGGCGTGAAGGCGGCTGTAAAACTGGTGCCGAATATGGATACGCTGATCACGCTCGGCGCGGGCGTTTCGTTCGTATACAGCGTTGTGATCGCCGCGCTCGAACCGCAGGCGCACGGTTTGTTCTTCGAATCGGCTGCAATGATCGTCACACTCGTGTGTCTTGGGAAATGGCTCGAAGACAGGAGCAAACGCCGCACGGGGCGGGAAGTGGAAAAATTGCGTACCCTGGCGCCCGATACCGTAACGGTGGAACGCGGCGGCGAACAGGTTTCCGTTTCTCTTTCCGAAGTATCGGCGGGCGAAACGGTGATCGTACGGCAGGGAGACGCAATCCCCGTGGACGGCACGGTGCTCGAAGGGCACGCCTTCGTGAATCAGGCGGCTGTGACGGGGGAAAGCCTTCCCGTTGAACTGACCGCGGGCGGGAAGGCGGTGAGCGCTTCGCTCGTGAAAAGCGGGTATTTAAAGATCGCGGCGGAAAAGACGGGCGAGGACACGACGCTTGCGGGCATTATCCGCATGGTGCGCGAAGCGGGCGCAAGCAAAGCGCCGATTCAGAAGTTTGCAGATAAAATCGCGGCTTTCTTCGTGCCTGCCGTGCTTGCAATTGCGCTCTTGACCTTCGTCGTCTGGATTTTAACGGCGCGCGATCTTTCCGCGGCAATGCGGTATGCCGTCAGCGTGATCGTGATTTCCTGTCCCTGTGCGCTGGGGCTTGCGACGCCCGTTGCGGTGATGGCGGCGACGGGGCGGGGCGCGGGACTGGGCGTTCTCTTTAAAAATGCGGAAGCGTTGCAGCGCGCGGCGGATATTTCCACGGTGTTGCTCGATAAGACGGCGACGCTCACCGAGGGCAAGCCCCGCGTGGTGTTTTTCGAATGTGACGGCGACGAAGCGGAAATCAAAAAAATCGCTTCCGCCCTTGAAAGCAAACTCAATCATCCGCTTGCGCAGTGCATCGTCGCCTTTTGCGGGCGGGGTTTCGAAGCGGAAGAAGCGGAGTATCTCGTCGGCAAAGGCGCGCGCGGCAGGGTAAACGGCGGGACTTATTACCTCGGTAACGAAAAACTGATGCGCTTTGCGGGCGCGGCGTTAGACGATCGGCTTCCGCTCTTCCGTCGGCTTTCTGACGAGGGCAAAACGGTGCTTTTCCTTGCGGACGAAACGCGCGTGCTTGCCGTATTCGCGCTTGCCGATACGTTGAAAGCGGGCAGCGCCGAAGCGGTTGCGGAAATGAAGGAACTGGGCGTAACGCCCTTTATGCTCACGGGCGACCACTCCGCCGTCGCGCGGTATATCGCAGGGCAGGCGGGCATCGGCGAAGCGTTCGTCCGTTCCGAAGTGTTGCCCGAAGAAAAACTCGCCGTCGTAAAGGAACGAAAAGCGGAAAGCGCAGGGCTTCCCAAAGGGGTGCGGCGCGGGGTCGCCATGATCGGCGACGGAGTGAACGATTCTCCCGCTTTAAAGGAAGCGGACGTCGGCTTTGCCATCGGGAACGGAACGGACGTCGCGATCGAAAGCGCGGACGTCGTGTTGGTAAGCGGAGATCTGCGCGCCGCGCCGCGCGCCTTCCGGCTGGCGCGGAAGACGATGCGGATTATCAAACAAAACCTGTTCTGGGCGTTCTTTTACAACTGCGTGGGAATCCCCCTTGCGGCGGGCGCGTTCGCGTTTGCGGGCGTTTCGCTCGATCCGATGATCGCGGCGGCGTGCATGAGTCTTTCCTCTCTGTTCGTCGTGGGGAACGCGCTCAGACTGACTTATTTCCTGAAAAAAGATCGAAACCAAAAGGAGGACGGTATGAAAAAGACTTTAAAGATCGAGGGCATGATGTGTATGCACTGCGTCAAACGCGTGGAATCCGCGCTGAAAGCGGTGGAAGGCGTGGAGCGCGCGGACGTGAATCTGAAAAAGAAGCGCGCCGACGTAACGCTGAACGGAGACGTTTCGGACGAAATGCTCGTATCCGTAGTCAAAGAAGCGGGTTACGAAGCGCAGAAAGCGGAGTAATCTTTTCGTTCTTTCACAAAGCGACAAAGTTTTGCAATATGCGAAACTGCGCATATGCTATACTGTCATAAAATTCCGAAGGGAGGCTTTTATGGCAGAAACGTTATTGCTCGATAGGCGCACGCAGAGTATGGTGGAAGGGTACGTTCCCGAAGGGGAACTCCTCACTTCTCTCGTGCGCTTTTTTTCTATTTTTTCGGACGGAACCCGTTTGCGCATTCTATCGGCACTCGCGATTTCCGAAATGTGCGTGACCGACATCTCGCGCGTGCTCGATCTGAACCAAACGACGGTGTCTCACCAGCTGCGTTTTTTAAAGGACGCGGGGATGGTGCGCACCGACCGTCACGGGAAGATCATCTTTTATTCTCTGTACAACGAGATCGTAAACGACGTGCTGTTAAAAGGCGTGGAATTTTTGGGATATTGAAACGGTTGCGCCGCCTTCCCAAAGATTTTCCTCGAAATCCTTGAAAAACCGCCGTAAATCGTGTATAATGATAGTATGGGCGATAGCGTACTCAAAGAAAAACTGAAATTATTGCCCGATTCCCCGGGCGTCTATATCATGCTCGACCGCGACGGTACGGTGATCTACGTGGGGAAGGCGCGCGTGCTGAAAAACCGCGTGCGGCAGTATTTTCAGAAGAGCGAAAAACCGAGCAAAGTGCAGGCGATGGTGGAATGCATCGCCGATTTTGCGTACGTCGTAACGCCCAGCGAGGTGGACGCGCTCGCGCTCGAAAATACCTACATTAAAAAATACAAACCCAAATACAACATTTTACTCAAGGACGATAAAACGTATCCTTACATCAAAGTGCACACGCGGGAGGAATTTCCGCGCATTTCGATTATCCGCCGCATCAAAAAGGACGGCAGATACTTCGGACCTTTCATGGGCGGGGTAAATTGCAAGGATATCGTGGATATCGCGGCAAAGGTTTACAATATCCGCACCTGTTCGGTGGCGATCGGCGCAAAGCCCAAAAAACCTTGTCTGAACTATCATCTGGGAAGATGTCTTGCGCCGTGCGCGCTCGCATGCGCCAAAGAAGAATACGCCGTGCGGGTGGAGCGCGTGCTTTCCTTCCTTTCGGGCAACTACGAGGAAGCGGAACGCATTTTAAAGGAAAAGATGGCGCGCTTTGCCGAAGAAGAACAGTTCGAACTTGCGCTCGATTACCGCAACAAAGCCGAAATGCTCAAAAAACTCGGACTGCGCAGAATTACCTCCATGCCCAAAGACGTGGACGCCGACGTCTGGGCGCTTGCAACGAACGGGCTTTACGCCTCGCTGAGCGTGTTGGTAACGCGGGGCGGCGTCATGCGCGGCAGCCGCAATTTTACGCTGGAAGCGGGCGCGGGCGATTCGGGCGAGGCAATGCTCAGCTTTCTGACGCAGTTCTACGCTTCGCACGAAATTCCGCACGAAGTGATTTTGGAAAGCGAAATCGACGACGAGCTGTTCCGCATTTACGCGTTCCGCAAGACGGGGCGCAATCTTACGATCACACGCCCCAAGCTGGGCGTCAAACGCGAGCTTCTGGATATGGCGGTCGGCAATGCGGAAGAGTATCTGGAAAAGTCGGTATCCGCCATTCAGCACAAAAACGATATGACGACGGGCGCGTGCGAACGTCTGCAAACGCTCCTCGGTTTGAAGAAATACCCCAAACGCATGGAGTGTTACGATATTTCCAACATTTCCGGGGTGGATAAAGTCGGTTCGATGGTGGTGTTCACGGACGGAGAGGCGGATAAAACGCAATACCGCCGTTTCCGGATCAAAACGGTGGAGGGCGCGAACGATTTCGCATCCTTGCAGGAAGTGTTGCGGCGCAGGCTCTTGAAGCTGGGAACGGAAGAAGAGGAGCGATTTGCAAAGCCGCAGCTCATCGTCATCGACGGCGGCAAGGGGCAGCTTTCCTCCGTGCAGGAGATTTTCGGGGAACTCGGCGTAGAAGGAATCGACCTCGCGTCCCTTGCCAAACGGGAGGAAGAGGTGTTCACGACGGATCGCGACGAGAGCGTGAAACTCGACCGCAGGGATTACGCGTTAAAAACGTTGCAGCGCATCCGCGACGAAGCGCACCGCTTCGCGATTACCTATTTCCGCAATTTGCATTCCAAACGCAATCTCGCTTCCGTGCTCGAAGAGATCGGCGGGATCGGCGCGAAAAAGCGGAAAGCGTTGCTCGAACGGTTCGGTACGATCGATAAAATCATGCGCGCGAGCGAGGAAGAACTTGCCTGTACGGAAGGAGTGGGCAAGGAACTCGCGGCGCGGATCAGGGAGTTTTTCGAAGGATTATGAGATATCAGATTTTTCTTTCCGATTTCGACGGCACGCTCGTGCGCGCGGACGGAACGGTTTCGCAAAAGAACAAAGACGCAATTACGCGTTACCGCGCGGCGGGCGGGATATTTGCCGTCGTAACGGGGCGCATGCCCGCTTCCATTCTGCGCCGCATGAGCGAGCTGGGCATCACCGAAGGGCTTGCGGCGGGGTATCAGGGCGCGGCGATCGCGGATATCGCGACGGGCGAATTTTTGTGCTGCAACACTTTCGAACGGGAGGACGCCGTGCGCGCGCTGACCGCGATGGAATCGCTTGCCGCGCACGTGCACTGTTATACGCCGGATCGTTTTTACAGCAATCTGCGCGACGAACCGCTTGCGCGCTACGAAAAGCTTTGCGGCGTCCAAGGCACGGTGATCGAAGGGGAACCGCTTTCGGCGTTTGCCGCGCGGGAGCGGCTGCGTGTGACGAAGGTGCTTTGCATGATCGAACCGGAACGCTGCGAAGCGTTGCGCGCTGCGCTGCAAACGTCGTTGGGCGAAAAATTTTACGTGACGCGTTCGGCGCGCTTCGCGGTGGAAATTCTGCCAGCGGGGCAGAACAAGGGCTGCGCGGCGGAATTTATTTCGCAGTATTACGGCGTTCCGCTTTCGAAGATCGCCGCCATCGGCGACGAATTGAACGATCTGCCGATGATCGCGCGGGTCGGCGGTAAGTTTGCCGTCGCCAACGCGGACGAACGGCTGAAAGAGAATGCGCGCGTCGTGGCGGCGTGCGCGGACGACGGCGTTGCGGAAGCGCTGGAATATGCATCGGAGGAAGCGTGATGAACGAACACAATCTGCCTAAGGAAACGGTGATGCTCGATAAATTTGCGAGCGAACTTAATCTTGAAATTCTGCACGCCGGGCGCGGCATGGTAACGCTGAAAAACATCAGCGTCGACAGACCGGGGCTGCGCCTTGCGGGATTTGCGAACGTGTACGACGCCGACCGCATTATGCTGATCGGGCTTGCCGAACACGAATACATGCGCTCTTTTTCGGAGGAAGAGCGCGCTTCGCGCATCAGCTTTCTGTTCGAGGGAGGCACGGTGCCCTGCGTGATTTTTGCGCGCGATCTGCCCGTGCTGCCCGAATTTTTGGAATGCGCGCGGAAATCGGGGACGCCGTTGTTCCGCACGAGCAAAGTGACCACTTCGATCATGGCGGATATTTACGTTTATCTCAACCGCCTGCTCGCGCCCGACACGACGGTGCACGGCGTTCTGATGGACGTGTTCGGCGCGGGCATTCTGCTCACTGGCAACAGCGGCGTGGGAAAGAGCGAAACGGCGATGGAGCTGATCAAGCGCGGACACCGTTTGGTTGCCGACGATTCCGTGCTCATCAAACGGGTGGAAAACGAACTCATCGGCACCGCGCCCGAACGGATCCGCTATTTTATGGAATTGCGCGGGATCGGCATTATCAACGTGAAAAACATGTACGGTTCGGGATCGGTACTCACCGAAAAACAGGTCGAACTCGTATTCGAAATGGAAAACTGGCGGCGGGATAAGGAGTACGACCGTATCGGCGGGGAATCCAACTTCGAAGAAATTCTCGGCATAAAAGTTCCCAAACTCATCGTGCCCGTAAGCCCGGGGCGCAATCTTGCCATTCTCATCGAGGTCGCCGCGCGCGACCAGCGTTTGAAGAGCATGGGCTACGACGCGGCGCAGGAACTCATTCAGCGGACGATCGGAAGATAAACGGAAGAAATTATTTTGAAAACGGAAATCCTTGCTCCCGCGGGGAGCTTACAATCGGCGCGCGCCGCGCTGCTTTCGGGCGCGGACGCCGTATATCTGGGGCTCAAAGAATTTTCCGCACGGGAGAGCGCGGATAATTTCGACGCTCCGTCGCTTGCAAACGTCACGGCCTTTGCGCATCTTCTCGGCGCGAAGGTTTACGTTTGTCTGAATACCCTCGTAAAGGACGGGGAGCTTTCCGCATTCTTTTCTTCTGCGGTTTCCGCCTGGAACGCGGGTGCGGACGGTATTCTCGTGCAGGATCTCTTTTTGGGGAAGGCACTGAAAGAGCGCTGTCCCGAAATGATTCTGCACCTTTCCACGCAGGGCGGCTGCAACAATCTGTACGGTGCGCAGCTTGCGAAAGACTTCGGATTTTCGCGCGTGGTGCTTGCCCGCGAAACGCCGCTTGCGGAAATCAAAAAAATCGCCGCCGAAATGGAAACGGAAGTTTTCGTACAGGGGGCGCTCTGCACGTGTTTTTCGGGACAGTGCTATTTTTCGTCGTTTGCGGGGAACAACAGCGGGAACCGCGGACGCTGCAAACAGCCCTGCCGCAAAAAATATTCCGTCGACCGCGCGGGTTGCGAAGACTTTGCTTACGCGCTTTCCACTTCCGATTTGTGCGCGGGAGAGCGCGTGAACGAATTGATTTCAGCGGGCGTCTGTTCCTTGAAAATCGAGGGCAGATTGCGCCGTCCCGAATACGTTGCGGCGGCGGTGCGGTACTATCGCACGCTCGTCGACCGCGCGCCGTCGGACGAAGCGTTTTCGCATTTGAAGCGCGCGTACAACCGCGGCGATTATACGCGCGGGCTTGCCTTCGGGCAGCAATCGGATTTTCTTTCCCGCGAAGTGCAGGGGCATATCGGCGAAAAAGTCGGAACCGTGTCTTTGCGGAACGGTAAATATTTTTGCAAGTCGGATTACCGCGCGCAGCGCGGCGACGGTTTTAAAATTCTGCGCGGCGGGCGGGAAGTCGGCGGCGCAGCGCTCGAAAGCGCGGCGGAGGACGGTTTTTTTCTCGGCGCAAAGCCGAGGCTGCAGGCGGGGGACGAAGTGCGGCTCACGACGGATACCGCGGGCGGGGAAGCGTTGCTCCGCTTTGAAAAATTGCGGCAGATCGACGTACGCGTGCACATCGTTGCAGGCGAACTCCCCGCAGCCGTTTGCGGCGGCTTTGTCTTTAAAGGAAATGCGCCCGTTCCCGCGGCGGTGAACGCGCCGCTTTCGGAAGAGAGCATATGCGCATGTTTTCAAAAGACGGACGGGCTTCCCTTTGCGCCCGCAGTTGAGGCGGAAACGCAGAACGCGTTTTTGCCGAAATCCGCGCTCAACGAATTTCGGCGCAATTTTTACGCGGCGCTTGCGGAATATCTCTCGCCCGCGCGGACTCCGGTCGGAAACGTTTCTTACGAGGCCGCCGTGCTTGCGCGCTCTGCGGGCAAGCGTTCCGCAGAAATTATTTGCGGGGGACGCTCTTCCGCCGAAATCGTGATTTACAAGCCCGCGGACTATGCGAAGATCGACGCGCCGAATTGCGGAAAAGAGCGGTTTTTGTATCTTCCGCCCCTGCTTTTGGAACGGGACGAGGCGGAAATCGCACCCGCGCTCGCTCAGTTCGACGGCGTGTATTGCGAGGGCTATTACGGAATTCCGCTTGCGCGGAAATACGGCAAAAAGCTGTTTGCGGGCGCGGGGTGCAATCTGACCAACCGCGTTGCCGTAAACGGAATGTGCGAAGCGGGCGCGGATTATTTCGTGCTGTCGCACGAGCTTTCTTCGCGCGAACAGCAGGCGCTTTCTGCGGAGGGCGCGTTCGTTCTGGCGGAGGGGTCGATCAAAGTGATGGAGCTTTGTTACTGTCCGTTTTCCCGAACCTGCGCGGATTGCGACCGACGCGCATTTTACGCGATGACCGACGAGGACGGCAGAAAGTTTCCGCTCAGAAGATATCAAATCGGCGGGAAGTGCCGCTTCGAAGTTTATAATTGCGTTTCGCTTGCGGGGGAAGCGGGAATTGTTTCCCGTCTGGCAGATTCCTCTGCGTCCGAAGCGCTTAAAAACGCGGGCGCAACGCGCGGGCACGCGAACAGGAGCATGTTATGAAGACGCACGAAACACGGCTGGAACTCGATAAAATTTTAACGGCGGTCTCTTCCTTCGCGGTGTTGGAAAAGGGCAGGGAAAAGGCGCTTTCCGCGCTTCCCGCGCGCGACGTTGCGAGCGCGGCGCAACTTTTGAACGCCACCGAAGAGGCGACGCGTCTGCTTTTCGAACTCGGCGCGGGCAGGATCGAAGAATTTCCTCCGCTCGGGGATACGGCGGAACGCGCGCAAAAGGGCGCGACGCTTTCTTGCGGGGAACTGCTCGCCTGCGCGCGGTTGCTGCGTTCGGCGCGCGTGCTGTACCGCTCCGTACACGCGCTTTCCGACGACAGAATCCTTCTGTTCCGATCGCTCGTTGATCGGCTCGTCTTTGACGAAGGCTTAGAAGAGGACGTTCATCGCAAGATTTTAAGCGACAGCGAAATCGCCGATCACGCGAGCGAAAAACTCTGGAATCTGCGCCGCGAAATCCGCGCTTTGGGCGAACGGATCCGCGCGCGTCTGCAAGCCTGTCTTACGGGCGAAGAGAAAAAGTATTTGCAGGACGGGATCGTCACCGTGCGCGGCGATCGGTTCGTGATTCCCGTGAAAGCGGAATACAAGCGTAGCGTCAAGGGATTCGTGCACGACAGATCTGCGACGGGCGCGACGGTGTTCATCGAGCCGGAAGAAGTGCTCGAAATGAACAACGAACTCATCACGCTCACGCTGGACGAAAAAGAGGAAGAAGAACGTATTCTCGCCGAGCTTTCCCGCGGGATCGGGAATCTGCGCGAAGCGCTCGAAACGGACGAAGAATTGCTTGCCGAAGCGGACGCTTGCTATGCGCGCGCCGAATACGGTTATCGGCTGCACTGCGTCAAACCCGAAATCAACGGGCGGGGCGCGGTAGAAATTATCAAGGGACGGCACCCTCTGCTCGATCAAAAGACCGCCGTGCCCGTTTCGGTAAAAGTGGGCGGGGAATACGGATTCCTCGTCATCAGCGGTGCGAATACGGGCGGCAAGACGGTTACGCTCAAAATGTGCGGGTTGTTCTGCCTGATGTGCGCGTGCGGGCTGTTCGTGCCCGCCGCCGAGGGAACCGCCCTCGCCGTATTTCAAAACGTTTACTGCGACATCGGCGACAGCCAGTCCATCGAAGAAAACCTTTCGACGTTCTCTTCGCACATCGTGAATCTGCGCGACATTTTAAAGTCCGCGGGCAAGAACGATTTCGTGCTCATCGACGAGCCTGGCGGCGGCACCGATCCCGAAGAGGGGCAGGCGCTTGCGCGCGCGGTGCTCTCTTCGCTTCTGAAAAAGGGTTGCAAGGGGATCGTGACGACGCACTATTCTTCGCTCAAAGAGTTTGCCTACGAAACGGACGGCGTGGAAAACGGCTGTATGGAATTCGATACCGCCGATTACCGTCCGCTCTACCGTTTGAAGATCGGCGCGCCCGGTTCTTCCAACGCGCTTGCGATTTGCACCCGTTTGGGGTTGCCCGAAGAAACGGTGGAAGCGGCGCGCGGATATCTTTCGGAGGGGGCGCGCGCATTCGAAAAGACGATGCGCGCCGCCGAGCAGAGCCGCATTCTCGCCGAGCGTGCGGTTGCCGAAGCGAACGCGCTCAAAGCGGACTGGGAGGCGCGGCTGAAAGAACTCGAACGCGACGAGAACAAATTCGCCGCCGAGCGGGAAAAATTCCTTGCCGGCTCCAAAGCGGAAGCACGCCGCATCGTGAACGAGCGCGCTGCCCGCGCCGAGGAGCTGCTCGAAGAGATCGAGGGGATTTTTAAACGGGAAACGCTCACGGAAGGGGATCTGATCCGCGCACGCACGTTAAAGAACCGGATGCGCGCAGCGCCCGAACGGGAGGAAGTGAAACTGCGCGCTCTTCCCGTGTCGCCCGAAACACTCAAAGCGGGCGACCGCGTGATCGTGGGCAGCATGAACGCCGAAGGCGTGGTGATATCTTACAAAAAGAACGCCTCAAAAGCCGAGGTGCAGGCGGGCGCGCTGCGCGTCAAAGCGGAAGTTTCCGATCTGTATCCCGCGGCGAATCGGGAAAAGAAAACCGAAAAGGTGACCGTCGTACGGAATCTTGCGCAAAAACCCGTGCTCCCGCGGGAGTGTAATCTGATCGGTAAGACCACGGCGGAAGCGATTCCCGAACTGGAACAGTTTCTCGACGCCGCGCTGCTTTCCAACCTTTCGGAAGTGCGAATCGTACACGGATTCGGCACGGGGAAACTGCGCGCTGCCGTACAGGAATGTTTGAAAAAGCACGCGCGAGTGCAATCCTTCCGTTCCGGAAAATACGGTGAGGGCGAAGCGGGCGTAACCGTCGTGACGTTGCAGTAACCATCGAAATATCGTAAATCAATTCATATTCAAACGAAAAAAACAATAAAATGGTGTAGATAAATATTTCCGTTTGAGGTAAACTAATTGAAAAGGCTTTCTTCGCGCGCGCTTGCCGCAATTACCAACGGCGTGCTGGCGCTCGTGCTCATCGTAGTGGGCGCGGTATGTTTTTTCCCTTCGGCGACGGGCGTTGCCGGCGTGAAGGGGAAGGCGATCTACAAAGGCAATTCCGCGGACGGCGTTTCGCTGATGATCAACGTTTACTGGGGCACGCAAGAAGTTTACGGTATGCTCGACGTGCTGGAAGAATACGGTGCGAAAGCGACCTTTTTTATCGGCGGGAGCTGGGCGGACGACAACGTGGAATGTTTGAAAACGATCGTCGAAAAGGGGCACGAAATTGGCTCGCACGGCTATTTTCACCTCGATCACGAATCGCTTTCCCGTGCGGAGAATGCCGAAGAAATCGGGCGCAGCGTCGAATTTCTCAACCTTGCGGCGGGGGTTACGGTAACTTTGTTCGCACCGCCTTCGGGCGCGTTTAACGACGATACCGTTTCCGTTGCCGAAAGCATGGGGCTCAAAACCATTTTGTGGAGCAGGGATACCGTCGACTGGCGGGATAAGGACGAAGAAGTCTGTTTCACCCGCGCGACCAAAGAGATCGGCGGGGGCGATCTCATTTTAATGCACCCGATGAAGCATACGCTTGCGGCGCTGCCGCGCATTTTAGAGGATTACCGCGCCCGCGGACTGCGCGCGGTAACCGTAAGCGAAAATCTTGCTTAAATACTTTTTACATACAGGAGAAATTTATGACGGAAACAAGAACGCTCGACAACGGCGTAAGAGTGATCATCAAACATATGGAGGGATTGCTGTCGGTGACGATGGGCGTGCTCGTCGGCACGGGCGCGGCATTCGAAACGAACGAAGAGGACGGTATTTCGCACTTCCTCGAACACATGCAGTTCAAGGGGACGCCCGCGCGCACCGCGTTTGAAATTTCAGACGCGTTCGACGCGCTCGGCGCGCAGGTGAACGCCTTTACCGGGAAAGACATGACCTGCTATTACGCGAAAGCGACTTCCGATCATGCGGCGGAAGCGTTCGGGTTGCTTGCCGATCTCTTTTTGAACAGCAATTTTCCCGAAGAGGAATTGAAGCGCGAAAAGGGCGTCGTCCTCGAAGAAATCAATATGGACGAAGATTCGCCCGAAGATCTGTGCCTCGATTATCTTTCGCGCGCGGCGTTCGGCGCGCAGAATTACGGCAGGAATATTTTAGGCCCTGCCGATAACGTAAAACGTTTTACGCGGGACGACCTGTTTGCTTACAAAGAAGCGTGCTACTGTCCCGAAAACATCGTCGTGTCGTTCGCGGGGAATCTTTCCGCAAAGACCGCGCTCGCGCTTGCCGAAAAATATTTCGGCGCAATGAAGTGCGGAAATTTCAAAAAACGGCAGAAGACGGTCGTCTGGCAAGCGGGGCGCAATTTTAAAAAGAAATCCATCGAACAGGCGCATTTTGCGATCGGCTTCCCCGCCGCCAAGCGGGAGAGCAAACAATGTCCTGCTGTGCAGGTGATGAACGCGATCCTCGGCGGCGGCATGAGTTCCCGTCTTTTCAAACGGATCAGGGAGGAATTGGGACTTGCCTATTCCGTTTATTCCTATCCTTCGCATTACGAGGAAGCGGGCATGCTCACCGTATATGCGGGCGTCAATCCGAAGAAGGCGGTCGACGCGAAGGACGCGATCGTTGCGCTGATCGGGGAACTCAAAGAAAAGGGCGTGACGGAAGAGGAATTCCTGCGCGGGAGAGAACAGGTGAAATCGGGCAGCATCTTCGCCCAGGAGAACACCTCTTCGCAGATGCTTTTATACGGGAAACAGATGCTGTATAAAAACGAGGTGTACGACTTCGAAAAGCGCATGTCGGAAATTTCGAAATTGACGCGCGGAGACGTTCTGCGCGCGGTTGCGGAAAATTTCGATTTTTCGCGCGCCGCGGTCGCTTCGGTCGGCAATCTCGAAGAAGGGATCGTTTTGTAATGGATCGCGCCGAAGGGTTTGCGCCCGTATACGGCGCGGGCAGCCGCGTACTCATTCTGGGAAGCTTTCCTTCCGTCAAAAGCCGCGCCGTCGGGTTCTATTACGGGAATCCGCAGAATCGGTTCTGGCGCACCGTCTGCGGATTTTTCGGCGAAGAAGTGCCCTGCGGGGTCGCGGAAAAAAAGGAGTTTTTGTTTCGCCGCCGCATTGCGCTGTGGGACGTCGTGACCTCGTGCGAAATACAGGGTTCGGCGGATGCTTCCATTCGCGGGGAGGAGGTGGCGGATTTGGGCGAAGTCGTTGCAAAGAGCGGCGTTTCGCGCATTCTGTGCAACGGCAACAAGTCTTATTCCGTACTCGAAAAAAATTTTCCGCAGCTGTTGCCGATCACGAAAAAGCTTTCGTCCACGTCGCCCGCGAATCCGCGGTTTTCGGCGGAAGAATGGTATGCGGCGCTCGAAGAAGCGTTCGAGGACTGAGGGGATTATGATTACGTACGAAGAATTGATTGCGCGGCTGTTTTCGTTGCAGGATACAAAATACCGCGACTTTCATAAGAAACTGTTGAAGAACGATCGAATTCAACTGATCGGCGTGCGCACGCCGCAAATGCGCAAACTCGCCAACGAACTGAAAGGGGAATGGCAGTCGCTGCGCGCGTTCCCCAACGATTATTACGAAGTTTTGTTCGTAAAGTGTTCGGTTGCGGGTACGTTGCCGTTTTTGGCGTATTGCGCCGCGGCGGAAGAACTCGTGCCGCAGCTCGATAACTGGGCGGCGTGCGACTGTTTTCACAACAAAGCCGTTGCAAAGCACAGGGAAGAATTTTTGCCGTTTATCAAAAAGTGGCTGGCGGACGAACGGGAGTTCGTACACCGTTACGGGCTCGTTTCCCTGCTCCACGATTACGTGACCGAAGAATATCTTCCGCTTATATTTTCCGCGGCGAACGCTTGCAATGCGGAACAATATTACGTGACGATGGCGGCGGCGTGGCTGATTGCCGAAGTGCTCGTAAAATATTACGGGAAAGGGGTTGCGTTTCTGCGCGGGGGAACGCTGCTCGCCGCGGTACATAACAAAGCTTTGCAGAAAGCGCGCGAAAGTTTTCGTCTGACGGCGGAGCAAAAAGAAGCGTTGAAAATGATGAAGCGGTGAAATGAAAAAAAGTATTGACATTTTTTGTTTTATCGGTTAGAATAATATCAATTTGAATTTGCTTTGCGGAACGTGAAGCGGACGGAGGAGAAACATGTACGAAAAAGTTTGCAAAATGCTTGCCGAGCAGCTCGACATTGCGGAAGATAAAATTACGCCTGCTTCCGAAGTGGTAAAAGATTTGGGCGCGGATTCGCTCGACGTCGTAGAATTGATGATGGCGCTCGAAGACGAATACGGCATTACCTTGCCCGAAAACGAAGTCGAGAATCTGAAAACGGTGCAGGACATCGTAAACATGATGGAAAAGATCGCGAAATAATTTCAAACCGCACGCAAAACGCCGCCCTGAACGGGCGGCGTTTTTTTTGCGGAAATAGATCGGGAACCGTCCCCTTTTTGGGGGCGGTTCTTTTTTGTTTCCTGTTTTTGGCGGTTTTGCCTGAATCCGCCTCGTACGGTAAATATTGCATGTATCTTGTTAAATATTCACAAGTACATGTTAAAAAAAGGAAAGACTTTCGGAATTTCGTACCTTACAATTAAATTACGAATTTATTTGTCGGATTTTGTCGAGAGGTTGAAATGTCGAACCGTAAAAAAGTGCTGAGAGATCACGTGAAAGCAATCATCGTCTTTTTTATTTTGTGCGTGCTGACGCTGTGTTTTGCGGCGGCGTTGCCGGAACGGTACGCTTGCGCGGCGGAGGGAGAGTCTTACGCGAACGGTTCGCTGAACAAAGACGGCAAACTGAAACTCGCGATCACCGTGGAAAAAAGCGAGCTGGACGAAGAATTGCAGGACGGGGAAGCGTTCAAAGCTTACGTGAACACGATCGTAAAATTCATCAACAGTTCTTCGAAAGACAACGATATGGTCGTTTTAAAGGGGATCGGCGAGAGCGCTTCTTCCTACAAAGTGAGCGTTGCGACCAGAAGACTGAACAGCAATTTTGCGGGGCTCGGAGATTTCGGCTGGTCGCCGCTCTATAAATTTATCGCGCCGGAAAGCGATACGTACATGCGGCTTGCGCTCATGGCGGCGGGGAATCTGCGCTGCACGCTTGCAAAACCCTTTGACGGAATTGCGGGGCAGGTGCAGATCGAAGCGGGCGCGGATAAGAACGAAGTATATATCAAACCGGTCGACGTTGCCGCGAACCGCGAAATTACCGTTGAAGAATTTTCGGCGGCGGGCGGCGCGGCTTCGAAAAAACATTATATCACGTCGTTCCGCATTCCGGACGTGAGAAGCATTTCCAAAGTGACCGTAAAGCTTCCCGGGAAAGTCAAATTCATTTCCTCCGAATGCGTGAAAGTCCTTTCGTCCGACACCGTCGAAATCGTTCCCGTCACGCTGAAGGCAAACGTCAACCGACAGGAATACGTGCTGGACGAAAACGGAGAACCCGTGAAGGACGCTTCGGGCGTAACGGTCACGCGGCCCGTCGTCGAACGGGATAAGGAAATTTCCTGCCTGTTCGGTTACGTCGCGTACGAACATTCCCCCGATTACGCGCTCATC
Source organism: uncultured Christensenella sp. (assembly GCA_910586245.1). Lineage (GTDB taxonomy): Bacteria > Bacillota > Clostridia > Christensenellales > Borkfalkiaceae > Gallimonas. The sequence continues at coordinate 259,264 of CAJUFY010000001.1, read as the reverse complement.
GCAGTGTTGTGCGTGCTGGGCGCGGGGCTCGTCGTATTCGTCGTTCTCGGCTTCGTGAAACACTGGTTTGCGAAATTTTTCGGGATCGCACCCAAACTGAAAATACAGGAACAAGGAGAAGAAGACAATGAAGGAACGCGATAACATCACCGCCGAAGAGACGCAGCGTGCCGCCGAACCCTTCGAAGAAGCTGCGGCGGAAGCTTCGTTTCCTTCCGTCGGGGCGCTGAGCGCGGAAGAAGCCGAAAAACTGCGCCGTAAAAACTATGCGGCAAAGAGTCCGTTTGCCAGAATCATGAAGCACAAACTGCTTTATCTGATGTTGATTCCCAGTTTGATTTTGGTGATTACCTTTTGTTACGTTCCGATGTTCGGCGTGGTCATCGCCTTTAAAGACTACAACCTGTACGACGGCTTCGCCGGGAGCGAATGGGTCGGATTAAAGTATTTCAAATACATATTTCAGGGAACGGACCCCAACATCTTCCTCGTATTCCGCAACACGATTTATATTTCGCTGATCAGGGTTGCCACAAACTTTCCCGCGATTCTCATTTTCGCGCTGATGATCAACGAAATCGGTTCCAAAAAGCTCAAAGGGATTACGCGTACGATCGCATATTTGCCCAGTTTCATTTCCTGGATCGCCGTCGGCGGCATGATGGTGGCGCTGCTTTCAGTGGAAGAGGGCGGTCTGAACGCGTTTCTCAGTCTGGTGCAGGGCAAGGAAGTGAAGATCAACTGGTACGCGCAGGATCAGTACTGGTGGGCGATTCTTGCGCTTAGCTCCATGTGGAAATCGCTCGGCTGGGGGACGATCGTCTATATGTCCGCGCTGGGCTGCATCAATTCGGAACTGTACGACGCCTGCAAGATCGACGGCGGCGGAAGATTCAGAATGATTCTTTCGGTGACCATTCCCGGCATCATGAACGTGATCATGTTGCAATTGATCATGGACGCGGGCAATCTGATCCGCGACAACTACGAACAGATTCTTGCCATGACGAACGGGAGTACCGCGCTTTCGGAAACGACGTACGTTGTCGGCGCGATGTCGTACTCTTCGATCATGAGCGGTTCGGGTTATTCGCAGGCGACGGCGTTCAGCCTCGTGCAGGGCGTCATCGGGCTCGTTCTGGTTTTGCTTACGAACAAGATCGCGAAAAAGACGGATAACGAAGGGGTTGTGTGAGGTGACGGTATGAAAAAATCGAAAGGGGATATTGCATTCAACGTCGTAAACGGCACGCTGATCGCGCTTTTGTGCGTCATCTTTCTGTTGCCGTTCTGGATGATGATCATCAGTTCGTTTACCGCAAATTCTTCGCTGCAATCGCACGGCTATCAGATTATTCCCGATAAGCTGTCCCTCGAAGGATACCGTTACGTATTCGGGTCTACGGAAATCGACTTTTTCAGAGCGATCGGCAATTCGCTGTTCGTTTCGGTGATCGGTACGGTGCTTTCCGTGGCGGTTTCGCTGATCACCGCATACGTGCTTTCCAAAAAGAAGTTGTTCGGGCATAAAGTCGTGAACATGTTCTATCTGGTTACGATGTTTTTCTGCGGCGGGCTCATTCCGCTCTTCCTCGTCGTAAAAAACGTCGGATTGTACGACAGTCTGTGGGCGCTCATCATTCCCTCCGCGTTCAACCTTTATCACATCATTCTGGTGCGCAGTTATTTCCTCTCTCTTCCCGATTCATTGGAAGAAGCGGCGATGCTCGACGGGGCGAACGATTTGCAGATCTTGTGGCAAATCTTCCTTCCTATCTCCGTGCCGATGGTGCTCACGATCGCATTCTTCTGCTTCGTGGATAAGTGGAACGGCTGGATGGACGCAATGCTTTATCTTTCCCCGCAGAGCAAGTACAAATGGCCGTTACAGTTCGTGCTCAAAAATATGCTCGAAGATATGAATATTCTCGGCTCCAACAGCGTCACGGGCGGCGCGGTGCCCGTGCTTACGGCGCAGTCGGTCGGCGTGGTCATCGCGATCATTCCGCTCGTAATCATCTTCCCGATCATTCAGAAGTACTTCGTGAACGGCATTACGATCGGCGCGGTCAAAGGTTGACGGGAGATAAACATGAAAAATTCCTTTAAAATTTCGGCAGTCTGCTGCGCGGCGCTTGCGGGCGCTTCGGCAATCTGCGGACTTGCAAGCGTTTCGGCGCAGGCGTACACGAACACGCAGGAATACGTTTCCAGATTGTTGCTGGCACCTACGGTCGTCGCGGAAACGGCGGACGCGGAAGCTTACCGCAATCTGTTCACGGCGCAAAACAAGCCCCGCAGCGTCGTACTCGGCGTGGGGCAGGGCAATTTAACGGCGGAAGACGGCGCTTCCGTGGGCGAAATCGCCGCCGTATTTGCGGAACTTGCCGAAAACGCGGTGCTTCCGATCGTGCGGGTGCAATCCCGTTTGCAGGCACAGACGCTCGCGGACGCGGTGAACGCGCACGATCTGCGGGATTTCGCGGTGACGGGCGACGATATCGAAATGCTCGAAAGCGCGAAAGAACTCTTGCCCGCGGCGCGCGTATACGCCGATTTTTCCGCCGAAGAGAGGTTCGAAGTCCCTTACGATTACATTGCGAAATGCCGCGAAGCGGGCGGCAACGTCGTGATTCTGTCCCCCGAACAGGCGGACTACGAAACGGTTTACTATCTGCAAAGCATGCTGACCACGGTCTGGGTGCGCGCGGAACGCGAAACGGAATTTGGGTTTGCCGAAATCATCGCTTCGGGCGCGTACGGAATCGTTGCGCACGACTATGCGGCGCTGTTCGGCACGTACGACCGTTATCCCGTGAGTTCGCTTTCCCGCGGGTTCTACAACGTCGGACACCGCGGCTTGCCCGTAAAGCAAAATTCGAATACGCTCGAAAGTTGTATCGCTGCGTACGAAGCGGGCGCGACGCACGTCGAAATCGATATCTGGGCAACGGCGGACGACGAGCTCGTGATCATGCACGACGCGAGCATCGACGGCACGACGGACGGAACGGGCGTAATCGCGAATATGACGCTCGCCGAACTCAAACGGTACCGCGTCATCAAAAATATCGAAAACAAAATTACGGGGATTCAATCCGAAATCCCCACGCTGGGCGAAATCTTCGAATACTTCAAAGGGAAAGATCTGGTGGTCGTCGTGGAAATCAAGGATCCCGATCCCGACGTCTGCCGCCTGTTGAAAGAGTGTATCGAAGAATACGGCGTGCAGGATCAGACGGTGTGCATTTCCTTCTCCGACGGCGAAGGCTCCCAGCTCCAGCGCATGCACGAGATCATGCCCTCCCTCCCGATCGCGACGCTTTTGCAGGTAACGGAAGAAAATTGCGACGTTTACCTCGACCGCGCGGCAAGATGGAATCTGTGTTTCGATCCTTCGTATTCGCAGAGCTACACGGCGTTTGCAAACAGCAACTTCAAAGACCGCGGCTACATGGCGTGGCAGTGGACGTACGAAGACCCTTCCCCGATCGAACTCGGCATCACGGGCATCACCAACAATCATGCGGACGTGTTCGGCGTTTATACGAAAAAAATCATCCCGTCCGAAGCGTTGAAAATCGCAAAGGACGCCGATCTTTCGCAGCTTACCTTCCCCGTGACCAAGCTCCGCTTCAACGGAGAGCGCGAAGAGGCGCAGGCGAAGGTGTTTATGAGCGAAAAAACGGAAGGCGGTTACCGCGCGATTCTGTACTGCGAAGATAAGAACGAAGAGTATTACAGCAAAATCAAAGTTTATTCGCAGGCGGTGTTCATTGCGGAAGAACAGCCCAAAACGGCGCCGAAGGGCGGAAACGAATGGATCGTGTACACGGCGATCGGCGTTGCGGGCGCAGTCGTTGCGGCGGGCGTTGCAACGGCGTTGATCGTAATCAAAAAGAAAAACGGCTTCGGCCGCGGAAATAAAAATAAGGAGTAAAAATTATGAAAAAAAGAATTCCCTGTATCGTTCTGGCGGTTGCTTCGGTCTTATCCTTTGCGGCTTGCGGAAACAACACCGACCCGAAACCCGACGGCCCGAACGGGCCCAGACCGGAAGCGAAAAAGATCGTGATTTTCTGCGGAGGTTCCTCGGAATACAGCGTCGTGAAAGGTTCCGCGGAGGACGAAGTGATTACCGCGATCGAAGAGGCGTATTATCGGGACAGCGGAACGCTGCTCGACTTCGACGTCGCGTATCTGGGCACGAACATGACCTCGCGGCTTTCTACGGCGATTGCCTCGCACACGCAGGTGGATATCGCGATTTCGCATACGAGATACGATTCCGGAATCGACGACTATGCGTTGGGTCAGAACATTTATTACGATTTGAGCGACATGATCGACTTGTACGGACAGAAGATTAAGGAAAAGACCGATCTTTCGATTATGACCACCTTCCAACAGGAAATCATCGGAATCCCTTCGAACGTCAATCCCTACAAATACGGCATCCTCGTAAGAAAGGATTACATGAAAAAAGCGGGTTATACCGACGATCCCGCGGAAGCCGCGGCGGACAGCAATCTGACCTTGCTTACGACGATCGAACAGTTCGAAGATATGTGCGTCAAAATGAAGACGAAAGGTCTTACGGGAAATTATTCGATCAGTGGCGCGATCTGGGATATCGAAAAAGTATTCGCGGGCGCGTTCGGCGACGCAGGCTATTTCTCCTATCAGGAAGTGAAAAACGACAAAGGGGAAATTACCAGTCTGATCCCCGGATTCGGAACGGAAGTATATCAGCAGATGCTCAAAATGGAGTACGACTGGATCAAGAAACACGGCATTCTTTCCGCAACTACGAACACCACGAGCCTCGAAGCTTCGGAAGGCGAGTTCATTTCCGGCGTGACGGGCGTGTTCATGACCGATCCTACCGTAACGCACCTGATTAAAGTTGCCCGCCAGACGAAAGCGAGCAATCCCGAAGCGGAATTTACCGTACTCGGCCCGCTCTCCCGCGCGGCGACGCCCGACAAGAAGGGCTTCATCCGTCCCACTGCCGGTTACAAAGCGGCGATCGTGATGAAGGAATCCAAAATGGCGGCGGAAATCGTGAAGTTCCTGAACTGGATGTATTCGGACGAAGCGAACTACAACCTCTGCAAATACGGCGTAGAGGGCACGCACTGGATCGATAACGGCGACGGCACGTATTCCTATCCCGCGGGGAAAGAGGAATATCTTACGAGAGCGCCTTATTCGGGAATCATCAATCTCGTCGATAACGAAGCGATGTCCAACCTCATTTACAGCGGTTACAGCGCGGAAGAAAGAGCGTGGATCGCGAATTCACAGAAAGCCGAAAACTACGTCGAAAACGACGTTATCGACTTTATTCTGCCCAGAAACGCGGGTATGTCGCTGCTGCACAATCAGTCGCTCAACGTCTATTATCAGAACGTGGCGGTGAACGCGTGGTACGGCACGGGCGATCCCACCAAACAGGTGGAAGGGCAGGACAGCGCGCTTTACTGGTTAAAGGACTATCTGGAAAAGGACAGCGACTATCTCAACTGGCTTACGGCGCAGTACAAACTGATGAAACAATCGAGAAATTAAGGAAAACATTATGTGGTGGATCTTAGGCGCAACGTTATTGTATCTGGAATTGCTGGGGGCGGGAATCGCCTTTCTCAATCGTTCTCTCGGCGAAAAACAATGGTATCTTGCCCTGATTCCCGTTTACGGGCTGCAATATCTGGGCAGGGCGGCTGGCGTGTTCAAGGTGCTTGCCGTTCCCGTGAAAAAGTGCGCCTTATTTTTCGCCGAACTGTTGATCGTTGCGTTTTTGTGCGGGCTGTACTGGTACTGGGGCGTGCGGCACGTCGTCCCCAAAGGCGCGGCGATGCTGGGGCAGATTATGCTCCTTCCTATCGCGATCTGCTACGGGCTGATGTATCTTTCCATTCTGAGCGCTTCGCTCAGAATCTATAAGCGGTTTTACGTAAAACGGCTTGTTTGGGTGATGCTCGCTTCCATGCTCCTGCTTCCCGTTCCGTTCATTTATTACGCGATCAAGGACAGAAAAGCGATGCCTCTGAGCGAAATGTTCGATTAAACGGAGGAAGGTATGAAACGGTTTCTTTCAGTCGTTCTCGGCGCCGTCTGTCTGATGAGCGCGGCTTCCTGTTCGGGCGCTTCCGCGGGGAAGGACAGGGATGAGCCCGTAAAATCGCCGCAGTACGCTTCCGTCGACGAAAGCGGTTATACGGTCTATTATTTCGACGGCGAACGCGGCGACGACGGCAACAGCGGGCTCAGCGAGGGCGCGCCCAAAGAATCGCTCGCGTGCATGACGGAGCTGGTTGCTTCTTTGCAGACTCCCGCAAAAATTCTGTTAAAAGCGGGCACGGTCTTTCACGGAAGTCTGACGCTGCGGGATTACTTCGCAACCACCGAACAACCGCTCGTGATCGATCGGTACGGATCGCAGACGGAGCTTCCGCGCATCGTTTCCGATGCCGAACAGGCGGTGCACGTGCTCGGCGAAAACGTAAGAATTTATCATCTGGAAATCACGAATAAAACGGGCTTGCGCGGCATTTGTGTCGAAACGGCGAAAGACGGCGCGTCTTCCAACTTCGTGGTGGAAGGGTGCGATATCCACGACGTGCAGTGGAACTGGACGTTTGCGGAATCGGTGGAAGAGGCGGCGCCCCGCATCGGAAATTACGACGTGCGCTCCGTCTGTCCCGACGAAAATTTCGCGTACAGTACGAGCGGCATTTATTTTACCGCTCCCGCGAAGGAGGGCGACAAGCCGCGCTGGTTCGAAAACGTGTGGATCAGCCGCAACAAGATTTCCAAAGTGGGCAGAGCGGGAATCATCACTTACAGCGAGTGGGTCGTGGGAAACGGCTGCCAGTGGGTGGGAATGAATCGCTTCAAGAGTCAGGACGACGGCTGGTATCCGCCCAAGAACGTGGTGATTTCGGGCAACGACGTGCGTTACGTTGGCGGCGACGCAATCGTGACGATCGGCGCGGAAGACTGCTGGATGGAATACAACAATTCCTACCACGCCGCGCTGCTCGGCAGATATCCGTTCGCATGCGCGGGCATCTGGCCCGTAAACGCGCGCAGGGTTTATATGCAGTACAACGAAGCAAGTTTTACGCATCTCGACAACGGCTGCACGGACGGCGAGGGATTCGATATCGACGTAGGCTGTTCCGACGTGATTTTTCAGTACAATTACGCGCACGACAATGCGGGCGGCGGACTTCTGATCTGCAATACGCACGCGGTCATTCCCGTTTACGATGAAAACGGCGAGCCGGTTACCGATCCCGTTACGGGGGAAGTGCAAACGATCGTGAGCGCGGGGAACTGGAACAACGTGCGCATTCGCAACAACGTGTTTGCGTGCAACGGCAGGAGCGGCGTGAACGGCGCGTTCCTCGTGATGTCGAGCGACTGCAAAAACGCCGTTTGCGAAAACAATCTCGTCGTACTCGAGCCGGGGCTGCAAAGCCAGCATCTGATTACCTCCGCCGATTACGGAAAGTGCGGACGGCAGGAAAATCTCGTATGCAGAAACAATATTTTTTACGCGTCCGAGCCGCAGCATACGACGATTCAGCTCGATTACTGTGCTTCGAGCACGTTTGAAAACAATCTGTATTATAACTTTCCCGAAAGCTTTTTCGACGAGTGGACGGGGATTTCCGACCCGCGCGCGGTTTTAACGGTGAATCCGCTGATCGAGATTCCGGAAGACCGCACCGGTTACGAAAAGCTTACGCTGTTCCGTCCGCAGGAAACCTCAGTGTTTTCTCTGGGCGCGGCGCAGAGCGTCTGGTGCAAATACGACGCCGCGGGAACGGAAACGAAAAATCAAAAATATCTTGGCGCATTCTGTTCCTGAGCGAACGGAATCGGAAAGGAGAAAACGATGATCAAAAAAGTAGCAGCAATCGGCTGCACCGTCTTTTTACTGTTTGCTGCGGCAGGATGTTCTGACCCCGCCAAACCGCCTGAACCGCCCGTCGTGACGGATAAGACGGAGTATCAGGACGTTGTGGAATCTCCCGCATGCCCCGATATCGACGATAAGGGGTATACCGCGTATTATTTCGACGCAGTCGGCGGGAACGACAACGGCAACGGACTTTCGCCCGAAACGGCGAAAAAGTCGTTGAACGAGCTTTCGAAAATCGCGTCTGCCGCCAAAGAACCGACCAAAATTCTTTTAAAGGCGGGCACGGAGTTCGCAGGCAGGGTGACGGTGCGCGGTTACAGCGCGACCGCCGAAAAACCGCTTATTTTCGATCGGTACGGCTCGCTGACCGAGTACCCGCTCATCAGCGGATCGGGCGGAGCGGCGTTCAGCGTATACGGCGATAACGTGAGAATCTGCAATCTGGAAATCACCAACCCTTCGGGTACGCAGGGCATTTACGTCGACGCGGATAAGGCGGGGGAATCCTCCAACGTGGTGATCGAAGGCTGCTACGTTCACGACATTATGTGGAACTGGACTTCCGATAAAACGGTGGAGGAAGAGGCGGACAACATCGGCAATTACGATCCGAATAAAATCTGCCCCACCTCCATGTACCATTACGCGACGAGCGGGATATACGTGAACGCTTCCAACCCCGAAAATTCTTACGACGCGCGTTGGTTCAACGGCGTGTGGATTCGCAACAACAAGGTGAAAACGGTCGGTCGGTGCGGAATCTTCGTAAACAGTTCCTGGATCTCGGGGAACGGCTGCAACTGGGGCGGAAAGAATAAATTCAGAAGCCTCGACGACGGCTGGTATCCCGCGAAAAATCTCGTCATTTCGGGCAACGAAGTTTCCTACGTGGGCGGCGACGGCATTCTCGCCATCGGCGTAGAGGATTGCTACATCGAACGCAACGTCTGTCTGCACGCGGCGCTGTTGGGGCGCGCGGGGCAGGCTTGCGCGGGGATCTGGTTTATCAACGCGCGCAGAGTATACGTTCAGTTTAACGAAGCCGCGTACACGCATCTCGAAAACGGCTGTACGGACGGCGAGGGCTTCGATATCGACATCGGCTGCTCGGACGTACTGTTTCAATACAACTATTCGCACGACAACGCGGGCGGCGGACTTCTGATCTGTAACGTACACGCCTACGATATGCCCGTCTGGGACGAAAACGGGAATCCCGTCGTCGATCCCGATACGGGAAAACAGCAGACGTTCGAAAGCCCCGGTTACTGGAATAACGTGCGCATTCGTAACAACCTATTTGCGTGCAACGGCAGGAGCGGCTCGAACGGCGCGTTTCTCGTGATGTCGAGCGATTGCAAAAACATTATTTGCGAAAACAACACCGTCGTACAGACGCCGGGGCTGTTCAGCCAGCATATCATCACTTCCGCGGATTACGGCCAGTGCGGAAGACAGGAAAATCTGATTTGCCGCAACAACGTGTTCTATGCGGAAAGCAATCAGTATTCGGGCATTCAGCTCGACTACTGCGAATCCAGTCTGTTCGAAAACAATCTGTACCACAATTTTCCGGAATCTTTCTTCGATATTTGGACGGGCATCGAGGACGTGAAAGCGATCCGCGATGTCGATCCCGGAATTTCCGTTCCGCAGGATCGCACGGGCTACGGCAAAATTTCGGAGTACAGACCGGAAAACGAGCGCGTATTCACCCTCGGCGAGCCGTTGCAGCAGCTGAGCGTAAAGGACATCTTAGGAAACGCAACCAAAGGCAAAAAATATCTGGGCGCTTTTTGCGGGTAACGTATGAACGTACAAACGATTCCGTGTCCGAACGTTTCGTTCGGCGGATACACAACTTATTATTTCGATTCCCGTTTCGGGAACGATTCGAACGACGGGCTCGATCCCGCCGCGCCGAAGCAATCGCTGGAAAGCCTGAACGCGCTCGTATCTTCTTTGCGCAGCGGAGTCAGGATTTTAGTCGCGCGGGGCAGCCGTTACGAAGGCACGCTGTCGCTTGTCGGATTCCGCGCGGAAGAGGACCGACCGCTCTATGCGGGCGTTTACGGCGAAGGCGCCGCGCCGGTAATAGACGGGAACGGCAACGACTGCGCCGTGGAAATCGGGCGGGGAAATCTGATTTTCGAAGACTTTGAAATTACCAACGCAAAGGGCTTGATCGGAATTTTCGTAAACGTGAAGGAAGCGGGCACGCTTTCTTCGCTCGTGATCCGCAATTGCCGCATTCACGACGTGAACTGGAACTGGACGGAACCGCTGCCCCCGCAGCAAGCGCGGCTCGAACGAATCGACGTGGAACAGGTCTGTCCCCGCGCGCGCTACTATTACGAAACGGGCGGAATCGTGTTCCTTGCAAATTCACCTGTTGAAAAGGGACCTTGCAATTACGAAAATATTTGGATTTTGCACAACCGTCTGGAACGGATTTCGAGAAGCGGCATTCTTTTAACGGGACTTTGGAACCGCCGCCCGGGCACCCCCTGGGGCGTGAACGCCTATTACAGCGACGCAAACGGTTGGTATCCTTCGCGGAAAATCGAAATTTCGGACAACGAGGTGTATTACAGCGGGGGTGACGGAATCGTTCTGATCGGTTCGGTCGATTCCTGCATCGAAGGCAACGTTTCCTACCATTCCAACTACCTCGGCAGAACGGATACCGCAAACGCGGGCATCTGGCCGATCGGGTGCAAGCGCATTCTGATTCAGTATAACGAAGCGGCGTATTCTCATCTGGAACACGGCGGCGCGGACGGCGAAGGCTTCGATATCGACATCGCCAACGAAGATATTCTTTTCCGTTACAATTACGCGCACGACAACGACGGCGGCGCGATTCTGCTCTGCAACGCGAGAACGGTCCAGCCGTCGTTCGACGAAAACGGCAATCCCGTGATCGGGCGGGACGGCGCGCAGGCGGAGTATTCCGCGCACGGGCTGTGGCGCAACGTGACCATACGCGACTGCGTTGCAATCGACAACGGGAAGGCGCCCGAACACCCGAACTTCATTCATTTTTCAAGCACTTGCAAACACTTGAACGTATTGCGCAACACGGTGATCATGCGTTCGGATTTGCGCGGTCAGCTCGTGATCCGCACGGCGGATTACGCAAACTGCGGCAAGCAGGAGCGCCTGTATTTTGCGGACAATTATTTCGGCGCGTCGGCGCCCACGGAATGCGGGTTCGACATGTCTTTTGCCGAGGATTTCGTGTTCGAAAACAACGTCTATTGCAATCTCGGCGAAAGCGCGCCCGTACAGACGGGCGACCGTTCCCCGCAGTATGCGTGCGATGCGCCGACGGTTCCGAATGGAAAGGACGGATTCGGCACGGCGCTGGAAATCGCGCGGGGCGTCGGAAAAAAACGTTTCGGGCGCTACGGCGCGCAGATCGAACGATAGGGAGAATTTTATGAAGCCGTTTCGGTTTTATCACGAGACGCTGACCCCGCAGGTCAACGCCGTAAAGACGAGAAGTTATTATATTCCTTTTCCCGACGAAACGTTCAGTCTGGAAAAGAGGAACTCCGATCGGGTGACCGTGCTCGACCGCTGGAAGTTTGCCTATTATCCGCGGTATCGGGAAGGGATTTTAGATGCCGAAGAAGGGGAGGAGTACTTGGTCCCGTTCGTGTGGCAGTTAAAAGGGTTTGATTACAACCAGTATACGAATTTTTTCTATCCCGTTCCCTTCGATCCTCCATATATCCGCAAAGATAATCCCTGCGGCGTATACCGCACGGATTACGAGCACAAAGGGGAGGCGGGCAGGCAGTATGTCGTATTCGACGGGGTGGACAGCTGCCTGTATCTGTTCGTGAACGGCGCGTTCGCGGGTTATTCGACCGTTTCTCACAGCTCCGCGGAATTTGAAATTACCGATTTGCTCGTCAAGGGAAAAAATCGGCTCACGGTACTCGTGTTTAAATGGTGTTCAGGCACGTATCTGGAAGATCAGGATAAAATCCGTTTCAGCGGGATTTTCCGCGACGTCTACGTGATCCGCCGCCCGCACGATCATATTACGGATTACAAAATTACGACGGAAGTTGCGGGCGAGGACGGCAACGTTCGTTTCGTCTGCGACAAAGCCGCGCGCGTGCGCCTGTTCGACGGCGAACGGCTGATTGCGGATCAAACGGGCGGGGAACTTTCGTTCAAGATCGAAAATGCGCGGCTGTGGTCGGCGGAAACGCCCGAATTATACCGTATGGTCGTTTCTTACAACGGGGAATTCATGGAAGAATTCGTGGGAATCCGCAGCATCACGATCGAAAATTCGGTCTTTAAGATCAACGGAAAACCGGTAAAGTTCAAGGGCGTGAACCGCCATTCCATGACCGAAGACGGCTATGTAGAAACGGCGGAGCTGATGGAAAAAGATTTGCAGACGTTTGCGGCGTACAATATCAACGCGGTGCGCACGAGCCATTATCCTCCGCACCCCGTGTTTGTGAAATTGTGCGACGTATACGGAATCTATGTGCTGGAAGAGGCGGATATCGAAACGCACGGGCTGGAAACCATTCATTATTACGGCGACCCGACGCACTTCGACGATCTGGCGAACGACGCGGCGTGGAAGCACGTTTATCTGCACCGTCAGGAACGGATGTACGAACGGGATAAAAACCGCCAGTGCATTATCATGTGGTCGCTGGGCAACGAGGCGGGCTGGGGCGAAAACTTCAAAGCGTGTAGCAGGTATCTGCGTTCCGTAGACGGTCGCCCCCTCCATTACGAGGGCAACACGACGAGAACGCTGCCCGAAACGGAGTGGCGCGACGCGGAATATCTCGACGTGGCGTCGATGATGTATCCCTGTGCGGAGGAGTGCAAAAAAAGGATCGACCGCGGCATCGGACGCCCGTTCATGCTCTGCGAGTATACCCACGCCATGGGAAACTCCTGCGGCGACGTCGAAGAATACTGGAATTACATTTATTCGGAAGAACGGTTTTGCGGCGCGTTCGTTTGGGAATGGTGCGACCATACCGTACTCGCGCCCGACGGCAGAAGACTGTACGGCGGCGATTTTAACGAAGCGGAGCCGTGCAGCCGTTACGACGGGAATTTCTGCGCGGACGGTCTTGTCGATACGAACAGACGCCCGCATCCCTCTCTGGATGCGGTGAAGGAAGCGTATGCGCCCGTAGACGCGGTTGCGGACGGCGGTTCGTTTACCGTAATCAACCGTTACGACTTTTTGTCGTTGGACGGGTTGACTTGTCTTGCAACGGTCGAACGTAACGGGCATGCGGTGAACCGTTTTCCCGTGGATCTCGCGGGCATCGGCGCGCGGGAGAAACGCAGTTATCCGCTGCCTGAAACGGAAGGGAAGGGCTATGAAACGCTGAATTTTGCGTTTACCGACGGCGCGGGTCGGCGCGTGGCAACGCGGCAGATTCTGCTGTCGCGGGATTATCCCGTCAGAGAAACGGTCGGTTGCGCTCAGGTCGAACGGATCGGCGAAGAGGTGCACGTACGCGCTTCCGCTTACCGCGCGGTGATCGGGCGGGACGGCATGCTTGCTTCGTTCGAATCGGGAAAGGAAAGTTTCCGCGCACCGTCCTATCTTTCCCTCTATCGCAGGCCGATCGACAACGATCTGCCTTTGACGGAAGAGTGGCGGCGCACGCGGCTGGAATACGCGCGGGCGTTTGCGACGGAAATTTCGGTTGCGGGCAATACGGTTGCCGTGAAAGGTAAAATCGTTGCGGACATCGTGGAGCCGCTTTACGATTTCGAAATCGTTTATACCGCTTACGAAGACGGTTTGCAGATCGATTGCAAAGCGAAAAAGCGGGATTGGATTCAAAGCGTCGCGCGGTTCGGATTCTGTTTCGTGCTGGACGGATCGTTTGCCGAAGCGGAGTACTTCGGCAGAGGTCCCGGCGAAGCGTATCCCGACAGATTGATCGTTTGCCCCGTAGGGCGCTACCGCGCGCAGGTGAAAGAAATGAATTTCGATTATCTGAAAGCGCAGGACAGCGGCGCGCGGTGCGGGTGCAGAAGCGTTTCCCTGTTCGGGCAAAACGGCGCGTTTACCGTGCAGAGCGAACGGGATTTCAGCTTTACGGCGACACCGTACGAAATCCGCGACTACAAAAATCACAGCTTCGAAATGAACGGGGAAACGGGCAAAACGGTTTTACATATCGACTATAAAACGACGGGCGTCGGCTCTGCGGCGTGCGGCGCGCCGTTGAAGAAAGAATTTACGGTAGACGATCAATCCATCGATTTTTCGTTTCGGATCATTCCTTTCAGGGAGTAACGGTTACCATGTATCAGCCTTTTCAAAAAGCAAAAGCCGTTTGGGCTGCGGGTCGGGAAAAGACGGTGAACCTCACGTGCGTTTTTACCGCGGAATTTTCCGCGCTGCGCGCAGGGAAACTGATCGTAACAGCTTCGAGTCTGTATCGTGCTTTTTTAAACGGAAAACTTGTCGGGTACGGCCCCGCCCGCGCGGCGCACGGTTATTTCCGCGTGGATGAAATCGATTTATCCGCTTCGCAGGAGAAAAACGTTCTCGTCATCGAAGTCGCGGGGTACAACTGCAACAGCTTTTATACGCTCAACCAGCCGTCGTTTTTGCAGGCGGAAGTTTTAGACGGGGATCGGGCGATCGCCTTTACGGGCGCGCCTTGCGTCGGGTTCGGTTGCCGAATCTTACGCGAGCGGCTGCAAAAGGTGGCGCGGTTTTCCTATCAGCGGAGTTTCGTGGAAAGCTATCGGTTCGGCGAACCGTTTTGCGGTTTCGATCAAATGAACCGTTTCGGCGAGGCGGCGGAAACGGCGGAGGTCGGCTACGGCGTACTGATGCCGCGGAAAATCAATTACCCCGAATTTGTGTTTTGCGATTACCGCGCGTGCGAAAACGGGACGGCTTCGTTTAAGGACGAATTCGAGCCGTTCCCGCGCAGAAGGTATCTTACGAACAGCGATCTCGTGATCTTTCCCGAAGAGGAATGGCAAGCGGACGCGTGCGACACGGCGTACAATCTCGAATACCGCAAGACGGGCGGCGGAAGCGCGCAAACGCTTTCCGCGGGCGAATACGCGGTTTACGCGCACGAAGTTTCGCTGACGGGGTTCATTCGGACGCAGTTCCGCGCGGAGGAAGATTCGCTCGTTTACGTGTTGTTCGACGAGGTGGATTTCCGCACCGATTGCAAAGAGGACGAGGGGATCAACGTCTGTTTCTGGCGCAACGACACGCTCAACGTGATCACCTACGACGTCAAGCAGGGGGAATTTCTGCACGTCGGCTTCGAAGCGTATACGGCGAAGTACATCAAAATCGTGGTGCTCAAGGGCAGAATCGGCGGCGTAAAGATCGGCTTGTACAAATACGAAAATCCGGATGCGGGAAAATTTTATTTCCACTGTGAAGACGAAAAACTCAACGCCATCGTAAGCGCCGCGCGCGAAACTTTCGCGCAGAATTCGGTCGACGTTTTAACGGACTGCCCCTCGCGGGAGCGCGCCGGCTGGCTGTGCGATTCTTATTTTTCGGGACAGGCGGAAAAATTGTTTACGGGCGGGAACGTCGTCGAACGGAATTTTCTCGAAAATTATTATTTTCAGTCGGAAAATCTCAATCTCGGCGAGGGGGTGCTCGCCATGTGTTACCCCGCCGATTTCATCGACGGTCAGTTTATTCCCAACTGGATGATGTTCTATCTGCTTGAACTGGACGGGTATTTCGCGCGGACGGGCGACAGGGATTTCATCGACAAAGTGTACGGCAAGGCGGAGTCCATTTTAAAGTATTTCGGTCGTTTCGAAAACGAGTTCGGGCTTTTGGAGAATCTGGAAAGTTGGGTGTTCGTCGAATGGAGCATGGCGAACGACAACGAATTTATCAAGGGCGTGAATGCTCCCACGAACATGCTTTACGCAAAGGCGCTGGAATGCTTCGGCAGACTTTACGGGAAGGCGGAGTATCTGGAAAAAGCGGAAAAGGTAAAGCGGGAAATCCGTCGGCTTGCCTTCAACGGAACGCTGTTCGAAGACAACCTGATCCGCAAAGACGGCAGGCTCGAACGCTTGTCGCACACTTCCGAAACCTGCCAGTATTACGCTTTTTACTTCGGAATCGCAGACGAAGAAACGTATCCCGATCTCTACCGTTTCGTGTTCGAAAAACTCGGTCCCAAACGGGACGGCGGCGCTTATAAGGATATTTACGTCTCAAACGCGTTCATCGGGAATTTACTGCGGCTCGATTACCTCGTCAGTCAGGGGCGCGTGCAGCAGTTTTTGGACGAAAGCAAAGAATATTATTTCAAAATGGCGCAAATCACGGGGACGCTCTGGGAACACAATCAGATCCATTGCAGCCTCAACCACGGATTTGCCTCGTACGTTGCCAACATGGTCGTAAAGGGACTCAGCGGGTTCCGCGGCGTGGACGAATGCGGACGGTGCGTTTATTTCGAAAACGCGGACGCCGTGATTCCCTGCAAACTGAAAATCCCGACCCGCGACGATTACATCGAAGTCACCTGTGCGCACGGGGAAAGGACGGTAAAGCTTCCCGAAGGGTATCGGCTGGTGGAGTGCGCGTAATCCGAAGAAAACGAGATAAGGAGGAGTTATGAAACGAAAATTTGCTTTTGCGGGCGCGATGCTGTTTTTATGTATGCCCGCGTTTGTTGCCTGCGGGGAACCGGATAACACGGAAAAACCCCCTGCGGACACGGACACCACCGTGTATACGGAAACGCCGTCCGCGCCCGCTTATCCCGAAATCGACGACGGAAGTTATACTTCCTATTATTTCGACGCCGCGGGCGGGGACGATGCCAACAGCGGACTCAGCCCCGACGACGCGAAGCGGTCGCTGGGCGCGGCGAACGCGCTGATCAAAGGCGTAAAAAATTCCGCTCCCGCGAAAATTTTGTTCCGCGGCGGAGATACCTTTTCGGGCGAGCTGACCGTTTCCGGTTATTCCGCTACCGCGCGGACGCCGCTCGTCGTTTCTTCGTACGGGGAAGGGAAAGCCGTGCTCGACGGCGGCGGGAAAGAACAGACCGTGCAGATTACGGGCGGGAACGTGCGCGTTTCCGGGCTGGAAATCGTAAACCGCACGGGGCGGAAAGGCGTCTACGTTTATACGACGGGGCAGTACGAAAACCTCGTGATCGAGGACTGTTACGTGCATCACGTGAACTGGAACTGGACGGAAACGGAGAGCGAAGAAAGCTACGCGTCGCACATGCAGGATCTGGGCGTAGCGGGGGTGAGCAAAGTCGATCCTTCGTTCGTGTACGAAACGGGCGGCATCGTATTTTTTACCCCTGCGGGCGATACGCCCTGCAGGCTCGAAAACGTGTGGCTGAAAGATAACGTCATCGAAAAAGTTTCCAAAACGGGCGTGCTGTTTTCGAGCAACTGGGTCAAACAGTTCGGAATCGGTTGGGGCGTGAATAACTACTGCGACAGCGAACACGGTTACTATCCTTCCCGCAACGTGAACTTCGTGGGCAACCGCATGAATTACACGGGCGGCGACGGCATGGTGATGATCGGCGTGACCGACGGTTATATCGAGGGAAACGTTTCCTATCATAGCAATTTTTTGGGGCGCAAGGGCTTTGCTTGCGCCGGTATCTGGACGATCGGCTGCGACAACGTCGTCGTGCAACGCAACGAAGCGGCGTATTCGCATCTCGAAAACGGCGCGGCGGACGGGCAGGGGTTCGATATCGACATCGCCTGCACGAACATCGTGCTGCAATACAATTATTCGCACCACAACGCGGGCGGCGGGCTTCTGCTCTGCAATACGGGTACGCGCATGCAGAAGTTCGACGAAGCGGGGGAACCCGTTCTCGAAAACGGAAAACCCGTTTACGAGGACAAACGGGGGAACTGGGAACACGCGGTGATCAGGAACAACGTATTTTTCTGCAACGGCAAGGGCAGCGCGCCTTCCTTTGCCAACGTTACGGGTTCCTGCCGCGACGCGCTGTTCGAAAACAATACCATCGTGTTCAATCCGGAAGCGCCCAAACAGCAGTTCATGAAGGTATTTTTGTGGGACGGTACGGAAACGCAGTACGGCAAAGCGGATAACTTCGTGTTCCGCAACAACGTTTTTTACAGCGCGGCGCCCAACACGGGGAAGTTCAACTTCGAAAACATGGGCGAAGAATATCTGTTCGTGGGCAACGTGTATTTCAACATGAGCGAAGCGTTTACGGAGGGGGCAAACGACTCCCGCGCGCGGCATTACGACCCCGAATTTACCTTTCCCGCTTCGCCCGACGGGTACGAAACCGCAAAGCTGTTCGCACCTGGGAATCCTTCGTTGCTGACGGGCGCGCTGAAACTTTCGGAAAAGAACCGTTACGACATCGCGGGCAACGATACGAAGGGATTAACCTATTACGGCGCGATTGCTTTGAATGACTGAAAATGACGAAATATGTGAAATATTCATAAAAACAAGTTAAAAAGAGAAAAGACAAGGCGAAAATCGTGCGTTAAAATGAAGCTACGATAAACCGATTATGTCGGGGAAAAGCAGCGTTTGTATCAAAAAACGAACGCTTTTGAGGAGGAAAATAATGAAGAAACTGAAGAGTTTGCAACGGTTCCTTGTGGCAATCTGCCTGTGTTTCGCGCTCGTGATTTCGTGCGCGTGCGGGAACAATTCGACCACGAGCGGAACGGTGAATCTCGACTTGTTCGAAACGACCGAACTCGACGCTACGGGGCTGACGGGGAGCATCACCTGGACGACGAGCGACGAAACGGTCGTTACGGTAAAAGACGGCGTCGCTTCCGCGGTTGCGGAAGGCAACGCGCGGATTACGGCAAAAACGGATAAGAAAACGGTCGTATATCCCGTTACGGTAGAAGATTCGGGCGCGCGTCCCGCGGTTTCCAAAATCGACGACGTGACGCTGTACGAAACCAAAACGGTGAATTTGGGCGAAATCGTAAAAACGACTTACAAGAATACGCCGATTACGGAGGGCGTTACCTACGCTTACACGGTTGCGTCCGACAAAGTGACCGAAAACGGCGGCGTGCTTACGGGTGTCGCCGCGGGGATCGATCAGGTCAGCGTAAAGGCGACGTACAAGGGCTTTACTACTTCGCAGAAGATTTGTAACGTAACGGTGCTTTCGGCAAACCTGATCACGCCCGAAAAGGCGACGGTTTCCCTTTCCACCGTAGAAAAGGACGTCGATCCCACTTCTTACGAAATCAAAGCGCAGGTCGTTGCCAACGCCGAAGTGGTGAAGGATCCCAAGATCACCGCACAGGTGCTGGAAGGCGCGGATTTCGTCGAACTCAACGGGCTTACCGTAACGGCAAAGAAGATCGGCGAAGCGAAGATCGGTCTTAGCTGCGAAGCAAACGGAAAGACGGTAACGGGCGAAGTGAAAGTAACCGTTCACGACGACACCGTATCCTACAACCCCAATTATTTTACGCTCGGACAG
Organism: uncultured Christensenella sp.; assembly: GCA_910586245.1. Taxonomy (GTDB): domain Bacteria; phylum Bacillota; class Clostridia; order Christensenellales; family Borkfalkiaceae; genus Gallimonas. Next base: position 239,839 of record CAJUFY010000001.1, on the reverse strand, counting down.
ACGGTCGGCGTAGGTGACGATGCAATCGTGGGCAATCCTACGTTCCAAAAAGTGGAAGCGGGCGACGACGCCGGCGCCTGGGAATATATTCCCGAAACGCGCGACGGGACGTCTTACTGGACGAACGTGATTATCGACACCGCTAACGTTTCTTCCATTCCCCAGAAAAATTACAAAACGTTCACTTACGACGTAAAGTTCGATGCACCCGAGTCCGATTACGTCGAACCCGATACGTTCCCGAACGGCAAGCCGATGGTCAGCACATGGCTTTCGATCGATAAAGGTCAGGCGATCAGAACGCAGGAATACCGTACGGAAGAGTTTAAAGACCATATTCTGTACAAGAGCGTTACTTACCAGAGTTTGAGCGATCATTACAACGGAAGACTTTGCTTCCAGGCGATCAACGAAACGAACGGTACGGCAAACGGCAAGAAGCAGTTCTATTTCAAAGACGGATACAAGAGCGTTTCGTTTAAGATTTATTTCGACAATACGACGACTTTATACGCTTGTCAGCTCGGAACGGACGTCACGGGCGAGGGCAACGCGCTGAACATGTCTTACTTCAAGGCGTACGATGCGGAAGGCAACCGCGTGACCGCGTTCGAAACGCATCAGTGGTACGACTGCGTGATGGAAGTTTCCGCACCCGTAGATACGACCTGGGCGCTCGTTTACATCGGTTTGGAAAACGGCGAAAAAGCGTACATCAAAGATTTGGCTTACAACGGTCGCGCAGACGATTTCAATGCGATTCTGTATACCTATATTCCTTCCGAACTGAGCGGATCGCACATCAGCTACAAAGTGACCGGCAGCGTGACCGACGACATGGAATTGCTCGTGATGTACGACGAAAACGGCAATAACGTAAAAGCTTCCGGCGCGCCGTTGGAATACAACAAGTGGTACACGGTCGTGTACGATCTTTCGACTTACGAAGGCGCTTGGTCGATGTTCGGTTTTTCGATGGATCACTGCGAAAAAGCGTATCTGAAAAACTTTGCGTTCCGCACGACGGCGGACTTGCTCCCCGACGGCGGATACGCCGCAAACCACGGCGACAACGAAAAGCCCGATCCCGACGTCACCGACGAAAAGGACGATTTCATCAACAATATTTCGCTCGGCAGCGGCGGCGCGAAGGTTGAAAAAGTGGTTACCGGCGAGTTTGCGAACAGCTATAAGTATACGAGCAAAACAGCGGCTTACGCCGGCAGATTGACCTTCAACGACATGGTCGACGGCAACGACGGTCAGGCGAAGCAATTCTTCACCGAAGGCAAACACTACGTTTCCATGGAAATTTACGTGAAATCGGGCAGCGGCGTAACGGCTTGCAACTGGATTTCCTACGGCGAAGGCGAAGATAAGGTCGATTTCAAGTACGAGGGCGTACTCAGCGCCTCGAACACGCCCGAAACGTTCTACGTATTTTCCGAAAGCGGCAGACAGAGCTATCTCGGAACGGGCGCGTGGTATCAGCTCTTCATCGAAGTGGAGTACGATAGCGTACCCGACTGGGCGCTCGTCTATCTGGGCATGACGGGTTCGAAGTGGAATCCCGCGGTCGCTTATATCAGAAACGTATCGTACAGCGCGGAAACGCCCGAACTGGTTGAAAAAGCAAAAGATCCTTCGAGCACGGTTACCGAATTCCATTACAGCGACGCCGCAGTCGAAATGGAATACGTGACGGAAGGCGATTTTGCAGACAGCATCAAGTATACGAGTTATGCGGGAATTTCCGCTTCCGGAATCCGCTTCACGAAAGTGGACAACGCGCAGAACGAACCCGGCGAATATTTCAGCGAAGGAAACAAATACATTTCCTTTAAGATCAATTGCCAGAACGACACCGCGGTTAAGGCTTACATCAACCTCAACTGGACGGGCGGCGCGACGGCGGATCAGTATTATCTGACCACGCATCCTGAAATTACCGTATACGACGCAGAAGGGAACGTCGTGACCGAATCCCTGAAAGCGGACGAATGGTACACGGTCGTCATGCACGTGGAATTAGACGCCGAAGTAACGACTTCTTACGTGTATCTTGCGGTTGCCGGTTCGGAAGAAAATCCTTCCGTTACCTACATCAAAGATCTGGCGTTCAGTGCGGAAAAACCCGTTGTCTGAGCGAAGACGAGTTTCCTCCCCCTTAATATTTCAAGCCGTTTCCAAACGGAAACGGCTTGAAAATTATCTTTTCGAGGTATCCTATGAACGGACGCGAAGAAAATACGGTGCAAGCGGAAGGGCAGATGCGCAATACGAACACGTTGCGCTATTACGGCAATCCCTCCGCACCCAAACGAATTTTAATCGTCGGCAATTCCATTACGCGGCACGGCCCGCTTGCTTCCATCGGTTGGAATCGCGACTGGGGCATGGCGGCCTCCGCCGAAGAAAAAGATTACGTGCATCTGTTGCTGAATAAGTGGCGCGATCGCGGCGAAGACGTGTTTCTCTGCGTCAAACAGGCGGCGGACTGGGAGGTTGCGGTCAATCAGGGCAAACCCGATCTTTCGGAATACCGCCCGCTTGCGTCCTTTTCGGCGGACGTCGTGATCTTCCGTCTGGCGGAAAATATCGGCGGCGGGATCGACCGTGTATACTTCGGGCGCTGTTTGCGGGAGTTTCTGCTTGCAGTCGCGCCGCCCTCCGCGCAAATCTTGCTCACGACTTCCTTTTGGGAAAACGAACCCGTCAACGCCGAACTCCGCGCGCTCGCTTCCGAACGCGGCTATGCGCTTGCCGAACTTGCGCCGCTCGGCGCCGACCGCTGTATGAAAGCGTACGGCTTGTTCGAGCACGAAGGCGTGTGCGCGCATCCGTCCGATCGGGGCATGGAAGCGATTGCCGAAGCAATCTTTTCCGCATACTTGACTTTATCGTAATTTCGGGGAACGCTATGTCAAACGAAAACAGAATTTATAAAAATTATTATCTGACCGATCGGAAGTACGTCGATCTTTCCCGCGTGTGCGGCGTGAAAAACGTGCTCGGGTGGAAGTATACCGATCAGATCGCCTGCTGGCCAAAAAAACCTTACGACGGCGGAAAGGCGGTGGAGCTGAAAATCGGCGGGATCGGCGTAAAAGAACCGCGCGCCGTTTCCATCGACGCGGGCGGCGCGGATTTTTCGGGCTGCGACACGCTGAGCCTTGCCGTAAACGGCATTACGCCCTGCGATCTCGTTACCGTTGCGCTGATCGGCGCGGACGGGCGCAAAGCGGAATACACCGTCAATTTTTTCATAGACCGTTGGAGCAGACTTTTGATCGACGTTTCCGCATGCGATCTTCTTTCGCGCGTCGCGCGGATCGACGTTACGTTTACCAGCGAAAAGGGCGTCTGTTACGGCGACGAATATTTATACGTGGGCGAAATTTATTTCGGCAACGTCGTGGACTTTTCGTTTGAACGGGGCGGGTTCGAGCGGTATTTTGCGCCGCAGGATTGCGTGAAGCGCGGGAACGCCTGTCTGGAATACGCGTTCGGCAAAGGGGAAGCGCTCGTGTTTCCCCGCTTCGAACGGGCGCGGTATTCGGTGCTGAACGGCTTGATCGGAATAAAAGACCATATTAAAATTTCCGCCCGCAGCGTAAGCGGTTGCCGCCGTTTCCGCCTGTATTTCGCAACGGACAAACACCCCGAATTTTCGGAAGCGCGGAGCGCGGAAGTCGAATTTTGCGGCGGGGAAATTTGTTCCCGTCTTGTTAAGATCGACGGGCTCGGCTGCGGCGAAGACGAACGGCTGTGCGGAATTATGCTGCGCCCGCAGGGAGGGGAGGGGCGGCTCGATCTGTACGAGGTTTCGCTCGTACAGGAAAAGGATTTTATTTTCGACGACAACGCGAACGAGTATCTGAAGCGCACGCCCGTGCGTTGCAGAAACCCCTATCCGTTCAAAGTTCCGCAAAAAATTTACGACGTAAAAACGTACGGCGCAAAGGGGAATTTTTACGACAACGATACGCCCGCCGTTCAGGCGGCGATCGACGACGCGGCGGCGCACGGCGGCGGGATCGTGCGGCTGAAAGAGGGGCGGTTTGTCGTTTCCCACCTTCGCCTTGCTTCGGATATCGAATTGAGGATCGAAGCAACCGCAATGCTCGTGCAGAGCGAGCGCCCCGCCGATTATCCTTACCCCGTCGCTTACGAACACGACAATTTTTATTACAACATCAACTGGGCGCACAATTTTCTGGTGCACAACAAGCCGCTGCTGTACGCGGACAAAGTCGAACGCGTGCGCATTTGCGGCGGCGGTAAAATCCGTATGGCGGACACGGGCAGCGAGGCGCTGACGGGCGGATATCCCTATTACGACATTCACTGCAACGCGCTCATTCACGTTCTGCCGATCGCCTTCAACCATTGCCGCAGGGTGGAACTCAATTCGATTACGATCAACCGCGCCAACAGTTATCATACCTTCTTCGGCAGTTGTTCGGAAATTTTTATCAATAAGATCAAGTTTTTCGATCCGCGCTGTCTGAGCGGGGACGGAATCGGGATCAGCGGCACCCGCAACGTACTCATTGCCAACGCGTTTATGGTTACCAACGATGACGGCGTAACGCTCAATCCGGGCTACGACGATCCGCGCGGACACGGTTGGTGGCAGTCTACGCCGGGGCGGGACAATACGGTGACGGATATCGAAATCCGCGACAGCTACATCAATTCCGGTTACGGCGCCTGGGGAAAGGCGATCGCGTTCATTCCGTGGGGCAAGTGCGCGCCCAATCAGGAATTTGCGGTGACCAAAAACATTTACGTGCACGACTGCGTGCTGGACGGCGGGCATTCCGTAGGCACCTGGTGCGACGATCCCTTTCACGGAAAGCAGCCCTACGACGGGAGCGAACTCGACGACTATTCGCCCGTGAGCGATATCACCTTCCGCCGCAATACCTATTTGAGTAAAGTGGATCTCATGGAGATCGCCGTTACGAACATGGTAAGCGACAACGGACTGAAATCGGCAAAGCGGATCGTGAACGGAAATTTTGCAGACGGACTTTGCAACTGGAAGGCTTCCGACGGCGTTGCGTGCGATCGGCAGGCAAATTGCGTTCCGCTTGCGGCAGGGCAAAAGCTGTATCAGATTATTTGTTCCGAAGCGGGCGAAAATCGTTTTGCGTTCGAATTGAAAGGAAAGGGCGTGCTGTTCGTGAACGGTAAGCGCGTTCCCTTTGCGCACGCGGCGCGGGCAGAGGCGGAAATTGCCGCCGTCTTCCGCGGCGAACGCAACGTCAAAGTGGGAATCGTTGCCGAAGCGGATACACATGTGTATGCGGTAAAGAAGAAGTAGCAGGGGGCGTTCCTCGCGGATATGGTTTATTATTTGTTGCTGATTCTGGCTTCGCTGTTGTTCGGAGCGCAGTTTATGGCGGTAAAAGCGTACGAAAAACTGGGCGGACAGGGCGTAAACGCTTCCGCAAAATTTTCGGCGGTGAGCTGTCTGTTCGCATTCTTCATCTTTTTCTTCGCCAACGGTTGCAGGCTGCAATTTTCTACGTTTTCCGTCGTCGTCGCGCTGTTGTTCGCGGCGGTCGGGATTGCGTGCAATATCGCGGGATTAAAGACGCTTGCGCTCGGCGATATCGCCGTTTATTCGCTGTTCATGATGCTGGGCGGCATGATGGTGCCCTTTTTGTACGGCGTCGTATTTTTGAAGGAGCCGATCAGCGGGTGGGGCATCGCGGGGCTTGTTTTGCTCACGGTTGCGCTCGTGCTGCCCGTGTTCGGCAAAAAAAAGGGGAAGGGCAACGCGCTGTTTTACGTGCTGTGCGTCGCCTTGTTCGTGCTGAACGGGCTTTCTTCCACCCTTTCCAAAATTCATCAGGTAGACGGCAGAGGGGTCGGCACGCTGGATTTTACGGTGTTGATCTTCGGGATACAGTGCGTTCTCGCGGGCGCGGTCTGGCTTACGACGAAGCTGTTCGCGAAAAAGAAGCCGCCCGTTCCCGTCCCTGCGGAAGGGGAATCGGACGCGGCGAAGCATTTGAAAAAGATGATCGTGGGCACTTTGCTCTGCGGTTTGTTCTTTGCGGCGATGAACGGCACGGCGACCTTTTTGCAGGTGCTCAGCGCGAAGTACGTCAACGCAACCGCGCAGTATCCGATCATTACGGGCGGGACGCTGGTGTTTTCCGCAATTTTGGGGCGGATCATTTACAAAGAGAAACTTTCGAAATTAAAGATATTGCAGATCGCGGTTTCCTGCGTCGCAACGGTATTGTTCGTATTTTAAAAGAGAGAGGAATTTTCCTCTCTCTTTTCAGTAGCAGTACATTTTATCGCGGCTGTCCGTCGTGCGGGTTTCGTGTTGCGCGCCGTCGTAATACGGGGTGATTTCCGAAATCAGCACTTCGTTGTTCGCTTCGTAGTTGCGGAAGGTAATTTGCATCGCACAGATTTTTTTTCGCGTTTCGAGGGAAAGCACAAACGTATTTTCCTTGCGGTCTGCTGCGGAGTCCAAACGGAAAGTCAGCCGCGTCGTTTGCATTCGGGGAAGGAGCATGTTTCTCGCTTCCGCGCCGTTTTCTTCGGGGACGAGGTAAAACTGTTCGCCCTCACAGGTGCGGAAGTGGATTCCCGTGAGTTCCAACGGTTTTTGCGCCGTGAGTTCCAGACAGAGTTTATCGAAGCGGTCGAGTCCGTGCGGTTGGTTCGCAACGGAAATTTCGGGCGAAACGCCGACGAAGCAAGCCTCCTGCGGGCAGTAGCGCATTTTGAGCAGAACGCCTTTTGCCGAGCAGGTAATCTTCACGTTTGGATCGCCGAACAGCTTCCCCGCCGTAAAACAGGGGCGGAAGCCCGCGCCGCCGCCGAGCGCGCTGAACGCGTTTTCGTAGAACTGCCCGTAACGGCAGGCGAAGGACTGCGGAAGATCGGCGTAAGGCAGTTCGTCCGCGTTTTCGAACCGGCTGCGGTAAGGCAAAAGGGGCAGCGTCCCGTTCGTTGCGTTGCAAGCGTCGTTGTACTGGAAAAACGCGTAAGTCAGCCGTTCCGGTTCGGCGACGAACGGGCTGGAAACTATGATTTCGTTCCCGTCGGAAACGGCGCGCGCAGGCACGTATCCGCCGTCTTTGCCCGCAAGTGCGAACCCGTAGAGGGGTTTTCCGTCCGAAGAAATAATCGTGTCCGCATGCGCAACCGTGCATACGGCGCTTCCGTTTTCGAATCGGACGTTTTCGATTTCGGGGCAATGCAGCCCGCGTCCGCTTACGAAATTTTCGTAGAAGAGGTTGACCGCCCGCCGCGCGTGTTCGTTTTTTTCGATCAGATGAATCGGGTGATACATGGCGTTTCCGTCTGCGCGGATCCAGCGGTGGGAAAGATCGTAGATCGGGCACTGCACAAGATTTTCGATTTTTTTGCAGGCGTAAGAAAATTGTTCGTTCGCGTAATTCACGGAAAATCTTCCGTACGACTGAATGCCGATATCCATGATCACGACGGGCAGATTCCCGCGCAAAACGCTGCGGTACAGCGGGATCAGCGTTTCGAGCGCGGGAAGAACGGCAGACGTGCTTCCGAAGCCGTCCCACGCGGCGCTTTCGCCCAGATACCAGATCGCGCCTTTGAACGCAAACCCTTTGAGCGGACTGATTTTTTCGTTGTAGATGCAGCCCGCGCAGACTTGTCCCGCTTCGTCCGCTTCCAAAGTTTGCGCGTATGCGGAAGCAAGTACGGGATTCCGTTCGATCGCCTCCCGCGGGAGCCAGTTCGCGAATCCGCTTCCGCCCACCGCTACGTTGATCGCGGCGACGGGGTAACCCGTTTTGCGCTGCATTTCGGCGCAAAAGAGGTAAGAGAAGCCGAACGTGTTTTCCGCGGCGTTCTTCTCGTTTGCGCTGCGCCACGCAAATTGTCCGATAAAATCTTCGGCTTCTTCCGCAAGCCCGTAAATGCCTTTTCCGTTGTATGCGAGCGCGGTGTTTTCCACGTCCAGAAAACGAAATTTTTGCCGTTTGCAGTTTGCGATGATTTTTTTGTAACCGTACAGGTATTTTAAACGGAGTTCGAGGTTGGATTGCCCCATCGCCAGGTATACGTCGCCGAAGAGCACGCGGGAAAACGTCGTTTCTTCTTCGCCGCAGCGCACGGTAAAAGCGTATTCGCCGAACCCCGCTTCGTACGCGCCGCAGTTTACGGAAAATTCGCCGCGTTCGTTTGAAACGGAAACAAAGGACGCGCGTCTGCCGCCCCGTACTACGGTGATTTCGACGGGGCGCGCGGGCGCGCCCGCGCCTTTTACGATCACGTCGTATCCTGCCTGTAACACTGCGCCGTCTTTAAAATATCCGTGAAGTTTCATATCCTTCTCCGCCTGTTTGATTCAGTTTTATTATAACCCGCTTTCTCACGGTTTGCTACTGTTTTTTTCGCAAAAAGTTGTGAATTTTTAATTTTATCACCAAGTGCGGAAAAAGGAGGAAATCCCTTGACAAAATACGGGGGGGGGTGTTAAACTAATTCGGGAAAAAGCTTTTGCAAGCGTACGGAATTTCGGGGAAAGAATGGAAAATTTACCTGTATATGATTTCGATTTGATCAACGGTTTGTATACCGATCTGATTTACAATCACAACATCGAAAAGCACAGCCATTGTTTTTTCGAAATCGCCATTACGCTCGAAGGCAAGTACGTGAATCATTTCGATTCGGGCGATCTGACGCTCGACGAAAATACGATGGTGATTATCCGCCCGCGCGACGTGCATTATATTACAAATTTAACGGCGGTTTACCGCGACATTTACGTTCCCGAAAAAAAGATGATTCAGCTTTGTTCGGCAATCAGCCCCACGCTGTTCGAAGAAATCATGTCGTCGTCTGCGCCGCCGCACGTGAAAATCGATAAGGACGCGCTCGCCGCGTGCGAAAGCACGGCGAAACGCATTACCGAATTCCGCGTGGAGGGTTCTCCCGAACAGATCGAGCCGCTTTGCAATATTTTGGTTCTCAAAGCGCTGAGCGCTTACTTCGAAACGAAAAATTCTCTGTTCCCCAAGTGGATGCCGCAGTGGCTTTTGGAAATGGTCGCAAAGCTCAATTTCAGCGTGGAACACAATCTGCCCGTGGACTTTTCGCAAACGCTTTCCGACGTCGTAAAACAGAGCGGTTACAGCCACGGCCATATTTGCAGGGAATTCAAAAAATATTTCAATTGCACGCTCGTACAGTATCTGAACAAACAGAAAATGATTTATTCGACGACGCTGCTTTTAAACAACAATCTGAGCGTTGCGGAAATCGCGCAGATGCTGGGTTATTCCAACCAGAGCAATTATATTACGACGTTTAAAAGTTTTTACGGAGAATCGCCCAACAGTTGGCGGAAAAATAAAATCAAACGCGCATAAGCGCGAAAAACCGCGGAAGAAGTTCCGCGGTTTTTTGCGCTTTCCGCGCGGCGCGGGAAATTTTTCAAAAAATCCCTTTACACGGCGCGCGATTTAGTATATAATGGCATGGAAATCGTTTCCCTTTTGGAGTAGTCATGCGCATCGTATTCGGAAGCTGGAAATATCTGTTTAAAAATCTTTGGTATATTTTGCCTTTCGCGGTCGCGCCGGGCGTTTTTCTTACGCTCAGCGTCGATTACGGCGCGATTTCCGATCTGATGCGCGGATTCTTTTCGGGTACGCCGCGCGCGCATTTTTTAACGTATTTTTCGGCGTTCAGTTTGCTCAGAATCGATCTTCTGGGCGGGATTTATAATATTTGCGCATTCCTTTGCATCGCGGTGTTTATGACGCTCATGCTTTCGCTGGTCGAAAAACATATGCGGTTAGGCAAGCGGACGGGCAGCGGCGCGTTCGCGCAATTCGGTAACTTGTTGCTTTCCGCGCTCGGCATTACGCTCGCGTATTTCGTTTTGTACGAAATCTGGGCGGTGGTGCTTTCGGCGGTGATGTTCGCCGTGGCTTCCGTCAAGAGTACGGTGATCGTGTATTTGCTCGACGCAGGCGTGTTTATTTTGTTCGCGGTCGCGCTGTTGTACCTCGTGACCGTGTGTTACCTTTGGTTCCCTTGCAAGCAGGTGACGGGATTCGGCAATTACGACGCGTTTCTGTATTCTTACCGCTTGATGTCGGGCGTGCGCGGAAGGCTGGTTCTTTCTCTTTCGATTTCGGCGCTTGCGATCGCGGCGGCGATGATCGGGCTTTCTTTCGTACACGAACTCATCTTCTGCGGCGTCGCGTTCTTTTTGTTTACGTTCGCGTTTCTGAATTTCTGCGTCCGTATGGAAACGGTATATTTCGCGGCGGATAAGATCGATCGGGAAGATCTGCTCCGCAGCTACAGGGAGCTTTAATCATGAGATTTCGCAACGCCGTTTCGATTACGGCAGACAATTTTGCAAGCGTGTTCAAACTGTTGCTGTACCGCGTCGTGACGGGGCTGTTGTTTTTCAGTCTGATATACGTGATTTTGAAGCTTTCCCTCGGCGTGGTGACGAACAGCGCCGAATTGCAGGCGGTAAAGGATTTAGTCGGGGACTTTTTCCGTTCCATCGCCACGGGCGACAGCGAGCGCCTTCACGCGTTTCGGGAAGACTTTCAGCTTGCCGCAAAGGATCTGGTTGCGCTTCTGAGCAAACACATCGATTCCATTGCGGGCGCGATCGTAGGCGTGTGCCTGATTTATTTGCTCTCCCGTTTCGCAAACGGACTTGCGGTATTTGCGGTGGGCACGACGGTGAACGACCGCATGAGCGTGTTTGCGCGCACTTCTTTTTCTTCGGCGTATTTCCGCAACGTGGGGCGGGCTTCCCTGTATCAGGTGGTCTACGTGCCGCTGTCCTTCGTTTACGACGCGCTTTCCGTGCTTGCGTGTTGGTTTTTGTTCTTTTACGCGCCTTCTTTTCTGCCGGGGCGGGGCGTTTTAAGCGTGTTTATCGCGCTGTCGCTCACGCTGACGGCGATCGTGTGCCTCGAAGCGCTGAAAATGGCGGTGATTTCCGCTTGGATGCCTGCGATGATTGCCGATAAGCTTTCCGTCGGCGCGGCGATGAAGAGCAGTTTCCGCAACCGGAAGGATTTCGCGGGGCGCTTTGCGGCGTTCCTCGTTTCCATTTACCTGTTGATCGTCGTCAATCTCGTATGCGCGACGTTCACGTTCGGAAGCGCGCTTCTGATTACGATTCCTTTGAGTTTCGTGTTCTTTTTATGTTTGCAGTTCGTAAACTATTATAAAACCGCGGAAAGAAAATATTTTCTTTCCGCCGACAAAATCGAGGGCGGGACGCCGACCGTATAAAAGGAGCTGAAAAAATGAACTATCAGAGCAATTACGAAGCTTGGCTTCGCGACGAAAGACTGCTTCCGGAGGAACGCGCCGAATTACAGGTGATCGCTTCCGACGAAAAAGAAAAAGAATACCGTTTCGGCGGCGAACTGGAATTCGGTACGGCGGGCATGCGCGGCATTATCGGCTGCGGCATGAACATGATGAATATCCGCACCGTCATGCGGGCGACGCAGGGGCTTTCGGAATACGTGAAAACGCTGGGCGGCGACGCGGCGGCGCGCGGGGTGGTGATTTCTTACGATACGCGCAGAAACTCCCGTCTGTTTGCCGAAAAGGCAGCGGGCGTGCTCGCGAAAAACGGAATCAAGGCGTATTTGTTCGGCGACGTTCATCCGGTTCCGATGCTTTCTTACGCGGTGCGCTATCTGAATACGGTGGCGGGAATCATGATCACCGCATCGCACAATCCCAAAGAATACAACGGCTACAAAGTTTACGGTGAGGACGGCGCGCAGATGTCCCCCGAGGCAACGGCGATCGTGGTAAACTTCATCGAAAAGATTACCGATTATTTGTCGGTGACGGGGGAAGAGAACAGCGCTTTGATCGTTCCCGTTCCCGCCGATACCGACGATACGTATCTTGCGGAGCTTTCCAAACTCACGCTGTCCGACGAAGCGGTAAAGGCGTGCGGGAAAGAGCTGAAACTCGTTTATACGCCCGTGCACGGTTCGGGTTACGTTCCCGTCATGCGCATTTTGAAACGACTCGGGATCAACGTGACGGTGGTGGAAGCGCAAACGGCGCCCGATCCTGAATTTTCCACCGTGAAAGTTCCCAATCCGGAATACAAAGAAACGCTTTCTCTTGGCATTGCGCTTGCAAACGAAATCGACGCGGACGTGGTGTTCGGCACCGATCCCGATTCCGACCGCTTAGGCGTTGCATTAAAGGACGAAAACGGTGAATTCATTGCGCTTTCGGGCAATCAGGTGGGAATTTTGCTGCTCGACTATATTCTGACCCGTTTGAAAGAAGACGGCAAGCTTGCAAAGAATGCGGCGGTGGTCAAGTCGTTCGTAACGACGGGCATGGCAAAGGCGATCTGCGACGACTTCGGCGTCGCGCTGTACGAAACGCCCGTCGGATTCAAATTCATCGGCGAAAAAATCAAACAGTGGGAAGGGGACGGCAAACACGAATACGTGTTCGGGTTCGAAGAATCGTGCGGGTATCTGCGCGGGACGCACGCGCGCGATAAGGACGCCGTCGTCGCTTCGATGCTCTGCGCCGAAATGGTTTGCTATTATACGTACGTCGGAAAATCGGTGTACGGCAGACTGCGGGAAATTTACGCGAAGTACGGCTACGTGCTCGATCGGAACGTTTCCATTCAGTATGCGGGTCTCAACGCCATGAAAGAGATGAACGCCGTGGTGGACGCGCTGAAAACGGTGCGCGTGGAAGCGTTCGGTTCGTTCGCGGTGGAAGCGGTGCGCGACTATTCCGCGTCTTTGAGAAGAAGCGCGGACGGAACGGCAGAGCCGCTCGATATTCCCAAATGCAACTGCGTGTATTACGAACTGGCGGGCGGATCGTTCATCTGCGTGCGCCCCTCGGGCACCGAACCGAAATTAAAGATTTATTACTCGATCAAAGCAAAGGACGAAGCGGGCGCCGAAGCGGCGCTGCAAGCGGCGCAGAAAGACGTGAACGCGCTGCTCGAACGCGTAAAAAAATAATTCGGGAAAGCCGCTCTTGACGGAGCGGCTTTTTTGTGTTTGATTGTAAATATTTTATATAAACATGAAATATTCGTTTTTTCGATTGACTTTTTCCCCGCGTTGAGAGTATAATGTTGCTCGGGGCGGAGTAATATATTATGATTTACTTAAAGGATTTTAAACAGGGCAAATTATTGTACGAGGCGTTGGATTCGGACGTGCGTCTGGGCATTCTGGACGAGCTGTTAAAGGGCGGGGAACTCAATCTCGCATACTTTGCAAAAAAGTTCAACGTTTCCAACGGCGCGATCACCGCACACGTGAAAAAACTGCACGCGGCGGGCTTGATCAAAATTACGACGGCTTCGGGCGTGCGCGGCACGCAGAAGATCTGCAATCTTTCGACCGATAAAATCATTATCGATTTTATGAGCCAGCCGCAGACGGAAGGCAGGGTGGAATCTGCGCACATCGACATCGGGCATTACGTCGATTACGACGTGAAACCGACGTGCGGCATGGCGACGCGGGAACGCGTGATCGGCAATTTCGACGATCCCGCCTGCTTCTCTTATCCCGAACGGGTGGGGGCGGGCATTCTGTGGCTGGGGAGCGGGTTCGTGGAATATCTGGTTCCCAACTATCTGACCGACGCTTCCGAACTGCTTGAATTGCAGTTTTCGATGGAGCTCGCTTCCGAAGCGCCCGGTTATTCGGCGTATTATCCCAGCGATATTTATTTTTCGGTCAACGGGCACGATCTCGGGTTTTATACGAGCGTGGGCGAGTTCAACGACCGCTCGGGTACCTGCAATCCGCCGTGGTGGTACGGCAATCTCGGCCAATACGGGAAAAAGATTCTCGTGGTCGTGAACAAAGAGGGCAGTTTCATCGGCGGGTTTAAAACTTCGGATACCAAACTTTCCGATCTCGGCGTAGACGCGGGCAAACAGATCCGCTTTCGCATTTCGGTGCCCAAGGACGCGCAGCATTGCGGCGGCGTTACTCTGTTCGGGAAAGGATTCGGCGACTTCGACGAGGGAATCGTCTGTAATCAAGTGTGCAAATAAGTTCAGGAGAAAGGTATGACGGCGGGAATTTCGACCGCGTCGCTGTTTCAGCGCGTTTTAAACGAAGACGCGCTTCCGCTTTTTCATGAGTGGGGCGTGGGCGAAGCGGAAGTGTTTTTGACCTCTTTCTGCGAATACGAGCCGCGTTTTGCCAAAGAGCTTGCCGCGCGCAAGGGGAACGTGCATATCAACTCCGTACACGTGCTGAACACGCAGTTCGAGCCGCAGCTGTACAGCGCGCACCCGCGCGTGCGGGCGGACGCGTTCGCGTATCTTGAAAAGACGATGCGTTCGGCACGAGTGCTCGGCGCAAACTATTATACGTTTCACGGGCTTGCCCGCATCAAACGCACCTTTTCGGAAGATATGCAAAGAACGGGCGCGGCGACCGCGCGGATCGCGGAATTTTGCGCGAAGTTCGGGGTACAGCTTTCGTTCGAAAACGTGGAGTGGGCGTTTTACAACCGCCCCGGGATCTTTCGGGCGTTAAAAGAATTTTGCCCGAATTTAAAGGGGACGCTCGACGTCAAACAGGCGCGCATTTCGGGATTCGATTATCAGGACTATCTGAATGAAATGTGCGGAAGTATTTCCCACGTGCACGTGAGCGACTTGACGGCGGAGGGCAAAATGTGCCTGCCTGGGCGGGGCGCGTTCGATTTCGATCGGCTGTTTTCCCGTCTGCGCGACGCGGGCTTTACGGGTTGCGTGCTGCTCGAAAGCTACGCCAAAGATTACGGCGATCTGGGCGAGCTGAAAACCGCTTACGAATTTCTTGCGGAAAAGGCGTACCGTTATTCTTAAACTTGAAAAAACAGAAATAAAATATCCGCAACCGCCCGCAAATGCGTTGACAGCGCAGGGCGGTTTTGCTATAATAAGTCGGTAAATGAAAAGTAAGTGCTTCGGCGAAGGAGGGTTGAGAATATGTCTACGATTCGTGTAGGAGAGACCGAAAATCTGGAAAGCGCGCTTCGCCGCTTTAAAAGAAAGTGTTCGCGCGACGGGATCATCGGCGACCTTCGCAAGAAGGAATTTTACGAAAAGCCTTCCGTGAAGAAGAGAAAGAAAGCGGAAGCCGCAAGAAAAAGAAGCAGAAACTAAAGAAGAATCCGTAACGAACCGTTACGGATTTTTTGTGCAAATTTTGTCGAATTTTATAAGGAGCAACCATGGAACGCACGTTGAAAATGCTTGCAAAAGAGGCAAAAAAGCGCATGAAAAAGGGCTTCTGGGAACAGTGCGAGGAAGAGCTCTCTTCCAGCCGATCCCACGCAAAGGAGCAGGGAATCAACGAAAGCAAAATGGAGCGGTATTTTGCCGAAAAAGTTTCTACGCAGATACGGGGCGAAACGCCCGACGATTTTTACCTGAAAGTGCGCGACATGCTGCTTGCCGAGGGCGAAGTTTCCAACGCGATCGGGCGGCTGACCGACCGCGAATATTACGCGACGCTCAGTTATTCCGAAAAACAGCGCTATACCCTCGAACTTTCCGAGCGGTATTTGCAGGCGCTCGAACGCTTTAAACGCGAATACGAGTTCGAATTGAAAGGCCGTTGAAATCCATTCCATGCGATTGAAAAACCGATCTTTGCGGATCGGTTTTTCTTATTTTATCGGCGCCGCGCTTTTTTGAATTTTTTAAAATCGGTTGCCAAAAACAACAAATCGTGCTATAATTTTTTGGAAATACTGTCTATGTTTTGAGGTACGCATGAAAGAGCAGCATTACAACGCGGGCGATCTTACCATTCTCGAAGGGTTGGACGCGGTGCGCCTCCGCCCCGGAATGTACATCGGTTCTACGGGGACGAAGGGGCTTCACCACATTCTGTGGGAAATCGTCGATAACTCGATCGACGAAGCCGCGAACGGTCACGCCGATCAAATCGACGTGCGTATTTATAAGGACGGGAGCGTTTCGGTCGAAGACAACGGGCGCGGCATTCCCACGGATATCCACCCCAAAACCAAAGTTTCGGGCGTGCAGGTCGTTTTCACGCAACTGCATGCGGGCGGAAAATTCAACGAAAACAATTATTCTTTTTCGGGTGGATTGCATGGCGTGGGCGCTTCGGTGACCAACGCGCTTTCGAAGTGGTTGAAAGTGCGCGTCTGCAAAGAGGGCAAGACCTGGGAGATGAGCTTCCGCTCCTATTTTAACGAAAAGAAGAACAAGTACGAATCGGGCGTGCCCGACGCGCCGCTTGCCGACGTAAAACGCCCCACCGATAAACACGGCACGTTCGTCCATTTCATGCCGGACGACGCGGTGTTCACCAACACGAATTATCAGCTTTCGACCGTTCAGCACCGTTTGAACGAGCTTGCGTTTTTGAACCGCGGGCTCAAGATCACGCTGACCGACGAACGCATTACCATGAACGAGTACCTCGAACGCGCCGAATCGGACGTGGACGAAACGTTGCAGCTCGATCTGGAGGGCGCGACCAAACCTTATTCCGTATCCTATTGCTACGAGGGCGGCATTTCCGATTTTGCGAAATATCTGAACGAAGGGAAGTACAAGCTCTATTCGAATCCGCTCTACCATACCGCGGAAAAGGACGGGATTCTGATCGAGTTCGCCATTCAGCATACGGGCGAATATTCCGAAAATTTATTCTCGTTCGTGAATAACATTCCCACGCCCGAAGGCGGATTTCACGAAATGGGTTTCCGCGCGGGGCTCACGCGCATGCTCAACGACTATGCGCGGGAAAACAAAATTCTCAAAGACAAAGATCCCAACTTCCTCGGCGACGACTTCCGCGAAGGGCTTACGGCGGTACTTTCGATCAAGATGAAGAACGTGCAGTTCGAAGGGCAGACCAAAACCAAGCTCGGCAATCCCGAAGCGCGCATGCCCGTGGAAAGCACCGTGGCGGACGGCATGCGTCAGCTTGCCGCGAATCCCGACAATAAAAAAGTATTCGAAGAAATTTTAAAGAAGGCGCAGAACGCGGCGCGCGTGCGAATTGCGGCGCGGCAGGCGAAAGAAACGGCGCGTGCAAAGAACAGCATCGATTCGCTGACGCTCGTCGGGAAGCTTGCCGCTTGTTCGGGCAAAAAAGCCGAACAGAACGAGCTGTTTATCGTAGAGGGCGATTCGGCGGGCGGCACGGCGAAACAGGCGCGGGTGCGTCAGTTCCAGTCCATTCTTCCCCTGCGCGGCAAACCGCTCAACGTGGAAAAGAAGCGGCTTGATCAGGTGCTTGCCAACGAGGAAATCCGTACAATGATTTCCGCGCTCGGCGCGGGAATCGGGAACGATTTCAATCTGGATAAAATCAATTACCACAAAGTCATCATTCTTTCGGATGCGGATCAGGACGGATTCCACATCCGCTGTATCCTGCTTACGTTTTTCTTCCGTTACATGCGCCCGCTCGTGAACGCGGGGCACGTGTACATCGGAATGCCGCCCCTCTATAAAGTGTACAAGCAGAACGGCAGCGTGGAAGAATACGCTTACGACGAAGCCGAGCTGCAGCAGAAAATCGAAAAAGTGGGGCGCGGTTATCTGATTCAGCGCTACAAAGGGCTGGGGGAAATGAGCGCCGAACAGCTCTGGAAAACGACGATGGATCCCGCGCGGCGCAATCTGACGCAGGTCACCATCGAAGACGCCGTCGCCGCGGAAAATATGATTACCACCCTCATGGGCGACCGCGTGGAGGGGAGAAAAGAGTTTTTGAGCCGAAACGCGAATTTCAACAAAGAAGACGCGTTTTTGAGCAGAGTTAAATTCAAGAAGGAGGCGGGCGGCGATGAAGAAGAATGAAATCCCCAAAGAAGAGCCGAAGGGCAATCTGTTCGTAACGCCGCTCGAAGAAGTGCTTCCCGCGGCGATGCTGCCCTACGCGGAGTTCGTCATTTTAGATCGCGCGCTGCCCCGCGTGGAAGACGGATTGAAGCCCGTGCAGCGCCGTATTCTTTATACGATGCACGAAATGGGGCTTTTCCCCGATAAACCGCACAAAAAGTCGGCGCGTATCGTCGGCGACTGCATGGGTAAGTATCATCCGCACGGCGATTCCTCCGTTTACGACGCAATGGTGCGTATGGCGCAGGAATTCAACATGGGCAGAACGCTCGTCAACGGGCACGGCAATTTCGGCTCGGTGGACGGCGATCCCGCCGCCGCCATGCGTTATACCGAAGCGAGGCTGGAACCGCTCGCGCTCGAACTGTTGCGCGATCTGGATAAAAACACCGTGCCGTTTGCGCTCAACTTCGACGATTCGCTTAAAGAGCCCGAATTGCTGCCCGGCAGGTTTCCCAACCTGCTCGTGAACGGCGCTTCGGGTATCGCGGTCGGGCTTGCGACCAACATCCCGCCCCACAATCTTGCCGAAACGATCGACGGCATCGTCGCGTATCTCGATAACCCGCATATCCGTTTAAACGATATGCTGCGTTACATTCCCGCGCCCGATTTCCCGACGGGGGGATTTATCATCGCAAACGAGCTCAATCAGGCGTATAAAACGGGCAAGGGGAAGATTACGCTCCGCGCGAAGATCCGCGTGGAGGAATCGGAAAACGGCGACCGCAAAAATATCGTGATCACCGAGCTTCCCTATCAGGTCAACAAAGCGTCCTTGCTGCGTAAGATTGCGGAGTTGCGCGAAGAAAAGAAAGAGGATCTTGCCGCGGTTTGCAAAGTGAGCGACGAGAGCGACCGCGTCGGTATGCGCGCCGTGATCGAAGTAAAGGGCGATGCGGATATTCCCAAAATTTTAAAAATACTGTACAAGTATTCCGATCTCGAAGTGACGTTCGGTATGAATATGGTTGCGATCACGAACGGCAAGCCGATGCTGATGGGGCTTATGGACATCATCAAGCATTATACGGCGCACCAGAAGGACGTCGTGCTCCGCCGCACCAAATTCGACCTCAATCAGGCGAAAGAACGCTGCCATATTCTGGAAGGTCTGATTATCGCCGTGCGCAACATCGACGAAGTAATCAAGATCATCAAAGGCGCGGATTCCACTGCGGACGCACGCGAAAAACTGCGCGCGCGCTTCGAACTGAGCGAAAAGCAGGCGCAGGCGATTCTCGATTTGCGGCTCGCCCGCCTGACCAAACTTGAAATTTTCAAGCTGGAAGAGGAACTGAAGGCGCTCCGCGAACTCATTGAAAAACTAACCGCAATCGTTAACAGCGCAAAACTTTTGAGCAACGTCGTGCGCGACGAATTGTTGGAAATCAAAAAGAAATACAAAACGCCCCGCAAGAGCGTTTTGGTATTTACGCCCGAAGAGGCGGACGCGGAACGCGCCGATATCCGCGCGCCCGGCGTGGCAAGTCTCGTCTGCATTACGGCGGACGGAAAACTGAAGTGCGTTTCGGAAAAGAACTACAACCTTTCCAACAAGGTCGTGAGCGAAAAATCCAAACGCAATCAGGTCGTGGTGCACAGCGCGCGCATGCAATCGGACGAACAGGTGCTCGTGTTTACCGACAGGGGCAACTGCTATAAGATTTACGCGGAGGAGCTTTCCTGTAAATTCGGCGACAGCGGATTTGCGCTCAAAGAATTTTTCGAAGACGCGGATAAAAAAGAAGTTCCCGTCGCGCTGTTCCGTGCGGGCATTACCGAAGGGAATCTGCTGTTCATTACCCGCAAGGGCATGTTGAAAAAAACCGCGTGGGAGGAATACGACGTCAATAAGACGAGCTTTCCCGGAATCCGTTTAAACGACGGCGACAGCGTACTCGCCGTCCAGCCCGACGCGGGCAGCGACGAGGGCGTAACCGTGTTCTTCGTTACGGAGGGCGGCATGTGCCTGAACGCGCGCAAGGACGATATTCCGATTCAGGGCAGAATCGCGGGCGGCGTGAAAGGAATCAATCTGAAAGAGGACGACAACGTGTTGTTCGCTTCCCAGATCGACGGCGAGGGCGAAATTGCGCTGGCAACTTCGGGCGGGCGATTCAAACGCGTGATCGCCGCGCAGATCGATCCGCTTCCGCGGTACCGCAAGGGCGTGCAGATTACGTCGCTCAAAGGCGAAAAAGTCGTGTTTGCGGACTACGTGACCATCCCTTACATGCTTGCCGTGGTAAAAGACGACGGGACGATGACGGAAATTTCGACGGAAGATATTCCGATCGACGCCACGAGTACCCGCGGCAGAACGCTGAAAGGCGTAAAATGGACGGCGAAAGAAGTGTTTGCGATGAAGTACCGCGAACTGGAAGACTAAATGATCACCGACGGCAGACACGCTTTTTTAAGGCGCGTCTGTCGTCGTATATCGTACAAGAAAAAGGGGGCATTCTATGAGCAATGCGGTGGAAATTATCAAGGCGGTCGTATCGCCCGTCACAAAGCTAATCGATGCTGTTTCGGGCGCAATCGGAAAACTTTACGAGCCTGTACATATCCGGAGAACGGCGGATGCGCGCGCTTACGAAATCCAAGCGGAAGCCAAGGCGCTGCGCGAAAATGCCGACATTCCGATTCAGTACCGTGCGGGGGAAATTACCGCAAGTACGGAAGTCGATCTTTTCGTACAGCGTGCGCAGAGCCGACTTGCCTATCAGGAATTGTTAAAACAGCAAAATATCGAGCAAGTCACGGATAAGGCTTATGAAATATTATCGCACGAAACGGTTTGTTCTGACGAACCTGTCGATCGGGATTGGATGATCAGATTTTTTAATTCCGTGGAAGATATTTCCAACGAAGCGATGCAGGAATTATGGGCGAAAATTCTGGCGGGGGAAGTGAAAGAACCCAAATCCTTTTCTTTGCGGACGCTGGAAACGCTTAAAAATTTGTCGCAGGATGAAGCGAGCTTATTCGAATACGTGTGTCAGGCGGTGGTTTGTTCCGACGGCGACTATTTCATTCCAAACGACTCATTTATTTTTAAGACTTTGAATATTGAATATGCCGATATTTTACGGTTGGACGAGTGCGGTTTGATTTCCGCAATAGGCACCGTAAACAGATATTTCGATATTGCGCCGAACGGAAAATCGTATGCAATTTTCGGGAATAAAAGTATCGAGATTTTTGCCAGGAATTGCGGTAAGCAGTTGGAACGCGCTGTCATAGAAGTATATCCTATGACTAAAATCGGAGAACAAATTATTTCTCTCTTCGAACATGGTCTTTCAGACGAAGCTCTTTTGCAATACGCCAGAGAATTCAAAGGAGAGAATCAAAAATTAAAGGTAACCGCGTATTATCGCGGCGATGAAGCGCACGAAAACGATTTACTTTAAAAAGATTGAATCGGTTGAACTTCACGTGCGTTTGTGTTATAATATAAATCTATGTCTATTCTTTCGGAACTCAACGAAGAACAATTGAAACCCGTGCTCGATACCGAGGGCGCGGTACTCGTACTCGCGGGCGCGGGGAGCGGGAAGACCCGCGTCCTTACCGCCCGTATTTCTCATTTGATCGCCGATCTCGGCGTGCCCGCCGAAAACGTGCTTGCCATTACTTTTACAAACAAGGCGGCAAAGGAAATGAAGGAGCGGCTCGACGCGATCACCGACGTCGGGCGAATGTGGGTTTGCACCATTCACTCGATGTGCGTGCGCATTCTGAGAACGTTTGCCGACCGTCGGGGGCTCACCGAAAACTTTTCCATTTATTCCGAACAGGAGCGTTCCGCAGTCATCAAGCAGGCGTTTAAGGAGTGCAATCTCGAAGATAACGACGGGCTTTTGAAATCGGTCAAATACCATATTTCCGAAATCAAAATGCTCGGAATTTCCCCCAAAGAGTACGCCGCGCGCTTCCCGCGCGATCGCAATCTGGAAACGGCAATGAACGTTTTCGCGGCGTATACGGCGCACCTGAAAAAGAACAACGCGCTTGATTTCGACGACCTGCTGACCGAGGCGAAAGAACTGCTCGCAACCGACAGGGAAGCCCGCGAATACCTCGCGGGGAAGTTCCGCTACATTCACGTAGACGAGTTTCAGGATACCAACGGCGTACAGTTCGACATCGTGAAGATGCTCGCTTCCGTACACGGGAATCTCTTCGTCGTGGGCGACGACGATCAGTCCATTTACGGCTGGCGCGGCGCGGTGATCGAAAACATTCTGCACTTCGAGCGCAGTTTCCCCAAAGCGAAAATTTATAAATTACAGCGTAACTACCGTTCGACGAAGGCAATTCTGTCGCTTGCCAACGCTTCCATTGCGCACAACGCGTTCCGAAAGGGCAAGGAACTTTGGACGGAGAACGAAGAGGGCGCCAAGCCCGTTTATTACGAAGCGGAAGAGGAAACGGGGGAAGCGCTGTACTGCGCGCGCATGATTGCCGAAATGAAGGGGCGCGGATACCGCCTTTCCGATTTTGCGGTGCTCATGCGCGTGAACGCGCTGACGCGTGCCTACGAACAGGAATTTACCAAATACGGCATTCCCTATAAAGTGTTCGGCGGATTTAAATTCTACGAACGGAAAGAAATCAAGGATATGCTCGCGTATCTTCGGATTGCGGCGAATCCGAACGACGACGAAGCGGTGTTGCGCGTGATCAACGTTCCCCGCCGCGGCATCGGCGAAAAGACGGTGCAGACGTTGCTCGCGTATGCCGCGGCGGAGGATATCCCGCTGTACTACGCGTTGCTCGATTGCGATTTGTTGGAGCTGAACGGCGGCGCAAAGGAAAAATTGCGCGGGTTCGGGAATTATATCAAAGAACTGGTCTTGCGCGCGCAGGACGAACGCGTGGACTTGCTGACGGCGCATATTCTGGAAAGTTCTGGCATGTACGAACAGTATGCCGATCTGACGGACGAAAGCCTGACCAAGCGCGCCAACCTCGACGAATTCCGCAACTCGATCGACGATTTCGTGCGGCTCAATCCCGATGCGTCGCTTTCCGACTATCTGCAACAGATCACGCTCTATTCGGATACCGACGAAATGGACGACGGGGATTATATCACGCTCGCCACCATTCACGCGGTCAAGGGGCTCGAATTCCGCGGGGTATTCGTCGTCGGGCTCGAAGAGAGCGTCATGCCGATCTCCCGCGCGATCGACAATCCCAAGGATCTGGAAGAGGAGCGGCGGCTGATGTACGTGGCGATCACGCGGGCGCGCGAATTGCTCTGGCTCACCCGTTCGAAGAGCCGCTATCTCTACGGCAAGCGCGAACCGACCATGCGGTCGCAGTTCGTCGAGGAATTGAAGGATCAACTCGATCTGCCCGCGGCGCGCACGTATCCCCGTTATTCGGGGGATTTCGTGAGCGGAAGTTACGGCTACGGAAGCGGCCGCGGTTACGGCGGAAATTCCGCGGTCAAACGGGTCGGGAGCTATTCGCAGACGGTGCGCGACGAAGGCTACCGCACGTACGGTTCGGGCAAACCCGCGTCGCGCCTTTCAAGCGTGATCGAAAAACCTGCGGAGCGCAAGGATACGTCGAAGTTCGCCGTGGGCGTGAAGGTGAAGCATACGCGATTCGGCGTTGGCGAAATTACCGCGCTGCGCGGCGGAGAAGGGAATCTTATTATTACGGTGCGTTTCGAAACGGCGAGCAATAAAGACCTTGCCGCGGCGCTCGCGCCCCTTGAAATTATCGGATGACGTTTGCGTTTTTTCGGCTTTGTTCAAAATGAAATCGGCAGGAATGAAAACGATGGACAGAATGCGGGAACTGTGTGAAATATTAAATAAGTGGGCGTACGAGTATTACGTGCTCGATCGGCCCAGCGTATCGGACCGAGAGTACGATAAGCTGTACGACGAATTGCGGGAACTGGAAAGGGAGAGCGGAATCGTTTTGCCCGAATCGCCCACGCGGCGCGTGGGCGGGGAACCGGTAAAAGGATTCGAACGCCATACGCACCTCGAACGGCTGTACAGCTTGGATAAGGCGGTTACGGAGGACGAACTCGCCGCCTTTTTTACGCGCGTGCAGAAGATCGAACCCGAAGCGGAATTTACCGTCGAATATAAGTTCGACGGACTGACCGTTTGCCTTACCTACGAAAACGGCGCGTTCGTGCGCGCCGCAACGCGCGGCAACGGTACGGAAGGGGAGGACGTGACGGCACAGGCGCTCACGGTAAAAACGTTCCCGCTGACGATCGCCTACAAGGGCACGCTGGAAGTGCGCGGCGAGGCGGTAATGCGCCTTTCCGTGCTCGAAGCGTTCAACCGCGCGCATCCGGAAGAACAGCTGAAAAACGCGCGCAACGCGGCGGCTGGGGCGGTACGCAATCTCGACCCCAAAGTGACCGCAAGCCGCAACGTGGAAATTTTGTTTTACGACGTCAATTACATGAGCGAAAATCCCGTCGCTTCGCAGACGGAAGCAATGGATTTTTTAAAGCGGGAGGGATTTAAAACGTATCCGTACTTCCGCCGTTGCGCGGGCTTCGACGAGGTGCGCGCGGCGATCGACGAAATCGAAATCGAGCGCAAGAAGATCGACGTGCTCACGGACGGCGCCGTGATCAAAGCGGATTCCGGATCGGTGCGCGAAAAATTAGGTCATACCGATAAATTTCCGCGCTGGGCGATCGCCTATAAGTTCGAAGCGGAAGAGGCGGAATCCGTCGTGGAGCGGGTGTTCTGGCAGGTGGGTAGAACGGGCAAGCTGACTCCGCTTGCGGAAATCGAACCCGTGGAACTTGCGGGCGCGACGGTGCGCCGCGCGACGCTGAATAACTTCGGCGACCTCACCCGTAAGGACGTGAAAGTGGGTTCCCGCGTGTTGGTGCGCCGTTCCAACGAAGTTATTCCCGAAATTCTGGGCGCGGTATCGCACACCGAAGGAAGCGTGCCCGTACAAAAGCCCGCCGTCTGCCCCGCCTGCGGGAGCGAAGTTAAAGAGGTGGGGGCGAATTTGTTCTGTTCCAACGAACAGTGCCCGCCGCGCATCGTGCAAAAGCTCACGCACTATTGCTCGAAGAATGCGACGGACGTGGAGGGAATGTCGGAAGCGACGCTCGCGCTTTTATACGATAAATGCGGCGTAAGGCGGTTTTCCGATCTTTACGCGCTCACGGAAGCTTCCTTCGAAGGGTTGGAGGGATTCCGCAAGAAGAGAATCAACAACTTGCTCGAAGGGATCGAAAAAAGCAAAAACGTTCCGCTCGACCGGTTTTTATACGCCATCGGCATCGGCGGGATCGGACGGGTCGCCGCGCGCGATCTTGCGGCGTTCGGCAGCGTCGAAGCTGTCGCCGCGCTTACGGCGGAAGAACTCGTCGCGCTCGAAAATATCGGGGGCGTCACGGCGAATGCGATCGTCGGCTATTTCGCCGACGCGGAAAACGTTGCGGAGCTTGCGCGGCTCAAGGCGGCGGGCGTAGCGCCGTATGCGAAACAGCGGGTCACGGCTGGCTCGTTCGCGGGCGAAAACGTGGTGCTTACGGGCAGCCTTGCTTCCATGTCCCGCCCCGAAGCGCAACGGCTCGTCGAAGCGCAGGGCGGTACGGCGCAGAGCGCTGTCACCGCAAAGACCACGCTGGTCGTCGCCGGCGAGAGCGCGGGCAGCAAGCTCGAAAAAGCGAAAAAAATGGGGATTCCCGTGATCGGCGAAGCGGAATTTTTGCTTCGTTTGGGAAGAAAGTGAAACTATTTTATGCAATCGCTTGAAAAACGGACGGCGTTGTGATATAATTGATTCGTTAAAATAGGCGAACGTTACGAAAGGGGAACGGGTATGTACAGTATGACGGGCTACGGCAAAGGACAATACCGCGAAAACGGCGTTGAACTTACCGTAGAAGTGAAGTCGGTGAACAACCGTTATTTGGATATCGCGATCAAGAGTCCGCGCGTATTTCTGGCGCAGGAAGAACTCGTGCGCAGCGTGATCAGAAATCATCTTTCGCGCGGGCATATCGACGTGTTCGTCAGCTATCAGGACCAGCGCGAGAAGGAAAAACGGCTTTCCGCCGATTTGAATTACGCAAAAGCTTACGTGGAAATCGCGGCGGCGCTGAAAGAGAAATTCCCCGCAATCGAAAACGATCTTACCGTGACGAATCTGATGCGGCTGCCCGAGGTCGTCCGTTCGGAAGAACAGGGCGGGGCGGACGAAACGTTGGAAGCGGCGCTGAAAAGCGCGCTCGAATCCGCCATGCGCGCGCACGCGCAGATGCGGCTTGCGGAGGGAGAACGACTCAAAACGGATTTGCTCGCACGGATGCGGACGATTTCCGGTTTACGCGATAAAATTGCGGAGCGCGCCCCCCTCGTTGCGGAAGAGTACCGCAAAAAGCTCGCCGAACGCATGACGGAATTTTTGGGCGGAAAGGTGGAAGAATCCCGCATTTTAACGGAGGCGGCGCTGTTCGCCGACAAATGCAATATCGACGAAGAGCTGACAAGGCTCTCTTCGCATATCGAAGAATACTACAATGTTTGTAAGAGCGATACGGTCGGCAGAAAGCTCGACTTTCTCGTACAGGAATTCAACCGCGAATGCAACACCGTTTGCAGTAAATCCAACGACGCCGCGATTACGGCGTTCGCGCTCGAAATGAAGAACGAGATCGAAAAAGTGCGCGAACAGATTCAGAATCTGGAGTAAGCATGGGCGCGTTATTCGTGATTTCGGGTCCTTCGGGCGTGGGGAAAGGAACGCTCGTAAAACTATTGATGAAGGAAGATCCTTCGCTTGCGCTTTCAATTTCCTGCACGACGCGCGCGCCGCGCAAGGGCGAACGGGACGGGAAAGAATATTTCTTCCTCTCCCGCGACGAATTCGTTTCGCGCATTCAGGCGGGCGATTTCCTCGAATGCGACGAGCATTTCGGCAACTATTACGGCACGCCGAAGTCGTTCGTGCAGACGCAGCTCGAAACGCGTTCCGTGATTCTGGAAATCGACGTAAAGGGCGCGTTGCAGGTGAAAGAGAACGCTCCCGACACCGTGCTCGTTATGATCGTTCCGCCCGATTTCAAGACGCTTGAACAGCGGCTCGCGGGCAGAGGTTCGGAAACGGAAGAGGAGCGCGCGGGGCGGCTCGAACGCGTCAAGTACGAGCTTTCGCTCAAAGATAAGTACGACTACGTCGTCGTGAACAAAAATTTGCAGCGCGCAAAACGCGAATTGCAGAAAATCATTCGAAAAGAAACCGATCAGAAAGGAGTATAAATATGATCAACGAACCTTCGGTAGATTCCCTCGTCAGGAAGCTGGGCACGGAAGAAGATCCCGTCAGCCGCTACGAACTCTGCGTCGTCGTTTCCAAACGCACGCGTCAGATTATCGAGCAGATGCAGGCCACGGGCACGCAGGAGCTTCCCGGCAAACAAAAGGAGATCGTGCTTGCCTGCCAGGAAATTATGAACGGCAAGGTCAAGAGCGCGAAAGACTGAAGATCGCCCCCGTCAGCGGGGCTGTTTTCTTAAAAAGAGATTTTTTCGGCATGATTTGTGAAGTTATCGTAGACATTGCGCACAGCGAGGTCGACAGAATATTCGATTACGCGTGCGATTTCCCCGTGCAGGCGGGCATGCGCGTTGCCGTTCCCTTCGGGAAATATACGGCGACGGGTTTTGTCGTACGCGTGAAAGAGGAGAGCGATTGCCCTGCCGAAAAATTGAAAAAAATTTTACGCAAAGCGGAGGACTATCCCGCGATCAACCGCGAGTGCCTGATGCTTGCAAAAAAAATCGCGGAACGCTACCGCTGCCCGCTCGCGCTGTCTCTTCGGCTCTTTCTGCCTGCGGAAATGCGCACGGGCAAAGTTTCGGAACGGTATCGCAGTTATCTTTCGCTGAATGCGGAGGAGTTTGCGATTCCGCCCCGCGCGAAAGCGCAGCTTGCGCTCGCAGAGTACCTGCGCGAACGGGGGGAGGAGGAAGCCTCTCTTCTGCGCGAAAAGTTCGGCTCGGCGGTGACAGCGCTGTTAAAGAAGGGCGTTTTAAAGGAAGAAAAACGGCAGGTACTGCGCGATCCCTACAAGGGCGCGGCGGCGAACGCGCCTGTGCGGACGCTCACGCCTGCGCAGGAAAAAGCGGTGCGCGCGGTGCGCGAAACG
The DNA here is from genome assembly GCA_910586245.1 of uncultured Christensenella sp. Taxonomy (GTDB): domain Bacteria; phylum Bacillota; class Clostridia; order Christensenellales; family Borkfalkiaceae; genus Gallimonas. The sequence goes on along the minus strand of CAJUFY010000001.1, from coordinate 211,773 downwards.
GAAAAAACGGTCACGCTGCTGCACGGTGTTACGGGCAGCGGCAAGACGGAAATTTATCTCACCCTCATTGCGGAAGCGCTGGCGGCGGGGAAGACCGCGATTTTTCTCGTACCCGAAATTTCGCTCACGCCGCAGATGCTCGCGCAGCTTCGCGCCCGCTTCGGCGGATTTGCCGCCATTCTGCACAGCGGACTTTCGGCGGGAGAGCGGTTTGACGAGTGGCGGCGTCTGCGGGAGGGGAGCGCGCGCATCGCGATCGGCGCGCGTTCGGCGATCTTCGCCCCCGTGGAAAATGCGGGGATCATCGTGATCGACGAAGAGCACGACGGAAGTTATTCTTCCGAAAGCTCGCCGCGCTACAATACGTTCGACGTTGCCTTGCTCCGCACGCAGTACAACGGCTGTAAACTCGTGCTCGGCAGCGCGACGCCCGCCGTGGAAACGTACCGTCGGGCGCGCGAAGGGGAGTTTCAGCTCCTTTCTCTGCCCGACCGCATCAACGCCCGCCCCCTGCCCGAAGTACAGCTCGTGGACATGCGGCGGGAAGTCAAGCGGGGGAATCCCTCTCCCTTTTCGGCGCGGCTCAGGGAACGGCTGGAACACTGTCTGCAAGCGGGCAATCAGGCGATATTGTTTTTAAACCGAAGGGGATATTCGCAGACGGTGATCTGCCGCGACTGCGGGTACGTTGCAAAGTGCAAAAACTGCGACGTGAGCCTTACTTATCACAGCGAAGAGGATTGTTTGAAATGCCACTACTGCGGCACGCGCTATAAGATGCTGTCCGCCTGTCCCGAATGCGGGGGCGTGCATCTCGGCTACGTCGGTACGGGCACGCAGAAGGTCGTGGGGGAACTGAAAAAACTCTACCCTTCGGCGCGCGTTCTGCGCATGGACGTGGATACCACGAGCGGCAAAGAGGGGCACTATAAAATTCTTTCCGCGTTTGCGCGGAAGGAAGCGGATATTCTGGTCGGCACGCAGATGGTCGCAAAAGGGCACGATTTCCCCTCCGTCACGCTGGTGGGGATTCTGGACGCGGATATGAGCCTGCATTTCCCCGATTACAGGAGCGGGGAGCGCACGTTTCAGCTGGTCACGCAGGTGGCGGGCAGGAGCGGGCGCGCGGGGGAAACGGGCGAAGTCGTTTTGCAGACGTACGATCCCGAAAATTACATTCTGCGGTTTGCGAAAAATTACGATTACGAAGGTTTTTACGAACACGAAATTACCATGCGCGCGGCAACGATGTTCCCGCCCTTTGCAAAGATCGTGCGCGTAATGGTAACGGGCGAGGACGAAAAGGAAACGCTGGAAGCCCTCAAAGAGGTGTACGGCAATCTGCAAGCGGTGTACGGTGCGCACAGCGAAGAATTTTTGTTTTTCAACCGCATGCACGCGCCCGTCAAACGCATACAGCGCAAGTTCCGTTATCAGGTGCTCATGCGGATCACCGCGCCCGCGGTCTTGAAGGAAATCTACGGAGCCGTATCCGAAAAACGCTATAAAAACGTACTCGTTTACGTGGAAGAAAATCCGAGCAATTTAAGTTGAAATGAAACAGGAGTCAATATGATCAGAGAAATCGTGCAGGTAGGCGATCCCGTTCTGCGCAAACGCTGCGAACCCGTGAATCGGTTCGACGGGGAGCTTGCAAAACTTTTGGACGACATGAAGGAAACGCTCAAAAAAGCCGAAGGCGCGGGGCTTGCCGCGCCGCAGGTGGGCGTGCCGCTGCGCGCCGTGTGCGTGGACGTTCCCGAAGGATACTTCGAACTCGTCAATCCCGTTTTCGTCTGGCAGAAGGGGGAACAGTACGGGGCGGAAGGCTGTCTTTCGGTGCGCGGCAAAGCGGGCAACGTGCGCCGTCCCGAAAAAGTGAAAGTCATCTTTTACGACCGCAAGGGCGACCGCTATTCGCTGGTCGCGCGCGGATTCTTCGCGCGTGCCGTCTGTCACGAACTCGATCATCTGGACGGGATTTTATATATCGACAAGGCGGACGGCGTTCGCGACGAGGAAGACTGATGAAGCTGATTTTTGCGGGTACGCCCGCGTTTGCCGTGCCCTCTCTGCGCGCGCTGCACTCCGCGGGGCACGAAATTACCGTACTCACCCAGCCGGACAGACCGCAGGGCAGGAAGGGCGTATTCACGCCTTCTCCCGTCAAGGCGGAAGCGCTTGCGTTGGGGCTTCCCGTGTTGCAGCCCGCGCGGCTCAAAGAGGACGTTTCCTGCCTGCGATCCGCGGAAGCGCCGCTCATGGTCACCTGCGCATACGGACAGATTTTGACCGAAGAGATTCTGCGTTGCTTTCCGCTCGGCGTCTGGAACGTGCACGCGAGCCTGCTGCCCGCTTATCGCGGCGCGGCGCCGATTGCGCGCGCGATCATCGACGGCTGCGAAACGACGGGCGTCACGATTATGAAGACGGACGTCGGTCTGGATACGGGGGATATTTTCCTGCGTCAGGAAACGGAAATTTTTCCGTTCGACAACTGCGGTTCGCTCACCGAACGGCTCTCCGTACTCGGCGCGGCGCTCATTGCGGAAGCGGTGGATAAAATTTCCCGCGGGGAAGTTTCGCTCGTCAAACAGGGGGAAGGCTTCGTATGTAAAAAAACGGCGCATACCCAAATCGACTTTTCGAAATCGGCGGAGGAAGTGTGCCGCCTCATTCGCGGGCTTTCGCCCGCGCCCCTCGGCTTCGCGACGGTAAGCGGGCAGACGCTCAACTTTCTGTTTGCCGAGGTTTGCGAAGGGGAAGCGCCCTTCGGCACCGTGCTGGACTGCGCGCCCAAGACGGGGCTCGTCGTCGCGTGCGGCAAGGGCGCGGTGCGCATCACCGAGTTACAGCCCGCGGGTGGGAAAAGAATGTCCGCGCGCGACTATTTGAACGGAAGAAAACTGCGCGAGGGCATGCGTTTTGACCAACCCGTTTTATGATCCCTATCGGATTCTGACCAAAATTTATGCGGACGGCGCGCATCTGAAAATCGCGCTGAGCGATACGCCGATCGAGGAGCTGAACCGCGCGCGCACCGTAAAAACGGTGTACGGGGTGCTCGAAAACGACGGATATCTTTCGGCGTGCATTCGTACCTTTGCACCCAAAAATCCCAAACAGAGCGTGCGGATTCTGCTCAAAATTTCCCTTTACTGGCTCGTCTTTCTGGAAAAACCGCGCTATATGGTTACGGACACTGCGGTCGCTCTGTGCAAGAAGTTGGGCAAGGGCGGTACGGCGGGATTCGTAAACGCCTTTCTGCGCGCGTTCGACGCGCAAAAGGTAACCCTTCCCGCAGGCGACGAAGGGCTTTCCGTCAGGTATAATTTTCCGCTGTTTGCGGTAAAAAAGTTAAAGGCGCAGTACGGCGCGCGCGCGGAAGAAATTCTCGGCGCAAAGAGCCGCGGCGTAACGGTGCGCTTTGCGCGCGGGAGCGAAAATTATCTTTCCCGTCCGCACGAAGCGACGCCCTTCGAGAACGTGTTTATTTTTCCGAATTTTACCCGCGACGACGGTTTCGTCACGGGGGATTACACCTTTCAGTCGGTGGGGAGCGTTGCGATCTGCGCGGCGGTTCGTCCGTGCGCAAAGCTGCTCGACGCGTGTGCCGCGCCGGGCGGCAAGTCCGTACTGCTCGCCGGAAAATGCGGCGAAGTGACTGCCTGCGAATTGCACGAACACCGCGTCGCGCTCATCCGCGCTTACGCTTCGCGCATGGAGGCGGACAACGTGCGCGCAATGCAGGCGGACTCGTCGCAGCCGATACCCGCGTTCGAACGCGCGTTCGACGGCGTGCTGTGCGACGTACCCTGTTCGGGACTGGGCACCGTTGCCGAAAATCCCGACCTTCCGCTGCGCAAGACGGAAGACGATTTCAACGCGTTGACGAAGGTGCAGGCGGAAATTCTTTCCAATTGCTCGCGCTACGTGAAAGAGGGCGGACAGCTCGTCTATTCGACCTGTTCCGTGTTCGAAGAGGAAAACGATTTGATCACGGGCGCGTTTTTAAAGGCGCACCCCGAATTTTCGGCGGAGGAAATTTCTTCGCCGCTCGCGCACGAAAAGACGGCGTACGGTTTGCAATTTTTGCCCGACCGCGCGTACGGCGCGGGATTTTACGTTTGCAGTATGAGGAAAAAAGCATGAAACAACGGCTCGGAATCCACGTGCGGAAGGGGCTCGCATGAAAGAAATTTTACAGGATTATTCCCGCGCGGAACTGGACGCGCTCGTCGCATCGTACGGCGAAAAACGGTTCCGCGCCGATCAGATTTACACGGGGCTCATGCAGGGGAAGCGGATTTCGGAATTGCCCGTTTCTTCCGCCTTCCGCGAAAAACTGCTTGCGCGGTTCGAGGACGAGCCCGTGAAAATTCTCGAAACGTTTACTTCGCGGGACGGCACGCAAAAATTTTTGTTTCTGCTTGCCGACGGCAATCTCGTCGAGGGCGTGCTCATGCGCTATCAATACGGAAACACGCAGTGCGTTTCCACGCAGGTCGGCTGCCGCATGGGCTGCAAATTCTGCGCTTCCACGCTGGGCGGGCTCAAACGCAATCTGACGGCGGGAGAAATATTATCGCAAATTCTCGTCGTCAACCGCGCCGAAGGCGGAAACGCGAAAGAGAGAAAGGTGACCAACGTCGTCCTCATGGGCAGCGGGGAACCTTTCGATAACTACGATAACGTCGTCAAATTTCTGCGCAATCTGACGGCGGAGGGCGGAATCTGCATCAGCCCGCGCAACGTAAGTCTTTCCACCTGCGGGCTCGTACCCGAAATGAAACGGTTTGCGGACGAGGGGATCCCGCTCAATCTTACGGTTTCCCTGCACGCGGTGACCGACGGGGAACGCAGGATGACCATGCCGATTGCATACCGCTATCGAATTTCCGAAATTTTGGAAGCGCTGACGCTCTATTTCCAACGGACGGGACGGCGGTATCTTTTCGAATACAGCCTGATCGGCGGTGTGAACTGCGACGAGGCGCACGCGCTTGCCCTTGCCGCGCTCTTGAAGGGCAGACCTTGCCACGTCAACCTGATCCGTTTGAACGAAGTGAAAGAACGATCGCTTGCAACCGTGAGCGAAAAACAGGCGTACCGCTTTTTGGGCGTACTGGAAAAAAACGGAATTTCCGCAACCCTGCGCCGCAGTATGGGCTCGGATATCGGGGGCGCGTGCGGACAGCTCCGCGCGCGTTATCTGGAAAAAAGAGAGGATGAGAATGTATGAAAATTAAAATTGCGCCTTCCATTTTGGCGAGCGACTTTGCGCACATGGCGGACAACGTAAGAAAACTGACCGAAAACGGCGCCGACCTCGTTCATTGCGACGTCATGGACGGGAATTTCGTCCCGCCGATTACGTTCGGCGCGCAAATGGTAAAACAGATCCGTCCGCATACTCCGCTTCCGCTCGACTGCCATCTGATGGTGCTTCATCCCGAAACGCATCTCGAAGATTTTGCTTCCGCGGGCGCCGATCTCATTTCCGTCCATGCGGAAGCGTGCGGGAAAAACCTCGTAAAAACGATGAGGACGATCAAATCGCTGGGCGTGAAAGCCGCGGCGGTCGTCAATCCGGAAACGCCCGTCAGCGCGCTGTTCGACTGCGCGGAAGAGGCGGATATGCTTCTCGTGATGAGCGTCCACCCTGGTTGGGGCGGTCAGAAATTCATTCCCGAAACGCTGAAAAAGCTGGAAGAGCTACGCGCGTTCTGCATCAAAAACGGTAGGGAGGAGCTGGATATTCAAGTGGACGGCGGCGTGACGGAAGAAAACGCGGGCGAAATTATCTCCGCGGGCGCAAACGTGCTCGTGGCGGGCAGCACGGTGTTCCGCGCGGTCGATATGCGCGCAACCATTGCGAGGCTTCGCAGCGCATGAGGGCGGTGATTTTACTGAACGGCGAACCGTATCGCGGGAAGATCGATGCGGAGGGCGCGCGCGTATACTGCTGCGACGGCGCGTACGACTGGGCGCACGGCAAAGTGCGGATCGACGAAAATCTCGGCGATTTCGATTCGGTTACGCTTGTGCCCGACCCGCCGCCCGCCGAAATTTATCCTTCCGAAAAGAATGATACCGACGGCGAAATTGCACTGTACCGCGCAATCGGCGCGGGGGCGGATTACGTTGAAATATACGGCGGGGGCGGCGGCAGAGAAGATCATTTCGTGGGCAATCTGCATTTGCTCTGCGCGGCGCACGCAAGGGGCGTATTTGCCGTCATGCGCACGAATTACGCGCAGATCTTCGCGGCGTCGGGTATGATCCGTCTGGACGGGTTCAAAGGGAAAACGATATCCATTACCCCTTTCGGCGGAAACGCGCATATCATACAGAGCGGGGGACTCAAATATCCGCTCAATCCGCTCGATCTGACGTACGGTTCCACGCGCGGGATTTCCAATGTCGCGCTCGAAGACGAAGCGTTTATCGAAACGAAGGAGCGGGTGCTCGTGTTCGTCGACGATATTTAGGAGGGAGCTATGATCGTTTGTATCAAGCCGCCTTACGTCGTAAGACTGGTGCTGCGCCTGTTTGTGAAACACGAATGAAATATTGCGATCTCCACTGCGACGCCTTAACGCAAACGGGCGTTTTGCAGGTAACGAAAGAAAATTTAACGGCGGGCGGTTGCTTTTTGCAGTGCTTTGCCGCGTTCGTTTCCGCGCGGGAGGGCAGATTTGCTTCCGCGCTTTCGCTGTGCGATCGGTTCGACGCACTGTGCAAGCACGAAGGTTATCGCAAGATATTGCGTGCCGCAGACCTTTGCGAGGGGAGCGTCAACGCGATGCTCACGGTAGAGGAGGGCGGCGCGATCGAGGGAAGCCTTGCGAAACTGGACGCTCTGTACGCGCGCGGCGTGCGCATGATGACGCTCACGTGGAATCATCCCAACGAAATCGGGTTTCCGAATTTTCCCGATTACGAAGGGCTCTGTGCGGGACGCGTTCCCTTTACGGCGCGCGAGACCGCGCGGGGGCTGACGCCGTTCGGATTCGAAACGGTTGCGCATATGCGCAAGCTCGGCATGATCGTAGACGTTTCGCACGGGAGCGATAAATTGTTTTACGACGTCGCGCAGACAAACGAGGGGCGCGTTCCCTTCGTCGCCAGTCATTCGGGCGCGGATTCCGTTTGCGCCTGCGCGCGCAATCTCACCGATTCGCAGATCAAAACGCTTGCGGGGTGCGGGGGCGTCGTCGGGTTGGATTTCTGCGCCGATTTCGTGTCTTCCGACGGCTCGGAGGAGGGGCAGCGGGAGGGCTTGCTTGCGCACGCGCGGGCGATCGTCAAAGCGGGCGGAACGGAAACGCTTGCCCTGGGGAGCGATTTCGACGGGATTCCCGAAAACGCCTATCTGAAAAATCCGGCTTATATGCCGAAATTTCTGGACGAACTCGTGCGGGAATTCGGGAGCGCCGCCGTCGAAAAGTTTGCGCGGGGAAACTTTTTGCGCGTATTGCAAACCGTTTGCGGATAGAAAAAAGGGGTGCGGCGATTGCCGCACCCCTTTTTAGGGTACAAAGTTGATTATACGCGTTCTACTTTATCGCTTTTGAGGCATCTCGCGCATACGTAGTCGTTCACGACTTTGCCTTCCTGCAGATAGGAAACCTTCTGCACGTTTGCCTTGAACGCTCTCTTCGTTTTACGGTTGGAGTGGCTTACGTTGTTGCCCGAAGTCTGACCCTTACCGCAGATACTGCATACTCTCGACATATCTCTACCTCCGCTGGGATAATTCTGATTTTGAAGCGCGCGAAAAAGATTCGCAAGCCGATATTTATGATATCAAAATCGAGTTAAAAAAGCAATTAAAAACGGCTTGTTTTTTGGAAAATTTTCGGGGATTTCCGAATTTTTTTTCAATAATGCTTGCAAAATGCGATATAATAGGGTAGAATAGGGTATGAAAGGTTCAGGAGAGCAGTATGTCTGTAAGCACGTCTAACGCGTACGGAAAAATTTCCATATCCGATTTGGCAATCGCCAAAGTCGCATCTCAGGCCGCGATGGAAAGCTATGGCATCGTGGATACCGTTGCGCGCCGTTTTACGGATACGCTCGCCGAACTGTTAAAAAAAGACGCGGGAGGCAAGGGCGTAAAAATCGTAACGTCCGGAAACCGAATCTTTATCGACGTCTCCGTTTTAATCAAATACGGGGTCTCCATCGAAGCGGTGGCGGAATCGCTGAAAGAATCCGTCAAGTATAAGGTGGAGCGCTTTACGGGCATGATCGTGGATACCGTAAACGTGAACGTCATCGGTTTGAAACTGTAACTCCGTCTCCGTTGTTTTTTACATTTTGGAGAATATAATTCATGCAGAAATCGATAAATAGCGCCGCGTTCCGGAAGATGGTTCTGGTCGGGGCGAAAATGTTGGAAAATAACCGCGCGAAGGTAGACGCGCTGAACGTGTTCCCCGTGCCCGACGGCGATACGGGGACGAATATGTCGCTTACGATGCAGTCGGCGGTGAAAGAGCTGAACGCTTCCGCCGCGAACGATTTTACCGCAGTTTGCGACCTCGTTTCCAAGGGCGCGCTGCGCGGCGCGCGCGGCAATTCGGGGGTAATCCTTTCCCAGATTTTCCGCGGGATTTGTTCCGTTCTGCGTTCGTGCAAGACGGAAGCGGATACCAAAACTTTTGCAAAAGCGATGGAATCGGGCACAAAAGTCGCTTATAACGCGGTTGCCATTCCCAAAGAGGGCACGATTTTAACCGTCGTGCGCATGATGAGCGAATTTGCTGTAAAAAACGCGGGTAAACACCGCGATTTCGAAACCTTCCTGCCTGCGATCATCGCAGAGGGCGACAGGGCGCTTGCCAAAACGCCCGAACTGCTTCCCGTTTTAAAGAAGGCGGGCGTCGTCGATTCGGGCGGCGTAGGGCTTATGACGATTATGCGCGGATTCCTTGCCGCGCTCACGAACGAGGAAATCGTTTCCGAAGTACAGACGGAAGCCGCGAACCAGGCGGGCGCTTCCGATGCGGACTTCGGCGACAATTCCGATATCATCAATATGGATCTGGGCGAAATCCAGTTCGCTTACTGTACGGAATTTTTCGTAATCAACTTAAAAAAGAGCACCACGCTCGCCGATATCGATAAATTGCGCGAAAATTTAATGGCGATCGGCGACAGCGTCATCTGTATCGGCGATCTGGAACTCATTAAAGTTCACGTGCACACCAACTGCCCCGGCGTTGCGCTGACGTATGCTTTGGAGCTGGGCGAACTCGACCGCCCGAAGATCGAAAATATGCTCGAACAGAACCGTGCTTTAAAGGCGAAGATCGAGGCGGAAAAGAAGGATCAGGGCATGCTCGCCATCTGCGCGGGCGAGGGAATCGCCGAAATTTTCAAAGATTTGTTCGTAGACCGCGTGATCGAGGGCGGGCAGACGATGAATCCTTCCGCATCCGACATCGCGAACGCGGTGCAGAAGATCAATGCGGAAAACGTGTTCGTATTCCCCAACAACAAAAACATTATTCTTGCGGCGGAACAGGCGAAAGCGCTTGTGGAAAACCGCACGATTCACGTCATTCCCACCAAGAATATTCCGCAGGGGTTTGCGGCGGCGCTGTCGTTCAGCCCCGAAGCGAGCGCCGAAGAGAACAAGACGAACATGATTCATGCGCTCGACAACGTGCGCGCGGGACAGGTGACGCACGCGGTGCGCACCACCAACGTGAACGGGTTCAGCATCAAGGAAGGGGATATCATCGGGCTCGACGATAAAAAGATTCTTGCAAAGAGCGACAATATCGACGATACCGTTTTGAAGTTGCTCGACAAGCTGAAAGACGATTCGCACGAGGTCATTACCCTCTATTACGGTGACGGTGTAAAAGAAGAGGACGCCGAGGCGCTTTCGGGCAAGGTACGGGAAGCCTTCCCCGATTGCGACGTAGACTTCCATAACGGCGGTCAGCCCGTGTATTATTACCTCCTTTCGTTGGAGTAAAATGAAAAAACGCGAAAGAGCGGGAAACCGCTCTTTTATAATATATTGAAAATTATTTAACGGAAATTCAATTTTGTGAAACTTTCAAATTTGCGCGGCATGAACGAAAAACGCGCGAAAGATTTTTTAAAAATCGGCATTGCGGACACCGCCGATCTGGTGCGCTATTATCCGCGCGCGTATCTGGATATGACCGCGCGCGCTTCGGTGCGCGATCTTTATCACAACGATACCGCGCTCGTGGCGTGCAGGCTCGTTTCCGTCGATCCTGTGCGGTATACGGGCAGAATCAAGCTGGTGCGCGCCTGGCTGAAACAAAACGGCGATACGTTTTCCGCCGTGTGGTTCAACATGCCCTATCTTGCGCCCCGTTTAAAGGCGGGGGAGTATCTCTTTTACGGGCGGGTGCAGAACCGTTACGGGCATGTTTCTTTGGTGAATCCTTCGTTCGAGCCGCTCGATAAAAACGCGCGGTTGAAGGGGCTGGTGCCCGTATATCCGTTAAAGGGCGCGCTCACGCAAAAGATACTGCGCGGCGCCGTGACGGAAGCGTTGCGCGGGGAAACGTTCGTTTCGGTCATTCCGCCCGAATTGCAGCAAAAATACGCGTTGTTTCCGCTAAAAGAGGCGTTTTACGGCGTTCACGCGCCGAAATCGCAGGAAGAATTGCGCCGCGCGAGCGAACGGATTGCGCTCGAAGAGTATTTTACGCTGCTTTCCGCCTTCAAACTGATTAAGGGCGATCGCAACGACGCGCGCCTGAAAAAGTATCGCGTAAGCGAGCGTGACATCGCGGAATTTCTGAAACGGTTTCCTTTTTCGTTTACGGAGGGGCAGAAAGCCGCCGTGCGCGCGATCTACGAAAACGTGACTTCGCCCGTACGCATGAACCGTTTGCTGCAGGGCGACGTGGGCAGCGGAAAGACGGCGGTTGCGCTGACGGGAATTTTTATGGCGGTCAAGAGCGGGTATCAGGCGGTTTACCTCTCGCCGACCGAATTGCTTGCTGCGCAGAACTACGCCCTGCTTTGCAAAACGTTCCCCGAATGCCGCGTGGGTTACCTTGCGGGCGGCTGTTCGGCAAAGGAAAAACGGGAAATAAAAAGCGCGCTCGCGGCGGGGGAAATCGAAATTCTGTGCGGAACGCACGCCGTATTGCAGGCGGACGTTTCGTTTCGCAATCTTGCCTTTTGCGTGTGCGACGAACAGCATCGGTTCGGCGTCGCGCAACGCAATATATTGAGTGAAAAGGGCGACGATCCGGACGTATTGGTAATGTCGGCAACGCCGATTCCGCGCACCCTATCCTTAATCTTTTACGGTGATCTGGACGTGACGGTGATCGCCGATAAGCCCAAAGAACGGCAGGAAATTACGACTTCCGTCATTCCCGAACGCAAGTACGACGATATGCTTGCGTATATCCGCAAAGAGGTGCGCGCGGGCAAACAGGCTTATTTCGTCTGCGCGAAAATCGAGGACGACGAAGGGCAGGTTACCTCGGTAACGGAATTGTTCGACGAACTGAAAAACCGATTGCCCGACGTGCGTTTCGCGCTGTTGCACGGGCGCATGAAAGAAAAGGAAAAGTCGGAAATCATGGCGGCGTTCAAACGGAAGGAGTACGACTGCCTCGTGGCGACGACGGTGATCGAAGTCGGGATTGACGTGCCCGACGCGACGATCATGGTGATTTACAACGCCGAACGATTCGGGCTTTCGCAGCTGCACCAGTTGCGCGGGCGCGTGGGGCGCGGCAGCGAAAAGAGCTGGTGCTTTCTGTTGGTCGGATCGGGTAGCGAAACGGCGCTCGAACGCTTGCAGGTATTAAAAGGAACGTCGGACGGGTTCAAGCTTGCCGAAAAGGATCTCGAACTGCGCGGGAGCGGCGACTTCCTCGGCACCCGTCAGAGCGGAAAGTTTTTGACGGACGTAAAAAATCTGCGCTATTCGACGGACGTAATCTTTTTGGCGAAAAAGCTTGCGGACGAAGCGTTCGAGCGGAGATTGAATTTCGGCGCGATCAAAACCGCCGCCATGAAAAAGTACGAAAGTTTGAAAGACGTCGTGCTCAACTGAATTTTTCGTTTGCAAAACCGCGGGCTGCCGTCCTGCGGTTTTTTCGTATTTTCCGTATTTATGCAAAATTGCCGTGAATTGGAAATAAACGCAACCGTTTCCTCGGCGTTTTTCGGCTATAAGCGGTTTTTTTATATGATATAAGTAAAACGCAACCCTATTTCATTTGCAATTCGGAAGAATTTATGATAAAATGTATAAAAATATAGAATTATGCCGAGAAAAAATTTATAAATCTATAAAATATTCATAATTTGTAAAAAAAGATAACATGAGCGAAACTTTCAAACAACTGAAAAAAAAGTATTTGCAGTCGGCGCTGATTAAGAGCGCGGCGCTGGGGCTTTCCGCGGGATTGCTGTCTTCGGGCGCGGTGCTCCTTGCGCTGAAGCTGAGCAAAATCGCGATCGCCCCCTGGTACTACGTTATCATCGGAATCGGCGCGGCGCTGCTTGCGGGGATTCCGCTCTTCTTCGCCTTTCACAGGAACGACGCGCGGCTTGCGCGGCATCTCGACGGCGAATACGGGCTCGACGAAAAAGTTCAGACGATGGTCGCCTACCGCGAAGATTCGGGCGACATGATCGAATTGCAGCGGCAGGACGCGGCGGAAAAGCTCGGCGCGCTACCCAAACGCAGTTTCAAAGAGGTTTGCAAAAAACTTTGGTACGTGATCACAGCGTTTTTATTGTCGGTTGCCGTCTTCGTAACGGCGGTCGCGCTTCCTTTTCAAGGGAAGAAGACGCCGATTCAGCCGCCCTCGCCGGACGGGGACGCATTTGCGATCACGCCCTGGCAGATTTCTTCTCTCGAACAGATGATTGCGGAAATCGAAGACTCCCGTCTTGAAAACGGATTGAAATCTTCCGTGAAAGGCGTTCTGGAAACGCTTCTTGCACAGTTACGGGAAACGGAAAAAAAGAGCGTGATGAAGATGCAGGTTTCCGCCGCGGTTTCTTCGGTGGATGCGTTCGTCGTCAGCGTGAACAGCTATAAACGGATCGGGGACGCGTTTGCCGCAGACGAACGCACGAAACAAGTTTCGGACGCAATTGCAACGGGTATTGCGATTTACCGTTCCTTGCAAACGGGGTTCGGTTCGATCAATAACGTGGAATCCGCTTGGCGCGACCTCACGGGCGAAAATACCGAAGAACTCGGTAAAATGGACGCGTCGCTTGCGGAAACGCTGAAAAAAGTAAAAGAAAGTTATACCGATCTGGGCGGCGACGGGTTGCGCGACGTCCTCGGCGGATTAAAACAGGGAACGGAAGGCGCGTTGTCTTCGCTCGGCGAAGGTGACGGGGACGCGCTGCACGGCGGTGCGATCGCTCTGGGGAACGCGCTGACGGAAGCGGAAAGTATGCTCGAAACCTCTTCCGCTTCCAAAGTGCGCGCACGGTTGGATACGGCGGTCGACGCGTTTGCCGAAGCTGCGGGGGACGCGCTCTGCGTGCAGGCGTACAACTGCATGATCGACGAATTCGTTCCCGCAAGACTTGCCGAAATCTTTGCAATCGATCCGGGCGAACTGCCCGCCCTTCTTGCGATTCCGCCGCGGGTGCAGGGGGGCGACGATCCCGAAACGGGCGAACCCGATCCCGGAACCAATCCGGGCGGCTACGGCGACGGCGATCTGCAATACGGCAGCGACGAAGAAATTTACGACCCCGATTTCGGCGGATATATCAAGTACGGCGAAGTGGTGGACTACTATTTCAGAATCGCGCAGGAACTTGCCGATAGCGGAGATCTCACCGAATCGCAGAAGAAAATATTGCTCGAATATTTCGACCGACTGCTCGGCGGAAGTAAAGAACCGGAAACGGAAAAATAAATTCAGGAAGAATCGACATGGATAATTTGGAAAAAGTAAAAAGTTTCAGTCACTCGATCGCAAAGATCAAGGAAGAACTCCATAAGGACGTCGTAGGTCAGGAAGACATCATCGACGGCGTGATCACCGCGATCGTCGCGGGCGGAAACGTATTGCTCGAAGGGGTTCCGGGCGTCGGCAAAACCCGTTTGGTGCGCTCGCTGGGCAGAACGCTTTCCCTGCCGTTCTCCCGTATTCAGTTTACGCCCGACCTCATGCCTTCCGACGTGACGGGTACCAACGTCATCGAAAAAGGCGCGGACGGAAAAATGAACACGGTGTTCCGCAAGGGGCCGATTTTCGCAAACCTCATTCTTGCGGACGAAATTAACCGCGCTACCCCTAAGACGCAGGCGGCGATGCTCGAGGTAATGCAGGAGCACAAAATTACCGTACTCAACGATACTTACGCGATGGCGGAACCTTTCTTCGTTCTGGCGACGGAAAACCCGATCGAGCAGGACGGAACTTATCCGCTTCCCGAAGCGCAGATGGACCGTTTCATGTTTAAGCTCATCATGAAGTTCCCGGGAACGGACGAACTTGCCGATATCGTAAACATGACGCAGGCGACGATGGAAGAGAACGCAACCGCGATCATCGACGGCAAGACCATTCTGGAAATGCGCGAGCTTGCCAAGAGCGTGCCGATTATCGACGAGGTGCTCTCGTATGCGGTCAACCTGATTTCGAATACGCATCCCGAGCTAGAAAAGACTTCCCAGACGGCGAAGAAATACATCCGTTACGGCGCGTCGCCGCGTGCGGCGCAGGCGATCGTAACCTGCGCGAAGGTGCGGGCGCTTATGAACGGAAACTACAACGTATCCTATGCGGATATCGACGCGCTGGCATACCCCGTACTGCGGCACCGAATCAAGATCAACTACGCCGCGGTCAACGATCATCTTACGGTGGACGACGTGATCGGGCAGCTGGTGGAAGAAAACAAAAAATTAACGAAATAAAAGACGAAGAGTAACCTAATCGCATGAAGAATTTAGTGATCGACGAAGCATTTTTGCAACAGGTGGAAACCTTGCAAATGCTCATAAAAAATAACGTGGCGGGTCAGTTCGGTGGAAATCACAAGAGCAAGACCTTCGGTTCTTCGTGCGAATTTTCCGATTACCGCGATTATCTCGCGGGCGACGACATTACGAAAATCGACTGGAACGCCTACGCGCGTTTCGATAAACTCTATTTGAAGCTGTACAACGACGAACGGCAGATGCACACGAAGATCTACGTCGACGCGAGCCGTTCTATGGCGTACGGCAAGGGCAAGAAAGACGAACAGGCGCTGAAAATCGCCGCGACGATCGCTTACCTTTCCGTGAACGATATGGATAAAGTTTCCGTGTACGCCGTGCGCGACAAGACCGTGAACGACGTGTTTACGGGGCTTTTGGGCAAAGACGCTTACACGGGTGCGGTGGGCAAACTCAACGAAGTTGAGTTCGACGGCGACAGTTATCTGAGCGACGCCATTCTTCCCTCCAACGTGGGCTACGGCGACGGGATGTCGGTCATTATTTCCGACTTTCTCACGGACAACGATTACGAGCGCGCGATCGATCATCTCGCTTCGAAAAAGCGGGATATCCTGTGCATTCAGGTGCTTTCGAAAGAGGAGCTCAATCCCAAAGTGCGCGGCAAAATGCACTTTTTCGATTCGGAAACGGTGGAACGCAGCTACCGCAAAAACATTACGCGCGAAATTGCGAAAGCTTACAAACAGGCGCTCGACTATGCGACGGGCAGAATCCGCGATTACTGCGCGGCGCGGGGCGCGGACTATATGCTGGTTTCTTCCGAAGATTCGGTTACCCGCGTTTTCTTTGAAAAACTCGTCGGAATGGGGGTGCTGAAATGAGTCTGTTATATCCTTTGGGATTGCTGGGACTGATTGGAATCCCGATTCTCATTCTCATCTATATCATCAAAAACAAATACACCGAACAGGTGATTTCTTCCACTTATCTGTGGACGCTGAGCGAACGCTTTTTAAAGCGCAAAAACCCGATCAACAAACTGGCGGGCATCGTGAGTCTGATTTTGCAGATTTTCGCAGTGCTCTTCCTTTCCGTAGCTTTGGCGCACCCCGTGTTCGTTTTGCGCGGCGTTGCCGATTCCTACTGCTTTATTCTCGACGGATCGGGCAGTATGAATATGGTGCAGGACGCGGGCAAAACGCGGCTCGATGCCGGCAAAGAATACATTGCGGACGTCATCGGCAAGAGCGCGGAAGGCAGCGATTTTACCCTTGTGTATCTCGGCGGCGGCGCGGAAGTCGTGTTCGAAGAAGTAACTGACAAGGAATACGCGGTAAAGCTTTTGGAAAACGTCGCGCCCGCTTTTACGGCGATCGATCCCGCGGCGGCGATCGGTACGGCACAGGGATATTTCAACGAAAATCCTTCGGTCAAAACCTATCTCGTCACCGATAAATCTTACGGCGAAACGGAAAATATTAAGCTTTACACCGTTTCCTCGCACGAGGAAAATTACGGAATTTCCGACCTCGTCTGCACGCACGAAGAGGGGATTTTAACGGTGTCCGGCACCGTCGTATCTTACGAAAACGATGCCGAACTCGAACTTGAAATAACGGTCGACGGGGGGGATTCCTCCCGGACGCTCACGCAGACGTTATCCGTGAAAAAACTGGAAGCCGCGCCCTTCGAGTTCAGTTGCGAAATCGAATCCTTTCAATCGGTGAAGGCAGCGATTCAAAACGACGACGCGCTCGCGCTCGACAACGAAACGGTTTATTACAATTTGGATTACGAGAACGCGTTCAGAACCATTCTCGTGAGCGACGCGCCTTTCTTCTGGAACGCGGTGCTTTCCTCGGTAAACAACGCGAAGATCGACGTATACCGTACCGACAAATTCAAAGATATTTCCGGTTACGATCTGTACGTATTCGACCGCTTTACGCCCGCCGAAATGCCGACGGACGGCGCGGTGTGGTTTATCGAACCGAAGAGCAGCCTTGCGGAATCGGGCTTTACCGTGCAGGGCGAAGTGATTGCGGGCGACAAGGGCGTGTTGCAGTACACCAATTCGAGCGCTTCCGTCGTCAAGACGCTGTTGAACGGAATCCGCAAAGAGACGGTTTACGTGAACAAATACGTGAAGTGCGGGCTTTACCGCAATTTTACGACGCTCCTTTCTTTGGACGGAAATCCGATGGTCTTTACGGGAACGAACGGTTACGGCAACCGCGAAGTGGTGTTCTCGTTCGGGCTCAACGATACCAACTTTACGCAGCGCGCAGATTTTACCCAACTCGTGGAAAATCTTTTAAACTATACTTTCCCCAACGTGGTAAGCGAAACTTCTTATCTCTGCGGGGATACGATGACGGTGAACGTACTCGCTTCTTTCGACAGCGTGCGCGTGATTTCTCCGCTCGGCGGCGTGACCTATCTCGACAGTTCGAATCCCGTTGCCGATTACGCATTGAACGAAGTCGGCGCGTATACGATCGCCGTGCTTTCGGGCGAAACGGAACGGGAATACCACGTGTTCGCTTCTCTGAACGAAGCGGAACGCGCCACGACGGTAACGGACGCAGCATTCTCCCTGCAAGGGGAAGCGGAAAATAAGAAAAAAGACGGAACTTTCAGCGAAATCTGGATTTGGTTTCTGATCATCGCCGTGCTAGTCGCGGCGGATTGGGCGGTGTATTGTTATGAGCAGTATCAACTTCGATAACGTATATTTATTGCTGATCGCAATTCCGCTGCTCGTGCTCTTTACCGTGCCGTTTGCGATCGCTGTCAGAAAAGAAAACCGCAACGGGCACAACGTTGCGTCGATGGTCATGCACGTTGCGATGGCGGTTCTGATCGCGTTCTCCGCCGCGGGAACGACGGTCGTTTCCGTCCTCACCGAAACGCAGGTTTACGTCGTGGCGGACGTATCTTATTCCGCCGAACAGAATCTCGACAAGATCGACGAATCCATCGGCAAATTAAAGAACAATCTTCCGCGCAACTCCAAGCTCGGCACGGTGTGCTTTGCCAAGGATTACGAAGTCCTTTTCGCGCCTGGCGAACGGGTGAAGAGCGTGAAGGATTCCGGCGTGGATATCAGCGAAACGAACATCAAAGAAGCACTCGAATATACGGGAACGCTGTTCAAGGCGGACGCGATCAAGCGCATCGTCCTCATCACCGACGGTCTCGCTTCCGATCTGCGCGACGACAACGCGCTGAAACGCACGGTCGATACGCTGAAATCGCGCGGCGTGCGCGTGGACGCGATCTATCTCGACGACAATCTGCCCGAAGGCGCGAAGGAAGTGCAGGTTTCGGGCGTGGATTTTACGCGCAGCACCTATCTCAATCACGAGGAAAAAGCAGTCGCCTACGTGCGCAGCAGCTATTCGGTTTACGCTTACGTTTCCCTGTACCGCAACGGCGTACAGGCGAAGCGGGAACCCGTTCAGCTGGCGGCGGGCAACAACGGCGTGACGTTTCATCTGAACACGACGGAAGCGGGCGATATCGACTACGAAGTACGCGTGGAAGCGGAAGGCGACGGTTACGCAGGCAACAACGCCTTTGCGTTTACGCAGACGGTTTCCGATACCGTGAACGTGCTTCTGATTACCGATTCGCCCAAAGACAAAGAAGCGGCGGAACGGCTCTTCGGGGAAAAGGCGACGATCGACAGCTACGTTGCAACGGCGAAAGTTCCCGATACGGTGGAAGAACTCTGCCGCTACGACGAAATTATGCTTTCCAACGTGGACGTGCGCAATTTCAGCCATACCGAGCGGTTCGTGGAAAGCCTCGATCAGGCGGTGTCCTTCTTCGGCAAGAGCCTCGTCACGTTCGGCAATACGTTCATTCAGAACAATACCGACGAAACGCTGAAAAAACTCGAAGACATGCTTCCCGTGCGCTTTGGCAACAACGCGCAGGCGCCCAAAATGTACACCATCGTAATCGATATTTCGCGCAGTATGGCGTTTAACTATCATCTGATCGTGGCAAAACAGGCGGCGCGCAACTTATTGAGCTTTTTGCAGGACGACGATTACGTTTCCATCGTTGCCTTTTCGGGCAATTCGGAATTGCCCGTTCCGCCCCAGAAGGTGGGGGAAAACCGCGGCAAGATCGAAGAGGCGATCAACCGCCTTTCGGTCAATCAGGGAACGGTCATCGGCGCGGGATTGAAAATGGCGCTCAAATGGACGAACGATTCCCGCTTCCGCGAAAAACAGGTCATGCTCATCAGCGACGGGCTCGATTACGTCGGCGCGGGCGCTTCGGACGGGGATCCGCTCACCATCGTCAGACAGATGAAGGCGAACAATATCGTCACATCCGTGCTCGACGTGGGCAGAGGCGGCAGGGATTTCAGCGATCCCGTCGCACAGAACGCCAAATCCCTGCTCGAATCGCTTGCGGCAGTGAGCGGCGATAAAGACGCGCATTACTTTTATGCGGCGACGCCCGAAGAACTCGACGGCGTGATGTTCGGCGAAATTGCCGACGATCTGACGAAGACGGAAATCGATGCGCCCGCGTTCGTGAGCGCGCAGCGACGCAACGACGCCGTTCTGAAAGACATTAGTTCGGACGATCTGTTCGATAACTACGTCGGCGGATTTTATGCGAACAGTCCCAAAGCAAGCGCAAACACCGTGCTGGTTGCCAAATACGTCCCCGACGCCACGCAGAGCGACGTTTCTGCCGACGTGCCGATTTACGCATATTGGGGATACGGGAACGGCAAAGTGGCAAGCTTTACGAGCAAACTTACGGGCGGCGGTTCGAATATGCCCGAATGGATGGATAAATGGAACAAAGCGGGCATGATGGAAACGTTTATGAACAACGTGTTCGAAACGAATCTTCCCGCAGTCAAGACGGACGTTCCCTATACCGTAAACGTGAGCACGCAGGGCAAATTCGCCCGCATCGAAATTACGCCCGCGGTGTTGCACGCAGGCGCGAAGGCAACCGTGAAAGTGACCGTGCCCGGCGCGGAAGAGATCGAAGATACCTTCGTTTACGACGCGGAAGGATACTTCTACGAATTCGCGCTTCCTGCAACGGGCGAATACAAGATTACGACCGTATACTCCTACGGCGGGAGCGACTACGCCGCTTCGGCGGATTTCAAAGTTTCTTATCTTGCCGAATACGACCGCTTCGCAATTTACGACGTTTCCGTTCTGCACAAAATGGTCGGCGGCGACGGCGAAGTGAGTACGGACGGCAATCTGATCATCGAAAACGACGAAAAAGAACTCGGTATTTACCGTTTCAATTTAACGGTGCCGCTCTTGATCGCCGCAGTCGTGCTTTGGGTTGCGGACGTCGTGGTTCGGAAACTGAAATGGAACGATATCAAATCGTTGTTTGTGAAAGTAAAAAAGTAAAAGGGCAAACGGTATGAAAAAGAAATTCTTCACAATTTTATTATCGTTTTTGCTTACGCTGCCGCTGTTCGGCTGCGGGAAGTATACGCCGCCGAACGGAGGAACTCCGCCCGAAAATCCGGGCGGACCCGAAGAGCCGAATCCGCCCAATCCTACCGGCGAAAAGTTTACCGTTTCGTTGCAATACGAACAGCAACCTTACCGCCCGCAGAACAACATTACCGTGTACTGGAGCGATAACGTCGGGCTTCCCGTCAGCGCGTACGTCAACCGCGAAGGCAAAGCCGAAATTACGGGGCTCGACGGCGATTACAAGGTTACGCTTTCGGGCTTGCCCGAGGAATACACCTATAATCCCAACGTTTATATCGCGACCAACGATAAGCCGGATGTAACGATCGAACTGTTCAAAGTGACGAGCACCAAGCGGTTGCCGGGGTCGGGCACGGGATTGTATACGCCGATCCAGCTGACCGAAACGGGCGTGTACAGCTTTACGCAAAAGGATTCGAGAGCCAAAGTCCATTTCACGTTCAGTCCCTATGAACCGGGCGACTATGTGGTGGAAAGCTGGGTTGAAACTTCGGCGAATGAAATCAATCCCAAAGCGGATATTTACGTCGGTTCGGCGGCAATTTGGACGTTTTCGCACACGCAGGACGGCGGCGGACCTTCCTCGACGTTCACCAAAAATTTCCGCCACGAATTTGCCGTTCCCAAAGAGGGCATTTCCAGCGGCGGCAGAATGGCGACGCAGTTCGTGATTTACGCAGACTGCCGTGCCGATCAGTTCCCCGTGACGATGCAATTCCGCGTTTATTCCCGCGGCGATTACGAGCTGGAAGTGGGGACTGCGGAGGTCGTGTTGCCCGAAGAAGCGTTCGTAAAGACGCCGAACGTGAATCAAGAGTTGCACGCATGGAAATTTATCGGCGATCTGAACGGCGGCTTGCTGGACGGCAACATGGTGCGGTTTGACGAAAGCCCCGAATACAACTGTTACCGTTTGTGGAACTCCCGCGACGGCTTCCAGGAAATTCTGTTCGCAAAAATTTCCGCGCCGACCGACGTATTCGACGCTCCGTTCAATACGGTGGAATATCAGGGCAACAAGGCGCTCACCTGCGCGGGTAAAAATTACAAAGTGTTTATCGAAGGCTACAAAGGAATTCTGAGTCAGAACGAGAGCACGGCAACGGGGATATACAAAGACTACGAGGGGATAGACGGCTACGCGCAGTATACGAACGACGACGGCGTATACAAAGTGACCGCCGAATTACAAATCTTTTTGCAGGCGTACGCGCAGCAGGCATTCCTCTTTAACGACGGCGACGGACTTGCGGAATCGGGCGAGGTCGGCTACGTTTCTTCGGAAGAAAATCAGTGGCTGTTTGCGTGCGGGTTCTACGAAGGGTACAGCTGGTAATCAATTGCAAATTATTAAAGGAGACAGAGATATGAAAGGCAAAAAACTATTGGTAACTTTATCGGTTATCGCGTTGAGCTCGGCTTCGGCGCTCTCCCTCGTGGCGTGCGGCGATAAGCATACGCATTCCGTATCGGACTGGGAAACGGTTCTTGCGGCTACGTGTGAAACCGAAGGCTCGAAGAAGGGCACGTGCAGCGAATGCAAAAAAGAGGTTACCGATACGATACCGGCAATCGGGCACGCTTACGGCGAATGGCTTGTAACGGAAGAGCCGATCGGCGAAGACGGCGCGGCGAAAAGACACTGCGCAAACGATTCCGCACACGACCAGACGGTTGCGATCCCCGTGGGAACGGAGCGCGTTTCCGCGAAGAATGCAACGATTTACGAGGGCGGCAGAGATAAATATTCCTTTACCGACGCGACGCACGGCAAAATCGACGCCTTCATCTCGACGGATAAACTTCCCGTAGACGTGGAAACGATTTTCGACGAAATCGAAAAGAACGAACAGAAGCTCGGAATCGTCAAAGGCGGCTATTTGAGAGACGGCGCTACGGAAGTCGATCCGATTGTTTACGAGCGCAGTAAAAATTACCTCCACGTAGACAATAAGAAAGACAACAATATCGAGTATTTTATCGATCTGAACGATGCCGGCGAAATCGTCGGCGGCGTGAAAGATTCCAGCGGAAAGTTTACGTTCCTTTCCGAATACGACTGGAAGAAAAACGTGCTGAACGAAGACGGCACTTACGATCTGGTCGTCGATGAAGACAGCCCGATCATGCAGTATTTGAACGGCGGCGCGACGTACGCGATTGCGGAAGCGACGATTTCCGAAAATTTTGCGGGGCGCGGGGCGTATGCGTTCCTGACTAATCTTTGGAGAGAGGGCGGCAAAGCTCCGACTTCTGGCGATAAGCTGAAAAAAGATTTGGAAACGGGCGATTTAAAGAGCTATAACAACGATCTGAAAGAAACGGTCGTCACGCACGAAGACAAGACGATCGACGTTGCGATTTCTTACAGTTTTTCGAAGTACTCTCTTGCCGCCGGCGGCGCGCTTTCGGCGATTCTTACGCAGGTGGAAATCGAGTTTTCGGTCAACGAAGATATGTGGATTACGGATTTCACCGTAGAAACCAACGTATACAAAGACGAATATATTGCCGAAGTAACGGTGGTAACGCCCGAAAACGGAGCGCCCTATAACAAGATCGTTACGGATGAAGAAGGCGTTCAAAAAATCACGCTGAAAGGCGATACCGCGAAACTGCAGTGGAAAAACGAGGACATCAACACGGGCGTTCTGGAATTAGCCGGCACGCCGGAAGCGGATAAAACCGTTTCACTTTCGATCGAGCAGTCTGCGCTCGACGTGAACGCCGCGGAACAGCTTCAAAACCCGTTTAAAGATGCGGAATATCTCGATTCTTTGAGCATTACCGAAGCCAAGCTGACGTATAACGGCGTTGAAGTAAATGAAAACGATACGCTCAGTGTTACTACTGCTCAAGGTTTGACTTTGCGCCTCAATAATATCGTGCCTCTTAAAAATTTAAATTATTTCGATATTTTCGAAAACGGCATTTATTTGAAAGAAGAGGGGAAAGAAGAGGTTGCGTTCGGCAAAGATAAAAACTTCTACGGCGGCTTCGTGATCATGGAGGACGAAATTTCGATTACGATCAGAATCAGAGAAAAGTCTTTCGAAAATGCGACGGTCATTATCAGACTCGGGGATTTCGAAAAATCCTTTAAATTGACCACGGAACTTGCAAACCCCGCAACGGCGAAAGTAACCGGTTACGTTTATAACGAAGCGAGCAATGCGTTCGACGCAAATTCCGCATTCGACGACGTTTCGCTTTACGTCGGTCAGGAATTTAAATTTGTTGCCACGATGATCGGACAGGAAGCCGATTATCTCGTGAAGCAAGAATCGACTGCCTCCGTCACTTCCGCAAACGCGGGGACGGCAACGATTACCCCAGGACAGGTGGAAGATGCTGCCGGCTATATCTTTAAAGCGACCGCGCCCGGAAAGTATACGGTGAGAGTCGCTTCGAAAGCGGTTTCTTCGGTGAAGTACGAATTTACGGTAAACGTAAAAGAAGTACCCGCCAGCGCAGACTTGCTCGCAGGATCGCTGAGCGACAAAAAGGAAAACGGTTATTCCGTAACGTTTGCGGAAAATCAGGTAACGGTTACGGAAGCGGGCGCAGATCAGCATCAGGTCGTGTACGCCTATACGGTAAACGATCAGAATCGGATTTCGCTGACCAGACAGGGGAACGTCGCTCCCGGAAACGTAAAACCGGGTACGGAATACGCGTTGGAGTTCGACTTCAATTATAACGTCGTGCTGGTATATGAGGATCAGTTCGATATGACGCAGCGCGTGATTCTGCGCGGAGAAGCTGAGCTTCCCGACACTGCGGCAGTACTCGGCGGTACGGAATGGACTGCGAAAGCAAATTCCATGGTGGGCGAAGTCGACTGTACGCTGACCTTCAATGAAGACGGAACGACGGGATTCATGCTTGTCGAAGGCGCTAACGTAGGTTCGATGAAGTGTCAATTCAGCTACGAGTTGGAAGCGATCGACGCAACGAAGTTCGCCCTCGTATTTACGGAAGAGCCCGCGCTGGAAGGGGAAACGAACAATAAGGTTTTCTTTGATCCGGCAGCGGCAAGCGGTAGCTATTTCGATTACGACGGCAGCAACGCAACGAAAGTATACGTTCAACTCAAATTCGGCATTGGTCTGTTGGGGCTGAATGATCCGGCAGGTTCCGAAGTGGGGGGGGGGTACGACTTTAACCGTTGGCGAAACGACAATTAAGATTGCGGCAGACGACGCTTACATGGGTGTGGCATATACCTTTACCGCGCCTGCGGCAGGAAACTACAAACTGACCGTAAAAGGGAACGATCCTTTGGCAATTATTTTCGATACCGAATATATGACGGAGTACATTAATCCCGACTTCGGAATTACCGAATATGTCTTCTCGATGAAAGAAGGCGATACCGAAACGTTTATCTGCGGAAGTAACGACAGCATGAACGACACAACCTATACGGTTGTAATCGAAAAAACGGAAGGCGGAAGCGAAGTGGACGACGATCAGCTTGTACTCGACGTACAAAAAGAGATTGAAATCGAATCCAACGGAAACGTGACTGTGTATCTGACGGTGGAAACGGCGGGTACGTACCAATTTGCCGTGGAATTTGACGTGTTCAACGGTCAAGCGGAGTTTGTATTCTATCTTGATGGTGCTTGGGAGCCCGATTTTATTTTAAGCGTGTCAAATCCTTCGGCAGAAATCAAGTTGGAAGCCGGTACTCATGAAGTCTTTATTGCGCAAGAAAGTTCTCTGAATATGATTGCGCCCCTTACGGTTTCGTTGAAAGCGTAAAATTCTTGGAAAGAATGAAATAGTTCGTTTTCGCCCCGTGCGCAATATGCGCACGGGGCGAATTTTGTTATATAAAATATTTGCGGAAAGATTTGACATATTATACACATAGTGCTATAATATATTTGCATAAATGTATAAAATTACAAGCAAGGAGCTGTTATGGCGATCCCGAAATTACCTGCGGGCGTACAGGACGTTTTGCCCGAAGAAAGCCGTTGCCTCGATCTGATCGCGGAACGGCTTCGCCGTAAATTCGACGAAAACGGTTACGAATCCGTGGCAAGCGCCACGCTCGAATATTTTTCCGCATATAGCGAAATCCGCAACGCGCTTCCGGAGGAACGGCTGTTTAAACTGGCCGATCTTAACGGAAGACTGCTGGTGCTCCGTCCCGACGCGACGCTTGCAATTTCCCGCATTGCCGCGACGAAACTTTCCCAAGGGCAGAACCGCCTTTGTTACTTTACCTCGAAGTTCGATTTACAGGGAGGGGGAGAAATTTCCAACCGCGAAATTTTGCAGGCTGGCGTCGAGCGTTTGGGGGAGTCGGGCGCGTTTTCCGACGCGCAGACGATCGCGTTTGCAATCGAATGTTTAAAGACCGCGGGGCTCGGCGATTTCGTAATCGATCTCGGGCACGTGGGGTATTTTAAAGGCGTGCTCGAAGAATGCGGACTTTCTTCCGAGGACGGGGAACTGCTCCGCAGGCAGATCAACCGCAAGGACGGAGAAAACGCCGAACGCATTTTAAAAAAAGCGGGCGCGAGCGCAGCGGCGGTCAATTCCGTTCTGGCGTTGCCCGCGCTGTTCGGCGGCGCGGAAGTGCTGGAACGGGCGCGCGCTCTCACGCAAAACGCGCGCGCGCAGAGCGCGATCGCGCACTTGCAGGAGGTCGATTCGCTGCTTTCCCGCATGGGGTACGCAAACTACGTCAGTTACGATCTGGGCGCGGTGCGGCGGCTCTCTTACTATTCCGGAATCGTGTTTTCGGGATTGGTGCGCGGGCTGGGCGCGCCCGTGCTCAGCGGCGGAAGGTACGACGACCTTGCCGACGACTTCGGCAAACATATTCCCGCGGTCGGGTTCGCGCTCGGCTTGAAGCGCATTTTGATCGCGCTCGAACGGCAGGGAAATCTGCCCGCCCGCGCACGGTTGGACGCAGTGATCGTCTGCGAAAAAGGCGCGGAGGAAGTCGGCTACCGCGAGGCGTTGCGGCTTGCCGATGCGGGCAAGCGGGTGAAGCTGCTCGCTTCCTATTACGGGGAAGCCGATTTATCGCAGACGGAGGCGAAAGAACGCTTTAAGGCGACGCGCAAAGGAGTGGAAAAACTATGATTTATTTTGCCGTCGGCAAGGGCAGAATCGCCGAAAAATGCGCCGATTTGCTGGCGCGTTGCGGCGTGGACGCCGCGCCGTTAAAAGAAGAAACGCGTAAACTCGTGCTCTGCGACCGCGCGGGGAAGTACGGTTTTTTTCTGGTTAAGCCTGCCGACGTGCCCACTTACGTGGAAGCGGGCGTTGCGGATCTCGGAATCGTCGGCAAAGATACGCTTCTCGAAGAAAATCGGGAAATCTACGAACTGCTCGATTTGCGTCTGGGAGAGTGCCGCCTGTGCCTTGCGGGATTCCCCGAACGGAAAGACGTTTTGACCAACCCGCATCTGCGGGTGGCGACCAAATACGTGAATACGGCGCGCAGGGTGTTCGAAGCGCGCGGGGAACAGACGGAAATTATTCCGCTGCACGGCTCCATCGAGCTTGCGCCCGTCACGGGGCTAGCCGACGTGATTTTCGACGTCGTGGAAACGGGTTCGACGTTAAAGGCAAACGGGCTGGTGGTGCTCGAAGAGGTGTACACGGGGATCACCGCGCGGCTGGTGGCGAATAAAGTGAGTTTGAAGTTAAAATCGCGGGAGATCCTTCCCCTCGTCGCCGCATTGAAAGAGGTGGTGCAATGAATATTTTTTCGGAAGAGAATTGCAGAAAGCTGTTTGCGCGCGGCGGATTTTCCGCGCATGAAAAAGAGCTTGCCGCAGTCAGGGAAATTCTTGCGGACGTGCGGGCGCGCGGCGATCAAGCCGTGTTCGATTACGAAAAGAAATTCGACGGAACGGAACTTTCGGCTGCGACCTACCGCGTGAGCGAAGCGGAATTCGAAGAAGCTTATCGGAGCGTCGCGCCCGAATTGCTTTCGAGTTTAAAAAAGGCGATTGGCAATATTTACGCCTATCATACGCGCAACCGCAGAACGGATTGCATTGCTAAGGAAGGCGGGCGAACGACGGGCTTCGTCGTCCGTCCCGTGGACGCGGCGGGAATTTACGTGCCCGCGGGGACCGCTCCGCTCTCTTCTTCCGTGTGCATGGGCGTTTTGCCCGCCAAAGCGGCTGGGGTGGAGCGGATCGTCGTAACCACGCCCGCGAAGAACGGAAAAATTCATCCGCTTACGCTGGTTGCCGCAAAGGAATGTGGCGCGACGGAAGTGTATAAGGCGGGCGGCGCGCAGGCAATCGCCGCGCTTGCGTACGGCACGCAGTCGGTGAAGAAGGTGGACGTGATTGCGGGTCCGGGCAATATTTTCGTTACGCTTGCGAAAAAGGAAGTGTACGGCGAAGTCGGAATCGACATGCTTGCGGGGCCGAGCGAAATTCTGATTCTTGCGGACGGGAGCGTGCCTGCCGATTTTATCGCTGCGGACGTACTTTCGCAGGCGGAACACGATCCGCTCGCCCGCGCGATCATACTGACGGCGGACAGAGCGTATGCGGAGGAAATTTCCGCCTTTACGGAAGTTCGGTTGCGCACCTTGCCCCGCGCGGAAACGGCGCGTAAATCGCTCGAATCGGGCGGCGGAATCGTTCTCTGCGCCGATCTGCAAAGCGCCGTTCGGCTTGCCAACGAGATTGCGCCCGAACATTTAGAAATCGCAACGCAATCGCCCGAAGATTTGCTTCCGCTCGTTCGCAACGCGGGCGCGGTGTTCCTGGGCGCGTATACGCCCGAACCCGTTGGCGATTACTTTGCCGGCCCCGACCACGTTCTGCCCACGGGCGGGAGCGCGAAGTTCTTTCAGGTACTCAACGAAGATATTTTTACGCGCAAGATGAGCGTGATTTCCTATACGAAGGAAGCGCTCGAAACGGACGGGGCGGATATCGTCGCGCTTGCGCGGAGCGAATCGCTCGAAGCGCACGCGCGCGCGGTGCTCGCGCGGCTCGAACAAAAGGAGAAAGAGGCATGAGAACGGCTGAAATTCAAAGAAAAACCAAAGAAACGGAAATTTCGCTTACGCTGAATTTGGACGGCGCGGGCAATGCGGAAATCGACAGCGGCGTGGGATTTTTCGACCACATGCTCGAACTGTTCGCCGTGCACGGCGGGCTCGACGTCCAACTTCGCTGCAAAGGGGATACGCAGGTGGACGCGCACCATACGGTGGAAGACGTGGGTATTGCGCTCGGCGACGCGATCAAAGCGGCGCTCGGCGACAAGCGCGGGATCGCCCGTTTTGCCCAACGGCTCGTGCCGATGGACGAGTGCGCCGCGCTCGTTGCGCTTGATCTGAGCGGCAGACCTTATCTCGCGTTCGAAACCCGTCTTACGGGCAAGGCGGGGGCGTTCGACCTCGAACTGGTGGAAGAGTTCATGCGGGCGCTTTCGACGCACGCAGGCATGAATTTATATATGAAGCTGTTGCGCGAAGGGAATTTGCACCACGCGGCGGAATCGCTGTTCAAGGCGCTTGCGCTGTGCGTGCGCGACGCGGTAAAAATCGTTTCCGACCGTGTGCCCTCGTCCAAAGGAATGCTTGAATGACGGGGATTATCGATTACGGACTCGGCAATCTGCGTTCGGTGCAGAAGGCGCTCGAATTTTTGGGCGAAAAGGCGGTGATCTCCGCCGAACGGGCGGAACTTGACCGTTGCCAAAGGCTGATCCTCCCCGGGGTAGGCAGCTTCGGCGCGGGGATCCGTTCGCTGCGGGACGCGGGGCTGGACGGTTACGCAATCGCTCGCTTGCCCGATACGCCGCTGCTCGGCATTTGCCTCGGCATGCAGTTTTTGCTGACGCAGAGCGAAGAGGCGGGGTTGCACGAAGGGCTCGGCATCGTGCCGGGGCGGGTGGTTCCGTTTACCCGAGGGAAAATTCCGCACGTGGGCTGGAACGGCGTTTGCAACGTGCGTTCGCCGCTGTTTCAGGGGATCCCGAACGGCGCGCAGTTCTATTTCGTGCACGGATTTTATGCGGACGCTTCGGAAGAATTTACGATCGGAACGACGGAATATTACCGCACCTTTGCTTCGGCGGTGTGTGCGGGCAACGCGTACGGCGTGCAATTCCACCCCGAAAAGAGCGGGGACGCGGGCTTGCAGCTGTTGCGCAATTTTACGAGGATTTAACATGATATTATTTCCCGCCATCGATATTTTAGAGGGGCGCGCGGTGCGCCTGCTGTACGGCAAAAGGGAGAACGCGACCGATTACGGCGATCCCGCCGACTGTGCGCGGCGGTGGATCGACGCGGGCGCGGAGGTGCTGCACGTGGTCGATCTTTCGGGCGCGTTCGGGCAGACGACGAAGTTTTTGAACATGCTCGAAGCGATCGCGCGGTTGGGTGTGCCCGTGCAGACAGGGGGCGGCATGCGTACGCTTTCGGCGATAGCCGACCGTTTTTCCGCGGGCGCGGCGCGCGCGGTGCTCGGCACGGTGTGCGTTACGAATCCCGAAGTGTTTGCGCGCGCCGCGCAGGATTATTGCGGAAAGATCGTGGCGGGGATCGACGCGAAAGAGGGGAAGCTCGCCGTAAACGGTTGGACGGAAACGGTGCAAAAGGATGCTTTCGCGTTCGGCTGCGAAGCGTTTTCGCTCGGCGTGCGCGACGCGGTGTTTACCGATATTTCGCGGGACGGCGCGCTTACGGGCGTCAATCTCGAACAGACGCTGCGCATGCGGGATACGGGGCTGAATATCATCGCCTCGGGCGGCATCCGCGATCTGAACGATTTGATCTCGCTCAAAGACGCGGGCGTGTACGGCGCGGTGCTCGGGCGTTCGATCTATACGGGCGCGATCGATTTCAAACGCGCAATCGGAGCAACGTCATGATCAGCAAACGGATTGTTCCCTGCCTCGATTTAAAGGACGGGCGGGTGGTAAAGGGCGTCAATTTTACGAGCCTTGCCGACGCGGGCGATCCCGTGGAAACGGCGAAACTGTATAACGCGTTCGGCGCGGACGAGATCGTCTTTCTGGATATTACCGCAAGTTACCGCGGCAGCGCGCCGACGTGGGAGGTCATTTCCCGCGCGAGCGAAGAAGTGTTTTTGCCGCTCACGGTGGGCGGAGGAATGCGCACGTGCGAAGACTTCCGCAAAATGCTTTCCTGCGGGGCGGATAAAATCGCAATCAATTCGGCGGCGGTTCAAAATCCTACGCTCATTACCGAAGCCGCCATGAAGTTCGGGCGGCAGTGCGTTGTGCTTGCCGTAGACGCCAAAAAGAGCGAAAGCGGAAGATACGAAGTGTATCTGAACGGCGGAAGGGTGAACACGGGGCTGGACGCGATCGACTGGATCGTAAAGGGCGCGGCGCGCGGTGCGGGCGAAATTCTGCTCACGAGCATGGATCGCGACGGCACGAAGGCGGGGTACGATCTCGAATTGACGCGCACGGCGGCGGAAGCCGTGAACGTGCCCGTGATCGCTTCGGGCGGGGCGGGGAAGATGAGCGACTTTTACGACGTGCTCACCGCGGGCAAAGCGGACGCGGCGCTTGCGGCTTCGCTCTTTCATTTCGGTTTGATCCGCATGGACGCGTTAAAAAATTATCTTGCGGCGCGGGGCGTGCCCGTGCGCAGGGAGGGATAAATGTTGACGGAACAGGTAAAATTCGACGAGCGCGGGTTGATCTGCGCAATCGCGCAGGAGATCGGGAGCGGCGAAGTACTCATGCAGGCATACATGAACGAGGAGGCGCTGCGCAAAACGGAGGAAACGGGATTCGCGCACTATTACAGCCGTTCGCGCAAAGCGCTGTGGAAGAAAGGCGAAACGAGCGGGCACGTGCAAAAAGTCGTGAACGCAGTATTCGACTGCGACCGCGACTGTTTGCTGTTGCAGGTAGAACAGACGGGCGCTGCGTGTCACACGGGGAATTATTCCTGTTTTTTCCGGACGGAGCGGGGCGGCGAACGCACGGGCGCGCCGTTTTTGGGCGAGCTGGCAAGGGTGATCAAAGCGCGCAGGGAAGCGCCGGAAGAGGGATCGTATACTTCCTATCTGTTCGAAAAAGGGATCGATAAAATCGCGAAAAAAACGGGCGAAGAAGCGGTGGAAACGGTCATCGCCGCAAAAAACGACAATCGGGAAGAGTTGATCGGCGAATGCGCCGATTTGATTTATCACCTGCTCGTCCTTTTGGAAGAGAAGGGTGTTTCGCTCGAAGACGTGTGCAGCGAACTGAAAAAAAGGCATTGAAAAAAAGGCATTGAAAAAAACCTCTTTAAAAAAGAGGTTTTTTTATCGGAAAAATTTATGAAAAAAATGAAAATCAGGGGTTGACAAATACACAGGGGGGGGGTGTATAATAGGGTTAAATTTCGAAACAGGAGAGAATTTATGAACGAACAAAATCAAAACGTTCCCGCGGCGCAGCCGACGAAGAACGAAGAGAAAATGCGGAAATTATTCCGTTACCTGCCCGCGATCATTATGGCGGCGTTTGCGGTGCTTGTTGCGCTGTTTTGCCTGATGCCGATGTTCGGGCTCGGCGAATTGAAAGCAATGACGCCCTATTATTTTGTGAAAGCGTTGTTTTCGGGCGATCAGTCCTGGGGCACGATCGGGATCATCGGCGCGATTTCCGTGTTCGGCGTCTTGCTCGCCGTGTTTGCCGCGGTTTACAGTGCAATCGGCGCAAGACAGAACGATATTATTCTGATCATCGTGTACCTCGCTTTTATCGGGTTATCGATTGCCGGCATGATCGGCGATTTCGAAGACGTCGGCGGAGCGGGCGCGTTCCAGATCGTAACGCTGATTTTCAGTCTGTTGTTTTTGGCGGGTACGGTTGCCGTATACGTGTTGAAACGGAAATTCAAATAATCGCGCCGTTTTTTTTGTGAAAAACGAAAAGAGTGCCGAGGTGTTCCCTCGGCGCTCTTTGATTGCGTTAATATTTTTTCAGCCGTTTTTTGATCGCCTGTATGCCGCGGCGGGCGGCTTCCGTCGAAGATCCTCCCACCGAATTTCTGCCCTCGGCGGAGGCGCGCGTCGTCACCGCTTCCAGAACGTCCGCTTCGAATACTGCGGAATGCATTTGGAATTCCCGCAGCGTGAGCGCGGGAAGCGTCTTTTCCGTTTCGATGCAGTAGCGCACGATTTTGCCCGTGACGGCGTGCGCGTCGCGGAAGGGCACGCCGTGCTTTGCCAGATAGTCGGCAACGTCGGTTGCGGTCGCGTATCCGCCGCCCGCCGCTTCGTACATCGCGTTTACGTTGAGTTTGATTTTTTGCAGGAGCGCCGTGTAGATGTTCACGCAGGAAAAGAGGGTGGCTTCGGTATCGAAGAAGGGTTCTTTATCCTCCTGCAAATCCTTATTGTATGCAAGCGGCAAGCCCTTGATCGTCGTTAAAATGCTCACGAGATGTCCGTACACCCGTCCCGTTTTTCCGCGCACTAGTTCGGGAAGATCGGGATTTTTTTTCTGCGGCATAATGGAAGAGCCCGTCGAATATTCGTCGGGAATGACCCAGTATCCGAACTCTTCGGAGGTGTATAAAATGGTGTCTTCGCACAGCCTCGAAAGGTGCGCCATGACGAGGGACGCCGCAAACAGATATTCCGCAACGAAATCGCGGTCGGAAACCGCGTCGAGGGAATTTTGCGAAACGTCGCCGAAGCCGAGCAGTTCGCGCGTGATTTCGCGGTTTACGGGATAGGACGTCCCCGCAAGCGCCGCGCTGCC
This sequence comes from uncultured Christensenella sp., assembly GCA_910586245.1. Classification (GTDB taxonomy): domain Bacteria; phylum Bacillota; class Clostridia; order Christensenellales; family Borkfalkiaceae; genus Gallimonas. Next base: position 178,593 of record CAJUFY010000001.1, on the reverse strand, counting down.
CAACGGCATCACGTTCATGCGTTCGCGCAGCTGAGCAAACCGTTCGGTATCGCGCAGGAACATTTCCGAATACGCGTTGAAATACTGCGCGCAATTGATCGGTTGGGCTTTTCGTAAATGCGTAAAGCCGGGCATCACGTGCTTGACGTGTTCCTTTGCGAGGGAGAGCAGCGTTTCGATCAGCGCTTTCAGCAGTTGGATCGCGCGATCGGCGCTTGCGCGCGCGTACAGGCGCATATCGGTTGCGACCTGATCGTTCCGCGAACGCGCGGTATGCAGCTTTTTGCCCGTTTCTCCGATGCGCTTGACCAGTTCGGATTCTACGAAGGAATGAACGTCCTCCGCGCCTTCCACGCTCAGCGCGCCGTTATCGACGTCGGCAAGAATGCTTTCCAGTCCCTTGCAAATCGTTTCCGATTCGGCGGGGGAAATGATGCCGCACTTGCCCAGCATGGTCGCGTGCGCGACGGAAGCGGTGATGTCCGCGCGGTACAGTTTTTGATCGAACGAGAGCGATTCGTTGAACGCGTCCGCGTCTTTCGACATCGGCGCGGTGAATCTTCCTTCCCAAAGTTTCATATGCAGCCTCGCAATCTGGAATATTTCTATATTACACGGTTTTGCGCAAAAAAGCAAGCGTATCCCCGCCGCGCCGCGCAAAGTTTTTAACGCGCGTTTTTCAGATCCTCGATCAGGAGGCGGAGGTGGGCGAGCTGTTCGCGGCTCAGTCCTTCGACCAGAAGAAAATCTTTCGTTTGCAGATCGAGCAGAAAATCGGTGGTCACGCCGAAAAATTTTGCGAGTTTCACGAGCATTTCCACGGAGGGCTGTATGTTGTCGTTTTCCCAGTTCGAAACGCACTGTTTGGTTACGTTCAGTTCTTTCGCCAGCTCTACCTGGCTGATTCCGCGCGCCTGCCGAAGTTGTTTGATGTTTTCGTTTAACATGGTCGTCTCCGTAAGAGGTCAATTTTTACGATACTATTGTATAAATTTACTTGACAATCATTAAAATACTTTGGTATATTAAAAATAGACTTTCGTCAATCAAATCATACGGAGGAAACAAATGAAAGGTCAAAAAACGGCGGCTATGCTGTTGGCGGGTTGTTTGTGTGCGGCGGGCTTGACCGCGTGCGGGCATTCCCACGGGTGGGGAGAGTGGCAAACGAAAACTCCCGCTTCCTGCACGGAAGCGGGGCGGGAGCAACGGACTTGTTCGGGTTGCGGCGAAGCGGAGTACAACGTTTTGCCTGCAACGGGGCACGCGTGGGGGGAGTGGATGATAAGCGAAACGGCGCATCATCGGGAATGCGCCAACGGCTGCGGCGCGCGCAAGGACGAAGCAGCGCACGCATACGGCAGCGGAACCGTTTGCACCGTGTGCGGTTACGAAACGTATACGAAAGGGCTGACGTTCGCCGAAGTGTTCGCGGCGGACGGCGAAACCGCAATCGGGTACGAAGTTACGGGCTGTGCGGAAGCGCTGGGGGAAATCGTCGTGCCTGCGTGCCACGAGGGGTTGCCTGTAACCGCAATTGCGAGCAGGGCGTTCTACGGCGAAAGCGGGATCACCGCGTTGCGTCTGCCGAATACGGTTTCGGAAATCGGCGCGAACGCGTTCAATAAATGTACGGAATTGGAGGAGGTCGTTTTTTCGGAAGGATTAAAGACGATCGGCGCGTCGGCGTTTGCAAAGTGCGGATTCAAACGCATCGAATTGCCGTCGGGGCTGCAAACGGTGGGCGCGAAAGCCTTTTCGAACTGTGCGGCGTTGGATAGCGTTACAGTCGGACGGGGAATCGAAACGTTCGAAGCGGGCGCGTTTTATTTGAGTCGCAACGTCAAGCGGGTGGATTTTAACGGAACGGCGGACGCGTGGTCGCAGATCGCGTTCGGGAACGCGCTTGCAAATCCGCTCAATCAGGGCGCGACTTTTTCCCTGAACGGGGAAGTCGTTTCGCATCTGGTTCTGGAAGACGCGGAGGCGGTGAACGAGTACGCGTTTACCGGCGCAAAGCTTACTTCCGTCACGCTGGGCAAAAACGTAACGACGGTCGGGCAGGACGCCTTTTCCATGTGGGAAACGGAATTTCAGCACCGCATTGCGCGCGTCGTGATTTTGAATCGGCGGCTGACCGTCCGTATGAACGCGTTTAACTACGCGCTGGCGGAAAAGGCGGAAATATTTTATTGCGGCACGGCAAAGGAAATGGCGGACTCCGTAACGTACGAAGCGGAAAACAGACACTATTTTACGAATTGCAGGCATTATTTTTACAGCGATAATCCCGACGCGGAAGCGGAAGTGACAGAAGGGGCGGACTGGAACTTCGGCGGATTCTGGCATCTGGTGAACGGCACGGTAGAAAAGTACGCGTAGCGCGGCGCGGCAAAGGCACGGCGGAAAATATTCCGCCGTGCTTTTTCTTGACATTCCGAACGAATTTTTGTACAATAACCGTATGATTATTCTGGGTCTTGATCCCGGTTACGGAACGATGGGCTACGGCGTCGTCGAAAAGGACGGACGGGGAAACTGTACGGCGGTCGATTACGGCGTGGTCAAAACGCCGCCGAGCGAAAATTTTGCCGTGCGGCTGTGTATTCTCGAAGAGGGCGTCAACCGTCTGTTCGATCGTTTTTCGCCCGAAGAAGCGGCGATGGAAGAGCTGTTCTTTTCCAAAAACGTGACGACGGGAATTCAGGTCGCCCACGCGCGCGGGGTCATGCTGCTCACCTGTAACAAGCGTTGCGGAAGGATTTTCGAGTACACGCCCAACCAGATCAAACAGGCGCTCACGGGATACGGCGGCGCGGACAAAGGGCAGATGCAGCGGGTGGTCGCTTCGCATCTGCGGTTAAAGAGCGTACCCCGCCCGGATGACGCGGCGGACGCGCTGGGCGTGGCGCTGTGCCATGCGTTTACGAGCCGTTTTTCCAACTTGTTCGGGGTAAGATAAAAGGAATCGATATGATCGGATATTTAAAGGGAAAAGTGAAATATCTCGCGCCCGATTTCGTGCTTTTGGAAGTGCGCGGGGTGGGGTACGAAGTCGTCTGTTCGGGATCTGCGTTTTCCCGTCTTTCGGGCGTGAAACAGGGCGAGGACGGCGAAGTGTATACTTATCTGCAAGTGAAAGAGGACGGCGTCGCGCTGTTCGGTTTTTCGGATATGCAGGAAAAGACGCTCTTTTTAAAACTCATTTCCGTACAGGGCGTGGGGGCGAAAGTGGCGATGGCGCTTCTTTCCGCCATGCGTCCTTCCGATATTTACGAGGCGATCGCTTCGGCGGACGGGAAACGGCTCGCGGGCGTAAAAGGTCTGGGAAAAAAGACGGCGGAACGGATTATTCTGGAGCTGCACGGCAAAATTTCCGCGGACGCGCTGCTGGACGGCGGCGCGGCGGATTCCGTTCGGGCGCCGCTTCCTTCCGAAGAGGACGCCGACGCGGTGTCCGCGCTCATGAGCTTGGGCTTTACCAAACAGGAGAGCGCGCGCGCAGTCGAACGCGCGAAGAATACGGGCGCAACGACGGTCGAACAGATCATCGCCGCGGCGCTCAGAGGAATGTAATATGTTTGACGACGAATACGGCGAGGACAGGCTCCTCACGAGTACGAAAAGCGAATACGATTTCGAAGAGAATATTCTCCGCCCCAAGACGATGGACGAGTACGTGGGGCAGGACAAGGTGAAAGAGAATCTTTCCGTGTACATCGAGGCGGCGAAATCGCGCGGGGAAGCGCTCGACCACGTGCTGCTCTACGGCCCGCCTGGGCTGGGGAAAACGACGCTCGCGCACATCATTGCGAACACGATGGGCACGCAGATCAAAATGACGAGCGGACCCGCGATCGAACGTTCGGGCGATCTTGCCGCGATTTTAACGAATCTGAACGAAGGGGACGTTCTCTTCATCGACGAGATTCACCGCCTGAGCCGCGCCGTGGAAGAAATTCTCTATTCGGCGATGGAAGATTACGCGCTCGACATCATCGTGGGCAAGGGACCTTCCGCGCGCAATATCCGTTTTTCGCTCAAACGGTTTACCCTCATCGGCGCTACGACCCGCGTGGGGCTGCTTTCTTCGCCGCTGCGCGACCGTTTCGGCATTCTGTGTCGGTTGGAAATGTACACGCCTTTCGAACTGCAAAAGATCGTAAAGCGTTCCGCGCATACGCTCGGCATTGCCGCGGACGAGGAAGGGAGCTATGAGATCGCGCGCCGTTCCCGCGGTACGCCGCGGATCGCAAACCGTCTTTTAAAGCGCGTGCGCGATTTTTCGCACGTGGCGGGCAACCGCGTGATTTCGCGGGAGGACGCTTCGCGCGCGCTTTCGAAAATGGAAATCGACGAACTGGGGCTGGATGAAACAGACCGCAACATGCTGCGCGCGCTGATCGAAAAATTTCACGGCGGTCCCGCGGGGCTGGAAACGCTCGCCGCGACCATCAACGAGGACGTGAACACGATCGAAGACGTGTACGAACCGTATCTGATGCAACTCGGTTTTATCGCGCGGACTCCGCGCGGCAGAGTGTGCCTGAAAGCGGCTTACGAACATATGAATATGCCCGTGCCCGAAAGCGCGCGGAAACAGATTTCGGTATTCGACGATGACTGAGTTAAAGACAAGCGATTTTTATTACGACCTGCCTGAAGAACGGATTGCGCAGACGCCCGCGGAACCGCGCGACGCTTCCCGTCTTCTGGTTTATCACAGAGATACGAAAACCGTCGAACACAGGATCTTCCGCGAAATCGCGCAGTATCTGAAAGCGGGCGACGTGCTCGTCGTCAACCGCACCAAAGTGTTGCCCGCCCGTCTGTTTGCGCATACGGCGAACGGCGGGAAGGTGGAAGTGTTGCTGTTGAAACGGCTCGATCTCGACGACTGGGAGGTGCTCGTGCGCCCCGGCAAAAAGTGCCGGATCGGGACGCGGCTCACGGTAAACGGCGAGCTTTCGCTCGAAGTGACGGGAATCACCGAATCGGGCGAACGGCACGTCCGCTTTTTTTACGAAGGCGCGTTCGAGGACGTTCTCTCCCGCGCGGGCACCATGCCGCTGCCGCCCTACATTCACGAAAAACTGAAAGACCAGTCCCGTTACCAGACGGTGTACTGTAAAGAGAACGGTTCCGCCGCCGCGCCGACCGCAGGGCTGCACTTTACGCCCGAACTGCTCGACGCTTTGCGTGCGAAGGGCGTGGAGATTGCCGAAGTGCTGCTTCACGTGGGGCTGGGAACGTTCCGCCCCGTGAAAGAGGAAAATATCCTCGATCATAAAATGCACTCCGAATATTACGAGGTGAGCGAAGCGGCTGCGGAAACGGTGAATCGCGCCAAACGCGAGGGGCGGCGGGTGATCGCCGTGGGCACGACTTCGGTGCGTACGCTCGAAACGGTTGCCGACGAAGCGGGCAGATTGCGTGCTTGCAGCGGGAATACCGAAATATTCATTTATCCGCCGTATCGTTTTAAGTGCGTCGACGCGCTGATTACGAATTTTCATTTGCCCGAGAGCACGCTTTTGATGTTGGTTTCCGCGCTCTGTTCGCGCGAAGAAATTTTACGCGTTTACGAAACCGCGGTAAAAGAGAAGTATCGCTTCTTTTCGTTCGGCGATGCGATGCTCGTCTTATAACCGTCGAAATACGGCGTTGCGCTGCGGCAACACAAATTTTGATCAAACTATGAACAATAAATATTTTTCATTTGAACTGCAAAAAACCGATCCCGAAACGGGTGCGCGCGCGGGCGTGTTTCATACGCCGCACGGCGATATTCTGACCCCCGTCTATATGCCCGTGGGCACGCAGGCGACGGTCAAGGGAATGTTGCCCAAAGACCTCGAAGCAATCGGCTCGCAGATCATTCTTTCCAACACCTATCACTTGCACATGCGCCCCGGCGACGATCTGATCGCGCGCGCGGGCGGGCTGCACAAATTTATGAACTGGAATCGCCCGATTCTGACGGACAGCGGCGGGTTTCAGGTCTTTTCGCTTGCTTCGCTCAACAATATTACTGACGAGGGCGTGCGGTTCTCTTCGCATATCGACGGGAGCAAACATTTCTTTACGCCCGAACTTGCGATGGAAATTCAGCACAATCTGGGCTCGGATATCGTGATGGCGTTTGATCAGTGTTCGGAATACGGATATTCGCATGCGGATGCGGAACGCGCGATGGAGCGCACTGCGAAGTGGCTGGAACGCTGTTACCGCGCGCACGAAAATCCCGCGCAGGCGCTCTTCCCGATCGTGCAGGGGAATATGTACGAAGATTTGCGCGCCGAAAGTTTAAAACGCTGTCTGCCGTTCGTCAAACACGGCATCGCGATCGGCGGGCTTTCCGTGGGCGAACCGAAGCCGAAAATGTACGAATTGCTCGATTTCTTGCAGCCGCTGCTACCGACGGACGTGCCGCGCTATCTGATGGGCGTCGGCTCGCCCGACTGCCTCGTCGAGGGCGTTCTGCGCGGCGTGGATATGTTCGACTGCGTTCTGGCAACCCGCGTCGCCCGCAACGGCACGGCGCTCACTTCGCGCGGGAAGGTCGTGGTGCGCAACGGCGCTTATAAAGAAGATTTTACGCCGCTCGATCCCGATTGCGACTGTTACTGCTGCAAGCATTATACCAAAGCGTATCTCCGCCACATGGTGAACGCGGGGGAGATGACGGGCGCAACGTTGCTTTCTTTGCACAACGTCGCCTATCTGCACAAACTCATGAAGGAGCTGCGCGAAAGCATTCTCGGCGGTTACGTAAAAGAGTTTGCAAAGGATTTTTACGCGAAACAGGAATCGGGCGCAAACGGAAAATAAACGCGCCGATGCATGAAAAATGCGTGAAAGGGAAAAAATACCTTTAAAACGCTTGCCAAATTTTGTTAAAAAAGGTATTATGAAAAAGAAGAGGAGTTTATTATGATTTGGAATTTGTTGGCTGACGAAACCAAGAATACGAATAACTGGATTATGTACGTGCTTGTGGGCGTGATTTTGGTCGCGCTCGTGGCGTGGATGTTCTTTTCGGGCAGAAGAAACAAGGCGAGCCGGAAGGAATACGTGGAGCAGTTGGAGGCGATCGCTCCCGGCAATAAGGTAAAGACCGCCGGCGGCATTTGCGGGATCGTGGTCGAAGTCTGCGACGACAACACCGTAATCATCGAAACGGGCAGCGAACAGTCGGGCAAATCCTACGTGAAGATGGATAAAGAACTGATCGCGCAGACGGACGCGAAAGGCCCTACGCAGATTGCGCGCGAAGAAGCCGAAGCGCGCCGCAAAGCGGAAAAGGCGGAAAAAGCCGCGCAGAAGAACGCGCCGCAAAACGATGCGGAAGACGCGCCTGCTGCCGAAGAGCCCGTTGCTCCCGCCGAAGAAACTGCGGAAGAAACGCCCGCAAACGAAACGGAAGAAAAGTAAAGTTTTCATAAACAGACAAACCTCCGCATACCTTATACAAATGGGTAGCGGAGGTTTTGTATTATGGAAAAATCCTTTTTGCGCAGCGCGGCGTGGGAAACGGGAAAGACGGCGCTTTCCGCAACGGCGTTCAGCATGTTCGCTCTTGCAATCGTGGCGGTGATCGTAAAAGCGGCGGCGCCTGCGGAGTGGGTGATCCGCGTCTGTAACTGGACGGTCAAATGTCTGGGCGTGTTTGCGTTTTCTCTGCTCTTTATCAAACGGGAGCGCGCGCTCTTCAAAGGGCTTGCGGCGGGAATTTTTTCCGTCGTGCTCACGATGTTGCTGTTCGCGGCGATCGGCGGCGGTTTTCACGTGACTTGGTTTTTCCCGCTCGAACTGTTCGTGTGCGCGCTTCTTGGCGGCGCGGGGGCGTTGTTGGGCGCAAAATTGCGGAAAAATTGAAAAATCGCTTGCCAAACGGCGCGCCATTGATTATAATATAAGAAAAAACGGGAGAAAAAGCAATGATTCAGACGATTGCAAAACCTCAGGAAAAGAAAGTGACCGGTTGCGGAGAATGCAGAAGCACCTGCCAGTCGGCTTGCAAAACGAGCTGCACGGTCGGAAACCAGTCCTGCGAGCGCGTAACCAGAGAAGAAAAAATCGAGAGAAAGTAATTTCACCGAAAACTTTTGAAGGAGCGGCGAGCAATCGTTGCTCCTTTTCTCCGTACATGAGGAACCACGTATGATTCACGTATTTACATATCACGATCAACATTACATCTACGATACGGGCAGCGGCTCTCTGCACGCCTGCGACGAAAAGACGGCGAAGTATCTTTCGGGCGAAGCAACGGAACTGACCGACGCGGAACTGAAAGAAACGCTCGCGGACGTCGAAGGCTTGAAGCGCGAAGGGCTTCTGTACGCGGAAGAGCCGAAGACCTTCCCGATGAAGAGCCATGAGGCAAAGGCGCTCTGCCTGCACGTGAGCCACGATTGCAACCTGCGCTGCAAATATTGCTTTGCGGACGAAGGGGCGTACCATTCCGTTCGCGAGACGATGCCCTTCGAAGTCGCAAAGGCGGCGATCGATTTTCTGATCGCACAGAGCGGCAGCCGCAAAGTACTTGAAGTCGATTTCTTCGGCGGTGAACCGCTCATGAATTTCGACGTCGTAAAGCGCACGGTTTCCTACGCCAAAGAGGAAGCCGCAAAGCGCGGCAAACGCTTTTTGTTTACGACGACGACCAACGGTTTGCTGCTCAACGACGAAATCATCGAATTTTTCAACCAAGAGATGGAGAACGTCGTTCTCTCGCTGGACGGGCGAAAAGAAATTCACGACGAAGTGCGTAAAACGGTGAGCGGAAAGGGCAGCTTCGACGCGGTGATCGAAAAGATCAAAAAGTTCGTGCGTCTGCGCGGCGACAAGCACTATTACGTGCGCGGTACGTTCACGGCAAAAAATCTCGATTTTTCGAAGGACGTGCTCTTCCTCGCCGACGAGGGATTCGATTCCCTGTCGCTCGAACCCGTGGTGACCGACATTCCCGAATTGCAGATCAAAGAGGAACACCTTCCCGCGATCGAAAAGGAATACGAAACGCTCTGCGACGCGTATATCCGGCGCGAAGCGGAGGGGAAGGGATTCAATTTCTTCCATTTCAACGTCGATCTGGAAGGCGGACCCTGTTTGCAGAAGCGCGTTTCCGCCTGCGGCGCGGGCAACGAGTATTTTTCGGTCGTGCCCAACGGCGATCTGTATCCCTGCCACCAGTTTGCGGGCGATCCCAAATGGCGCATGGGCAACGTGAAGGAAGGTTCTCTCGACGGCGCGTTGCGCAAGCAGTTTGCCGAAAGCTGTCTGTTCACGCGCGAAAAGTGCGGGGACTGTTTTGCCAAGTTTATCTGTTCGGGCGGCTGCAACGCGAACAACTACCATTATAACGGCGATATCAACGTGCCGTACGAAATGACGTGCGCGATGATGAAAAAGAGAATCGAGTGCGCAATGCATGTTTTGGCTGCGCGCAAATCGCGCGAAAATTAAACGAAAATTCATAAATTTTGCGCGTTTCGGCTTGACGGACGCGCGCAATTTATATATAATGATTAGAGTGAAAAATTTCTAATTGAAATTTTCTTTCGGAATTTCCCCGATGAAGATACAGGAGGAAGCAATGGGCAAGATAAAATCGGCGATCTGCATTACGCTGTTTACGCTTTTCATCGCCGCTTTATGCTTTGTGTGTACGGTTTCGTTCTCTTACGGCGAGAACGGAATGTACGCCTTTAATTCCATTTTGCGCATGACGGCAAAGGACGCCGAGCTCGGCGGTTCGTACGGCGCGGAAGGATATCTGGGCGGCGGCTACAGCGTGGTATATTATCCCGAAGGCGTCATTTCCGCAAAAGAATACGAGAGCAATCTCGGCGGAATTGCCGACGAGGACGATAAAGCGGAATACGCGGAAAAATACGTTGCCGACGCGACGAAGACGCTTTATTTCGACAAAGAAAAAGTTTGCGACGGAGGCAACGCGCCTTCCGAATCGTTCAAAGCTTCCTTTGAAAAGACGAGCAGTCTGTTAAAAGACCGTTATTCGCTTTTGCGCAAGGACGGCGTGCAGATGAAAGTTGCCGACGGGTACACCGTGCGCGTGTTCCTCGCAAAAGACGTGATGGACAGCGAACTGTATGCGTTTACGGCAAATTCTTTTACGGGCAAAGTGACCGTTCGCTACGGCGAAGCGGATAAGCCCGAATCGGCGAAGACCATTCTTCCCGCGCGTGCGGACAAGCCGATTACCGATTATCTGAAAAAAGTTTCTTCGCGTACGGCGGCGGACGGTACCGCTTATGTCGTGCTCGATTTTACGTCGGAAGGCAGAAAGATCATCGCTTCCGAAACGGCGACCGCAAACACGATGTATTTCATGGTGGGCGAGAACGCGGTAATTCCGTTCAAAGTCACCGAAGCGATCGATCAGAGCAGCTTGTATCTGAGCGGTTCGTATACGGCGGAATCGGCGAAGGTGTGCGCGACCGTAATGAATTCCGTGTTGCACGACGCGCAGGCGGAAGACCTGCTTACGCTCACTTTGGCGGACGGTTATCAGCACGAGGCGCTCTACGGCAATAACGCGTTGACTTATCTGTATATCGCGTTCGGCGTTTGCTTCGTCGGTATGGCGGTATTCTTCCTGATCAGATATCGCGCGCTGGCTTTCGCGCATATCTACACCTATCTGATTTTCCTGATCGCAATGATTCTGTGCGTATGGAGCATTCCGTTCCTGTATATCAGCGTGGAAACCTTCCTTGCGGTCGCGCTCGTATCCCTTCTGCTCGGCGCAAGCAACGCGTATTGCTTCGAGAATGCAAAGAAGGAGTACGCGCTCGGAAAAACGATGACTTCTTCCGTAAAATCGGGGTATAAACGCAGTATGCTTCCGCTCATCGATCTGCATATCGTGCTTGCGGCGCTCTCGTTCATCGTTTACGGAATCGGGCTTACCAACCTGAGCCTGTTTGCGTTCGTGCTGGGGCTGGGAACGGTGTTCTCCTGTTTGTGCACGATCGGGCTCAACCGCTTTATGTGGGCGATCATGATGGCGTTCACCAAAAACAAAGGTAAATTCTGCAACTTCAAAAGAGAGGAGGTGGAAGAAGATGACTAAGCGTGTGACCAAACTTCTTCCCGTATGGATCGCGGTTTCCGCGGTGATTCTCATTGCGGGCATCGTGCTGTGCGCACTCCTCGGCTTCAACTACGCACCCGAACTTCCTAAGGAAAAAACCTTCGAAGTCGAATACGACGTCGTCGTAGAAATCGAAGACAAGCGTTCCGATTTAAAGAAGATTTGCGAGGACGAATTTGCCGCGCGGAATCTTACTGTGGCGGAATTCCACGATATCGACGAGATCAACCCTTCGACTGGCAGCAAAACGGGCAACGGCAAATACGTGTTCAGTTTTGACGGCAGCGCCAACGACGACGCGCTGAACACCGCGAAAGAAAACGTGATTTCCGCAATCAAAACGCAAATGCCCGCGACGGCGCAGATTTCCGTCAGCGTGCATACTGCTACGGGCGAATCGTTCGCCGAACCCGAATGGCGCGCGGCGGTCGGGATTGCTACGGCAATCGTTGCGGTGTTGATTTACGTTGCGATCCGCTTCGGCGTGGGGAGCGCGCTCACCGGTTTGACCGTGTGCGTGCACGACGTCGTTGCAACGCTTGCACTGTTCGCGATCGCGCGCATTCCCGTCGCGTATTTTGCGCCGATGGTGATTGGCGGCGTCGCGGCGTTCCTCTCGCTGTTGCTCTGGCTCGTGCAGTGCATCAAAATGCGCGAGAATTTCAAAGAGATTTCCTTTGCTTCCTATTCGGCGGAAGAAGCCGTGTACGAATCGAACAAAACGGCAAAGAAAGCCGTGCTCGGCATTGCGGGCGCGTTTGCGATCGCAGCCGTACTGCTCGGCGTAGGTCTTGCCGTAGCGGGCGCGCCGCTCGGCGGCTGGTTGCTTCCCGTTGCGCTCGTGATTCCCGCAGGCGTAAGCGCGTATTCTTCTCTCGTGTTCGGACCCGCGCTTCACGTGCCCGTAAAGGCTTGCTTCGATCGGTTCAAATCGAAAAAGAAGCGTTATATCGGCAAAGAGAAAACGGAAAAAGCCAAAGAAAATTAAGTTTTAGGGCATTTAAAACGGCGGGGTTTTTCCCGCCGTTTTCCTAATCGCGGTCAACCGCGCAGTCAAAGAGAAAAACGTCTATGAAAAAAATCGTACGCGAATTTGAATTCGAAGAAAATACCCGCAGGGAGGTCGCCGCGCTTGCGCGGGAGCTTTCGCTTACCGAAACGGTAACGGGCATCTTATACGCGCGCGGCATGGATACTGCCGAAAAAATCCGCGCGTTTTTACGCCCGTCGCGCGAACATTTTCTTTCACCCTTTCTCATGCGCGGAATGCGGGAAGCGGCGGATCTTTTAACGCGCGCGCGCGATGAAGCGTGGCGGGTCGCCGTGTTCGGCGACTACGATGCGGACGGAATCGGCGCGCTTGCGATCTTGTCCCGCGCGTTGAAGCGGTTCGGGATCGAGCCCTACCTCTACGTGCCCGAACGCGCCGAAGGCTACGGCATGAACGCCGAAGCGATCGATAAAATTTTCGACGAATTTCTGCCCGATCTCGTCGTGACGGTGGACTGCGGAATCTCAAACCGCGCCGAAGTGGAATATATTAAAGAGCAGGGCGCTTACGTGATCGTAACCGATCACCACGAACTGCCCGACGCGCTGCCCGACTGCATCGTCGTCAATCCCAAGCTGAAGGACGATTATCCTTACGACAACCTTTGCGGCGCGGGCGTGGCGTTCAAACTTGCCTGCGCGCTGATCGGAGAGGACGCTCTTTCTCTTTTGGATTTTGCGGCGCTTTCCACGGTGGCGGACAGCGTTCCGCTGCTGGGCGAAAACCGCGATATCGTTGCCGAAGGATTGCGGCTCATCCGCGAAAACCCGCGCCGCGTGTTTACCGCGCTCATCGGAAAAACGGCGGAAGCGACCGCGCAGACGCTTGCGTTTCAGGTTGCGCCGCGCATTAACGCTGCGGGCAGACTGGGGGACGCGCACGCCGCGCTCCGCATTTTTACGAGCGAGGACGAAGGCGAAATTGCCGAACTCGCCGCGCTGTTGAACCGTTATAACGTGGAACGGCAAAAATATTGCGACGATCTGTTTTCGCAGGCGCTGGAAACCGTTTACGCGCAGGGCGCGTACGGCAACGTGGTAATGCTTGCGGGTGAAAACTGGCATGCGGGCACGGTGGGGATCGTGGCGGCGCGCATCGTGGAACAGTTCGGCAGACCTGCGCTGCTGTTCGTAAAGCGCGGCAACATGCTCCGCGGAAGCGCGCGCAGTGTGGATAACGTGAATATCTTCGAAGCGCTCAAAGCTTGCGAACGATATATCGAAGAATTCGGCGGGCATTCGCAGGCGGCGGGCGTCAACGTGAAAGAGGAAAATTTCGAAGCGCTGAAAGAGGCTTTGGACGAATACCTCGGCGCGCATTACGGGCGGGAAGCGTTTATGCCTTCCGTCGTGGTGAGCGGCGAAGGAACGGATTTCCGCCGCGTGGCGCACGAACTCGAACTTTTGGAACCGTGCGGCGTGGGCAACCGCCGCCCGCTCTTTTCGCTCGAAGCGGAAGCAACGGGCGCCGTGCCCGTGAAACCGCAGTCGCCGCACGTTTCGCTGTGCGTCGAAGGGCTCGATCTCATCAGTTTCAACGGCGAAAAAGCGCTGCGGGCGCTGCGCAGCGATCTGCATAAAACCGTCGTTTACGATTACAATTTTTCCACCTTTCGCGGAAGGGAATATTTGAAGGGATTCGTGCGCGCCGTCGTGTACGACGGCAGAAGCGGAAGGGAAGCCGATCTCGACGCGCTTGAGTGCAGACTGCGCGCGTTCGGCTGCGAAGCGTTGCCTGCCGAAGTTTATTCTGCGGAAGAATTGAACAAAATTCTTGCGGAAACGACCGCCCGCAGCGCTTACGGGCTGTGTTGCGTCTGCCGCGACAGAACGACGCTTTCCGCATTCCCCGCGCTGCGAGAACTTCCCGCCGACGTGTTCGAACTCACGTCGGGAAGTCTTTGCAATACCGTGCTCGTCGCGCCGGAACAGGGGTGCGATCTTTCGGCGTTCCGCGAAGTCGTCTTTCTGGATTCGCCCGCTTGCGGGGTCAGAACGGGGCGCGCGCGGCTGCTGGCGTGCGGGGATTTTGCCGCGGGGAACTTTAAGCGGCTCGATTACGCGCGCGAAACTTTGCTCGGCGTGTTTTCCGCAATTCGCGGGTACCGCGGCGTTATTTCGGGGGATTCCTTTGCGGACGCAGCACGCGGTTGCAGGGGGCTCGGATTTCCGCTCGAACAGTTCGTGTTCGCGCTCGCGGTGTTCGAAGAACTGGGACTCGTCACCTTTACGGGCGGCGTATTGAACCTCGTCCGCGGGAGAAAGACCGAACTTGCCGATTCCGCGATTTACAGAGCGGTGATGCGTTTGAAGGAGGGCTGATATGGAAGGGATTCTGATGAAAATTTACGAAAGTTATACGGGCGAAGACCGCGAAAAGCTGCTTCGCGCGTACGACTTTGCCAAAAACGCGCACAAAAACCAGAAGCGCGCTTCGGGCGAGCCCTATTTTATTCACCCCTGCGCGGTGGCGGAAATCCTCGTGGAACTGGGGTTGAATGCCGAAACCATTGCCGCCGCCCTGCTGCACGACGTGATCGAGGATACGAGCGCGACGGCGGAAGACATCCGTTCGGCGTTCGGAGAAGAGGTATTAACGCTGGTCGAAGGGGTGACGAAGCTCGATAAAATCGTGTTCAAATCGCAGGAAGAAGAGGAAGCTGAAAACTTCCGTAAAATCTTTATCGCGATGGCGAAAGATATCCGCGTGATCATCATTAAGCTTGCCGACCGTTTGCACAACATGCGTTCGCTGAATTATCTTTCGCAGGAACGGCAACAGAAAATGGCGCGGGAGACGCTCGACATTTACGCGCCGATCGCGGGCAGGCTTGGTATTTCGCAAGTGAAATGCGAACTCGAAGATTTATGTTTGAAATATCTCGACCCCGCGGCGTTCGAATTTTTGGTGGAAAACATTCACCAGAAGTTGGAAGAACGGCACCGCTTCGTCGATTTCGTGGTGGAAGAAATCAAGGGGATTCTTGCGGAAAGCAAAATCAAGGGCGAAGTGTTCGGCCGCCCCAAACATTTTTACTCCATCTATAAGAAGATGAAGGAAAAGCACAAAGCCATCGAGCAGATTTACGATTTAACCGCCGTGCGCGTAATCGTGGGCTCGGTGGACGAATGTTACGAAGTATTCGGCAAAATCCATAAGAAATGGAAACCCGTGCCGATGCGCATTAAAGACTATATCGCAACGCCCAAACCCAACCTGTATCAGTCGCTGCACACGACGGTCGTAACCAACTTCGGGCAGCCGTTCGAAATTCAGATCAGAACGGAAGAAATGCACCGCACGGCGGAGTACGGTATCGCCGCGCACTGGAAGTACAAGGAACAGCGGGATACCGAAACCACGCTCGACCAGCGCATCGCCTGGATCCGCGAGGTGATGGAAATTCAGGGCGGGTTGAAGGATTCCAAAGAGTTTATGGATACCGTAAAGGGCGAACTTTACAGTACCGAACTTCTGGTGTTCACGCCGCAGAGCAAAGTCATTTCTCTGCCCGCGGGCGCGACGCCCGTCGATTTCGCGTATGCGATTCACTCGCAAGTCGGCAATAAGTGTACGGGTGCGAAGGTGAACGGCAAAATCGTGCCGCTCAATTCGCAACTGGAACTGGGCGACGTGGTGGAAATTATCACTTCGCCGAACAGCAAAGGTCCTTCCCGCGATTGGCTCAAATTCATCAAATCTTCCTCCGCGCGCGCGAAGATCAAATCTTTCTACCGCAAAGAGATGAAGGAAGACAACATCCGCATGGGGCGGAGCATGCTCGAAGAGGCGGTCAAACGCAAAGGTTATACGTTGCAGCAACTGCTCACCGCGGGTAGTTTTAAAATCATTTCCGAAAAACTTTCCTTTGATACGCAGGACGAAATGTTTTCCGCGCTCGGCTACGGCGCGATCAACGTGAATCAGGTGCTCTTTAAACTGATCGATTTTTACCGCAAGGAAGTCCCGCAGGCGGTAACCGTGCAACCCTTCAAGCAGCATGCAAAGGGCGCGGTGACCATTAAAGGCATGAGCGGTTTGCTCGTTTCGTTTGCGGGCTGCTGCTCGCCCGTCCCCGGCGACGACATCGTGGGATTCGTCACCCGCGGACGCGGAATCGTGGTACACAGAAAGGATTGCCCGAATTTAAAGAGCGCGGAAGAGGGAAGGCTGCAACCCGCCGAGTGGGTGGGGGACGGCAGTTCGGCGCGCTTTAAAGCGGCGATCGTGGTGACGGCGGACGATCAGGGCGCGGCGCTTTCCGCCATTTCGGGCAGCGTCGCCGAAATGAAACTGGCGATTACTTCGATCAACGGCAGATACGACAAAAACGAATCGGCGATCGTGGACGTGACGGTCACCCTTTCCAACCGTCAGGACGTAGACGTTCTGATTCAAAAAATCAAGTCGCACGCGAAAATTCTGGACGTGCACAGAACTTCGAACTGAGTTTATTTTACGGTGCGGAACATGACGATACACAAAATTTATCCCGAAGGATTTGCTTCGAACTGTTACCTTTTGACGGCGGACGGAAAGACCGCCGTGGCGATCGATCCCGCGCAGCCGCGTATCTTGCGGGAGGCGGAAGCGCGCGGCTTGCAGGTGAAGTTCGTTTTGCTGACGCACGGGCATTTCGACCATATCGGCGGTTGCGCCGCCCTGCAATCCGCAGGCGCGAAAATCGGCTGTTCGGAAACGGAAAAGCCGCTTGCGCTCGGCAAGGATAATTTAGGCGAAGCGCACGGCGCGCCCGTGCCCGCTTTTTCCGTCGATTTTACGGTGCGCGGCGGCGAAGAACTTCGGCTCTGCGGCATCGATTTTCGGGTGATCGCAACGCCGGGGCACACGGCGGGCAGCGTTTGCTATCTTGCGGAGGGCGCGCTCTTTACGGGCGATACGCTGTTTGCGGGCAGCGTGGGCAGAACGGATTTGCCCACGGGCAGCGGCGGCGCGCTCGTGCAGAGCGTGAAAGCGCTTTACGCCACGGCGGGCGACTATTCCGTTTACGCGGGGCACGGCGCGGATACGACGCTCGAATACGAACGAAAAAACAACGGATATATACGGGCATGACGACTTCGAATTACGCATGGCTGACGCCCGAACTCATGGACGTCGTCCGTCTGTTCGAGGGGGCGGAAGCGCTTACAATCGAACATACCGCGCGCGAGGAAAGCGGCGTATTTTACAACGCGTTCCGCGTGGAGGGGGAAATTTTTTCCTTCGAAAACGAAGATTCCGCAACGGGCACGGCGCACAAAAGTCTGATCAAACGGTATTCCAAACTGGCGTTGTACCGCCTGCTTTCCGACCGTTTTCATAAAAATCTGCCCTGGGGCGCGCTCACGGGCATCCGTCCCACCCGTTTGGCGTATGCCGAACTCGAACGGGGGCGTCCGTTCGAACCGCTCTTTCAGGCGATGTGCGTTTCCCCCGAAAACGTCGCGCTGGTCGGGCGTACGATCGCGGGACAAAAGGGGATTTACGAACGGAAGGAGGGGAACTGCGATTTGTTCGTTTCTCTTCCCTTCTGTCCTACGAAGTGCGTTTACTGTTCGTTCGTCACCGCGCCGATCGAAAAAACGCGGCAGTATCTTCCCGCCTACCTTTCCGCGCTGGAACGGGAATTGCAGGCGGCAAAGCCGCTTATCCGCAATTTGCGCTCCGTGTATATCGGCGGAGGAACGCCGTTCGCGCTTGAAGCGGATGATCTCGAACGGGTGCTGCGCGCCGTCGCGCCGCTGCGCGCGGGGCATTGCGAATATACCGTGGAAGCGGGCAGACCGGACGTTTTTACAAAGGAAAAACTCGAACTGTGCAAGGCTTACGGCGTGACGCGAATCTGTATCAACGCGCAGAGTTTCAGCGATAAGACGCTTTCGGCAATCGGCAGAAAGCACAACGCCGCACAGGTGGAAGAAGCGTTTGCGCTTGCCGCGCCCTACGGGTTTACCGTAAATTGCGATCTGATCGCAGGGCTCACGGGCGAAAGTTTTGCGGAATTCGCGGGCAGTATCGACAGGGCGGTTTCTCTCTCTCCCGAAAATATCACCGTGCATACGCTCTGTTTGAAAAAGGGCGCGAAGCTCAAAGAGGAAACCGCGTCGCTTGCCGAGGGCAACCTTGCCGAAATGATCGCCTATTCGCGCGAAAAACTGACCGCCGCAGGGTACGAGCCGTACTATTTGTATCGGCAGAAATATATGGCGGGCGCGCACGAAAACGTGGGCTGGACGAAGCGCGGCTATGCTTCCGTGTACAATATCGACGTTATGGAGGAGTCGGCGGATAACCTTGCCGTCGGGGCGAACGCCGTGTCCAAAAAGGTAATTTTGGGCGAGGGCAGGATCGAGCGGATCGGAAGCCCCAAAGACTTACCCACCTATCTGAATAAGATCGAAGCGTTGATCGAAGAAAAGAATCAACTGTTTTCATGAGAGGGCGAAACTTCGTCCTCTATTTTCGTTTGGAGCAAGATGAATGCGAAAAGGTCTGCGGTAAGGTTTTCGATTTTCCTCTTTTTTATTTCTTCGCGTTCTTTTTGTTCCTCCTCGTTCGATTGCCACAAAGGGCAGCCCTTATGGTAGGGGACC
The DNA here is from genome assembly GCA_910586245.1 of uncultured Christensenella sp. Lineage (GTDB taxonomy): Bacteria > Bacillota > Clostridia > Christensenellales > Borkfalkiaceae > Gallimonas. Next base: position 159,824 of record CAJUFY010000001.1, on the reverse strand, counting down.
GGTTTTCGTTTGCTTTTAAGCAGTAAACGGTACTGCCGAACGAGCACGTAATGTTGCTTTGAAATAATTTTGCAAAGAGAAGAGGAATTACCCCGAATAAAAAACCGCAAAATTTTTTTCGATCGGTTACGATTTTCTTTGACAACGCCTTTAAAATATGCTATCCTTAAAAAGTCGTACGCGAGGAATTGCGCTCTCCACGCATCTCTTGGCGTAACGCTGAATATTCCATAGGAGGATAAACGCAAATGGAAAAGAAGGAAATCATCGCGAAATTCGCAGCCCACGAGGGCGACACGGGTTCCCCCGAGGTTCAGATCGCGCTTTTAACGGAGCGCATCAATCACCTCAACGATCACCTGAAAGTTCACAAGCAGGACAACCACTCCCGCCGCGGACTTTTAAAAATGGTCGGTAAGCGCCGCGCTCTGCTCGATTACCTCAAAGCGAAGGATATCGAACGTTACAGAAGCGTGATTGCGGCTTTGGAACTCAGAAAGTAAGAACTGGAAGAGCGGTTTTTTATGCCGCTCTTTTTGTTGTATCCGCGGGATTTTATGCGGGTAAAACCGCTTTGCCGTCACGGGGCGGCGGGGCAAAGAAAAAGGAGAAAGGAGTAAAACAATGAACTACAAAGAATTCAAATTCGAAGTCGGCGGCAGAGAACTCACCGTCGAAACGGGCAAGTACACCGAACAGGCGAACGGCGCGTGCGTCGTACGCTGCGGGGAAACCGCCGTAATGGTAACGGTATGTATGTCCGCCGCGCCCAGAGACGGCATGGATTTCTTCCCCCTGCAGGTGGATTACGAAGAAAAAATGTACGCGGTCGGTAAGATCCCCGGCGGATTCAAGCGCCGCGAGGGCAGAGCAAGCGACAAGGCGATTTTAACGGCGCGTCTGATCGACCGCCCCCTGCGTCCGCTCTTTCCGAAGGGACTTTTTAACGACGTGGTCGTCGTGGCGACGGCGCTTTCCGTCGAGCCCGATATCGCGCCCGAACCCCTTGCGATGATCGGCTCTTCGATCGCGCTTGCGATTTCCGATATCCCTTGGGCGGGTCCCACGGGTTCGGTCGTCGTCGGACTTGTAGACGGGCAGTACGTGATCAACCCCGATTTCGCGCAGCGCGAAAAGAGCGCCATTCACCTCAATCTTGCGGGCACGAAGGACGCGATCCTCATGATCGAAGCGGGCGCGGACGAAGTGACCAACGACGAAATGGTCGGCGCGATTATGTTCGGTCATAAAGAGATCAAAAAAATCTGCGAATATATCGAAAACGAAATCGTTCCCGTCGTCGGCAAGACGAAAAAGGAAATCGAACTTTACCACATCCCCGAAGAACTCGACGCGGCGGTGCGCGCCTTCGCGGGCGAAAAGGTGGACTGGGCGATCGAAACGTTCGACAGAGCGGAACGCGAAGAACGCCAGGCGCAGGTGGAAACGGAAGTACTCGAACACTTCGCCGAAATTTATCCCGAAAACAAGCGCGAATTGAAGGACAGCCTGTACTATCTGACCAAAGAAAAAGTACGCGCGAAAATCTTCGATAAAGGCATTCGTCCGGACGGAAGAGGACTGAAAGAAGTCCGCCCGATCTGGTGCGAACGCAACGTTCTGCCCCGCGTACACGGTTCCGCCGTGTTCACGAGAGGTCAGACGCAGACCCTCACGACCTGCACGCTCGACATGAAAGCGGCGGCGCAGAAGCTCGAAGGGCTGGACGAAGAAACCGAAAAACGCTACATGCACCAGTACAACTTCCCCGGCTACTGCACGGGCGAAGCAAAGGCGCTCAGAAGCCCCGGCCGCCGCGAAATCGGTCACGGCGCGCTTGCGGAACGCGCGCTCATCCCCGTGATTCCCGCGGAAGCGGATTTCCCTTACGCGATCCGCGTGGTAAACGACATTCTTTCCTCGAACGGTTCTTCTTCGATGGCTTCCGTATGCGGTTCCACGATGGCGCTCATGGACGCGGGCGTGCCGATCAAGGCTCCCGTTGCCGGCGTCGCCATGGGCTTGATCAAGAATCAGGAAACGGGCGAATTCCGCGTGCTTACCGACATTCAGGGGCTCGAAGACTTCCTCGGCGATATGGACTTTAAGGTTGCGGGAACGCAGAACGGCATTACCGCGATCCAAATGGATATCAAGATCAAGGGCATTTCCGAAGAGATCATGCACACCGCGATCGAGCAGGCGAACGAGGGCAGACAGTTCATTCTGGGCAAGATGCTCGAATGCGTGCCCGAAGTCGCGCCCGAACTGAGCAAATACGCGCCCCGCATCATTTCCTTCCAGATCGATCCCGAAAAGATCGGCGACGTCGTGGGCAAGCAGGGCAAGGTTATCAACTCGATCATTGCCGAAACGGGCACCAAGATCGACATCGAAGAGGACGGCACCGTCTGCATCGCTTCGTACGGCGATTCCGAAGGCGCGGCGCGCGCAAAGGCGATTGTCGAGAGCATCGTGCGCGATCCCGAAGTGGGCGATCTGTTCATCGGCAGAGTCGTACGCGTTCTTTCGACCATGGGCGCGTTCGTGGAATTTGCGCCCGGCAAGGATGGCATGATCCATATTTCGAAGATGGCGGAACGTCGGATCGAAAAGGTGGAAGACGTGCTCAACGTCGGCGACGTGGTAAAAGTAAAGATCATCAAGATCGGCGAAAAAGGAATCGACTTCAAACTCATCGAAAAAATGGCGTAAAAACAATCCCGCTTCGGAATCCCGAAGCGGGGTTGTTGTTGAATCGGATCAATTTTTACGCTCTGTAAGTATTGCCGTCGAAGCCGAGGCTGATCAGAATGGCGCGGTTTACCCGCGACATCGTGGATGGCGGCAATTCCCCGATGCGGGACATCAGTCTTTTTTTGTCGATGGTGCGGATTTGCTCCAACAGAATCACGCTGTCTTTCGCCAGACCGAACGCCTGCGGGAGTTCGATGTGCGTGGGGAGCTTCGCTTTATGAATGCGGCTCGTGACCGCCGCGGCGATCACGGTGGGGGAATATTTGTTTCCGGTGTCGTTCTGCACCACCAGCACGGGGCGCACGCCGCCCTGTTCGCTTCCGACGACGGGCGAAAGATCGGCGTAATACAGTTCTCCGCGTTTTACTACCATACGAGTACCTTCTTTTGTGAGCAAGTCTTCCGCTATCATTTTATGTAACGGCTTGTTTTTTTGCTCACCGCAAAAAGATTGTTCCCGCAATTCCCGCAATTTATACAATTTTTTTTGCAATGCGTGACTTTTCCGCGCAAACTGTGTATAATGTACGGTATGGAAAGTTCGAGATTGAAGCGGGGGAAACTCGTCAGCGCCGTCGGCATTGCGCTCAACTTTGCGCTCGCCGCAATTAAAATCGTGTACGGCGCGCTGTTTTCCCTCGTTTCCGTCCTTGCGGACGGATTCAACAATTTAAGCGATTGCGGAAGCGGCGCCGTTTCGCTCGTTTCCTTCCGCATTGCCGCGAAGCCCGCGGACAAAGAACACCCCTACGGTCATCAGCGCGCTGAGTACGTCGCTTCGATGATCATTGGGTTTCTCGTGCTTCTGCTTGCGGTGGAGCTGCTGCGCGAATCGGTCGAAAAGATTATTTCGGGCACCGTTTCCGAAGCCTTTTGGGGCATTTACGTCATGCTCGGCGTTTCCGTTGCCGTAAAGGCGGGCATGTTCGTCTTTTACCGCGTCGAAGCGCGCAAGCTGGAGTCGGACGCGCTCAAAGCGGCGGCGACGGACAGCCTTTGCGACTGCATCGCGACGCTCGCCGTCGTCATCGGTCTGATCGTGGCGCAGTTTACCCGTCTGCCCGCCGACGGCTATGCGGGCGTGCTCGTCGCGCTGTTCATCGTGTGGGAAGGGATTGCGATCGTACGGGAAGCGAGTTCCAAACTGATCGGGCAGGCGCCCGACGCCGCGCTGCTCGAAGAACTCCGCGCCGTGATTCTGAGCGGGGAAGGAGTGCTCGGCGTGCACGACCTGCGCGCGTACCGCTACGGCCCGCATAAATTTTTCGCCGTCGCGCACATCGAAATGGACGCAAATCTGCCCGCCCTTTCCGCGCACGAAGTGATCGACGGGCTCGAACTCCGCATTGCCGAATCGCTCGGCGTGGAGTTTACGGGGCATCTCGATCCCGTCGATTTGCAGGACGCCGAGGCAAAGGAGCTGGAAGAGCGCATCCGCGCCGCGGTAGAGGGAACGGTGGAAGGGCTCAATCTGCACGATTTCCGCCTCGTGCGCGGAACGGTCGATAAAATTGTTTTCGAAGCGGGGATTCCCTTTTCCTGCAAAAAAAAGGACGAGGAAGTGCGCAACGATCTCGAACGCGCCGTGCGGCTGCTGTGCGCGTGCGAGCCCGTGATCCGCACGGAACGGGAATAAATTTAGTTTGAATTTCGGGCGCGGAAAATTCCGCGCCTTTTCGCTATAATTTTTTCTTTGCGGAATGCGGAAATTTTTGATTGCCGCCCCGAAAACATTGTAATTTCCAAAAAAAAATGATATAATTGATACGTATCGTTTTTAAAACGGGAGAGGGTAAAATGTTGCATATCGTAGTAGACGCAATGGGCGGCGACAACGCGCCCGCGGAAATCGTAAAGGGCGCGGTGCTCGCGCTGAACGAACGCAAAGACTTCGGGATTATTCTTACGGGCGACGAGAATCTCGTGCGCGCCGAACTCGGCAAATATAAATACGACGCTTCGCGCGTGGAGGTGATCCATTGCAGCGAGGTGATTACCAACGACGACGTTCCCACGCACGCGGTGCGTTCCAAACGGGACAGCTCGCTCGTCGTGGGCTTAAAACAACTTAAAGAACGCGACGACGTGGGCGGATTCGTTTCGGCGGGCTCCACGGGCGCGGTGCTTACGGGCGGAATCATGTTCGTGGGCAGACTCAAAGGGGTGCAGCGTCCCGCGCTCTGCCCCGCCATTCCCAACGTGCGCGGCGGGGTTACCCTGCTCTGCGATTGCGGCGCGAACGCGGAATGCAAACCCGCCTATCTTGCGCAGTTCGGCATTATGGCGAGCGCGTACGCCAAAGCCGCGTTCGGGATTCAGAATCCCCGCGTGGGGCTTTTGACCAACGGCACCGAAGAACATAAGGGCGACCCGCTTCATCAGGAAGCGCATGGGCTCATGAAAGATTTGCAAAGCATCGATTTTGCGGGCAATATCGAAGGCAGGGACATCATGTACGGCGACGTGGACGTCGCGGTCGCGGACGGGTTTTCGGGCAATATCGCGCTCAAATCCATCGAAGGCTGCGGCAAAACGGTGGGCGATTTGCTGAGCAAGGAATTCCGCAAAAGTTTCGGCAGCAAGCTTGCCTATCTCTGCGCGAGAAAGCAGGTCGGCAAACTCAAATACATGCTCGATTACAACCGTTTCGGCGGTTCGGTATTTTTGGGGCTGAAAAAAGTCGTGATCAAATCGCACGGCTCTTCCAAGGCGAAGAGCATTACGCCTTCCGTCTTGCAGGCGGTGGACGCATACCGCGGGAATCTGATCGGCATGCTTGCGGACATGCTCGCGGAAACCGCTCCGGAGGGCGCGGATGAATAACGGCGAGGACTGGACGGAACGAACGTACGGCGAAGCGGAGCGGGCGATCGGTTACGCGTTCAAAGACCGCAACCTGTTAAAGACCTGTTTTACGCATAAAACGTACGCCAACGTCTGCGGGGGAGAGCACAACGAACGGCTGGAATTTTTGGGCGACGCGGTGTTGCAGCTCTGCGTGACCGAAAAGCTCTTCGGCGATTGCAAGTGCGACGAGGGGAAATTGACCGAACTGCGCAAGCAATACGTTTCGAAGCCCGCGCTCGATCTTGCCGAACGCAAGGCGGGGCTCATGCGCTTTTTGCGCTATTCGGGCGGCGAACGCAACGTGAGCGGAAAAACGCCTTCGAATCTGTTCGAGGCGGTCGTCGCGGGAATTTATCTCGACGGCGGCGTGGAAGAAGCAAAGCGGTTTCTTGCCCGCTATCTGACGGAAATCGAAACGGAAAATTATAAAACGATGTTGCAGGAATTCGTGCAGGACCGCACGAAATCGGTGCCCGAGTACCGCGTCGATTTCGAAGACGGAACGTACCGCTGCCGCGTTTGCGCGCTCGGCGAAAGCGCGGAGGGCGCGGGCGAGAGCAAGAAAACGGCGGAAACGGAAGCCGCGAAGACGCTCTATCTGAAACTGACAAAGAGGAAAAATAAGTGAATTTCAAAGAAATCAGGCTTGTGGGGTTTAAGTCGTTTGCAGATAAAACCTCGGTAAAATTCGACGACGGTGTTACCTGTATCGTGGGTCCCAACGGCTGCGGAAAGAGCAACGTTGCCGACGCGGTGCGCTGGGTTCTGGGCGAACAGTCGGCAAAGACGCTGCGCGGTACGAGCATGCAGGACGTCATCTTCAACGGCACGGAAGCGCGCCGTCAACTTTCCTATTGCGAAGTAACCCTCGTGTTCGACAATGCCGAAAAACTCTTCGACATCGAATACGAAGAAGTCGCTATGACGCGCCGTCTGTACCGTTCGGGCGAGAGCGAATATCTGCTGAACATGCAGCCTTGCCGTTTGAAAGACATCGTGGCGCTTCTGCACGGCGTGGGGATCGGCAAAGAGGGCTATTCCATCATTGGGCAGGGCAAGGTCGAACAAATCATGAACGCGAAGCCCGAAGACCGCCGTTCCATTTTCGAAGAAGCCACGGGCGTGATGAAGTTTAAAGCGCAGAAGGGGGAAATCGAACGCAAGCTCGAAAACGCGAAGGGCAACCTCACCGTTTTCGTACAGCGTATGGACGAGGCGGAAAAGCAGATCCGTCCGCTTGAAAAACAGGCGGAAACCGCAAGAAAGTACCGCGAATTTTCCCAACAGCTGCGGTACGAAGAGGTCAACTCTTACCTCGTGCATTACGATTCGTTTGCGGTGGAAACGGAAAAGTACCGCGTGCGTATTGCCGAAGCGGGCGAAAAGCTCGCGGGCGTGGAAGCCCGCCTCGTTGCCGTAGACGAAGAGGAGGCGCTCAGCCGCGAAGAAATCCGCAAAGCGGACGACCGTCTGCGTTCCCTGAACGAAAAACTGCGTCTGTTCGAAGTGGGTATGGAACACAAGACGGGGGAAGCGAAAGTCATCGGCGAACGCATTCAATCGTACCGCCGCCAGCTCTCTCAGGCGACGGACGACGTGGAGTATTCCATTCGCCGTACGAAGGAAATCGATACGCTCGTCGCGCAGAGCGCGTTAAAGCAGAAAGCGGGCGAGGAGCGCGCGAAGGAAATCGAAACGGAGAGCGAGGCGCTGTATCGGAAGTTGCAGGAAGCGGACGCGCGCGTTGCGGCTTACGAGCGGATATCCAACGAAAAGCGCGCGAGCGAACTCAGCTCGGTGGAAAACCTTGCGGACGTCCGCGCCAACGTGGGGAGCCTCGAAGCGAAGCGCGACGCGGCTTCCGAACGGATTTTCGAAGTGAAGGAAGCCATTCAGAAGGCGGAAAACCGCCGTGCGGAATACGCGCGTCAGCTCGAAGCGTGCCGCGCGGAAAAGGACGCGACCGAAAAGTTCCTCGACGAATCCCAGAGCCGCGGGGAAGAACTTTCGCAGGAAGCCGCCGATCTCGCGCGTTCGCGGTTAAAACTCACCGAGGAAATCGTAGACTGCAATACGTCGATTGCGAATCTTTCGAACAATCTCGAACTGTACCGCAACCTAAAAAACAGGTTCGACGGTTACCGCGACTCCGTGCGGAAATTGCAGCTCACCGCAAAGGACAATCCCGAAATCGGTTCCCGCTTAAAGGGCGCGATTGCGGATATCATCACGACCGAAAAGAAGTACGAAGTGGCGATCGAAACGGCGTTCGGCGCGGCGATGCAGAACCTCGTCACCGCCGATTCGGACGACGCGCGCTATCTCATCGAATACTTAAAGCGCACGGGCGGCGGCATCGTTACCTTTTTGCCCGTGTCGGCAATGCGTCCCCGCGGCAACACCCGCGAAATTACGCAGGCGCTCGGCGAAAACGGCGCGCTCGGTCTTGCCGAAGAACTCGTCACGTACGACGGGTATTACGATAACGTCATCAAAAATCTGCTCGGCAACACGCTCGTATGCGATACCATCGCGAGCGCGACGCAGATTTCCAAAAAGTACCCCCGCGCGTTTAAGATCGTAACGCTCGACGGCGATACGATCGCCACCAGCGGCGCGATGACGGGCGGATCCCGCCGCAAAGAGAGCGGCAACCTGCTTGCGGGCGAACGCCACATTAAGGAGTGCGAAGAGGGGATCGCGCGCAAACAGGCTTCCCTCGAAAAACTCAAAGAAGCGCTTGCTTCCTGCGAGAGCGAACTGGAAGAAGCGCAGAAAGCGAAGGAAGCGTTCCGCGTGAAAATACAGGAGGAAACGGCGAATTTCGCCGCGTCCGCACAGCGCGAACTTGCGCTTGCGGGGCTTGTTTCCGACGCAGAGAGGGACAAAGAAGAGTACGACGGACTGTTGAACCGTCTGACGCAACAGATCGACGTGTTGCAGAGCGAAGTGCTTTCCTCCGCGGAAAACGAAGATTTGCTCAACAAAATCCGTTCGGAAGCCGCAGAAGAAGCGAGCAAGCGGGAAGAGGAAGTTGCGCAGCTCAAATCGGAAAGGGACGAGCTTTCGGGTAAATATCACGCGCTGCAGGTGGAGGGCGCTTCGCTGAAAAGCATCCGCGAAGCGGACGAGGCTACGGTACTGCGGTTGCAGCGCGAAAAGGAACAGCTCCTTTCCAAAGTGGAAGATACGCGCAAGGCGATGCTGCAGACGGAAACGCTGATCGAACAGCTCAAACGGCAGGAAGAAAAAGTTGCGCTGACCGAAGAGGAGCAGCACACCGTCGCCGTATTGCGCGACCGCCTTGCCGAATCGGAAGAGAGCAAACGGTTGGAAAACGAAAAACAAGCGCGTTATTCGGAGGAAAAGCGCGGCTTGCTCACGCGGCAGATGTCGCTGAGCGACGAAAAACATTCGTACGAACTGGAAATTTCCAAAGCGGAAACCAACCTCGAAAACCTGAAACAGCGCATCGGGGAAGCGTACAATCTGAGTTACGAGAGCGCGCAGGAATTGCGCGATCCCGCGTACGAGGTTGCGCAGTCGCAATCGCGCATTACTTCGTTGAAGCGCAGCATTACCATGCTCGGCCCCGTCAACCAGAATGCGGAAGAAGATTACAACGCGCTCATGGAACGGTATCAGGATATGCTCACCCAGCGCGACGATCTCGATAAGGGGATCGGCGATCTGACCACCGTGCTCGACGCGTTAAAGGCGGAAATGCAGGAGAAGTTCGATAAAGGCTTCAACGAAATCAACGCCAACTTCACGCAGATTTTCAAAGAGTTGTTCGGCGGCGGCAGAGCGGAAATGCAGCTCGATTACGAAAACTGCGAAGATCCTTTGAATGCGGGCGTGGAAATCGTCGCTTGCCCGCCCGGCAAAAAACTGACCAAAATTTCCCTGCTTTCGGGCGGCGAACGCGCCTTCACGGCAATCGCCATTCTGTTCGCAATTTTAAAATCCCGTCCGATGCCCTTCTGTATTCTCGACGAAATCGAGGCGGCGCTCGACGAAGCGAACGTAGACCGTTTTGCGAAGTATCTGAAAAAGTTCTCGCGCGATACGCAGTTTATCGTGATCACGCACAGAAAACCCACCATGAATCAGGCGGACTCCCTCTTCGGCGTTACCATGGAGGAAAAGGGCGTCAGTAAAATCGTTTCGGTCAAGCTTTCGGAAGTCGAAGCCAAACTGGGCGGCGATACCGTAATATAAATGCGCCATAAGGAGCGGACATGAGCTTTTTCGGTAAAATCAAAGACGCGTTGAAAAAGACAAAAGACAGCGTCGCGCACAAGATGCGCCAGCTCTTTTTAAAGAACAAAATCGGGAATGATTTTTACGACGAACTCGAAGAAATCTTAATTTCCGCAGACGTTTCCGTCCGCACGGCGGAGGACGTCGTGGAACAGGTGCGGGAAGAGGCGATCGGCGGAAAGGTGAAGGACGAGGCGTTCGTAACCGATCTTTTAAAGGATATTCTGGAGGATACGCTGTGCGAAGCGGAAGTCCCCGAAATCGCGTATCCCTGCGTGATCATGTTCGTCGGCGTGAACGGCGTGGGCAAGACGACCACGATCGGCAAAGTCGCAAACTGGTTCGTAAAACAGAAGAAGAGCGTTACTGTCGCGGCGGCGGATACCTTCCGCGCGGCGGCGGTCGATCAGCTCGGCGTCTGGGCGGAACGCGCGAAGGTGCGCATCGTCAAACACGAAGAGGGGAGCGATCCTTCCGCAGTCGTGTTCGACGCCGTTTCTTCCGCCAAAGCGCGGGGGACGGACGTCGTTCTCGTGGATACCGCGGGCAGACTGCACGTGAAAGAAAATTTAATGAACGAGCTGAAAAAGATGGATCGCGTGGTTACGCGCGAATACCCCGAAGCTTCTTTCTATAAGTTTTTGGTGCTCGACGCGACGACGGGACAAAACGCGACCGAACAGGCGCGCGTATTCAACGAAGCGGTCGATCTGGACGGGATCGTACTCACGAAATTAGACGGCACAGCAAAGGGCGGTTTCGTGTTCTCGCTGTGCGGGGAATTGAAGATTCCCGTCGTGTTTGCGGGCGTCGGCGAAAAGATCGACGATCTGGAACCCTTCGACGCCGAACAGTTCGTGGAAGGATTTATTTAAAACGGAATCCATGCGGAAAAGAAAATTACGCCTGTCGAGTAAAAATGCTTGACAGGCGTCGTTTTTTCTGTTACAATGCCGTTGAGTATGAAAGATTTGGATTTCATGCGGCTGTGGGATCGGTACAATTTGCTCCTGACGCAAACGCAGAGGGAAATTTCAAATTTGTACTTCAACTGCGATTTGTCCCTTACCGAAATTGCGGAAGAGAAGGCGTGTACGAAGCAAGGCGTTTCCGACTGCCTGAACATTTGCCGCAAAAAACTGGAAGAGTACGAAAGAAAACTGCATCTGTGCGAAACGTACGAAGTCGTCGCGGAAGCGCTTGATCATCTGAAAGAAACATGCCCGGAACGCGCGGAAGAAATCGAACGGATTTCGGAACTTCTGACGAACGGGAACAACGGAGAATAGACTATGGCGCTGTTTTCGTCGCTCTCGGAGCGGCTCAACCACATATTCAGTAAACTGACCAAACGCGGAAAACTCACCGAGTTGGAAATCCGTACGGCGATGCGCGAAGTGCGGATCGCGCTTTTGGAAGCGGACGTCAACTTAAAAGTTGCAAAGCAGTTCATTGCCGAAGTTTCGGAAAAAGCGGTGGGGCAGCAGGTGCTCGAATCGCTCAATCCCGCGCAGCAGGTCATCAAGATCGTAAACGACGAACTCGTTGCGCTGATGGGCGCGGGGAACGCCAAACTCGAAGTTTCGCCCAAACCTCCCACCGTGATTATGATGTGCGGTTTGCAGGGCGCGGGCAAGACGACGATGTGCGGGAAGCTTGCGTTGCAGCTGAAAAAGCAGGGTAAAAAACCGTTGCTCGTCGCGTGCGACATCTACCGCCCCGCGGCGATCGAACAGTTAAAGGTCGTGGGCGGGAAAGCGAATACGGAAGTGTTCGAAAAGGGAACGCAGACGCCCGCCAAAACGGCGAAACAGGCAGTCGAATACGCGAACAGGATGGGTTACGATACCGTCGTGATCGATACGGCAGGGCGGCTTCACATCGACGACGCGCTCATGAAAGAGCTGGAAGAAGTGAAAAAAGCGGTGGACGTGGCGGAAATTCTGCTCACGGTCGACGCGATGACGGGGCAGGACGCCGTAAACGTTGCCGAAACGTTCAACGCAAGGCTGGACGTGACGGGTGTGATTTTAACCAAACTGGACGGCGATACCCGCGGCGGCGCGTGTCTTTCGATCAAAGCGGTTACGGGGAAGCCGATCAAATTCATCGGCGTCGGCGAAAAACTGACCGATCTCGAACCCTTCTATCCTGACCGTATGGCATCCCGCATTTTGGGTATGGGCGACGTGCTTTCGCTCATCGAACGGGCGCAGGAAGCCGTGACCGAACAGCAGGCGAAGGAGATGGAGCGCAAAATGCGCGAAGCTTCCTTTACGCTGACCGATTATTTGCAGCAGTTCGAAGCGCTCAAAAAAATGGGCGGCGCGGGCGCGCTGATGAGTATGCTTCCCGGCGCGGGCAAACTGAAAATCAGCGAAAAGGATCTGGACGAAAAACGGATGGAGCATACGAAGGCGATCATCCTTTCGATGACCCCGCGCGAGCGGGACAACCCCCAGATCATCAACTCCCAGCGCAAGCGCAGAATCGCGCTCGGTTCGGGTACGACGGTGCAGGAGATCAATCAGCTTTTGAAACAGTTCGAACAGACCAAACTTCTGATGAAGCAGATGAAGGGCGGGAAACTGAGAGGAAGACTTCCGTTTTAAAAATTCGTAAATGAAAAAAGATTTTTTTGGAGGATACAAAAATGGTTAAAATGAGATTGGTGCGGCTCGGCGACAAAAAGTCTCCCGTGTATCGTATCGTAGTAGTGGATGCGCGCAAAGCGGCAACGGGCGAGTATATCGAAAAGATCGGTTACTACGATCCGAAATCCACCCCCGTAACGCTCACGGTTGACGTGGAAAAGGCGAAGAGCTGGCTCGAAAAAGGCGTTCAGCCCACCGAAACGGTGAAATCGCTGCTCGTGAAAGCGGGTGCGATGGAGCAATCGAAAAAGCTCAGCGCCGCAAAGACCAAGACGAAGAAAAAGAAGTAATTTTCCGTAAAAAACGATACGCCGTAACTTAAAGGAGAAAACCATGCTGGATTTAATCAAATACGTCGTAGATCAGTTTGCCGAGGACAAAGCGCACGTCGAATACGTTACCGAGGAAACGGACGAAGCGATTAACGTGACCGTCCTGCTCTCCGATTCCGATATGGGCAAGGTGATCGGCAAACAAGGTAAAATCGCCAAAGCGCTCAGAACGCTCGTGCGCTGTGCGACGCCCGCGGGTTCCAAACGGTATAACCTCGAAATCAAAGAGCGTACCGAAGCATAACCGAATTAAAAAAAACAGCTCACGAACGTGAGCTGTTTTTATTTGTTTGAGGATCGTGCGTTATACGATATAATCGGGGTTGCTGTCCGCTTTGTCCAGTTCCTTCTTCTGTTCTTCGTAACCGGGTTTGCCGAGCAGCGCGAACGTCGCTTTCTTGCCCGCTTCCACGCCGGGCTGGTTGAACGTGTTGATGTTGAACATCGCGCCCGCGTACGCCGTTTGCAGTTCGAAGAGGAAGAGGAGCTGACCCAGCGTAAATTCGTTCACTTCGGGCAGATTGATCGTGTAGTTCATTCTTCCCGCTTTGGTGAGCGCGAACGCCGTCGCTTTGTTTTCCGCCTGAATGAGTTCTTCCATCGTGTGTCCGCCGAGGAACGCAACGTCGGGAATTTTTTCGCAGCCGTGCGGAATCGGCGTCTTTTCTTTGTAACTTTCCACCGAGAGGAAAGTAACCACTTTGTCGAAGGGCCCTTCGGTATACAGCTGAACCTGCGAGTGCTGATCGGTTACGCCCAGCGCTTTTACGGGCGTCTGTCCCACGTTGCAGGGCTTGCCGTCGAGCGTTTCGCATTTGCCGAGGGATTCCGCCCAAAGCTGCGCGTACCAGTCGGAAACGTAGCGCAGATTATCGGAATAGGGCATTAAAACGCCGATGTTCTTGCCTTCGTTCATCGAGATGTATTGCAGCGTTGCGCAGAGGAGGGCGGGGTTCTTACCGAGGTCGGGCGTTTTGCAGAGTTTATCCATGTACGCCGCGCCTTTGAGCAGCATTTTAATGTCGATGCCGACGACCGCCGCGGGCAACAGTCCCACGGGGCAGAGCTGCGAAAATCTGCCGCCCACGCCGTCGGGCAAAACGTAAGATTTTACGCCGCCCAGTTCTTTGGAAATTTTAACGAGGTTGCCGCGTTTTTCGTCCGTCGTGAAGATGACGTGATCTTTTACTTTTTCGCCCGCCTGCTTTAAGAGGTCGGAAACGATGAGGTACTGCGCCATCGTTTCGCTGGTCGCGCCCGATTTGCTGATGACGTTGAAGCACGTCTTTTTCACGTCGATGACGTCCAGCAGTTCCTTCATGCGCACGGGGTCCACGTTGTCTTCTACGAAGAAGCGGGGACCTTTGCGTTTCGAACGGGGCAAATCGTTGTAGTGCAGGTGGCAGAGCGCGTTGAACGCCATCGTGGGGCCGAGCGCCGAACCGCCGATGCCGAGCACGACGAAGTTTTCGAACTTCTTGCGGATATTTTTTGCCGTAGCGATGATGTCGGCTACGATTTCGTTCTGGTTATAGGGGAGTTCCGTCCAACCCATAAAGAGTTCGTCTTTGCCGCGGTTCTGCGCCACGTACGCGTGCGCGTCCTTGGCAAGTTTTTTGTGCGCGTCGAGTTTGTGCTGCGAAATACCCTTATCGCCGACGTCGGCAAGGTATTTGTCCGTCATGTTGGTATAATCCACCGTGATACGCAGGGATTTGCGCAATTCGTCAGTCAGTTTCATAAAATCCTCCGATCGTTTTTATAACTTTATTGTATTACCAAACGAGCGGAAAGTCAAGAACGCGCGGGGAGTTTTTTGCGTTTTTTCTGAAAAATCCGTGCAAGGAAGCCGCGCAGAAAAGCGAATACGTTGAAAAGCTTCCACGCCCACAGAAGGAGCAGTTCCGCGACCCCCACAACCAGCGCGGTGATTGCGAGCGCGGCTACGTAGTTGACGCACATAATGAGCAGGTTTCTCACGAGAATCCCCAGCGCCGCCGCGGGAATTGCCGTAAGCGCGATTTTGAGCAGCTGTTTGCCCGAACACAGTCTGCCCGCTTTTTTGCGGAGCAACACGAGCGAACAGGTCGCCGTGATCAGGTAGTCGCTCGCCATGCCGAGCAGCAGCGCGCCGCTGCCGAGATACTTCGGCAAGAACCATACGCACAGGAGCATGGACGCGGAACCGAGCAAAAAGAAGAGCAGCGTCTGGCGTTCGCAGTTCATGGAGTTGAGCAGGCTCGTGCTGATGATGGTGATGCTCAGCGGAAGAAGCACGAGCGCGCAGCCGGAAAGCATTTTGCCGCTTTGGGCGTTCGAGTAGAGCAGAATGCCGATGTCCTCGCCGCAGGCGACGTAAAACGGAATGAGTACCGCGGCGATCAATAGCGTGATATGCAGCGCTTTTTCGACGAGTTTGCCGACCTTTTCGGTCTGTTTCTTATAATAGCTTTCCGAAAGTTCGGGAACGAGCACGAGCGCGATCGAGCCGATGAAGGTACAGGGGATCATCAGCACGGGCATGACCATACCGTAAACGACGCCGTATTCGCTCAGCGCCTGCGACGAGGTGAAGCCCGCCGCCATCAGCCGCATCGGGAAGAGTACGGAAATCAGCGAATTGATCAGTGAAGAGGAGGTGCGCATCGCCGTAACGGGCAGGGAGGATTTGAGCAAAGGTAAAAATTCCCCTTTGGGCGAGCGCAGTCTGCCGCCGCGGATGATAAAGTAGACGACGGCGATGGCAAACGAACAGAGATAGGAAATGAGTACGGCGATTGCGGCTTTGTTGATATCTGCAACGCCCGAAGCAAAAAAGAGCAGCATGACGACGCCGACCGCGATCATAATGATTTCTTCGATCAGCTCGATCAGCGAATACGCCATAAACCGTTTATTGCCCCAAAAGCTGCCGCGGATGATCGCGTAGACGGAGGTGAATGAGAGCCCGAAAATCAGGATATAGAACAAATCCGCACAGCGGGGATCGGAAAAGATTTTCGAAAAAGGCGCGCGGATGAGAAAGAGCAGCAGGGTGATCGGCACACTGAACAGCAGGGTGATCAGAATTGCCGCCGTGGTGGCGGACTGTTCGCCTTTCAACGAGCCGCCCGCGCGGTGTTTGGAAATCACGCGGGAGAGCGTGATCGGCAGTCCGCTCGAAGAAACGGTTAAAAATACGGCGAAAACCGTGAGTGCGACCTGATAGATGCCAAGCCCTTCGGCGCCCAGGATCCGCGATAAAATGATGCGGTACAAAAAGCCGAGGCAGTGTTCGAATGCGGAAAATACCGTTACGACGGCTGCGGTTTTATAAAGATTTTGCATGTCTTATTTTATTCGGGTCGGGAACCTTTTTATGTGCTTCCGCATAGAATGAGTGCGTGAAACTTTCTCTTTTAAAACCGCAGTTATACCGCGTGAAAAAAGGACAGACGATTTGCTCGGTGGCAGCGGCGTTCGGGTTGCCGCCCCGCTTTCTGGCGAAAGAAAACGGGCTTTCCGCAGAACTGTGGGAAGGGCAGGTGATTTTCATTCCCCCTGCGGAACGCAATTTATACACGGTGCGCGGCGGAGAGAGTAAGTCGCTTCTGTGCGGCAGCGCCGAAAATTTTGCGCAGAGGAACGGCACGCGCTGTTTTTATCCCGCGCAAACGGTGTTTTTATAAAACCTTTTTAAAAAAGGCACCCGATTTCCTTCGCTCTGCATAGGATACAGTAGAACCCAAACGGTTCTTTACACGGAGGTAACAAATGTCATTTTTTTCCAATTTTTCATCGGATCACTGCCCCGGCACCATTTCGGGCAATCCGTTGAACGGTCTTTGCGAAAAGGTGTGTATTCAGGCGGAAAAAATCTTCGACGCGGGCATTATTCAGACGCGGCTCGAAAACTATACGGCGCGGCTTGAAAATCCCGTGCCCGAAAATCCTACATATCCGCTTACCTTTATCAGCGCGCGCTCGCTCTCTTCCGTAGGCAACGTAAGCGGTCTTACGGTAGAGCGCCAGACGGACGGCAACAACGCGCGCATTCAGGCAACGGTCACCATTCCGATCGAAATCGTATACGTGGACGCCAACGGCGTGGAGGGCAAAGCGACGAGCAGCGTTTCGCTCAACGAAGACGTGCTCATGTTCGTTCCGCCCGCATCCGTGATTCCCTTTACGGTAACTTCCATCGCTTCGTGCGTTTCTCCGGAAGGAACGTTCGACGCGGCAGAGGGCGCGTTTTCGATCAGCGCGTGCGTTACCGTGATCTTGAAGGTGGCGATGCAAGTCGAGCTTCTGGTGCCCAGCTACGGCTATTGCGCAATCCCGCCCGCACAGGAATATTCGCAGGAAGTCTGCTCCGGATTCTTCGAACTGCCGCTCTATCCGCAGGGAAAAGCTTGTAGCAGAAAGTAACTTTTCGGCAAAATACGGAATCGGAAAAAGCCGCCTTACGGGCGGCTTTTTGTCGTTAAAACGGTTTTCGTATTATAAATATGAAAGTTTTTTCACAAAGGAAAAAAGCTTCGGCGATTTGTTGACTTAATTTTTTATTCGTGTTATGATAAGCATTGAACATTGCACGAAGGAATTTGTGCGGTTTCTTTTTTTACTCGAAAACGGAGGTGACGGTATGATAAAGACGCTTACGAAATGTATCCGGGAATATAAGGCGGCTACCATTCTTACCCCGTTGTTCGTCACGTTCGAAGTGGTGCTGGAATGTTTGATTCCCTTCGTGATTACCATGCTTTTGACGGCGATTCGCGAGGACGCCGGACTTTGGGGCGCCGGCGAACTCGGAATCGGGCAGTACGGGCTCATTCTCGTGGCGATGGCGGTCGGTTCGTTGATTTTCGGAACGCTTTCGGGCGCCGCCTGCGCGAAGGCTTCGGCAGGATACGCAAAGAATTTAAGAAAAGATTTATATTATAAGGTACAGGATTTCTCGTTCGAAAACATCGATAAGTTTTCGACGCCTTCTCTCGTGACGCGCATGACGACGGATATTACCAACGTGCAGATGTCGTTTATGATGATTATTCGCATTGCGGTGCGCTGTCCACTCATGATGGTGTTTTCCGCGGTGATGGCGTTCGTGATGGGCGGGAACATCGCCTGGATTTTTCTTGCCGTGTTGCCGTTGATTACCGTGGCGTTGCTCTTGCTCATGCGCAAGGTGATGCCCCTGTTCAAGCGGGTGTTCACGAAGTACGACAATCTGAACGAATCCATTCAGGAGAATGTGAAGGGGATCCGCGTCGTAAAATCTTACGTGCGCGAGGATTTTGAAAAACAGAAATTCGACAACGCCGCGGAAGAGGTGCGCAGGGATTTTACGCGTGCGGAACGCATCATCGCGTGGTCGAACCCGTTGATGCAGTTTGCTTTTTATGCCGTGCTCAGTACGGTGCTGTTCGTCGGCTCATGGGTCGTACTCGATTCGCAGGGCGCGGTCAAAACGGAAGAAATTTCGCAACTGGTCGTGTACGGCATGCAGATACTTGCTTCGCTCATGATGTTTTCGATGGTATTCGGAATGATCGCAATGTCGGGCGAATCCGCGCGCAGAATCTGCGAAATTCTGAAAGAAGAATCGACTTTGCACAATCCCGAAAATCCCGTTTACGAGGTTGCGGACGGTTCCGTCGATTTCGATTGCGTCAGCTTTAAATACGCGCAGAATGCGGAAAAGAACGTCCTCGAAGCAGTCGATTTACATATTCAATCGGGGGAAACGATCGGAATCATCGGCGGAACGGGTTCGAGCAAAACTTCGCTCGTAAACCTCGTTTCCCGTCTTTACGACGTGAGCGAGGGCGCCGTTCGGGTCGGCGGAAAGGACGTGCGCGAATACGATCTCGAAGCGCTGCGCAATCAGGTTGCCGTGGTGCTGCAAAAGAACGTGCTGTTTTCGGGCACGATCAAAGAAAATCTGCGCTGGGGGAATCCCCAAGCGACGGACGAAGAGATCGAAGAAGCGTGCCGTCTGGCGCAGGCGGACGAGTTCGTGCGCAGTTTCCCCAAGGGGTACGACAGCTATATCGAACAGGGCGGCAGCAACGTTTCGGGCGGACAGAAACAGCGCCTTTGCATCGCGCGCGCCCTGTTGAAAAAGCCAAAAGTACTCATTCTCGACGACTCGACTTCCGCAGTCGATACCAAGACGGACGCGCTCATCCGTAAGGCGTTCCGCGAGTTCATTCCCGAAACGACGAAGATTATCATTGCCCAGCGCATTTCTTCGGTCGAAGACGCCGACCGCATCGTCGTGCTCGAAGGCGGCAGAGTCAACGGCATCGGCACGCACGAAGAGTTGCTGAAAAACAACGCGATTTACGCCGAAGTTTACAATTCGCAGAACAAGGGAGGGAAGAGTGATGAAGAATAATTCCGTTCCCGCAAAGCGCATGCGTAAAAAAGGGACGTTCGGCAGGGTGTTAAAGTCGGTGTTCCGCGCGTACCCCGGTATGCTCACCGTGTCGCTTGCGTGCATCGTGTTCAACGCGATCGTCAGTTCGATTCCCGCTGTCTTTATGGAGCGGATCTTTACGATTGCGGACGACGCGGTGGAACTCGGGCTCGGCTGGGGCGACGTCGGCATGGAAATTACGAAAAACATGCTCGTTC
Source organism: uncultured Christensenella sp. (assembly GCA_910586245.1). Lineage (GTDB taxonomy): Bacteria > Bacillota > Clostridia > Christensenellales > Borkfalkiaceae > Gallimonas. Next base: position 140,350 of record CAJUFY010000001.1, on the reverse strand, counting down.
TGATCGGCATGTACGCGGTTTCGCTCGTCGCAGCGGCGGTTTCGCATCAGTTTATGGCGATCGTGACGCAGGGATATCTGAAAAAAATGCGCGGCGAAATGTTCAACCGCATGCAGGATCTTCCGATTCGCTATTTCGATACGAATAACCACGGCGACATCATGAGTTATTATACCAACGACGTGGACGCGCTCAGACAGATGATCGCGCAGAGCTTGCCGCAGTTCCTGTCTTCCACGATCATGGTGCTTACGCTGTTTTCGATGATGCTGTGGTACAGCGTGTGGCTCTCGCTCATCGTACTCGTGGGCGTCGTATTCATTTTGCTCGTCACCAAAATCGTGGGCGGCGGCGCAGGGAAATATTTCCTCGGTCAGCAGCGCGCGGTCGGAAAGACGGAAGGCTTTATCGAAGAGATGATGAACGGACAGAAAGTCGTGAAAGTGTTCTGTCACGAAGAAGCCGCGAAAGCGGATTTCGATAAAGTAAACGGATATCTGTACGAACAGAGTGAAAAAGCCAACCGTTACGCAAATATGCTCATGCCGATGATTATGAACATCGGGCACATCATGTACGTAATCGTTGCGCTCGTCGGCGGGTACTTTATGCTGAGCGGCACGCAAAACGTGAGCGTATCGGGCGCTGCGTTTACCGTTGCGATCGTGATTGCGTTCCTGCAGATGACGCGGCAGTTTTCCAACAACATCGGGCAGGTTTCCAACCAGATCAACTCCGTCGTGATGGGACTTGCGGGCGCCAGCCGCTGTTTCGCGCTCATCGACGAGGTTGCCGAAGTAGATAACGGTTACGTAACCCTCGTGAACGCCAAAGAAGAGAACGGCGTGCTGACCGAATGCAGCGAGCGTACGGGGCTGTGGGCGTGGAAGCACCCGCATTCCGCCGACGGCTCTGTGACTTACACCCGTTTGGAAGGCGACGTGAGAATGTTCGAAGTGGACTTCGGGTATTCGGAAGACAAGATCGTTCTGCACGACATCAGCCTGTATGCAACACCCGGACAGAAGGTCGCTTTCGTCGGCGCGACGGGCGCGGGCAAGACGACGATCACCAACTTGCTGACCCGTTTTTACGACATTGCCGACGGCAAAATCCGTTACGACGGAATCAATCTGAACAAGATTAAAAAGGACGATCTGCGCCGTTCGCTCGGCATGGTGTTGCAGGACACCAACCTGTTTACGGGCACGGTGATGGAAAATATCCGTTACGGTCTGTTGGACGCGACGGACGAAGAGTGTATTGCCGCAGCGAAACTTGCGGGCGCGGACGACTTTATTTCCCGTCTGCCCGAAGGTTATCAGACGATGCTCTGTCAGAACGGCGCCAACCTTTCGCAGGGGCAGCGGCAATTGCTATCGATCGCGCGTGCCGCGGTCGCCGATCCGCCCGTTATGATTTTGGACGAAGCGACCAGCTCCATCGACACCCGCACCGAAGAGATCGTGCAGCGGGGGATGGATAAGCTGATGGAGGGCAGAACGGTATTCGTAATCGCCCACCGCCTTTCGACCGTAAAAAATTCCGATGTCATCATGGTGCTCGACCACGGCAGAATTATCGAACGCGGTTCGCACGAACAGCTGATTGCCGAAAAAGGGCAGTATTATCAGCTCTATACGGGCGCGTTCGAGCTCGAGTAACGCCGTGCACGGCGGAAAAATGTTTTGCAAATTGCTTGCATTTTGTAAAAAAGTGTGTTACAATGAATTTGCTTAATCGATGAAAAGAGATTGAGAGCGGTTTTCCGCTCTCAACTTTCTTTATGCGGGGGTTTTTATGAAAACGAAGCCGATCGCCGAGATCGTAGCCTTTTTGCAACCGATTGCCGAAGAAGTCGGCGTCGAGATCGTGGACGCCGAATGGAATTTGCGCGCCCGCGCGCTCACCGTTTATATCGACGCGGCGGGCGGGGTCGATCTGAATCTGTGCGAAAAATTTCACCGCGCGATCGACGAACCGCTCGACGAATTCGATCCCACGTTCGGCGAGGGGTACACGCTCAACTGTTCTTCGCCGGGGCTTGACCGTCCTTTTAAAACGGCAAAGGATTTCCGGCGGAACGTGGGCAAACGGATCGAACTGCATTTTTACGCGCCGTTCGAAGGGAAGAAATATCTCGAAGGGGAGCTCGTTTCTTTCGACGGGACGACGGTTACGGTAAAAACGGCGGAAGGGAAAAAGGCGGTCCCGCGGGACAAAACCTCGAAAATCTGCCTGTTGATCGAAGTATAAATTCGTAAGATAAATTTCGTAAAAATAAAGGAGTTTATTATGACTAACAAGGATTTCTTTGCGGCGCTTGCCGACCTCGAACGGGAAAAGGGAATCAGCGAGGAAGCGTTTATCGACGCGCTTTCCAACGCGCTCGCTTCCGCTTACAAGAAGCAGAATTTCGGCGACACGGGCAACGTGGAAGTCCGTCTTAATCCCGAAAAGTGCACCATTCGTTTCTTTATGTCGCAGATCGTGGTGGACAGCGACGAACCGCAGGACGGCGAAATTCTTCTCGACGACGCGCGGCGCATTAAAAAGAGCGCCAAAGTCGGCGACACGATTACCGAAGAATTCGTGCCGAAAGATTTTTCGCGCATTGCGGCGCAGACGGCGAAACAGGTGATCCTGCAAAAAATCCACGAGACGGAGCGCGACAATACGCTTACGGAATTCTCCGATAAGGAAGGGGAACTCATGAGCGGCCTCGTGCGCAAAGTCGATATGAAAAATATTTATATCGAGCTGGGCAAGGGGCAGATCGAAGGGCTGATGTTGCCGCAGGATCAGGTTCCCGGCGAACGTTACAATCCCGGCGATAAGTTAAAGGTATACGTGAAGCGGGTGAGAAACGGCGGCAGAAACGCGCAGGTGCTCGTATCGCGCGCGGCGCCCGGGCTCGTGAAACGCCTGTTCGAGGAAGAAGTCCCCGAAATCAAACAGAACGTCGTGCTGATCAAATCGATCGCCCGCGAACCCGGTCACAGAACCAAAATGGCGATCGCTTCCGAAGACGCGCGGATCGACGCGGTCGGCGCATGCGTCGGCAACAAGGGCGCACGCGTGAACGCAGTCGTCGCCGAGCTGGGCGGAGAAAAGATTGACATTATTTTATGGAGCGAAAATCCGCTGGAATTCATCGCGAAGGCGCTTTCTCCCGCAACGGTCGTTTCGGTGACGCAGATCGGCGACAAAGCCGCCGTGGCGGTCGTTCCCGACGATAAACTTTCGCTTGCGATCGGCAGAGACGGGCAGAACGCGCGCCTTGCCGCTCGCCTTACGGGCTGGAAGATCGACGTGAAGAGCGAATCCGCGGCGGAAAAACTCAACCTCGAAGCAAATTCCGAAGCGCCCGAAGAAGAAGCGGCGGAAGAAATTCCCGCGGAGGAATAAATGCAAAAACCCAAAAAAATCCCGATGCGCACCTGCATTGCGTGCCGCGAGGAAAAACCCAAAAAAGAAATGCTCCGCATCGTAAAGAACGCGGAAGGGGAGATCCGTCTGGATTTTTCGGGGAAGCTTCCCGGACGCGGCGCGTACATCTGCAACAGCGAAGCGTGCGTGAAAAAGCTGGGCAAATACAAACTTCTGCACAAGACCTTTTCCGCGAACGTGAGCGAAGAAATTTACGCGCGGATCGAGGAGGAGTTCCTTGGCGGAAAGTAAATTAAAAACGTATCTCGGTTTTGCGCGGCGGGCGGGGAAACTCGCGCTCGGCGTAAACGCCGCTGCCGCCTGCAAGGGCGGGGTGTATCTTCTCGTGGCGGACGGTTCCGCTTCCGAGAACACCAAAAAAGAAATCGGCAAACTCGCGAAGCGTTTTTCCTGCCCCGTTCTCGTTACGGAAGATCTGGAAACGCTGACGGGGAAGGAATGCTGTAAACTCGCCGCCGTGCGCGAAGAAAATCTTGCGCGGGCAATGATCTCGGCAACGGAGCCGAAATGTTAAATCCGGAGGATATATGGCTTACGAACATATCGAAAAATTGAGCGCGCTCGTATCGGACAGCGTAACCGCAAAATTGCAGCAGGCAATGTCGGCGAACGAACAGCGTTATACCGAACTCATGAGAAAGCTTACGGAGTTGGAAAAAGCCGAAGCTGCCGAAAGAGCTGCGGAAGAAGCCCGTATTCGGGAGGAGGCGCTCGCCAAAGAAGCCGCCGAAAGAGCTGCGCAGGAAGCGGCGAAGGCGGCTGCCGAAGCGGAAGCCGAGGCTGCCGCGCGCGCCAAAGAAGCTGCCGAAAAAGCCGCTTCGGAACGCAAGGAAAAAGAGACGAAGCCTGCGGAAAGACCCGTCGTAAGACCTGCGGAACGCCCTGCGCCCCGTCCGGACGCGCCTCGCGCGCCCTATCAGCAACGGCCGCAATATAACGCCGATCCGCGCAGACCGCAAAACGGCGTGCAGAACGGCGCGGCGCGACCTACGTTTCGCCCCGACCGTCCTGCGAATTCCCGTCCTCCTTATTCGGCAAACGGCGCGCGTCCCGGTCAGCCGGGCGCTCGTCCTCCTTTCCCGCCCCGTCCGCAGGGGCAGCGTCCGCCGATGGCAAGACCGGCGGGCGTAAGACCGGTTGCTCCGCCGCCGGCACCCGCGCCCAGAAGGGACGCGCCCAAAAAGTTCGATAAAACTTACGTGGAGCGCCGCCCCGTCAACAAGCGCGCGCTCATTCGCCAACAGGGCGCCAACGTGGGCGATTTCGACGAAGAAAAGAGCGGCTACCGGAAGGCGCGCTTCGGCAAGAAAGGCGGCAGAAAAGAGGTTCAGACGATCAAGATCGATCACGCCGTCGTGACCACGCGCGAAATTCCGATCAAAGTGCTTTCGGAAAAGCTCGGCATTTCTGCGGTGGAAATTACCAAACGCCTGTTCAAAGAGGGCGTGATGAAAACGGTGAACGAATCGGTCGATTACGACAACGCGGCGTTTATTGCGCTGGAACTGGGAATCGACCTCGAATATAAACCCGAAAAGACCGCGGAAGAAACGCTGTTCGAAACGCACGGCGGCGACGAGGCGGAAAACCTGATTACCCGCGCGCCCGTCGTGACCGTGATGGGGCACGTAGACCACGGCAAGACTTCTCTGCTCGACAACATCCGCCGCACCAACGTGACGGAAGGCGAAGCGGGCGGCATTACGCAGAACATCGGCGCGTATACCGTAACGCTGGGCGACGGGAAAGACATTACTTTTATCGATACGCCCGGGCACGCAGCGTTCACCGCGATGCGCGCGCGAGGCGCGAAAGTGACGGATATCGTCGTGCTCGTCGTTGCGGCGGACGACGGGATCATGCCGCAGACGGTGGAAGCGATCGATCACGCGAAGGCGGCGAACGTGCCCGTGATCGTGGCTATGAACAAAATGGATAAACCGCACGTCAACCCCGACCGTGTGAAACAGGGGTTGCTCGAACACGACCTCGTACCCGAAGAATGGGGCGGCGACGTGATCGTAGTACCGCTTTCCGCAAAGACGGGCGAGGGCGTGGATAAACTGCTCGAAAACATCTGGCTCGTCGCCGAAATGCAGGAACTCAAAGCCAACCCCGACCGCAAAGCGAAGGGCGTTGTCATCGAAGCGAAGCTGGATAAGGGCAAGGGCCCCGTGGCAAGCGTGCTCGTACAGAACGGTACGCTCCGTACGGGCGATTACCTCATTTCGGGCATGATGACGGGCAAAGTGCGCGCCATGATCGACGACAAGGGAAGAACGGTAAAAGAAGCAGGGCCTTCGACTGCTGTTTCCGTGCTCGGTCTCGAAGACGTCCCCAACGCGGGCGACGCGATTTTTGCAGTCGAACAGAACCTTATGAAGAAGGTTCAGGAAGAACGCAAGGTGCACGAACGCGAATCCATGATCAAAGAAACGCAGAAGGTGACGCTCGACGACGTGTTCAAACAGGTTGCCGAGGGCAATATCAAAGATCTGAACGTAATCGTAAAGGGCGACGTACAGGGCTCGGTGGAAGCGGTAAAGGGTTCGCTTTCCAAACTTTCCAACGAAGAAGTGCGCGTAAAAGTCATTCACGCGGGCGCGGGCGCGATCAACGAAAGCGATATTATGCTCGCCGATTCCGCCAACGCGATCGTCATCGGCTTTAACGTGCGTCCCGACGCAAAGGCAAAGACGCTCGCCGAACGCAGTAAGGTGGACGTACGCTCTTACCGTATCATTTACGAATTGCTCGACGATATGGAAGCGGCGCTCAAAGGAATGCTTGCGCCCAAATACCGCGAAGTGTACATGGGCAAAGCGGAAGTTCGCCAAACGTTCAACATTACGGGCGTGGGCGTGATCGCGGGCTGCCTCGTAACCGAAGGAAAACTGGTGCGCGGCGGCAAACTGCGCATTTACCGCGACGACGTGATGATCGTGGAAAACAACGTGAAAACGCTCAAGCATTACAAAGACGAAGTGAAGGAAGTCGCCGCAGGTCTGGAATGCGGCTGCGCGATCGAAAACTTCAACGAAATCAAAATCGGCGACTTCATCGAATGCTATCTCATCGAGGAGCTGAAACAGGCATGAACCGTACCGAACGGCTGGACAGCGAATACAGAAAGGAGATTTCCGCCATCATTGCGGGACCGCTCAAAAACAAAGAACCCGACTTGCGGGGGATTGTGAGCGTGACCGAAGCGGACGTTGCGCCCGATCTGAAAACCGCAAAAGTGTACGTGAGCGTATACGCGGTTTCGGCAGAGCAGAAAGCGCAGACGGTCGCTCTTTTGAAAGAAAACGCGGGGTTCATCCGCCGCGAACTTTCAAAAGTCATGCGCATGCGCACCGTGCCCGCGATTACCTTTTTAGAGGATAAGAGCATGGAATACGGGCAGAAGATGGACGATATCTTCGCAAAACTGCACAAGGACGGGAACGAGTGAATACCATTGCCGAAATCGCGCGCGTTTTAAAATCGATCAAGAGCGCGGTCATCTTTACGCATATGCGCCCCGACGGCGACACGATCGGCAGCGGTATGGCGCTCGCGCTTGCGCTCGAACGGCTCGGCGTTACTACCGAAGTCGTAAACGAGAGCGAGATTCCGCAAAAGTTTTCCTTCCTCGAAGGAATCGGGCGCATTCGGCGTACCCCTTCGATCGATGCGGAAGCGTATATCTGCGTGGATACGAGCGACGAAAACCGTCTCGGCGAGTTGGCATATCCGTTCAAAAAGGGCGCTGCGGGCAAGACGACGGTGAATATCGACCATCACGTTTCCAACACCCGTTTCGCAAAATATAACTTCGTGCGCAACCGCGCGAGCAACTGCGAAAATATCGCGGAGCTGATCGGCGCGCTCGGCGTACAGCCGACGGGAGCGATTGCTTCCTATCTGATGGCGGGCATGATTACCGATTCGGGCGGGTTTTCTCACTCCGACGTCAACGGCGATACCTTCCGCGCGGCGGCGTTTGCCGCGGACGCGGGTGCCGACGTAAACCGCATCACCTATGAAATTTTCAGGAAGCAGAGCAAGGCGCGCGCCGTGCTGTATGCCGAAACGATTTCGAAAATCCGTTACTTTCTGGACGAAAGACTGGCGGTCGTGCTCGTTCCGCTCGAACGGTTAGAGCGCGCGGGGCTCAAACAGGACGCGACGGAAGGCATCGTCGATTTTGCGCTCACCGTCGATACGGTCGAAGTGAGCGTGTGTCTGATGGAAGTAAGAGCGGGACAGTACAAAGCTTCTTTCCGTTCGAAGGGATCGGTGAACGTGAACGAGGTCGCGGGAAGATTCGGCGGCGGCGGACACGTGCTCGCTTCGGGCTGCATGCTGTTCGGAAACATCGAAGAAATTTACGATAAACTGACCTTTACGGTTGCGCAGATCGGGAATTTATGACGGGATTTTTCAATATTTACAAGGAAGAGGGGGTCTCCTCGGCGTTTGTGACCAATCGGGTGAAACGGATTTGCCGTACGCCGTGCGGACACATGGGAACGCTCGATCCGCTCGCTTCGGGAGTGCTTCCCGTGGGCGTGGGGAATGCGGCCCGCCTCTTCGATTATTTTTCGGGAAAAACGAAAGTTTACAGGGCGCGTTTCCGCTTCGGCGTTACGACGGAAACGCTCGATCGGGAGGGCGAACTCCTGTTCGGCGGGCGGGTGCCCGCGGAAGAGGAACTCGCGGAAGCTCTTGCGGGTTTTACGGGCGAAATCGAACAGATTCCGCCCAGATACAGCGCGAAGAGCGTGAACGGCAAACGCGGATACGAACTGGCGCGTTCGGGCGCGGAATTTACGTTACGGCCCAAGCGGGTGCGCGTGGAAGCGTTTCGCCTGCTCGGCAGAACGGCGCCCGACGAATTTGCGTTCGAAATCGTATGCGGCGGCGGAACGTATATCCGCGCGTTGGCGCGCGACGTGGCGGCTGCGCTGGGAACGAAGGGTTATATGTCTGCGCTCGAACGTACGCAGAGCGGCGTGTTCACGGCGGAAACCGCGGTGCGGCTCGATCGCCTTTCGGCGGAAAACGCGGAAGAATATCTGATTCCGACCGAGAGCGTTTTGCCTTTTCCCGTGCTCGAAGCGCCGGATCCGCGCATTTTCAACGGCGTGAAGGTGCCGTTTAACGGCGCGGACGGGCTTTATAAACTGTATTTCGGCGATATATTTTACGGACTGGCGCGGGCGGAAGGCGGCTTCGTGCGGGCGGAGAAGAAATTATGTTAAAGGTACTTGCGGAAGGCGAAGCGTTTCAATCGCCCTGCGCGTTGCTTCTGGGCGGCTTCGACGGGTTTCATACGGGACACGGGACGTTGCTAAGCGAAGCGAAAAAAACGGGTCTTCCCGTGGGGCTTACGACCATTTCGGGCGGCAAAACGGGCGGGGACCTGTTCACGTTTCAGGAGCGCGAAACGGTGTTCGATCGCGAAGGATTTTCCTTTGTGATAGAGCTTCCTTTTTCCGACGCGCTGAAAAACACGCCTGCGGAAGCGTTTTTGGGCGCACTGTTTGCGCGGCTGAACGTGCGGGCAATCTTTTGCGGGGAAGATTTCCGTTTCGGCAAGGATGCGGGCGGTACGCCCGAACTGTTGAAGCGCGCAGCGCCCTGCCCCGTTACGGTGTTGCCGTTAAAGACGGAAAACGGAGAGAAAATCGCGGTATCGGCGATCAAAAAACGGCTGGCGGAAGGGAACGTTGCGGCGGCGAACAAGGAACTGCGCGGCGGTTTCTTCGTGCAGGGGATCGTGGAACACGGGCGGCAAGTGGGGCGCAGTTACGGCTTTCCCACCCTGAACGTGAGCTATCCCGCGCGGAAGTTTCCGCTCCGCGACGGCGTGTATGCAGGCTTTGCCGAAACGCCCGCGGGGAATTATCCCGCGATCGTAAACCTCGGCGCGCGCCCTACCTTTGCGCTCGACGAAAAGAAAGTGGAAGCGTATTTAAAGGGATTTGACGGCGATCTTTACGGCGCGGAAGTGCGGATTTATTTTACCGAATTTTTGCGCCCCGTCATGAAATTTTCGGGCAAAGAAGCTTTGCAGGCGCAATTGCTCAAAGATATCGAATGCGTATAACGGAGGAAAGATATGATCAAATTCGGACCGAGCGGTAATTCGGAAAGTTTTTATGCGGCGGGTTACGAACACAGCGAGGATTCGGCGGCGTTCGTAAAGGCGCACGGACTCGACTGCTTCGAATATTCTTTCGGCAGAGGCGTGCGCATGTCCGAGCAGAAGGCGGTTTCCATCGGCAACGCGTTCGCGCGCGAAGGGGTGGAAATTTCGGTGCACGCGCCGTATTTCATTAACTTCGGCAATCCCGACGACGAAATGGCGGCAAAGTCTTACGGTTACGTGCTCGATAGCGCGAAGGCGTTAAAAACTATGCAGGGGAAACGGTGCGTTTTTCACCCCGCGGCGCAGGGCAAGGAGGGGCGGGAAGCCGTCGTGCAACGGACGGTCGATCGGTTGAACGTTCTGCGCGATTATATATATCTGAACGGCTTGCAGGATTGCATGTTCTGCCCCGAAACGATGGGAAAAACGGCGCAGATCGGCACGCCGGAAGAAATCGTGCGGTTTTGCGAAGTGGACGAAATTTATACGCCTTGCGTCGATTTCGGGCACGTCAATTCCCGCGAACAGGGTTCGCTCAAAACGACGCGCGATTATCTCGATCTGCTCGAAATGATGTTGGATCGCCTCGGCTATGAACGCATGAAGCACTTCCACGTGCATTTTTCCAAAATCATGTACGGCGCAAAGGGGGAAATCAAACACCTCACGTTTGCGGACACGACGTACGGCCCCGAATTCGAGCCGCTTGCCGAAGCGTTGTTGCAATTGAAGTTAGAGCCCTATATCGTGAGCGAATCGGCGGGGACGCAGATCGAGGACGCGCTTGCCATGAAACGCATATACGGGGCGCGGCGGGACGGCTGATAGATCCCGCATTCCGTTGTTTTACAAATTTTTTAAAAATCGTTGACTTGACCGCGCGCTTTTGGTATAATGTGGCTATGTGCAGGGAAAATTTGCGCAAAATATACGACGCTGCGGGCGCGGACGCGCTTTTGATTGAAGAAGATTTTCTGCGCCGTTATCTCACGGGATTTTATTCGACGGACGGCTACGCGGTGCTTTCGCGCGAAAGCTGTACGCTCGTCGTCGATTCCCGTTACTTCGAAGCCGCCGAAAAGGCGCTTGCGGGGAGCGGGATCCGCGTGGTAGAGGGCGTATATTCCAAAGCGCTCGAACTACTTGCGGGCAGTCGGACGGTGGGGGTTCCTTATCTGTTTACCAACGTGCCGCGCGCGGAATCGCTGAAAGCGCAAGGCTTTGCGCTTTGCGACTGTATGCCCGCGTTGAAATCTGCGATGCAGATTAAGTCGGCGGAAGAAATTGCGCGGATTCGCCGCGCGTGCGAAATCGCGGAGGACGCGCTCCTTTCCGTTCTGGGCGAGCTGAAAGAGGGCATGACGGAAAACGAAGCCGCCGCCCTGCTGGAATACGAAATGCGCATGCTGGGCGCATCCGGCACGTCGTTCGATACGATCGTCGCGTTCGGCGCAAACGGAAGCGTGCCGCACCACGAAACGGGTTTTTCCAAACTTAAATTCGGCGATCCCGTGCTGATCGACTTCGGCTGCAAGTACGAAGGGTACTGTTCGGACTGTACGCGTACCTTCCTGTTCGGGGACGATCGCAAACACGAAGAATTCAAACGAGTCTACGCGGAAGTTTATGAAGCGCACGAGCTGGTGAAACGGAAACTGACCGCCGGCATGACGGGCGCGCAGGCGGACGCGATCGCCCGCGGATATCTGCAAACGAAGGGCTTGGACGGTTATTTCACGCATTCGTTGGGGCACGGAGTCGGGTTGCAGATTCACGAATTTCCGATGCTTTCGCCCCGCGGGGAAGAAGTTTTGCAGGACGGAATGGTCTTTTCGGACGAGCCGGGCGTATATATGGCGGGGAAACTCGGCATCCGCATCGAGGATACCGTCCGTCTGGAACGCGGCGAAGTGCGTTCGTTTATGAGCAAGACGGAAAGAAAACTTTTGATTCTTTAATTCGGCAAAGATTATAAATTTTGTAATATAGGAGTAACTACAATGGCACAGATCATGGCAGGCGATATCAGAAAGGGCACGACGTTCGAATATAAGAGCGGCGTTTATACCGTGACCGAATTCCAGCACGTAAAGCCCGGCAAGGGCGCGGCGTTCGTCCGCACTACGCTGAAAAACGTCGTAACGGGACAAGTTCTTTCCGACGAAACGTTCAACCCCACGACCAAGCTTGAAACGGCGCAGGTGGAAACGAAGAAGATGACCTATTCGTATACGGACGGGGAATTCTATTATTTCATGGACGAAGAGTTCAACCTCACCCCCCTCAATTACAGTCAGGTAGAGGACGCGTTGCGCTACATCCGCGAAAACGATACCGTTACGGTGAAGTTCCTTTACGGGAACGCGTTTTCGGTGGAACCCGAAAACTTCGTGGAGCTGAAAGTCGTAGAAGCCGAACCCGGCGTAAAGGGGAACACCGCCACCAACGTAACCAAAGCGGCGAAAGTGGAGACGGGCGCGACCTTCCAGGTGCCGATGTTCGTGAACGAGGGCGATACCATCCGGATCGACACCCGTACGGGCGAGTACATGAGCAGAGTTTAAGCTCCGCCCGCAATATTTTACGATACTGTTTTTTACGCCAGCTCGTTTCCGTTATCGGACGCGGGCTTGTCGTTTATTTTAAGAGAGAACGGAAAATAAGTTATGAACGTTGAATTTTTGGGAACGGGCGCCGCGGAAGGCGTGCCCGCGCTGTTTTGCAATTGCGGCGTCTGCGCCAAGGCGAGAAAAAAGAAAGAGGTGCGTTCGCGCGCGCAAGTGCTCGTGAACGGCGAGCTTTCCGTCGATTTTCCGCCCGACGCGTTTTATCACGCCGCCGTGCTCGGCGCAGACCTTTCGGCGGTGAAGTATCTTCTCGTCACGCATTCGCATTTCGACCATTTTTACGCGCACGATTTTATTTTGCGCGGTTACAAATACGCGCGGGATATGCGTTCGCCTTCGCTCGATATCTACGCAAACGCGGAATCGGCGGAAGTGTTTGCGGAGTGTACGCGGCGGGAATTGCGCGAGGAGGTTGCGCAAACCATTCGAATTCATACGCTGCGCGCGTTCGAAAAGGCGGAATTCGGCGGCTACCGCGTTTATCCGCTCGCGGCAAAACATTCCTCGAACGATCCGTTCGTGTTCCTGATCGAAAAAGACGGAAAACGCATGTTGCACCTTTGCGATACGGGATTGCTTCCCGAAGAAAATTACGCGTTCTTACGCTCGCTCGGGGGAACCCCTTGCGATCTGATTACCTTCGACTGTACGTTCCTTTGGGAAGAGGCTTCCCGAAACGGTCGGCACATGGGCTTGAAGGAAAATATGCAGGTGCTTGCGCGGCTCGAAGAAATCGGTTTTGCCGCCGCGCGCACGAAAAAAGTGATCACGCACTTTTCGCATAATTCAGCGCCGACGGCGGAAAATCTTCGCCGCGCCGAAGCGGAATACGGCGTGATCGCAGCGTACGACGGGCTGACGGTGACGGTGTGACAACGCTGTATCTGACCGATCTCGACGGTACGCTGCTGCAACCGGACGGCACGCTGAGCGCCTACGCGGAACGCGCGCTTGCCCGCATGACCGAAGAGGGACTGATATTTTCGTTTGCGACTGCGCGATCGTTGAACACGGCGGGGAAGATCATGGAAGGCGTTCCGCTCAAATTTCCTCTGATCGTACACAACGGCGCGTTTATCGTAGAGCAGGACAACAAAATTTTGCATATGGACGGGTTTACGCGGGAGGAAAGCACGGATATTTTTGCGGGATTTGCCTCGGAGGGGTTGACGCCGCTCGTATACGCGCAGATCAACGGGCGCAGCCGTTTTTCCTTTTTGCGGAAAAATTGCAGCCGTGCGCAGCTCGAATTCGTGGAAACCCGCATCGGCAACGATTACGACAGAGGGCGGGCGCGGGAAATTGATTCTGCCGACCGTGCGCTCGACGGCGACGTGTTTTATTTCGCCTGTATCGACGAAAAAGAAAAGCTTGGCAAGGTACACGCCGCGCTCGAAGCGCGTTACCGTTGTTTTTACAGTCAGGACGTTTATACGGGCGAATACTGGTTGGAAATTCTTTCGAAAACGGCGAGCAAAGCTGCGGCGGCGCAAAAGCTGAAAACGCTGCTCGGGTGCGACAGACTGGTGTGTTTCGGCGACGGAATCAACGACGTGCCGATGTTTACCGTTGCGGACGAATGCTATGCGGTTGCAAACGCCGCGCCCGCACTCAAAGAACTTGCGACGGCGGTGATCGGCTCGAATGCGGAGGACGGCGTCGTCAAGTGGCTGGAAGCGCGGGCGGAATTTCGTAAAAATTCGTAAAACGGTTTACATTTTATTGAAAAAAGAGTAAAATAAGAATTAAGACGTTAGGAGAGAGTATGAGCCTTTTTGCCCGCTGGAAAGAAAAGTTTACAAGAAAGAATCCCGTGAAAGTGGGGCTGGCGCTCGGCAGCGGCGGCGCGAAAGGGCTTGCGCATCTCGGCGCGCTCAAAGCGTTCGAGGAAGAGGGAATCTCGTTCGATATTATAACGGGCACCTCGATCGGCGCGATCGTGGGCGCGCTCTACGCAAAGGAATATACTTCCGCCGACATGACGGGGATCATCGAAAGTTTGAATCGCAAGGAATTTGCGCGCAATCTGCGCCCGTTTGCCGACCTCGATTTTGCCGAGGAATTTTTATCGCACTATCTCGAAGGGGAAATCGCTTCCCTGAAAAAGCCGTTCGCGTGCTGCGCGACGGACGCTTCGAATAACGAAGGCGTCGTGCTGCGCAGCGGAAACACAGCACGCGCGGTCACGGCGTCGGCGGCGATCCCGCCCTTTTTCCGCGCTGTGGAAATGGACGGCGTGCGCTATTACGACGGCGCGTATACGAACGCCATTCCCGCAGATATCTGCAAAGAAATGGGAGCGGACGTCGTAATTGCAATCGATCTTTCCGCCTTCGTGCGTCCCGAAGAGGAAAAGGGGCGGATCAGCCGCCTCGTGGGAACCGCGATCAACGCGTTCGTGCCGGTTAAGACGCTCGATAACGCAAAGAGCCGCGGTTACGACGCGGCGGACGTCATGCTCCGCCCGAATTTATACGATTACCGCGCGACGGACGTTTCCCGTACGGCGATGGACGCGATGATGGAACTCGGTTACGCCGAAGCGCGCGCGAAGATGGAGGACGTGAAAGCGGCGATCAAGGCGGCTTCGCGCAGGAAAAAGAAATGAATCCGTTCCGTCGGACGAATTTTGCGCGGCGCGCAATCCTTCGTAAGTTTCTGCTTGCGGGGCTTGCCGTTGCGTGCGTCGTCGCGCTCGGACTGTTCGAATATTTTTTGCCGCTCAAAAGCATGCTTCCCGCAAGGAAGATTTCCGCAAGGGAAGCGGGCGAAATGCGGGTGCATTTTTTGGACGTCGGGCAGGGCGATTGCACGGTGGTGGAATTCCCCGACGGCGACGCGCTCGTGGTGGACGGCGGAAACGGTAGTTTTCAAACGTCGGCGGCGCTCGTGCGCTATTTAAAGGGGTTGAACGCGGTTTCGTATACGCTTGTCGCGACGCACGCGGATTCCGACCATATCGGCGGACTTGCGGAAATCCTGCGCTATTTCCCCGTGCGCGCACTCTATCTGCCGCAGGAAGGTTCCGCTTCCCGCGCGTATCTGCGTTTGGAACAGATTGCGAAAAGCCGCGGCGCGGAAATCGGGACGCTTGCGCGCTACGACGTGATCGCGCGTCCTTCGGGCGCTTACGCGGTGTGTATTTCTCCCCGCTCGACGGAAGCGGACGAGAGCGAAAACGATCTTTCGAGCGTGCTGTACCTGCGCTATGCGGGCGTAAGCGTATTGCTCTGCGGCGACGCGACCGAAAAGCGCGAACGTTTGTTAATGCGCGAATACGCGCTTGCGGAAGGGGTTTTCGACGCGCAGGGATATCCTGTGCGCTTGGAGGAAACGGATATTTTAAAAGTTTCGCATCACGGTTCGGCGGACGCGTGCTGTGCCGATTGGCTGGAATTGCTCGGCGCAAAGGCGGCGGTTCTTTCTTTGGACAGGGGCAACGTTTACGGGCACCCTGCGGAAGAAACGGTGCGCAATCTCGCGCAGGCGGGCGCGGAAATTTACCGCACGGACGAGCTTGGGAACGTCGTCTTTTCCATACGGGACGGAAGTTATACGATACATACGGATTCGGAGTAAATTATGAAGATTACCACGGCGGGAGAATCGCACGGCAAGGCGCTTGTCGCCATTATTGAGGGGCTGCCCGCAGGGTTGGAACTCGATCTGAACGAGATCGGGGAATACCTCGCCCTGCGCCAGAGCGGATACGGCAGAGGGGGACGGCAGCGCATCGAAAAGGACGAGGCGGAAATTCTTGCGGGGGTCAGAAACCGCACGACGCTGGGCAGTCCCGTCGCGCTGGCGGTATTCAACCGCGATTACGAAAACTGGAAAGAATTCATGGCGCCCGAAGGGTGCGACCTTTCTCAGCGCCGTTTGACCAAAGTCCGCCCCGGTCACGCCGATCTGACTGGAATCAAAAAGTTTGCGACGGACGACGCGCGCAACATTCTGGAGCGCGCTTCGGCGCGGGAAACCGCCGTGCGCGTGGCGGCGGGCAGTATTTGCCGCCAGTTGCTTGCGAAACTCGGCGTCGAAATTACGGGCTACGTGCGCCGTGCGGGCGAAGTGAACGACGAAAACGAATACGCGTTTGAAGAGATCCGAAAAAACCGCTTGCCCGAATTGTTCATGATGGATGCGCAAAAGCAGCGCGAAGCGGTAAAACGCATCGACGGATTGAAGTCCGCGGGCGATACCTGCGGCGGGATCGCGGAAATCCGCGTGCGGGGATTAAAGAGCGGCTTCGGGAGCTGCATGACGTATTCCGAAAAACTGGACGCCCGCCTTTGCAGCGCGCTCGTGAGCGTGCAGGCGGTCAAGGGCGCGGAAGTCGGGCTCGGCTTCGGCTGCGCCGTGCGGCGGGGCAGCGAGGTACACGACGAAATCGAATGCGAAAACGGGAATTATTTCCGCACGACCAACCGTGCGGGCGGGATCGAGGGCGGCATGAGCAACGGCGAGGAAATCGTGCTGCGCGCCGCCATGAAGCCGATTCCCACGCTCATGAAGGGTTTGCGGACGGTGGATATTGCAGACAATCTTCCCGCGCGCGCCGCCGCCGAACGCAGCGACGTATGCGCGATTCTCGCCTTTGAAGTGATTTGCGAGAGCGCGGTTGCCTGCGAACTTGCAGCCGTTTTGCTCGAACGCTTGGGCGGGGACAACATGGCGGAAGTGATCCGCCGTTACGGAGAACTGCCGTTATGAGAGAATTCCGCATTACGGGCAGCGAAACGCAAAAGAGTATCGTTCTGTGCGGCGACGGCGCGCTGGACGGCGCAACCGGTGATTTCGTATTTACCGACGGGAACGTTTTACGTCTCTACAAAGATTGGATTGCGGACACGTTTTCCGGTCGTCCCGTGTACGCCATGCCGGCGGGCGAAGAATATAAGACGCCGCAGACGCTGTTTGCGCTGCTGGAACGAATGGCGGGTGCGGGGTTGACGAGAAAGAGCACGCTCGTGTGTCTGGGCGGCGGCGTCGTGGGCGATATCGGCGGGCTTGCAAGCGCGCTGTATATGCGCGGGATCGGCTGCGTGCAGATTCCTACGACGCTGTTGGCGCAGGTGGATTCTTCCGTCGGCGGCAAAACCGCGGTCGATTTCTGCGGGGTCAAGAACCTTGTGGGTGCTTTCAAACAGCCCGATCGGGTGCTTGCGGACGCGCGCTTTTTAAAGACGCTGCCGCCCCGCGAACTGCGCTGCGGTCTGGGCGAAATCGTGAAGCACGCGGCACTCGACGGGAAGCTGTTCGATACGCTCGCGGCGAACGCGTCGCGTCTGACGGAGCTGGGTTTTCTTGCGGAACTCGTGCCCGAAAATATTGCGATCAAGGCGGAAGTCGTGCAAAAGGACGCGAAAGAGAGCGGACTGCGGCAATGTCTCAATTTGGGGCATACGACGGGGCATGCGTTCGAATTGACGGACGGCGCTCTCTCTCACGGCGAATACGTGCTGATCGGGATTGCGTTGGAAGCGGAACTTGCGAAAGGGCGTACGAAGTGCGACGTCGGATATCTCGAAGAATTGCAATCGCTTGCGATGCGGGCGCTGGGCGGAATGCCCGCTCTGCCTTCCGCGGCAAGGGCGGCGGAACTTGCGCGGCTCGATAAAAAGAATCACACTTCCGCGGCGGTCGTCGTTACGGCGCCCGTTTCGAAGGGGGAATACGCGTTGCTTGAAATTCCGTTTGCGGATTATTGCGCGGAGCTTGCGGCGATACAGGAGAAATTATGTTAAAACTTGCAGTCGTCGGGAAGGACGTTTCGCAGTCCCAAAGTCCGCAGATGCATACGTTTATTTTGCAGCGTTTGGGCGTGCCCTGTTCGTACGAAAAAGTTTCCGTCCCGCCCGAAGCGTTCGCTTCCCGCGCGGAGGAGCTTTTTCGGACGTACGACGGGTTTTGCGTGACCATTCCGTTCAAGGCGGAAATCATTCCCTATTTAAAGGAACTTCGGGGGGACGCGCCCGCGTTCGGCGCGGTGAATACCGTGCGCGCGAAGGAGCGTGCGGGGTACAATACGGACGGATTCGGATTCCTGCTGATGCTCGAAAACGCGGGCGTTTCGGTCAAGGGGAAAACCGTATTGTTGCTCGGCGCGGGCGGCGCGGGCAGAAGCTGCGTTAAAAAACTGACGGAAGCGGGTGCGTCCGTTTCCGTTTACGAACGGAACGCGGAACGGCTGCGCGCCGTATACGAAGAACTCGGCGGATTTACGCCGCTCGGCGAACTTCCCTGCAAGCCCTTCGACGTCGCGATCAACTGTACGGGGATCGGTATGCACGATACGGTGGGAATTTCCCCCGCGCCGCGCGAATTGCTCGCGCAGTGCGGCGTTGCGGTCGATCTGATTTACGTGCCCGCGGAATCGGAATTTCTGCGGCTTGCGCGGGAGGCGGGCAAGCGGACGGTGAACGGCGCGGCGATGCTCTTTTATCAGGCGTATTACGGCGATTGCATCTTTTTGGAACGGCAGCCCGACGCAGACGAGGCGCGGGAACTTTGGCTGAAATATTCGGAGGAAAACGGATGAAATTACTTGTGTTGAACGGCGTGAATCTCAATTTAACGGGCAAGCGCGAAACGGGCGTGTACGGCGGCGAAACGCTGGAAGAAATCAACGCGGAACTTGCCGCGTATGCAAAAGAGTGCGGCGATACCGTCGATTTTTTCCAGAGCAATCTCGAAGGGGAGCTTTGCGCGAAGATTCAAAGCGCACAGGGAAATTACGACGGAATCGTGCTGAACGCGGGCGCGTTCACGCACTATTCGTACGCGCTGCGCGACGCAATCGCCGCGGTTACGGTGCCCGTCGTCGAAGTGCATATGTCCAACGTGCACGCGCGCGAAGAATTCCGTAAAAAATCGGTGCTGACCGAAGTGTGCCGCGGGGAAATCCTCGGCTTCGGAAAACACAGCTACCGTCTTGCTTTGGAGAGTTTTCATCTATGAATATCGTACTGTGCGGCATGATGGGCGTGGGCAAAACGAGCGTGGGAATCCGCATTGCGGAACTTACGGGCAAACGTTGGTACGATACCGACATTATGATTACCGACCGCTACGGCAGAATTTCGGATTTGTTCGAATATTACGGCGAAGCGCATTTCCGTTCTCTGGAAACGGAGATCGTGCGCGAACTTGCGCCGCAGGACGGATTGGTGATTTCCACGGGCGGCGGGCTCGTACTCAAACCGGAAAACGGAGATCTGCTGAAAGAGCGGGGGAAAGTTTTCTTTTTGCGCGCTTCGCTCGAAGCGTTGCTCGAACGGGTGCACGGTGACGAATCCCGTCCCTTGTTGAAGGATACGAGAACGGAGGAACGGCTTGCCGAGCTGCTCCGCGAACGGACGCCCGTATATGAACACGTTGCCGACTTTCTCGTGGATACCGACGGGAAGTCGGTGGAAGAGGTTGCGCGCGAGATCGTTTCGCTTGCGGAGGCACAGGCGTGAAGCGCGCAGTCGTTACGGGCGGCACGCGCGGAATCGGATTTTCCGTTTGCGCGCTCCTCTGCGAAAAAGGTTACCGCGTGACCGCGCTATACGCGGGCGGAAAGGGGCTGGAACGCGCGAAAAAATTGCTCCCGCAGGCGGAATTCGTATGCGCCGACGTTGCGGACGAAGCGCAAATTCAATGCGTCTTTGCCGAAATCGATTCGCTCGATCTTTTGGTGAACAATGCGGGAATCGCGCATTTCGCACAGGTGCAGGATACTTCGCTTAGCGACTGGAACCGCATTTTCGGCGTAAACGCGGGGGGCGCGTTCCTCTGCGTCAAGCACGCGGTGAAAAAAATGCTGGATCGTGGCGGGGCGGTCGTGAACGTTTCCTCCGTGTGGGGAGAGACGGGCGGCAGTTGCGAGAGCGCGTATTCGGCTTCGAAGGGCGCGCTGATCGCCTTTACCAAAGCGCTTGCCAAAGAACTTGCGCCGAGCAATATCCGCGTGAACTGCGTGACGCCCGGCGTGATCGACACCGATATGAATCAGGCGCTGGACGGGCGTGCGCGCGCTTTGCTCGAAGAGGAAATTCCGCTTGGCAGATTCGGGACGCCCGAAGAGGTCGCGCGGGCGGTACTCTTTCTCGCCGAAGCGGATTACGTCACGGGACAGATTCTCGGCGTAAACGGCGGTTTTTA
The DNA here is from genome assembly GCA_910586245.1 of uncultured Christensenella sp. Taxonomy (GTDB): domain Bacteria; phylum Bacillota; class Clostridia; order Christensenellales; family Borkfalkiaceae; genus Gallimonas. The sequence goes on along the minus strand of CAJUFY010000001.1, from coordinate 119,989 downwards.
TATCTGACAAAATTTTTTTGAAAAATTTCTCCTGAAAAAAAGGAGTTTTTTTCTTTTTCGACGAAATAACGGATATATGAAGGAAATTACCTACGAAAAAGAACGGAAATTTCTTTCGCCTTATGCGAAGAAATCGGAAGAGAGCGCGGGCAGATTGCGCGAAGAACCGTCCTGCGGAATGCGGACGGAGTTTCAGCGCGACCGAGACCGCATCATCTATTCCAAATCCTTTCTGCGCCTGAAAAACAAGACGCAGGTCTTTTTCGCGCCCGACGGCGATCATTATATGTCCCGCCTGACGCATACGCTCGACGTTTCGCAGATCGCGCGGTCGCTCGCGCGGTGCCTTTCTTTGAACGAGGATCTGACGGAAGCGATCGCGCTGGGGCACGATCTGGGGCATACGCCGTTCGGTCACGTGGGCGAACGCGTGTTGGACAGGCTTTGCCCGACGGGCTTTAAACACAGCGTGCAGAGCCTGCGCGTGGTGGACGCGCTCGAAAAGGACGGCAGGGGGCTCAACCTCACCTTCGAGGTGCGCAACGGAATCGTGAACCACACGAAGAGCGGCAATCCCGCAACGCTGGAAGGCGCGGCAGTTTCGCTTGCCGACCGCATCGCATACATCAATCACGACATCGAAGACGCAATCCGCGCCGGATTGCTGCGGGAAGAAGAACTTCCGGAAGAGGCTGTGAAAGTGTTCGGGCGGGATACTTCCGCGCGCATCAATACCGCGATTTTGGATATTTACGAGGAATCGAAGGGGAAGCCCTACGTCAGAATGAGCGGGGAGCGCGGGAAGGCGCTCGATCAGCTGCGCAGTTTTATGTTCGAACACGTTTACGAACATGCGAATAAGCTCATACAAGAGAGTGCGGAGCGCATGCTCGCCAACCTCTATACGTATTTTACCGATCGCCCCGAAGAACTCCCCGCGCAGTATGCGGAAACGGCGCAGACCGACGTTCCGCGCGCGGTATGCGATTATCTATCGTCGATGACGGATAAATATGCGATCGGCGTGTTTAAAGGGCTGTTCGTGCCGCGGGAGGGGAGCGTATGAGAGAGCAGAACGCGAATTATGCGGAATTCATCCGTACGCTCAAAGAAAAGAACGATCTGGTGGACGTGATCGGATCGTACGTGAAGCTCGAACGGCGCGGGTATTCGTATTGGGCGTGCTGCCCCTTTCATCACGAAAAGACCCCGTCCTTTTCCATCAACGCCGCCGATAAATATTACCACTGTTTCGGGTGCGGCGTTTCGGGCGACGTGATCAGTTTCGTAAAGGAATACGAAAACGTGGATTTCGCGCAGGCGGTGCAGATTCTTGCGGCGCGTGCGCATTTGGAAGTGCCCGCTTACGACGACCGTTCCGCCGAGGAAGCCGCCGAAAAAAAACGCAGAAGGGACAGGCTGTCCTCTCTCTGCCGCGACGCGGCGCGCTTCTATCTGAACAACCTGTATTCGGGAAAGGCGGAAGAACATCTCGCCTATCTGAACCGCAGGGGCGTTTCCCTTTCGACCATGCGCAAGTTCGGAATCGGCGCTTCGCTGGACTTTAATTCGCTGCCGGCCTATCTGCGCGCGCAGGGATATTCCGCGGAAGAATGCACCGAAAGCGGCGTCTGCGCGAGCAACGAAAAGGGCGGGCTGATCGACGCGCTGGGCAAGCGGCTGATTATTCCGATCATCAACCATATGGACGAGGTGATCGCGTTCGGCGGTCGGCTGTTGCAAAAATCCGACCGTGCGAAATACAAGAACACGCGGGAGACCGCGCTGTTCAACAAGAGCAAAAATCTGTACAATATCAATCTCGTAAAAAAAGAAAAGCGGGCGGGCGGACTTTCTTCCCTCATCATGGTGGAAGGGTATATGGACGCGATATCCCTTTACGAAGCGGGCTTTCACAACGTGGTCGCCAGTATGGGAACTTCGCTCACCAAGGAACAGGCGCGCTTGTGCAAGCGGTACAGCGAGAACGTGTTCATCAGCTACGACGGCGACTTTGCGGGACAGAAAGCGAATTTGCGCGGGCTGGATATCTTCAAACAGGAAGGAATCAAAGTGCGCGTCGTGCCGATGCCCGAAGGGCTCGATCCCGACGACGTGATCCGTAAGAAGGGTGCGGAAGGGTATCGGGAATGTCTGGATCAGGCGATGCCGCTCATCGACTACCGCATTCTTTCGGCGCAGCGCAAATACGATCTGACCAAAACGGACGAAAAGCGGGATTTCATTCGCGAAGCGCTTCCCGTCGTTCGGGAGGCGGAGAGCGCGACCGAACGGGAAGAACTCGTCAAACGCATTTCTCAGATTACGGGCGTGAGCATATCTGCGCTACTGCGCGATCTCGAAGACGTCGCGCTTTTGCAGCAAAAGAGCGACGAGCCGCAAAAAGTGATTCCGAAAGAGGACAACGCGGGCGGCGATAAAAAGGCGGCGCGGTTTATTTTGGCGGCGTGCCTGCTATCCAAACCGTACACGCGCGGTTGCGATCTCGCACAGTTCGAGTTTGCCGATCCCGACCACCGCGCAATCGCAAATTACGTGATCGAAGGACGAAAAGCGGGAAGCGTGAAACCGAGCGGGATTTTCGACGTGCTCGGATCGGACAGCGCGGAGCTGTGCGAAGTGCTCAACCTCGATTTCGGCGACAACCTCGATTCGGAGGAAGGGGAGCGGTATTTTCAGGATTGTCTGGCGGTGATGACGCGCAACCGATACGCCGAACTGATCGCGCGCGCAAAGGAAAAAGTTTCGGCGGCGCAAACACAGGAAGAGAGGCGGGAAATACTTGCCCGCATCGACGAATATACGAAAAAAATGAAAAACATTCGCATCGGAGGAAGAATATGAACGTAACGGATCAGCAGCTGGGCGAGCTTATCAACGGCATTACGGCGGCGTACAAAATGAAGGGGAGCATTTCCACCAACGTATTGTGCGACGCGCTTGAAAAATATGATCTCAACCCCGCGCAGATCGAGCTCGTATATAAGACGCTGCCCGAAAACGGCGTGACCATTTTCGACGAGGACGAGCGGGACAAAGAGCTGTTCGAACAGGCGCTTTCTGACATCGGGCTGGACGATCCCGTTAAAATGTATTTAAAAGACATCGGACGGGTTCCCCTGCTTTCGGGCGACGAGGAAATCGATCTTGCCCGCCGCATGATGGAGGGGGACGAAGCCGCCAAACAGCGGTTGAGCGAAGCCAACCTGCGCCTCGTCGTATCCATTGCAAAGCGCTACGTGGGGCGCGGAATGCTCTTTCTCGATCTCATACAGGAAGGCAACATGGGGCTCATGAAGGCGGTGGAAAAGTTCGATTATCAGAAGGGCTTTAAATTTTCCACGTACGCGACGTGGTGGATCCGTCAGTCGATTACCCGCGCGATCGCCGATCAGGCGCGTACGATCCGCATTCCCGTGCATATGGTGGAAACGATCAACAAACTCACCCGCGTTTCGCGCGTGCTGACGCAGGAGTTGGGCAGGGAACCTTCGCCCGAAGAGATTGCGGAGGCAATGGGCGTCGAAGTCGCGAAAGTGCGGGAAATCCGCAAGATCGCGCAGGATCCCGTTTCCCTTGAAACGCCGATCGGCGAAGAGGAAGATTCCCACCTCGGCGACTTCATCGAGGACGACAAGACGCAGACCCCCGGCGATTCGGTTGCGTTTATCATGCTCAAAGAACAGCTTTTGGGAGTGCTCGACACGCTGACGCCCCGCGAGGAAAAGGTACTCCGTCTGCGCTACGGCATCGACGACGGCAAGCCGCGTACGCTCGAAGAAGTGGGCAGAGAGTTCAACGTCACGCGTGAACGCATCCGCCAGATCGAAGCGAAGGCGCTGCGCAAACTCCGCCATCCCAGCCGCAGTAAAAAGCTGAAAGATTTCCTCGACTGATGACCGAACGGATCAGAACCATTTGCGAAGCCCTGCCCGAAGCGGAAATTTTTGCGGATATCGGGTGCGATCACGGGTACTGCACCAAATACATGCTCGATCGGAACAAATGCAAAAAGGCGTATATTTCCGATATCAGCGCCAAATGTCTGCAAAAGGCTTCGACGCTGCTGCAAGCGGAAATCGCGCGCGGCAGATGCGTGCCCGTCGTTGCCGACGGATTGGAGGGCATACCCGAAGCGTGCGATCTGGTGCTGATTGCGGGGCTCGGCGGAGAAGAGATCGTTAAAATTCTGTCCGCGCGTCCGCTGCCTGCGTCGTTTGCGTTGCAGCCGATGAAAAACACGGAAAAAGTGCGGGAATTTCTGCTTGCCCGCGGGGCGAAAATTACGCGGGATTTTACGTTTCGCGACGGGAAATATTACGATTTGATTACGGGCAGCGGCGTGGGCGGCGATGCCTACACTGCTTTGGAACTGGAATTCGGACGGGACAATCTGAACTGTCCGAACCGAGCGTTTTTGGAAAAGTTGCGCGGCGAGCGGGAAAAACTGAACGGTTTTTTGTGCTCCTGCGAAAAAAGAGAGGCGCGCGCGGAAATTGCGGCGCGCGTTCGCAGGATAGAGGAGGTTTTACATGCGGTTGAAAAAGATATATGAACTTGCCGACGGAATCGCCCCTTTTGCGCTTTCGAAGGAATATTGCGAGAAATACGGTTTCCGCGACAACAGCGGAATCCAGCTCGATTGCGGAAACGAGATCACGAGCGTGCTGTTTTCCCTTGATTTGTCGCTCGCCGTCGTGGATTACGCAAAGAAGATCGGCGCGGACTGCATTTTCACGCACCATCCCGCGATTTTCAATCCTTTGATTTCGCTGGACGCGGAGGGCAGGGGACGGGAGATCGTGGAATGCGCGAAAGCGGGGATTTCGGTGATTTCCGCGCACCTCAACCTCGATGCGGCGGAAGGGGGAATCGACGATTACTTAATGCAGGGGCTGGGCGGCAAGAGCGCGCTCGAAACCATGCACGCGCTCACGGGCGGCGGTTACGGCAAAATTTTTACGGTGGAAGAACAGCCGGTCAAAGAGTTCGTGGAACAGGCGGAAATGCGTTTTCATACGAACAAAACGATCGTGTACGGAAAGCGCCCCGTACACAGAGTCGCGAGTTTCTGCGGCGCGGGAACGAACGACGACACGGTGGCGTTCGCCTTGAAGCACGGCGCGGATACCTTCGTTTCTTCGGACGGGAAACACCACTGCATTGCGGCGCTTGCCGAACACGGGGTGAACGTGATTCTGCTCACGCACTATGCGGCGGAATTTTACGGCTTCACGCGGTTTTATGAAAAATTTCAGATATTATTGAAGGGAACGGACGTCGTAAGCGAACTGATCGCGGACGAGCGGTTCTTATAAGGAGAAGATTATGTCTATTTTAAACGAATTACTGGAGTATCAGAAGGTGGACGGCGAGCTGCGCAAAATCGAGCAGGAAATCGCCGCGAGCGAAGAACGCAAGAAATACGTGCAGGCGAAAAAATTCATCGAGAACGCGCGCGAAAAACTCGAAGCGCAGGATCAGCGCGCGGTGGAACTGAAGGCGCAGCGCGACAGTCTGTTTGCGCGTTGCGAGGAAGCTGCTAAGGCGATCGACGAATATTCCGACCTCGAAGAAATGCTTGCGGGCGGCGGCGATATTTCCTTTTATAAAAAGAACGCGCATTCTCTTTCCGAAAAGCTCCGTTCGATCAGAAAGGAATTCACCACGGTGATCACGCAGATGAACGTGCTGACGGACGAGTATAAAAAGCTGAAAGAGCAGACGATCGCCATGCAGAAGCAGTTTAAAGAATACAGCGACAGATTCAAGGAGTTGAAGAGCACGCGCGCGGACGAGGTGAACGGAATCAGCAAAAAAATGGACGCGATTTCCAAAAAAATTCCGCCCGAAACGCTTGAAAAGTATCATCAGAAGCGCAAAGAACGCATTTTCCCGATTCTTTCTCCCTTGAAAAAGGGACGGTGCATGTGCGGCATGGATCTTTCGCTCGCCTTGCAGGGAAAGCTTGCGGGCGGAAACGTGATCGAGTGCGAACATTGCCGTAGATTTATTTATAATCCCGACTGATTCCGCGGGCAAATTGCGGGGCGTTCGCATATGATGGAAGTATGCAGAACGTACTTGCGGTTATTTCGTTAAAGAAGATTATAAGCAACGCGGAGCAATTTCTCGCGCGCACGCAAAAGCCTTTGATCGCCGTCGTAAAAGACGACGCTTACGGACACGGCGCCGAAGAGGTTGCCCGTGCGCTCGAAGAAAAAGTGCATACGTTCGCCGTTGCTACGGTGGACGAGGGCGCTACGCTGAAAGCGGCGGGAATCACGAAAGAGATTCTCGTGCTCACGCCGCCGCTGGGCGAGGAAGAGGCGCTGCGCGCCGCGGAATACGGGTTGGTCGTAACCGCTTCTTCGATTGCTTCTCTCAACTTGTTGCGCCGCACCGCGAAAAAATACGGCGCGACCGTGCGGGCGCACCTTGCCGTGAATACGGGAATGAACCGTTACGGGTTCCGTCCTGACCGCATTAAGACGGCGTGCCGCATTGCCAAAGCGTACGGCATTGCGATCGAGGGGGTGTATTCGCACCTCTATGCGCCCGAAAACAAGGGCGCGCGCATGACGCAGACGAACATTTTTGCGCAGGCTTGCAAGACGGCTCGGGAATTTTTTCCCGATGCGATCCGTCATCTTTCCGCGACGGGCGGCGCGCTTGCGGGCGGGGAACTGTTCGACGCGGTGCGCGTGGGAATCGGTTTGTACGGCTATCTGCCGCAGGGGTTCGAGGGGGCGGCGGAACTCAAACCCGCGATGAAACTCTACGCGACGGTTGCGCAGAGCGGAACGTTTTTGGGCGGCGGCGTGGGTTACGCGCCGGCGCAAAAGAAGTACGGCAGGCTGTATACCCTGCGTCTGGGTTACGGCGACGGTTTCTTCCGTGCGGGTGGGCTCGGGATCGGGAAACTCTGCATGGACGCCTGTATCCGCGAAGGACGGGGGGATTTCGGTAGAAGAAAGCTCGTTTTAAAAGACGTTTCCGCGTACGCCCGCGCGCTCGGTACGACCGAGTATGAAATTCTGGTTGCGGCAACGCGAAAGGCGGTAAAGATATACGTTTGATCACGGATAAAAAAGAACTTCGCGCGGAACTTGCGCGGATTCGGGAACGGTTGCATTCGCCCGAACGGGACGTTCGCGCCGTGCAAAATTTTCTGACGCGGTTCGGAAAGGAAGAGAGCTTTTTCATATACCGCTCCTTCCGTACCGAAACGGACACGCGTGCGCTTTGCGCCGCGCTTTTAAAAGCGGGCAAGCGGGTGTGTCTGCCGAAGTTGTTCGGCACAGAGATGCGCGCCGTGCCGTATACGGACAAGCTCGTTGAGAACGCGTACGGAATCGAAGAGCCGACGGGCGACGAGGACGTGCCGTGTGCAGTGACGCTCGTGCCCCTTCTCGCAGCGGACGAAGCGGGATACCGGCTCGGTTACGGCGGCGGGTTTTACGACAGATATTTCGCCGCGCATCCCCGCACGCTGCGCGTAGGACTTTGCTATGCGGGACAAGTTTGCCGTTCCCTTCCCGCCGATCGGTGGGATATTCCCTTACAAGCAGTCGTGACCGAAGAGGGCGTGCGGATTTTCGACGCTTCCATCGGATAGGAGACGTTATGTTACAGGATTTGCCGAAGAAGAAAAAAGATTACTCCAATCCTACGAAGGCGCAGTTGTTTCGGCGGATTACGGGGGAGTGTTTCCGCCGTGCGGTGACGCCGTTTTTGATGTATTTGTTTATGAGCCTGATTGCGTTCGCTTGTCAGGCGATCAACAATACCGCGGCGCAAATCACGCTCGGCGTGTTCTGCATCCTTTGCGGCGCGGCGTTCAACGCGCACCTTTGCTATACGTACGGCAGAACGCATTACGACGCTTACGCGACGGGTTGCATTCACCGCAGGAACGCCGTGTTCGGAATCGCTTCGGGCGGCGATCACAGACCGGAGCGGGAATACCGCGTGTGGAAAGGGTTTCTGATCGGGCTTTGCACGGGAGCGCCGGTGCTGATAATAGGCGTATTCGCGCACTTCTTTAAGGGTGCGGAACTTGCGCTCATGATGATTGCGGGCTGGTCGGTTTTCCCGATTCAATGGATCAGGCTTGCGCTCCCCGGCACGAGCGCGGCGTATTCGCTGTTGATGGTTTTATTGCCCGTTCTCGTGAGCGGCGTATTCTATATCATCGGCGCCCGTCTGGAAAAACGCAAGAAAGAGGAACAGGCGGCGCGCGCCGAACGGGTCGCGGAGCTTGCGAAAGAAGCGAGCGAAGCGCAGAAACAGCGACAGGCACAGACGGAAGAACAGCGCAGAAAAACGTTGCAGTCGAAGAAGAAAAAATGAGAATCATTGCAGGAAAACACAGGGGACGGACGTTGGTTCCGTTTCAGGGAAAGGATATCAGACCGACCGCCGACCGCGTAAAGGAATCCCTCTTTCAGATTCTGGGAACGCGGCTTTACGGGGCGCGGGTGCTCGATCTGTTTGCGGGCAGCGGCGCGCTTGGGATCGAGAGTTTATCGCGCGGGGCGGCGGAAGCGGTGTTCAACGACTGCGCGAAGGAGAGCGTTTCGGTACTCGGAAAAAATCTTGCGGCGGTCAAAGAATCGGGTAAAATTTATTGCCTCGATTATTCGGTCTGTTTAAAGACGGTTGCGGGGAAGTTCGATCTCATCTTTGCCGATCCGCCGTATGCGTTCGACTGTCTGCAAGAAATTTGCGCGATCATAAAATCGCGCGAGCTGCTTTGCGGCGGCGGGATTCTGATATACGAGAGCGAGCGGGAAGCGGAAACTGCAGAAGGGTTCGAACTTGCCGATTTCCGCAGTTACGGCAGAACGAAAATTGCCTTTTATCAAAGGAGCGGAACGTGAAAAAGTGTGTGTTTGCGGGCTCGTTCGACCCCTTTACCGTGGGGCACGAGAGCACTGTGGAAAAATGCCTTGCATTGTTCGACGAAGTGTTGATCGCCGTGGCGGAAAATAAAAATAAAAATTATCGGTTTTCTGCGCAAGCGCGCGCGGAAATGATTTGCGCCGTGTACGAGGGGAATGCGCGCGTGCGCGTAACCGTTTGGGACGGGACGATCGTGGATTTGCTTGAAACGGAAAAGACGCCTTTTTACGTGCGGGGAATCCGAAATACGATTGATTTCGAATACGAAAACGCCGATTTCTTTGCGAGCAGAAAACTGAGCAAAGAGATGATCGCGCTGTATGTTCCCGCCGAACAGGAATATTTGCACGTGAGTTCCACCTTGGTAAAAAACTGTATTGCGTTCGGCAAGCCTTACGAAAATTACGTGCCGCGCGCGGTGTACGAACGGATCAACAAGAGAGGTTAACGATGTTTGAAAAACAAATTAAAATTCCCTCCGCGGAAGAAATCTTAAAAGAACAACCCCTGCCCGCTTCGCTTGCGGCAATAAAACGGGAGCGCGACGCGCTTTGCAAAGACGTGATTGCGGGCCGTTCGGAGAAACTGCTGATGGTGATCGGCCCGTGCTCGGCGCACGAATCCAAACCCGTGCTCGAATACGTAAAACGGCTGGGGAAGCTGAACGAGCGCGTAAAGGACAAGCTAGTGATCGTTCCCCGCATTTACACCAACAAACCGCGCACCAAAGGAGTGGGCTATAAGGGCATGTTCTCCCAGCCCGATCCCGAAAACAAGGAAGACATTTTACGGGGCATTCGTACCATTCGCGATCTGCACATTCACGCGATCGAAGAATCGGGGCTTTCCGCCGCAGACGAAATGCTATATCCCGAAAATTACGCGTACGTGGAAGATTTGCTCACGTACGTTGCGGTCGGGGCGCGTTCGAGCGAAAATCAGATGCACCGCCTCGTGTCGAGCGGAATCGAACTTCCCGTCGGCATTAAAAATTCCATGAGCGGAAGCGTGCCCGTGCTGATCAATTCCATTTACGCGGCGCAGAGTACGCAGGTATTCAAATATCACGACTGGCAGGTTTCCACCGCGGGCAACGAATACGCGCATGCGGTTCTGCGCGGGAAAGTCGACGAATACGGCAACGATATTCCCAACTACCATTTCGAAACGGTGATGCAGGTGTTCGAAGGTTACCGCAATTCGGGCGGGCTGAAAAACCCCGCGATCGTGATCGACGCGAACCACTCCAACTCGGGCAAGCGGTTCGACCAGCAGATCCGAATTGCGGAAGAGGTGATGCAAAACCGTTTGTACGACAAGAATTTCAAGCAGATCGTAAAAGGATTTATGATCGAAAGCTTCCTTGAAGAAGGGAATCAGGCGCACGATCTCGTGTTCGGCAAGTCGATTACCGACCCTTGTCTGGGTTGGGCGGACACCGAGCGGCTCATTCTCGATATTGCGGAGAAGGCGTAACGATGGAAAAAGTGAGTTGTCTGGGCCCTGCGGGAAGTTATTCCGAACTTGCGGCGCAGCGGTTCTTCCTAGGCGCGGCGGAAATCGTACTCTGCCGCAACTTTAAAGAAGTGATCGGCGCGCTGCAATCGGGCGAAACCGATTATGCCGTCGTACCGATCGAAAATTCCATTCAGGGCGGCGTATTGCAGAATCTCGATCTGATGGAGCGCAGCGACGTCTTTGCGGAAGCCGAACTCGTGCTGCCGATCGATCACCGCCTTGCGCGCAAGGCGGGCGCCGCGCAGGCGCAGATTCGAAGAATTTATTCGCACGAGCAGGCGATCGGACAGTGTGCCGAATATCTGACGGAGCATTTCCCCGATGCGCAGCGCGTTTATACCGCGTCTACGGCGGAAAGTCTTTCGCGGTTGGACGGCGAGAGCGCGGGAATCGTGGGCGCGCACGTTCGGGCGGAAGGGGTTGTCCTTTCCACGGAAAACATTGCGGACGAAAAACAGAATTTTACCCGTTTTTTGCGCCTTGCAAGGCGGGGGGAACAGGCGCGGCGGCACAGTGAAATGATATTTTTGTGCGCGGTGCTCAAACACGCGCCCGGCACGCTGGAACATCTTTTGCGTATTTTTGCCGATTACGGAAAAAATCTTACGCGGATCGAGAGCAGACCGATCCGCGGCGTGTTCGGGGAATACCGTTTCTTCATCGAGCTCGAGGGGGATATTGCCGATCCCGCAGTGAAAGAAATGCTTTTAAAAAGCGAAGAGTACTGCACGCAATTTCGGATTCTGGGCGCTTACGGTCAAAAGAGCGCGAGCGAAAACAGATAGGCGAATCCGCCTGCAAGGACGGATTGCAGCAGTTTCACGCCGAGAAAGGGCAGGATTTTCACTTCTGCGCGGGAAAGATAGGCGATTTGCTGTACGAGTACGCACAGTCCGCCGAAGGTGACGAGGAAGGTGCACAGCGCGGCGGTCAGCGCGCTAGGCGTTCGGGAGAGCAACGCACAGCCGGAGGTCATTTCAATCAGTCCGCGCAGCACCCCTTCGGCAGTGCTTCCGACGTGCAGAAAGGCGCCGAGATCGAAGAGGATCTGCCCGAACGCATAGAAAAGAGCGATTGAACCGCCCACGCATAGAATGGAAATGACGGAAGAATACAAACTGTCGTATAGGAGATTGCCGCGTTCCGTTCTGACGGCGTACGGCATTCGTTGCGTCGGCTTTGCGGAAAAACGCAGCAGAAAGCAGACGGAGAGCACGCCCAGATAGTGTGCGGCGAGCATGATCCAACCGATTGCGGGATTAAGAAACATCGCGCTGCCGACGACGCCGACGAGGAACATCGGCCCCGTCGTGGAACAAAGGCAGGCAAGACGGAAACTCTCTTCCTTTGCAATCGCGCCCCGTTCGTATAAGTCGAGCACGGCGCGCGCGCCGACGGGATAGCCCGAAAGCATGGCAAGCACCGCCGCGCAGCCCCCTTCGCCCGAAATGCGGAAGAGCTTGCCCGCAAGCGGGGCGACGGAACGGGAAATTTTTCCGAAGAGGCGGAAGCGCGTGAACAGCGCGGTCAAAAACAGAAAAGGAAAGGTTGCGGGCAGTACGTTGACCGCCCACAGGGAAATCCCTTCGCGCACGCTTTGGGAATACCGCGCGGGATGAATTAAAAAACAGATCATTGCGGCGAGTACGATTGCCGCGGGAATGATTGCGGAAATGATTTTTTTTATTTTCACAATAAAAAATACGCGCAAGGAGGGTTGAATATGCGTAAAAAATTAGGGCTGGCGCTCGGCAGCGGCGGCGCGCGCGGCGTGGCGCACGTGGGCTTTTTGCAGGCGCTGGAAGAGGCGGATATCAAGCCCGATTTCGTTACGGGTTGTTCCATGGGCGCGATCGTGGGCGCGTGTTACTGTGCGGGCGTGCCGCTGAAAGAAATGAAAAAGCGCGTGTTGACGCTCAGGCTTTCGCAGATCGCCGCGCTCAACGCCCTGCCCTTTAAAAACAACGGGTTGTTCCGATTTACCAAAGCGCGGAAACTGCTCGTGGAATATATCGGCGAAAAAAATTTCGACGAGCTTGAAATTCCCTTTTTATGCGTGGCGACCGATCTGATTACGGGCAAAACGGTGCGCCTTTCCGAAGGGAACGTGGCGGACGCGGCGCTCGCTTCCAGTTCCATTCCCGGCGCGTTTACGCCCGCGGAGATCGGAAAATATTCTTTGGTCGACGGCGGGATTTTGGAGCGCGTTCCCTCGAAAGAGTTGAAAACGATGGGGGCGGAAGTAGTCGTCGCGGTGGACGTGCTGGGCGATCTGATGCAAAAAGATTTTTCGGGCAATCTCGTGAATACCTTGCTGCGTTGCATCGATATTATGGATACCCGCGCGACGCAACGCAAAAAAGCCGCGCGCAAACGCACCGTGGATTTGTGGCTCGAACCCGAGTTGGGCGCGATGGATCAATATAAAGTCGATCGCAAGAATATGGCGTTCGCTTACGAAAAAGGCTACGAACTCGGCAAAGAAAACGTGAAAAAAATTGCGGAGCTGATCGGGAAATAAATGGATTTATTCGATTTTAACGACAACGAAGAAAAGGCGAAGCCGCTTGCCGAACGCATGCGCGCTTCTACCGTAAAAGATTTTGTGGGACAGCGGCACATCGTGGCGGAAGGAACTTTGCTCCGCCGCGCGATCGCGCTCGACCGTTTGGGCAGTTGTATTTTCTGGGGTCCGCCCGGCTGCGGAAAGACGACGCTCGCGAACGTGATCGCCGCGCAGACGAACGCGGAATTTATCAAACTGAACGCGGTCAGTTCGGGCGTTGCGGACGTGAAGAAAGCAGTGGATACGGCGCGCGACAATTTAAAACTGTACAATAAGCGCACGTATTTATTGCTCGACGAGTGTCACCGTTTTAACAAAACGCAGTCCGATTCGCTTTTGCCCGCCATCGAGAAGGGCACCATTCTGTTTATCGGTTCGACGACGGAAAATCCCTACGCTTCCATGACGCCCGCAATCGTTTCGCGCTGCCGCGTCTTCGAATTTCTGCCTCTCACGACGGCGGACGTAAAGGGCGCGCTCGTACGGGCGCTTGCCGATAAGCGAAAGGGGCTGGGAAATTATCAGACCGAGGTGGACGAAGCCGCGCTCGATCATATCGCCGCGACGGCGTCGGGTGATTTGAGAACGGCGTACAACGCGCTGGAACTTGCCGTGCTTACGACGCCGCCCGATGCGGAGGGCAGAATTCACGTGACGCTTGCGGACGCGGAACAGTCCATTCAGCGCAAGGCGCTTTCGTATAACGAAGATCTGTATTACGATATTATTTCCGCATTCTGCAAATCGCTGCGCGGGAGCGATTCGGACGCGGCGCTCTATTATGCGATGCGGCTGATCGAAGGGGGGTGCGATCCCGTTTTGGTGATCAGGCGGCTGATCGCGCACTCCGCGGAGGACGTGGGGATGGCGGATCCCAACGCGCTGGTCGTTGCGACTTCGGCTCTGACCGCCTTTCAAAACATGGGATATCCCGAAGGGCTGATTCCGCTTGCCGAGGCGATTATTTACGTGTGCGAAGCGGAAAAGAGTTATTCGGTGAAGAACGCGCTGCTCGCCGCGCGGCGGGACGCCGTGGCAAATAAGGACGACGACATCCCCAAATACTTGCGCGACAATTCGTTCGGGAGCAAAGAAATGAAAGCGGACAGCGGGAAATATCTGTTCCCGCACGACTTCGGCGGTTGGGTGAAACAGCAGTATTTGCCCGACGGGTTAAAGGACAGGGTTTATTACAGCCCCACCGAGTACGGATACGAGAAACAGGTAAAATCGACGAGAAAGAGAAAGGGGAAACCCGATTGATCGCAAAGGAAAAGGAAGGCTGTCCGCCTTCCTTTTCCTTTGCGATTTTTTATGCGTTGATGTTTTTTTGCTTTTCGTTTTCGTAGGGAACGTTGTACAATTCCCGTTTGTCGAGCGGGAAGCAGGGCGCGCCGTCTTCCGAAAATTTCACTTTTATGACGTGCGCGTGGCGGTTGTGATCGTCGAGCGGATCGCCCGTGATTTTTTCGTAATCGCGGAAGTGGAGCAGGCAGAGCGGTTCGCCTTCGTCGCCTTCGACGAAACAGTTATGCCCCGGCCCGTAGACTTTGCATGTTTCGTCCGTCTTTAACACGGGATAACGGTCTTTCGTCCAACTGCGGGGATCGAGCAGATCGGCATCTTCGTCGGCGCGGAGCAAGCCCATACAGTAGCAGGCGCCCGTTGCCGAAGCGGAAAACGTACAGTAAATTTTCCCCTTGTTTTTCAGAACGGCGGGGCCTTCGTTCACCCAGAAGCCGCCGTCGCGCTCCCAGTCGTAATCGGGCGTGGTGAGCAGAACGAGCACCGTTTTCAGTTTTACGGGGGATTCGAGTTCTGCAATATACAGGTTGGAAATCGGCTTTTCAGATTGCGCCGTGCCGAATTTCTGCGCCCAGATCGTATACCATTTTCCGCGGTGTTCGAATACCGTCATATCCAGAGAAAAGTCGGTGAACGAATAGGGGTCGTTTTCGGCGGGCTGAATCATGCCGCATTCCGTCCATTCGTCCGTCATTGGATCGTCGCCCGTGCAGATCAGCGCGTAGGGACGGATCGCCCAGACGTCGGGCGTTTCGCCCGCGGCGAAGTAAATCACCCACTTGTTCATGATATAGTGGAGTTCGGGCGCCCACACGTGGGACGCCATTTGACCCGAATCGTGTTTCCGCCAAATCACGCGCGCGGGCGCAGTTGCAATGCCGTTTACGGAATCGGCGCAACGCAGTTCGATGCGGTCGTAAAGCGGGCAGGTTGCCGTGAAATAGTATTTTCCGTTTTTGTGTTTGTACAGATAAGGATCTGCACGTTGCAGCGCCAAAGGCGACAGATAGTCTGCCATAATTTCCCCCCGAAAGATTGCCGTAGATGGATACGGCGATTATTTTTTGGATTTTTTTGCGGGTTTGCCCGCATTGTCCCGCGCGTTGCGCGGCAACAGATAAACGTATCCGCCGACGATCAAAAGGGCAAGCACGGACAGGATGACGATGAGCGCGATGCGGACGGCGTCGCCGGAATCTTTCCATTCGATCTGGTCTTCGTCGAGCGTCGCGTAGCAATTTTCGTTTTCGTAGCGGATGCAGACGGTATAGGTGCCGTCTTCGTTTTTCGTCGCTTTTCCCTCCGTGCGGGTTTTTATCGTATATACGATTCCGCTTTCCGAAGTGAACGTAACCCCTTTGACGTTTTGTTTGACGTAAACGGGCAGATATTCGCTCCCCGCAGGGGGGACGGGCGAAATCGAAGAGAGGAAGGACTTGGGAACGAAGCCCGTTTTTTCGGCGCGCGTTTCGTCGGTATAACGGATATGCGCGTATTCGTAGTCGGGCGCGGAAACGTAGCCGAGAACTATAACGTCTTTGCCGCGTTCGAGACGGAGTTCGGAAAGCTGCGTTTCAAGACAGGGTGCAAAGTAAGCCGCGACGCCGCTGGAAAGGAAATACCGTCCTTCGCCCTCGGTGGCGTAATCTTCGGAAGGGACGAGAAATTCTTCGTTCCTGCGGAACAGATTCGCCGTGTAGGAGCTCCCTTCGTTGAGCAGAACGAGGTAATAACCCGCCGTCTGCGCGAGCAAAACGCCCCGTTTGTTTTCTTGCAAACGGTAATAGCTCACGTAGGGGAAGTAGTCGCCGTCCTCTTTCAGCGTTGCAAGATCGGTGAGTACGCCGACGGTGCGCGCGGGAATATCGACGAATAAATCTTCGGTTCCGTGCGAGGTAAAAGTATCTTCCCGCGCGGTTTCGCGCGCGATTTTATCGAGCGTGGGGATATCGAGCGTATCCGCTTTGCTCTTTACGGCGTAGTTCCCGAACGTAAAGTAAACTTCGCTGTCCTCGAAGCCGAGCGCAAAGTTGGTCGGCTGTTCGTTGGCGTTTCTTTCTCTGTGCCAAACGAAATCCGCGCCGTTGACGGTTGCAAAGGGGAATCCGTTTTTATATACGGTGTTTCCCGCAAGGCAATAAACGTTGCCTTCGAAATCGGAACGGAGAACGGTGTAGCCCTCGGGAAGGGTGAAGGGGAGTTTTGTTCCGCCCTCTTTGGAGAGGAACTCTTCTTCGGTGAACGCGTAAACTTCGTTGTCCGTATTCGACATGAAGAGGTTGCCGTAGAGATCGCGCGTCAGGCGGGCGGGTGTCCGAAAAGAGTGCACGCCCGTTTCTTCTTCGCCGACCTTGCCGTATACCGCGTTTTCGGTTACGTAGTATACGCTTCCGTACACGCACGCGATTCCGTTGATCTTATAATTTTCGGTGCAGCCGGCAACGAACGCTTCGTCGCCGTATTTGCAGGTGTATACCGTTTCGCCGGAGGCGACGGCGATCGTTTCTCCGTCGGTTGCGACCAGCGAGGGAACGAATTCGCATGCGATCGAAGAATACCGTCGGGTTTCGAAATTGTACACGGAAACGCGTTTAGCGCCCGCGTCGGCGGTTACGAGCAAGTTGCCCGCGCGTACGCTGTCGGTAACGTTGCGCATGCGGTTTTCGGAATCGGAGGAAGCGGCGATTTCATAGCCCGAATAGGAGACCCCTTCCGCAGTGACGTCTAACCGGATGATCGAAGCGTCGCGGATGCAGTAGAGCGACCCGTTGTATGCGGCGATTGCGGAAAATCCGTCGCCTGCGATCATGCTTTCGGCGTGTCCTTCGAAATCGGTGCGGTAAAGTCCGTTTTCGTATCCCGACTTATCCCCGTTTACGGTGTAGTAAAGGTAGCCGTTGAACGCGCAGATAAATTGCAGATCGGAAATCGGCCCCGAATGGCTGTCGAGAAAGCTGTTTTCGCCGATCTGCACGGGTTTTTCGAGCGTAATGTCGTACGCGACCACGTAGTTGTTGTTGCGCGCGCAGTAGAGCACGTTGTCCATACAGGTGAGTTTGGACGCGATATCTGAGTTCGTCGTTGCGATGAGCTGCTGCCCCGAATAAGAGAGGTTGTGCAGGGGATAGCGGCGCAGATAGACGGTGCTGTTGTCTACGATGGCGGTATAGAGATAGTTCCCTTCCACCAAAAACGTGGAGCATTGCACGTTGATGATTTCTACCGTGTTGAAATCGAATTTATATTCGTAGAGCTGGCTTGCAATCGTAAAGAAGCAGCGCCCGCTCTGGGAAATTTGTACTTTGGAAATATAGTCTTTTTCGGAAAGAGAGAGCGACGCGTCTTTTTCGGCGTCGTACACCGTGAAATTGCCCTGATGACGATGATCGTAGACGTACAAAAGCTTCCCGTCGGCAATGACGACGTGGTAATCGTCGATCGCCACGTAGGAAGGATCGACCAACGGCAGATACTGTTCGTAGCTTTCGGGCAGAAAAAGTTCGGCGTTCCGCTCGTCGAGTGCGGTTGCCGCCGCGCGGGCAGGCGATTGCTCTGCATATGCGGTTGTGTCCGCGGGAAGCGCCGCGCCGCAGACGGTTCCCGCAAAGAGGAGCGCGGAGAGTACGATTCCCGATATCTTTTGTTTCAACATAGTTCCATTATAACACGCGCGCGCGGAAATGACAATAATTTGTTTGCAAAAATTTACAAAGATCGCGCCTTTGCGCAATTGGAAAAAATTTCAAAAAAATTCGGCATATGCGCGGGCGTCTGTCATATTTGTGTGATATGATAAAAACACAAACAAATGTTCGTATTTCGTTCGGATCGTTCGGAATCGGACGTCGGTGGTGCTATGAATTTGATCTATGCCAAAGTGTTGTTATACGCCTTTCCGAAGTTGAGGGGCGTTTCCGAAGCAGTGACCGCGGGAATCGAAAACAAAGCCTTGCTTTCTTTTCGCAGCGTGTCTTCGGCGTATGCCGTTGCGGAATCTCTCGCGGAAGAAATTTTATTGCGCGAAAATCTCGACGGCGTAACGGACGCCGTCGAGAAGGTGTTGCAAACATTTTCGGAAGAGGAGTCGTTTTTGTTCGAATACCGTTATTTCCGCCGAAAACGGGTGCTGCGGGAGCAGTTCGGCGAATATTTGCCCGCCTGCTCGGAACGGCAGTACTATCGGCTGCAAGAGTGCGCGCTCAAAAAGTTTGCGTCGCGGCTCTGCTTGGCGGGGTGGACGGAAGCGCGATTTTTCCAAGCGTTCGGCAGTTTTTCTTTCTTCATGAAAATTTACGGCGCGCTGGCTGCGGGCAAAGAACGTTCCGTTTATCAAAAGCGCGCAAGGCGGGAATTGCGGTTTCAGGTTTCCTCTTCGGGAGATTGCGCAACGGGCGGTTTTTTGCCGCGCAGAACGATGAAGGCAACCACGACCGCAGCCGCGCAGACGATGCAAACGACGGCGATCTGTATGCCCGTGAGTCCGCCGTTTCCGTTTCTGTCGGCAGGGGGGACTTCGCCCGACGAAGGCGTTAAATAGTCGGTATTGAAGTCGTATTTGATTTCCTGCGAGGCGGGAACGTAGTCGAACTGGCCGTCGGCGTAAACGTAGTAATAGAGCGCCGTGCCCGAATAGTACGTTCCGTAAAAACTGACGGTGCGCGCGATGGTGTCGAAGGAACCCGAACCGACGGAACCGCCGTTTTCGATGGAGTATTTCAGTTCGAGATCGTAGAACAGCCAGGGGCGCACGGGCGTGAAATCGACGAATTGCAGATCGCTCTTTTTGCAGTAGCCTTCGAGCGGAATACGCCCGTTGCGGTTTTCGAGATATTCCACGCGGCAGAAGGGGTCGCCTTCGGCAAGGACTTTCACGTAATAGCTGAACGGCATGATGAACAGACCTTTTTCTTCGTTTGCTTCCGAGTAAAACCACACGTCGTGCTCCGCCGCAACCGCATAGCGTTCCGCCGCGGTTTCCGCGCCCGCCGCCGTTTGCGGCAGCGCGGGTACGAGCGCGAGCACGAAAATCAATGAAATAAATAATACGATACGTTTCATACGCGAAATCATAACCGAAATTTTGCGGCGTGAAAGAATAATTTTTGACGAATATGAACGAATTATTGCAAAAAATCAAGGCGATCGAGCGGGAGCAGAAATTCCGAGCGGAACGCGATCATCTGGCGCGCTATAACGCGGGCGGGAAAAAACATAAAAAACAGCTTGCGTTCCATCGGTGCAAAAAACGTAACCGCTGGGTGTTCGGCGGTAACCGATCGGGAAAGACGGAGTGCGGCGCGGTGGAAGCCGTTTGGTTTGCGCGCGGCATTCACCCGTACCGCAAGAACAGAAAGGACGTGTTCGGCTGGGTGGTGTCGCTCACCGCGCAGGTACAGCGGGACGTGGCGCAGAAAAAAATTCTGCATTACCTTCGCCCCGACTGGATTGCCGACGTCGTGATGACGAGCGGCAGAAAGGACAACCCCGCCGCGGGGGTGATCGATCAGATCGTCGTGAAAAACGTGTTCGGCGGAACTTCCGTCATCGGGTTTAAGAGCTGCGATCAGGGCAGGGAACGCTTTCAGGGGAGTTCGCTCGATTTCGTTTGGTTCGACGAAGAGCCGCCGCAGGACGTGTACGAGGAATGTTGCATGCGCGTGATCGACCGCGAGGGGGACATCTTCGGCACGATGACCCCGTTAAAAGGACTTACGTTCGTATACGAACAGATTTATATGAACCGCGCGAACAATCCCGAAGTCTGGTACGAATTCATGGAGTGGGCGGACAACCCTTTTTTACCCAAGAAGGAAATCGCGCTGTTGGAGCGCACGATGGACGAAACGGTGAAACAATCCCGCCGTTACGGGAAATTCGCGGCGCGGGAGGGGCTTGTCTATCCCGAATTCGACGAGCGCGTGCACGTGATTCCGCCCTTTTCCGTACCGCGGGAATGGCAGGACTGCATTTCCATCGATCCCGGTTTGAAAAATCCGCTCTCCGCCCACTGGTACGCGGTGGACTTCGACGGCAACGTTTACGTCGTTGCCGAACATTACGCGGCGGGCAAGGACGTCGATTTTCACGCGCGGGCGATTCACGAAATCAGCGAACGGCTGGGTTGGAAGCGGGACGCGAAAGGGCGGGTTGCCGCGCTCATCGATTCCGCCGCGGGACAGCGCACGCTCGCCGCTTCGAAGAGCGTTTCCGAGTTATTTTACGAGCGCGGAGTGCTGGTCGATCCCGACGTGGATAAGGATTTGTTCGGCGGAATCGCGCAGGTGAAAAGTTACCTCAACCGCGGGAACGGTCTGCCAGATCTGTATATTTTCGAAGGGTGCGTGAATCTGATCCGTGAAATGAAGGGGTATTTCTGGGACAGCGGAGAACGGCCCGAAAAAAAGGACGACCACGCGCTGGACGAATTGCGGTATTATCTCATGCGCCGCCCGCAGAAGCCGAAACCGCAGGAAGAGGAGAGCGCCGTGAAGCGGGATAAGGAACGGCGCATCCGTAAATTGCGCAACGCGTGCCGTGCGCGGAATCTGCGCGTTTAAAGGGAGGAAGGATGGAAGATCGAATTACGGAAGCCGTGCGCAAAGTCGCCCTCGGATATTCGCTGGAAGAGGTGACGGAAGAGTACGGCGTGGAAAACGGGGAACTCGTCCTCGTTAAACGGCGGGAGACGCGGAAGGACGTCCCGCCCGATCTGAAAGCGGTGAAACTGTTGTTGGAAGACAAAGATTACGCAGCGCTTTCGGACGAGGAACTGGAAACGGAAAAATTAAAACTGCTTGCGCAGTTACGGGAGGAACAAACGTGAATCAACAGAAACAAGACGTGCGCGAACGCGCGGAAGAAAAGCGGAAGGCGGCGCTCGCGCAGGAAATTACCGCCGATTTCGAGCGGCGCAGAGCGATGCGAAAATCCCTCGAACGGGGGTGGCAGCTCAACATGAATTTCGTGAGCGGAAACCAGTACTGCGATATTTCCGCGCAGGGCGAAATCGAAGAGCAGGACGCGGAATTTTACTGGCAGTCCCGCAGAACGTTCAACCATATCGCGCCCACGATGGATACCCGCCTCGCGCGGCTCGCCAAAGTGCGCCCCTCGCTGAACGTGCGTGCGTTTTCCGATTCGGACGACGATGTAAAGACGGCGCGCCTGTGCAGCAATATTTTGCAATCGGTGAAAAACAGAATCGACCTCGATCGGGTCGTTTCCCGCGCGACGCTCTGGTCGGAAACGTGCGGGACGGCGTTTTACAAAGTCGTGTGGAATTACGACGACGGCAAGATCATCGGAACGGACGAAACGGGGCACGGCATTCGGGAAGGGGACGTGAACGTGGCGGCGCTTTCGCCGTTTGAAATTTATCCCGACAATCTTGCCGCCGAGGATATGAACGAGGTGAAAAGCCTCATTCACGCGAAGGCGGTGTCCGTTTCCGAAATCTACGAAAAATTCGGCGTGGAGCTTGCGGGAAAGACGATAGAAAGTTTTCCCTTGCTCCCGTACTCTTCCGCAAGCGGGTGGAAACGCCCGATCGACGGAGAGGATAATCCCGCGGCGGAAAACGCGGAAATTTTAATCGAACGGTATACCCGCCCGAACGGGAAATTTCCCGAAGGGCGTTTGGAAATCGTTGCGGGCGGCGTGCTCTTATTCGAAGGACCGCTGCCGTACCGCAACGGCGATCGCGGGGAGCGCGTTCTGCCTTTTATCCGGCAGACGTGCATCGCGCTGGCGGGGGCGTTCTTCGGGACGTCCGTAGTCGACCGCATGATTCCTCTGCAACGGGCGTATAACGCGGTTCGAAACCGTAAACACGAATTTTTAAACCGCCTTTCCGCAGGGGTGATTGCGGTGGAGGACGGTTCGCTGGATGCGGAAGAGTTGGCGGAGGACGGAATATATCCCGGGAAAGTGCTCGTCTACCGCCGCGGTTCTTCCGCGCCCGACTTCCTTGACTGCGGAAAACTTCCCGCGGAATTCGCGCAGGAAGAAGAGCGCATTTCGGGCGAGTTTATCCTCGTTTCGGGCATGAGCGAAATTTCGCGCAACTCCGCAAATCCGACGCACGTGACCTCGGCGGTGGGCTTGCAGCTGCTCATCGATCAGGACGTCAACCGAATGCAGATGACTGCGGAAAGCGTGGAGCGGGTGGTAAAGGAAGCGGGCAAACAGATTCTGCACCTTTATAAGCAGTTCGCTTCCGCGCGGCGCATTCTGCGCATGACGGGCACGGGCGGGCATACCGAACTTCTCTGTTTCGACGCAAGCGATATTTCGGCGGACGACGTTCAGTTCGAAGCGGGATACGACAAGTCTCCCGAACAGAAGCGGGAGGAAATTTTACAGCTTCTCTCGCTCGGCTTGCTCAACGGGGAAAACGGCGCTTTTTCGGACGAAACGCGCAGCCGCGTGCTGGACGCGCTTGGTTACGGTTCGTTCGAGAACGCCGCCGATATTTCCCGTCTGCACGTGAGAAAAGCGGAACGGGAAAACGCGCTGCTGGCGCAGGGCGACGTGGAAGCGGACGAGTACGACGATCACGCGGTTCACGTTGCCGAACATACCCGCGCGCTGCTTTCGGGCGCGGAAGAGAACGGGGCGGTCAGGGAACGGATTTTGCGCCACCTGAAATCCCACCGCCAAAAAGGAGCGTAACGTGGAAGAGGAAAACAAGACGGCGAATCCCGAAGAGGAAAGCGCAGGCGCGGAAAATCCGCGCGAAGACGGCTTGCCCGATCTGGGGAAATTCAGGAGCGTGGATGCCCTCGCGCGCGCTTACAGGGCGCTGGAAGCGGAATTTACCCGCCGCAGTCAAAAGCTGAAAGCGCTGGAAGACTCCGCCCCGCAAGACGGCAAAGCGGAGGGAACGGGCGCGCCGCGCGACGAGGAACTGTACCGCGCGGTTTCTGAAAACGAGGGGGTGCGTGCGCGGATTCTGAGCGATTATTTGCAGTCGCTCAAAGGCGTGCCCTTAATGACGGGCGGCGGCGCGGGCGTGACCGCGCCCGCCGAAAAGCCCAAATCCATTCGGGAAGCGGGCAGCCTTGCGCTGGGCTATTTGCGCAATCAAAAACATTGAGGAGAAATTTTATGGTAACGACACAAACGGCAGACAACGTTTTAAAATCTTATTATCTGGGCGCGGTGAGCGATCAGTTAAACAAATCGGTGAATCCCCTGCTCGCGCAGATTCGCAGAACCACCGCGGACGTGTGGGGCAGAGACGTGCGCAAAGCGGTTCGCTATGGCGTGAACGGCGGCGTGGGCGCGGGGACGGAGGAGGGGGAACTCCCTTCGGCAAAAGGGAACAACTACGCGCAGCTCGTTTCCACGCTTAAAAATCTTTACGGTACGATCGAAATTTCGGACAAGGCGATCCGCGCTTCCGCGAACAACGAGGGGGCGTTCGTCAACCTGTTGAACGACGAAATGGACGGGCTCGTGAAGAGCTCGGAATTCAACTTCGGCAGAATGCTCTTCGGGGACGGCACGGGCAAACTTGCGACGATCACCAAACTCGTGAGCAACAAATACGGCGTGAGCGGCGTGCAGAATCTTGCGGAGGGAATGCGCGTCGATATTTACGACAAGGACGGCGCGTTCGTCGTGAGCAAGGTGATCGCCAACGTCGACCGTACGGCGGAAACGGTCAACTTCGAAGGAGAACTTTTTACTGCGTACGAAAACGCAGTCATTTATATGCAGGGATCCAAAGAGCTGGAAATTACGGGGCTGGGGGCGATTTTCGATCTCAACAAAGACCTTTACGGGGTTGCCCGCAGCCGCGCCGCTTGGAGCAAACCCGTAATCACGGCGAACGTCGGCGAACTGACCGAAACCGCGCTGCAAAAGGCGCTCGACGCGATCGAAGAAAAATCGGGCGGTAAAACCAACTTCATCGTCTGTTCCTGGGGCGTGCGCCGCGCGCTGATCAACGCGCTTTCGGCTTACCGCCGCATGGAGCCGATGGAACTGGAAGGGGGATTCCGCGCGCTTTCGTTCAACGGTATTCCCGTCGTGGCGGACAGATTCTGCCCGAAGGGCACGATGTATCTGCTCAATACCGACGACTTTGCGATTCATCAGCTGTGCGACTGGCAGTGGCTGGAAGGGGAGGACGGCAAGATTTTGAAACAGATTCCCGGAAAACCCGTGTATACCGCGACGCTCGTCAAATACGCCGAGCTCATGTGCTACCGCCCTTGCGGACAGGGCATGCTCGCCGGCATTACGGAAGCCTGAACGCGCGGGAGGTATCGCCATGACGGTGAAAGAAGTCGTAAAACTTGCCGCGGAGGCGCTCGACCGCGAAGATTTGTCCGCCGAAGCGGACGCCGCGGGCGATCTTTCGGGCGAGCTGAAATCCCTCGTGCGCTGTTACAATCTTGTGGAAAACGAAATCGCGCTCGATCATCTTCCTCTCAGATCGGAAGAGATCCTGTATGCCCGCGCGGACGAAATTCCGTATACCGATTTTTCGCGCGCGCCCGTACGGGTCTTGCGGGTGCGCGACGGAGCGGGGCGCGACCTTTCCTTTCAGACTTTTCCCGACCGATTGAAACTGCGCGATCCTTGCGCGCAGGCGGCGGTAACGTATAGCTATGCGCCGCCGCAGAAAGGGTTGGGCGACCGATCGGAATTTTCGGGACGCGTTTCCGCGCGGATGATGTCGCTCGGGGTTGCGTGCGAATTCTGTCTGACGAACGGAAGGTATCAGGAAGCCGCGCTCTGGGAGAAACGCTTTCACGACGCGTTGCGCGCCGCAAGCGTTCTTCGGCGCAAACTGTGCATCCGATCGAGGAGGTGGCAATGAACGAAACGGCTTTTCCGACGCCGAAATGCACCCGCTATTCGGTTCGCTTTTCGCTTGAAAAATTAAATCAAAATGCGGATTCTCTACGCGTGCGCTTCTCGCACGTGCGGGAGCGGAACGGCGCGCTCGTTTGTGCGGAGGGCGCGGTGTTTGCAAGGCAGGCGCCTTGTCAGATCGAAACGTTTTTTTCTCTCGGTTCCGATTTTGCGGTTTACGAATATCCCGCAAAAAAACTGCATACGCTCGGCACGGGCGTAACGCGGGAACTGTTCGCTTATCCCCGCGCGTCGGTACAGGCGATCGACGGCGACGGAGTGACGCAGGTTTACGTCGTATCGGACGACCGCGTGTACCGCCTCACCGAAAACGGAATGGAGATCGCTTCGGTCAAGGGTGGGACTTGCGCCTGCGTGCACCGCGAACGGCTGTTCGTGGGCGACGGGCGCACGCTGCGCTATTCTCTGCCGATCGATCTGAGCGTATGGACGGATCGCTCGCCGCAGGCGACGGGGGATATTTTCTTTGCCGACGGCGCGGGCGAAATTGCAGGCGTATTTTCTTTGCGCGACAAATTGTATCTCGTTCGGGAATACGGAATTACCGTTCTGACGGCGGACGCCGATCCGCTTTCCTACCGTGCGGAACAAATTCTCTGCGACGCGGGCAAGACGGTGGCGGGTTCCGTCGCAGTCGCGGGCGAGGGCGCGTTTTTTTTCACCGAGCGCGGTTTGCATTATTTCGACGGCGCGCGCGTTTCCCGCGCGGCGCATGCGGACGACGGGGAAATCGATTTTTCCAAATCGCTGTCCGCCGTTGCGTCCGAAGAGAAGTATTGCGCGTGCGTGCGCCTGAAAGACGGTTCGCCCGAATTATACGTTTACGAAAACGGACGGGGGCGGCACGTGCATCTTTCGGGAAAGGAACTTTCCGCAGGCAGAAGTTTATATTTCAGCCGCGGCGATAAAATTTTCGCGCTGTCGGAGCGTGCCGCGCCCGAGTGGGGGAACTGCGCGCTTGCGTTTTCCTTTTCGCTGGGGAACGGGCGCAGCGGCAATTACTATGCCGAAGCGGTAACGGTGGAGGGGAAGGGGGCGTACACGGTGAAGGTTGTTTCCGAAAGCGGCGCGCGCGCCTCCGTGAAAGCAAAGGGAGATTGCCGCGCGCGGCTTCCCAAAGCGCTACGCGGGTGTACCTTCCGAATAGAGGTTGTTTGTGAAGACGGAAACTTCGAACTCTGCGCCGTGAACGTGCATGCGAGGAGGGAATTATGACTGCGGAAATCATCGATATCATCGATTTGACCTTACCCGAATATTCCGAGCTAAACGCGGTGCAGCTTGCGATGGTGCGCGCCGCGCAGAGCAAGAAGAACGCCGTGCTTGCGGCCTCCGCAAAACAGAAAAAAACGATCTTTATGAAGATGCTGGCAAACGGCGTTGCGCGTGCTTCCGCGCGGAAAGCGCGGGAAACGGAAATCGAAATTCAGGCGCAGTGCGACGTCGAAACGATCAAAGCCGATCTGCTGTATCAGCTCGCCTACGAAAACTGGCAGTGGGAGGGGAACGAGAGCGGACCTTACCGCTATCCCGAAAACCCGAATTACAATCTTTCGCCCTCCCAGCGGTTTCTCGTCGTGCGCAGTTATTATATGGACGCGGTGAACGATCCCGACGCGCGCTTGCAGGCTTACGCGGGCGACACGCTCGCCAAAACGTACCTCGGCGAATTTTACGCCACGCTGTACGATCTGCTCGCTTCGTACTGTAAATAAACAAATCCCTCCGCAGAATGCTGCGGAGGGATTCTTTTATGGTATAAAATTTCCTTCGAATTGCCAAATTATAGGTATGAAAAAGATCAAGAACAATCCGCTGGGCAAGACGCGGGAGGAACGCGAAAGCTGTTTCCCCGAACAGCTCCACGACGAGGTGCGCAGTGACCGGACGCTCTAAGGAAAATTACAACCGCAATTATATCAATTACGTCAATACGTTCGATCCGCCTACGCAACACGTGAAAACCTGTCTGCGCGCGTTCGGCGTGGGCGGTTTTATCTGCTGCATCGGGCAGTTCTTCCGCTTCATGCTCGAATTTGCGGGGTTGACGGGCGACGAACTCGCAGGTACTGTTTCCATTCTGCTCATC
The DNA here is from genome assembly GCA_910586245.1 of uncultured Christensenella sp. Classification (GTDB taxonomy): domain Bacteria; phylum Bacillota; class Clostridia; order Christensenellales; family Borkfalkiaceae; genus Gallimonas. The sequence goes on along the minus strand of CAJUFY010000001.1, from coordinate 92,702 downwards.
TTTCTCGGCTGTCTGTTGACGGGGTTCGGCGTGTACGACCGCATCGGCAAGAATGCGGGCGCGGGGAGCATCGTACCGATCACGGGGTTTGCGAACTCCGTTGCCTCTCCCGCGATCGAATTTAAAACGGAAGGGCTGGTTTACGGCATGGCGGCGAAAATGTTCATCGTCGCGGGTCCGATCATCGTGTTCGGCGTGAGCGCGGGCGCGGCGGTCGGATTGCTGTACTGGTTGATTGCGCTGTAAGTTTTTCGTAAAAATCGGTAAAATTTTTGCGAAACTGTTGTAATCGGCGGAAAAAAGTGGTAAAATACCGATAAAGAAACTAAGGAGTATGGTTATGGCAAAAATTACGGCGGATACGCTGATTGTTGACTGCCTTCAGCTCAATCCCAACGCGGCGGAAATTCTTCTTTCCGCGGGGATGCACTGCTTCGGGTGCGCGCTCGCGCACGGCGAAACGGTTGCCGAGGCGGTTGCCGTTCACGGCGAGGATCTCGATTCCCTGCTGAAAAAACTGAACGAAGGCATCGAATAAGAACGGATTTATGCCGCCGCGCCGTTGTGCGCGGCGGCGTTTTCCGCTTTACGGAGGGGACTATGAGTCGGAACGAAACGTTTCCGCTTGCGGAATCGCTGCAAAGAACGGAACTGTATTACGCTTATGCGCAGAACGCGCTGAGAAAGGAACTCGATTATCTGCTGCGGATCGACGCGGACAAACTGCTTTTTTACTTTTACCGCAACGCGGGATTAAAACCGCGCGCCGCCTGTCCGTACGGCGGCGGTTGGGAGGGCAAGCTCATCGGCGGGCATACGGCGGGGCACTACCTTTCTGCGCTCGCGCAGGCGTTGCGCAACGCCAACACGCCCGAATCGGAAAAGAAAGCGCTTTCCGAAAAAATCGGGTACTTCGTGAATTGTCTGAAAATCTGCCAGGACAATGCCGAAGCCGCGGGATCGGGCAAGGGGTTTCTTTGGGGCGCGCTGCCCATTTCGGACAACCGCGAAATTCAGTTCGATCACGTCGAACAGGACAAAACGGACATTCGGACGCAAGCCTGGGTGCCCTGGTACACCCTGCATAAAATTTTGCAGGGACTCGTCGACGCCTGGGTATGCGCGGAAAACGAACGGGCGAAAGAGGTCGCCTGCGCGCTCGGCGACTGGGTTTGCAAGCGGGTTGCGCGCTGGACGGAGGAGGTGCGGCGCATTGTTCTTGCGACGGAGTACGGCGGAATGAACGACGTACTGTACCGGCTGTATGCGCTCACGGGCGAAGAAAAATATGCGGCAGCCGCGCACGCGTTCGACGAGGAACCGCTTTTGCAAGCCATGATCGAAGGGAAGAAAGATTATCTCGACGGCGTGCACGCGAACACGACCATTCCCAAGGCGATCGGATTTTTAAACCGTTACCTCGTCTGCAACGGGGAAAGGATCGGCGGAGAGGTCGTGCGCGCGGAAAAATATCTCGAAGCCGCGAAAAATTTTTGGGACTGCGTCGTCTTGCATCATACTTACGCGACGGGCGGAAATTCGGAGTGGGAGCACTTCGGCAAAGACGGGATTCTGAACGGCGAACGCACCAACGCCAACTGCGAAACGTGCAATACGTACAATCTGTTAAAGCTTTCGCGCATGCTCTTTCTCCTGACGCGGGAGCGGAAATATCTCGACTATTACGAAAACACCTGGTACAATGCGATTTTATCGTCGCAGAATCCCGAAACGGGAATGACGACTTACTTCCAGCCGATGGCGACGGGTTACTTTAAGGTGTTCTCTTCGGCGGAACGAAATTTCTGGTGCTGTACGGGCAGCGGAATGGAGAGTATGACCAAACTCAACGACGGAATTTATTACGACGTCGGCGACGCGGTTTACGTCGCGTCCTATCTTCCGTCGCGCTATCGGAGCGAACGGGTTACGCTTCTTACGGAAGCAGATTTAGAGCATTCCGATACGGCGACGGTACGCGTAGAACGGGGCGAAGCGGAATTGTGCTTGCGCGTGCCCGACTGGACGGAAACGTTCGAAGCGGAGCTGAACGGCAAACCGTTGCAAGCGGACGGGGATTTCCTTTCGGTCGGCGTAAAAGCGGGCGATACCGTTCGCATTGCGTTGAAAAAGACCGTGCGGGCGCACGACCTGCCTGACGGCAAGAATACGTATGCGTTCCGCTTCGGACCCTTTCTGCTTTCCGCAGACCTCGGCTGCGAGGATATGGAGGTTACGACCACGGGCGTGAACGTGACCGTTCCCGCTTTTGCGAAAGGGGAGGGCGTTTACAGCTTGCCTACGGAAGATCTGTGCCACTTCATGCGGGAGATCGACGCACGCATGCGGCGCGAAGAGGACGGGACGTTTACGCTCGCCTGCAAGAACGGCACGCTGCGTTACGCTTATCATTTCAGGCGGTACAAAGAACGTTACGGCATTTATTTCGAATTTATTGCGGGAGGCGAAAATGAAGAATATATATCTGCTCGGCAGTCTGAACTGTGATTTAACGGTACGTGCGCCTTATCTGCCCGAGGCGGGCGAAACGCTCAAAGGGGGCGGATTTATGATGACCGCGGGCGGGAAAGGCGCGAATCAGGCTTACGCCTGCGCGTCGCTCGGCGGGCGCGCGGCAATGGCGGGCGCGGTCGGGCGCGACCGCTTCGGCGATCTGTTGTTGGAAAGCCTGCAAAAAGTCGGCGTCGAAACCTCGCATATCCGCCGCTGCGAAAGGAATACGGGCGTTGCGATGATCACGGTGATCGACGGCGACAACCGCATTATTTTAGACGAAGGCGCGAACGGCGCCGTGACGGAAGCGGATGCGGACGCGTTGCTTGCGGGTGCGCAAGCGGGCGATATTTTTATGACCCAGCTCGAAACGCCTCTGCCCGTCGTGACGTACGCGTTAAAACTCGCAAAACGGAAGGGGATGTTTACGGCGTTCAATCCCGCGCCCGCAAGCGCGGAAGCCGTTTGCGCGGTCAGGTATGCCGATCTGATCACACCCAATCGCAAAGAGTTGAAGCTACTGAGCGGGAAAGAGGATCTCGGCGAAGGCTGTGCGGAACTGTTGAAGCTGGGCGCGGGCGCGGTGCTCGTGACGCTCGGCGAACGGGGCTCGCTCTACGTTTCAAAGGACGCGCAGTTTTCAATCAAATGTGCGGATGCGGGCGAAGCGGTGGATACGACTGCCGCGGGCGATACGTATTGCGCCGCCGTATGCGTAAAACTTGCCGAGGGCGCAGCGATCGCAGAAGCCGCGAATTTCGCTTCGCTTTGCGCGGCGATTACGGTCACCCGCCGCGGCGCGCAAGCCGCGATTCCCACGCGGGAAGAAGCGGATCGTTTGCTCTGATAAAGCAACAAAAAAGGCACAGCCGTTCGGCTGTGCCTTTTTTCGTTTCGTTTATTCTTTGCCTGCCATCTTTTTGTAGCCGGCAAGACGTGCTTTCGAGCTTTCTTCCGTTTTCTGGAAGAGTTCGTCGGCAAGCGCGGGCTGCGTCTTTTTGAGGGACGCGTAGCGCGTTTCGCCCAGAATGAACTGCTGATAATCGCCCGTCGGATCTTTGGAATCGAGGGTGAAGGGGTTTTCTCCCTTTTCGGCAAGTTCGGGGTTGTAACGGTAAAGCTGCCAGTAACCGCAATCGACCGCCGCTTTCATTTCGGACTGCGACTTCATCATGTTGATGCCGTGGTTGATGCAGGGCGCGTAGCAGATGATGAGCGAAGGGCCGTGATAAGCTTCCGCTTCTTTCAGCGCTTTCACGAGCTGGTTCTTATCTGCGCCCATGGAGCACTGCGCCACGTAAACGTAGCCGTAGGAAGCCGCGATCATGCCCAGATCCTTCTTCTTGACGCGCTTACCGCTCGAAGCAAACTTCGCAACCGCGCCGATCGGGGTGGACTTACTTGCCTGACCGCCCGTGTTGGAATACACTTCGGTATCGAGTACGAGCACGTTCACGTCTTCGCCCGAAGCGAGCACATGGTCGAGTCCGCCGTAGCCGATGTCGTACGCCCAGCCGTCGCCGCCGATGATCCAGAAGGATTTCTTGACGAGGCAGTCTTTGTCGGCGTAAATTTCTTTTTCGAGCGCGTCGCATTCGCAGCCGCAGTCTTTGCAATCTTCGATGCATTTCAACAGCGTTGCGGCGGCTTTTTTGCTGCCTTCCGCGTCGTCCATATTGGCAATCCAGTTTTCGCAAGCCGCTTTGCCTTCCGCCCAGCCGTTCCAGAGTTCGGCGAGTTTTTCAATCTTTTCCGCAAGCGCGGTTCTTCTTGCCTTGTAAGCAAGGTTCATGCCGTAGCCGAATTCCGCGTTGTCTTCGAACAGGGAGTTTGCCCAAGCAGGACCGTGGCCCTGTTTGTTCGTCGTATAAGGGCAGGTGGGGGAGGAGCCGCCGTAGATGGAGGAGCAACCCGTCGCGTTGGCAACGATCATTCTGTCGCCGAACAGCTGGGTGATCACTTTTACGTAAGGCGTTTCGCCGCAGCCTGCGCACGCGCCCGAAAATTCGAACAGCGAGGGGGTGAACTGCGATTTCTTGACGTCCGCCATCTTCACTTCCGAAAGATCGACTTCGGGAAGATCAACCGCGTATTCCCAGTTCTTCGCTTCCACGGGTTCGACTTCGGCGAACGGCGTCATTACGAGCGCGTTGTTGCCCTTCATGCCGGGGCAGATATCGGCGCACACGCCGCAGCCCATACAGTCGAGCGGGGAAACCTGCATGCGGTATTCGTAGCCTGCAACGCCCGTGGCGGGTTTGGTTTCGAATGCTTCGGGTTTTTCGGCGCCGACGGCGACGAGCGCGGGACGGATGCACGCGTGCGGGCATACGAACGCGCACTGGTTGCACTGAATGCAGTTTTCTTTGATCCACTTGGGAACGAGCACGGCAACGCCGCGTTTTTCGTATTTGGTCGTGCCCGTGGGAACGGTGCCGTCCGCTTCGAATGCGGAGGAGGGCAGTTTGTCGCCTTCGAGCGCGAGAATCGGCGCGACGACTTTGCGGAAGTAATCGTTATCCGCAAGCGAAATCATGTCCGCGCCTTCCGTCGTGGTTGCCCACGATGCGGGGATATCGATTTTCACGAGGTTTTCTTTCGCGGAATCGATCGCGTTGTAGTTCATCTGAACGATCGCGTCGCCCTTTCTTGCGAAGGACTTGTAAGCCATCTTCTTCATGAGGTCGACTGCGTCCGCATAGGGCATGATCTGTTCGTTGATCAGGAAGAACGCCGATTGCAGAATGGTGTTCGTTCTGCCGCGCAGTCCCAGTTTCGCCGCGATGTCGATCGCGTCGATCACGTACAGGTTGGCTTTCTTTGCCGCAAGCGCGTTTTTCACTTTTGCGGGCAGGTTCTTTTCCAATTCTTCCACGCTCGTCCAGGGCGCGTTCAGAAGGAAGGCGCCGCCCTCTTTCAGATCGCTCGTCATGTCGTAACGGATGATGTACGAGGGGTTGTGGCAAGCGACGAAGTCTGCGGAATCGATCAAGTATTCGCTCTGGATCGGGGTCTTGCCGAAGCGCAGGTGCGAAACGGTGATGCCGCCCGATTTCTTACTGTCGTAGAAGAAGTAAGCCTGCGCGTACATTTCGGTGTGGTCGCCGATGATCTTGATCGAGTTCTTGTTCGCGCCGACCGTACCGTCCGAGCCGAGCCCGTAGAATTTGCACGAAGTCGAGCCTTCGGGCGCGGCGTCGAATTTTTCGGAGAAGTCGAGCGACGTGTTGGTAACGTCTTCGTAAATACCCACGGTGAAGTGGTTTTTCGGCGCTTTCGCTTCGAGGTTTTTGTAGACGGAAAGCACCATCGATGGGTTGAACTCTTTGGATCCGAGCCCGTATCTTCCGCCGACCACGTCGACGTTCTTCAAGCCCTTTTCAAGCAGCGCCGTGCAGACGTCGAGGTAGAGGGGTTCGCCCAGCGAACCGGGTTCCTTCGTTCTGTCGAGCACCGCGATCTTTTTGCAGGTTTTGGGAATTGCCGCAACGAACGCGTCCGTTACGAAGGGGCGGTACAGGCGGACTTTGATCAAGCCGTACTTCTTGCCCTGTTTGTTGAGCTTGTTGATACTCTCTTCCACCGTTTCCGCGCCGGAGCCCATGATCACGACGACGTGTTCCGCTTTGGGATGTCCTACGTAGTCGAACAGGTGGTAGTTTCTGCCCGTAAGCGCCGAAACTTCGTCCATCATTTCCTGAACAATCGCGGGCGTCGCGTTATAGTAGCTGTTTGCGGTTTCGCGGTTCTGGAAGTAGGTGTCGCCGTTCTGCGCCGTGCCGCGCTGAACGGGATGTTCGGGGTTGAGTGCGCGGGCTTTGAATTCCGCCACGTCCTTTGCAAGTCCCTTCTTATCGAAGAGGGTTTTCATTTCGGCGTAGTCGATGACGTCGATCTTGCTCACTTCGTGCGAAGTACGGAAGCCGTCGAAGAAGTTGATAAAGGGCACGCGGGAACGCAGCGTAGACATATGCGCCACGAGCGCGAGATCCATAACTTCCTGTACCGAGCAGCCCGAGATCATGGCGAAGCCCGTCTGGCGGCAAGCCATGACGTCGGCGTGGTCGCCGAAGATGTTCAGCGAGTGCGCCGCGAGCGCGCGCGCCGAAACGTGCATGACCATCGGGAGCAGTTCGCCCGAAATTTTGTACATGTTGGGGATCATGAGAAGCAATCCCTGCGAAGCGGTGTAAGTGGTGGTCAGCGCGCCCGCCGAAAGCGAACCGTGCACGGCGCCTGCCGCGCCGCCTTCCGATTGCATTTCCGCAATGCGGAGTTTCTGTCCCCACATATTCACTCTGCCCTGGGTCGCCCATTCGTCGGCGGATTCCGCCATAGGGGACGAAGGGGTGATCGGGTAGATGGCTGCCACTTCCGAGAATGCGTAAGCGACGTGCGAGGCGGCGGTATTGCCGTCAATCGTCATTTTAGTCATCAAACAACCTCCATAAAATAAATAATATATTTGCCGTTTTTTGCGCGCGGAAAAACAACGCTTGTCCGCGCTCCAAATCATTATATATTTTTTTTTCCGTAAAGTCAATAGGGGGAGCGGAAAAAAGTCCCGCAAAACGGAGTTTTTTCGCAAACGAAACTTTTTTGCAATTTTCATTGCGTTTTCATTGTAAAAACCTTGCCGTTTTGCTATAATATGGAAAAACGTTTTGACGGCGGACTATGCGCGCAATCGAATTCAAAGACGTTTCCTTTGCATACGGCGAGGGATCGTTTCAAATCGAAAAACTCAATTTTACGGTAGAAGAGGGCGAGTTCGTCGCCGTGCTGGGGCACAACGGCAGCGGCAAGAGCACGCTCGCCCGCCTTTGCAACGGGCTTCTGGACGCGGACGGCGGCGAAATCAGCGTGTTCGGCACGCCGCTCACGGGCAAGAATCTGTACGAAGTACGCCGCAACGTGGGCGTGGTATTCCAGAATCCCGACAACCAGACGGTCGCCTCGATCGTGGAGGACGACGTCGCGTTCGGCGCGGAAAACGTGGGGTTGCCCCGCGCGGAGATCGGCGAACGCATCGCGTTCGCGCTCGGAGCGGTGGGCATGGAACGATACCGCACGGCGACCGTTTCCCGTCTTTCGGGCGGGCAGAAACAGCGCGTCGCGATCGCGGGCGTGCTGGCGCTCAAACCGAAGATCATGATTTTAGACGAATCGACCGCCATGCTCGATCCGCGCGGAAGAAAGGAAATCGTCGACTGCGTGTTGCGGCTCAACCGCGAAGAAAAAATTACCGTTCTGCTCATTACGCACTTCCCCGAAGAGGCGCTTCTTGCCGACCGCGCGATCGTGATGAACCGCGGCGAAATCGTAATGGAGGGAACGCCCGAAGAAATTTTCGAGCGCCACGAAGAACTGTTGACGTATCATCTCGATCTGCCGCGCATCGGCGTGATCTGTAAAAAATTGCAGGCTGGCGGTATGACGGTTGCCGACACGCTCGACGAAGAAAAATTGGCAAAGGAGATCGCGGAGTGCGTATCGTCGCAGAGCATTTGAGCTATACTTACAATGCGGGCTCGCCCTTTGCTTCCGCCGCGTTGAAAGACGTCTCCCTCACTGTGGAAGAGGGGGAATTTTTCGGCATCATCGGGCACACGGGGAGCGGGAAAAGCACTTTCGTGCAGCACCTGAACGGACTGCTGCGGGTGCCTTCTTCGCTGAAAAAGTACAAAAAGAAGAAGCTGAAAAAGGGACAGGTTCCGCCTCCCGAAACGGTGCTTACGGTCGGGGAATTCGATCTCACGCAGAAGAAGACGGATTTCCGCGCGCTCCGCAAAAACGTGGGCATGGTGTTTCAGTATCCCGAATATCAGCTGTTCGCCGAAACGGTGTTCGACGACGTGGCGTTCGGACTGAAAAACTTTTCCGAAAAAAAGCCGACCGACGAAGAGAAAAAGGAAGCGGTGAAAGCCGCGCTCGAAATCGTGGGACTCAACTTCGAGCAGATCAAAGATAAATCCCCGTTCGAACTTTCGGGCGGGCAGAAGCGCCGCGTTGCGATCGCGGGGGTCATCGTTACCCGTCCCGAAGTGCTGGTGTTGGACGAGCCCGCCGCGGGGCTCGATCCGCTGGGCAAGCGGGAAGTGATGGAACTTTTGCACAAACTGCATCGGGAATGGTGCAAAACGGTGATCATCGTTTCGCACGATATGGACGAAATTTCCGAAAACTGCACGCGTGCGGCGGTATTTGCGGAAGGGAGCGTAAAATTCGTTTTGCCGCCTGCCGAGCTGTTCAAACGTACCGACGAGCTTTTGGCGCTCGGTCTGGATATTCCGCTCACGGCAAAACTGTGCCGCGCGCTCGCGGGACACGGGATTGCGGTGGAATGCGATTTCACGCTCGACGGCTTCGTGAACAAAGTCCTTGAAAAGGGGGCGAAACGGTGAAAGACGTAACCTTCGGGCAATATTATCCCGCGTCCTCCTTTTTGCACCGCATGGATCCGCGGCTGAAATTGCTCTTTCTCATCGCCTACATTGCGGCGATTTTCGTTGCCGACAGTTTTTGCGGACTGGCGGCTTGCGCGGGCGTGTTGCTGCTTGCCGTCATCTTTTCCGGCGTGCCCGTTCTGAAAATTCTTCGTTCTATCCGGGGGATTTTGTTTCTGGTCGTTTTTACGGCGGCGATCAATCTGTTTTTTTACAGCGGGCCGACCGTCTGGGCGGAGTGGTGGATTTTTAAGATTACGCAGGAGGGCGTTCTGTTTTCGGCGCGTCTGGTGCTGCGGCTCGTTCTGCTCGTGATGTGTTCTTCGTTGCTCACCTACACGACGACGCCCGTCGCTTTGACGGACGGGATCGAAAGCTTGCTTACGCCCTTGAAATGGATTCGTTTCCCGGTGCACGAACTCGCGCTGATTATGAGCATCGCGCTGCGGTTCATTCCGATTCTGATGGACGAAACGGAGCGGATCAAGAACGCGCAGAAGGCGCGCGGCGCCGATTTCGAAACGGGCGGGCTCGTAAAAAAGGTGAGGGCGATTATTCCGATTCTCATTCCGTTGCTTCTTTCGGCGTTCCGCCGTGCGGACGAGCTGGGCGATGCGATGGACGCGCGCTGTTACACGGGCGGGAAACACCGTACGAAATACAAAAAACTGCGGTTCGGCTGGCGGGATCTGATCGGATTTCTGCTCGCCGCGGGGCTGGTGACGGTCGTCGCGCTGATGCGCGTTTACGGTTGGGCGCCGCTATGAGATACGTGCTGTTGGTGAGCTACGACGGAACGGATTTTGCCGGTTTCCAAAAACAGCCGCGCGATCGTACCGTACAGGGCGAACTGGAAGGCGCGGCGGAGCAAATCTTCGGCGCGTCCGTAAAAATTACGGGCAGCGGCAGAACGGACGCGGGCGTGCACGCGCTCGCACAGGTTTGCTGTTTCGATGCGCAGACGCCCGTTCCCGCGGCAAAGATCGCCGCGTGCTTCAATCGGATTTTGCCGCCCGATCTGCGGGTCGTACAAAGCGCGGCGGCGCCCGAAACGTTTGATTGCACCCGCAGCGCAAAGCGCAAAACGTATTGCTATTCCGCTTACTACGCCCCCGCAGATTTACCGCTGTTCGATCGTTTTGCGGTAAGACTTCCGCAAAAACCGGATTTGAAAGCGATGCGGGCGGCGGCGGAACTGCTCGAAGGGGAGCACGATTTCAAAGCGTTCTGCGCGAGCGGTTCTTCCGCAAAGACGAGCGTGCGCACCGTCTATTCCGTGAAAATCGACGAACAGACGATTCCGCACGGCGCGATGTGGAAAATTTCGGTATGCGGAAGCGGTTTCCTGTATAATATGGTAAGGATCATTGCGGGAGAGTTGATTGCAATCGGCTGCGGCAAGCGGGAGGGAATCACCGCCGCGCTCGAAACGGGCGCGCGGGAACGTCTTGCAAAAACGATGCCTGCAAAAGGGCTCTGTCTTATGAACGTGGATTACGGCGCGGAACTGTTTCCCGCCGGGGAGGAATAAATGGAATTTTTCGACTGGACGAGCGTGCCGCAAATCGTACTCATGTATTTGACGCCCAACGTGGAATCGGGCGCGCAGGCGGCGGCGCAGATGCGCTGGATACAAATGATCTGCCTGATCTGCGCGGCGGGGCTTTACCTTGCGGGGTTGCTCTGCGGCGGATTCGGGCTCATGACGATGGCGAAAAGACAGGGAATCAAGTTTTGGTGGATCGGCTTCCTGCCGTTCGGGAACACCTATCTCACGGGCAAGCTTGCGGGCGAAACCAATTTCTTCGGCAAAAAGATGAAACGCATGGGACTTTACGCCATGATCTGCGAAATCATGTACGTCGTCTTTCAGATTGCGATGCTCGTCGCCTGGTACCAACTCATGAGCGGAGAATTTTTCGTGCTGGTTGAACCCGAAAAGGGGCCGAGTTACTGGGAGTTGGATTTAAGCCTCGTCGGGCAGATGTACCCGCAGCACGCCTGGATCGTAACTTTTTACAACGTGATTTCCGTTATCGCGCAGGCGTGGTGGTTCGTGATGCTGTTGTTCTTCTGCTTCCTGTTTTCCGCGTTCTTCCGCAAGTATTACGCGCGCAGTCCTTTTTTGATGACCTTCTTGTGCGCGTTCCTGCCTTTGCGCGGCTTCGTGTTGCTGGCGGTTCGCAAGAATACGCCCGTAGACTACAACGCGTATCTGCACCGCCGCTACGAACAGATGCGGCAGCAACAGGGCGGTTACGGCGCAGGCGGGTACGGAACGCCGAACGCTCCGAGCGGCGGAAACGAACCTTTTTCCGATTTCGGAAGCCCGACTCCGCCCGACGGCGGTTCGAACGGCGGCAATTCCGATGCGGGCGGCAGTCCGTTCGAAGATTTCAAGTAACCGAAAAGACGGGCGAACGCCCGTCTTTTTTCACGGGCATTTTTTCAAAAACCGTTTACAAAACGGAAAATCGGTGTTATAATCGGTATAAAGATAAGTTATAGAAAAAACGAAGAAATTCAGATTTTAACAATCTGTACTTATGGAAGAGCTATGGAAGAAGTCATATCTGCAATCGCAACTCCCTTGGGACGCGGCGGCGTTGCGATCGTGCGCATGAGCGGCGCAGGCGCGCCCGATATCGCGAAAAAAATGTTTTCGCGCAAAGAAGCGTTCGTGCCGAACGTACTGTATCCCGGCGAAATCGACTGCGGCGCGTTCAAGGATTTCGGAATGTGCGTGTATTTTCGCGCGCCGAAGTCGTTTACCGGGGAGAACGTCGTCGAATTTCACTGTCACGGCGGAACGGAGATTGCGCGCGGGGTTCTGCGGCGCACGCTGGAGCTGGGCGCTCGCACGGCGGAACGTGGAGAGTTCACCAAACGCGCCTTTTTAAACGGAAAAATTTCGCTTTCGGCGGCGGAAGGAATGGCGGACATGATCAACGCCGAATCGCAGGCGCAGGTGCGCGCGGGGTATTCGCTCTATACGGAGCGGCTTACCCGCATCGGTACGGATCTGCAAAAACTTCTTACGACCTGCCTTGCGAGCATCGATGCCGACGTGGATTATCCCGAAGAGGATCTCAACGCCGACTCCCGCGCCGAAATCGCGGAAAAACTGCGCGGCGTACTGGATCGACTGCAAACGCTGCTTTCGCAGTACCGTACGGGAAAAAAGATCAAATCGGGCGTCAACGTTGCGATCTGCGGAAAACCCAACGCGGGGAAAAGTTCTCTTTTGAACGCGCTTTTGGGGTACGGCCGCGCGATTGTTTCGGAAGTTGCCGGTACGACGCGCGACATCGTGGAGGGCACGCTCGAAATCGAAGGCGCGCTCTTCCGTTTGGTGGATACGGCGGGACTGCGCGAAAGCGGCGATCTGATCGAGCGGGAAGGGATTCGCCGCGCCGAGCAGACGATCGCTTCCGCAGACGTGATCGTTTGGCTCAAAGAGGAGGGCGCGCCGCCCGTTTTCCCCGCGGAAACGCCCGTAATTGCCGTGGGCGCAAAGAGCGATTTAACCCGCAGAACGGATTGCGACGTCGTTCTTTCCTCCAAGACGGGGGAGGGGATCGAAGCGCTCAAAGCGTTGCTGTACGAACGGGGACTGGGCAGGGAAAACGACGTCTATCTCTTGGAAGAACGGCATTACCGCGCGGCGCAGGAGGCTTGCGAAGCGGCGGCCGCGGCGCTTTCCGCCGTGGAGGGCGGTCTGCCTGCCGAACTGTACGCGGAGGACGTGAAGCGCGCGTGGTTTGCACTCGGCGCGTTCAGCGGAGAAACGGCGGCGGAAAACGTGATTACGGAAATATTCGAAAAATTCTGCGTCGGGAAATAATCGCAAAGGAGAAAGATATGGTCAATCTCGAACTGTACCGCGTATTCTACACGGTGGCTAAGTGCGGCAGTCTTACCAAGGCGGCGGACGAGCTGTATATTTCGCAACCCGCCGTATCGCAGGCGATCAAACAGCTGGAAACGCAGCTGCAAACGACGCTCTTTCATCGGAAGCACAAGGGAATGGAACTCACCGCGCAAGGGGGGGAACTCATTTTTGCGGGGGTAGAGAATGCGCTGCAAACGCTCGAAAACGTGGAACGCAAACTTGCCGAACTCAAACAGACGGCGACGGGTACCTTGCGGATCGGCGCTTCCGAAACGATCTTCCAGTACGCGCTTTCGGAAAAGATCGTGCAATATCACGCACTTTATCCGCAGGTGAAGATCGAACTGATTTCCGACGTTTCGCCCAAAATCTGCGAGGCGCTCAAAACCGACCGTTGCGACATCGGATTTCTGAATCTGCCGATCGCGCCCGACGAAGGAATCGTGATCACCGATTCGATCATGTATCTGAACGACGTGTTCATTGCGGGCAGGCAGTTTTCGCATTTGCAGGGCAAGCTGCTTACGCTGCGCGATTTGCAAAAGCTTCCGCTTCTGTTCATGGAGGGGCAGACGGTCGCGCGCGAATCCTTTAACCGCTATGCCGAAAGCCACGGCGTAAAACTGACGCCCGCGGTCGAGGTAGACAGCTGGGGATTTATGAAGCGGCTCGTGGCGGCGGGTATGGGTGTTGGGGTGATTCCGCGCGAATATACGCAGAATAAGATTGCCGATGGCTCGCTGTTCGAACTCGAAGTGACGCCCGCCATGCCCGCGCGTTCGGTGGGAATGGCGCTCCCCAAAAACGCGAATATGCCCTATTCGTTGCAAATGTTTATCAATCTGTTCGGGAAGAAAGAGCACGGCAAGGGTGCGTAAAAATTATTCTTTATAAATTTTACGGAATTTATAAAAACGACCGCGAAAGCGTTGACATTTTCCGAAAAAACGGATAAAATAAAACGGCTTGCAGAGATGGCGGAGCGGTCGAACGCGCACGATTCGAAATCGTGTGATGCAGGAATGTATCCAAGGGTTCAAATCCCTTTCTCTGCGCCAGCAAGAACCCGAATCGAACGCCTTACGGCGGTTCGGTTCGGTTTTTTTTATTTTAACGGCGGTACTTGTTTTCGTAATAAAAAAATGTTATAATAATGATATGGAAATGAAAGAACACGAAGAGTATATAAGACGCTGCTATGAACTTGCGATCGCGGCGGGCAAAAAAGGTTACGATACGTTTGGCGCAATCATCGTACGGGACGGCGTTATTTTGCAAGAAGCCGAAAATACCGCAGATCATAAAAACGGTTTATTCGGACACGCGGAATTTAATTTGGTACATCAATGTGCAAATAAGTATTCCGACGAGGCCCTGCGGGAAGCTACGTTTTATACGAGCTGTGCGCCGTGCGTGCGTTGCTTGGCGGCGATTGCGTCGTTGGGAGTTCGAAATGTCGTTTTCGGCGTTTCCTATGAAAAGTTTTCGTTATTGACGCCGAATGATTACGAGCCGATAGATTACGAAAAAGTTTTGTCGGAAATCGGGATCGATATTAAAATGACGGGACCGATTTTACAAGACGAGGGTATGCGCGTCTTTGAATGGTGGGGCGGCGAATATCATCCTTTGGCGGAACTGATTGAACAAATGGCGGAAATCAAAAGAAAAATAAATCATCGATAAAATACAGCCGTTTTTTTGTATTTTCGGAGGGGCGCACCGCAAACGCCCCGTTTTCCGATTTTAAAAGAAAAACGGTTTTTTCTATTGACAAATAAAAATTTTCTGTTATAATAACTTCATAGAAAACAAGTTTTCTGCTTTTGGGCAGGGAGGAATAAAAGATGAATTTTTATCAGTACGTCAATACGCGTATGGGCACCTTCAATTCACATCGTTTTTCCAACGGGAACGTTTATCCGGTTACGGCGGTGCCGCACGGCATGGCGTCGTTCACGATTCAAAACGAGAACGCTTCGCCGAGATGGTTTTATTCTCCCCGTTCAAAGAGTTTCGAAGGAATACGGCTTACGCATCAGCCTTCTCCCTGGATGGGCGATTACGGAAATCTGATTATCACGGGACAGCGGGGGGAAATGCTTCTCAGCGAAGAGAATCGCTGGTCGTGTTATGACAACGAACGTTGCGTAATGGAACCCGCTTACATGAAGGGTTACGTTTACCGCGATCGGTATACGTTCGAACTTGCGCCTTCAAACAGCGGCGCGGTCATTCGGTTTACTTTCGAAGAGGAAGGGCAGAACCGAGTGAATTTAATCGGCGATTCGGTCACACAATTCGAATGCGACGGGGAATGGATTACCGGATACACGAACAAATCCATGAATCCCGTTCCTTGCGGGGAATTGCGCGAATATTTTGCGGTGCGGTTGAACGTTCCTTTTACGTTTTCCGTACACGGGAACGCGATCTCTTTGCTTGCCCGTGAAAAACGGTTGGAAGTGGGATTTGCGACTTCCTTCCTTTCCGTCGCGCAAGCGAAATTGAATTATCAACGCGAAATCGAAGGGAATACTTTGGAAGAACTCCGTACGCGGGCGACGGATGCGTGGGAAAGTTATTTGAGCAGAATCGCGGTGGAAGATGACGACGAAGAAAAGAAAGCCGTGTTTTACACCTGCATGTACCGCGCCTTTTTGTTTCCGCGCAAATTTTACGAAACGGACGAAGCGGGCACGCCGCGCCACGTCAATCTGCATTCGGGAAAAACGGTCGAAGGCGTGATGTATGCGGATAACGGATTCTGGGATACGTACAGAACTCTGTTTCCCTTTTTATCGCTAATCGATACGGAACTTTATCGCGAAATGGCGGAAGGCTTTTATCAATATTATCTCGACAGCGGCTGGCTTCCGAAGTGGCTGAGCCCCGCTAACGTCTGCTGCATGCCGGGAATGCTCGTCGAAGCGGTGATGGCGGACGCCATCGTCAAGGAAATTATTACGGGCGATCTGGCGGAAAACGTTTTCAAGGCGTTGTTGCACGACGGCGAGAGCTGTTCCGACGAAAGCGGTTACGGCAGAACGGGCGCGCTTGCATACCGCCGTTACGGGTACGTTCCCTATACCGTTGCGAAAGAGAGCGTAAACGAAACGCTGGATTGTTGCTACGGCGATTATTGCATTGCCATGGCGGCGCAAAAACTCGGTCATACGGAGGAGGCGGAACGCTATTTCGGTTACGCGAAAAATTACAAAAAGATTTTTGATCCCGAAAACGGATTCATGCGCGGAAAGGACGAGGAAGGGAAGTTCCGTCCCGCATTCAACAGTTTCGACTGGGGAAACGATTATACCGAAGGCTCGGCTTGGCAAAGTTCGTTTGCGGTTTATCACGACGTCGCAGGATTGAACGAATTATACGGCGGTAAACTCGCGCAAAAAATCGACGAAATGATGGAAAAACCCGCGCAATATCAGGTCGGCGGATACGGGAAAGAAATTCACGAGATGAGCGAAATGGCAGACGGGGGATCGCTATGCGCGATTTCCAACCAGCCTTCTTTCCACATTCCTTATATTTACAGCGAGCTGGGCGACGTGGAAAAGACGGCGGCTTGCGTTCAAAAGTTTGCGGGGTATTTCCGTAATACGTTCGAAGGTTTCCCGGGCGACGAAGACAACGGTTCGATGTCGTCGTGGTATTTGTTTGCCTGTTTCGGGTTCTACCCGATGAGCCCGTCGCGTCCCGATTTTACGATGAGCCTGCCTCTCATGAAAAAGATCACGGTCAAACTCGCGAACGGCAACGTGCTGACGATCGACCGCGACCGCTATTGCAGCGAACGCATGAAAAACAAAGTGACTTACGAGGAGTTGATGCGCGGCGGCGAACTGGCGGAAATGGTCCGCAAATAAACGGGAGGGAAAACGATATGATAACGATCAACGACGTGGCAAAACGGTGCGGGGTGGTAAAATCCACGGTTTCGAACGCGCTCACGGGGAAAAAATACGTGAGCCCCGAATTAAAACAGCGTATCTTGGACGTATGCAAAGAGTTGGATTTCCAACCGAACTTTTATGCTTCCACGCTTTCCCGCGGGAATACGAACATTGTCGGTTTGGTGCTGGAAAGCGACAGTCGCAAAGTATACCGCAGTTTTTACGCCGACATCATCATGTCTTGTCTGCAAACCGCGGGTGCGGAAAATAAAAATATTCTCGTTTACAGCGGACTGAAAAAGCAAGAAATGGACGCGATGCTCAAACGCGACAAAGCGCCGATCGACGGGGTGATCCTCGTAACGCCGCTCGTGGACGACATCCGAATCCGAACGATGGAAGAGCAACGGATTCCGTGCGTCATCATCGGCCGCCCTGCGCAGGATCTCGAAATCAGCTACGTAGATATCGATAACGTCGGGCTGGTGTCCGCAGTCGTGCGTCGGATTTACGAAAAGGGTTACCGCAATATCTGTTTGATCAACAGCGAAGAAAACAAAACCATTTCAATCGATCGTGCGAAAGGCTTTTGCGAAACGTTGGAATACTTTTCCGATGCGAACGGGAAGTCTGTGTTCGGGCAGGAAAGCTCGGTAGAGGAGGGGCGCCGTCTTTCGGCTCCCTGTATGAAGCAAGGGACGGCGTTTATCGCTTCCGACGGAAACGTTGCGCGCGGGATCTGGGACGAAGCGCGGGAGCAGGGGCTCGATCCTGCCCGCGACATTTATATTTATTCTTTGGGGGAAGACGATCCGACGGGCGTGCGTTGGGAGTACGCGCGGCAGGATTACCGGAAACTCGGTGAAACCGCGATGTCTATTTTGTTGGACGAGATCAAAAATGAAACTCCCGTTCGTAAAATAACGACCGATTATTTTACGGTTTAACAATTATTGTTGAATCGAATAAATACTTTAAAAATATTTTTCAGAAAAGTATTGACAAAGCAATTATTCCATGATATAATTCAATTAAATAACAGAAAAACGGTTTTCTGAATCTGAAAATCCGAAAGAGGAGTTCGCGCCGTTTGAAGTTTTAAGAGTTTTGCCGGGCATGATTTTATGATTTGTTCGTAGAAGCTCTTTTTATTTGGAAAACCAAAAAAACGGTTTTCTGAAAAACGTTCGGGTCGGTTTTATGCCGTAACGATAAAAAAATAAGACGAGGGGTTTTATGAAACGAATTGCAAAGAGTTTAGTCGGTGCAGTTGTTTTGGGGCTGGCAACCATCGGCGTTGCCGCATGCGGCGGAAATTCCGCTACGAAAGCGAAAGTTTCACTCGCGGGTGAAACGGCAAACGGTTAGGGGGAGTATACGCTCTCTCTGGAAGCGGGCAATGAAAAATCGTATACGATTATTACGGGAACGCTGACCGAATATGAATTTAAAGCGGTGAGTACCGCTCCAGAAAAGGTAACCGCGAGCGTAGACAAAAACACGCTGACGGTTTGCGCGCTTGCGGAAGGTTCCGCGCTCGTAACCGTTTCCGAAACGGGCAAAAAAGCGGAAGACTTGAAATTGAACGTAACCGTTACGGGTTCGACCGTCGAAGTGATTGCGCCCACGGGGCTGAATATTTCGGGCTTGGACGATAACTCCGACGGCGACGGCACCCTCGAAAGTCCGTATCTGATTAGATTTTCGACCGATAAAACTTCCCGTCATACGTTGAGCGTGCAGCCTGCCGAAGCTTCGGCGGAGTTCTTCTGGACGGTCGGAACCGCGGAAGAAAACGAATTCGTTCCCGACGAAGATTCCGAACTGACTGCAACGCAGTCGGGAAAAGTGCTTACGCTTGAAACGAAGCAGGAAGGAACGTACTACGTGCGCGCAACTTCTAAGGCGGACGCCGAATTTTCCGTTTATCTGAAAGTGGAAGTGAGCAAATACGTCGCGCTCACGGGAATCAAGACGGAAAGTTTTGCCGTTTCCGAAGAAGCGGAGTACGATTATTATTTTAAAATCGCAAAAGGTTCTACCTGGGATATCGCGAGCGGCATGGCGAAGCGCGGCGAGGATCTGCTCGCAGGAAAGGTGCACGACAACAAGCCTTTGAATCTTACGTATTACAAAAATATGTATCAGGCGACCTTCATGCCCGAAAACGAAGATGCAACGAATACGACCTGGCTGATCACTTCCGATCGGGAAAGCGTCTTCACGATGGGATCGGACGGAAGATGGACGGCTAACGCCGCGGGTACAGCTGTGCTTACGGTCACCAACACCGCGGAAGAAGCTTCCGTAAAAGTGAAAGTGGAAGTCGTCGATACGCTGTATACGGGCATCGTAAAGTCCGTGTACGATGCGATGGAGCCCTCTTCGAGAACGGCGTGGGATTTCGACTTCGAAGAAACCAACGGGTTCGAAACCGACAAAGCGCCTTTGCTGCGCGACTGGCAGCTCGTTATGAATAAGACGACGCGGAATCCCGACGGCGACGACAACAACCAGAAGATATTTTATCTGGGGGGGGGTAGCAATCATTACGGGATTTGTCTGGAAGGTCGGATCGACGAATCGACCGGTCTGAGCGCAGGCACCGTTACGTCGCTGACCTGGACGAAGGCGGTCATTCCAGCGCAGGCAACCGTACTGGCGGCGAAAATCGGCAATAACGACAAAACGCACGGCAGTTACCGCATCGTTTTGGTGGATGAAAACGGCAAAGCGTATATCATCACCGGCGCGGGCGCTCGTCGGGCGCACGAAGCGCGCGATGCAGGCGCACCGCGAAAGCCGCATGTGGCAAATTTGCAACGGCGATTTAGAACTTGCCGACGGGAAGACGGCGTTCGAGGGTATGCGCGCGGGCGACGAAACGGCAACCGAGGTTGTAGACGCATATCTGAAAGATCTGGCGGCGGGTGTCATCGACGTCGCGAATATTTTCCGCCCCGAAGTCATATTGCTCGGCGGGGAGGAAGACGTGCCCGTTAAACTTGCCGCGGCAACGCTGGGGAACGACGCGGGCATTTGCGGCGCGGCGCGGCTCGTGATGTGACGCTTGGATAACAACTGAATACAACCGATTATTTACCTTCGGAAGGAGTGCAAGATTGTGCGCTTCTTCCGGAGGTTTTTTTTGTGCTTTTGTATGAATAGTTTTTATAAAAAATGGAGAAAAATTATCCAAACCCCGTTCGGTTGTCGTGAATCCAGAACAATTTTTTATAAAAAATTGAAAAGTAGGCGAGAAAAAGTAAATTATTTTCTAAAAATGAAAAGAATTCTCTTGACAAATGCCGGGGGGGGGTATAATTGTTCAAGGATTTATCTGACAAGATAATATATTTTTAAGGAGGAGTTGTATGAAGAGAAGCAAGAAAATCGTGTTATCCGTGCTGGGTGCGTCCATGGCATTGATAACGAGCATCGCGCTGGTTGCGTGCGGGGACAAGAAGGCGAAACTGACCTGGACGGGTTTGGAGGACGTTTCCATCGTTTTGGGGGATCGTTACGACGTTACGACGGGGATTACCGTTACCGACAGCAAACTGGGCGACGTAACCGATCAGATCGTCGTTTTGAACGAGGACGAACACGAAGAAATTCTTACCGATCTCGGCGTTTGGGAGGATTTCGAAGAATTCAATTATAACATTCCCGGTTCTTACACTGTTTATTATATGGTAACCTCTTCGAACGTTACCGAAATTAAAGACAGGGAAGTTTCCGTCGTAAAAGCGCACAATCTTGCCAACGGCGATTTCAGCATTACGAATAAAGAAGGCTTCACGAACTGGAAGCTCGATCAGCCGGGCGGACAGGCGACGCTCGAAAAATTCACCGACAGCGAAGGCAACGTGAATCCCAAGTTCACGATCGGAGATTCGGGCAACGCATGGTACAGCTTGCAGTATATCAACAACTGCAACCTGAAAGAGGGCGAAACGTATAAAATTACCGTGCGCGCTCTGAGCGAAACGGGCAAGTCGGTTGCGTTCGGTTTCGAAGACGTGGATCACGGCTATGCGATGTTAAAGGGCGTCACCGTGCATAAGCTCACCGATTCCTATCAGGTTTACGAATCGTATTATACGGCGGACAGCAACTACGTGAACGCGAAAGCGGTGCTCTATTTCGGCAGAATGCTTTCTTCCGACAGAGGCGAACACAGTGTCGTGATCGATTATATCAACATCGAAAAAGTAGAAAAGTGCAACGAAGTGACCTTTACGGGGCTTGACAGAGTTTCGCTCGGGAACGGTTGGAGCGATTTCGACGCGAAAGCGGGCGTTACCGCAAAGAGAGGGGATACCGATTTGACTGCAAGCATCGAAGTGCTCGGCGAACTTTCCAAAACCGTGCTCGAAGGCACGAACTACGAACTCAACTATATCGTTCGTAACGAAAACGGACCCGATGCGATCGCTTCCCGTACCGTAAACGTGAAGCCCGAAAAGGCGCACGGCTACGAACTGATGAACGGCGATTTCTCCGAAGAGTACGATTACTGGACGAAAGACGTTAACCAGACGGACGGAAAAGGACAGGTCAATTGGGACATCGCCGAAGACGGCGCCGCAAAAATGACCATCGTAGAACCTTCTTCTGCGGGCTGGCACATCATGCTCCGTCAGGACGTTTCTCTGGACGGAAAGACCAACTATTTGATTTCTGTCACGGCAAAGGCTTCGATCAACCGTTCCGTTGTGCTCGAAATCAACGGTAAAACGCAGTTCACGATGGATCTTACCACCGAATATAAGACTTTCGAATTTGCTTATACGCCTGAATCGAAGATAGGCGGTTGCCGCGTTTCGCTTTTGATGGGCGGCGGCGGAAGCAACAACAAGGGCAGCATCATCTACGTGAAGAATATGGCGGTCGATCTCGATCCCGATCAGACGCAGTACGAATCCTGGCAGCTTGTGAACTCCAACTTCGTGAACGGTATGAAGAGCTGGGGCTTCGAAGGCACGACGTTTACCGAAGACAAAGCGAACGGCGCCGTAAGCACGACGTTTGCGGAAGATACCGGCGCGAACTGGAACATTCAGCTCCGTCAGGACGACCGCACCGTACAAGCTGGGCAGAAGTACAGAGTGACCATTCGCATGAAATCGACGGTGGCGAGAAAAATTAAAGTTGAAGCTTTCTCGATGGGCGACAAGAGCAAATTGGACGCGAGTCACGAATTTGACGTGACCGGTGATTTTGCGACGTTTACGTTCGAGTATACCGCGAATAAAGATGCAAACGACGTGCGTATCGGAATCCTGCTCGGCGGTTCGGGCATCAAAGATTCCACGTTTACGATTTCTCAGTTCGAAGTTACGAAAGTAGCCGAATAATGCACTGACAAGGTAGAGCATCTGATGATGAAAAAACTTTTCGCGGCGTTCAGCGCGCTGCTCTTCCTCCTTCCCGTTGCGGGCTGTTCCGGGAACAGCCCCAGCGGCAAGGACGACACTTATACGAATCCCGTGTATGCGCCCGTATTTGCCGATCCTGCGGTCATCGAGCACGAAGGCAAATATTACGCGTACGGCACGGAGGACTACGGCGAGTGGAAACCCAGTGACGATCCGCTCGAAAACGAAAGCAACCTCAAATGCGTTCCGATTTTACAATCGAGCGACATGGTAACCTGGTACTATGCGGGCGCGGCGTTCCGCGGATCGAAAAAACCCAGTTGGGGTTCGCCCGGGGCGAACGTATGGGCGCCCGACGTCGTGAAAATCGGCGATCAGTTCGTGATGTACTATTCGCTTTCGATTTGGGGCGATCCCGATCCGGGAATCGGCATTGCGACGGCGGAAAATCCCGTCGGCCCCTGGACGGATCACGGCAAGCTGTTTACTTCGCTCGAAATCGGCGTCGATAACTCGATCGACCCCGCCGTGTTCCGCGGCGACGACGGAAAGCTCTATATGATCTGGGGCAGTTTCCGCGGGCTGTTCGGCGTGGAACTGACCGACGACGGCATGGGCTTGAAGAACGGGCTCGACTATGCCAAAGAGAACAAAGTGCTCGTGGCGGGGGTCGTAGGCCCTTGGAACGGCGCGACTTACGAAGGCGCTTACGTCGTTCGGAAAGACGGATATTATTATCTGTTCGTATCGAGCGGCACCTGCTGCGACGGTTTTAATTCCTCTTATCACGTGCGCGTCGGGCGTTCGCAGAATCCGCTCGGGCCGTATACCGACGATAATGGCAACAGCATGTGCGGGGAACGCAGAGGGCACCTTGTCGTACAAGGCAATTCCGAATTCGTCGGCGTGGGGCACAATTCCGTCGTACGCGACGAGGCGGGCGATTATTATATTTATTATCACGGATTCGACGCGACGCTCAGTTCGCCGATGTACGGCAACTCGAACCGCCGCTCGCTTCTCGTGGATAAACTCGAATGGACCGAAAGCGGCTGGCCGCAGGTCAAAGATCAGGTTGCGGGCAGAAGCGGCATGAAAGCGCCCGTAGTGAAATCGGAAAAATAAGGAGAATGGCATGAATAAATGGTTTAAAAGAATTTCTCTCGTTGCACTGAGCGGCGTGATGCTCGGCGCGTGCGTTGCCTGCGGCGGGGGAAACGATGATAACGATTCCACGGGGGAAACCTCGTTGCGGCTTTGGACGCCGATTACGGGCGCCGATCTTACGGTGTTCAATCGTTTGATTACGCAGTTCAATCAAGAGCACAAAGGCGAGATTCGCATCGACCATCAGTCGGAAGTGCGCGACACGCATTACAACAATATCAAGAATAACGTTCCCAGCAGCGGGCCCGAAATGGCGATCATTCACAGCCAGCTCGTGCAGAACTATGCGGCGAACGGGTACATCGTCCCGCTCGACGACAGCTTCTTCGCGGAAGAAACGATCGATACGAACGATTATCTTCCCAACGTTCTGAATACGCTGTACATGGACGATAATCTTTACGGTATCCCGCTCGACGTGCATCCGATCGTGATGTATTACAACAAGGCGTTGGTCGGCGATAACCCGCTTCCCACGAATTACAGCGAATTGATGGCGTTGGCGCAGAAGCTGACCAATTCGTCGAAGGGCGTTTGGGGCATGCCGATGTCGATTATGTGGCCCAGCGAATTCGTTTACAGCACTTCGCTGTTCCAGAACGGCGGGCAGGAAATTTCCAAGGACAACAAACCGCTCTTCAATACCGAAGAGGGCGCGGTTGCCGCGGAAGTATTGCGCGACGTCATTCATCTGTACAAAGTTTCGCCCAACAATTTGCAGGCGGATCAGGACATGAACCTGTTCACGACGGGCAAAGCGGCGTTCCACATGCAGGGAAGCTGGTCGCTCTCCGGGTTGCAGGACGCGCTCGGCGAAGATCTGGGCGCAATGCCTCTTTCCGGTTTGCTTACGAACGGTACGGGCGAAAGCTCGCAGGACATCATGGCGCGTTCGCACGTGTTTACGGTTTGCAAAACCAGACGCGCGCTCAGCGCAAAGAAGAAAGCTGCGATCACCACGTTCATCAAGTGGATGGGCGAACACAGTGCAGACTGGTCGGTTGCGGGGCAGATTCCCGCGTACAACCCTGCGCGTGAATCGGATACGTTCAAGAATGCGGAGTTCCTTTCCGATTTCGGCGATCCGAACAATTTCAGAACGGCGGTCGGCGCGGTGTATTACGAAGCGGGATTCGAAACCGTGTTCGAATACGTGACCACGATCATGAAAGATAATCTGGACGCGGCAGGCGTTCGCGCCCAACTGAAGGCTGCGGAAGCGGAAGCGATCCGCGCGGTCAAGACCGAGCAAGAAGGTTAACGTAATCGGGACGGGCACCAATCGTGCCCGTCTGTTTATAAAAGCCGTATGCGACGATCGAAAAATTCGGAGGAACTATGATTTCTTTAAAAAAACCGATTGGAAATACGGATGAGAAGACGGATAAAAAAACTTTCGTTCTGACTTTGGCAAAAAAGAGCGGGAAACAGCTTTCTGCCATGGCGTTTGCATTGCCGTTTTTGCTGATCTTCGCAATGTTCTTTTTTTACCCGTTTTTTAACGGAATCCGTATCAGCTTTCTGAACCGACAGGGGGAATTCGTTTGGTTTCAGAACTATCAAAGAATTTTAAGCAGCGCGTTCGACGACGTGTTTACTTATCATAAAGACTTTTTAAACGGGCTCGGCAACACCTTGCTGTTCGTCGTGATCAGCGTGCCCTGCCTGATCGTCGTTCCGCTCATCGTTGCGTTGCTTTTGGATATTCAGCCCAAAGGCTATAAAGTGTTCCGCGCCATTCTCTTCATGCCCACCGTGTTCTCTATTTCTTCGGTGGTGCTGATGTGGAAACAGATTTTGCAGGTGGAAACGGGCTTTATCAACTCGTTCTTCAAATTGCTCAACTGGCGGCAGATCGACTTCCTTGGTTCGCAGCCCTGGGCGTGGATTTCCATTCTCATCGTTACGATCTGGTGGACGATGGGAACGAATATGGTCATTCTCGGCGCAGGATTGAAGAATATCGATAAATCCATTTACGAGGCGGCGGAAATGGACGGCGCGTCCTATCTGCGCACCGTATGGTCGATTACGCTGCCGATGCTCGTGGGGCAGCTCGTCGTCGTATTCGTCATGACGCTGCTCGCTTCCTTCAACATCTACGGGCAGCCGTCGCTGCTCACGGCGGGCGGGCCCAACCGCAGTACGCAGGTATTGCTCATGGTCGTGCTCAATCACCTGTACGACCGGCCTTGGATCGCCTCGTCGATGTCGCTCTTGCTGGGGCTTATTATGATCGCGATCAGCTTGACGCAGGCGATGTTGATCAAGCTGAAGGGGAGGAAATAAGATGACAAAGCTTAAATTAGTCAAAGAACGCAAAAAAATCGTAAGCTTCGTTTTGTTGCTCTTGCTGTGCATCGCGTTTACGGTGCCGTTGCTTTGGGCGTTCGGAACTTCCTTCAAAAAGAACGCGCTTACCGATCCGATTTCCATTTTCCCCAAAGAATTTTCCTTTAAAAATTACGTCGCGCTGTTTTCCAACGAGAACGCGCCCGTGCTCCGCTGGTTCGGCAACAGTATCTTCGTTTCCGGCGTGCACACCGTGCTGTATCTGATCGTTGCTTCGCTTGCGGGGTATGCGTTCGGCGTATTGAAGTGGAAGGGGAGAAATCTCGTATTCTGGCTGCTGCTCTCTACGGCGATGATTCCGGGGATTATCAACCTCGTTTCGCTGTATCAGCTGACCAAAACGCTTTCGATCAACGGAACGGCGCTCGCGCTCATTCTTCCCGGTTTGGGCGGCGTACTCTATATGTTCCTGCTAAGGCAAAACTTTATGATGGTGCCAAAGGAGCTGATCGAAGCGGCGAAGCTGGACGGGTGTACTTCCTTCGGAATTTTTATCCGCGTGATCGTGCCGCTGAGTACTTCGACCTTCATGGTCGTCGCGATGATGACCTTTATCAACAGCTGGAACGATTATCTCTGGCCGTCCGTCGCGTTGGCGGGCGCGGACGTGAACAAACTCACGCTGCCGCTCGGGATCGCAAAGCTGCTCGGCGACAACAATATGGATAACGGTCTGACGATGGCGGGCGCGATCGTTTCCATGCTGCCTACGATCATCGTGTATCTGTTCCTGCAAAACCGCATCATCGAATCGGTTGCGAACAGCGGTTCGAAAGAATAATCAACAACGGAGTAACTATGAATATTTCGCACATCAGACAAACGGAAATCACGAACATCGGCGATCCGTTCGTTCTGCGCGTAAACGACGAATTTTATCTTTACGCGACCTCTTTTATCAAAGGTTTCTATTGCTGGCATTCCAAAGACATGATGGTTTGGGACGCCCCTGTACACGCGTACGACCCGACGGAAACGGGCTTCGGTTCGCTCGATTTCTGGGCGCCCGAAGTGATTGAACACGACGGAAAATTTATCATGCACTACACCGCGCGCAGAAAAAGCGACGATACGCTTTTGATCGGCGTTGCCGTGAGCGATCATCCGCTCGGTCCGTTCAAGGACGTCGTTCCCCACGAGCCGATGTTCGATTTCGGGTACGCCGCGATCGACGGGCACGTGCTTCGCGACGGCGAAAAAAATTATCTGTTCTATTCGCGCGATTGTTCCCAACACGTCGTCGAAGGGCGGCACGAGAGCCATTTGATGGCGGTTGAAATCGACGATATGCTCACCAAAGTCATCGGCGAGCCCGTTGCGATCACGCACCCCGAACAGCCGTGGGAAACGGTGACGGGCGATTTCCGTTGGAACGAAGGCGCGTTTATCGTCAAGCGCGGGGGGCTGTATTATTTGATGTATTCTTCCGGCTTCTACGCCGCGCCCACGTACGGAATCGGTTACGCGGTTTCCAAAAATGCGTTGGGCCCCTACGTAAAAGCCGCAGAAAATCCCGTGTTGCACAGCGTGGAGGGCGTGATTTCCGGTCCCGGACACAATTCCGTCGTGCGCGGGTTGGACGGCGTCGATTACTGCGTGTTCCATGTGCATACCGATATGGCGCATCCGAGCGAAGACAGAAAGGTGTGTCTGTGTCCCGTTTCGTTTGAAAACGGCAAGGTTCTTTTGCCTTAACGGTAGGAGGGAATTTCATGATCAAAAAAAAGTTGGCGTTATGCATTTCGCTGGCGTTGTCTTTCGTGATGATGCTTTGCTTTGCAGGTTGCGGCAACGGCAATCCCGGCGATCAAGAACCGGAAAAGCCTCAGCCCGAAGTCAAGTTCAACAATCCCGTCATCGAAAAGGATATGGCGGATCCCGCCGTGATCCGTCACGACGGTTGGGTTTACGTCTTTGCGACGGGAAAGAAGCTCTATAAATCGCAGGACGCGATTACCTGGCAGGAAGTGAGCGGCGGCGTTGGAATCAATCCGACCTGGGGCGCGAAGGGCGCGGGATTCTGGGCGCCCGACATCGTAAAAATCGGCGATAAGTTTTTGCTGTATTATTCGCTGTCCGTTTGGGGGGACGAAAATCCCGGAATCGGCGTAGCATCCGCCGATCATCCCGAAGGTCCCTGGACGGATCACGGCAAGCTCTTTCAGTCCAAAGAAATCGGGGTGGAAAACTCCATCGATCCCGCCGTGTTCGTTGCGCAGGACGGCGCGGTCTATATGATGTGGGGGAGCTTCCGCGGGATCTACGGCGCGGAACTGACTGCGGACGGGTTGGCGCTCAAAGGCGGGATCGACTACGCCAAAGAACATAAGACGCTGATCGCGGGACAGCCCGGCGAATGGGACGGCAGTACGTTCGAAGGCGCTTACGTGATTTACCGCAACGGTTATTATTATTTCTTCGGTTCGAGCGGAACGTGCTGCGACGGTTTGCGCAGTACCTATAACGTACGCGTCGGACGCTCGCAAAATCCGCTCGGTCCCTATCTCGACAGCAACGGCAAGAACCTTGCGAACAACCGCAACGTAGGACATCAGGTGTTGCAGGGAAGCGGAACGATGGTCGGCCCCGGGCACAATTCCATTCTCGTGGACGATCACGGAAACGACTATATCGTTTATCACGTTTACGTGGACGTAGACGGCGAAGCGAAAGGGCGTTATCTCGCGCTCGATAAACTTCTTTGGAACGACGACGGTTGGTGTCAGGTGAAAAATACCATGCCGAGTACGCGTGCGGTCGCACCTTATTTCAACCAGAATTGATTTGTTTGAAAACGAATAAGGACGGAAAGCAATTACACTTTCCGTCCTTTTTATTGAATCGTTTCGTTCCCGCCCGCAAAAGCGTAACCTTTGCCGAATTCGGTAAAGATTAAAGTCTTTCCCGTCGTCGTAATCAGTTTGCGCCGTAAATTCGAAATATGGTATTTTACCGACGTCGATTTGAGGGAGGGCATCTGCCATACGTTTTCGTAGATTTCGTCGGCGGTAAAAAATCTGCCCGCGTGCGTCATAAAAAAGTAGAGTATGTTGAACTCGCTTCCCGTGAGCGGCATATTCGTTGCGCCGCAGAATGCGGTGCGTTCGTTCGCGTCCAAAGTAATTCCGTGCAGCGAAACGATCGCCTCGGCTTTGGGCAGAAGTCTGAGTGAAAGACGGGCTTCCAGCACCTTCGCGGAACACGGTTTAACGGCGTAGTCGGCTGCGCCTGCCGAAAATCCGTCTAAAACGGAGTCTTCGTCGTTCAGCGTCGTCTGCACGATAACGGGCGGCATGTTGAATTTTTCGAATAATTCGATTCCTTTTCCGTCGGGCAGAATCAGATCGAGGATCACGGCGTCGAACGGCTCCGCGCCGAGCCATTCTTCCGCTTCGCGCAGCGTTCCCGCTTCCCTGACGGAATTTCCCAGCCGCGCAAAATATTCCGCCTGCGTTTTGCGGAGCGCCGCATCGTCTTCCACGAATAGTATTTTTCTGCCGGTGACCGATTGTTTCATACGTTTATTATAACACGTTTCCGTAAAATAAACAATCGCCCGAATCGGCTGAAAATCGGTTAGGAATCGTTAGGATTGTACCCCGCTTTATAAATGGCAACATCGTACAGAAAATTTGCAAATTTTTCTCTTTTGAAAAATCGCTCGGAAGGCTATAATGATAGTCGGGAGGACGCTATGAACAGATTTCATGATATTTCTGATTTATTGCAACGCGGCAAACCGAGAGAACTTTCCGCGCTCGTACAGGAAGAGCTGGAAGACGGCACTTCCGCGAACGATATTCTCGTAAAAGCTCTCATTCCCGGAATGAGCGTCGTGGGCGAAAAATTCAAAAAGAACGAGGTTTTCGTGCCCGAAGTACTCATTACGGCGCGCGCCATGAACGCGGCGCTCAAAATTTTAAAACCCGCGCTCGCGCAGGCGGGCGTCGAACCGGTGGGAACGGTCGTCATCTGCACGGTAAAAGGGGATTTGCACGACATCGGCAAAAACCTCGTAAAAATGATGATCGAGGGAACGGGGCTGCGCGTTATCGATCTCGGCGTGGATTGCCCGCCCGAACGCGTGGTGGAAGCGGTAAAGGAATACGAACCGGGCGTCGTATGTCTTTCCGCGCTTCTGACGACCACGATGATTTATCAGAAGGATACCATCGAAGCGTTGAAGGCGGCGGGACTGCGCGATCGGGTCAAAGTCATGGTGGGCGGCGCGCCCGTTACGCAGGCGTTTGCCGACGAAATCGGCGCGGACGCGTATACGCCGGACGCGGCGTCGGCTGCGGAAGTCGCAAGATCGTATTTTAACTGAAATCGAACGGAGTACGGCGATGGAAGTAACCGTTTATGCGGGAGAAAAAACATATCGCATCGAAGGAAAGCGCGGCGACACTCTGCTGCGCCTTTTTTCCGCGCACGGAATCGTAATTCCCGCGCGGTGCGGCGGAAACGGCACTTGCGGAAAGTGCAAAGTCCGCCTCGTGTCGGGGCGGGTAGAGGGCGCCGTAGCGGATGAAAACGGCGAGATTCTCTCTTGCCGCGCGCGCATCGTGGAAGATTGCGCCGTGCGCGTACGGACGGAAACGGGGCGCGGGTTGGACGGTTTTCGTTTCTTCCGCACCGTTTCGGCGCGCGGGAAAGGGTTGGGCGCGGCGTTCGACGTCGGTACGACGACGCTTGCCGCTTGCCTCGTTTCGCTGGAAACGGGTGAAATTCTCGCGCGGACGGGGCGGCTCAATCCGCAGTCGGTATTCGGGAGCGACGTAATCAGCCGCATTCACGCCTGTGCGGACGAACGGAACGTGCGGGCGCAGTTCCGCGCGGTAACGGCGTGCGCCGAAGAAATGCTTGCGGAGCTGTTGCAGGCGGCGGGCGGGGGAAACATTTCCCGTATGACGGTTGCGGGCAATCCCGCGATGCTGCATTTGTTCTGCGGCGTCAATCCCGCGCCGCTCGGCGTCGCGCCGTTTACGCCCGTCTTTCTCGGCGAGCGCGTGTTTTCGGGCGAAGAGTTGGGGCTCTCCGTCGGAGAAGTCGTGTTTTTGCCGTCCATTTCTTCGTTCGTCGGCGCGGACGTCACGGCGGATTTGCTTTCCGCCGATCTGTACGGGCGGGAGGAAACGGCGCTTCTTGCAGACCTCGGCACCAACGGGGAAATCGTTTTAAAGGCGAACGGCGCGCTGTATTGCACGTCCACGGCGGCGGGACCCGCTTTGGAGGGCGCGTGTATCGCGTGCGGAACGGGCGGCGTTGCAGGTGCGATCGACGGCGTCGGTTGGGACGGTTCGCAGTTCCGAGTCACGACGATCGGGGGAAAGCCGCCCGTCGGAATCTGCGGCTGCGGGCTTGCGGACGCGGTCGCGCTGTTGCTCGATCTGGGCAGGTTGGACGAAAGCGGTTATCTCGACGAAGAGCGGGTGTATCTTACGCCGGAAGTATATCTGTCCCGCGCGGATATCCGTCAGTTTCAGCTGGCGAAGGGCGCGGTGCGCGCGGGAATCGAAACCTTGCTCAAACGCGCGGGCGTTTCGGCGGAACGGGTTTCCCGCGTTCTGCTTGCAGGCGGGCTTGGATATTACGTAAAGGCGCGTAGCGCGGCAAGAACGGGGCTGATTCCGCCCGAATTTGCGAGGCGCGCGCACGCAGTCGGAAACGGCAGTCTGTACGGCGCGTATCTTGCACTGTGCGACGCGTCGCTCCGCAGCGAGGCAAAAGAAATCGCCGCGCGATGCGAAACGGTCGATCTTTCCGCCGATCCGTTTTTTACGCAGGCGTTCACGGAGGGCATGTTTTTTGACGAATGAAATTCTGCAAACGGTCAAACCCCTCGTTTGCGAAGCGAAACTTTTACATGCGTGCGAAATTCCCTTTTCCGATCAGGTGATCACCGCCTGCGCGCAAAATTACTGCGGGCGGTACGGGAAACGATGGGGGTGTCCGCCCGCTGTCGGTAACCCGCGGGCGTTGCGCGAGAAACTGCTGAAATACGAATATGCCCTCGTTTTTTCTACCCGACACGAGTTGGAAGATTCTTTCGATCTGGAAGGAATGAACGCAGGCAGGGAAGCGCACTGCCGCACGGAAGCGGAAGTTTTGCGGTCGTGCGCGTTTGAAGCGTATATCGCTCTGGGCGCTTCGAGCTGCGATTTGTGCAAGGAATGCACCTATCCGAACGCGCCCTGCCGTTTCCCCGACCGAATGAAGATGACGGTAGAATCGCACGGAATCGACGTGGTTGCGCTCTGCGCCTCGGCGGGGCTTTCTTACAGCGGAGGGGAGCGTACGGTCACGTATTTTTCGGTCGTGTTTTTTCGGCAAAACAAAAAAGACGCGTAATCAACGCGTCTTTTCGTTTGTGTTCAATCAACCCTTTTTCTTTTTGGTGAGTACGAGTGCTGCCGCAACCGCTGCGCCGATCACAACGACGCCGCCGACGGAAAGCCCTACGATCAGCCCGACGTTGGGTTTCTTTTCGGGATCGGAAGGGGTCGTATCGCCGCCCTTCTTTGCAGGGGTTCCCGTAACTTCCACGTAATCGTCGTAATCAAATTCGGTACCCGTGCCCGTTCCGCTGTTATCGTATTCGAAGATTTTTACGGTTTTGGATTGGTCGCCTACCGTTATAGTTACAGAAAGTACGTCGTAAATTTTTTTAAAACCTCCCTGCGTATCCAGATCGAGGTTTCCGCCTCCCGTTTTATCGAATGCGGTAGGATCGTTATAAAGACTTTCGAAAATATTTTCGATGCTGATCGGCGTATTGTCAACGTATTCGCGCAACGTATAAGTGCCGTTTCCGTTTGCAGTGTAAGTTGCATCCATAATTTCGGAAGATTTATTTTTTGCAAGCGTTTTCGTTTTGCTGTTGTATTCCGCAATGCTGTTGAAAGAGTAGGAGAAAGTGAGAACGGTGTCTTTTCCTTGTTTTTCCGTTTTTACTTCAACGTCTTCGAGTGCGGAATAGGATTTTACTTTCGTGGCAAGTTCGTCGCCCCAAACAAGAAGATAGGGGGTATTGTTGCCAACTTGGCTGGGGTTATCGTTTTCT
The DNA here is from genome assembly GCA_910586245.1 of uncultured Christensenella sp. Classification (GTDB taxonomy): domain Bacteria; phylum Bacillota; class Clostridia; order Christensenellales; family Borkfalkiaceae; genus Gallimonas. The sequence goes on along the minus strand of CAJUFY010000001.1, from coordinate 59,979 downwards.
TCCGTTCCGGGGATGATGGACGAATCGTCGAGTATGGTTACCGTGAACGTTTTCGTACCCGAACCGTCGTCGTACATCGTGAGGTTGGAATTCACCATACCCGCCTGACATCCCGCGAGCGCAAGCACCATGCCTGCCGCGCAACCTGCAATTGCAATCATTTTCTTTTTCATAACTTTCCTCCAAGGGGTATTTTATTAAGAATAAACGGAATCTCGGGGGGATCTGCCGTCTATTTTTAACCGTACGTAATTGTTCTTTCGTATTATTTTGTGAAAAAAAGCCGATTTAAACCGATCAGCCAAAATTTCACAGGATTTTGCGGAATAATTTTGGATCAATTGCTTGCGAAATTAAAAAATTGTGCTACAATAGAACTGTAAAAAGTACCGTTTCCATTTCAATTCCGTCCATATCATACGGAATTGTCGGGCGGGAAACAATGTAAACGATTGCGAAATATTAGTACGATATTGCAAAAAATATCGCGGGGAGTCATTTTGAACAAAAATTCCGTAAATTATCAAGAAAAAGTAAAGATGCCAAAAGCTTCGATCGGGCTGAATTGCTTTTATTACGAATGCGCGTACGCGCCGGGGAGCATTCTGTTCCCTTTGCACTGGCACGAACACATCGAACTCATTTACATCGTGCAAGGCTGGCTCGACGTGGAAACGGAAAAGAAAAAAATCCGCTACGAAGCGGGCGACGTTGCGGTGATCAATCCGGGGCATTTGCACGAAGGGGATCACTTTGCGCCCGATACCAAACTGTATTGTTTGATGGTGGATATGAATTTGTTTCGCAGTCGGTTTGTGGAAACTTCGGAAGAAGAGTTTATCAATCCGCTCACGGAGGGCAAAATTTTATTCCGAAGTAAAATTTCGGGCGATCGTTCGCTGAACACGCTCATCGAAACGTGTCACGCAATTTACAGCGGCGAAGAAGAAGCCTTTCAGTTCCGTTTGAAAGCGATCATTTTCGAGCTCGTTTACAAATTATTCCACGACTACGTGGAATCGAACGAAGCCGCGCCGCAGAAGCAATTCGTTTCGATCACGCGCGAACGGGTGAACGTAATTTTGAAGTACGTAGACGAGCATTATACCGAAAAGATCAAGCTCGAAGATTTAGTGGACGTCGTGCATATCAACAAGTACTACATCTGCAAGATTTTCCAACAGTGTACGGGGAAAACGCTCTTAAACCACGTCAATGCGCTGCGCGTGCAAAAGGCGATCGATCTTTTGGTGAATACCAACGATTCGGTTACGAACATCGCTTTCGCGGTCGGGTTTACCGACATCAACTATTTCAGCCGAACGTTTAAAATCGTAACGGGCGCGTCGCCTTCGGAAGTACGGAAAAAGTACTGTAAACAATAATGCAATATCATGCGATACCCTCCCTGCGCTTAAATGCGGGGGAGGGTATTTCTTTATTCGGACGGTCGGAACGGACCGTCCGATTTTTAATAAAACGAAAGTCGCGCATACTATTGCGGAACGGGCGAAGAAAGCGTGCGGACAGCAAATATAATGCTAATATTACACAAAAATCTATCTTTATTTGCAATTTTCGCCTTGTTATAATGAGGTCATAAAAGGGGATAATTGCCCGATCGGGCGTTGTCGATATCGATTTAAGGAGGAAATTTTATGAAAAAGAGTTTGCGTTTCGTCACTTGTCTTGCGGTAGCGGGTTGCCTTTGCGGTACCGCACTGCTCGGAGGCTGCGCTTCGGATACGGGGCGTTCCAAAGAGGGGCGTCTTTCCCTCTGGGTGGGCGAACAGCTCGAAGACATGTTCAAACAAATGGCAAAGGATTATACGGAGGAAACGGGATTCCCCGTCGTCGTAAACACGTATACGGGGCTCACCGCATCCGACAAGCTCGCGCTTGACGGGCCGTTCGGCAGAGGCGGCGACGTTTATATGCAGGGCGGCGGCGGAGATCTTGCCAAAGCCATAGAGCAAGGGCTCTTCCTCGAACTCGGCAAAGAGGAAATGGAACTGGAAACCAAATTCATCGAGGGCGCGCAGGGGCTCATGCAGTACAAGGGAAAACTTTACGGCGTGCCGCTCGGCACGGAAACCAACGCGATGTTCTACAATAAGGACATTCTGCCCGAATTCCCCGAAACGTGGGAAGAGATGATCGAGTGGGTCAAAGAGTACAACGATTTCGTCGGTCAGCCCGAACGCAAAAAACAATTCGGACTCTTGATCGACTATACGAATCCCTACTATACATGGGCGATCAACGAAGCGTACGGCGCGTACGTATTCGGCAAAGACGAAGCGGGGAACTGGGATCCCACCGACCTCGGCTTCGATACCGAAGGCTCGATCAAAGCTTACGAAATGATGAAGGGACTGATCGACGACAAGGTGATTCCCACCGACATGGCGATCACGCTGATGCAGACCAAATTCCGCAGCGGCAAAGCGGCGATCATTCTCGACGGCAGTTGGGATCTTGCGAATTTCCGCAAGGCGGGGATCAACGTCGGCATTGCAAAAATCCCCGATATTCAGATTTCGGCAACCGAAACGGGAACGCCCGTCGCCTTTTCCGGCGGCTACGGGCTTGCGATCAACTCGTACAGCCTCAACCCCGAAGAGAGCAAGGATTTCCTGAAATTCGCCACGCAGGACAAATACGTGATGCAGTATTACGAAGCGACGGGGCGCATTCCCGCCACCGTGGGCTGTTCCGAAAGCGAAGCCGTGCTTGCGGACGATTGCCTTGCGGGATTCTACGCGCAGCTCGAAGACAGTTATCCCCAGCCTTCGATCAACGAAATGAACGCGGTCTGGGATCCGCTTACCGCGGCGGCGGTTGCCATTTTCACGAATAACGAAGACATCGCTAAGACGCTGCACAAGGTAAAGAGCGACGTAGAAGCGAACATCAAACTGCTTTCGTAAACAAAACAATCGAACGTTTCGCCGCTTTCTTTTGAAAGCGGCGAAAAAAAGGAGTGCCTATGACCAAATTTTTATCGAAAATCCGCTTTACGCGCGACGAGAGTATTTCACCGGAACGCAGAAAGGGCGCGGCGCTCCGCGCGCTGGCTTCGGCGGCGTTTGCGGGGCTCGGCTACGTGATTCAGAAAGAGTTTATTAAAGGGTTCGCCTATATGGCGGTGGAAGTCGCGTTTATCTTTTTCTTCGCGTTCTGGGGCGCAGGCGCCTGTAAAAATTTCGCCACGCTCGGCGAAGTCCCTATGCGCGACCATTCCCTCGTCATGATGGTGTACGGGATTCTTGCGATCATCATTACCGTCGCGTTCGTCGTGTTCTGGGCGGCGAACGTTGCGGGAACTTACAAACAATATATCAAAGCCACGGGGGAGAATTACATCCCTCTTACGAGAAAGGAAAAACTGCGCGAATGGCTGCACGAAAAGACGCCGCTGCTCTTCCTGCTTCCCGGGCTTATCGCAATTGCGGCGGGGATTTTAATTCCGCTCGTGTTTTCCATTTCCATTGCGTTTACCGATTACGACGCGGCGCACCAGCCGCCGAAAAATCTGCTCAACTGGATCGGATTTCAAAATTTCAAAGATTTGATTTTGCTGGGGCAGTACGCGAAAACCTTCTTCGGGATTCTGGGCTGGACGCTCATCTGGACGGTGTGCTCTTCGGTTCTTCCCTACGGGCTGGGTATTTTGCTTGCGGTGTTGCTCAGCAATCCCCGTGTGCGCGGGAAAAAGATTTTCAAGATCATTTACATTCTGCCCTGGGCGATCCCCGGCTACATCAGCCTTTTGGTGTTGCAGAGTATGTTCGACACGGGCTACGGGCTCATCAATCAGATTTTGGGATTATTCGGGATCGAAAATATTCCCTGGCTCACCAAAACGACGCCCGCGCGCATCGCGCTCATTCTCGTGAGTATCTGGACGGGCTTCTCGTTCCCGATGATGCTTTCGGAAAACATCATCAAGAACATCGACAAAGAAATTTACGAGGCTGCGACGCTGGACGGCGCTTCAAGCACGCGTACCTTCTTTTCGATTACCTTCCCGTTGCTCATGTTCTCGATCTCGCCGATTTTCATTATGGGGCTTGCAGGCGCGTTCAATAACTTCAACATCATCTTCCTGATGACGGGGGGATACCCGATCAACCTGAACTATCAGAGCGCGGGCAGTACGGATATTCTGATTACATGGCTCTTTAAACTGACCATCAATAACAATAAATACAACTACGGCGCGGCGATTTCGCTCATTCTGTTTATTCTGATTGCAATATTCAGTATCTTCAATTTGCGCAAGACGCGCGCGTTCAAAGAGGAGGCGGGAGAATGACGGATTCTTTGGCAATCGAAACCACGCAAACGGCGGAACCCGCGGTGCCCGTACAGCGCCGCAAACGGAAGAGAATGACGCCGTTCGAAGCCGTGAAACTCGTATTTACGTATATTTTTCTGGTGTTCATCGCAATGCTCGTTCTGCTTCCGATCGTGTACATTTTAACGATGTCGCTGAATGCGGAAAAGAGCTTGTATATCGATACGGTGTTCCCCACGAAGTACAGCTTCGACGCGTTTGCGCGTCTGTTCACGGAAACGCAATATCTCACGTGGTACGGCAACACGCTCATCGTGGGCGCGATGACGGCGGCGGGCGAACTGCTTCTGGTACTTCCAACCTCGTACGCGCTTTCCCGCCTGAAATTCAAGGGACGCAAAAATTATTTGATGGTGTTCCTCGTATTGCAGATGTTCCCCGGCACGATGTCGATGGTCGCGTACTACGTGTTGCTGAACATGCTCGGGCTCATCGATACCTATTTCGGAATCGTAATCGTGTTCTCGTGCACGGCGGTTCCGGGCAGTACGTTTATGATGAAGGGCTTCTTCGACACCATTCCCAAATCCATCGAAGAGGCGGCGATGCTGGACGGCGCGACCCGCTTGCAGTGCGTAGCGCGCATCATCATTCCGCTCGCCATGCCGATGATCGGGCTCATCTGTTTGTTCGGATTTTCGGCGCCGTTCGGCGACTATATGCTTTCGAAAATCTTAATCACCGATCCCGGCAAATATACGCTGGCGCTCGGAACCTATCAGGGAATCTATTCGCAGTCGACGACGGACTACGCGCTGTTCGCCGCCGCGGCGATTCTTTCGGCGCTGCCGATGGCGGTCATTTACATGATTCTGCAAAAGACCATCGTAAACGGACTGGGCGGCGCAACCAAATAATCGAATGAAAATGCAGAGGTAAAATTATGAACCTTTCGGTAATGTATTGGAAATGGGACAACGATGTGCTCGATCTTTCCGTACTCGATCGCAAGATCGACGATTTAACGGCGCGGACGCAGATCGGAACTTTTTTTATCGGTACGCAGTGGATCGAAGATTATTTCCACGGCGATAAAATCGGCGCGGCGTTCCGCCGCGTCGTGGAACGGCTGCACGGTCTGGGCAGAAAAGCCGTTCTCGAAGGCTGCATCCGCAACGAGGGCGAGCCCTTCTACCGGCAATACCCCGGCGAACCTTCTTACCTGCTCTCCTTTTACGAAGGGGAAGCGGACGAAAACGGGTGCGGAACGTTCCGCATTCCGCACGAGCCCGTATGGCACTACTGGCGCAAATCGGGCGATCACGGCGAACACAAAGTGTTCTGCGCCTACCGCCTGAAAAAGACGGGCGCGTTTACTTATCGGGAAGCGGTGCGCTGCGACAAGACGGTAACCTCGAAAGCGGTAAAATCGGGCGATCACTGGGAAGTGGAAATTTCTTTCACGGGCGCGCAGGCGGGCGAAACGGTCGCCGTATGCGTGGGATTCCCGCAGCCGATCGTCGATCTCGCGCATCCGAAGCTGATTCCTTATTTCCGCGGCATGGCGGAGCGCGCGAAGGAACTGGGCGCCGACGGACTTTTTTCGGACGAGTGGGGTTACGACATGATTTTGAAGATCGTGCAGCCCAACCCTTACGACGACACGCAGCTCAATTTGCGTCACGTATCCTATTCCGAATATTTCGAAGAAAAGTATCGGAATTACAACGGCGTCCCGCTCTTTGAAAATCTGCTCTCCCTCTACTACAAAGCGGAGGGCGACGAAAAGAAGAGCGTGCAAACGGTCAACGCGTATCTGAAAACCATGCGTCTGATTTGCACCGAAAACGACAAACAGATGTACGACGTCGTGAAAGAGATTCTGGGGCATGACGCGTTCTGGGGCGTTCATCCGACCTGGTGGGGGAGTGTGGACAGCCTGAACTTCGAATTTTTCAAAAACGGATTGTACTGGTGGGACGCGGAGCGCGACTATGCGCAAACGGACGAAACCATTTTGTACGCAATCCGCACGGCGATGGCGCATCGGTTTTCTTCGCCGATCTGGTACAATATGTGGTATTCGATGGGCACGCGCGATATCAATACTTATTACGACGAAACGTGGCGCAATCTCCGCTGCGGCGGAAGAACGCATTACCTCGGTTACGAGTGTCCCAACGAGGCGGTCGTACTTGAATTGAAACCGCAGGGCATGCTCGAAAGCATTGAGGAACTCGATAAGCGCGTGCGCCTGTTCGACGGCGTTTCCAAAACGCAGCCCGACTGCCGTTTGCTCGTTTTGTTCGGATACGAGGCGGTTTCCAACTGGGCTGAAATCGGCATGGATATGCCATGGAAGCCGCAAAACCCGCGTTTCGACTGCGTTCTGAATACGGTGAACGGAATCTTTCAGCAAGTGCTGTGCGATCTCGTGCCCTCGTACGCGGCGGAGAACGGTTCGCTTTCGATCAACGAAAAAGGCAAATTGCAGTACGGTACGCAGGAATACGACGGGGCGATCGTACTCTATCCCGACGGCATGGCAAAGGAAGCGAACGAGCTACTGCTCAAAGCGGACGCGTCGAAACTTGCCGTCTGCGGCGCGGGCGAAGATTCCGTTCTTGCGCGTTCGCTGCGGCATCGCGGCGCGACGGTGTTTACCGAAATTCCCGCGGCGGAAACGCTCGCCGCGCTTGCGACGGAGCTGTTCGGCGTGCCCGCCAACCGCTGGAAGCTGGGCAGCGTGATGCAGGACGGCAGTTTGCAGTTCGCAACGGACGGCAGACTCCCTGCGGGCAATCCGATGAAACTCGACTTCGAACACGGCGGAAAACGCATTTCGTTCGAAGGGTGCGACGCGCTTTGGCTTTCGCCCGATCTGTCGCGGGCGATCTTCCCCGAAGGGAAGCTTACGGTAGACGGAAAACAAATTCTTTCGAGCGAGGTAATCAAATGAAACTTGAAATGATTCGGGGCGAAATCAAACCCGCAGGCTGGTTAAAGGAATTTCTCCGCCGCGATCTGCGCGGCATCACGGGGAATCTGGATAAACTGTTTCCCGACGCGGCGCAGGATATCTTCGGAAAAGAGAAAGTCGTACACAAAGAGGACGGCTATTGGTCGAGCTGGTGGACGGGGGAAACGAACGGAAACTGGATCGAAGCTTACGTGCGTTTGGCGTTTGTCCTGCGCGACAGCGAAATGCTCGAACGCGCGCGCGCCATCGTTTACAATTTGATCGAAAATCAGGAAGAGGACGGCTATATCGGCATTTACGTACCGAGCGCGCGTTACGTAGTAACCAAGCGTTACGGCGAACTGTGGACGCAGAGCCGCGCCATGCGCACCATGCTGGCGTACTACGAAAACACGCAGGACGAACGCGTGCTCGATTCGCTCGAACGCATGGCGGACAATATCGTGAAAAACGTGAAGGAATCGGTATTCGAAATCCCCGACGAAGACGGAAGCAAAGGGCACAGTCTGATGATTATCGACGGCTTGTACGGGCTTTGGAAGTACCGTAAAAAGGATGCGTACCGCGATTTCTGTCTTTGGTTTTACGAGGATTACTGCGCGCACGCTTCGCAGTTTTTGCAGGACGATCTGCGCATGAATTATGTATTCAACCCCGAAGAACCGTTCGTGGGGCACGGCCCGCATACCTGCGAAATGCTGCGCATTCCCTTGCTGCTGTTCTACATGACGGGGGATTCCCGTTTCGAACTCGCCTGGCGTTGCGGACTCATCAAAATGCAGAAAAATCTCGAGCTTTCGGGTTCGTGCAAATCGGACGAATTCATCGGAACGTATCAGTGTTCGCTCGTCATGGAAAACGATTTGCGCACTACGGTATTCGGCGGTTCGTTGCCGTTGCCTTCCACGGCGTACGAATACTGTTCCACCGCAGAACTTGCGATCGATTATTACGAAGCGGTGCAGATCACGGGGGATATTTCCTTCGGCGAACGGTTCGAATGGCTCGTGTATAACGCGGGGCTCGCCTCCAAACATCCGAGCGGAAAGATGATTCAGTATCTGGGTGCGGATAACATGTACGACGCTTCCGCCTGCGTGAACCCCCGCTTCGATTATTCGCCTACGCACGACGACGCGGCAGTGTGCTGCGCGCCCAACTCCTGTAAACTCATGCCCCTGTTCGTGGAGCAGGCTTTCCTGCAAAAGGACGATACGGTGATCGCAAATCTGTTTTTACCGCTCTCGTTCCGCTTTGCGCATGCGGGTGGCGAAAACGAAATTACCGAAACGACGGAATATCCCTTCCGTTACGGCGTGAAATTTACGGTAAAGGGCGCGGGCAAATTCCCGTTTGCATTCCGTCTTCCCTCGTATGCGAAAACGTTCACCGTAACGAAAAACGGCGCGCCCGTTGCCTACGAAACGGAAAACGGAATCGTTTCCCTCGAAGGGAAGCTGAAAAAAGGGGATACCGTCGCGGTGGAATTCCATCCCGAAATCACGGTGATCCGCGCGGTAGACGGTACTTACGCGCTCTCTTACGGGACGCTGCTGTTTGCAAAGGACATTCCAGCAGACTGCAAGAAGAACCGCAAGTACGATTTGGCGGGCTTCTGGGATTGCGACTACACGCCCAAGGCGCACGAGGACTGGAATTACACCTTGTTCATGGATGCGTGCGGGGAATGCGCCAAGGCGCAGATCGAATATCCGGAAGGGACGGCGTACCCGCTCGATACCCCTTCGATCGTCATTAACGTGAAGGCGCTCGACCGCTACGCGTATCCCGTCGATTTAAAACTCGTGCCGATCGGCGCGACGACGTTGCGCCGCACGACCTTCCCCGTTTTGTGCGATACGCAAAAAATTTATAAAATTTAAAGAGAGGACACCGCTGTGACTTCACGCGAAAGAGTAATGGCGGTTCTTTCGGGCAAACGCCCGGACAGAACGCCCAACTTCAATATTTTAATGGCTTTTTCGGCGCGCTTCGGCGGAAGGACTTACCGCGAATATGCGAGCGATTACCGCGCGCTTTGCGACTGCGATCTGCTGTGCGCGGAAAAATTTTCCATCGATCTGCTGTCGGCGATTTCCGATCCGATGCGGGAAGCGGAAGGGTTCGGCGCGCACGTCGTCATGCCGGAAGACGACGTGCCTTACAGTCCCGCGCCGCTCGTGGAGGATCTTTACGATGCGCCCTCGGTGCTGAAAACGTATTCGCCCTACGACGGCAAGCGCACGGAGGATCGTTTGCGCGCGGTGGAATATTTCCGCAAACACGGCGGCGATTACGCCGTAGGCGGTTGGGTGGAAGGCGCGTTTGCAGAATGCTGCGACCTGCGCGGAATCAACGATTTTCTTGCCGACGTCGCATGTGAAGAGCCGGAGACCATTCACGCGATGTTGCAAATCGCATGCGATCAGGCGGCGGCGTTTGCCGTCGAACAGGTGAAAGCGGGCGCGGATATCGTCGGAATCGGCGATGCGGCAACTTCCCTCATTTCGCCCGATATGTACCGTGAGTTTGCGCTTCCCTATCAGAAAAAGATTGTGGAAGCCGTGCACGGCGCGGGCGGAAAAACCAAACTTCACATCTGCGGCAATACTTCCAACGTTCTGCCGTTTATGGTGGAAACGGGTACCGATATCATCGATCTCGACTGGATGGTCGATCTGGCGCGCGCCCGCGATCTCGTGGCTGGCAGGGCGGTGATCAGCGGCAACTACGATCCCGTCGCCGTGCTCTTGCAGGGCACGCCGCAAACGGTTGCGCAAACGGTAAAGGAATGCGAAAACCTGTTCGAAGGCGGGTATATCTCTTCGGCGGGTTGCGAAGTCCCGCGCGACACGCCGCACGAAAATCTGCGCGCCGTTGCCGCGGCGCTCAAAGGAGAACGTCTATGAACACGCCTTCCTGGCTGAAAAGCGCGATTTTTTACGAAATTTATCCGCAGAGTTTTTGCGATTCCAACGGGGACGGAATCGGCGACTTGAACGGCATCACGCAAAAGCTCGAATACGTCCGCGATCTTGGTTGCAACGCGATCTGGATCAATCCCTGTTTCGAATCCCCGTTTATGGACGCAGGTTACGATATCAGCGATTATTACAAAATCGCGCCGCGTTACGGCACGAACGAAGACGCGCGCCGCCTGTTTGCGCGGGCGCACGAACTCGGGATCAAAGTTCTGCTTGATCTCGTTCCCGGGCACAGTTCCGATCGCCACGCATGGTTTTTAAAATCGCGCGAAGCCGATCGTAACGAATATTCCAACCGATATATCTGGACGCGCGACGCGTTCGATTATCCCGAAGGATTCCGCGTGCAGAGCGGACTTTCCGACCGCAACGGGAATTATATCGTAAACTTTTTCAGTTCGCAGCCCGCGCTCAACTACGGGTTTGAACGCTGCGACTACGACTGGCAACTGCCCGTCACTCACCCCGACTGCGTTGCGACGGTAGAGGAAATAAAGCGGATCATGCGCTTCTGGCTCGATCTGGGCTGCGACGGATTCCGCGTGGATATGGCGTATTCGCTCGTGAAAAACGATCCCGATCGTACGGGCACCAAGCGGCTCTGGCAGGGCGTGCGCGCCATGCTCGACGAGGAATATCCCGAAGCGGTCATTCTGTCCGAGTGGGGCTGTGCGGAAGAGGCGATCGACGCGGGCTTTCATACCGACTTCTATCTGCACTTCAATGCGTGCGGGTATAACGCGCTGTTCCAAACGGACAGCTACGACTACGTGGACAGGGCGCAGCCGACCGAATGCTTTTTCCGCAAAGCGGGCAAGGGCAACGTGCGCGTATTCCTCGACGAATTTATGCCGAAGTTCCGTTATATCGCAGGACGCGGACACATGAGCCTGCCCACGGGCAATCACGACATGATCCGTTATTCGCATCACCGTTCGCAGGATGAAATGAAGCTCGTCGCGGCGTTCGTCCTCTTGATGCCGACCATTCCATTCCTTTATTACGGCGACGAGATCGGCATGCGTTATTTGGACGGACTCGTTTCCAAAGAGGGCGGATATTTCCGTACCGGTTCGCGTACGCCGATGCAGTGGACGGACGGCAAACATTTCGGGTTTTCGGATACGGACGGCGAACTCTATCTTCCGCAGGACGAAAAAGGCGCGCCCGACGTGCAGACGCAGCTTGCCGACGAAAATTCGCTGTTGAATACGGTGAAGCGGTTTACGGCGCTCCGCGCCGCGAATTCCGAATTACAGGCGGGGGATAACTTCGAGCCCGTCTATGCCGAAGATCACGCCTATCCGTTCGCGTTCCGCAGAGGGAAGTTTTTGATCGCGGTCAATCCCGCGAAAAAATCGGCGGAAGCGCCGTTGGCGGAAGGAAATTACCGCAAAGTGATCAGCGTCAACGGCGATGCGGGCATCGGCGCGGGCAAATTGCATATCGACGGCGTTACGCTTACGGTATTCGAGGAGGTTTGAATTATGAATATGTACGAATGGATCGAAAAAATAAAAACGGGCAATCAAAAACCGATGCCCGTGCTGTCCTATCCGGCGATCCAAAAAATGAATATTACGGTGCGCGAACTCATTTCGAGCAGCGAAGATCAGGCGCGCGGCATGAAGCTCATCGCCGACGAATTCGATACGCTCGCTTCGGTGAGTCTGATGGATTTATCCGTCGAGGCGGAATGCTTCGGCTCTCAAATCAAAGTATCCGACGGCGAGGTTCCCACCGTCGTGGGGGCGCTCGTTACTTCGCCCGAAGAAGCGGAAGCGCTGCAAGTGCCCGCCGTCACTTCGGCGCGCGCGGGGATTTATCTCAAAGCGATTCAAAAGGCAAAGGCGTTGATTTCCGACCGTCCCGTACTTGCGGGCGTGATCGGACCGTTCTCGCTCGCAGGCAGACTGGTGGACGTCACCGAAGCGATGATTCTTTGCTACGAAGATCCCGATATGCTCAAAACGGTGCTGGAAAAAGCGACGGAATTTCTCGTGAATTACGTTCTCGCCTATAAAGAGAAGGGGGCGGACGGGGTTGTCGTTGCCGAACCGCTTGCGGGCATGCTTTCGCCCGATCTCGCGTCCGAATTTTCGGAAACGTATATGAAGCGGATCGTAGAAGCCTGTCAGGACGAAAATTTCATCGTCGTGTACCACAATTGCGGCAGCGGTACGGTGCGGATGATGGAAGGGATTCTTTCCACGGGCTGCAAAGCATACCATTTCGGCGACGCGGTCGATATGCGCGACGTTTTGAAAGCCGTTCCGTCCGATACGGTCGTCATGGGCAATATCAGCCCCGCGGCGCAGTTCCTCGGCGGAACGCCCGAATCCGTTTACGAAGAAACGCAGAACTTGCTGCGCGATTGTGCGAAATATCCCAACTTCGTACTCTCTTCGGGTTGCGATATTCCGCCGCTCGCGCCATTCAAAAACGTCGAAAGCTTTTTTCGGGCGGCGAAAGATTATTACGGTCAATAAAGGATTTCCGCGAAAATCGGTGAAGCGGGCACGGTTGCGTGCCTGCTTTTTTATTTTGGATTGCCGAAAATTATTTTCATAGTGATCGTTTTTATCAATTGTTAGGAATGGTTATGATTCCGTTTTGCGCCCGCCTGAGGATTGACAAGCAATTTGTCGAATCTTATACTGAAAGTGAGAATAAAAATTTCCGTTTTCGAAGGCGGAAAAAAGAGAGGTATCTGTATGGTAAAAAAGAAGTTGGTGGCTTTGGGCGTTTCCGCGCTTGCGATTACCGCGGTGGTAGGCGCGGGATTTTCGGCTTGGACGTTTTCTACGCAGCGCCGCGCCGATCTGAATATGGGAATGCTGATTACCGAAGCGGCGTCGTTCGGCAAGATGGAAGTTTTGGGGAACGCGAACACCGTTCAGCTCGATCAGACGAAAATCGGTTTGGGGAACCTGAACGGCACGGTGTATACCGAGGACGCGGATAAAACGATTTCCGCGAAATGGACGGTAAACAAGAGCGCGTACGATGCGAACGAAAACGATCTGCAATATCACGTAAGCATTTATATTAAAAAAGCGACGCTCGGAAAATACGTTACCGTCAATACGGGCGTCGGCGAACACGATTTTAAAACGAGCACGGGCGACGCGCAGGCTTCCGCAGGCGAACACCAGCACAACAAGAACAACGAATACGAAAGTTTCAACCAGTGGCTGCCCGTTTCGGCGATCAGCATCGATAAGGATGCGACCGTTTCCGACCCGACCGAAGGGACTTCTTATGAAGTGACGCTCAACTGGACTTTTACCGACACCACGTTTTCTTATTACGCCGCGTCGGAAACTTCCTCCGGTCACGTTGCGAAGCCCAAAACGTTTGCCGAATATCAGAGCATGGTCATCGCGCTCGGCGGCGCTGCAAGCGCTGCGGACGTGGTGACGCATAAAAATTACAACGTTGCAATTCCCAACCGTGCCGAAGGCGGCGAAGCGTTCCCCGACTTTATTCTCGAATTCAGAGTATACAATCCGAACAGTGACATCGTTTAACGTCGGACATTGCAGGAGGGAAACGCCGTGACGACAAATTTGCTGCAATCGCTTCCGCACATGTCGCTTGCGATTTCGGTGATCGTAATCGTTTGTATGTCCGCGTCTTTTGCCGCGCTGGTTTTTCTTTACGGCAGGGCGAAATCCCAAGCGGTTTCTTTCGGCGCGGAAGACGCGCAATTGAAAAACAAATTATATGCGCGCTTTCGTAAGTGCGCGGAGGAGGGGCTCACCGCGGGCGAATTTCTTGCCAAGCGGCGCAAATCCGAACGGACCGTGCGCATCGTTTCCGACGTGCTGTTTTTGGTCATGATCGGATTCGTACTTACGGTATCGATTTTTGCGATCGTGTTTCGCGCGCAGGGGGAGCAGTTCTTTTTCGGCGATACGACGTATCTCACCGTGTATACGGGTTCCATGCAGGAAAAGAACGAAAATAACGCGTATCTCGCCGCGCACGACGACGGCGTGCGCATTCATCAATATGCTTTAATCGGCATTCGGAAAACACTGCCCGACGCGCTGAAAGAAGGGGATATCATCGCGTTTACGTATGAAAACGATTTGTACGTGCACCGTATCGTGGAAATTACGGAAAGCGGCGGGGAGCGGCTCTTTACGACGATGGGCGATGCGAACGCTACGTCCTTCGGCGGGGAAATCGGAATATCCGCCGATCGCATCGTGGGAAAATTCAACGGCTATCATGCGGGATTTTTGGGCGTGTTGCTCATCTACATGCAATCGGATATCGGAATCATCGCGTTGATTTTCGTCTTGTTGTTGCTCGCCGTTTTCGATCTTTCCGAACGGCTCGTTGCGCGCAGTTACGAAAAACGTCTGAATTTTGTTGCCGCGGAGATAGACGGGGAGGAAGACGCAGATGTTTAAGCGCGCCGCTGCGGCTGCGCTTGCCTTAACGTGCGCTGCGGCAATTTTCGGTACGGGATTCGCCCTTTGGAATTTTTCCGCCGAACGCAGAGCGGACGGCGATCTCGGCGTGCGGGTGACGCAGAGCGCGACGCTCGGAAAATTTCAGGTGCGCGACATTATGCACGCCGTCATCGACGGCGGTACGGGCGCAGGCGTGAATCCCACGATCACGGGTGTATCCTTCTATAAAAACGATCCCGTGACCTTAAAACCGATGACGGATACCGAATTTACCGTCACGTTTCAGGCGGACGCGAATCATATTCCCGAACTGGAAGAGAACGAAGCATGGCGGAAGGTAACGTTCGGAATGCGGCTTTCCGTACCCGAATCTATGGAATCCTTTCTCACGCATACCGAATTTTACAATACGAGATTACAGGCGAACGGCTATCTCGACTTAAAGCAGCTTGCGATCGAACAGACCGATCATTTCGGCGATCCTGAGCTGACCGATTCCGACTTTTTCTACGAAAACGGACTGTTTACCTTTCGGCTAACCACGGTCACGCTCAACCGTTTTTTTACGTACGTTCGTTCCGCCGCGCCCGATTCTCTCGATCGCTACGGAGCATTGCCCGAACGCTTTTCTTCTCTGTTCCGGTTGGAATTTATGCAGAGCTGGGAGGAAGGCGTTTGAAATTCCGTTGTGTAAGCAGGTGACGTCATGAAAAAAATTGCTTTGATCGTAATTTCCGTTTTTCTTGCCGCGTGCATTTGCACCGCGGCTTTTGCGACGTGGCATATCGATATGACGCAGACTTCCGTGCAGAACTTAAAGGGCGTGAAGGACGATATTCTCGAAAATTACGGCATTAAAAAGGCGGATGACGACGATTCGACCAACCGAATCAAAAATTACGTGATTTATCTTTATCCCTCTACGCTGTATCTGAACGATTATCTCGATCTGCTCGACGGGAAGACTGCGATCGCGCCCGAAGAGAAATACGGTTATATCGAGCCCGTCGTCGCGCAGGACGGTTCCGTCGATTATCGCGTGGCGGGCGAAAAGGGCGGCGACGTTGCGTATCTGAAAGACGTTTCCCAAAACGATACTTTCGTTTCTACGCAATACAGTTATATCCGTTACGCTTACGGGCAGAATTACGACGGGAGCGCGCTCTGGCAGCAGACGGACGCTTCGCTCCCCAAAACGAACGTGACCTGGTACGACAACGGAACGTACCGCCACGCGACGCAGGGCAATTTAAAATATCTTTACGGTAACCCGACGGACGACGGCGTCGCGCGCGACTATCCGCTCTCGGTCAGCGTGCCGAGAACGGATAAGAATAATTCCGCCGAAGACACGGTAACGTGGGACGAAAGCGGGGAACAGCACAACTGGCGCAATCTGCATTTGTACGACCGCTTCGGGTACTGGCCCACCCTCGCCAAAGACGAGGGGCGGTATCTGCCGATTCGGATCGAGGCGTTCGAAGATTTTACCAACGCCTATTACAACCGCGTCGCGCTCACGCCGTTTTCGGATATGTGCGATCCGCGCGCCTGGTTCGTCTATTCTTTTTCGTGCTGGTCGTACGTGGATACCGCGCGTCCGTGGTCGTATCAGGGCGTAAACAAACAATACACCGCGCCGTATTATGCGCGCGAAGATTTTGCCGCGGCAAACGCGGGCACCGAATATACGGGAAAAAACGGCGAGCCCGACGCGTCGCACGGCGCGTTTTGCCCTTCGGAAGTCAGGCAGTATTTCGATATCATCGAAAGTTTCGAGCGGTATGCCGATGAAAATAACGTCATCCGTCTTTTCCCGAAATTTTCGAACGGAAAGGGGTACAGCGCAAAGACGGTTGCGGACGGCGGCGGGGACGCCGTGAAAGTCGTTCCTACTTATCAAAACGAAGAGGGCGGCGCGGCGGAAACGCAGACGCTCGATCAGCACGAATTATATACGTTCTATACTTCGGAGCAGGCGAATTTTTCCTACGGGACGCAGACACTGACTAATATTCGCGTTTCGGTGCTATCCAACGTGGATATCGACGGATATTTTGCTTTGGAATTTAAATTCGACGGCTGTTTCGCGGGGGCGGCGTCCTGGCCGGGGAACTGGAATACCGTCTATCGGTTCGGAAGAGATCCGACGAAAGAGGACAACAAAAATATTCCGCAGACCATCCGCGCGTACGGCAGAGGGTTGTACAACTTATATCTGTTTGTTGCGCCCGTCGTTTCGGCACAGGATACCGCGGATCGCACCGGTTTGCTCGAAAACCTGCGCGCCGCGTTGGTGAGCAAGCGCGCGGGCGACGGCGTCTTCGAATCGCTATCGGGAAAAAATCTTTTGCCGATTGCAAAGTCGCACGTCAACGGACGATCGTTTATGCTCGTTGCCGAAAAGGTGCGGGAAGCAAAATATATCGAAAACTTGAACGTGTGCGAATCTGCGGAAAAGGATTATACAGCCGACGTATACTCCAAGGAAACCGCAATCAAAGAGGGGTATAACCGTACGGAAAAGAGTTTCCGTCTGATCAACAATACCCTGTTCGGATACGGCGCGGGCGACGACACGACGGCGGACGGCGACAACGTTCACAACGAATTTCCATACAGCTATATTTTGCAGGGCGTCGATCTCACCGAGGCGACCACGGCGTATTTTCAGATTCGGTTTCAGGAAAACTACCGATCCGATCTCAACTTTACGGACGAAAATTATGCGTACGATTCGTTAAAATTTGCGGGTCAGCTCTACGTGCACGGGTTCGGCGAATATTTTAATCTGGTCGAAACGAAAGTAAACGGTTACGACGGCACGCAGAAGTTCATTCAACTAAAAGACGAAGAAAAGCGCGGCGTTTACGATATCATTCTCGTGTTCCGTCCCGATTACGAAGATAACGGAATCGCGTTTAATATCGGTTTGTACGCCTTCCGCCATACCAACATTTTTGTAAAAATATACGGCGAAGACCTCGGCGCGTATTCGGAATATTACGAAACCGCAGACGGCGCGCAGCTCGTCGATCCCGATCATCCTTTGCCTGCGGGCGCGGTATCGCAAAAATTCATCAATCACGAAGCGGTGGAAGCGCTCTTTACCGCAAGTTACCCGATCGGCGTTTCGGTCAAGGGGACGGATCGCAGCGACGGCGGGACGGCAGGGGACAATCTGCTGGCGCAGCTGATCAATCGGGAGGTGCGCAAGCACACCGCCGATCCGTCGCGCGTGACGATCAAGGATCACGTGACGAAGGGGATTACGGCGCGCTATCGGCAGGTTGCGGAACGAGATCCCGCGATGCCGCCCGATTACTATTTCACGGCGGAAAAGAACGGCGCAACCGTATATTACGAACTGATCTTCGAAAACTTTAAAATCAGAAAAAATTATATCTTTTATTTGTCTTACCCGTAAAAAAAGAGGAGCCGACTGCTCCTCTTTTTTTATATCTCCGAATATTATGGATGTGTTTCGGTCAGTTTTTTGATCGCGCATTTCAAATCATCCGTAAAATAGACGTCGCGTCCGTTGTTGCTTTCGTAGATAAAGTCTTTTAACGGTTTGCTCGTATACTTCGAATAATCGCCGTAAATCGCGATACGGAACTGATAGTTTACGAATTTTTGCAAAATTTCGCCCGCAAGCCCGCTACTCAAGATAAAGAACCGATCCGCGATTAAATCTTTTGAAATTGCGATATTTCTCGCGCCCGTTTCGTAATGCGCGGTCATCATCAAATCGAGGGCGCTCTGCGCGTCGGTTATCAAAATGCGGTCGGATTTGACGTGCGCGATTTCGACGCCGTCTTTGGTTATCTTTTCAATTTGCACGTTTGTTTCTCCGTATTTCGGTCATAAAAGTGTATTCGTTTCGTCTTTTTTGACAGGTTTTTTCGTGAGCCATGCAACGAAAATCAGAACCAGCCCGATTCCGAGAATTGCATGAAACAAACCGGAAATCCCCGCAATCGCGCCGTTTGCTGCGCTTGACACGGTATAAACCACTTTATCCGATTGAACCAGAACGTCAAGAATTCCGCGCACCGTCATCATGATTCCCGCGCCGAGCACGCCCGTGCAGTAAGCGGGGAACGCCCATCGATACAGTTTGCCGCATGCGCCGACTTTTTCGTTTATCAATCCGATCAGCAACGTGAACGCGACACCCAAAACGAGGAAGTGCGTGTGCGCAAGTCCGAGCGTGGAATAGGTATTTACGACGCCGTACGCTTTGGAAAATTCGCGGTAGAATACGCCGAGCGCGAGCCCCAGAGCCAAAAATACCGCCGCGTATTTGATATATTTTTTCATAAGTTTCTCCTTCGGACAACCGCCCGTTTTGATTTGTTTACGTGTGGTAAAAAGGGCATGCATTTTTCAAGCATTGATTGTTGAAAGGGGAAAATTCGCATTGAATATCCCTGGATTCCATTTCGACGTTATATTTTTCTTTTACAAATTTTGCCGCAAGGGAAAGGGAAAGAAAAGCGTTTCTTTTGCAACATCTTGCACCGCCGATTTTGCTCATTTCCGCCAGAACTGCAGCAGTGTATTCCATATTTTGTTTGTAATGTTCGTCTGTACTCAGCGGGCTTGTGCCGTGAAGAATGGATAAAGCGGCTCCGACGGAAGCCAAAGAACCGCAAATCCCCCAATGGCCGCACATCGCACCCGGCATTTTAACCGTCCGTTTTGCAAGTTCGTCTAAACAACGGTCGAGATCGATTACTCCGTCGGCGTTTCTGTACGCCGTTAAAAATGCCGCGCCGTCAAGAAAATGATGTTCCGGACCGTGAAGATTGATAAAATCCTTTCGCATAATGTTTAATGCGATCGCAATCGGATTTTTTTCGGAAGTGCATTTGATGATATTTTGTTTGATGAAGTCGTATTTGTCTTCTAACGTGTAATCCGGCATTTTTCCTCCCTAAAAAGTTAAAATCAGTTCGAAATTGAAAAATTTACTCTTGAAGAAGTTTTTGTTTTAGAGTTTTAGAGTCGTCAAGCGAGATATCGCGCATACCTTTTTTCATAATTTCAACACGTACGTTTATACAATAAAATTGAAAATTTGTCAAGTGTAATTGTTGAATTCAGACTTTTCGCGATCGGGCGGACAATGGTGTTTGAAATCAAAAAGTACGAACCTAAAACGGTTCGTACAAAAACGGCAGTGGTGGAATGGTAAAAACCTAAAACGAATCTTTAATAATCAAGCAATCGTCCGTTGTCGTTCCATTCTCCGTACATTATGCCTTGCCGTGTATTTTCTATAAATTTTTCTAAACGGCTTTGAAAAAGTTCGGTCTGCTTTTTTTTAATTTGAATTGTATCAATTCGCACTCTTTGATATAGCGGCGGAAAATTCAAAAAGTTTTCCCAAACAAGTTTATCGAATTGCAAGGCTGTTAAGACGTCGCTGTCAATCATAAACCCCGAAGGCGACATGTTGGGCAATACTGCTCGCCCGCTATCTGTCATCAAGCCTAACTTTTCCATTCTGCGGCAACGTTCTTTATTTAATTCCGACCATAACGAATTTTTTTTGCGCGGAACTAATTTTTGAGCCGTAACACCGCTTTCAAGGCGTTTGGTCGTGCTGTCAATCCACCCGAAACACATCGCTTCTTCTACTGCATCAATATACCAAAACGTATTGTCGTTTTGGGGTCTTCCACGCTTAACGACAACCCAACATTCTTTTTCAGTACTATGATTTTCTATAAGCCATTGTCGCAATTCTTTGCGATTTTTTGCGCTTAATAAATTGATCGGTTGCATAATCCTATTATACGGAATTTACTCTGAAAAGGCAAATAAATATACGGTATATACGGTGGTTTGTCACTGTGGCGGGTGCTTGATAAAACAAGCGCGGCGCTGTGCGGCGCAGACAAGTGCCCGCCACCAATGAAATAAAACCGAAGGGTGAAATAAAGAAAGAGTTTGAACGGGCAACGTTCAAACTCTTTCGATTTTGGTGGACTATAATACAACAAAGTCGATAAAAAAATACCCAGCCTAAACTGAATGTGGTTCGACTGGGTATACTATGGTGGAGCTAACGAGATTCGAACTCGTGACCTTCTGAATGCCATTCAGACGCGCTACCAACTGCGCCATAACCCCGGATAAAGTTGTAATACGGCATTCTGCATTGTCGGAAAACCCTCCAATGCAATGCCAGTTTGCGGTTTCACCGCAAAGCTTCGGCAGAGCTCGCGCAGACGCGCTACCAACTGCGCTATAACCCCTTGAGCGGATACCCGCCGATGTTTTTTGGTGGACCTGCGCAGAATTGAACTGCGGTCTTACAAGGTTCCTCCGCGGACACTACACGCTTAGTCTGTGGTTAAATCTCGCCCGCGGGCAGTCCGCAGACAAACTGCGCGGCAGGCACGTTTCCGAAATTCATTCCGCATAGGGGGAAACCAACCCGTGCGGAACGTTCCCTACTGAAATTGCGCCCTGTTTTCCGCCGTAGGCAACGGAAAGAGGACGGAGCTTAACGCTGTTAAGCCGCAAGTGCTACGCGGCGGGAAACCCGACGAGCAGCGGTCGATCTTCTGCTATTATTTTCAGCATTTAAATTTGATCCGTTTTTACAGAGCCGAGCCTCTGGCGTGCGTCCGTCGGATTCCGCTTGCAATCGAATCCGAAACAGGCCCGTTTGCAAAGTACCGATATAATTATTTTATCCGAATTTACGCTTTTTGTCAACCGAATTCATTCAAAAAAATACCGTCCGAAGCAAACGCTTCGGACGGTTGTGTTTTAAATTCTTTTGTCCGCTCTGTAATTCGTGTGCAAAATCTTGTGCGATTTCGGACTGTTGGGGAAAGAGAAATAATCGTTGTACAACAGTTCCATGACGGGGGAGTCGCTCGAACGGCGCAGTTCGTTGTCGCTGTCGCTGGAATAAAGCGCTTTGGCGCGCGTTTCTTTGAGTTCGACGGAATTGCGCACGCTGTCGGAAAGGGTGGGCTGACCGCCTCCGTTGACGCACCCGCCGGGGCACGCCATGATTTCGATGAAATCGTATTGTTTTTCGCCCGATTTGATCTGTTCGAGAATGGTCTTTGCGTGGTCCAGTCCCGAAGCGACGGCAACGCGCACCGTGTGCCCTGCGACGAGATAAGTCGCTTCCTTAATCGGCTGCGCGCCGCGCACCGCAAAGAAGTCGAGCACTTCGAAGCTGCCGTCCATCATGTGCGCCGCCGTGCGGAGCGCCGCTTCCATAACGCCGCCCGTCGCGCCGAAGATTGCTCCGCCGCCCGTCGCGGTGGCGAAGGGATTGTCGAATTCTTCGTCGGGAAGTTCGGTGAATTTAATGCCCGCGGTCTTGATCATGCGCGCGAGTTCGCGGGTGGTGATCGCCGCGTCCACGTCGCCTTCCAGCTGATCGCGGTGGCATTCGTATTTTTTCGCCGTGCAGGGAATTACGCTGACGACGTACAGATTTTTCGGATCGATGCCGTTCTTTTCGCACCAGTAGCTTTTGAGCAGCGCGCCGAACATTGCCTGGGGCGATTTGCAGGTGGAAAGATTCGGGATCATTTCGGGATACTTCTGTTCCACGTACTTCACCCAGGCGGGGCAGCAGGAGGTGAACATCGGCAGCGGCTTATCCGTTTTGATGCGGTTGATGAGTTCGCTCGCCTCTTCCATGATCGTGAGGTCCGCCGTCACGTCCATATTGAACACGTGCGCGGGGCCGAGGCGGCGGATTGCCGCAACCATTTTTCCTTCCACGTTCGTGCCGACGGGCAGATCGAACGCTTCGCCGAGCGTCGCGCGGACGGAAGGGGCGGTGTAGAATACCACCTGTTTGGCGGGATCGGCAAGCGCCGACCAGACTTCGTCGATGGTAGAGCGTTCGGAGAGCGCGCCCACGGGGCAGGCGACGATGCACTGTCCGCAGCCGACGCAAACGGATTCGAACAAAGGCATATCGAACGCGCTGCCGATATGTACGTGAAAGCCTCTTCCGATCGGGCCGATGGCGTTTACGTTCTGTTTGCGGCACGCCGCGACGCAGCGTATGCAATTGATGCATTTGTCGTTGTCGCGCACCACGTAAGGGGCGGAATCGTCGATCGGAAGCACGAAGTCTTCGCCGAGGAACCTGTCTTCGTCGACGCCGTATCCCAAAGAAAGTTTTTGCAGTTCGCAGTTGTGGTTTCTCTCGCAGGAAAGGCATTTCTTTTTGTGTTTGGAAAGGAGCAATTCCAGCGTCATCTTTCTCGACTGGCGGCATTTTTCGGTGTTGGTACGCACTTCCATGCCTTCCGCAACGGGGTAAACGCAGGCTGCGACCAGACCGCGCGCGCCCGTCGCTTCCACGACGCACATGCGGCAGGAGCCGACGCAGCTGACGTCTTTCAAATAGCACAGCGTGGGGATTTCGATATGCGCTTTGCGCGCTGCTTCGAGAATGGTCGTTCCTTCGGGAACGGTTACGGAAATATTGTTGATCTTCAACGTTACGTTTTTCGCCATGATATTACCTCACTTTTTCTCGATTGCGCCGAAGCGGCAGTGTTCCATGCAGGCGCCGCATTTGATGCAGCGCGCAGTGTCGATCGAATGCGGTTCTTTCACCGTGCCCGAAATCGCTTTTACGGGGCAGTTGCGCGCGCAAAGCGTGCAGCCTTTGCATTTTGCGGGATCGATCGTGTAGTTGAGGAGCGCTTTGCACACGCCCGCTTCGCACTTCTTTTTCTCGATATGGTCGAAATATTCCTGTCGGAAGTAGCGGAGGGTAGAGAGGATCGGGTTGGGCGCGCTCTGTCCCAGCGCACACAGGGAAGATTGCTTCATGTGTTCGGCAAGTTCTTCGATTTTTACGACGTCTTCCGCTTCGCCTTTTCCTTCGGTGATCTTTGTGAGCAGTTGCAGCAGCCGTTTGGTGCCGATGCGGCAGGGCGTACATTTTCCGCAGCTTTCGTCCGCCGTAAATTCAAGGTAGAATTTCGAAATGTCTACCATGCAGGTGTCTTCGTCGAGAATGATCATGCCGCCCGAACCCATCATCGAGCCGATCGCGATCAGGTTGTCGTAATCGATCGGGGTGTCGATGCAGGAAGCGGGAATGCAGCCGCCTGAAGGCCCGCCCGTCTGCGCGGCTTTGAACTTTTTTCCGTTCGGGATGCCGCCGCCGATCTCTTCCACGATTTCGCGCAGCGTCGTGCCCATCGGTACTTCCACGAGCCCGACGTTGGTAATCTTGCCGCCGAGCGCGAAGACCTTCGTGCCGGAAGAAGTTTCCGTTCCGATGGAAGAAAACCATTTGGCGCCGTTCAAGATGATCGGGTTCACGTTTGCCCAGGTTTCCACGTTGTTCAAAATGGTCGGTTTGCCGAACAGACCTTTTACGGCGGGGAAGGGGGGACGGGGGCGGGGTTCTCCGCGGTGCCCTTCGATGCTCGTCATGAGCGCGGTTTCCTCGCCGCACACGAACGCGCCCGCGCCGAGACGGATTTCGATGTCGAAATCGAATCCGCAGCCCAGAATATCTTTGCCGAGCAGACCGTATTCGTGCGCCTGTTTCAGCGCGATGCGGAGCCGTTCGACCGCCACGGGATATTCCGCGCGTACGTAAATATAGCCCTGATGCGCGCCGATCGCATATCCCGCGATCGTCATGGCTTCGAGCACGCAGTGGGGATCGCCTTCGAGTACCGAACGATCCATGAACGCGCCGGGGTCGCCTTCGTCCGCATTGCAGCAGACGTATTTGATTTCGCTCTGCGAAGCTTTTGCAAACGACCATTTTCTGCCGGTGGGGAAGCCCG
Organism: uncultured Christensenella sp.; assembly: GCA_910586245.1. GTDB lineage: Bacteria > Bacillota > Clostridia > Christensenellales > Borkfalkiaceae > Gallimonas. The sequence goes on along the minus strand of CAJUFY010000001.1, from coordinate 35,485 downwards.
CGCCGCCTCTTCCGCGCAAGCCCGAAGCGAGCATTTCGTTGATGACGTCGTCCGGCGTCATGGTCGTGAGTACCTTTTCGAGCGCGGCGTAATCGCCAGCCGCGATCGCTTCTTCGATGTCTTCCGCCGCAATCACGCCGCAGTTTCTGAGCGCGATACGCAGTTGTTTTTTATAGAAGGGGGTTTCCGCAAAGGGGATAATGCCGTTTTCGGTCACGGTGCCCTGATAGAGGAGTTCCGTCACCACGCTGCCGCCGGGTACGAGATGTTGTTCCGCGACCGTTTTAGCGTGTTCGGGCGTCATTTGCGCGTAGAACGCGCCTTCGGGATAAACGATCATAATCGGGCCGAGCGCGCACAGCCCGAAGCACCCCGTCTTTACGAGGAGCACGTCGTGAATGCCGAGTTCGGCAAGCGAAGCTTCGAGCTGTTCGATGACTTTCATCGAGTGGGAGGAGGTGCAGCCGGTGCCGCCGCATATGAGCACCTGTTTGCGGTAACCCGTTTCTGCGGCGAGTTTTTCGCCCTGTTCCTTTACCACGCGGCGCACGTCGACGAGCGCTTTTTTCCGTTGACGGATGAGATCCAGTTCCTGAATGGTCATTTGTTTTCGTCCTCCCTGTAACCGTCGAGAATATATTTCACTTTATCGGGGGAGAGCTTCCCGAACACTTCGTCGTTTACCATCAGCACGGGCGCGAGCCCGCACGCGCCGACGCAGCGGCAACTGTCCAGCGAAAAGAGCCCGTCCGGCGTGCATTCGCCCGGTTTGATTTCGAGTTCTTTTTCGATTTCTTCCAAAATCTTATCCGCGCCCTTTACGTAACAAGCCGTGCCCAGACATACGCTGATCCGGTATTTTCCCTTCGGTTTCAGGGAAAATTGCGAATAAAAAGTAACGACGCCGTACACTTCGGAAAGGGATATTCCCAAACCTTCCGCAATGGTTTTTTGCACTTGCATCGGAAGATATCCGTAAATACTCTGCGCTTCCTGCAAAATGTGCATCAAACAGCCCGGCGTTTCGCGCGACGCTTCGATCACGGCTTTTAATTGCGCTTCCTGTTCCGCAGTGCCGCATCTCGCTTCACATTGTGCCATAAATTCCTCCTTTTATCTCTGCTCCGCGCGTTGCGCGGGGCATCTTATGATTCTATCTATCATTATAACACACGGGCGGAACGAGAGCAAGAAAATTTGTCGTATTTGATAAAATTTTATCGGATAATACTTCGTTTTTGAGGCGGAAATATTTGACATGCGGGCGTTGCGTTTTTCCGTAAAAATATCCATATTATTCGATAAAAAAATATCGAATAATGCTTGACAAGCGATTTCGGTTATGGTAAAATAAGCTCGTAAACAAATCCGAACGGAAAGAGGGAGTAATTTGCGGCAGCCGCGGGGAAGCGGTTTCCGTTACGTACCCGTCATCACGGCGGCACGGCCGCCCGGGGCAGTATTAAAAAATGAGACTCGCAACCTTGCAGAAAAAGCAGGGTGCGGGTCTTTTCTTTCTTGCCGGTTCGGAAGCGTAAAATTTTTTGAGAGGAAATCGTATGGTTTACACTTTTTTAACCGCCATTCTGTTTTTGGCGCTGATCGCCGCGGGCGCGGCAATCTTCGGGTATCGTTTTTACCAGAAGAAAAAACGTACGGGCAAAAAAACGCCGCACGGCGCGATTGCCTGCTGTCTGATGGGCGCGGGTGTTCTGTTGCTGGTGCTGATCCCCGGTTCGTTTCATACGGTGGAGGCGGGCTCGATCGCCGTGGTCAAACGGCTCGGCGTCATTTCCAAAGTGGAAGGCCCCGGTACGTATTTCGATTTCTGGCTGACCCGCAAGTATGAAAAATACGACGCAAAAGTACAGCAGGTGGAAATCAAAACGCCCGCCTATACGCTCGACGCGCAGTCTATGGATATTTCCATGGTGGTGCAGTTCCAGATCCGTCAGGATAAGGTAGAGGAAATCGCGCTCAATTACGGCGGACTGGAAGCGCTCACGAACCGCATTCAGAGCGTTGCGGTCGAACGCACTAAGGCGACGCTTTCGAAATTTCAGGCGGAAAAACTGATTGAAGAGCGCAACGACGTTTCGCCCACCGTGGAAAAAGAAATTTCCGAAGCAATCGGCGATAAGTATTTCGTTACGTTCAATTCCGCCGTGTTGACCGACATTACATTTTCGGACGCCTTCGAAGCGGCGGTGGAAGCGAAGATGATGGCACAGCAGGAAAAGTTGCAGGCGCAGTACGAAAACGAGAAGAAAAAGGAACAGGCGGAAACGGCGCTCTACGTTGCCGAACAGGAAGCGAAGGCGTTGCTCGCCAAAGCGCAGGCGCAGGCGGACGCACAGGTTGCCGCGGCGACGGCGCAGGCGCGCGCGATTATGGTAAAGAGCGCGGAAGTCGCGCGTATGCTCGGCTACACCGTAAACGAGCGTACGGAAACTTCGGCGGAAAGCGAAGAACTGACCGTTTACGAAATCGTCTTCGACGAAGCGCATACGGGTAAGGATATCGCCGAATACATGAAGTATATCGAATATCTTTCCCGTTGGGACGGCAAGCTACCCCAGGTCGTCACGGGCGAGAACGGCATTATGATCTCCGTTCCCAACCCGACCGAAGGCTGAGTTCTGCGTATGAAAGAAAATGCCCGAATCGCCGCAAGGCGGTTCGGGATCATTTTTACGAAAAGAAACCGATCCTCGTCAGAAATTTCCCGAAACGGCTCGAAAAATGCTTGACACTTTAAAAATTATCGATATAATGGAATATGCTTTTCATTGAGGTGTAGCGCAGTTTGGTAGCGCGCTTGGTTAGGGACCAAGAGGTCGCGTGTTCAAGTCACGTCACCTCAACCAAAAAGAGTCTGAATTGATTTTTTCGGTTTAGACTTTTTCTTTGTTTATTAAGGGAGGGCTCGTCCGTTGCGCAATTGAAATCCGAAAGTTTAAGATGCTGCTTGCAAACGTTGTTTGCGGGCGTATCGCTTACGGATTTTACGAAACGGAACGCCCGCTTTTTCAATAGCGGCATTTTTTCGTGTTTCCGTATGCAGCCTGCAAACGGGAATTTTTTTTATTCGGAGGAAAAAATGCTACAAATTAAAAATTTAACGATTTATCTGGAAAGCGACGGGCGCAAATTGATCGACGCGTTCGATTTTTCGTTGAACGCAGGGGATAAAGTCGCCGTTATCGGCGAAGAGGGCAACGGAAAGTCAACGCTGTTGCAATATCTTGCGTGCGGAAAAACCAATTACGTTCGCGCTACGGGCGATGTCGTACGAAAAGGAAACTTCGGTTATCTTCCGCAGTTTTTTCCGACCCAATCGTGCGGTATGACGGTGGCGGAGTATTTTGCGGATTGCGATCTCTACGCGAACGTTTCCGCCGTGAATTCTCTGGGACTGGATTTTTCTTTTTTGGATTCCGATCAAAGGATTGCAACGCTCTCGGGCGGAGAAAAGATCAAAATTCAACTTTTGAAAATTTTATGCGGACAGCCGGACGCCCTGTTTTTGGACGAACCGACGGGGGATCTCGATTTGGAAACGCTCGCCTTTTTGGAATCCTTTCTGATCGGCTGCCGTATGCCCGTTATGTTTATTTCGCACGACGAAACGCTGCTGGCGGATACGGCGAACGCTGTCGTGCACGTCGAACAGATTTACGGCAAACGGCAATCCCGCGTCACCGTATTCCGCGGCGGTTACGAAGATTATCTCCGATCCCGCAATCTCGCGTTCGAAAGACAGGCGCAGACTGCGGAACGGGAACGCGCGGAGGACCGTAAGCGGAGAGAAAAACTCGCGAAGCAGTACGAAAAAGCAAAGAATAATATGAGCTGGAAAAATCCGGACGGGATTCCCTCTTCGGACGGGCGCGCCAAAAGAGCGATGGAGTCGATCAAGGCAAAGGAAAGGCGCTTCGACAGGGAAGAATCTATGCCCTTGCCCGTGCGGGAAGAGAGCATCGTCGCGCGGTTCGGCGACGTTTATATTCCGTCTCAAAAAGTAATCGTCGATTACTCTGCGGAGGAACTGCGCGCAGGCGATCGGATTCTGGCGCGCAATCTTCGGCTTACGGTTGCGGGAAGCCGCCGCGTGTGCATCGTCGGGAGAAACGGCGCGGGAAAATCGACGTTGCTTGCGCGGCTCTGGGAGCAAATCGCAAACCGAACGGACGTCGCCGCCTGTTATATGCCGCAGAATTATGCGGAAGCGCTCGATTTTTCGTTGACGCCCGATGCGTTTTTGCGCGCGGAATACGGCAAAGAGGAGCGCACGCGCGCACTGACGATGCTCGGCAATCTGAATTTTACGGCGGAAGAAATGCGCCGCCCGATCGGCGAACTGAGCGGCGGACAGCAGGCGAAACTCCTGTTTTCCGACATGGTGTTAAAAAAGGCGAACGTATTGCTGCTCGACGAACCGACGCGCAACTTCTCTCCGCTTTCGGCGCCCGTCGTACGCAAAGCCTTGCGGGAATTCCGCGGCACGATCATCGCGGTTTCGCACGACCGTAAATTTTTAGAAGAAGTCGCCGAAGAAATATATTGGCTCGACGAGAACGGTTTGACGCAGGTGTAACGGATAAAAAATGAAAAAATTCATAAAAAACCCAAAAATATGCTTGACTTTTGTATAAAATAAGCGTATAGTGAATAAAAACCGATGAGGTAAAGTAGTAACGAGCAGAACGGCGGATTCCCAGAGAGCGCCCGCGGGTGGGAGCGGCGCAATCCGTTTGCTTGCGAATGGATTACCGAGGGCGGGTGCGAAAGGGTCCGAGTAGTATCCGACGGGGCTTCTCCGTTACGGGAAGAGAGCATGGCGGTGCTCGTTAAGGCAATTGTTATTGCGAATTTGGGTGGCAACACGGTTTATTCGTCCCAAGCGGATAAAACCGTGTTTTTTTATGAAATTCAAAAAACGGAGGTTACGGCTTATGGAAAACGTTCCCTACAAAATTTATCTGACGGAAGAGGAAATGCCGAAATACTGGTATAACATAAAAGCGCGTATGAAAACGCAGCATCCGCCGTTTATCAATCCCGCGACGCAAAAACCCTGTTCGAAAGAGGATTTGCAGGCGGTGTTCTGCAACGACTGCATCGAGCAGGAATTGAACGAAACGGACGAATGGATCGAAATTCCCGAAGAAATCCGCGCGTTTTATAAAATGTTCCGTCCGTCGCCGTTGGTGCGCGCATACTTTTTGGAACGCACGCTGGATACGCCTGCGGAAATTTATTACAAATTCGAAGGCAACAATACTTCGGGGTCGCATAAACTCAATTCGGCGGCGGCGCAAGCTTACTATGCCAAAAAACAGGGGTTGAAATCGATCACCACCGAAACGGGCGCGGGGCAGTGGGGAACGGCGCTTGCAATGGCTTCCGCGTTTTACGGGCTCGAACTCGACGTATATATGGTAAAGGTTTCCGCCGAACAAAAACCGCACCGCAAAGAGGTGATCAGAACGTACGGCGCAAACGTCATTCCTTCCCCTTCGGAAACGACGGAAGCAGGCAGGAAAATTCTAAAAGAATATCCCGGAACGGGCGGTTCGCTCGGCTGCGCCATTTCCGAGGCGGTGGAAAAAGCGTGTACGACCCAATCCTGCCGCTACGTGCTCGGCTCGGTGCTCGATCACGTGCTTCTGCACCAGACGGTCATCGGTCTGGAATCGAAGACCGCGCTCGATAAATTCGGCGTTACGCCTGATCTCGTGATCGGCTGCGTGGGCGGCGGCTCCAACTACGGCGGTTTGATCGCGCCTTTTCTCGGCGACAGATTGCAGGGAAAGAGCGAAACGGAATTTCTCGGCGTCGAGCCCGCAAGCTGTCCATCCCTTACGCGCGGGAAGTTCGTTTACGACTTCTGCGATTCGGCAAAGACGACGCCGCTCGCAAAAATGTATACGCTTGGGTGCGGTTTCATGCCTTCGGCAAGCCACGCGGGCGGGTTGCGCTATCACGGCATGAGCCCGATCGTTTCGCAGTTGTATCACGACGGGTATATGAACGCGGTTGCCGTCACGCAGAACAAAGTCTTCGAAGCGGCGGTAAAATTTGCGAAATGCGAAGGGATTCTTCCCGCGCCCGAAAGTTCGCACGCGATTGCGGCGGCAATCGACGCCGCGCTCGAATGTAAGCGCACGGGCAGGAAAAAGAGGATATTATTCGGTTTGACGGGAACGGGATATTTCGATCTTTCGGCGTACAAACAGTTTAACGACGGCACGATGCAGGATTACGTTCCTACGGAAGCGGATTTGCAAAAGGGATTCGATACCGTTCCGAGATGCCGCGTAAACGAAGATTTGTTATAAACAATATAAAAACAGCGGTCGGACGATATCGTCCGACCGCTGTTTGGTCGAGGAGACGTGATTTGAACACGCGACCTCTTGGTCCCGAACCCGTAACAGGGTTTGAAAAGTGCCTAAAAAATAGGCAAAAACGGGCATTTTTGCCCAAAAAACAGCGTTTCACAAGGGTTTTTCATTTCACTACCCAAAATACTACCCGCAAAATTTTTACTTTTTGCGGGCTTTTTTGAGTTCTCGGCAACGCATTTTGCGCGGTTGGTCACTCAAAACGTTGACTACGTTCGCAGACGCTGCACGTCGGCTCTGATCCTTGACCCCAGTCGTTGACTTCGAGCATAGGCGACGTCGGTTGGCACTGTTCGCTGACCCCCGACCGTGACCGCGCTTAAAAGTTCCCGTTTTCGGGAACTCGGAAGATCCGATCGGCGCGCTGCACCTGGTTTCAAGTTCCCGTTTTCGGGAACTGCGGACCGCAAGCGGCTTGCCGCTTGCGGTAATGCGGGAGGGCTACGCCCTCACCCCGAATTTAAACGGAGTGCGGGCGCAAGCACAATTTTCCCGCCCACCCCCGCAGCGGCACGGCGCACGCGCTCGCACCCCTGCGGAGGCGTTCGGCAAAATCTTTTCGTGCTTGCGCCCGTACTTTCTTTTTCGGATAGTGTGTGTCCCGCCGTGTTCCCATTTTCGGGAACTTCGTTCGGCTGTTTTGGGCGCAGGGGTCCATTGTTATACAGCTGTTTTGCCTTACCAAACCCCGTCGCCCGTCCTATGCGCGCTATCGCTTGCTGTCCTACGTTCTCGCGGGCGGGAAGGTATTCCCGTCCGCTCGCTCGTAGGCTCTCTTTTTGTGGGCTACGCAGTTGCCCGCGGGCATGAGGTTGAGAGCCTACGCACATTATCAATTTGCGGGCGTAGGGGAATGATTACGGTTCATTTTGGGCGTGCGGAAATCCCCCCGCGATCTCTTGAAAAAGAGAAAGGCGCGAATTTCTCGCGCCCCTTGCATTGCCTTTTCCGTCGTCACCACGTCCCCGACACAATGCAACCGCCCGTGGTTGCCTCCGCACTATATCGCCGTGCCCGCGTTTGCCTGCTATCCTGCCTTGCTCAATAGTTGCCGTCTTGGGTTTCGTTGCGCTCGATCGGGGACGAATCCACGCGTTTTTATTTACGGCAGAACGCGCAAGGCGCGGACGGAAAACTGCCTGATTCGGTTTTGATATATCGTGTGCCTGTGGTTTACAGGCGGCGTTCTTGCGGTTCTGCGGGGCATTTCCGCCCGCGCAGAGGAAAAGCGATTGCCCGTTTCGGGGCATGGAGCGGGACTTACGGCGCCCGCAATGCCGTTTAGAGGTATAGGAGGAATGAGCGGTGCGGGACTTAACGTGCCCGCGATACGTTTTTTAGTTTTCTTGAAAGAACACCGTGTCCGCTTAGTAACGTTTACGGCGTTCCGCCTGTTTCTTGCGGCGGTATCTCTCTTCTGCCACGTCAAACGGAGCAAGCGTCGCTACCTTTATGCCTTTGTGTTTAGCCGCCGATTTCTTGTTGCGAAAACATATCTTCGGGCAAATCTGCTTTCGCTCGTACAGCTCGGTACGTAGTTCGTTTATGTATTCGCACATAAACTTCATATCTTCTTCGTCTTGTTTTACCTCGGAGGCTATGCCGTAACATATGCCTGCAACCTTTTTTAAGCGCTCTTTCATTTTCGATGTGGTGAGCGGCGCGAAATCTGCGCTTATTTCTATGTTGTGCGGCGTTTCTTTTTGTTTTTCTTTTGCCTGTTCCTCAATGTCCGAAAGGTCGCAACAAAGCGCATAACAAAGCCCTGCGGCGTGCTTCAGTTGTTCCATTACCTCGATACGCGGTATCGGTTTTCCTGCTGCCTCGCGTTTTGGCTCGAATTCCTCGCAATACACTGTTTCTTTTTTTTCAAATTTGCTCATGTCGTTTTTTTGCCTCGTCTTTTTCTTCTTTACGCGGGAATTGAATTAACTTAAATTCGTCGCGGCAGGAGGCGTAACTATCTGCGCGCCCTTGTGCATAACCGATAACGCGCACAATTTCTTCTACTAAATTACATACTCTTTCGCACTCTTCGGGTGTGAGGTACGCTCCGATCTTCATTGTCGATTATTCCTCCCTTTTGGAAGAAACTGATTTCTTTTTGGGAAATTCCAAAACAATACACTTCCCCGCTTTTCCTTGCTCGTCCGTGTCACCATGTAAACGCATTAGCATACCTAAAACTTCCGCGCACGACAAATATGCTTGCGACAATATACTGAAAATTTGATTGTATTCGTCGTTATTCATTCCGCGCTCTCCCGTAAATTGTATTCTGCATAACGCATGGGCTCGCCGTACTTGTTATAACCTTTCCTCATGACGGTTTCTATCTGTTCCCCGCGTGCGCGAAGTTCGCTCACCCGCGACGAAAGCCGCATGATTCCGTACAAGCTCAACGCCTCTATATTTGTAAGTGTGCCATATTTCCGCAAGTGTTGCATGATTCGCAAGCGTTGGCTTGACTTTGCCGCTGTGGTTACGGCTTCTTGTTTCATTACTTATCCCCTCCCAAAGTGCGCAAAAAGTGCGTTACCCCTCGCACGAGTAACGCACCGTTTGCCGCACAGATAAAATTTTATTTATTTTCTCCGTGCGAGGGGGAATAAAATAGCCGTAAATGGCTAATATATGATATTATTATAATAACCATATTTGGTTATGTCAAGTATTATGCGCCAAAAATGATTAAAATTTTTTTACGGAGGAGCCAAAAATGAGATTGAAAGAACTGAGGGAAGAAAAAAAACTATCACAATGGGACGTTGCACACGGTATTCAAACAGGTCAAACAAATATAGGACGGTGGGAAAGAGAAGAAGTGCAGCCTGCCGCAGACGCTATAATTAAACTTGCGGACTTCTTCGGGGTTTCTACTGATTACCTTTTAGGGCGGTCGGACGATTTTGGAAATGTAAGCATTAAGAACGCCGCGCCAGTGTTCTCTCCCGAAAAAGTGGAGCTTCTTGCGCTCTTTGATAAAATGACACCCGCGCAGAAAGTTCGCTTTGTCGGTTACGGTGAGGGACTAATAGGCATAAAGGCGGCGTTGCGTGGCTCTGATCGTTGACCACGGTTTTTGACTTCGAGCGTAGGCGACGTCGGTTAATCTTCGGCGGGCGTAGGGTAGCGCGTATGCACAAACGCAAAAAGCGGCATGAATACAGCATAAGCGAAAAAACGCATGATAAAATAAACCTTGCGCGGTTTTGTATAAGCGGGCGCAGGGGGAAACATGGAATTAAATTTCAATGGCGATGAAGTCGCCGATCTCATCGGAGCGGCGGAAAGAATTATGCTTGTTATCGGCTACGCGCAAGGGCGCGCGGATAGTTATGCCGCCCGTCGTGCCGATTTCAAAATAATTGACTTTGCAAATTTGAAAGCTCAACACGATAGTGAAATGAAAGCCCGAGCTGAAACGTCTTTTTATTCGGAGGAGGAAATAAAAAGAATGCCGAAACTCAAAGAAGGGCGTTTCCGCAAAACCCGCGACGGACTTTGGCAAGTGAGATACCGTCGCGACGGATACGATATACAATTTACTTGCAAGGACAAAAACACAGTATTAGACCGTTTTCGCGACTGGGTGAAAAGCGTAAACGGCGACAGAAAGGAATCACTACCCAAAAAAAGCAACTTTTTGTAGATTTTGCGGAGTGGTATTTCGAGAACGTAAAGCGGGTAAACGTAGAGAAATCAACCTATGACACACAGCACCGGAACGCCGAATTACATATTTATCCAACCTTCGGCGGATTGACTTTACGGCAGGTAACGCCTGCAAAATGCCAAGAGCTATTAAACAGCTTGCTTGCGCAGGGAAAGGGAAGAACGGCGGAAACAGTGAAATTTTTGCTCGGCGAGATATTCCGCGCGGCAGTGGGGCAAAAGTTTGTTTCCGAAAATCCGATGCAATTCGTAAAAATTCCGAAACACGTACGCGAGAACGGGACGGCGCTTTCGCTCAAAGAGGTTGCAGGATTTCTCGCGGCGTGCGAAAAATCGCCGTACGGAAAGCAATATTTTGTTTATCTGTATACGGGAATACGGCGCGATGAGATACACAGCTTGCGGATCGAGGGCGATTTTGTAAGCGTAATTTGCGGGAAATGCCGAAAAGGGCAGAAGAAACGGCGGCGTAAAATTCCGATCGCGCCCGTGCTCCGTCCGTTACTCCCACTTTCGGAAGAGGAAATTTCCGTGAAAAATGACGTACTCACGGGGACATTTAAGAAACTTTGCCCCGCGCACCACCTCAATGACTTGCGGCATACGTTCGTTTCCCGCAGTTTGGAATGCGGGATTTCGAAAACGCTTGTAGACGTTTGGACGGATCATACCGACAAAAAAGACATGACGGAAGGAGTTTACACGCATTTTTCGGAAGTCTTTCAGCGCGATGAGATCGAAAAACTAAAATTTTGACGACGTTCGCAGACGCTGCGCGTCGGCTCTGATCGTTGGCACCGTTTCTTGACCTCGATTTACTACCCAATTTACTACCCAAAAAAATGTAAAAATGCCGATTCGGCGGGGGGAATCCCGCAGAATCGGCAAAAGAAAAAGCCGTTTTTCGTCCGAAATCTGCTAAAATCTTACGAAAAACGGCTGTTTGGTCGAGGAGACGTGATTTGAACACGCGACCTCTTGGTCCCGAACCAAGCGCGCTACCAAGCTGCGCTACTCCTCGATGCGCTGTCTATTATAGCAAATGCGTTTTGTAATTGCAAGCGTTTTTCAATCCTGATTGATACTTTCCGCAGTAATTATATTTTTATAACAATTTTATGAAAAATAAGTGACAAGATGCGTCGGGATTTGCTATAATAAAAACGCAGTGCTGTTACGGCAGAGGAGAATCGCTTTTTTTTATGGGTACAATGGATTACATCGAAATCGTCATGAAAATATTCGGGGGGCTCGGCGCGTTCCTGATGGGGATGACCAGTCTTTCCGATAATATGACCCGTCTTGCTCACGGAAAACTCCGCAATATGTTCAATAATAATTTAAAAAGTAGGTTCGCGGGGGTGGGAATCGGTACGGGGGTGACGCTGATCGCACAGAGTTCTTCGTTTACGACAATCATGGTAGTCGGGCTTGTAAACGCTGGGATCATGACGCTGTTCCAGGCGACCGCAATCATTATGGGCGCAAACGTCGGAACTACGATCACCGCATGGCTCGTATCGCTCAATTCGATTTCCGTTACGACGTTCGTACTGTGTCTGACCGCCGTTGGCGTGTTCATGGGCATGTTTTCCAAAAAAGAAAAAGTGAAATCGGTCGGCAGCGCGCTGGCGGGACTCGGGCTCATTTTCGTGGGGCTTACGTTCATGTCCGACGCAATGTCGTTTGAAAAGGGTTCCGAACTTTACAATGCGGTTTCCGGACTGCTCGTAAAAATTTCAAATCCCGCCCTGTTGCTTCTCATCGGAATCGTATTGACGGCGCTCGTGCAGTCGTCTTCGGCGATCACCGCGATCATCATTACGATGGTAGGGCAGGGGTTGTTGATCGGGGGCGGCGGAAACGCGGTATTTTACATCATTATCGGTTCGAACATCGGTACGTGCGTCACGGCGCTCATTTCTTCGCTCGGCGCTTCCACAAACGCGAAACGCGCCGCAGTCATACATTTTCTGTTCAATCTGTTCGGTGCGGTCATCTTTACGGTATTTTTGCTCTGTTGGAAAGGGTTTGCCGATACCGTGCTTGTCGCCATGTTCCCCCAATTCCCCGAATTTCAGATTGCGACGTTCCACACGCTGTTCAACGTGGTATGTACGGCGATCTTCCTTCCGTTCGTTTCCATGTTCGTAAAACTTGCGAATCTGATCGTGCGGGAAAAGAAGCTTCCGCCCGCAGAAAAAAAGACGGGGCTGGTGGACGAGCTGGACGAAAAGATCGAATTGCTGCTCGGAACGCCTTCCGTCGCGCTCGGGCATATCTATCAGGAAACGGGCAAACTGTTCTCTTTTTCCATGGATACGCTGTCCGATTCGGTAAACGCGTTCTTGAATAAAGACGTTTCGGTCAAAGAATCGGTCATGGAACACAATACCGAGCTGGCTGCCGCAAACAAAAAGATGGTGGAATATTTAGTGCGGCTTTCGGCTTGTTCGTTGGTGATGGAAGAGGAAAAGACCATTTCGAATCTGCATTACGTACTCAACGACATCATGCGCGTGGGCGAACTTGCCGACAACGTAACCAAATATACCAACCATTACGTAAACGATAACCTCGTATTTTCGGACGAGTTTCTCGAAATGACCAAAGACATGTACGAGAAGATCAAAAATCTGTACGTGCTTGCGCTCGCAACCTTCCTGTATAAAGATTTCCGCAGTCTTTCGGAAGTGGATCGGCTCGAAGACGAGATCGATAAACAGAAGCGCGTCATCGTCAAACAGCATATTCTGCGTCTGAACGAAGGGAAGTGTCAGCCCGAAAATTCCAACGTATTCATCAATCTCGTGGGCAATCTCGAGCGTGCGGCGGACCATATCACGTTTATTGCGCATTCGATCGAATAATTCCTGACAAAAAATACCCGAAACAGCTTTTATTTCGGGTATTTTTATGTTATACTGCAATTATCTTTAAAATACGGATAAATGATAAACGGTTGAGAGAGGCTTGGCATGAAAATAACTTTATCGCAACAGAATAAAATTCCCGTAAAGAGCGGCGGCGTCGGGCTCTTTATCGAAGATATCAATTACGGAATTGACGGCGGTCTTTACGCCGAAATGCTTGAAAACAGAAATTTCGAGGCAAAAAACGTGCACGGCGAATGGGACAAGTATATCGTAGAAGACGACGGCGGCTACGGCTGGGAAGTTTATCCCGCGGGCGCGGACGCTCTTTTAAAGGTAAAAACGGATCGTCCGCTCTTCCCCGAAAATCCGCACTATATGCGGCTGACGGCGCAGCAGGCGGGCGCGGGGATGAAGAACAAAGCGTACGACGGAATTTACCTTTCCGCAAAGACGGAATACAAAATTTCTTTTTACGCGCGTTCCTATCATTATAAAGGCAGAGTCACAGTAGGCGTTTACAAGGACGGCGCTCCGCTTCTCGAAAAGAAAGTGAAGATCAAAGCGGACGGAAACTGGCACAAGTACGCGTTCCGTGTAAAGAGCAAAGCGGAAGCAGAACGCGCCGACTTCTGCATCGTCATGCAAAAAGCGGGCGTATTGCATTTGGACTGTTTTTCCATGATGCCCGAAAAAGCCGTTTTAGGCGTGTTCCGCCGCGATCTCGTAACGCTGATGAAGGAGCTGAAACCGGGCTTCTTACGCTTTCCGGGCGGGTGCGTGGTTGAAGGAAATAATCTTGCAAACCGCTACCTCTGGAAATATTCCATCGGGCAAAGGGAACGCAGAAAACACAACTGGAACCGTTGGGCGGTACACGGCACGAACGAAGAAAACGGTTTCCGTTCCCCGTATGCGCACTACGGGCAGACGCTCGGCATCGGATATTTCGAATACTTCCGTCTTGCCGAATACCTCGGCGCAAAGCCGCTTCCCGTCGTCAGTTTGGGGATCGCCTGCCAGTATATGTCTACCGAATGCGTGCCGCTCGAAGACGCGGAACTGGAAACGTATATTCAGGAAGCGCTCGACGTGGTCGAATTTGCAAACGGCGGCGTGAATACGCTTTGGGGCAGGGTGCGCGCGGAAATGGGGCATCCCGAACCCTTTCATCTCGAATATCTGGGGCTCGGCAACGAACAGTGGGAAACGGAAACGACGAAAACGCAGAAGGGCAACGAATTCTACAAACGCTTCGAACTCTTCGAAAAGCGCGTTCACGAAAGGTATCCCGAAATCAAGATCATCGGCACGGTCGGGCCTACGGTCGATACGCCGTCGCATAAGAGCGCCTGGGCGTGGACGCGCGAAAATTTAAAACGCAACCCCGATTTCGTGTATTGTTCGGACGAACATTTTTACGTATCCCCTGAATGGCTGTACAAAAACGTCGGCGTATACGATCGATATCCGCGCGAAGCGCTCGTTTATGCGGGCGAATACGCCGCGCACGTGCCCGGCACGGGTTGCGCGCTCTTTAATTCGCCGCATGCGAACGTTTGGGAGGGCGCGCTCGCGGAAGCCGCCTTTATGACCGGCATGGAACGCAATGCCGACGTCGTCGTCATGAAATCCTACGCGCCGCTGTTCGCGCGGCTCGGCTATACGCAGTGGAGCCCCAACCTGATCTGGTTCGACGGGAAATCCGCGTACGGAACGGCAAGTTATTACGTGCAGAAACTGTACAGCCTGTATACGGGCGACTTTGCGTTGCAGGCGGAAGCGGACGGAAAAGACGTTTACGTTTCCGCAACGGAACGGGACGGATTCACGTACGTAAAAGTCGTGAACGCATCCGATACCGAAACGGAAACGGAAGTGGAAGGCGATTACGACTTCGGATCGCTCACGCGGATTATTTTGCTTGCGGGCGGTCTTTCGGACTATAACACGTTGGAAGAGCCCGAAAAAATCGTACCGACGGACGTTGCGCCCGTCGGCGCGCGCACGCTGACGCTTGCGCCCCGCAGTTTCTGCGTGCTGGTGTTCAAGAAATAAGCCGCGCCGCAGATTTTTTGTAACTTTGCGGCGAATTACTTTACAAAAAACGCAGGATTTACTATAATTTTCCTATGATCCGCTTTACCGACAAATGGACCGATTACGCCGTGCTTGCAACGGGCGACGGTTATAAACTTGAACGCTGGGGCGAAATTACCCTTCTTCGGCCCGATCCTCAGGTGATCTGGGGCGCAAATTACGATATGTTTTCCGATCCGCGGATCGACGCCGTGTACCGCCGCAGCGAAAAGGGCGGCGGCGCGTGGGAATACCGCCGTAAAATTCCGGACGAGTGGAACGTTTGCTACCGCGATTTAACGTTCAAAGTCAAACCGATGGGGTTCAAACACACGGGGCTTTTTCCCGAACAGGCGGTCAACTGGGACAGGACGGCGGCGCTCGTAAAGAACGCGGGACGCAAAATCAAAGTACTCAATCTTTTCGCTTACACGGGCGGTGCGAGCGTTGCGCTTGCCAAAGCGGGCGCGGAGGTCACGCACGTCGACGCCGCGAAAGGCATGGTGGAGCGCGCGGGCGAAAACGCAAGGCTTTCGGGAATCGAAAGCGGAATCCGTTATATCGTAGATGACTGCATGAAATTCGTGCAGCGGGAACTTCGCCGCGGCAACCGTTACGACGCGGTCGTAATGGATCCGCCTTCTTACGGCAGAGGCCCCGGCGGCGAAATGTGGAAGATCGAAACGGGGCTGTATCCGTTCGTAAAACTCTGCGCCTCTCTTTTAACGGACGATCCTCTTTTCTTTTTAATCAACAGTTACACGACGGGGCTGCAGCCCGCAGTGCTGTCAAATCTTTTAACCCTTTGCCTTGCGGGGCGGAAGGGGAATATCGAAGCGTACGAAGTGGGGCTTCCCACGGAAGAGGGCATTCCCCTTCCCTGCGGCGCGGGAGGACTTTTTACGAATGAAAGATAACGAAACTCTTACCGTTTTATACGAAGACAATCATATCGTCGTGGTTTTGAAACCGCAGAACGTGGCGTCCTGTCCCGACGAGAGCGGGGATTCCAATTTGCTCGATCAGATCAAGGAATATCTCCGCGTCAAGTACGATAAACCGGGCAACGTGTACGTAGGACTCGTGCACCGGTTAGACCGTCCTACGGGCGGGGTGATGGTGTTTGCGAAAACGAGCAAGGCTGCGGGCAGACTCTGCGAACAGATGAAAACGGGAGATTTCGAAAAGAAATATCTTGCCGTGCTCAACGGTACGCCCGTGGAAGAGAGCGGGAAGCTCGTGAACTGGCTGAAAAAAAACACCGTGAACAACATGGTGTATCTCTGTACGCAGGCGACGGACGGCGCGCGGCTCGCTTCGCTCGATTACCGCGTGCTCGCATCTCAGCGCGGTCTTTCGCTTGCCGAAGTTAAACTGCATACGGGCAGAAGCCACCAGATCCGCGTGCAGATGGCGGGGATTACGCATCCGCTGTACGGCGACATGCGTTACGGCGGCGCGCGGGCGCAAAAGGGAAATCTTGCGCTCTGGGCGTATTCGCTTGCGTTTACGCATCCCGTCACGCACGAAAGGATGCGTTTTCTTTCGGAACCGCCCGTGCAGGAAATTCCCTGGAAACTGTTCGACGTTTCTTCCGTCGTAACTCCCGTGTGAATTTTAGGCGAAAACGTTATTTTCTTCCCGAAAGCGGCGTTTACCGCTTGACGGAAGTTCTTTTTTTGTGTAAAATATAAAAGATATTTTGGGGCTTATGCCCTTACGGAGCAAGATTTCATGAAAAATGTTAAATTGCGTTTTATAACGGTTTTATCCGTACTTGCGCTGATTGCGCTCGTTTGCGGATTCGCGTTCGCGGGATTTTTACCTTCCCGCCGCGCTTTCGCCGCGTCTTATTCTCCTACGACGATTTTCGCGCAGGGCACGGGCGGCGACGTAAAAACTTATAAGGAAAATGCCGAAGCGGACAAGTCGTATACGACGTTCGTTCTTTCGGACGAAGGCAACGTTTTCTATCGCAGAAATCTTGCTTTGAAATGGTATGAAGCGGCGGAGGAAGGTGCTTCTTCCGGCGTGAATCCGGGACAAGTCCGTTTCTTCGAACTCAGCTTTAAGTTCGCGGGCGTCAATTTCGATACCTTTACGATTCAATTCGAAAGCGCGGAAGAAAACGTGACCAAAGAAGGAAAAGCGACCAACGCGATCGTATTCACCAAAGACGGCGACAGCGTGAAAGTTGCCGTGAAAAACGGCGATCGTGAACCCGGTAATTCGGTGACCGTCGATCCCGACGAATGGATCAATCTTTCGCTCAGCGACAAGGAATGCAGCGCGGGCGAATTCGGCGTATATCTCAACGGAGCAAACGCGCCGTTCGGCAAACTCGTGAACGTGGGCGGGAATTATCTCGAATACCGTTCTTCCGCCAGCACGACGCCCAGCACGCCTATGACCTTCTCGGCGGAAATTTCCCGGGAAGACGCGAAACAGAAAGTATTTATGAACCGTTTGAACGGTCAGATGCTCGAAGTGACGGACGGCACCGCGGCGGAAACTGCGGAAGCGGACGGCACGGTTGCCGTTACGGGCGGCAATATCATCGACAACGAGCCTGCCGCACTCGTACTCAACGAAGTGGTGCATGCGTTCCGTCTCGGTCAGCGTTTTAGTTTGAGTTATCAGGCGATCGACGTCTGCGACGACAGCGTTTCCGCCACCCGCCAGTATTATATGGCGAAGAAGGTTGACGGCGATTACAAGAAGGGGGAAGACAGCGATTATAAAACGCTCACCACTTCTACCTATTTTATGCCCACGGGCGACCTCGATAAAGACGATCAGATCATTTACGTTTCCATTCGGATTCGTCTTGACGACGGCACGAATAAGGACGAATACGTATACCTCACCTGGTACGCGCACGAGAACGCGCTTGCCGAAATCGGCGCAGGGGACGACGCGTTCGATTATATCAAAGTAGACCGCAATCAGAAAGGACCTTTCTATTCCGCGCTTCAAGCGCAAGAAGAGGGGAACGGCGGCACGAACGTGAAAGATCCGCAGTACGACGCCGCGGTCGAGGCGTATCAGCAAGCCGTAACGGAACTTGCAGAGGACGAAAAAGTGAGCGCGGGCGACGGGGCGTATTTCTATCTGCCTTCGCTGCGCGGTCTTATCGGCAGCAATACCGCCGATTACAGAAATCTGAAATTTACCGTATCCTTCTATAACCAGTCTCAGGAAGCGGGCAGCGCGACGCCGACGACGGAAACTTCGCTCAACTACAATTCGCTGCGTTTTGAAATCAAGAAAGAAGGTTCGTATAAATTCCGCGTGTTCGCAGCCGACGCCGCGGGCAACGGAATGCAGTATTACGATAAAGACGGTCAGCTCGTAACGGTCACGAGTTCGAACGTTTGGGACATCGAAGGAATTCCCGAATTTACGTTCGAAGCGAAGTATACGGGCGTTGTGATCGAAGAAGCGGGCGAACAGTCGCTCGGTTATCGCGAAACGAGCTATTCGATTACTTCGTTCGACGTGATCTCGCTCGACGGAATCGAAAAGGAATACCGTCTGTACCATCTGAATATGGACGAGCTGAAAAAGATCGAATCCGAACCCAGTTACAAGACGCTCGTCACCGACGCGGCGAAGTATATGTCCGATGAAAAATACGCGAACTGCTTCACCGAAATCAAAGAGTACGACGACGAGATCGACGAAGACGACGAGGAGTGGGACGAATCGCACAACGCGTATCAGTGGAGACCTTCCTCTTCCTCGCTTTCCTTCAATCCGCAGGAATCGGGATATTACTTTGTCGAACTTCTGGTAACGGACTCCCGTCTTTCCAACGAAGTGACGAAGGGCTATCAGGTCATTGAAGTGCGCAACCCGTTCGACTATACGCCCGGTCAGTCGCAGTGGTTGCAGAACAACGTAATTTCCATCGTTCTGTTCTCGATTTCGGCGATTCTGCTCGTCGTGATCGTGGTGCTCTTCGTGGTCAAACCTTCCGACAAGAAAGTGGAAGAAGTCGACCTCAGCAAACTCAAAGGCAAAAAGAAAACCGGAAAATAAGCCGAAGCGCCCGCAGTGCGGGCGCTTTTTTGCATAAAAAAAAGTTGTCCGTTCATACTGTCTGCAAGGAGGCAACGCATGATCTTTGTAAACATACTTTCTTATATTCTCGTGCTGCTCGGCGCGGTGAACTGGGGCTTGTTCGGCATCTTCGATTTCAACCTCGTTTCCGAAATCTTTATGGGACCGAGAAGCGTGGGGTCGATCATCGTCTACGTGCTGATCACGCTTGCGGCGATCTGGCTGATCATTTCGCCGATGATTACGAACGGCGCGCTCAGACTGCAGAAAGAAAAGAAGAGCGAACGCACCGCAACGCAACACGAATAAAGAATAAAAGCGCGCATAGGCGCGCTTTTTTCATGGAAAGCGTTTTTTCGTCATAATCCGCGCGCCCGAAGCATTTTTTATTAGTATGAATGTGGGTGATTTAAAAAAAGGCGACCGTGCGGTCGTGATGAAAGTGGAACTTCCGATGCTCTTAAAAGAACGGCTTCGTTCCCTCGGCATTTATACGGGCGCTAAATTTTCGGTACTCAAAGTGGCACGCGGTAAAAAAATTTTTCTCGTGCAGGCGGGCGGCGCAAAAATCGCGCTCGATCTGGAACTCGCGCAGGGGATCAGAGTATGCCGCACGTAACGAGAATTCTGCTCGTCGGCAATCCCAACGCGGGCAAGAGCACGCTTTTTAACAAGCTTACGGGCGGGCACGCGAAAGTCGGGAACTGGCACGGCGTAACCGTGGGCGCGGAGGAGCGGCAAACGACGCTCTGCGGCGAAAAGGTTACGGTATGCGACCTTCCGGGCATCTATTCGCTTGAAAGCATGAGTATGGAAGAAACGTTCACGCGCGACTATCTTCTTTCCCACGAAGAAGACGCAGTCGTGTTCGTTTCGGAATGTGCGGGGCTGGCGCGTTCGCTGCCGCTCTTTTTTTCGCTCCTTAAAAACGAACGGCGCGCCGCGCTCGTTCTGACGAAGAAAAAACTGTTCGAACGGGAAGGGGGCAGAGTCGATGCGGACGCGTTGGAAAAACGTCTCGGCATTCCCGTACTGATCGCCGAACGGTTCACCAAAAAACAGCTTAAAACCGCGCTTTGCAGCGCGTTGGAATCACCCGTTTCGGAAAAAGCGCAAACGGCGGCGCTGCCCGAAGGCGTTCTGATCCCCGCGCGCGAAGGACTTTCGCGCGCAGACCGCGTTTTGCTGAACGGGTGGGTTTGTATTCCCGCATTTTTTGCGTCCGTTTTTTTGATTTTTTTTCTCACGTTTGCACCGGGGCTTTTAGGGGATCGGTTGAAATCGCTGGTGGAAACGCTTTTTACCGAAGTACTCGCGGGCTGTGCGCAATCCATTGCGTCGCCCGTCGCGCGCAGTTTCGTCATCGACGGGATTTTAAACGGTTTGGGCGGCGTGCTGTGTTTTCTTCCGCAGATCGCGCTCCTGTTTTTCTTTCTCATTCTCATGGAAGAGAGCGGTTTTTTGTCGCGGCTTGCGTTTCTGACGGACGGGTTCTTTTCTCGGTTGGGGCTCAACGGAAGGGCGGTATTTTCTCTGCTTCTGGGATTCGGCTGTACCGCGGCGGCAGCGCTTACGACGCGCGGCTTGGACGATAAAAAAATTCAACGGCGCGTCTTGCTCTGCCTTCCGTATATTCCGTGCAGTGCAAAGCTGCCCGTCTTTCTGGCACTTTCCGCGTCGCTCTTTCGCAATCCGTTCCTTGCTGTCCTGTTGCTCTATGCGCTGGGCATTTCCTTTTCGCTCTTTGCCGCGTTTCTTTTAAAAGGGAAAGAAAAACCGCCGTTCGTAATGGAACTTGCGCCTTTGCAGCTTCCGCGTCCGCTTTTCGTGTTCAAATCCTTGCTCTTTCAGATCAAACAGTTTATAATAAAGGTGGCAACGGTCGTGTTGGCGTTCTTTTTGCTTTCGTGGCTGCTCTCGTCGTTCAGCTTTTCGTTCGAATTTTGCGCGGCGGAAGAGAGCATGCTTGCGGGGATCTGCGGGGGGCTGAAATATCTCTTCGCGCCGATCGGGATGTGCGACTGGAAGATCGCTTACGCCGCGCTTTCGGGGCTTGTGGCAAAGGAGAACGTGGCGGGCGCTCTCAATCTCTTTTACGGCGGGTTTCCCTATTCTTTTGCAAGCGCGTTTGCGTTCGCGGTGTTTTTGCTCACCTGTTCGCCCTGCGTTTCCGCCATTGCGGCGACCGCTAAGGAAGCGGGTTGGAAGCGTGCGCTATCGTACTCGCTCGTTCAGACGGCGAGCGCGCTGTTGCTATCCTATTTGACCTACTTTTTGTTGCGCGGGGGCGCGATCTATCTTGCAATTGCCGCCGCGCCAGTTCTGGCAATCATCATTTTCGGGAAGAAAAAAGTTGAAACAATTCGTCGTAAGCGAAAAGCAATCGCTCAAAAACTTCACAGATAACCGTTGCGCGTCTGCGTCTTTTTACTTTCGCACGTTGCTCAAAAACCGCGATATCCGCGTGAACGGAAAGCGCGTCGGTTCGGACGTCTTTCTTTCTGCGGGGGACACCGTGCAGTATTTTCTCACGTCCGCGCAGGAGCAGAAACGGGGATTCGATCTTTTATACGAGGATGCGAACGTGCTCGTTGCCGATAAAGAGAGCGGCGTCAATTCCGAAGCGGTTTTCAGCGATTTGCGCGAGCGGGGCGAAACGTACTTTATTCACCGTTTGGATCGCAACACGGCGGGGCTTCTGATTTTCGCCAAGACGCAAGCGGCGGAAAAGGAATTGCTGTGCGCGTTTCGGGAAAAGAGAATCGAAAAAATTTATTATGCGCGGGTGGTCGGGAAACCTACGAAAACGCACGCCGTAGAGGAAGCGTATCTTACGAAGGACGAAAAATCCGCGCTCGTAAAAGTTTCCGCAAAGCCGATCGGCGAAAAAATGATTACCGAATACGAATTGCTCGAAAGCGACGGCGAAACCAGCTTATTGAAGATCACGCTCCACACGGGCAAAACGCACCAGATCCGCGCGCATACGGCGTATCTCGGTTTTCCCGTGGCGGGAGATACGAAGTACGGCGACCGCGCGTTCAACCGTAAACATCACCTGACTCGCCAGAAACTGGTTGCCGCGGAACTGTGCGTGCGGGGCGGAGGAACGCTTTCCTATTTGTCGGATTTGCGTTTCCGTTCCGAAAAAATTTCGGAAACTTTATAAAAACCGCTTGACGGCGGCTTTTTATTATGCTAATATATGAATACTTATTCATATATTGAAATATCGGAGTTGATTATGGAATGCAATCACGAAGAGGAACACGCGCTTGCCGCGGTGCGCGCGAAAGAAAATATGCCGTGCGAAGAAGCGGTTGCGCAGGTCTGCGCGCAGCTGAAAGCGATTTGCGAACCCAGCCGTTTTAAAATTCTGCTTGCGCTGCGGCAGGGTGAAATGTGCGTCTTTCACATCGTGGAAGCGGTGGGGGGAACGCAGAGCGCCGTTTCGCACCAGTTGCGGATTCTGCGGGACAACCGCATTATCAAAGCGCGGCGGGACGGACAGAATATCGCGTATTCGCTTGCGGACGCGCACGTTACCGCGCTTCTGGAACTTGCCTGCGCGCATTTGAACTGTCGGTTTTAAAGAAAGGAGAGAGCATGCAAAAAATCATCAAAATCAAGAATCTCGACTGCGCGGGCTGCGCAGCGGAGTTGCAGGAAGAATTGCAGAAGATCGAAGGGCTTTCGGAAGTTTCCGTTGAATTCGTCACCCAACGGGTGCGGTTTTGCTGTGATTCCGAAAAGGCGTTCGAAAAGGCAATTTACGAAATTTCGCACTTCGAAGAAGTGGAAATCGCGGACGAAAACGTTCCGCGCAAAAAGGAACGACATCTGAAAGAAATCCTTTCGATCGCCGTTGCCGTTGCGCTGTTCCTTCCCGCGCTCGTTTTGCAGTTGTGCGGCGGGAATGAATGGATTTCGTTCGGGCTCTATCTCGGCGCGTTTGCCGCGGCGGGCTGGTCGGTCTTCTGGTCGGTGTGCAAAAACGTCGGAAAGACGTTTCGGGGCGGATTTCACGTCGGATTCCTATTCGACGAAAATTTGCTGATGCTCGTTGCCGCCGCGGGCGCGTTTGCACTGCGCGAAAGTCTGGAGGGGGGGATCGTTATGATTCTCTATCAGATCGGCGAACTGTTGCAGTCGGTTGCGGTCGGTTCTTCGCGCGGCGCGATCACAAAGCTGATGTCGCTGAAAAGTGATACGGCAATCCGCATTTCGGGGGACACGCAGGAAGAAATTTCGCCCGAAGCGTTGGTTGCGGGCGACGTCGTACTCGTGCGAAAAGGGGATAAACTTCCCGCCGATTGCCGTCTGTTGGAAGGCGAAACGGAAATAGACACAAAATCGCTCACGGGAGAGAGCTACCTGCGCGCGGTTCGCGCGGGCGAAGAGATGCTTGCGGGTTGCGTAAACGCAGGCGGCGCCGTTCAAGCGGAAGTTCTGCGTCCCGCGTCCGAGAGCGCGGTTGCAAAAATTCTCGAACTGGTCGAAAATTCTGCTTCGCAAAAAGCGAAACCCGAAAAATTCATCACGAAGTTTGCACGGATCTATACGCCCGTCGTGGTGCTGATCGCGCTGATCGTGGCGATCGTGCCGCCGCTGTTTACAGGCTATCATTTTGCGCCCTGGATTAAAACGGCGCTCAATTTCCTCGTAATTTCCTGCCCTTGCGCGCTGATTATTTCCGTTCCGCTCACCTATTTTTCGGGCGTGGGATCGCTGGCGCGGTGCGGCGTGCTCGCAAAGGGCGCGGTGTATCTCGACGCGCTTGCGGGCGTGAAGGTCGCCGCGTTCGATAAGACGGGTACGCTGACCGAAGGAAAGTTTACGATCGTAAAAGCAAACGGAGACGAACGCGTGCCGGTATTGGCTGCAAGCGCGGAAAAATGTTCCTCGCACCCGCTCGCACAGGCGTTTGCGGACGTGGAGGCGCCCCGCGCCGAATCCTGCGAAGAACTTGCGGGGCGGGGACTGAAAGCCGTCGTCAACGGCAAGGAAGTACTCGTCGGCGGAATGCGTCTGATGAAAGAAAACGGGATTTCGTGCGAAGAAAACGAAACGGCGAATCTCGTCGTGTACGTTGCGGAAGCGGGGCAGTACCTCGGAAACGTAGAAATCGGCGACTGCGTTCGCACAGAAGCCGCCGAGGCGCTGCACGCGCTCAAAAAGGCGGGCGTGGAGCAAATCGCGGTGCTCACGGGGGATACGAAGGAGCGCGCCGCGGCAAGCCTTGCTGGTTTGTCCGTCGACGAAATCTGCGCGGAACTTCTTCCCGAAGAAAAGTCGCAGGCGGCAAACCGATTGAAAGCGCGGGGAAAACTGCTGTATGCGGGCGACGGAATTAACGACACGCCTGTAATGACGGCAAGCGACGTTTCCTTCGCGATGGGCGGACTGGGAAGCGACGCGGCGATCGAGGCAAGCGATTTCGTGCTTGCAAGCGACAATCTGAACGCGATTCCCAAAGCGATCAGAGGAGCGCGCAAGACGCGCAAAATCGTCGCCGAAAACATTGCGTTTTCCATTGCCGTAAAAGTCGCGCTCATGGTGCTTTCTCTGTTCGGATTCATTCCGCTTTGGGCGGCGGTTCTCGGCGATACGGGCGTCATGCTACTTGCCGTGCTTAACTCGATGCGGATGCGCGCGAAAATCAAATAGTTTTAAAAGCGGCTTGAAATAAAGCCGCTTTTATGTTATAATGCAGGCATGAAAGATTTGATCGACTGTGCAATGAAAAGGCAGCCGTGCGATCTCGTGTTGAAGAACGCGCGGATTTTCAACGTATTTACGGGGGAGACGGAATACGGGGAAATCGCCGTCAAAAACGGGCGGATCGCCGCCGTGGGCGCGGGCTATTGCGGGCGGATCGAGTACGACTGCAAAGGCGCGTTCGCTTTGCCTGGGTTCATCGAATCGCACGTTCACGTCGAAAGTTCCATGCTTTCGCCCGAGGAGTTCGCCCGACTGGTTTTGCCGCGCGGTACGACGACGGTGATTGCCGATCCGCACGAGATCGTCAACGTGTGCGGGATTGCGGGCGCGGAATATCTGCGCGAAGCGTTTGCGCGCGTTCCGCTCGACGTGTTCCTGCAGCTCCCTTCCTGCGTGCCCGCCACGCCGTTCGAAACGGGCGGCGCGCGGATCGACGGGGAAAGGACTGCAACCGAACTTGCAAAAGACACGTTTTTCGGCTTGGGCGAAATGATGAACTATCCCGCCGTGCTTGCGGGCGAAGAGGACTGTCTTTTAAAACTTGCCTCGGCAAATTCGTGCGGAAAACCGATCGACGGACATGCGCCCGCGCTTTCGGGCGAAGCGCTCTGCGCGTATGCGGCGTGCGGAATCGCAACCGATCACGAATCGCTCACGGCGGCGGAATGCCGCGAAAAGGCGGCGCGCGGGATGTACGTGCAATTGCGCGTCGGGTCTTCGGCGAATCATCTGCGCGAAACGGCGAAGGCGGTCGATCCCTTCAACTGCCGCCGTTTCCTGCTCTGCTCCGACGATAAAAACGCGCGTGATCTGCAAACGCGCGGACATATGGACGACGCGCTCCGTCAGCTCGTTGTCTGCGGCGTTTCTTCCGGACAGGCAGTCTGCACCGCAACGCTGAACGCGGCGGAATGTTACGGGCTCAAAGACAGAGGTGCGATTGCGCCGGGCAGGATTGCGGATATCGTACTCGCGGAGGATTTGAATCGTTTTGAAGTGCGCGCCGTGTTCAAACGCGGGAAAATCGTCGCGGAGGACGGCAAAACGATGTTTTCGGTTTCGCAGTCCGTGCCGGACTGCGTTCGCGATACCGTAAAAATTCAGGACGTCTGCGCCGATCGGTTTCGGATTCCCGTGAAAAGCGGAAAAGTGCGCGCCTTGCAGGTGCGCCCGCACGGACTCGTGACCGACGAAATCGTTTTGAGCGTTCCCTGCGGAGACGATTTGCATTTGCAGGGAACCGATCTGAATAAACTTGCCGTCATCGAACGGCACCGCGCAAGCGGGAATATCGGACTGGGGCTCGTGAAAGGGTACGGCTTGCACGGGGCGGCGCTTGCGATTACCGTTTCGCACGACAGCCATCATCTCGTCGTAATCGGGGACGATAACGCGCGCATGGCGCGCGCGGCAATGCTGTTAAAGGAAGCGGGCGGGGGTATGGCGTTCGTATCTTCCGAGCGGGAAGAGGTGTTCCCGCTTGACGTTGCGGGGCTTATGAGTTCGGCTCCCGCCGAAGAAGTGATCGCGCGGACGGAAACGCTCGACGCGCTTGCGCGGGGCGCAGGCGTTAAGGATTGCTACGAACCGTTTATGACGCTCGCGTTCCTGTCGCTCGCCGTCATTCCCAAATTGAAACTGACCGACCGCGGACTGGTGGACGTGGAAAAATTCGCGTTCGTTCCGCTCGAAGTAACGGAGGAAATATGAATCGGAATACGATCGTTGCCGCAACGGGCAACGCACACAAATTAAAGGAAATCCGCGCCGTACTTGCGCAGTGGGAAGTGCTCTCTCAGACGGAAGCGGGCTTTCGGGGCGAAGTCGAAGAAACGGGCGTAACCTTTGCGGAAAACGCACTTTTAAAGGCGCAGGCGGTTTGTCGGGCGACGGGGCTTCCCGCTTTGGCGGACGACAGCGGGCTGTGCGTCAACGCGCTCGGCGGTGCGCCCGGCGTTTACAGTGCGCGTTATTCGGGCGGAGGGGATGCAGAAAACCGCGCGCTGCTCTTAAAAAATCTTGCGGGGGAAGCCGATCGTTCCGCGTTCTTTTCCTGCGCGCTTGCGCTGGTGTTTCCCGACGGAAAAGCGATTACCGCCGAAGGAAGAACGCACGGGCAAATTTTAACGCGGGAATGCGGGGAAAACGGCTTCGGTTACGACAGTCTATTTTTCAGTACCGATTTGCAAAAATCGTTCGGAGAAGCTTCGGAAGCAGAAAAAAACGGCGTTTCGCACCGCGGCAGAGCGCTGCGCGCTTTGGAGAAACTGTTATGAAGACGTTCGTCGTTTTGTCCGATTCGCACGGCAGACGCGGAGCCATCGAAAAACTCCGTCCGCTCTTTGCCGAAAACGATTATATCGTCCATCTCGGCGACGGTTCAGGGGACGTGCGGGGAACGTCCGGGGAGTATCCCGAAAAGACGTACGTTCTGCGCGGCAATTGCGATTTTGCGTACGGCGAAGAGGAGTGCGTGATCGAAGCGGAGGGCGTGCGCCTGTTCTGTTGTCACGGACATCGGTACGGGGTGAAATCGGGGCTTCAACGGCTGGTGGCGCGCGGAAGCGCTGGGGTGCGACGCCGCGCTGTACGGGCATACGCACCGTGCGGAAATCGAAACGGTTTCGGGCGTATTTTGTATCAATCCCGGTTCCGCCGGTTCGTATTCTGCGCCGAGTTACTGTTATCTGGTGGTGCACGATCGGAAAATCACGCCGACGATCGTTTCGCTTGCATAAAAAAATCGCCCGTACAAGGGCGATTTTTTCGTTATTTGCTTTTCTTCAACGCTCTTCGGTTGCGCACCGCCGAACGAATGATTTCGAAAATACTGATCCCGATTCCGGAAAGAATGTACAGATAATAAGTTGCGAATCTCCACAGCAGTACGATCCATCCGAGTAGACTTTCGATTCCCGAAACGGAAAGGAATACGAGCGTCGTCATCGCTTCGCTTGCGCCGCTGTTGCCGGGCGTCGGTACGAAGGAAGAGGAGTAGAACGAGATCGTTGCAAGGCACATAATCTGAAACCACAGCATGACGGGTTCGGCAGTTATGCCGGGACCCGCAATCGCCATGACTGCAAAAAACGGGATGGACATATTCATGACCATATCCACGACGCAAAGTAAAATCAACGGGATGAGTTCCCACCATTTCCGGATCAGAAGTTTCAGCGACTGGCGGTATTCCTCCATTTCGTAGATATACTTCTTCATGGTGGGATACTTGTGTTTTACGATGCGGAGTTTGCTTAATGCTTTGATGATGACCATCATCATTTTTTTGCCGAAGCGGGGGAAGAGGGACACGACCAACATGATTACGGGAATCAGAAGGTTTCCGACCATGGCGATCGTCGCGATCGTAAGAATAATCGTTCCGCCGCCCCACTTTTGCAGAACGCTCGCATTCAGCAAATCGGTTACGCCCGCATAGACGAAGAATGCAACGGCAATCAGGCAAAAGACGATGGTTCCCACGATAAACCGTACCAGCGGAACGGCGGTCGCTACGCCCGCGGGAATATCTTTTTTGTGCAGATAATAGATCTGGAAGGGCTGTCCGCCCGTACCGAGCGGGGTGATCCCGTCGTAATACTTCCCTAAAAACATGGTCTTGGTCGAATTTTTAAACCGCCATTTTCCCGTGGAAATCTTCAAAAGATAGGCGTATTTTAAACTTTCGAGAACCATGTACAGCACGACGACACCGATGAATATCAGGAAGAAAGGCAGACTTGCGCCTGCAACCATCTGCGTGAAGCTTGCCGTGCCTTCGGGCGCAAGATAGCTCGTGATCGTGAACATCATGGCGACGGAAACCGCGATCAGCGCCAGCATCAATCCCGTCTTGATCCACCAGTTGCGGCGTTTCTTCTTCGTATCGCGGCTCGTCTTTTCCGCGATTTCCTGCCCTAAGCGTTCGATTTCACGTTGTTTTGCTTCGTTAAAGCGCGCTAAAAACTGTTCGTCCGATTCGTTCGGGAGTCGCTTTAATTTGGTGCGCGGCGTCTGAACCTCCGTTTTCGAGACCGATTGCGCTTCGGCGGGATCTTCGGTTTGTTCCGCGGTTGTATTTTCTTGTTCGTGCGCGGAATCTTCCGACGCTTTCGGCAAATTGTTTTGCTCTTCCATCACTTTCACCGCAATTATCATAGCATATCCCCGTGTAAATTGCAACCGTACGGGAAAAATTTATTCGTTTTTTCTGTCTTGTTCCCTCGGCGCGTCCTGCGAAGGGGCGGCTGCCGCTTCGTCGATTTCCGCCGTCGCGATTGATTTTTCACGTTTGACTTTGATCAGGTGAAAAATTTGTTTTGCAACCGCCGCGCCGATGATGATCACGTACCCGATGATACTCAGCAGTTCGGGCGTCTGGCTCAGGAAGAAGAAGCCCAGCACCGCCGCGAACAGCACTTGAAAGTAGTCGAATACGGCGATCTCTTTGGCGGGCGCTTTTCTATATGCCGCCGTAATAAAAAACTGTCCGCCCGTTGCGCACGCACCCGCGAGCAGCAGAAACAGCAACTGTTTCCAGGTCATCGGTTCGAATCCCGCAATAAAGAAGGGGAGGGAAACGACGGTCGAAAAGACGGCGAATACGAAGACGGTGATTATGCCCCGTTCGCCTTTTACGGCAAGCACGCGTACGCACGTATAGGCGAATCCGGCGCATGCGCCCGAAAAGAATCCCGCCACTGCGGGGAGCGCCTGTAAATCGCGCGGATTTACCACGCAGAAGGCGCCTGCAAACGCAACCAACGTAAAAATTACTTCCGGAAGCGTCGGTTTTTCTCGTAGGATAAATACGGAAAATAAAATCGCGAAGAAAGGGGAGAGTTTATTTAAAATCGAGGCGTCGGAAATACTTCCGATGTGATCGATTGCGTAAAAGTTTAAGATTACGCCCAAAAATCCGATCGCCGAGCGCAAAATCAACCAAAGAATACAGGATTTATCGTGTATGCGGAATTTTTCTTTCTGAAAGAGCAGAATCACGAATACCACTACGACGGTAAGCACGTTTCGGAAGAACACTTTTTGCATGAGGGGAAGATCGCCCGCAAGATTCACGAACAAATTCATCAGCGCAAAGCAGAGCGCCGCGCCCAAAATATATAAAATTCCGATGCTTTTTTTTACCGCTGAAGTCATATTCATTATTATATGTAAGTTTAAGAAAAAAGTCAAACGTCGAATAGGCGGACGTTCTCACGGCAACGTTCTTTTCATAAAAAAATCCGAAACGATTGCCGTTTCGGATTTTTTGTGGTGGAGATAGCGTGACTCGAACACGTTACCTGTACGTTGCGAACGTACCGCTCTACCAGATGAGCTATATCCCCATTCAACTGTAATACGATTATATACATAACTGAAAAAAAATGCAAGCGTTTTTTATGAAGTTTCTAAAAAATCTTTTCTTCCCCATTAAAAAACAATTGACATTTTCTTTGTAAGCAAGTAAAATATGATTACGCTTCGTGCGGGGGCATAGCTCAGTTGGTTGGAGCGCACGCTTCACATGCGTGAGGTCACAGGTTCGAGCCCTGTTGTCCCCACCAAAACCGAGCCGTCGAAAGTAAATTTCGGCGGCTCGGTTTTTTTTATTGATTCGAAAAATTTAATAGATACGCAAAAAATCTCTTTCGGAATACGGAGGGGATTTTTTTATTTTGTAAATTTTTTTCAAAAAGTTCTCTACGCTCAGTAGAATTCACCAGAACCGATAGTTATGGAATCAAGAACGCGTCGGGGAAGGTGAACAAAAATCACAAAGAAGGACAAGGAAGAGTTTTGTTTGAATGGAGGTATCCATGAAGAATAAAATCGAGAAGAAAAATTCATTAAAAAGATTGAGCGCGCGAAGGGAAGCCTTTGCGGGTATCGCGCGCAACGAAAATATAGGGGGAAGCCGCGCGCCGCGCCTGATCGCGGTCGTGCTCATGCTCTTCGCGCTCGTAACGAGCGTGTGCTTCGGCGTGCTGTTTGCAAGCGGCGCAAACGGACGGGGGCTCGCATTGAACGAAGTCACCGCTTCGGCGGCTGCGACGCTTCCCGACGGTTGCAGAACGAGTGCGGAATCTTTGGCGCGCGCAGCGGCGGCAGAGGAAGCTCCCGGCGCCACGAACGTAGAACGTTGGAATTACGCTTTTAAAAATACTTCGAAAAGCAAACCGATCCTCGTAAAATTAGTTTCCGACTGGGTAGCCGTAAACGGTTCGTTCGGGAATGCGGGGGCGACGGACTATTTATGGACAGGTAATGATGCCGACATTATTTTAGATTTAAACGGATATACGATCGATCAGGCGATTGCGGGAACGGAAAAAGATTACTACGAAATTTTCCGCATTTCTTCCAATCTTACGATTATCGATTCGGTAGGTACGGGCAAGGTTACAGGCGGCAATTCAACTTTGGGTTCCAACGGAATTGTTAATGTTTTCAATTCGGGGAACGTTGTGTTGGACGGCGTAACGTTTACGGAGAACGTGTCGCAATCGGGTATCTTAAATTTTACGTCCTCGAGTGCGAATAATGTAGTTCGGAATTGCATCATCAGTGAGAATGCTCTTTTGTCGTCTGATAGCGCGCCGATCAACGTCGGATACGGAAATGCAGAAATTCGTAATACCGTTATTTCCGACAATCAGGTAACAACGTCTTCTTATGGCGCAGGCGGCGGAATTTTGGTTGATTCTTCTGCCGTAAGCGTTTTGATTTCCGGTTGTACGATTACGGGAAACGTTGTAAACGACAATAGTACGAACACGGGAAATTATTTCAGCACGGGCGGAATTTATTTGAATAGTTCCAACGTTACGATCGAAAACACTTCGGTAACGAACAATACCG
Source organism: uncultured Christensenella sp. (assembly GCA_910586245.1). GTDB lineage: Bacteria > Bacillota > Clostridia > Christensenellales > Borkfalkiaceae > Gallimonas. The sequence continues at coordinate 3,807 of CAJUFY010000001.1, read as the reverse complement.
TAAACGTGAAAGAAGCACAAAGACCTGCCGTCGGCGGCGTTTCTTTTGAAAGAAATACGGATACCGCTTCGTTCAAGGGCAGCGTTGTGATCAAAGACAACGCCGTTACGGGCGGCGTTTGCCGTGCGCAGAATCTCTATCTGGCAACGGGCAATAAAATTAACGTTACAGGCGCCTTAACGGGGTCCGATATCGGCGTGGTATGCCAAGCGGCGGCTACGTTTACTTCGGGCTACGGTGCGCACAACACGGCAGATCCTAAAACGATTTTCAAACCGAATGCAGAAAAATACTTCGTGGAGTTAAATAACGGCGAGGCGTATTATTATCAACCCACCAACGCAGGTTTATGGACGCGTGCAGTTCAGAATTCCCTCAATAACGGCGGCAGAACGGAAACGTTCACCATGGTTTCCGACTGGACTGCCGAAAACGGCAGTTTCGGCACGGGCACGGGCTATTACAACGGTGCGCTCTTTGTACCCAAAGGGGCAAGTATTTTGTTCGACATGAACGGCTACGTTCTCAACCGCAACCTGACGGCAGCGAAATCGGACGGTAGCGTCATTTATGTCGGGGATATAGCTGGTGCCGCAAGTCTTGAGATCGTAGATAATTCGGGCACGGGAAGAGGCACAATCACGGGCGGATACACCAGTTCCGGTAATCAGGCGGGCGGGATTACAACGAAATATACCGGCTCCGGCATAAACATAAAGTTACGTGATATTACGATTGCGGGAAATCACGCGACGAGTGTGGCTGGTAACACTGCCGGCGGCGTTCATCTGTATAATTCGTACGGGGGATCGAAGCTTACGATGACCAACGTCACGCTTCGGGGGAATACCTCTCATGACGGAGGAGGGGTTTTTCAGATGGGCGGAACGCTGGTCATGGACGGCTGCAACGTACTCAACAACACTGCTTCAGGAACAAATGGCGGGAGCGTTGCGATCAGCTCGACGAACATTGCAAGCACCGTTGCAAAAATCAAAAACTGTACTTTTACAAATAATGCCGTAGTCTCAAGCAATAGTGCCACAATTTTTTTGTTGGATCGGTCAGGTAAAGTTTCTAATGCGCCGAAAGTAGAAATTTCCGATACCGTCATTTCCGGAAACCGTTCAACTTATTCAACAACAGGTTGTGCGGGCGGAATTGCAACTAAGGACAATTACAATATAATAACTCTGACGTGTACCAACGTTACGGTAGAAAACAACAGCGGATACGTCGGGGGGATTGACTCGAGCTCCATTGTTACGCTGAACGATTGCCGGATTATCAACAATACGGCTACTGGAAAATCGTTGGCGGCGGGCGGAATTGCTGCGCATGGTAGCCTGACGATCAACGGCGGCGAAATTTCCGGAAACAAAGCGCTGAATACAGTGAACAGTAACAACGCCGCGGGCGGTTTGTTGTGCAACGGCGGTGCCAAAAAAATAACAGTAACGGGGGTAACGTTTTCCGGCAACAGTTCGAGCAAGGGGAGTGCAGTTTTTATTAACAATGCGAGCACTTCGATCAGCTTCAATCAATGTATCTTCGAAGGTAACGTAAGTACCGGCGCTTCAACGGAAGATTCTACGATTTCGCATACAGTATCAGCCGCGCCGCTCACGCTGGACGGGTGTTCGTTTACCAACAATAAAGCGGTCAGCGCTTCGGCGATTTCTGTTACGACAACAAGGATCACCGTACGCAATACGACGTTTACGGGCAACAAATCTACGGGGGCGAACCGCGCGGCGGTTTACCTTTCGGGTAGTTACGCATCTTCCTTCCAGACTTGCACGTTTACGGAAAACGAGGGTGTCATTTCTTTCGTATCGGGCGCAACCGCTTCGTTCGGCGGGAAAACCATCATCAAAGATAACCTTGCCGCAGGCATCGGCGGGGCGAATTTGTATTTGCCCGCGGGCGTTAAAATTGCGGTGGAAAGCGCGCTTACTGGCTCGGAAATTTATATTTCCTGCGTGCAGAGCGGGGAATTTACAACGGGTTTCGGCACGCACAATCCCACGCTGGACCCTGCCGATATCTTTATCCCGAACAATCCGCTTGCGGAAATTACTTTGAATCAAAACAAGGAAGCGGAATTTTTCTTCCCTTCGAACGCGAATTTCTGGACGCGCGCGATTCACAATTCCGTGAACAACAGCGGCAGAACGGAAACGGTGACGCTGATCTCCGACTGGAAAGGACCGCAATTCGGCAACAACGTGCGCGCAGACGGTTATTATGAGTACGGCGCGCTTTGGGTTCCTGCGGGCGCGAATATCATACTTGACTTAAACGGTTATACGATCGATAAAGTGTCCGGTGACGACGGTTTGCTGTGGGTTTGGGGAAGTCTTGAAATTATCGACAGTTCGCGCGAACGCGGGGAATCGCAGCAGATCACCGCAAACGGCAGAACGTATACGGTAGACAAAGGTACGATCAAAGGCGGCAAACCTTATTCGGGCGGGTCGATTACTGCAGCAAATTCGCCTGCAGCGCCTTTGTTTGTACAGGCCGGAGGATATTTGAAGTTCTCGGGCGGTACCGTAACCGGCAATTCCACTGCGAACGCGTACGGTTCGGGCGGCGTCGGCGTTCGTGCCGGCGGCGCGTTCGAAATGACGGGCGGCTATATCATCGGCAACACGGGCGGCGGAACGGGCGCAATTTTTGCATACAACCCTACCTCCGTACGGATCAGCAATGCGAATATTCTTGGGAATACGGCAACGATTGCTTCGGGTTACAGCGGTACGGTTACCGTTGTAATGACTGCGACGACGGATTTCAGCATTAACGATACCTTGATCGAAGGGAACAAGAATACCGCCGCGGGGAGCTCGGGCATCACCGTCCTCAACGGCGAAATGACGGCGCGGAATGTGACCTTGTCCGCTAATACCTCTGCGGGCGGAACGACCGCCATGGGATTGTATTTGAGCAATCAGGGGGCGGCAACGCTGACCGACTGCGTTTTCAAGAGCAATTCGGGCGGTTATGCACCGATTTACGTCGGAACGACTTCTGTGCTTACCATGACGGGCGGCGCAATCGGCGGGGATAACGCATCCGACGGCAACGTAACGCAAAAATCGGGCGCGTTGTTCGTTGCGGGCGCCGCAGCTTCGCAGGGCAGAGTTACGCTCGACAACGTAAATGTAAAAAACAATAAAGCAACGGGCACGAGTGGCTTAGGTGCAATTTCGTTGGCGGGACATTTATCCATAACAGGCGGTGAAATTTCGAATAACAGTTGTACCGCACAGAGCGGATGGATAATGTACTCTACTGCCGCTTGGAAGCTGAATGTAACGTTAACAGACGTAAAATTTGCAAACAACACGGGATCGGACGGAATTTTTTCTGTAGGGAACAATACGGTTGCCAATCTTACGCGCGTGCAGTTTTTGGGCAATACGGCATTGAACGTGGGCGTTTTGCGTGTTGCCGATAATACGGGTGCAGGATTGAGTAAGACCACGTTAAACGACTGTACGTTTAAAGACAACAACGGCGGTTTGGGCGCGGTTGTTTTAACCAACGACGGAAATCTTGTGATGAACGGCGGTTTGATCACGGGGCACACGACTACGGTTGCGGACTCTGCGGGCGCTTTGCACGTAGGTCGCCCCTTAGTGGCGGAGGACGTCCGCCACGCTTTTGGCGAACTCAATAACGTAAAGATAACGGACAACACAGGCGTTGCGGCAGGCGGCGTTTACGTATATCGTTCGAGCTCGGCTTTCGGCACGCTCACGATGGACGGCTGCACGGTATCGAATAACGTCGCAACGGGAA